>NZ_JAEBEI010000001.1:0-1714401 GCF_046548775.1 Amycolatopsis sp. cmx-4-61 | reverse complement strand
CCCGCTGGTCAGCCCTACGACGGGTCACTCTCTGCCCGAAACGCATCGGCGCCATCGTCCAAGCAGCCCTCGTCCTGACCCATCACGAGCACCAAGGCCGCTACTGAGAAAACCTCATTGGGGCGCTTGGGTCAGGCGTCGGCGTTCTTCTTGATCTTGTCCGCGAACTGGACCGCCGTCGCCGCGCGCTTGACCTTGCCGGACGGCGTCTTCGGGAGGCTGCCCGCCGGGAGCACCACCACCGCGTACGGCCGCATGTCGACGGCGTCGCGGACGCGGGCCGAGACCTGCTTCATCAGGTTCTTCTCGGCTTCGGCGTCACCCGCCAGCTTCGACTCGACCACCACCGCGAACCGCTCGCGGCGGCTGCCCGCGTCCAGCCGGACCGCCACCGCGTTGCCCGCGCGGACCCCTTCGACCGAGGTCGCCGCGCGCTCGATGTCCGTCGGGTACAGGTTGCGGCCGCCCATGATGATGACGTCCTTGCGGCGGCCGCAGATGACGATCTGGCCGTCCACCAGGTACCCCAGGTCGCCCGTGTCGAGCCAGCCGTCGGCGTCCTGGGTCGCGAGCGGGCCGTCCATGGTCAGGTAGCCGGGCGTCACGGCCTCGCCGCGGAGCCGAATCTCGCCGACCTCCCGCTCGCCCAGCCGCTCTCCCGCTTCGTTCACGATCTCCGCTTCCAGCCCGTCCAGCGGCCGGCCGAGCAGCGCGAACGACCGGACGCTGTCGGTGCCGCGCCGCGGGTCGCCCTCGGGGACCGGCACCGCGCGGTTTTCCGCCTCCAGCGCGTCGGCCTCGATGACGTCCAGGGTGAGGCCGGTGAACAGCGGCGCGAACGACACCGCGAGCGTCGCTTCGGCCATGCCGTAGGCCGGGAAGACGCACTCGGCCGGCATCTTGAACCGCGCGCCGGCGTCCACGAACGTCCGGACGGCGGTCTCGTCGATGGGCTCGGCCCCGTTCAGCGCGATGCGCAGCGTCGACAGGTCGAAGGCGTCGTCTTCGTCCACGCGCGCCATCCGGCGCCCGACGATGGCGTACGCGAAGTTCGGCGCCGCCGTCGTGGTGCCGTGGTACTTCGTGATCAGCTGCGGCCAGATCAGCGGGCCCGAGAGGAACTCGACCGGCGTGATCTTGACCAGCTCGACGCCGAAGGTCATCGGCACGGTCAGGAAGCCGACCATGCCCATGTCGTGGAACGTCGGCAGCCACGAGACCATCACGTCGACGTCGAAGTCGAACTCCGCGCGCTCGACCATGGCCTTGACGTTGGAGTACAGGTTCCCGTAGGTGATCCGCACGGCCTTGGGGTCGGCGGTCGAGCCGCTGGTCAGCTGCAGCAGTGCGGTGTCGCCTTCGTCGGTCGTGACGACGTCCGGGAGCGGTTCGGCGGCGGCCAGCTCGGTGATGAGCTTGAACCCGATGCCCTTCTGCTCGAGCACCGGCGCGAGCTGGTCGAACGGCTCGCCCAGCAGCACGAGGTCGGACCCGATCATCCCGAGCACCCGCACGGTGTCCTCGGCCCACTCGGCCAGATCGGTGCGCGGGGTCGGCTGGTGCAGCATGGTGACGCTGCCCCCGGCGAGCCAGACGGCCTGCACGGTCGGCGCGATCAGCACCGGCGCGGCGGCCAGCACCGCCACGGCACCCCCGCGCTCGAATCCGCCGGCCACGAGGCCGCCGGCGATCCGCCGCGCCTCGGCGTGCACCTCGGCCCAGGTCCGGCGGACCGGCTCCTTCGGCTCCCCGGTGACCATGCCGCGCTGCTGCCCCCGCTGCGTCGCGGTGGCGACGAGCGTGTCCACGAACCTGCTCATAGCGGGAACATTACTGTCTCCGCGTCAACGTCCGCCGCGCAAAGCGGAAAGAGGCTCACTCCAGCAGTTCGGACGTCTCCAGCCAGCGCCCTTCGACGTCCTCGATCTCGCCCTGGACGCCCTTCAGCTCCGCGTTCAGCGCCATCAGCTTCGCCGGGTCCGTCGCGGCCTCGAGCAGCGCCGCGTGGAGCTTCTCCTCCTTGGCGTGCAGCTGGTCGAGCTTGCGCTCCAGCCTGCCCAGTTCCTTCTGGGCCGCGCGCAGGTCCGCCGCCGACTTCTTCGCCTCGGCCTTCTCCACCGAAGGCGCCGCGCCCGCGACCGGCTGAGCGGCCGCGCGGCGGTTCAGGTACTCCTCGATGCCGCCCGGCAGGTGGGTGATCCGGCCGTCGCCGAACAGGGCGACGATCGTGTCGCACACGCGCTCCACCAGGTAGCGGTCGTGCGAGACCACGACCATCGTGCCCGGCCAGCCGTCGAGCAGGTCTTCGAGCTGCTGGAGCGTGTCGATGTCCAGGTCGTTCGTCGGCTCGTCGAGCAGCAGCACGTTCGGCTCGGCCATCAGCAGCCGGCACAGCTGAAGCCGGCGCCGCTCGCCACCGGAGAGGTCCTCGACCGGCGTCCACTGGCGGGCCGCCGGGAAGCCGAGCTTCTCCCCCAGCTGCGACGCCGTCATCTCCTGCTTGCCGAACACCACGCGCCCGGCCACCTGCTCGATCGCCTGCAGCACCCGGAGGTCGCCGGGCAGGTCGTCGAGTTCCTGGCGCAGGTGCGCGAGCGCGACCGTCTTGCCTTCGATGCGGCGGCCGGTCGAGCCCTCGACGTCACCGCCGAGCAGCTTCAGCAGCGACGTCTTGCCCGAGCCGTTGACGCCGACCAGGCCGATCCGGTCGCCCGGCCCGATCCGCCAGGTGACGTGGTCGAGCAGCGTCCGGTCGCCGACCTGGTAGGTCGTGTCTTCCAGCTCCAGCACGGTCTTCCCGAGCCGCCGCTTCGCGAACGCCTGCAGCTCGACGGAGTCGCGCGGCGGCGGGACGTCGGCGATCAGCGCTTCGGCCGCTTCGATGCGGTAGCGCGGCTTGGACGAGCGCGCCTGCGGGCCGCGGCGCAGCCACGCCAGCTCCTTGCGGGCCAGGTTCTGCCGCTTCTCCTCGGCCGTCGCCGCCAGCCGCGCCCGCTCGGCACGGGCGAAGATCCAGTCGGCGTAACCGCCTTCGTACTGTTCGACGCGGCCGTTCGCGACCTCCCACGTCAGGGTCGCGACGGTGTCGAGGAACCACCGGTCGTGGGTGACGACCACGACCGCGATCCGGCGCGTGAGCAGGTGGTCGGCGAGCCACTGGACACCTTCGACGTCCAGGTGGTTGGTCGGTTCGTCGAGCACGACGAGGTCGAGTTCGCCGGTCAGCGCGGCCGCCAGGGAAACCCGGCGCCGCTCGCCACCGGAGAGGTTCGCGGTGGGCGTGTCGAGCCCGATCGCGGTGATGCCCAGTCCATCCACAATGGACCGCACGCGCGCGTCGGCCGCCCATTCGTGCTCGGCGCCGTAGCGTTCGAGCACGACCTCGCCGACGCTGCTGCCGTCCGGCAGCTCCGTCCGCTGGGTGACGACGGCCATCCGCAGGCCGCCGACGTGGCTCACCCGACCGGAGTCCGGTTCGGACAGTCCGCAAAGGACTTCCAGCAGGGTGGTCTTGCCGCCACCGTTGAGGCCGACGACGCCGATGCGCTGCCCGGCCGCGACACCGAGGGAGACGCCGTCCAGCAGCGGCTTCACCCCGTAGGACTTGCTCACCGCCTCCAGGTTGACCAGGTTGGCCATCCGCTCAGCCGATCCTTTCCACGATGACGAACCGGGTCGCCACGACCGGGGTCGTGTCGTCCACGGTGAATTCCGGGTCCTCCAGTGCGGCGCGCACCTGCGCGCCCTGCCAGAACTTCTCGTGCTCCGCGCGCCACTCGGCGACGCTCGTGAAGCCCTCGCCTTCGCCGACCGCGTGCTCGATGTCCACTTCGGACAGCGGGAGCACGCGCACCTCGGCGGTTTCGATGACCGCGACCCCGGCGCCGGCGGAGTCGAGCACCAGTTCCCGGTCACCCACCGAAGGCAACGCTTCGCCGGCTCGCTCGTATTCCGCGAGCAGGGCCGAGGTCGTCGTCTTCTCCCCGGCCAGGATCGCCGCGACCAGCTTGTCCCGCAACGGGCCCGGGAACGCGAACTCCGCGTGCTTCATGCGTGCACCCGCGGCGGGGTCGGCCGGTTCGCGTCGTCTCCGCCGACCACGCGGGCGCCGGGGACCGGGCCGTGGGCGACGCGGACCGTGCGGCAGACACCCGCGCCCGACAGCTCGGCCGCGACCTCCACCGCCGACTGTGCGTCTTCGCAGAGGAACGCGCACGTCGGACCCGAACCGGACACCGTGCCCGCGAGCGCGCCCGCGTTCACCCCCGCCCGGAGCGTGCGACGCAGGCCGGGGCGCAGCGAGACCGCCGCCGCCTGCAGGTCGTTGCCCAGCAGCAGGGCGAGCTGACGGGGGTCGCCCGAGGCCAGTGCCTCGACGACTGGCGTGTGCGAACCGATCCGGGGCGGGTTGCCCGCCGCGCGCAGGCGGTCGAGTTCGCCGAACACCTTCGGCGTCGACAGCCCTTCGGCGTCGAAGGCCAGTACCCAGTGGAACGTGTGCCGCGACAGCACCGGGACCAGCTGCTCGCCGCGGCCGGTGCCCAGCGCGGTGCCGCCGTAGAGCGCGAACGGGACGTCGCTGCCCAGGCCGGCGGCGATCTCGGCCAGCTCGTCGCGGGTGACGTCGAGGTTCCAGAGACTGGCCAGGCCGACGAGCGTCGCCGCCGCGTCGGCGCTGCCGCCCGCCATGCCGCCGGCGACCGGGATGCCCTTGCGCAGCACCACCCGGACCTTCGGCTCGCCGGTGCGGCCGACGTGCGCGGCCAGTGCCTCGACGGCCCGCCAGGCCAGGTTCTCCGGGCCGGTCGGGACCGAGCCCTCCCCCTCACCGTATACCTCGATGCCGGGCTCATCGGTGACCGCGACGGTCACTTCGTCGGTCAGTGACAGCGCCTGGAACACGGTCACCAGCTCGTGGTAACCGTCTTCGCGCAGGTCGTCGACCGAAAGGTGCAGGTTGACCTTGGCCGGGACCCGGACGGTGACTGGGGGCGGAACTACGGCGAGCACCCGACCAGCCTACGTGCCCGCGGAAACGCCCCAATGTGGCCTTCGGTGCGTCTCACGCACCGAAGGCCGCCTTGGGTGCGTCTCACGCACCCAAGGCCGCCTTGGGGCGCTTGGGGCGGGGGTCAGGCAGCCGCGACACCCTGGGGGCCGCGCGCGGTGTGCGTCACGTGGCCGCCGCGCTCGGCGACCCACGCCAGCGCCGCGTCGGCCCGCTCGCCGCGGACACCCAGGCGGAAGCGGCCGACCGGGGTGTCGCCGATGCGGGTCAGGCCGCCGCCGATGGTGGCGAACTCGACGTCGAAGCGGCCCGCGGCCTCGGGCAGCAGCGCCCCGACCGAGGCGAAGCCGACCAGCACGACGTCGGCCGAGCGGTCGTAGCGGGCCGTCTGCGCGCGGGTGGTCTCGATGGCCGGCAGCAGCGCCTGCGCGGTGCGGCTGGCCGGGTTCGAGATCAGGTCGAGCACCGTGCCGCGCTCGACGACCGTGCCGTCCTCCAGCACCGCGACGTCGTCGCAGACCCGGCGGACCACGCCCGCGTCCGGCGTCGTGACGACGACGGTGGTGCCCAGCTCCGAACGGGCCCGGTCGAGGACGGCGAGCACCGCGCCGGCCTCCTCCGGGTCGACACCCGCGGTCGGGTCGTCGGCGAGCAGCACGGCCGGGGCCGCCGCGAGGGCCTTCGCGACCGCGACGCGGCGGAGCTGGCCGGCGGACAGCTCGCCGGGACGCTGCGCGGCGCGCTGCGTCAGGCCGACGAGGTCGAGCAGCGAACCGACCCGGCTGCGGCGCTGCGGGCCGTCGACGCCGAGCTGCTCGAGCGGGGAAGCGATGTTGCCGGCGATGGTGCGCTCGGCGATCAGCTCCGGCTTCGTCGAAACGACGCCGAGCTGACGGCGGATTTCGCGGAGGCGGCGGCCGTCGAGGGTGCCGGTGTTGAGGCCGTCGAGGCGGACGACACCGCGGTCGGGGCGCTCCTGCAGGGCGATGCACCGGGCGAGGACGGACTTGCCCGAACCGGCGGGACCGACCACGCCGAACAGCGAGCCCGCCTGGACGTCGACGCTCACGTCCCGCAGCGCGACGACGGAGTTTCCGTTGGTGGCAAAGGTTTTGGACAGGTTTTCGACCGTGATCACGAAGGCTCCAGAAAACGGGGCGCGTGCATGGCACAGCGCCCGGCCGCAAGCGAGTTCCGTCCTGTTCGGACGGTGCAAGGAGAAGAGGTGGACCGGCTCGGACTAGCTCAGTTGGAGCGCCGACATGCGGTCACGGAGCGGCGGCCTTCGTCGACGACGCGACGCCGGGTCAGGAGCAGGGGGCGAGCTACCCTCTTCATCGAAAACGGCCTCCATCGGTCCTGGCGGTAGCACCTGCCCTGCGGAGGGTGGTTGCTGCGACTTCGGCGAGCCAGGTCTCTCAGTCGCTCGGGATGGACGTATTGAGTAAAACCGATCCCGAGCAGCGAAAGCAAGCCCATCGGCCCAGATCACACGACTGGAGGTGTCCGGATCGCGGGAACGGGGCCTCCGAGGGCGTATTTTCCGCTTCCACTGTGGAGCGGCTAGCGCGCGGCGGCGATCCGGGCGAAGTCGTGCACGTCCAGCTGCTCACCGCGGGTCTTCGGGTCGATCCCGGCGGCCCTCAGGAGTTCGCCGGCCCGCTCGGCCGAGCCGGCCCAGCCCGCGAGCGCGGCGCGGAGCGTCTTCCTGCGCTGTGAGAACGCGGCGTCCACGAGACCGAAAAGGCTGTCCCGGTCCGCGGACGCCGTCGCGTCGCCGCGTTCGAAAGCGACGAGCGCGGAATCGACGTTCGGTACCGGCCAGAACACGGAGCGTGGCACCGCGGCGACCTTGCGTGCGGTGCCGTACCACGCGAGCTTGACGCTGGGCACGCCGTAGATCCGGCTGCCCGGGCCGGCGGCCATCCGGTCGGCGACCTCGGTCTGCACCATGACGAGCCCGGTCCTCAGGGAGGGCACCTCGGCGAGCAGGTGCAGCACCACGGGCACGGCGACGTTGTAGGGCAGGTTGGCGACGAGGGCGGTCGGCTCGCCCAGCTCCGCGCGCGTGACGCGCAGCGCGTCGGCACCGACGACGGTCAGCCGTTCCGCGGCTTCGGGGCCCCGCTCGGCGACGGTCTCGGGCAGCCGCGCGGCGAGCTTGGGATCGATTTCGACGGCGACGACCCGCGCCCCGGTGGCGAGCAGCCCGAGCGTCAGCGAGCCGAGCCCGGGCCCGACCTCGAGGACGACGTCGTCTTCGGTGATGTTCGCGAGTTCGACGATCCGGCGGACGGTGTTGGGATCGTGCACGAAGTTCTGCCCGAGCTTCTTGGTCGGCCGGACGTCGAGTTCGGCCGCCAGCCCGCGGATCTCGGCCGGTCCCAGCAGTTCAACCACCGGTGGAGCTTACTTGAACCCGGAACTCGCGTGATCAGCGGCGGATCTCGCGTGACTGGAGGTCAACTCGCGTGACTGAAGGGTCGACACGCGTGACTGAAGGGTCGACACGCGTGACTGAAGGGTCGACACGCGTGACTGGAGGGTCGACACGCGAAACGGCCCCCGTCCGAGGTGGACGGGGGCCGTTTCCGAAAACGCTGTCAGGCCTTCTTGCCGCAGACCGGCCAGGCGCTGTAGCTGCCGCCGCGGCCGGCCTTGACCTTCTCCGCGATCGCGATCTGCTGCTCACGCGTGGCCTGGTTCGGCAGCGGGGCGTACTGGTCGCCGCCGTAGGCGTTCCACGTCTGCTTGTCGAACTGGAGGCCGCCGTAGTAGCCGTTGCCCGTGTTGATGGCCCAGTTGCCGCCCGACTCGCACTGCGCGATGCGGTCCCACGCGGAACCGTCGCCGATCTCGGGCGTCGGGGCCTGCTTGGTGCCGACGTGGACGATCTTCGGCTTCGGCTGGGTGAGGACCTTCTCGGAGATGCTCTCCCGGCCGGTCTCCTTGCCGTTCTTCTGCGTGACCTTGTAGGTCACTTCCTTCTCACCCGGCGTGCCGGGGTCCTCGACCTGCGTCTTGCCCTTGGCCAGGTCCGGGTCGTCGACGCGCTGCTCGGGCGGGTCGATGCTCTCCTTCTGGGTGACCGTCGAGACGCCGGTGCGGCTGATGTGCACCTCGGCGCCGTCGGTCAGCTTGACGTCCAGACCACCCTCGGCCTGGTCGTCCGGGCCCAGGGTGAGCTTGTACTCGCCCAGGAACTCCTTCGTCGTGACCGCGGTCGTCTTCACCTGCTTCGGCGCGTTGCCGCCGTCGTACAGGGTGATGTTCTTGAGCGTCTTGATCTCGACGGTCGCGCCCTGCAGCGGCAGCTCGCCGTTCTTCGGCATCGACATCCACGTGCCGGCCTTGTCGGCTTCGGCCATGCCGAGCTGGCTCAGCGCGTCGCCGAGGTGGGTCGCGCGGACCCAGGAGGTGCGCTCGACGCCGTCGACGAGCAGCTTCAGCTGGCGGCCGCGCTCGAGCTTGATGACGCCGCCGTCGCCGACCTCGGCCTGCGGGGAGGGGGACAGCGAGTCGTGCTCGCCGACGGACAGGCCCGCGTCCTCGAGCACCTCGCCGACGGTGTCGCCGAAGGAGTGCACGGTGGTCTGCTGGCCGTCGACGTCGACGGTGACGCTCTTGTTCATCGCCAGCGCGGCCGCGCCGCCGCCGGCGATCGAGATCATCACGGACAGGACGGCGCCCTTGAGGAACCGGCGCTTCCAGACCTTGGTGGTCTCGCGGAGGCCCTCGTCCAGCGCGGCCTTGCGGGCCTGCGGCGACGCGGTGCGGTCCGCCTCCACCTCGTCCGGGATGACGATGGGCGGCAGGTAGGTCGTCTCGGCGTTGATGAGGCGGATCAGTTCGTCGACGTCGACGTCGATCTCGGCCATCATCGCTTCGGCATCGGAGCCGAGCGCGGCGAGGATGTCCTGCTGCGTGATGTTCGGGTCGTCGGAGAAGTCGAGCTGGCCGTATGCCGTGTCCTCGAAATGACTGCGTTCGAGGACGGCGGAGCGCGCTCCAGCCTGTCTGCTACCTGTCACCGGGGATCGTTCCCTTTCACGAGACGACGGTCGGGGGCGCCGTCTCTACGACTGGGCGTGACGATCGGCAACTGCTGAGCACAGGTCCGACCGGCACGATCACGGGACAGTAACGGGTCCCGGCGGGTTGCGCAAACACCCCCCGGAGTGTCGTGATCTGGGTCACTCCATCAGGTGGGCGAGCGGGGAACCCCGTTGTCGCAATGCGTTCAACCCGTTGTGACACTGGGGAGTCGGTAGACCCGTTCGGCGGTGGTCCGGACCGCTTCGGCGACCTCGTGGACAGCTTCGCCTCTGAGCGCCGCGAGGTGACGGACGGTGTAAGCGGCGCCGAACGGCTCGTTCGGCCGCCCACGGAACGGGTGGGGGGTCAGAAACGGCGCGTCGGTCTCGACGAGGTACTGCCCCGCCGGGCAGAGCCGGGCCGCCTCGTGGAGCCCTTTCGCGTTCTTGAACGTGACGGTGCCCGCGAAGGAAAGGACATACCCCGCGTCGACGCACTTGCGGGCCATTTCCGCGTCGCCGGAAAAACAATGGAAAATTACGGCATTCGGCGCACCCTCCTCGGCCAGGATGCGCAGGACGTCGTCGTGGGCCTCGCGGTCGTGGATCATCAGCGGCTTGTCCAGCCGCTTCGCGAGGTCGATGTGCCAGCGGAACGCCTCCTGCTGGGCGTCGTGCGGCGAGTAGTCCCAGTAGTAGTCGAGGCCGGTTTCGCCGACGGCGACCACGCGCTCGTGCGCCGCCAGGCGCGCCACCTCGGCCTTTTCGGCGTCGCCGAACTCCTTGGTCCGGGTCGGGTGGATCGCGACGGCGGCCCAGACCCGGCGGTCCCAGGTGGTGGCCTCGGCGGCCCAGCGGGCCGAGGCGAGGTCGTCCGCCACCGTGACGACGCGCGCGACGCCGGCGCGCTCGGCGCGGTCGACCATGGCCGTGACATCGGCCGCGGTGACCGCGCCGCACGCGTCGAGATGGGTGTGCGCGTCCACCACCGACACCGGGAGCCGATCCGGGACCGGCGGCAGCTCGCGCTTCTCTTCACCCATGCGTACTTCTTACTCCTTGATGATCGGCGCCCACTCCGGACCGGTCTCGCCGAGCGCCGGGTCGAGCTTGGTGAACAGCGGCGACGGCTTGGCCAGGGGCTTGCCGACCTCGATCGGCTTCGACTCCCACCTGGCCTGCTCGGCCGCGTAGTCGCCGGTGAGGATCGGGTTGACCCGGCCGGCGATGTCGAGGTCGTCGACCTCCTTCAGCTCCGGCTGGGCGGCCCAGACACCGGTGCCGCCGAGGGCCTCGTGCACCTTCTGCGCCGAGTGCGGCAGGAACGGCGTCAGCAGCGTGTTGGCGTCCGAGACGACCTGCAGCGCGGTGTGGAGCACGGTGTCGCGCCGCGCGGGATCGTCCTTGAGCTTCCACGGCTCCTGGTCGGAGAGGTACTTGTTCGCCGCGGTGACGACCTTCATCGCCTCGCCGGCCGCCAGCTTGAACCGGGACCGGGCCAGGTGCGCGCCCGCGGTGTCGAACGCCTTGCGGGACAACGCCTTCAGCTCTTCGTCGGTCGCCGTCGGGGCCTCCGGGCGCGGAATGGCGCCGACGTTCTTGTGCGCCATCGAGATGGACCGGTTGACCAGGTTGCCCCACTCGTTGGCCAGCTCGAAGTTGGTCCGGCGGACGAACTCGTCCCAGGTGAAGTCGGTGTCCTGGGTCTCCGGGCCGGCGACCGAGATGAAGTACCGCAGCGTGTCCGGGCCGAAGTCGCGCAGGAAGTCCTCGACGTAGATCACGCGCCCGCGCGAGGTCGAGAACTTCGAGCCGCTCATGGTGAGGAACTCGCTGGAGACGATCTCGTCCGGCAGGTGCAGGCGGCCGTACTTGCCGGGCTCGCCGCCCTTGTCGCCCTCGCCGTTGTGGCCGAACAGCAGGGCAGGCCAGATCTGGGCGTGGAAGGTGATGTTGTCCTTGCCCATGAAGTAGTACGACCGGGCGTCGGCGTTGTTCCACCACTCCTGCCACGCGTCCGGGTTGCCGGAGCGCCGCGCCCACTCGACGCTGGCCGAGAAGTAGCCGATCACCGCGTCGAACCAGACGTAGAACCGCTTCAGCGGCTGGTCGCGCCAGCCGTCGAGGGGGATCTTGACGCCCCAGTCGAGGTCGCGGGTGATCGGCCGCGGCCGCATGTCGTCGATCAGGTTCTTGGTGAATTTGAGGACGTTCGGGCGCCAGTCGGTCTTGGTCGACAGCCAGTCGCCGAGGGTCTTGGTGAACGCGGGCAGGTCGAGGAAGTAGTGCTCGGTCTCGACGAACTTCGGCGTCTCGCCGTTGATCCGCGACTTCGGGTTGATCAGCTCCGCGGCGTCGAGCTGGTTGCCGCAGTTGTCGCACTGGTCGCCGCGGGCGCCGTCGTACCCGCAGATCGGGCAGGTGCCCTCGACGTAGCGGTCGGGCAGCGTGCGTCCGGTGGACGGGCTGATCGCGCCGCGCGTGGTCTTCGGCACGACGTAGCCGTTGCGGTGCAGCGCCAGGAAGATCTGCTGCGTCACCTCGGCGTGGTTGCCGGTGGAGGTCCGCGTGAACAGGTCGTAGGACAGGCCGAGGCCCTGCAGGTCGTTGCCGATCTGGCGGGTGTACTTGTCCGCGGTCTCCTGCGGCGTCGAGTTCTCGTTGTCCGCCTGGACGGTGATCGGGGTGCCGTGTTCGTCGGTGCCGGACACCATGAGCACCCGGTTGCCGGCCATTCGCTGGTAGCGGGAGAAGACGTCGGACGGGACGCCGAATCCGGACACGTGGCCGATGTGGCGGGGGCCGTTGGCGTAGGGCCAGGCCACCGCGGTCAACACAGGGGTGCTCATACCTTATTAGCCTACGGAGGGCGTCACGTGCTTTGTCGAGAGGGAGGCCCGGTTGTCGACGACACGCCTGCTGGTGCTCGGGGTCGTGCGGATGTACGGCCGCGCGCACGGCTACCAGGTGCGGCGTGAGCTGTTGAGCTGGTCGGCGGACAAGTGGGCGAACGTCCAGCCCGGGTCGATCTACCACGCGCTGAAGAAGATGACCGCCGAAGACCTGCTGGAGCCGGTCGACGTGGAGCCGGGCGCCGGACCGGACCGCGTCGCCTACCGGCTCACCGAGGACGGCGAGCAGGAGTACCAGGTGCTGCTGTCGAAGGCGCTGTCCGATCCGTCGCTCAACCACCCGGACCTGTCGGCGGGGATCTCGCTGATGACGTCGTTCCCCCGCGCCCGCGTGATCAACCTGCTCCGGCACCGGCTCGTGCACCTGGAGGCCGAGCAGCGGCAGGCCCGGATGATGCTCGAAGAGGTGAAAGCGAGCATGGAACTGGGCACGCCGGAACACGTCGGCGAGCTGTACCGGCTGTGGGGCGGCATCACCGACGCGAGCCTCGCCTGGCTCGAAGGCCTGATCGCACGGCTCGAAGCGGGCGAGTACGTGATGTCCGACGAGGACGACGCCGCGTTCGGCACACCACCTTCCTGGTAATCAAGTTTGACTAGCCGGTCGATCTCGGGCACAGTGTGCGGATGCGCTAGTCAACTTTGACTACCTTCGAGAGGGGTTCTCATGATCACGGCACGCGGTCTCGAGCGGCGGTTCCGCCGCAGAGGCCGCTCTGGGGGCGAAGTACACGCGGTGAGAGGCGTCGACCTCGACGTCGAAGCGGGCGAGCTGGTCGGCTTCCTCGGGCCCAACGGCGCCGGGAAGACGACCACGCTGCGCATGCTGACCACGCTGCTGAAGCCGACCGCGGGCACCGCGACCGTCGGCGGCTGCGACCTGCTGGCCGATCCGCTGGGCGTGCGCAAGCGCATCGGGTACGTCGCCCAGGGCGGCGGCAGCGCGCCCGAAAGCAAGGTCGCCGACGAGCTGGAGCTGCAGGGGCGGCTCTACCGGATGAGCAAGGCCGACGCGATCGCGCGGGGCGCCGAACTGGCCGAGCAGCTCGACCTGACCGGGCTGGACCAGCGGCTGACCAAGACGCTGTCGGGCGGCCAGCGGCGGCGGCTCGACATCGCGCTCGGACTGATCCACGCACCCGGCCTGGTGTTCCTCGACGAGCCGTCGACCGGGCTCGACCCGCAGAGCCGCGCCAATCTGTGGGACCACATCCGCCGGCTGCGCGCCGAACAGGGGGTCACGGTCTTCCTGACGACCCACTACCTGGACGAGGCCGACGCGCTGTCGGACCGGCTGATCGTCATCGACGACGGCCGGATCGTGGCCGAGGGCACCCCGGACGCGCTGAAGGCCCGGGTCAACGGCGACCGCGTCGAGGTGGGCGTCGACCCGGAGCAGGCCACGGACGCCGCCGAGATCGCGGGCCGGCTCGCGGGCGCGCAGGAGCTGGCCGTCGACGGCGGGGAGGTCCGGTTCCGGGTGCCGCGCGGCGACGTCGCCCTGCCCGAGCTGCTGCGGGCGCTGGACGCGAAGAGCATCCCGATGCGGTCGGTCCAGGTGCACCGGCCCACGCTCGACGACGTTTTCCTGACCCTGACCGGGCGTTCGCTGCGGGAAGCGGAGGAGGCCGGCCGTGCTGCGTGACACCTGGCTGATCTTCCGCCGCGAAATGACCGCGGCGCTGCGCAACCCGACCTGGGTGCTGATCGGGATCATGCAGCCGCTGCTCTACCTGTTCCTGTTCGGGCCGCTGATGGTCAAGGCCATGCAGGCGCAGGGCCTGTCCGAAGTGGACGGCTGGATGCTGCTCACCCCGGCGCTGATCGCCCAGCTGGCGTTGTTCGGCAGCTCGTTCGTCGGCTTCGGGCTGCTCGCCGAATACCGCTCCGGCGTCGTCGAACGGTTCCGGGTGACGCCGGTCAGCCGGGTCGCGCTGCTGCTGGGCAAGGTGCTGGCCAGCGCGCTGCAGGCCGTCGTCCAGGCGCTGCTGATCATCGCGCTCGCGTACCTGGCGTTCGACCTGGACGCACCGGTCGGCGGCGTGCTGCTGAGCCTGCTGATCGTGTTCCTGCTCGCGGTGTCGCTGGCGTCGTGCTCCTACGCGCTGGCGCTGACGCTGAAGAGCGAGGAGACCTTCCCGGCCCTGCTCAACGCGGTGCTCATCCCGCTGCTGCTGCTTTCGGGGATCCTGCTGCCGATCACGTCCGGGGTCGCGCCGGACTGGCTGTACACGATTTCGCAGATCAACCCGTTCCGCCACGTCGTCGACGTGGAGCGGAACACCTTCCGCGGCGACTTCACGATGGACGCCCTGTTCACGGGCGGTGTCGTGGTGCTGGTGATGGCGCTGTTGTCCCTGTGGTGGGGAACACGCACCTTCCAGAGGGAAAACGCCTGATCAACCGCGCGCGTGTTCACTGCGGGTCCGCTCCCGGCGACGTATGGTGTGCTCTCCACCGACAGCCGGGGGCGGACCGTGACAGAGCCGGAGAGTGAGCTCGGCATCTCGCTGTCGCACCGCGAGCGCGTGACCGACTGGCAGGCCGTGCGGGCCGCACAGACGCGGTTCGTGTCGGTGACGATCAGCGAGAACGTCAACTGGAGCAACCCCGCGGCGGAGCGCAACCTGGCCGGCGCGCAGGAGGCCGGGCTGCACGCCGGCGGGCGGCACTACGCGCGGCCCGGCGCGGTCCACGACCAGGCGGACTTCTTCGTGCGGACGGCCAGCAGGCTGGGCGCGTTCGCCACCGGCTCGCTCGCACCGGCCTTGGAGGTGGCCGCACCCAGCGTCGACGACCGGTTCGTCAAGGCGTGGATCAAGCACGTCCGGCACGCGGCCCGCATCGAGCGGGTGCTGGTCTACGCCGACTTCGACTGCTGGCAGCACCGCCTGCACCCCGACCGCTGGGCCGACAGCGAGGTCGTGCTGTGGCTCGTCCGGCACAACGGGATCCCGGGCCGGGCGGGCTGGTTCCACTCGCGGCTCGGGGTGCACCAGCACGCGTACGCCCCGGACGTCCCCGGCATCGCCGCGCCGGTGGAGCAGAACGCCGTCGTGTACCCGTTCACATTGGGTGATTTGCTGCTCTGACGTGTGGTGGTATGTCGCCATGCGCGTGACGAGCAGGCCGCTCCGGACGAATGTCACGCCTGCGCGCGCTTTTTCGTTACTCGCTCACCACGCGGCTTCGCGCGGGTTGCCGCCGCCGGCGATGCTGTCGGGTGACTGGTTCTCCGCCGAAGCGGTGATCGCACCTTCGCTCGCGGTCGTTCCGGGTGAGTTCCCCTCCTGCGAGGAGGTCGACGGCCCGCCGGGCGTGCTCGGCGGGGGCTGGTTCGGGTACCTCTCGTACGACCTGGCCGACCCGTCCGGCCGGACCGGCGCGCTGCCCGCGTCGGCGTGGGGGTGGGCGGACCACGTGCTGCGGTGGTCCGCGTCCGGGACGTGCTACCTGGAATCCCTCGACGGCGGCGGACCATCGATGTCCACAATGGAGTCGCTGCTGGCTGCTCCGGTGCCGTCTTCGTCGTGGACCGCCGGGCCGTTGCGGCGTCCGCTGCCTTCGGAACACCGGGACGCGGTGAAGGCGTGCGTGCACGCGATCGAGGCCGGGGAGCTGTTCCAGGCGAACATCTGCTCGCGGTTCACGGGTTCGTTCTCCGGGTCCTCCGCAGCCTTGTTCGCGGCCGGGATTTCTTCGCTGTCCCCGCGCCGGGCGGCCTTCTTGTCCGGCTCCTGGGGATCGGTGGTCTCGTTTTCGCCGGAGTTGTTCCTCGCGCGGCACGGGCGTTCGGTACGGTCGACGCCGATCAAGGGGACGCTTCCCCGGCGCGGCCCCGCGGACGACGGGAACGCTCGGCTGTTGCGTCAGTCCACCAAGGACGTGGCGGAGAACGTGATGATCACCGACCTGGTGCGCAACGACCTGGGCCGGGTGTGCTCCGTCGGGTCGGTGACGGTGCCGTCGCTGCTGGACGTCCGCCCGGCGCCGGGGGTCTGGCACCTGGACTCGACGGTGACCGGGGTGCTGCGACCAGGCGTGCCGGATTCCGGGCTGCTTTCCGCGACCTTCCCGCCGGGCTCGGTGACCGGGGCGCCGAAGATCCGGGCGCTGGACCTGATCGCGGCCCTGGAGCCCTGCGGCCGCGGGGTGTACACGGGCGCGATCGGGCTCGTGTCGCCGGTGGCGGGACTGGAGCTGAACGTCGCGATCCGGACGTTCGAGATCGCCGCCGGCACCGTGTCGCTGGGTGTCGGCGGCGGGATCACGGCGGATTCGGACCCGGAGGCGGAGTGGCAGGAGTGCCTCCATAAGGCGGCACCCCTGGAACGCCTACTTGCCGGGGTCGAGCAGTAGCTTCCCGACGGTCTTGCGGGACCGGAGGGCCTCGTGCGCGCCGCGGGCGTCCGACAGCGCGTACTCGCCGCCCGGGATCGCCTTGAGCTTGTTCTGGATCACCAGGTCGAACAGCTCGGTGAGCGCGGTCCCGAAGACGTTGCCGGGCAGCCGGAAGACGTGCGGCAGCCACATGCCGCTGATGGTGGTGCTGTGGCCGAGAACGTTGCGCAGCTCGACCGGCTTCGGGTTTTCGCGACCGGCCATGCCGTAGAAGGCGAGCCGCCCGAAGGGCGCGAGCGCGGCGATGCTCTGGTCGGTGGTGGTCCCGCCGACCATGTCGAGCACGACATCGACCCGGCGGCCGCCGTTCGCCTCGATCAGGACGGCGGTCATGTCTTCGGCGCGGGAGTCGACGGCGACGTCCGCACCGAGCTCGAGGGCGAGGGCGCGCTTCTCGTCGCTGCTGGCGGTGGCGATGACGCGGCCAGCACCCCAGGCCTTGGCGAGCTGCACGGCAACGGTCCCCACCCCACCGGCGGCGGCGTGCACGACGACCGATTCGCCCTTTTCGAGGTGGGCGTTCTTGCGGAGCAGGACCCAGGCGGTGGTGCCCTGGACCAGCATGGAGAGGGCGGTGAGGTCGTCGATGCCGTCCGGGACGGGGAAGGTGGTCGCCGCGGGGGCGACGGCCTTCTCGGCGTACCCACCGCCGCCGTTGAGCAGGGCGACGACCCGCTTGCCGTCGTGGGTGCCGACGACTTCGCCGCCGGGAACGAGCGGCAGCTTGCTGGGGGCGAGGTAGGAGTTCTCGGCCTGGTGGGTGTCGGCGTAGTTGACGCCGATGCGCTCGACGTCGATGAGCACCTCACCGGGGCCGGCGACGGGATCGGGCAGCTCGACGGGGGTGAGCACCTCGGGCCCGCCGAACTCGGTCACCTGCACTGCGCGCATGTCGCTGTCCCTCTCCGTACTTGGGTGTGAGACATTCTGGCATATGTCTCAGGAGTTCGAGCGGGCGCGTGAGTGGTTCCTGGCCGGCCGCCGGGTGGACATGGGCGAGCTGGCGGAGGAGCTGTCGATCAGCCGAGCGACCCTGCACCGGCGGGTCGGCTCACGGGACCGCCTGCTGGGCGAGATCCTGTGGTCGCTTTCGTCGGCTTCGATCGCTCTGCTGTGGCCGTCGTGCGTCGGCCGAGGTGCGGCGGGGGTGGCGGACTTCGTGAGCGGATACGTCCGCTTCGCGAACGACTCACCCCCGTTCCGGGACTTCTTGCGCCGAGAGCCGGAGCGGGCATTGCGGCTGTTGACGACGCGCGCAAGCGTTTGCCAGCAGCGGACGACGGCCCGGCTTTCGGACCTGCTGGCCGGCGAGGTGGCAGCGGGGCGGTTGGTGCCGCCGTTGCCGGTGCCGGACCTGGCTTACCTGCTGGTGCGGATCGGGGAGTCGTTCGTGTACACGGACGTGATCACCGGGGATGCGCCCGATGCGGAAAAGGCGCATGCCGCGGTGACCGCGTTGTTGACGTGAGCCGACGACGAAACTTCAGCCCGCCCCAACGATGTTGATCGACCAGATGTCTCCGATTCCCGGTGAGTCATCGCCGATATCACCACCGGAGACCACATATATCATCACATGCCGACCGACCACTCGGTAGCACCGATATCCAGCCCGATTATCCCCTTCCGCCAAATTCAGTGAACACCTTCGAATAAGAGCTGCTTGCAAATCATCGAGAGCAACGGTGTCAGCTTCTGCCCGCTGCCCGATCGGCAAGACACCGGTGGCCCCAATGCCAGGATCTCCGGCCAGCCGGTGCAGCTGCACCGAAATTGTCTCACATCGATCCGAATACAGGTTGAACTCCAGCATCCCGTAGTCAAGCCGGAGGGCTTTTCTATCCCTGTCGGCGAGCAACTCCGCCCCGAGGGCCTCACGGATCTGCGCCGAAGAAGACCCGAGACCGACACGCGCCACGGAACCGGCGCAGACAATCTCGGACAAGCTCTCGAGCAAGGTCATCAGATCTTGCCCAACGCCGTGATGAGCATCTTCATTTCGAATGCGCGGTTTCTGCTGTTCCCCCAGTTATGACTGTTCATGTGTTCCATCGCCGATGTAGCCTGGTCAATCAGGCTGTCTCGAATAGAAGGGTTGTTCATGACCGCATCTCGCGCAGCTGACACGTCTCGCGCACTGGCCGTTACACTGCCCAGCCTGATCGGCTTGAACCCGACTCCACCCAGATGGTTCGGGAAAACCCGAACTTCGGCTTTGCCTACATGCACGTGGGCTCCCTTTGTCGGCCAGTCGCCATAGCTCGGGGAGACTCGGACGTTCGGCGCCGCGCAGTTGTGGACCAGGACCGAGACCGCGCCGGCGCCAGCGCCGACGTAATAGTCGTGGACCGAATCCACCGTGAGGTCGTAGACCGGCGCCTGCTGCTCGAAGTGGCGGACCGACTTGACCTCGACCGACCGACCATCCGCCGAGTGTAGGTGCTCGCCGGCGGTCAGCGAACCGATCGCGACCCAGTCACCCACCTCTTCCACCCACACGGGGTGCCAGTCCGTGGCCGTCAGCGAGGCACCCGAGTCCAGGGTGAGCTCGGTGCGTTGCTGCTCGTCGCTGTGGACGAACGTACCGACCACCTTGTGCTGCTCGGCAGCACCGGTCGCCGGATCGGTCGTCGTGACCACGTCACCATCGACGACCTGCTCGATCGGCTTCGTCGAGCCATCGGCCAGCAGAACCTGCGTACCCGCCACGAAACTGTGCAACGGACACGAAGCACCGCTCTCAGCAGCTTCCGAAGCTCCGGCCTCGGCGCCCTTGGCCTCCTCCGCTCCGTGGGCGACCTCCGAAACAGCGTGCTCGGCATCAGCCGCCGCGTTGGCGGCCTTGTCCGCGTCGACCAGGACCTTCTCCGTGTCGACGATGACCTTCTCGGCCTTCTCGACCTCCTTGCCGAACGTGATCAGGGCCTTTGCGCCCTTCCAGAAGTCCGCGATGATCTCGCCGGCCTTCAGGATCTTGCCCCACGGGATGAAGTTGATCACCGTGCGGACGCACGCGCCGAACGCTCCCTGCGTCACGCAGTCCTTGATGTCGTCCCAGCCGATCAAGCCCTTGATCAGCTCGCCCGCCGCTTCGACGAACACGTCCCACTTGGACTTCTTCACCACCGCCTGTGCGTCCTTGTAGGCCGCCGTGTTGACGTTGTGGGCCGCCAGGTACTGGTCGTGGGCCGTCTTCCCGCTGCGCTTGTCGATCTCCTGCTGCGTGTGGTGGCCCACCACGTTGCAGTTCGGGTTCCAGGAACAGCCCTCCGCCTGCGGTGTGCCCGGATTGCACAGGAGGCCGTCCGACCCCATCGAGTGACACGCCGACAGCCCCGACGGGTCCGACTCCGTTGCCGGCGAGTTGTTCGCGTACGCGTACGCGTTCAACGTCTGGGGCAGGTCCGGGGTCAGCACCGGGTCCACCTTCGTGAACCGGCCCGTCACCGGGTCGTACTCGCGCGCGCCCAGGTGGGTCAGGCCCGTCGTGTCCTGGTAGCCGCCCACAAACCCGTGCTTGTCCGGCCACGTCGACGTCTGCGCCCGGACGTTGCCGAACGGGTCCGTGTAGCGCTGGTTCGGCTGCAGCGTCCCCTGCGTGATCGACAGGCCGTTCGTGCCGTGCAGATCGCCCAGCATCCAGCGCAGCCCGGACGAGCCGACGCGCTCGGCCACCTGCGTGCCGCCGTGCGCGTAGAACCGGATCGCCGTCGACGCGTGCGTGCCGGCCGTCTGGAAGACCTCGAGGTCGCCGATCGACAGGGTGGCGCCCGTCGGGTCGTGGGCGATCAGGCGGTTGCCGTCCGCGTCGTAGACGTACGAGCTCTGGCCGCCCTTGTCCGTCTCCGTCGCCGTGCGGCCTTCGGCGTCGTACGTGAACGTCTGCGTGTCGCCGCCGACGTTGCGCGTCTCCACCGAACCGGCCTTGTCGTAGGTGTAGCCAGCCGTGGCCGTGCCGTTCGGGCCCGCGGTGTCCGTCTTCTGCAGCGCGTGTGGCCGGACCGCCGTGGCGCCCGGCGCCGGGTACGTGTACGTCGTCGTCACGTCGCCGGCGGCCTTGTGCTCGACCTGCGTCTTGCGGTTGCCCGTCTTGTCGAACGTGTAGCTGTTCCAGTACGGTGCCGCACCGCCCAGGGTGGACGACGACTTCGCCGTCGCGCAGTCGCCCGAAGACGGCGTCCACGCGTCCGTCATCCGCTGCAGGTAGTCGTAGTCGAAGCACTGGATGTCGGCCGCCGCGCCGGCGGGCGTGTCCGCGATCTTCCGGACGTTGCCCGCCGGGTCGTAGGTGTAGGTCCGCTTGGTCAGCTCGGCGCCGACCTGCGTCTCGCGGCTCACCGTCGTGGTCTGCGCGCGCCGGGTGACCTGGTCGTACGTCTGCGTCACGCCGACGTTCGACACGGACGTCGCGCTGTCCAGCTGCAGGGTCGACATCTCGTTGAGCGACGTGTAGCCGGTCGACGACACCAGGTCCGTGCGGGCCCCGGTCGTCGAGTCGAGCGCGTACGTCGTCGAGGGCAGGCCCAGGTCGGTGTACGTGTGGATGACGTTTTCCTGGTGCAGGTTGCCCGCCGCCGGGCTCACCGTCTTCGCGATGGCGCCGGTCGCCGTGTACGCCGTCGAGAACTCGTACGTGCCCTTGAGCGCGTCCTCCTTGGCGGGGATGTCGACGGCCGTCTTGGTGGGCCTGCTGAACCCGTCGTAGGCGACGACGCGGTTGGTGTAGCCGTCCGTGCCGTCCCAGCGGGTCGAGGAGGCCGGCAGGCCGAGCCCGTGCAGCACGGTGTCGTACGTCCAGGTCGCCAGCTGCGGTCCGGTGTCGGAGTCCTTGTTCTCGCGGATCTTCCGGCCGAGCGTGTCGTAGGTGTAGACGAGCGTCTAGTTCCGGGCGTCCGTGGTCGTCTTGAGCTGCCCGGCCTGGTCGTAGGTGAACGTCGTGCGCCCGGCGTCCGGGTCGTTCTGCTCGGCCTTGCGGCCGCGCAGGTCGTACTTGGTCGACCAGGTGTTGCCCGACGCGTCCTGGACCGAGGTCAACGCGCCGGCCGCGTTGTAGGTGTACGTCGTGACGTCGGCCGGGTTCGCGCCGCCCGGCGTGTAACCGTCGGTGTACTGCAGCCGCTGGACGGTCTGCCCCTGCGCGTCGGTGACCACTGTGGACGGTGAGCCGCCCGCGGGCGGGATCGTCGTGGTCCGCTCACCCTCGTACCGGGTGCTGGTCCGCCACTGCTCGACGCTCTTGGACAGCAGGATCGACGCGGTCGGCCGCGCCCGGCGGTCGTACTCGGTGACCGTCTGCGCCAGCACGTCGTTGTCCGCGGCCCCGACGAGCGTCTCGTTCGGCCCGGACGCGTCGTTGTAGAACGGCGCGTTCGTCTTGAACTGGAGACCGCGCGAGTCGTAGAGCGTGTCGGCGATGATCCGGCCGCCGCCCTGGGCCGGGACCTGGGTCTGGCGGACCCGGCCGAGCTTGTCGTAGATCGTGTACGAGTCGGTGTAGTTCCCCGTGTCCTGCAGCGTCTTCGTGCGCACGAAGACCGGGCCGGTCTGGCTCATCCCGTACTCGAAGGTCGCGCTCGCCGTCTGGCTCGCCTTGAGCCGGCCCGGGTTCCAGACCGCGGCCTTCCGGCCGAGGGCGTCGTAGTCGATGTCCGTCCGGACGCTGTTGACGTCCACCGAGGCCGTCGGGTTGCCGCGCGCGGGCTCGAGGGTCGTCGTCGCCGTCCAGCCGAGCGGGTTGGTCGTCTTGATCTGGGTGACGGGGCCGCCGGTGAACTCGGTCTTGGTCAGGTTGCCGAAGACGTCCCACGCCTGCGTTTCCCGGCCCAGGTCGTCGTAGTCGTTCTTCGCCGTGGCGACGTAGTGCTTGCCGCCGGCGTCCCACGTGTCGAGAGTGTCCTGCTCGGTGATGTCACCCTTCGTCGGCGCCGCCCCGACGGCCTGGTGGTCGTAGGCGACCTTGACGTCGGTGATGCTGTTCGCCGCCGTCTGGGTGCCGGCGCAGTTGCCGCCGAACATCACGGCCTCGCTCGACCGGTCGAACATTCCGGCGTCGTTCGCGACGAACGTCGTGTTGGTGCAGGTGTCGTCGGCCGGGGCCGACGTGTCACCCAGGTCCTCGACCTGGGTGGCCATCCCGTTGTCGTTGAACTTCTTGTTCACCTGCGTGCGCCGGTAGGTCCTGCCGTCCGACAGCAGCGTGCGGCCGCGCACCGACTGGGTGTCGATCATGTACGCCTTGAGGCGCCCGTCGGAACTGGTCGCCGTCGGGCCGCGCAGCCACGGGTCGTTGACCGACCCCGAGTCGATCGTCCTGCCGTCGTCCAGCTTCGTCCGGGACTCGCGGACGAAGCCCTGCAGCGGGTCGGCGTCGGTGATGGTGCCGCCGTCGGAGTCGGTGACCACCTCGCCGTCCATGCCCCGCAGGTACAGGGACTCGGTGACGGTCTGCGTCGCGCCCGGCGCGCCGATCGACGTGGTCACGACGTTGTAGCCCCGCCACTGGTTCCAGGTGCGGCGGTCGTCCGGGGTGAACTGGCTGTCGTCGTAGTGCCAGGCCGCGCTGTCGGCGGGGTAGCTGTAGTGGGTCTCGACCGGGATCGCGTCGCCCGGGCCGTCGTCCTCGGTGACGTCGGTGACGACGTACTTGTGGAACCAGTCCAGCACCGGGTCCTTCGACTCGGGCGGGCTCCAGTAGGAGGCGAAGCAGCGGAACTTGTCCGTCTGCGGCGACGCCGGCATCTTCGTGCCCGGCACGCAGTCCTGCGCCGAGTACGTCACCGAGATCCGGCTGCCGGTCTCGGTGCGGATCTCCTTGAGGCGGCTGCGGGTGATCGCCGCGTACTTGTCGCCGAGCGTGTCGACGCGGTTCGGGAAGATGTAGCGGTCGAACTGCGTCGGCGGCAGGGTGATCGCCGGGGTGGCGGCCTTCCCGGTGCGGGTGACGGAGTTGAGCCACGGTGCCGGCGGCGCGTTGTCCCCCGACGCCGGGTAGGACTGCACGAGGTCCCACTGGTCGATGTCGTGCGGGGTCGTCCCGGTGAAGTACTGGGTCCGCACCGCGGTCAGGCGCTTGCGCGTGAAGAAGGCGGGCGCGCCGTAGTCGCAGGTGGCGCCCTCGGCGCAGATCTGGTCGAACGGGACGTCCGGCCAGTGCGCGGCGTTCGCGGCCGTGAGCTTCGCCGGGGCGCAGTCGAAGGACGCGTCCGGGATGCAGCGCTCGGCCGTGTCGAAGACGACCTGGTTCGTCGGCCCGGTGCCGTAGACGCTGCCGTTCACCAGGCGCAGGCCGTATTCGAGGCGCAGCGGGTAGCCGCCCGCCACGTACGACGTGCCGGCCGAGGTGACGTTCAGGTTCAGCCCGTAGGAGTTCTTCTCCGGCTGGTAGTAGTACGTGCTGACGTTGCCGTGCGGGTCGACGGAGTAGTCGAGGTTCCAGCGCCAGCCCTGCTGGCACCACGAGTGCGCGAAGTCGCCCGCCTTGTAGCAGTCTTCGCCGTCGTTGTTGCCGAACACGGGAACCGTCCACGCGGACTGCGTTTCCGGCTTGCCGCTGGTCCAGCCGGGCAGGTGGTTGAGGCCGAAGTAGTACTGGGTGCCGTCACCGGTCGTGACGCGCCAGTGCTGGCCGTGGGAGACGCCGTTCGCCGCGCCGGTCAGGAGCTCTACCTTCGACCCGTCGTCGCTCTTGGGCCGCCACAACGTGTCGCTGACCTTGATCAGCTGCGTCGACCGGCCGCCGAGGACGAGCGAGGCGTTGTCGGGACCCCAGCACTGGTCGCCGGTCTTCGTCTGGCCGTTGTTGCCGCCGAGGTCCTCGCTGCAGCCCTTGTAGTGGCGTTCGATGAACCCGCCGGGCGTGAAGTCCCAGCCGTCGCCGATCCACGACGCCTGGTTGTTCGTCGCCGACGTCAGGCCGTCGATGCTGCCCGAGGAGTAGCTCAGCGCGAGGTTGGGTGCGGCGCCGTTCGGGGCCTTCGGCGCCCCGAACGGGTAGCTGTAGGTGAAGTCGCCACCCGAACCGCCGCCGGACCAGTCCCCGGCCGCCGAGAGCGGCATCGCCGTGGGCGTGCCCGCCGACCCGGACGTGGTGGCCGCGGCCGCGAGCACCTGCGTCTGCCCGCTGGGTGCGACGTCGGCGCTCACCTGCTTCGCCTTGGCGTCGTTGGCCGAACCGGCGATCGGCGTGCGCTTGCGGCACTCCGCTTTGTCCGGTGTGGACAGTGCACACGCGGGCAGCGTGAACAGCCGGAGCCGGTCGCTCCAGCCGCCGCCGTACGCGTTCGCGAACCCGCTGTAGTCGAGCGCGACGCGGACGGGGCCGTCGGCGGCGCCGGTGACCGCCAGGACGACGCCGTCGAGCCCGAGCGCGTCCGCCGCCTGGTGGCCGGCCACCTTGACGTGCACCTGGGCGGGCTTGGCCGCGGCCGCCACCCGGCCGAGCCGCACCGGCGTGTCCGCCGCGCGCACCGGCTGCGCGGCGGCCGACGGCGCGAGCTGGACGTCGGCGTCCTTCTCGGCCGGCCAGACCGGCGGCGTCACGGGCGGCGTGCCGATCTTGATCTCCGGCAGCTTCCCGGGCGCCACCGGCCGCACCGGGATGCTCTTCTCCTTCGGCCCCGGCGGCACCGACCAGCCGCCGGGCGTGACCGGCGCGGCGACGGCCGTGCCGCCGGAACCGAGCAGGGCGACCACGAGCACCGCCGCGGTGAACCGGGACGAGCGGCCCAGCCGGGCCCAGCGGGCAGTTCTGCGCATGACGAACCTGTCCAATCCTGCGAACGCGGGGGAAGCCGGTGGGTTACGGGTGGTCGAGCACGACGTCGGCGTTGATGTGCTGCTGGTCGAGCACCCCGCTGTAGACGCGGATCCCGCGCAGGTCGCCGTACCAGTAGTCGGAGTCGAGGCCCTGGAAGCGGCCGCGCCCGAGGAAGAGGTCTTCGGTGTCACTGGCGCCGTTCCAGCCCACGACGTTGTCGACGCACTTGGTCGTGAACTGGTAGGCGTCGGTCGTCGCGTACAGGCACGCTCGGTGCGTGACGGCGTCGTACGTTCCGGCGAGGTGGGTCCAGACGTTCGACCCGGCGTCGGCGTCCGGGGTGGCCAGGATGGCCACCGGCGTCGTCGGGGTCGACTCGGCCATCCACATCGCCCAGCTCCAGCGCGGGTGCCAGACTCCGGCGGCGTCCTGGACGCCGCGGTAGCCCAGCAGGTACGGCGAGTAGACCGAGGCGTTCGCGCCGAGCGCGGTCCGGCCGGGTTTGTCGACCCCGCCGGGGTCGGACGGGTCCCGCTGCTTTTCCCTCGCCGCGTCGGCGTCGGTCCACGTGTGCTTGACCCACGCCTCGACGGTGAAGCTGCGGTCGCTGCGGAAGTTCTGCGGCCGCGGGCCCTCGATCTGGGAACCCCACTCGAACGGGAAGCGGGCGACGTTCGCGCCGTTCTCGTCGGTGGTCATCTGGAGGTTGCCCTTCGGGGTGCCCGTCACGCCGCTGACCGAGTCGGTCATCGTGCCGTCGAGCTGGTAGTTCGCCCGCAGCACCGCGGTGTTCGCGAGGCCGGCGACCTCCGCGGCCGGCAGGGCCCGGTCCCAGACCTGGACCTGGTCGATCGAACCGGCGAAGGCGCCGATCTGCCGTCCCGGCTGCTTCGCGATCCCGAACGGGCCGGTGGAGCGCCAGACGGTGCCCGCGGGGATGACGGTTTCCGAGGCCTGCAGGCCGTTCAGGTACAGCCGTTCCTTGCCCGAGACGGTGTCGTACACGCCGGTGACGTGGGTCCACTTGCCGACGTAGGGGGTGATGGACGTCCCCGCCCACCGCCAGTTGCCCGCGTCGCCGACCGCGTCGGTGGTGCTCAGGCCGAACGCGACGTTGTCGGGCGAAGTGCTGAGCATGAACGAGTCGCCCGAGGTGCCTTCCTGCGCCGTGAGCGTGTAGAAGTCGGGCTTGTCGACCTTGAGCCACGCCGAGACGGTGAAGCTCTGCGCGGTGTCGACCACGGGCGACGACGTCGCGGCGTAGCCCTGGCCCTGGTCGACGAGCGCCTGCCCCCGGCCGTGGCCGATCGCGTCCTCGGTGGCGGACTGGCCCGGCGAGTCCGAATACCCGGGGCCGTAGGCGGTGTTCGCCGGGACCAGGGTGCCTTCGGTGCCGGTGGCGTCGTCGGTCGTTCCGTCCACTGTGTACTCGCGGGCCGCGTTGAGGCCGGTGGGGACGCCGTTGGCGCCGTACAGCGTGGTGACTTCGGCCGCGGACAGGGCCCGCCCGAACACCGCCACCTCGTCGATCGCGCCCTTGGTCAGGTAGGTGCGGACGCCGCCCGACTTGGCGCCGCCCAGCACGAGCGGACCGCTCACGTTCGCGGCCGTCGCGGACACTGTCTGCTGGAGGGCGCCGCCGACGTAGAGCGCCGCGGTGTGCGCGGTCGCGTCGTAGACCCCGGCGAGGTGGGTCCAGGTCCCGGTGGCCGGCGTGGTCCCGGAAACGGCCGAGGTGACCGCCGGGTTGGCGACGTCGGCGCCGCTCAGGCTGAACGCCCACTTGCCGGCGAGGTACTGCAGCGAGAACCCGCTGGTCTGGTCCCCGTCCTGGGAGAGCACGGCCCGCTGGCCGGTCAGGTCGGCGGCGTTGACCCAGGCCGACACGGAGAACGACTTCGTGGTGTCGACGACCCGGGCGGGCGTCGCGAAGTAGTCGCCGGTCTGGCCGGACAGCGCCACGGCCTGGCCGAGCTTGCCGGCGGCGTAGTTGCCGGTACCGGCCCCGGCGTAGCGCAGGCCGGCGACCTTCGACCGGCCGTCGCCTTCGAACTGCCAGGACGCGACCGGAGCCGCGGCGTCCTTCACCGTGAACGCGTAGTCGACCCGGTTCGACGGGGTCTTCGCCCGGTTGCACGCCCACGCGCTGAGCACGTGCGGTCCGGAGCTGCCGGGCGCGATCGCCGCGGTGCCGGGGCCGTTGAGGGCCTTCGGCGTCACGGTGCCGGCTTCGGTGCCGTTGCAGCTCGGCGCGGCCGTGTTGTCCAGCCGCCAGACGTAGTGGTCGACCGGGGCCGCGGTGCCGGCCGGGGTGAACGTGAAGTCACCGGCGCGGCCGGGGCCGCCGCCGTAGGCGCCGGCCGGGTAGGTCTGCGACGCCACCGCCGGCGCCGCGGGCGGGGTCAGTTCCACCTCGGCCTCGCACGGCACGGCCCACGAGGTGTCCTTGCCGTCCGTCGAATGGACGTCCCACGAGTAGAGCCCGTCGGCGTTCATCTCGTCCTTGGGCAGGGTCGTGACCGCGTTCCGGTTCGCCGGGTTGGCGTCGCTGACGATGTTGTCCGAGCCGAACTCGCGGCCGTCCCAGGTGTAGTTGCCCGGGCCCTTGCTGACGAGCCCCTTGTAGATGCGGAACCGGGCGTCCAGCCCGTTGCCGTCGGGGTCGGAGACGTTGGCCCGGGTGACGTAGCCGGTGCTCGTCGGGCCGAGGACCGGCCGCGAAGCGCCCTGCACGCAGGGGTACGACTGCGTGCCGTTGAAGATGGCGAGGTTCGCCGGCTGGTTCGGCGGGGAGTTGTAGCTGACCGAGAAGCCGATCTGCGTCGAGTAGCGCTTCCACGTCAGCTGGTCGCCCTCGTCCGGCGAGACGATGCCGAACGTCCACGTCGGCGAGTTGCCGTTGACCGCGGTCGCGATGGTCGAGGTGATGTCGAAGCCGGCGTTCGCCGAGCAGCCGTCGACCGTCGCGACCGTGTTCCACCACGGCGGCCCGCTGTTGAACGCCAAGCCGGGGCTGATCACGCCGGACCAGACGATGTTGTTGGTCCGGCCGCAGGTGCCGGGGTTGGTCAGGCCGAGGTTCAGCTGGGCACCGTAGATCTTCTTGCCGGCGAGCCCGCCCAGGTTCATCTCGACGAACGAGCGGGCGGTGATCAGGTGCGACCCGTTGCAGAGCGACTTCGTGTCGTTCACGTAGCCGGCGCGGAGGTTGTCGTCGCTGTCCCAGACCGCGTCGCCCGGCGACTTGTTCGAGCCGCAGGCGTACTGGACGAGGTAGTGGTTGCGGCCGCAGTTCTGGCAGTAGATGTCGTGCCACGTCGGGTCGACGTAGACCGGGTAGACGGTGTCGGGCGCGGTCAGCAGCTTCCGGTCCGGAGTCAGCGTGAGCTTCGCCTTGGCGGCGAGGTCGACGCCGACCGCGGCCCGGTGCCCGCCCGGCGCCGGCCCGCGGGTGAAGTCGCGGCCGTCCGGGTCGATGCCCGCCGAATCCCACATCGTCGCGGGCGGGGCGGTGAACTTCTCGTCCCCGGCGGTGTTGCGGACGTGCAGCGTGCCGTCGGCGTCCTTCGTGACCGCACCGTTCTGCACCGGCACGCCGAAGCCGAGCGTGGTGACGTTCTCGGCGGCCTCGGGCGTCTTGACGACGACGACCTCGTGCACCGTGTCGAGGTCGACCTCGACCCGCAGGTCGACGCCGGGCAGGACGTCCGGGTAGGTGGCGGTGGCCCCGGTGACGACCGGCTCCGGCAGGGTGCCGGCCCAGTCGAACCCGGCTGTCGTGCCGTCGCGGGTCAGGCGCAGCAGCGGCTGCGCGCCCGCGGTCTTCACCGCGCGCGGCTTGCCGGCCGAGAGCGTGACGCCGGTGGTGGCGGCCTTCGCGGCGAGCACCCCGCCCTGCGGCGCGAGCGTGGAGTCGGGCGTGATCCAGCCGCCGTCCTGCTTGACGCGCACCGGCCGCAGGTGGCGGGTGGTCGTGAAGGTCCCGTCCGGCTCGGCGAACGTCTCGGCGGTCTCAGTGGTCTGGTCCATCACCTGGACGCGCTTGTGCGCCCGGCCGGCGTAGCGGGCCGCGGTCGCCTCGTCGGGCGCGGTGTCCGGCACTTGCGCGGCGGTGTCGGCCACGGCGGCCGCGGGGCGCAAAAAAGCCGTGGCGGGGACGATCCCGAAGGCCACGGCCAACACGAGCAGGACAGCACCGAGTCTGGATCTCAGGCACGACGAAGACACGCGAAGAACCCCCTCTTCGTGCGGCCGGACCACCCCCGGACCGCGCACCCGAAACGATCTCCGATGAAGGGGGTCCCGCACCAGCGGCCGAACGGCTTAATCGGCGCAGGGCCGCCCAAATGCCCAAAAAGGACATACCCGCCGACGACCGCCACGCAGAGTAGAGCGTTGATCTTCGGACGCCGGTCACTGCGCCTTGCGGGCGGCGAGCACGGCGTCGTAAAGCTCCTTTTTGGACACTCCGGCCGCCTCGGCGACCTCCGCCGCCGCCGACTTCAGGCGCTCCCCGGCCTCGACGCGCGAGGTGACTTCCGCCACCAGGTCCGCGACGGAGACCTCGCGCGGCTCCGCCCCGGCGAGCACGACCGTGATCTCTCCCCGGACGCCGTCGGCGGCCCACGAAGCCAGCTCCGCGAGCGTCCCCCGCTTCACCTCTTCGTAGGTCTTCGTCAGCTCGCGGCACACCGCCGCCCGCCGCGAACCCCCCAGAACTCCCGCCGCGTCCGCCAGCAGGGACCCCAGCCGGTGCGGGGACTCGAAGAACACCGCCGTCCGCGGCTCGTCGCGCAGGGCCGAAAGCCACTTCGCCCGCTCGCCCGGCTTGCGCGGCGCGAACCCCTCGAAACAGAACCGGTCGCACGGCAGCCCGGACAACGCGAGCGCCGTCGTCGCCGCGGACGGCCCCGGCAGGCACGTCACCGGCAGGTCCTCCGCGACGCAGGCCGCCACCAGGCGGAAGCCCGGATCGGACACGCTCGGCATCCCGGCGTCGGTCACCAGGACCACCGACTCCCCCGCGTGCAACGCCGCCAGCAGCTTGGGCAGGCGCGCCGACTCGACGTCCTCGTAGAAGCTCACCACCCGGCCGCGCGGGGTCACCTCCAGCGCGGCGGCCAGCGACCGCAGCCGCCGGGTGTCCTCGGCCGCGATGACGTCGGCTTCCGCCAGCGCCGACGCCAGGCGCGGGGAAGCGTCGCGGACGTCGCCGAGCGGGGTGGCGGCGAGGATCAGGCGGCCGGAAGTCACCCGGCCAGCCTAGGCTGATCAGCGGATCCGCCACGACGGACGCCCCCTCCCGCCCGTAGGATCGCCCCGTGACCGCCGTGCTGACCCGTCCCGACGACGAAAGCGTCCGGCCGGACCCGGTCGAGGCGCTCCGGCCGCCCACCGACCGCGAACTGACCCTGCTCGGCCGAGGCATGCCGACCGACCGGCTGCGCGGCTGGGTCGTCACCCTCGTGCTGACGCTGATCGGCGGCGTCGTCCGCCTGCAGAACCTCGGCGACCCGACCGACAAGGGCAGCCCGGTCTTCGACGAGAAGCACTACGTGCCGCAGGCGTGGCAGATGCTGCGCAACGGCGGTTACGAGGACAACTACGGGTACGAACTGGTCGTCCACCCGCCGCTGGCGAAGCAGCTGATCGCGATCGGCGAATGGCTGTTCGGCTACAACGGCTGGGGCTGGCGGATCATGCCCGCGCTGGCCGGCACGCTGCTGGTGCTGCTGGTCATCCGCGTCGCCCGCCGCCTGACGCGTTCGACGCTGCTCGGTGGCATCGCCGGCATCCTGGTGATCAGCGACGGCGTGCTGCACCTGCAATCGCGCATGGGCATGCTCGACATCTTCATCGCCCTGTTCGTGTTCGCGGCGTTCGCCTGTGTGCTCGTCGACCGCGACCAGGTGCGCGAGCGGCTGGCCACGGCGGTCCGCGAAGGCTGGGTGAACGAGTCCGTCTGGGGGCCCAGGCTGGGCTTCCGCTGGTGGCGGTTCGCGACCGGGCTGATGATCGGGCTGACCTTCGGCGTCAAGTGGTCGGCGCTGTACTACATCGTCGCGTTCGGGCTGCTCACCGTGTTCTTCGACGTCGCCGCCCGCCGCGCGGCCGGCGTCGAACGGCCCTGGCTGGGCACGCTCCGCCGGGACGTGCTGCCGGCGCTGTGGGCGATCCTGGTCATCCCGTTCCTGATGTACTTCGCCGCGTACTGGGCCTGGTTCGCCAGCGAAACCGCCACCGACCGGCACTACACCGAGATCAAGGACATCGCGCCGGGCTTCTGGTCGTGGATGCCGCCGGCACTGCGCTCGCTCGGCGACTACACGGCGAACGTCCTGCACTTCCACGAAACGCTGGTCACGCCCAAGGACAACCCGCACCCGTGGGAGTCGAAGCCGTGGACGTGGCCGATGGGCCTGCGCCCGATGCTGTACAGCTACAACGGCGAGGTCACCGGCTGCGGCGAGGCCCGCTGCATCAGCGCGACGATGCTGATCGGCACGCCGGCGATGTGGTGGCTGGCGATTCCGATGCTCGGCTGGGCGGCCTGGCGCTCGATCTTCCGCGCGGACTGGCGCTACGCCGCCGTGCTGGTCGGCTACCTCGGCGGGTACGTCTTCTGGTTCACCAACATCGACCGGCAGATGTACTTCTTCTACGCGACCCCGCTGGCGGCGTTCCTGGTGCTCGGGCTGACGCTGTGCCTGGGCCAGATCCTGGGCAGCGCCCGGCGCGGGTTCGAAAGACGCGGGACCGGCCTGCTCGTCGTGTCGCTGTACGTCGGGCTGGTGGTGGCGAACTTCGCCTGGCTGTGGCCGATCCTGAACGGCATCGCGATCACGAACGGCCAGTGGGAGGCCGAGCGCTGGCTCCCCTCCTGGCGCTAGTCACCCCGGGCCCCAAGCGCCCCAATGTGGCCTTCGGTGCGTCAGACGCAACCAAGGCCGCCTTCGGTGCGTCACACGCAACCAAGGCCGCCTTGGGGCGCTTGAGGCGGAGCTGGGTCAGCCCGCGAAGTAGGCCCCCGGCGTGACTCCGACGGCCCGCTTGAAGGCCGCGACGAACGCGCTCGCCGAGCTGTACCCCACGCGGTGCGCCACCGTCTCGATCGGTGCGCCCTGGGCCAGCAGCGGCAGGGCCGCACGCAGCCGCACCTGCGTGCGCCACGTCCCGAACGGCATCCGGCAGTCCCGGACGAAGATCCGCGCGAGCGTCCGCTCCGCCGCGCCGACGTCCCGGCCGAACTCGGCCAGCGTGCGCGGGTCCGCCGGGTTCGCCAGGACCGCCCGCTCGACGTCGCGGGCGCGCGGGTCGGACGGCGACGGCACGACGATCGGCACGACATCGAGGGGTTCGAGCAGGTCGAAGGCCACGGCCTCGGCGCGCAGCCGGGCGGCGGGCGCGACGCTGTCGCCGGTCAGGTATTCCAGCAGCTCCCGCAGCAGCGGCCGGACGGCCACCATCCGCGGTTGCGGCCACGACACCGGCGAACGCGCCGGGTCGGCGTAGATGCCGCGCAGCTGCGCCCGCCCCAGCGCGCCCGTGCGGTGGCGGACGCCGGCCGGCACCCAGAGGGCCCGGGTCGGCGGCAGCACCCAGCCGGCGTCGCCCGCCTTGACCGCGACGACGCCGCGGGCCGACCAGACCAGCTGGTGCGCCGGGTGCTCGTGCCAGGGGAACCAGGTGCCGGCGGGCAGGTCGAACGCGCCGAGGAGCATGGCTTGGCCGTTTCGCGACATCACTTGACAGCGTATCGGCTACCGGTCACCCGCGTGCCCCCATAGCTTCGGACGCATGCCGATGAACCTGATCCACCGCAAGATCTGCAGCTCGGACAAGTGGGCCGCGACGGTCGAGGAGCGCCTGACGCCGTGGCTGGCGAAACGAGACCTCGGTGACGACGTCCTCGAGATCGGCCCCGGCTTCGGCGCCACCACGAACGTGCTGCTCAAGGCGGTTCCGAAGCTGACGGTCCTGGAGATCGACCACGCGTCCACCGAGCTGCTGCGGGCGAAGTACGGCGACCGCGCGGAGGTCGTCGAGGGCAGCGGCGCGGAGATGCCGTTCGACTCCGGGCGCTTCTCCACCGTCGTGTGCTTCACGATGCTGCACCACGTGCCGACGGCGTCGCTGCAGGACGCGATCTTCGCCGAGGCCGCGCGGGTCCTGCGCCCGGGCGGCACGTACTGCGGCAGCGACGGCCAGCTGAACCTCAGGTTCCGCCTGCTGCACATCGGCGACACGATGAACGTCATCGACCCGGCGACGTTCCCCGCGCGACTCGAGCAGGCCGGGTTCGCGCAGGTCGACGTCCAGGTGGCGCCGAAGCAGCTGCTGTCCTTCTCGGCCGTGAAGCCCGGTTAGCGGCGGGGCAGCTGGCTCCCCGGCTGGCGCGGCACCACCCGCGTCACCGGGCCGTCGGCCGACTTGCCCGCCCGGGACAGCCAGCCCTCGACCTCGCGCCGGACCGCGTTCAGCGTCGGACGCCGGCGCGGCTCCGGGTCCAGCGAAGCCGCCAGCAGCCGCGCGTGCGCGCTGCGCTGCGGCAGCCGCGACACCGGCTCGGCCCGGGCCGCCGCCATCAGCGCCGCCATCGGGGTCTCGCGCGTTCCTCGCGGGGGCTGGCCGGACAGCGCGTAGCTGATCGTCGCCGCCAGCTGCCACGCGTCGGACGCCGGGGACGCCAGGGCGCCCATCGCCTGCTCCGGCGCCACGAAGTCGGGCGTGCCGATCATCATCCCGGTGGCCGTCATCTTGGAATCGCCCTGGCTGCGGGCGATGCCGAAGTCGATCAGGTGGGCCAGGCCGCTCGGGTCGAGGACGATGTTCGACGGCTTGATGTCGCGGTGCAGGACGCCCTTCTCGTGCGCCGCCGCCAGCGCGCCCGCCATGGTCGCCCACAGGCGGCCCGCGGCGACGTCGTCCAGCGGTCCCTGCCCGTCGACCAGCTCGGCCAGCGGACGGCCCTCGAGGTACTCCATCACCAGTGCGAGGCCGTCCGGCTCCTCGGCCAGGTCGTACACCTTGACGCAGTTCGGGTGGCTGACCACGGCGAGCGCGCGGGCCTCGCGCTGCATGCGCTCGGCCGTGTCGCGGTCGGGCGCGTGCGCGATCTTCAGCGCGACCGTGCGGTTCAGCTGCGTGTCGACGGCCTGCCAGACCGTGCCGAACCCGCCCGCGCCGAGCTGCCTGACGCGGCGGTAGCGGCTGCCGCCGGCGTTGCGGGAGCCGGGCGGCGGCGGGATCGGGCCCGGGGCCGCGGCCAGCATGCCGCCCGGCGGGGACGGCGGCTCGGGCGCCGACGCCAGCGCCGTCTTCGGGTACGGCCGGTTGACCGGGGGCGGCGGCGGGGGCGGCGGGGTCGGACGCGGCTGGACCTGCGACGGCGGCGGGCCCTGCGGCTCGAGCTCGCGGCGCGGCGGCGGCGTGTCCGACCGGTCCGACCGGTTGATCACCGACCACGGCGGCGGGCCGACCATCGCGACCGGGATCAGGCCCAGCACGCTGAACGGCAGGAAACCGAGCCAGAAGTGCAGCGCGGTGTTCGCCTCCATGCCGACGCTGAACACGAGCATCGCGGCGAACGGGATCCAGAAGAGCCGCGACGGCCACTTCGGACCGCGGCGGAAGGCCGTGCGGCCCTGCAGCATGACGAAGAACAGCGAGCCGGCGCCCAGGACGACGAACGCCAGCAGGTAGACGAAGAACGGGATCTCCTTGCCGTGCTGCGAGGAGAACACGTCGAAGACGGTCTGGCCGCCGCCCAGGTACTCCCGCTGGTTGTCCACCCAGCAGCCGCCGGAACCGTTCAGCGTCGCGAGCTCCGACGCGGACAGCCCGGTCTTCTCCTTGGCGTACGCCGCACGGTAGACGCCGGAGACGCCGTTGGAGAGCAGCCACGGCATGACCAGCGCGCTGAACAGGCCGATCGCCGCGAAGACGCCCAGCGTCGTGGCGTCGTAGCGGTTGCCGGTGCCCTTCCGGATGATCGACACGGCGACCGCGCCGATCGGCGGGAGCAGCGCGACCAGCGCGCCGGCCGCACTCGTGGCCCAGACCCATTCGCCGGGGCAGAAGCCCGGGCCGAACAAGGAATGGGCTAGCGAGAGCAACGCGCTCGCGAGTCCGTTCACCGCCGGGCTCCCCTCACTGTCTGTGTCCAGTTCGTGCCGTCACGCGGCGTTTCCCCGCGGTCCAGCTTAGGACGCTCCCGGGCTCGGTGAGGTTGCCGGGTCTTTCCGCCGGGAATCCGGCGCGCCCGCCGCTCCCGCGCCATGATGGGGATCGGCGGAACGTCCGACGCGAAGGAGCGGAGCATGGGCGCGTACTCCGAAGCCTACCGGCGCAGCCTGGCCGAGCGGGACGCGTTCTGGCTGGCCGCGGCCCGGTCGATCAGCTGGACCAGAGCGCCCCAGCGGGCCTTGGACGACACCCGCCCGCCGTTCTACCGCTGGTTTCCGGACGCCGAACTCAACACCTCCTACAACGCGCTGGACCGGCACGTCGAGGCCGGTCGCGGCGGCCAGGCCGCACTGATCTGGGACTCGCCCGTGACCGGGCAAGCTCGCACCTACACCTACGAGGAGCTGCGGGACACCGTCGCGCGCTTCGCCGGGGCGCTCGGTTCGCTGGGGGTCACCAAGGGTGACCGGGTGATCGTCTACCTGCCGATGGTGCCGGAGGCCGCGATCGCCATGCTGGCCTGCGCGCGGATCGGGGCCGTGCACTCGGTGGTCTTCGGCGGGTTCGCGCCGAAGGAGCTGGCGGCGCGGATCGAGGACGCGAAACCCAAGGTCATCCTGGCCGCCTCCGGCGGCATCGAGCCGACGCGGGTGGTCGAGTACCAGCCGATCATCGAGGCCGCGCTGGGGATGACCGAGCACCAGCCGGACCACGTCGTCATGCTGCAGCGCGAGCAGGCGCCGGCCACGGCAGGCCGCCACTTCGACTGGCGCGAGCTGGCGGCGGGCGCCGACCCGGCCGACCCGGTGCCGGTCGCGGCGACCGACCCGCTGTACATCCTCTACACGTCCGGGACCACCGGGAAGCCCAAAGGCGTCGTCCGGGACACCGGCGGCCACGCCGTCGCACTCGCCTATTCGATGGAGGCCGTCTACGACGTCCACGCCGGCGACGTCTGGTGGACCGCGTCCGACGTCGGCTGGGTCGTCGGGCACTCCTACATCGTGTACGCGCCGCTGCTGGTCGGCGCGACCACGGTCATGTACGAGGGCAAGCCCGTCGGCACGCCGGACGCGGGCGCGTTCTGGCGGGTCATCGCCGAGCACGGCGTCCAGGCGCTGTTCACCGCGCCGACGGCGCTGCGGGCCGTCAAGAAGGTCGACCCGGACGCGCGCGAGCTGGCGAAGTACGACCTGAAGGAGTTCCGGACGCTGTTCATGGCCGGCGAGCGGCTCGACCCCGAGACCTACCACTGGGCGCACGAGAAGCTCGGCGTCCCGGTCGTCGACCACTGGTGGCAGACCGAGACCGGCTGGCCGATCGCCGCCAACCCGCGCGGCCTGGAGCCGATGGCCGTCAAGGCGGGGTCGGCGACCAAGCCGGTCCCCGGCTGGGACGTCCGCATCCTCGACCAGGCCGGCGAGGAGCTGCCGGCCGGGCGCGAAGGCGCCATCACCGTGAAGCTGCCATTGCCGCCGGGATCGCTCCCGACGCTCTGGGGCGACGACGAGCGGTACCGCGAGGCCTACCTCTCGCGCTACGAAGGCCACTACCTGACCGGCGACTCCGGCTACTTCGACGAAGACGGCTACCTGTTCGTCATGGGCCGGACCGACGACGTCATCAACGTCGCCGGGCACCGGCTGTCCACCGGGTCGATGGAGGCCGTGCTGGCCGCGCACCCGGCGGTGGCCGAGTGCGCCGTGATCGGGGTGGCCGACCAGCTCAAGGGGCAGCTGCCGCGCGGGTTCGTGGTGCTGAAGGCCGGTGCGGACGTCGACGCCGGCCGGCTGCGCGACGAACTCGTGACGATGGTGCGCCGGGACATCGGCCCGGTCGCCGCGTTCCGCGATGTGTCTATTGTGGACGCACTGCCGAAGACGCGGTCGGGGAAGATCCTCCGCAAGACGATGCGCGCGATCGCCGACGGCCGCGACGAGGCGGTGCCCTCGACGATCGAGGACCCCAGCGTCCTGGAGGCGATCCGGGCGGCCCTCCGCGGCTGACCGCCGACCCTTTGTTAAGAGTTGTTCCAAATGCGGCGGCTGGTCTGTACCTTTGGAGGGAGTTCCCGACCGGAGGTGCCTCGATGCGCTTGTCCAGAGCCGTCCTGACCACGGCTGTCGTGAGTCTCGCGGCGGTCGCCGTGCCCGCTTCCGCGGTGGCGGCGCCGGCCGTTCCCGAACGCAGCGTGACCGACGTCGTCCCGGCGCCCGTCTCGGCGAAAGCCGACCCGCGCGGCGACTTCCGGCTCACGCCGTTCACCGTGATCGCGGCCGACCGCGGCGCGGGCCAGGTCGCGGACTACCTGCGCGGCCTGCTCCGCCCGGCCACCGGCTACCCGCTGCCGGTCGTCCCGCACGCCGTGGGCCTGCCGGCCATCGCGCTGAAGCTGGGGCACGACCCGCGGATCGGCACCGAGGGTTACGAGCTGAAGGTCGCGCGCGACGGCGTCACGGTCAAGGCGAACACCGCGGACGGGCTGTTCGACGGCGTCCAGTCGCTGCGGCAGCTGCTGCCGTCGGCGATCGAGGCGCACCGCGTGCAGCACCGGACGTGGACCGTCGCCGGCGGCACGATCCTCGACTACCCCCGGTTCGCCGAGCGCGGCGCGATGCTCGACGTCGCCCGGCACTTCTTCCGGCCCGACCAGGTGAAGCTGTACATCGACCAGATCGCCCAGTACAAGGTCAACACGCTGCACCTGCACCTGGCCGACGACCAGGGCTGGCGCATCGAGATCAAGAGCTGGCCGAAGCTGGCGACCGTCGGCGGCAGGACCGCGGTCGACGGCGACCCGGGCGGCTACTACACGCAGGCGCAGTACCGGGACATCGTCGCGTACGCGGCGTCGCGGCACATCACGGTGATCCCGGAGATCGACATGCCGGGCCACACGAACGCGGCCCAGTCGACGTACGCGGAACTGAACTGCGACGGCAAGGCCGTCCCGGTCCGCACGGACACCGAGGTCGGCTACAGCTCGCTGTGCATCTCCTCGCCGGTCACGTACAAGTTCGTCGAGGACGTCGTGCGCGAGCTGGCGGCCATCACCCCCGGCCCGTACCTGCACATCGGCGGCGACGAAGCCCACTCGACGCCGCCCGCGGACTACATCGCCTTCGAGCAGAAGGTGCAGCCGATCGTGGCCAAGTACGGCAAGAAGGTGACCGGCTGGCACGAGATCGCGAAGTCGAACCCGCCGGCGTCGGCGGTCCCGCAGTACTGGGACTTCGGCGGCGACAACCCGAGTGTCGCGGCGGCCGCGGCGCGCGGCAGCAAGATCCTGATGTCGCCGGCGAACTACGCGTACCTGGACATGAAGTACAACCCGGAAACGCCGCTCGGCCAGGACTGGGCCGCGCTGGTCGAGGTCCGCGACGGCTACGACTGGGATCCCGCGTCGCTGGTGACCGGCGTCGGCGAGAGCCAGGTCGCGGGCGTCGAAGCGCCGCTGTGGACGGAGACGATCCGGACCAGCGACGACATCGAGTACATGGCGTTCCCGCGCCTGCCGGGCATCGCGGAGATCGGCTGGTCCCCGAAGTCGACGCACGACTGGGCGGCTTACCGGCTCCGGCTGGCGAAGCAGGCGCCGCGCTGGGTGCTGCAGGGGATCGACTTCTACCGCTCCCCGCAGGTGGACTGGAAGTAGCGTCAGCCGGCCAGGCGGGCGTGGATCGCCCGCCTGGCCAGGGCGTACGCCTGCGTTCCGCCGTTGAGGACCGCGTCGGCGTTGGCCGCGCGGCCCAGTGCGTGGAGCTCGAACGCCAGGACTTCCGGGTCGGCGGCCACGTGCCCCATGGCGACCGCCTCGCGGGCCGTCGCCCGGACGAACTCGGCGAACGCGCCGCTCGCGGAAGCCACCGCGTCGTGGACCCGGCCGGGCCGCGCGTCGAACTCCGCGCCGACGTTGAAGAAGAAACAGCCGCCCGGGAAGACCCGCCGTTCCGAGTAGTCCAGCCACTTCTCGCACACCGCACGCAGCCGCGGCAGCCCCGGCGGCACCTCGAGCGCGGGCGTGACGACGTGCGAACGGAAGATCGCCAAGGCGGCGTCGATCGTCGCGAGCTGCAGTTCCTCCTTGGAGCCGAACAGCGCGAACACGCCGCTCTTGCTCAGCTCCAGCTCCGTCGCCAGCCTGCCGAGGGAAAGCCCCGCCAGTCCGTCGACGGACGCGACGTCCACCGCCCGGCGCAGCACCAGGCGCCGGGTCGCGTCGCCGCGGGCGAGGCGGCCGTCAACCGGCACGCCGGGCCCGCCAGCGGTCCACAGTGGACTGGACGCCGGCGCTCCACGACTTCGACAGGGCCGGCGTGGCGAGGACGCGGTCGGCGAAGTCCAGCGCCGCTTCGACCCGCTCCTCCGGCAGCTGCCCGTAGTTCGCGAAGGACACGACGTAGACCTCGGCGATCGTCGGCCCGTCCGCGCGTTCCACCAGCTCGACCGCACCCGACGTCGGTACCGTGCCCGGCCGCAGGACGCGCAGGTACCAGCCGCTGCGCCCGCTGTCGATCATCAGCGGCGTGACGTCCTTGCGGCCGGTCTTCATGGCGAGCTTGAAGCAGGGCGACCGCGGCTGCGAGACCTGCACGAGCGCGTCACCCCAGGCCCAGACGTCCCCGATCCGGACGTCGTCCTCGGTGACCCCGCTCAGCGAGACGTTCTCCCCGAAATCGGCCACCGCGGCCTCGAAGCCGTCCTCGCGCCAAGCCGGGTAGTGCTCGGCGGGGTAGACGTAAACCGCTTTGTCGACCCCGCCGTGCACGGTCAGGTCGGCCTGCCGGTCGCCGTCGAGGTTCAGCTCGGTCAGGGTCAGCTCCGGCGCGGTGACCCGGGCTTTCGTGATCGCGCTGAGCACCTGCCGGTTCCGCCGGTGCCCCAGGACGCTGGGTTCCCCCACGTACACGCCGTCGACGTTCATCAGCCGAAGGTAGCACGACCGTTCGTATAGTTCGCCGTCGTCACGGCTCGAGGTCGGTCACCCCCCGCCCGCTCGCCAGGTCGAACGGCACGGACGCCTGGTCGTGGACGATCACCCAGCCGTCGCCGAGGTGCCGGAAGACGAAGGTGACCCGGACCCACATGCCGGCCACGGCCGCCCCGGTCGGCAGCGTGCCGCTGACCCGGCCGAAGCCGTGGCCGACGGCCAGGCCGGCGCTCACCGTGACGGTCAGGTCGCGCAGCTCGTAGTCCACCTTCTCGAAGAGGGTGAACACCTTCGCCCAGTTCTCCAGCTTCGCGTCGACCCCGACGTGCTGCAACGGCGGCTCGACGTCGAAGGACACGACGTCCGGCGCGTAGACCCCGCGCAGCGCCTCCGGATCCTTGGCGCGCAGGGCTTCGACGACCTCGTCGAGCCGGCTCCTGACCGCCGCCTCCGCCTCACCGGCCCGCAACGGCGCCAAGGCGGTGCTCCAGGCGACGACGTGGTCGAGCAGGGTGTCCAGCGCGGCGAACTGGTGCGCACCCGGCGCGAAGACGCCGTCCTCGAATTCCGTCGTCAGGGGCAGCGTCACCTGCGGGGCCACGTCGGCCAGCTGCAGGGCACCGCAGACCAGCCGCAGCTGCTCGACCGACCGGGCGCCACCGGCCCCGCCGTAGGAGACGAACCCGGCCGCCTTGGTGTTCCACTCGACGTAGACGTGGTCCAGGGCGTTCTTGAGCACCCCGGGAACCGAGTGGTTGTACTCCGGCGTGACGAAGACGAACCCGTCGCACGAGGCGACGACGGCGGCGAAGGCCCGGGTGCGCTCGTCCAGGTACCGGCCCGAAAAGCCCGGCGGCTGCTCGAGGTGGGGCAGCGGGTGGTCGCGCAGGTCGAGCACGGCGAACTCGGCGTCACCCCGGCGCGCGGCCCGCTCGTGCACCCATCGGGCCACCTGGTCCCCCACGCGGCCCGGGCGGGTGCTGCCGAGCACGATGGCGATCTTCATGGTCGTTCTCCCCTGTTCGGTGGGCTTCGACCGGTATGACGAAGCGGGGCACCGGTTTGTCAGGGGCCCGGGGTGAACCCGAAGTAGACACCGTCTACATCAGTTTGATAGACAGTGTCCGCAAGGTGAACCACGGGTTACGGAGACCGGATGAGCTACCACCGTTTCGTCGTCCTCGGCGACAGCTGCGCCGAAGGCCTCGACGACCCGTACCCGGACCGGCGGCGCTACCGCGGCTGGGCGGACTTCGTCGCCGCGCGGCTGGCGGAGGACCAGCCGGGCTTCCGCTACGCGAACCTCGCGGTCCGCGGGCGGCGGCTCGACCAGATCGTGCCCGAGCAGGTCCCGGCGGCCACGCGGCTGGCTCCCGACCTGATCGCCCTCTTCGGCGGCGGCAACGACGTCATGAGCCGCGGCTGGGACGCGCGCACGGTGGCCCGGCGGGTCGACGCCGCCATCCGCGCGTGCACCGAGATCGCGCCCGTGGTCGTCACGTTCACGCTCAGCGACGTCTCCCACCGGATGCCGCTGGGCAGCCGGATGCGGCCGCGGATCGTCGCGCTCAACGAAGCCGTCCGGGAAGCGGCCGTCAGCTACGGCGCCCGGCTCATCGACCTGTGGCCGGACCAGGCCGTCACCGATTCGCGCTACTTCGGTCCCGACCGGCTGCACCTGTCCGCCCACGGCCACCGCCGGCTCGCCGCCTACGTGCTCGCCCGGCTCGGCCTGGACCACGACCCCGCCTGGCTCGCGCCGCTGCCCGGCTCCGCGGCGCCCGGCAGCCGGCGCGCCGACCTGCAGTGGCTGGTCCGGGAGGTCCTGCCGGTGGCGGTGACGCGCACGCGCAACCGGCTGATCGGCCGCCAGCCCGGCGACGGCTTCCTCCCCAAGCGCCCGGACCTGCTCCCGGTGGCACTGGACGAGGCGTGGGCACCCGGCATCGCCTGATCACGACGGCGTCGGAGCTGCTCGCCAGCGAGGGCGTCGGCGCGGTCACGCTGCGCGGAATCGCCAAGGCGGCCGGCGTTTCGCACGGCGCGCCGCTGCGGCACTTCTCGGGCCGGGCCGAGCTGTTGTCCGCCGTCGCGACCCGCGGCTACGCCGACCTGCTCGCCCGCCGCGAGACGCTGCCGGGCACCTCACCGCGGGAGCGGCTCACCGCGGCCTGCCACAGCTACCTCGACTTCGCACTGACCAACCCGGCGATGTTCGAGCTGATGTTCCGCCGCGACCTGGTCGACCCGGACGACCCGGCGCTCTCGGCCGCGGCGAGCGCGGTGTTCGACACGTTCGCCGTGCTGGTGGCGGCCGTGCCGACGCCGGTCGCGCGGTCCGGCGCCGACCTGCGGCTGGTCGCGGCATCGTTGTGGGCGGCCCTGCACGGCCTCGCCCAGCTGTGGCTGTGGGGCGGCTTGGCGGACGCGAGCTTCGCACCGTCCCCCGAAGCGGCGTTGGCGGTCACGCTCGACGCCTACCTCGACACGCCGACCCGGTCCACACGCCCGAACACCTGATCGAATACCCTCTCGGGCATGACCGAGTCAGACCCGCAGCTCGAGCGCATCCGCAAGCTGCTGGCGAAGGCCGAAGACCCGGCGGTCACCGAGGCGGAAGCCGAGGCGTACAACCAGAAGGCCGCCGAACTCGTCGCGCGGTACGGCATCGACCAGGCGATGCTCGCCGCGTCCGGGGCGAGCGCCGACGAGCTCGGCACGCTGAAGATCCCGATGAACGACCCGTACAGCCGCGACAAGGCGAGCCTGCTCACCTCGGTCGCGTACCCGCTGCGCTGCCGGACGCTGCTGCACCGCCTCGGCCAGAAGGTCGAGAGCGTCACGGTGTTCGGGTTCCGCTCCGACCTCGGCCGGGTGGAGCTGCTGTTCACCAGCCTCCTGCTGCAGGCGAGCACGCAGCTGACCCGCGTCCGGCCGGACGGCTTCTTCCCGGGCGAGTCCCTGGCCGCGTACCGCCGCACGTGGCTGCACGGGTTCGCCCGCGCGGTCCACGAACGGCTTTCCCACGCCGAGCAGGAAGCGGTCCGCACGGCGGTCCCGGGCGAACGATCGGCGGAACTGGTGGTCCGCGACCGCGCGCAGCTGGTCCAGCACGCATTCGACTCGGAGTACGGCGACCTGCGCGCTGCCTCCCCCCGCCGGCTGTCCGGCAGCGGCTATCTCGACGGCCACGACGCGGGCACCCGCGCCAACCTCGACCCGGCCGCGATCACCCGGCGCCGGAAAGCCCTGCGCTGACCCCTCCGAAGCACCCGAAGTGATCTCGGGGATCACCCCGATGGCCTCGTCGCCGTCCACCTGCTAACTTTTGTTGGCATGTGGACGACGGGCGACGAGCTCCTGCGGCAGCTGGGCGCCCTCGGCAACCCGCACCGGCTGCGGATCGTCGCGGCCCTGCACGCCGAACGCACCTACGTCAGCAAGCTGGCCCGCGAGCTGCGGATCAGCCGTGCGCTGCTGCAGGTGCACCTGCGCAAACTCGAAGCCGCCGGGCTGGTCACCGCCAGCTTCGAGGTCGGCGAAGACGGCAAGACGCTGCGGTTCTACGAGCTCACCCCGTTCTCCGTCGCGCTGACGCCGGAGGCGATCGCGGCCGCCGTACCGACGCTCACCACACCGGAGTCCGTCCAGGGGGACGGCGAGGAGGGACGGACATGAACTGGCACCAGTGGCAGGAGATCATCGGCGTGGCCGGGGTCTTCGTCCTGATCACCGTCGTGCTGTCGATCGCGATCGTGCAGCTGGCCTCGACCTGGCGCGCCAAGGCGGCACTCACCCGCGAGAGCGAATACCGCGTGCTGGCCGAGAAAGCCGTCCGGACGCAGGAAGAAACCGAGCGACAGCTCAAGGACGTCCAGGACCGCCTGCGGTCCATCGAACACGTGCTCAAGGAGGTCGACTGACCGACGACCCTGGACCGCCGAGCGGCAACTCGGCGGCCCAGGAGGAAGAAGCAACCACCTCGCCCGAGGGCGAGTTCTCCTCGGATCACTCCTTCAGAAAAGGACCTTAGTTCATGCTGCCTGCAGGCACCCCGGCTCACCGGCGGGTGCCGGTGACCGAACGCGTCACGAACTGGTCGCTGCGGCACCGCGCCGCCGCGATCCTCGGCTGGCTGGCGCTCGTCGCGCTGGCCTGGGCCGTCGGCGCGTTCGTCCCCGGCACCGACGCGCGGTCGAGCCCCGCCGGCGACGCCGGCACCGGCCAAGCCGTCCTCGACCGCCAGTCCACCCGCGAACCCTTCTGGGAGAACGTCCTCGTCCAGCCCCGGTCCCGCCCGGCCGCCGCCGACCTCGTCACCACGTTGACGACGTCGGGCGCGGCCGCGGACATCCGCTCCCAGGTCTCCGCCGACCGCCGGTCGGAACTGGTCACCTTCCGGATCACCGGCAGCGGCGCCGAAATCCGGGCCCGCCTCGCGACGGCGACCGCGGCCGTCGACGCGGTCGCCGCCCGGCACCCCGGTGTCCGGCTCGCGCAGGCCGGCGACCTCAGCGTGGCCGGCGCGGTGGACAAGAGCATCAAGGACGACATCGGGCGGTCGGAAGCCCGTTCGCTCCCCATCACCGTGCTGATCCTGCTGGTCGTGTTCGGCTCGCTGGTCGCGGCCGCGGTCCCGGTCCTGCTCGCGGGCACCGCGGTGTTCGCGACGTTCGGCTTCCTGTCCGTTGTGGACGACTGGATCCCGGTCAACAGCGCGACTTCCGCGATCACGCTGCTGATCGGCATGGCGGTCGGCGTCGATTACTCGCTGTTCTTCCTCCGCCGCGCCCGGGAGGAACGCGCCCACGGCGTCGAGGAGTCGATCCGCATCGCCGCGCGGACGTCGGGGCACGTGATCGTCGTGTCCGGGCTGACCGTCGTGCTGTGCGTGACCGGCCTGCTGTGCACCGGCCTGGACAACCTCCGCGGCCTGACCGTGGGCACGGTCCTCGTCGTCGGGCTGGCCGTGCTGGCCGCGGTGACGGTGCTGCCCGCGACGCTCTCGCTGCTCGGCTCCCGCGTCGACCGCGGCCGGATCCCGTGGCTGGGCCGGCGCCGGACCCGCTCGCGGTTCTGGGCCGGCGTGGCCACCGTCGTCACCCGGCGGCCCGCGCTCTGGAGCGGAGCCGCCACTGCGCTGCTGGTGCTGCTGACGGTGCCCGCGCTGGGCATGCGGCTGCAGGACCCGGCGCCGACCGAGAGCCTGCCGCGCAGCATCCCGGTGATCGACGCGGCCGCGCGCGTCCAGGAAGCGTTTCCCGGGATCACCATGCCCGCGCACGTCGTCCTCTGGAACACCCGCGGCGGCCCGGTCGACACGCCGGCGCTGCGCCGGGCGATCGGGGAACTCACCGCCCAGGTCCCGCAGCCCGCCTGCGTCGTTCCGGTGGACCAGGCACTGGTCGTCCGGATCCCGCTCGGCGGCACCGGCAACGACGAAGCGGCCAGCCGCACGCTCACGGCGTTGCGCGAAACGCTGCTGCCGCGGACGGTCGGGCGGGTCGACGGGGTCGGCTACGCGGTGGCGGGCCGGACCGCGGAAGCGCACGACTTCACCACGCAGGTGCTCGCCCGGGCGCCGTACACGTTCGGGTTCATCCTGCTGCTGGCGTTCGTCCTGCTGCTCGTGGTGTTCCGCTCGGTCGCGGTGCCGGTCGTGTCCATCCTGCTCAACCTGCTGTCGGCCGGCGCGGCCTACGGCGTGCTCACCCTCGTGTTCCAGGGCGGCTTTTTCGCGCCACTGCTGGGTTTCACGCCCTACGGCGGCGTGCTGGGCTGGCTGCCGCTGTTCCTCTTCGTGCTGCTGTTCGGCCTCAGCACCGACTACCACGTGTTCATCCTCAGCCGGATCCGCGAACGGCGCCGGCCGGGGGTGCCCGCCCGGCAGGCGATCGTCGAGGGCACCGCGAGCAGTTCCGGCGTGGTGACGAGCGCCGCGCTGATCATGACCGGCGTGTTCAGCGTCTTCCTGAGCCTCGCCGCGATCGAGTACAAGATGCTCGGTCTCGGGATGGCGTTCGCGATCCTGCTCGACGCGACGATCGTCCGCGGCGTGCTGCTGCCCGCCGCACTGGCCCTGCTCGGCGACCGGCTTTGGCGCCGCGAAGCTGTAGAAGACCTTAAGACTCCGTCCAGAACTCTTCACTTGTCCTGACAGATCTTTCTGGGCACCGTTGATCGCATGAACGGTGGACGGGGCGCTTCGGCCCGCATGGTGGTCCTGGCCCTGCTGTGGGGCTCGGGCTTCCTCTGGATCAAGCTGGCCCTGACCGGGCTGAGCCCCGTCCACCTCACCCTCGTCCGGTGCGCCCTCGGCGCGCTGACGCTGCTGGGCCTGGCGTTCGCGGCCCGGCAGCGGCTGCCACGGGACCGCGGTACCTGGGCGCGGCTGGTCGTCGCCGCGTTCTTCTGCAACGCGCTGCCGTTCGCGTTGTTCGGCATCGGGGAACGCACAGTCGATTCCGGTGTCGCCGGCGTCATGAACGCCACCACTCCGTTGTGGTCGCTGCTGATCGGCGTCGCGCTCGGGACGGAACGACGGCTGAACCGCGCGCGGCTGCTGGGGCTGCCCCTCGGGTTCGCCGGCATCGTGGTGATCTTCGCGCCGTGGCAGCAGGCGGGACTGCTGAGCGCGGGTGCGCTGGCCCTGCTCGGCGCCGGCCTCAGCTACGCGATCGCATTCGCCTACATGGCCCGGAAACTGCCGCCCGACGGTGCTCCGCTCGCGCTCTCGGCCGCGCAGCTGATGACCGCCACCGCGTTGACCGCCCTCGCGCTGCCGGTCGCGTCCACGGCACCGCAGCTGACGCTCACCGCCGTCGTCGCGGTGACGATCCTGGGCGTGTTCGGCACCGGGATCACCTTCTACCTCAACTACCGGCTCATCGCCGACGAAGGCCCGACGGCCGCGGCGACGGTCGGCTACCTGCTGCCCGTGGTGTCGGTGGCCCTCGGGGCGATCTTCCTGAGCGAACCGCTGACGCCCCGGGTCGTCGGCGGCATGGCGGTCGTGCTGGTCGCCGTCGGCCTGACCCGGTGGCCGCCTCAGGCGCCGGCGAACTGCGCGGCGAGTTCGGCCGGCGGCCTGGCCACGCCGAAGTAGTCGCCGGTCGCCAGGTCGGCGCCCGCCGTGCGCCACCAGTCCGCCTGGTCCTCGGTGTGGATCCCGTCGACGACGAGCGTCGCGCCGACCTGCCGGACCAGCGGCACCAGCGCGCTGAGGAACGTCGAATCCGACCACGCCTGCCATTCGGCGAGCCGCTGGTGGACGCGCACGATGTCGACCGGGAGGTCCTCGATCGCCCGCAGGTCGTCGGGGCCCAGCCCGAACTCGTCGAGCATGACGTGCACGCCGAGGTCGGCCAGCGCGGTGACGTTCTCGATCACGCCGGACACCGGGAGCGCCCCGGCCGGGACGCCGACCAGCAGCTGATCGGGCGGCAGGCCGGTGTCCCGCAGCAGCCGCGTGACACGCGTGCCGAGCGCGTCGTCCGACACCTGGTGCCCGGTCAGGCCGGCGACCACCGGGAGGCCGAAACCCACGCGCTGCCGCCACCATTCGCCCTGCCGGCTCGCGGCGCGCAGCAGCCAGTCGCCGAGCGGCAGCATGAGCCCGGTCGGCTCGGCGAGTTCCACGCAGCACTCGTGCGAAAGCGCGGTGTCGTCCGGCCGGTTCCAGTGCAGGCGCGCCTCGACGCCGGCGACTTCGCCGTCGGCCAGCCGGGCCATCGGCCGGTAGCGCACGCCGATTTCGCCGTGCTCCCAGGCACCGGCCATGCCGACGGCCACCGCCTGCGTCCGCCGGTCGTGGGCGTCGGCCTCGCGGTCGAACATCTTCCACTGGCCGCACCGCCGCGCCTTGGCACGCCGCAGCGTCTGGTCGGCCTGGCGCAGCAGCTCCAGCGGGTCGATGCCCTTCGCGGGCCGGTGCACGACCCCGGCGCTGGCCGACAGGGCGAGCCCGTGGCCGTCGACGAAGAACGGCTCGGCGAGCTCGTCGTTGATCGCGCGCACGATGGTGTCGATGTCGGGCGTCGACTCGGTGTTCTCGACGAGGATGCCGAACTCGTCGCTGTGGAACCGCGCGATCATCGCGTTCTCGCGGGCCATCACCGCCTTGAGCCGCTGCGCGAAGTGCACCAGCAGCTGTTCGCCGACCCGGCGGCCGAGGCTGTTGCACACCATGCCGAACGCGTCGAGGTCGACGTGGAACAGCGTGACACCGTACGCCGGGTCGGCGCGCCGCAGCGCCGTCTCCAAGTGGGTGCCGAAATACTGGCGGTTCGGCAGGCCGGTGAGGACGTCGTGCAGGGCCTGGCGGCTCAGCTCGCCCTGCAGCAGCATGAGCTCGGTGCCGTCCTCGATCACGACGACGAAGTGCGCGGGCCGGTCCTCGGCGTCGCGCAGCAGCGACGCGGTGAGCGAGATGCGGACGACGTCGCCGTCCTTGCGCAGCAGCCGCTCCGACTGCCGGATCCGCTCCTTGCCGCCGTCCAGGAGCGCCGTCATCGCGGCCCGGAGGACTTCGACGGACTCGGGGTGGACGACGTCGTAGAGCACCGAGCCGGCCAGCTCGCCGACCGGGTGCCCGAGCATGTCGGCCAGCGCCGCGTTGGCCCGCACGATCCGGCCGTCGAGGGCGACGACCGCGATCCCGCTCGCGGACGACGCCACCACCTCTTCGAAGCGCGCTTCGCTCTGCTTGAGGTTCCACTGCGCGTCCCGCACCGCCTTGAGCAGCGACAGGTGCATGATCTCCTGCTGGTCGAGGACGCTGCGCTCGTGCGCGAGCAGGAAGCCGCAGGAGAGCGCGCCCAGTGCGGCGACGATCCGGTCCGCGGCGCCCGCCACCACCTGGAGTTCGGGCAGCGCGGGCAGGCCCTTGCCGAGCACTTCGAGCGTGCACCGCAGCCCGGGCTCGCCGACGTAGCCGAGCGCCACCAGCCGCGCGCCGATCCGCTCGGCCGGGGCCAGGTCCGGGGACGCGCGGTGCAGGGTTTCGCAGAGCTCGTCGAGCAGGCCCCGGAGCTCCACGTCGAGCTCGTCCCGGCTCAGCGACACGACGGTCACGCCGCTGAGCAGGTACGCCCATTTCCGGGCGAGCACGCTCCGGCCGCGGCGCGCACCGGGTGCGGCGGGCTGGTCCGGCTCGGAATCGACCATCGGCATGGGTGGCGTCCGCATCAGATCTCGCGGCCGATTCCGGCGTTCACCGCGACGACACCGCCGTGGGCCCGCTCGACGGCACGCACGGGGAAATCGATACCCGGCGGATCCCATTCCGGTGATCGTGTCACGGGCAACACCTTCTCAATCTGATCGGACCGGAAAGAGCTTAGCGATTCCCGACGGTTCGGCTACTGGGCCATCCGCGTGAGCCCGCACCACCCGATCGGGCACTGCCCCGTTCGACCGGACGCGCCTACCGTGAGCCGTCTCGTTGGAAAATCCACACAATGGCGCAACGAGGAGTATGCATGAGCGTCCCCGTTGCCCCGGGCCGGTGGCCTTTTCTCGGGCACACTCCGGCACTGCTGAGGCAACGCTTCGCATTCACCGACGCATTGCCCGCGGACGGCGAGATCGTGAAGCTCTATCTCGGCCCGGCGCCCGTCTACTTCGTTGCGAGCCCGAGATTGGCGCACGAAGTGCTGGTCAACGAGGGACCGAAGTTCCGCAAGGGCGCAATGTTCGACAAGTTCCGGCCGTTCGTCGGAAATGGCTTGGTGCTTTCGAACGGCGAGTTCCACTTGCGGCAACGCCGGCTGATGCAACCGGCGTTCCACCGCGACCGGCTGGCCGCGTACGCGGGGATCATGCGGCGCGCGGCGGCGGACCTGAGCGGCTCCTGGCGAGCCGGCGAAGTGCGGCCGGTCGACGACGACATGCAGAGCCTCGCGGTGACGATCGTCGGCGAGGCGCTGTTTTCCACCGAACTGGGGAAAGCCGCGATCGCCGAAGCGCGCCGGTCGATTTACGTGATCATCCAGCAGGGAATGATTCGCGCGTTGTCGCCGAAGTTCGTCGAAAAGCTGCCGGTGCCCGGCAACCGCCGGTTCGACGAGGCGATCGCCCGGATGCAGGGCATCACCATGGAGGTCATCCGCGACTGGCGGCGCGCCGGCACCGACCGCGGCGACCTGCTCTCGACGTTGCTGCTGGCCGGCATGACCGACGAGCAGGCCCGCGACGAGGTGCTCACGCTGCTCACCGCCGGCATCGAGACGACGGCGCTGGCGCTGGCCTGGACGTTCCACGAGCTCGGCCGGCACCCGGACATCGAGGCCCGCGTGCACGCCGAGGTCGACGAGGTTTTGGCCGGCGGCCCGGTGACGATCGACAACCTCCCCCGGCTCACCTACGTCCGGCAGGTGGTCGACGAGGTCCTGCGGCTGTACCCGCTGTGGATGCTGATGCGCCGCACCCTGACCGAGGTCGACCTCGGCGGCACCCGCCTGCCGGAGGGCGCCGAGGTGATCGTCAGCCCGCACGCCCTCCACCACGACCCGGCCTCGTTCCCCGACCCGGACCGCTTCGACCCCGGCCGCTGGACCCCGGAGAGGGCGGCCGAAATCCCGAAGGGCGCGTTCGTGCCGTTCGGCGCGGGCACCCGCCAGTGCATCGGAAACCGCTTCGCCCAGAACGAAATCGTCATCACGCTGGCCACGGTGGCGGCCCGCTGGCGGCTGGTCCCGGTGCCGGGCCGCCCGGTCCGGGTGAAGTTCACGTCGGCCGCGTACCCCGAGAGCCTGCCGATGACGGTGGTCCCCCGCTAGCGGCACTGGCCACATCGTGGACAGTTCCCGGACAGTTGCGGGCGATTCCCGCCGGTCCGTCCACCCGCGTACTACAAACGGCCGCGGGGAACGAGACCACCGGGGAGTGCGCATGCGGGTCGTGGCGGTCATGAACTACAAGGGCGGCGTGGGCAAGACGACGCTGACCGCGAACCTCGGGGCGGTGGCCGCGAGCCGCGGCCTGCGGGTCCTCCTCATCGACCTCGATCCGCAGACCAACCTGACGTTCTCGTTCTTCTCGATCGACGACTGGCACGAACGGCTGGCGGACAAGCGCACGATCAAGCAGTGGTACGGCGCGGAAATGCCGGGCCGGGACATCCCGCTGTCCCACCTCGTCGTGTCGCCGGAACGGGTGAACAAGGTCCTCGACGGCACGGGTGGGCGGCTAGACCTGATTTCTTCCCACCTCGGCCTCATCGACATCGATCTCGAGCTCGCCGCGCTGCTCGGCGGTACGACGACCCTGGACGGGTCGAAACGGCGGTTCCTGGACCTGCACGGCTGCCTGCGACAAGCCCTGGCGGACGGCTCCTTCGCCGAGTACGACCTGGTCCTCATCGACTGCGCCCCGAACTTCGGCCTGGTCACCAAGACGGCGATCGTGGCGAGCGAGCGGATCCTCGTGCCGGCCAAGGCGGACTACCTGTCGACCCTGGGGCTGGACTACCTGGTGGGCAACTGCACCGGCCTGGTGCAGCACCCCGATGGCCTTCGCCCAGGCGGTGTAGTCCTTCTGGTGGGGCAGGTAGTCCGCGCAGGTCGTGCCGCCGGGGCACTCGGTCGGCGGCACGAGGTAGGCCCAGACGGTCAGCCCGGCCGTCTGCGCCCCGGGCAGGAACGCCTCGAGGTCGTGCCAGTCGGTCTCGTTCTGGACGAGGAAGGCGTAGGTGTCGGCGTTCATCGCCCGCAGCCGGTCGATCGTGGCGGCGGCGTCGACGTGGCCGTCGGTCCGCACCGGGTTCGCGTAGCTCGCCCGCACCCCCGGCGCGGGTGCGGCGCCCGCCGTCACCGGGAGCAGGGCGGCGCACAGGACGGCGATGAGCGTGAACAGGCCCGTTCTCAGCATGCCGAGGATGTTCGGGCACGGCCGTACAGAAGGCGTACAAACTCCGGCGACTACCGCATCCTCGGGTCCTGGGACGGATCGGCGTACCGGGGCGGGCACCCGTGTTCGACGGCTTCGGGCCGCAGTTCGTAGTGCCACGGTTCGTTGCGGTAGATCTGGCACAGCCCGTACCGGGCACCGTGTTCGGCCAGCCACGCCCGGGCGGCGGGCGGACCGACGTCGACCGCCTGCCCTCGCACGTGCGCCGACCGGTCCGGCGTCGTCACCCAGCGGGCCGCTTCGGCTTCCGAGCCGTGCTTCGCGATCCCCTCCCGCCGGAGCTGCTCCTGGTACGCCCAGGACCGCCAGCCGCCGTTGACGACGAACGCCACGCCGTCGGCCGCGGCGTCCGCCGCGGCCCGGCGCAGGGCGTCGAGCAGGCCCGGATCGAGGTTGGCCACCGCTGGTGAGTCGTCGAAGACCGGCAGGCCGTCCGGGACGGCGCCGTGTCCCCGGCCGAGGGACGTGCGTTGGCTGGAGGTCATGGCGGCCAGTCAAGGCCGCGCGGTGTTGCCGTCGCGTACGCGGTTTCCGATATGCAGCCGATAGGCGCCCGCTCGTAGCATCGGGAGGGTGCGTGTCTTGATCGTCGAGGACGAGCCCTACCTGGCCGACGCCATCCGCGACGGCCTCCGGCTGGAGGCCATCGCGGCGGACATCGCCGGCGACGGCGACACCGCGCTGGAACTGCTGGGCGTCAACAGCTACGACATCGCCGTCCTCGACCGCGACATCCCCGGGCCGTCCGGGGACGAGATCGCCCGGCACATCGTCGCCTCCGGCAGCGGCCTGCCGATCCTCATGCTCACCGCGGCCGACCGGCTCGACGACAAGGCCACCGGGTTCGGGCTCGGCGCGGACGACTACCTCACGAAGCCGTTCGAACTCCGGGAACTCGTGCTGCGCCTGCGCGCCCTCGACCGGCGGCGCGCGCACAACCGGCCGCCCGTGCAGGAAATCGCCGGTCTGCGCCTGGACCCGTTCCGCCGCGAGGTCTACCGCGACGGCCGCTACGTGGCCCTGACGCGCAAGCAGTTCGCCGTGCTCGAAGTCCTCGTCGCCGCCCAGGGCGGGGTGATCAGCGCCGAAGAGCTGCTGGAGCGCGCGTGGGACGAGAACGCGGACCCGTTCACCAACGCCGTGCGGATCACCGTTTCCGTGCTGCGCAAACGGCTGGGCGAGCCCGGGATCATCGCCACCGTCCCGGGCGTCGGCTACCGCATCGACACCGGGGAAGAGCACCGTGGATAGGGAACCCGGGCCGAGCGCCCGCCTCAAACTGACCCTGAGCTACGCCGGTTTCGTCATGCTCGCGGGCCTCCTGCTGATGGCCGCGGTGCTGGCCTTCTACCTGTACTTCCTGCCCAACGGCTGGATCACCACCGAGGGCAACTTCTGGATCAACCGCAGTGTGCTGGTGCGCGCGTTCGTCCCGTTCATGGCCGCCGTGATCGTCTTCCTGCTGGTGTTCGGGCTGCTCGGCGGGTGGGTCCTCGCCGGCCGGATGCTCGCGCCGCTGACGCGCATCACCGACGCCACGCGCGTCGCCGCGAGCGGGTCGCTCGCCCACCGCATCCGGCTGCCCGGCCGCACCGACGAGTTCCGCGAACTCGCCGACGCCTTCGACACCATGCTCGCCCGGCTCGAGGCGCACGTCGCCGAGCAGCGGCGGTTCGCCGCCAACGCCTCCCACGAACTGCGCACGCCGTTGGCGATCACCCAGAGCCTGCTGGACGTCGCCCGCAACGACCCCGAGCGCGCCACCGGCGAGCTGGACGAACGCCTTCGCGTCGTGAACGCCCGGGCGATCGAACTCACCGAGGCCCTCCTGCTGCTCAGCCGGGCCGAACAGCGGTCGTTCAGCCGCGACCGCGTCGACCTGTCCCTGGTGGCGGAGGAAGCCGCCGAGACGTTGCTGCCCCTGGCCGAGAAGCGCGGGGTCACCGTCGAGACGTCCGGTGACATGACGGCCGCTCTCGGCTCACCGGCGCTCCTGCTGCAGCTGACGACGAACCTGGTGCACAACGCAATCGTTCACAACCTGCCCGAGCGGGGCGCGGTGTGGGTCACGACGGGTGCCGAGCCGGGGCGAGCGGTGCTCACCGTCGAGAACACGGGCGAACACCTCGCTCCCGCCCTGGTCAGCACCCTCGCGGAGCCCTTCCGGCGCGGTACCGGGCGCATCCGGACCGACCAGGCGGGGGTCGGCCTCGGCCTCGCCATCGTCAAGAGCATCACCCAGGCCCACGACGGGACGCTCACCCTCACGCCGCGACCGGACGGCGGGCTGCGCGTCACCGTCCGGCTGCCCATTTCGCTCTACGCGACGGGGAAGTCGAAGTAGGTGTCCGGGTAGGGCTCGTCCGTCAAGCCGTAGTGCCACCATTCGCGTTCGTACGCGGCGAACCCGCAGTCCTCCATGATGGACTTCAGGCAGCGGCGGTTCCCGGCTTCGCGGGGCGAGATCCCCGGGGCGCCGTGGTGGGAGATCGGGTCCATCAGGTCGTGGCCGCCGCCCATGGCGGCGAGCTCGCCGGTGGCGAGGTGGTAGAGGGTCAGGTCGACGGTGCTGCCCCGGCTGTGGCCCGACTTGGCGGCGACGTACCCCTTGGCGAACATCGCGCGGCGGTCGAGGTTCGGGTAGTGCCACAGCTTCGTCCGGCCGTCTTCCGGCTGGTCCACCCAGCGCAGGAAGCAGGCCACCGCGCGCTGCGGGCGGTAGCCGTCCCAGAGGAGCAGGCCGAAGCCGAGGGACGCGGCCTTTTCCTGCGCGTCTGCCAAGGCGGCGCACAAGGTCTTCGTGCCCACGATCCGGTTGACGAGGTAGCCGTCCACGGGTTTGCCGGTGAAGTTGTCCCAGGTGGCGTACTTGGCGTCCCAGCGGATGCCGGGCACCACCTCGTCGACGAAGGCGAAGTCGTCGTTCACCGGTCGTTCCCGTCCAGGGCCAGCGAAAGCACCCGGTCGATCAGTTCGGACAGCGGCACCCCGGCGGCGGCCATCATCCGGGGGTAGCGGCTGTAGGACGTCAAGCCGGGCAGGGTGTTGACCTCGTTGAGGACCACCGTGCCGTCTCCGGTGAGGAACATGTCGACGCGGGCCAGCCCCCGGCACCCGAGAGCGCGGTAGATGGCCTTCGCCGTCTCCTGGACTTCTTCCCGAATACCGGCCGGGATGTCGGCGGGCACGATGGGCGTCGAGTTTCCGGAGCCGCTTTCGGGGGCGTCTTCCTGGTGGATGCGGAAAAAGCCGTGCGAGAGGGCGATCCGGTCGACCTCGCCGACGAAGAGTTCCCCGTCGTTCCCGAGCACGGCGCACCCGACCTCACTTCCGACGACGGCCTCTTCGACCAGCACCTTCGAGTCGTACTGCGCGGCGGTCTCGATCGCGGCCGCCAATTCGTCCTTGCTCGTCACCTTGCTGACCCCGAACGACGAACCGGAACGGGCCGGCTTCACGAAGACGGGGTAGGTGAACCCGTCGAGGTCCTCCCCGGCCCGGACGGTCCGGAACTTCGGCGTGGCGACACCCGCGCTCGCGGCGACGACGTAGGCGAGGGATTTGTCCATGCACAGAGCGGAACTCGGGACATCACAGCCCGCGTAAGGGATCCCGGACAGCTCCAGCAACCCCTGCAGCACGCCGTCTTCGCCGAACGGGCCGTGCAGAACGGGCAGCACGACGTCGAGACCGACGGTCTCGTACTTCCCGTCGTCCAGGACGAGCAGGCCGGGAACGCTCCGGTCCGGCGACAGGACGACCGTCCGCCCGTCCTGCCAGTCGCCTTCGGGCCCGTCGCAGAGTTTCCAGGCGCCGTCCCGGGTGATCCCGATCCAGAACGGTGCGTACTTCCCGTGGTCGAGGTGCCGCGCGACCTCTTGCGCGGATTTGACGGAGACGGGGTGCTCTTCGGAAGGGCCACCGAAGATGATCCCGGTCCTCACCCTAGTCATGCTGCTTCCCACTTTCGAATTCCAGGCAGTTGACGATGGAGTGTTCGACGATGTCGCCGAGTGCGTGATCGGTGTAGTAGGCGGTGTGCGGGCTGACGAGAACGTTGGGCAGCTTCTGCAGCCGCAGCAACAGGTCGTCGACGGCCCGCCCCCGGCAGTCGGCGTAGAAGACGCCTTCTTCCCCTTCGAGGACGTCCAGCGCGGCACCCCCGAGCCGGCCGTCTTCCAGGGCCTCGACGAGGGCGGCGGTGTCGAGCAGCGGCCCCCGCCCGGTGTTGACGACGAAGGCGCCGGGTTTCATGAGCTCGATCCGCCGCCGGTCCAGCAGGTGCCGCGTCTCGGCGGTAAGTGGAGTGTGGAGGGTGACGATGTCGCTCACCCGCAGCAGTTCATCGAGCCCGACATAGTCGATCCCGCCCCGAGGACGGCTGTCGCAGGCAACAACCCGGGAGCCGAAGCCCCGCAGCCGCCCGACAACGGCGGCCCCGATCCGCCCGGTCCCGACCACCCCGACGGTGAGATCCCGAAGTTCTTTGCCACGAACGTCGTTCAGCCGGTAGTCGTGGTCATCGGCCCGCCGCAGGAGCGCCTTGGCCTCCCGCACCAGCATGAGCATCACCATGAGCGTGAAGTCGGCAACGCTGTCGGGCGAATAGGCAACGTTCCCGACAGAAATCCCGACCCGGGCGGCATACTCCACATCGATGTGGTCGTACCCGACACTCCGGGTGGAGAGATAGCGAACCCCAACCCGCCTGAGCGCAGCAAGAGCCTCCCGCGAGACACCGGTCTTGTGCCCAACGCTGACACACCGAGTCCCGGCAGCAAGCCCCACATTCCCCACCGACAAGGGCGCATCGGTGACGATCGGAGTCACCCCAAACCGAGCCGCAACCTCCGAGAAGAGAGCGGCCTCATCAGCCCCACACCCATAGACGGTGATCCCCACCGCCGATTCGTCCATGCCCCTGATTCAAGGCACCACAACGTTGCCACGAGGTATCAGCTTTTCAATACACCCAGCACAAGTTACCAACGAGTAACACACAGGCCGGCAAGGTCCACTTGGGACAGCACGACGAAGGTTCACTACACAAGGCGACCCAGCGGGGGTCCGGGGGCGAAGCCCCCGGGCGGGGTGTGGGGGTTGCACCCCCACAAGACACTGAAGCTCCACGCAAAAGGCCCGCGCCCTCCGCGGGCACGGGCCTCCAAAGCGTGGAGCTGAGGGGAATCGAACCCCTGACCTTCTCGATGCGAACGAGACGCGCTACCAACTGCGCTACAGCCCCTTGGTTGTGCTCGTAGAGCTTAGCAGTGCCCTACGAGCACCCCACGCCGGGGGGTCACTCTCCGACGGCGCGCCGATAAGGGCCGGTCCCGGGCTCGTCGAGCTCCTCGAACGCCGGGTCTTCGTCGTCGAGGTCGACGACGACCGCGCTGCGGCGGACGCGGGAGGTCGGGGACGGGCGGCGCTCGATCACCTCGCGGCGGACCGGCTCGACGACCTCCACGGCCTCCGCGTCGTCCACCGAAGCCGAAGCCGAACCCGAAGCCGAAACGGAAGCCGGCGAAGTCGACGAGGGACGCCGTGGCGCGCGGGTGCCGTTGAAGCGGGCCAGGCGCCGCTGCCGGATCTCCTCCTCGATGCGGACCTGGCGGCGCAGGTACACCAGGTACCCCACGAGCACGACGTCGATCACGCCGTGGCCCCACCAGGCCAGCGGGACGACGAAGCCGGCCACGAGCCCGCTGAGCACCGCGATGGCGAGCAGGATGACGACGATGCGCTGCCGGAAGCTGTACTTCGCGCGGGCCGCGATCTCGGCGGCTTCGGGGTCGAAGCCGCCTCGGCCGGGCCGGTAGCCGGGGCGGTCGCGTTCGGCCCGCGAGCCGCGGGCCGGCTGCGGGAGCGGATCGGGCTCGGGCTCCGGTTCGTCGACCTCGTCGTCGAGTTCGAGCTCGGCCTCCAGCTCGGCCAGGTCGTCCTCCACCGAGGGCCGGGACTTCCCGTGGTCGTCGGACATGGCGAATTCCTCCCGGTCTTCGTTGCGTCCACTGCGCACGACCCGGGCCGCGAGCGCCGAGTCAGCCGTCCTCGCGACCTGCTGCCGCCGTCGCGCGACCATGGGCACGAGTACGACGAGCCATGCCGCGGCGAGCGCGACGATGATCACGGAGCTGGGCATCTCCCGTCACCTCCCCCGATCCTTCCACCAGAAATCACGTTAGTCACAGGAGTAACAGATCGGGCGCAGACTCGCCGGATTCGGTCACGGAAAAGCCTCACCGGATTAGGTGAAACTCACAGCATGTGGTAACGCGGCTACGGACCCGGGTGGGTAATCACGTTCAGGCGTAGTCGGCGCGGCCCGCGGCGACCAGCCGGGACACCAGCCCGGACCCGGTTTCCTCGCGCGTCACGGCGTAGCAGTAGTGGTCCCGCCAGCCGCCCGCGACGTCGAGGTAGCGCTCGAACAGCCCCTCCCGCCGGTAGCCCGCCTTGGTGAGAACTCGCAGGCTGGGGGTGTTTTCCGGGCGTACGGTGGCCTCCAGCCGGTGCAGCCCGGCGGGGCCGAAGGCGTGGTCGGTGACGAGCGCGACGGCGGCCGTCGCGACCCCTCCGCGGACCACCTCGGACGACACCCAGTAGCCGATCCAGGCCGACCGGAGCGACGCCCGGATGACATTACCCACAGTGATCTGTCCCGCGAGACGACCGTCCAGGGTGATCGTGAACGGGAGGCACTGACCACGCCGAGCGAGCGACCGCAGCGCCGCCCACTGCGACGGCCACGACCAGAAGGCGTTGCGTTCCGGCCACGGCCCGACGCCGGTGGGCTCCCACATCTCGAGGTGCGCGCGGTCCCGGAGCCGGATCCGGCTCCACTCGCCGGCGTCGCGCAGCCGGACCGGCCGGATCGCGACCTCGCCCGCGGGCACCCGCAGCGGGCCGAGCCGTGCCTGCCAGCCCGGGTGCCGGCTCTCCACCGGATAGGACACGCCCGACACGGAGTTCATCAGGCCCGTTGCGCCAGGAAGGTGACCTGGACCTGCTCGCCGGCCGCGACCTCCGTCAATTCTTCCGGCACGTTGATCAGGCAGTTGGCCTCGGCCAGCGACGCGAGCAGGTGCGCCCCGGACTGGCCGAGCGGCTGGACCAGGTATTCGCCGTTGGCCTCGTCGCGCAGCAGCTGCCCGCGGAGGAAGCCGCGCCTGCCCTCGGTGGACGTGATCGGCGACAGCAGCCGCGCGCCGACGATCCGCCGGTGCGGGTTGCGGGTGCCGCGCGCCGCCCGGATCAGCGGCCGCACGAGCACCTCGAACACGACCAGCGCGCTCATCGGGTTGCCCGGGATGAGGAACGTCGGCACGGAGTCCGGGCCGAGCCGGCCGAATCCCTGCACCGAGCCGGGGTGCATCGCCACCCGCGTCATGTCGATCCGGCCGAGGTCGGACAGCGCGGCGTGGACCTCGTCGCCGGTGGACCCGCCGGCGCCGCCCGCGACCACGACGATCTCCGACATCAGCAGCCGGCCCTCGACGACCTCACGCAGCCGCTTCGGCTCGCTCGGCACGATGCCGACCCGGCTGACCTCCGCGCCCGCGTCCCGGGCGGCCGCGGCCAGCGCGTAGGAGTTGACGTCGTAGACCTGCCCGACCGACGGCGTCCGGTCGATGTCGACCAGCTCGTCGCCGACCGACACGATCGACACCCGCGGCCGCGGGTAGACGAGGACCTTCGCCCGGCCCACGGCGGCCAGCAGGCCGACCTGGGCCGAGCCGATCGTGTCGCCGCGGCGCACCGCGACGTCCCCGATCTGGACGTCCTCGCCCGCCCGCCGCACGTACCCCGCCGACGGCACCGAGCGGTGCACGGTGACCTTGGCCTGGTGCCCGTCGGTGTAGGCGAGCGGCACGACCGCGTCGGCCAGTGTCGGCAGCGGCGCGCCGGTGTCGACCCGCACGGCCTGGCCGGGCTGCAGGCGCCGCGGTTGGCGCGAGCCCGCCGCGATCTCGCCGACGACCGGCAGCTGGACGGGTTCCTCGCCCGCGGCACGGACGTCGACGCTGCGCACCGCGTACCCGTCGACCGCGGCCTGGTCGAAGCCGGGCAGCGCGTGCTCGGCGACCACCTCCTCGGCGCAGAGCAGGCCCTGGGCCTCGGAGATCGCCACCCGCACCGGCTGCGGCCGGACGGCCGCGTCCAGTGTCATCGCGATCTGCGCGTCCACCGAGCGAAACTCGGCCTCGTCCTCGGCCGCTTCCGGCCGCGCCGCGTCGAGGGATTCCGTCATGGGCGCTCTGTCCCGATCCGTTCCGTCAGCCACGCCCGTAAAGATGGACCGTACTCGGGCGTTTCAAGCGCGAAATCGACCGCGGCGCGCAGGAAACCACCCGGATTCCCCAGGTCGTGGCGTCCGCCGCGGTGCACGACGACGTGGACGGGGTGCCCTTCGGAGATCAGCAGCGCGACGGCGTCGGTCAGCTGCAGCTCGCCGCCGCTGCCCGGGGTGATCCGCTTGAGCGCGTCGAAGATCGCCCGGTCGAGCAGGTACCGGCCGGCCGCCGCGTAGGTCGACGGCGCGTCCTCCGGCTTCGGCTTCTCGACCATCCCGTGCACGCGCTTGACGTCGTCATCGCCGGTGTCGCTGACGTCGAACACGCCGTACGGCGAGATCTCGGCCTTCGGGATGTCGAACGCGCACAGCACGCTGCCGCCGAACTCGGCGCGGACCGCGCTCATCTTCTCGAGCACGCCGGTGGGGAGCACCAGGTCGTCCGGCAGCAGCACGGCGACGGCCTCGTCGTCCGGGCGCAGGTTCGGCTCGGCCTGCGCGACGGCGTGGCCGAGGCCCAGCGCCTGCTCCTGGATGGCCGTTTCGACGGCCAGCAGGTCGTGCCCGCGGCGGACCTTCTCCAGCAGAGCGGTCTTGCCCTTGTCCTCGAGGTTCTGCTCGAGTTCGGGCTGCTTCTCGAAGTACCGGACCACGGCGTCCTTGCCCGGCGAAGTCACGATGACCAGGCGTTCGGCGCCGGCGGCGGCGGCCTCGGCGGCGACCAGCTCGATGCCCGGGGTGTCCACCACCGGCAGGAGCTCCTTGGGCACGGCCTTCGTCGCCGGCAGGAACCGTGTCCCGAGGCCGGCGGCAGGCACGATGGCGGTTCTGAACGTCTGGGTGGATGCGGCGCCCGTCATGGGCGCAGAGCCTAACGTGAGGTCATGCACGCGCTGGGCAATGAGCACCTGAGCAAGGCGGAGTGGCGTGACCGGGTGACGCGCGCCCGGGCGGGGCAGGCAGCCGAATCGCACGCCCGGGAGGCTTCGGCGCTGTTCAGTGCGGTGTCGAAGGTCACAGCCGGCACGGTGTGCGCGTACCTGCCGTTCGGCACCGAACCGGGCACGACGGCGTTCGTCGACGCACTGGTGGCCGGCGGCGCGCGGGTCCTGCTGCCCGTCATCGTGTCGCGGACGGATCCGCTCGACTGGGCCGAGTACACCGGCGAGGCCGATCTCGTCCCCAGCCGGTTCCGCGGCATCCGCGAGCCGGGCGGAAAACGCCTGGGCAGCGACGCCGTGGGGGCGGCGGAGCTCGTGCTGGTGCCCGCGCTGGCGGTGGATCGCCGGGGCGTCCGGCTCGGGCGCGGGGCCGGCCACTACGACCGCTCGCTGGTCTTCGCCGCGGCCGGCGCCGCGCTGCTGGCCGTCGTCCGCGACGAAGAGCTGGTCGAGCGGCTGCCCGGCGAGCCGCACGACGTGCGCATGACCGGCGCCTTGACGCCGGGTCGAGGCGTGGTCGAACTGCCGGTGTGAGCAACCAGGAATTGCTTTCGGGGAAGGTTCTCCCGCACAATCGTGTTGGCACTCAGGTCGGATGAGTGCCAGCAAAGGAGCCGTCAGTGCCTACGTACCAGTACGCCTGCAAAGAATGCGACCACCGGTTCGAAGCCGTGCAGTCGTTCTCGGACCCCAGCCTGACCGTCTGCCCGCAGTGCTCCGGGGCCCTGCGCAAGGTCTTCAGCTCGGTCGGCGTCGTCTTCAAGGGGAGCGGGTTCTACCGCACCGACTCGCGCGACTCGAGCAAGTCGAGCACGGCGGCGGCCCCGGCGAAGACCGAGGGCAAGACGGAGTCGAAGTCGGACACGAGCTCGGCATCCTCCTCCTCGACCACGACGAAAACGGCCGCCGCGGCGTCCTGACGGGCGAGTTGTCCACAACACCCCGGTTGTCCACAGATGCCGGACGTGGCCCTTCCGGCGGCCCGTCCGGCTTCCCTAACGTCGATCTCGTGCGGCACACCGCCGCACCCGATCCGGCCGAGGGGGCCTCGTGGACGTCCTACCGAAGCTTCGTTCCATCCAGCTGAACCGGCTGCAGAGCCGGCGGACACGGCTCACCCGCCGTTGGCTCGCCGTCGGCCTGCTCGTGCTCGGCGCGCTGCTGCTCGTCCACCCCGGCTTCGCGCGAGGCGCACCGACCGTCCTCGCGGCTCACGACCTTCCCTCCGGCGCGGTGCTGCGCGCTGCCGACCTCCGGCTGGCCGAGCTCCCCGGTGAAGCACGTCCAGCGGGCGTGCTGAGCACCCTCGACGCGGTCGACGGACGTCTCCTGGCGGGCGCCGTCCGGGCCGGCGAGCCACTGACGGACGTCCGGCTGGCCACGGTCCCCGCCCCGGACGATCCCGGCACGGCGACCGTGCCGGTCCGGCTGGCCGACGTGGCCGTCGCCGAGCTGCTCCAGCCCGGCCGTCGCGTCGACGTCATCGCGGCGCCGGAGCCGGGAGCGCCTGCGTCGGTGCTCGCCGGTGGGGCGACGGTCGTGACGGTCGGGCACCCGGAGTCGGCCACGCCCAAGGGGCCGCTGGTGCTGCTCCGGCTACCGGAGGCGGTCGCGACGCAAGTGGCGGCGATTTCTTTGGAGCGTCCGGTAACGGTTACTCTCCGCTAGCCCGCGCCCGCTGAGACGGGCGGCGGCGTCCCCGTCCCGGTTCGTGAGGAGAGCAAGGTGCTCAAAGGTTTCAAGGACTTCCTGATGCGCGGCAACGTCGTCGACCTCGCCGTGGCGGTGGTCATCGGCTCGGCGTTCACGGCGATCGTCACGGCGTTCACCAACGGCCTGATCAAGCCGCTGATCAACACCATCGGCGGCACGGAGGCCGCGCAGGGCCTGGGGTTCAAGGTCTTCCCCAGCAACCCCTCGACGTTCCTGGACTTCGGCGCCGTGATCAACGCGGCGATCAACTTCGTGCTGGTCGCGGCGGTGGTCTACTTCGTGATCGTGATGCCGGTCAAGAAGCTGCAGGAGCGCCGCAAGCGCGGCCAGGAACCGGGCCCGTCGGAGCCGACGGACGTGGAGCTGCTGATCGAGATCCGCGACCTGCTCCGCGCGCAGTACCGGCGCGACACCGAGCGCGACTGACGAGGTCAGCGGTCGTGGTGCGGTGGCCGGTTCTCCCGGTACCAGTCATCCGGGAGACCGGTGCGCCGCTCGGGGTCGCGCTCGTCGGCGGTCGTCTCGGGCAGGACGTCCCCGAAGATCTCGTCGACCCGGCGGCGCTGCTCGCTGGTCTGGGGTTTCCGCTGTTCGCCCGGCATGACCCCAGTGTCCCACGACGCGGTGTTTGACAACTCCAGAGTGAACCTCGGCGGCGCTTCCCGAGCACGCCGAAGGCCGGGAGCAACGCCCTGCGTCACCCCGGCCCGGCAGAACGCAGGTCAGACCTCTTCGAGGCCCGAGAGCTCGTCGATCACGTGCGGCACGAGCGAGGTCAGGGTCGCCATCCCGTCCCGGACCGCGGAGCGCGACCCGGCGAGGTTGACCACGAGCGTGCTGCCGGAAACGCCGGCGAGCCCGCGGGAGATGCCGGCGTCGACGGCTCCGGCGGCCAGGCCGGAGGCGCGGATGGCCTCGCTGATGCCGGGGATGGGGCGGTCGAGCACACCGGCGGTGGCGTCCGGGGTCCGGTCACGCGGCAGCACGCCGGTGCCGCCGACGGTGATCACCAGGTCGGCGCCGCCGATCACGGCGGTGTTGAGCGCGTTGCGGATACCCGCGGTCTCGGCCTCGACGACCACGACACCGTCGACGATGAAGCCCGCTTCTTCGAGCAGCTCCGTGACCAGCGGGCCGCTGGTGTCCTCGTGCTCGCCGTGCGCCACGCGATCGTCCACGATGACCACGAGGGCCCGGCCCAGCCGTTGTGCACTCCGTTCCATGGCGCCCACCGTAGCCGGTTCCGGCGGCCGGGCGGTGGGAGGTGCCGGGTGAGTTCTGACGATTCCGTGACGGGCCGCCGCCAGCTCCGGCGGGTCCGGGCGAGGACCCCTAGCGTGGCCGTTGTGCGCGTACTGGTCACCGGCGGAGCCGGGTTCATCGGGTCCCACATCGCCGACCTCCTCGCCGACGGCGGCGACGAGGTCGTGGTGCTGGACAACCTCCTGCCGACGGCCCACGGCTCCCGCACGCCGCCGCCGTACACCGGCAGGCACCGGTTCCTGCGCGGCGACGTGACGGACACCGAGATCGTCGCGGAGCTGCTGGACGGCGTCGACGCGGTCTGCCACCAGGCGGCGGTGGTGGGCCACGGGATCGACCCGTCGGACGCGCCGTCGTACGCCCTGCACAACGACTACGGCACGGCGGTGCTGCTGGCCGGGATGCACGCGGCCGGCGTGCGGAAGCTGGTCCTGGCGTCGTCGATGGTGGTCTACGGCGAAGGCCGGTACGCCTGCCCGGACCACGGCGTGGTGACGCCGTCGCCGCGCCGCCGGTCCGATGTGGACGCGGGCCGGTTCGAACCGCGCTGCCCGGCGTGCGAGGCGGAGCTGAGCTGGCAGCTGGTGCCCGAGGATGCGCCGCTGAACCCCCGCAGCACGTACGCGGCGACGAAGCTGGCCCAGGAGCACCTGGCCGGCGCGTGGGCCCGCCAGACGGGCGGCAGCGTGTGGGCGATGCGCTACCACAACGTCTACGGCCCGCGGATGCCCCAGAACACGCCGTATGCGGGAGTCGCGTCCCTCTTCCGCTCGGCACTGGCCCGCGGCGAAGCGCCCCGGGTCCTGGAGGACGGCCGTCAGCAACGCGACTTCGTCCACGTCTACGACGTGGCTAGGGCGAACGTCCTGGCCCTCCGAACCCCGGGCCCGGCCGACCTCACCCCGCTGAACATCTGCTCGGGCACGCCCCACACGGTGGGCGACCTGGCGAAGGAGCTGTCCCGCGCGTGCAACGGCCCAGCACCCGAGGTACTCGGCGGCGCCCGCCCGGCCGACGTCCGCCACGTGGTCGCCGACCCGGCCCGCGCCCGCGAGCTGCTCGGCTTCACCGCGAAAATCGGCTTCGCGGAGGGCATCGCGGACTTCGCGACAGCTGAGCTGCGGGAACCGGTCTCGCCCTGACGGACGTCTTCGGGCACCTCGCTACGCGAAACCGGGGCTCAGCATCACCCCACCGCCCTCAGCCGGGGCAACGGCGAATGCCAAGCCGCGGCGACATGGCGACCCGACCTCGCCCTTCGATACCGGCCGCGCCCGCGGCCCGCCAGCCCCCGCCCGCCCGCCACTGGTCGTCCCGCCACGCTCAGGCGTCCGATCCTGTCCCCGCAGACACCCGGCGCGCAGCTCACCCGGCACCGCCCGCCCAGCTGCCACCGCCTACGGCATCGCCAGCGGCAGCCGCACCTCGAACCGGCACCCCGGCCCGTGGTTCTGCACCCCGATCCGCCCCCGATGCGCCTCGACCAGTCCTTTGGCGATAGCCAGCCCCAGCCCGCCACCGCTGGTCGTCCCCCCGCGTTCAGGAGTCCGGGCCTGCGTCCCGCGGAAGGCGACGTCGAACACCCGGGTGATCTCGTCGTCCGGGATGCCCCCGCACGAATCGTCGACGGCGAGCAGGGCCTCGTCGCCGTCGACGCCGATCTGGACCGCGACCGTGCCGTCGGGCGGGGTGTGGCGGATCGCGTTGGACACCAGGTTCCGCACGATCCGGGCCAGTTCCGGGTCGCTGCCGGTCACCACCGGCCAGGTCGAGGCGTTGGCGAGCACCTGCACGCGCTTGCGCTGGGCGACCGGCGCCTGGGCGGCGACAGCGTCGCTCACGACGTCCCGCAGCGGCACCGCGGACATCGTGAGCTCGAGCGCGCCCGCGGTGATCCGCGACAGCTCGAAGAGGTCGCCGACCATCGCGGACAGCCGCTTGGTCTCGCCGCTGATCCGCTGGGCGTAGTCGGCCACCTCGTCGCGTTCGGACACCACGCCGTCGGCCAGCGCTTCGGCCATCGCCTGGATGCCGGCCAGCGGGCTGCGCAGGTCGTGGCTGATCCAGGCGACCAGTTCGCGCCGGGACGCCTCGGCGGCGCGTTCCCGCTCGCGGGCCTCGCGTTCCCACACGCTGCGGCGCGCGATGGCCCGGCCGAGGATGATCGCCGCGGGCACGGTGACCAGGGCGACGAGCAGGCAGACCAGCAGCATCGTCGTCAGGGCCGGGGTGAACATGAACCCGCTGACCCCCAGGACGCCCACCAGCGTGGCGAGCACCGGGATCAGCACCAGCACCGTGAGCGTGGTGGCCAGCGCACCGCGGCGCAGCACGTACAGCGCCACCCCGCCCAGCGCCGCCACCGGCAGCGAGAACAGCAGCGCGAACGGCAGGATGTGCCAGAGGTGCGTCAGCATCTCCTCGAAGGTCTCGCCCGAGCCGATCACGGCTGCTCCCGGTCGTAGCGGTAGCCGACGCCCCACACGGTCGCCACCCGGGCCGGCTTGGCCGGGTCGCGCTCGATCTTCTCGCGCAACCGTCGCACGTGGACGGTCACTGTGGACTGATCGCCGAAGTCCCAGCCCCACACCTTCTCGAGCAGGTCCGCGCGCGAGTAGGCGACACCGGGGTGGGCCAGGAAGAACGCCAGCAGGTCGAACTCCCGGGTGGTGAGCGGGAGTTCACGGCCGCCGAGGGTCGCGGTGCGGGCCTTCATCTGCAGGCGCAGGTCGCCGTCCACGAGCTCGGCGGCGGCCGGCTCCGGACGGGGCATCCGGGCGCGCCGGAGCACCGAGGCCACGCGGAGGGCGAGTTCCTTGGGGCTGAACGGTTTCGTCACGTAGTCGTCGGCGCCGAGCTGGAGCCCGGCGATGCGGTTCTCCTCCTCGCCGAGCGCGGTCAGCATGACGATCGGCACCTGGCTGACCTGGCGCAGCCGCCGGCACACCTCCAGGCCGTTGATCCCCGGCATCATGACGTCGAGCACGACCAGGTCGGGCTCGTGCGCGGCGAACTTCGCCAGGCCCTCGGCGCCGTCGCCGGCCATGTCGACGGTGAACCCGGCCACCTCGAGGTAGCGGCGGACGACGTCACGGACCGTCTCGTCGTCGTCGACCACGAGCACCCGCCCGGCCTGATCGTCCATCACGTCTCCCTCACCAGCCCGTCAACAGCAGGTGGTTGACGGCCAGCGCCGTCGCCGCCTGCGCGGCCAGCCACCACTGGCGCCCGGGCCGCGGCAGCAACGCCGTCATCGGCAGCAACCACACCCCGAACGGTAGCCAGATCCGTTCGGTCTCGGCCTTCGACAGGCCCGAAACGTCCGCGAAGAGGATCGCGGCCAGCGCGGCGAGGCCGAGCAGGAGCACCGGATCGGTGAGCAGCGCCCGGCGCGGAGAGCCGAGACCTCGCCGGACGGCGGCCACGACCGCGGGGCCGAGGGCGACCGACACCGCCGCGAGGTCGGCCCACACCCAGTACGAGTAGGGCCGGACCAGCGCCACGCCCTGGTAGTAGCGCTCGACGACGAGGTGGTAGCCGTCGAGCCACCAGAAACCCGCCCAGGCGAAGACGCCGGCCACGGCGAGGGCGGCGGCGATCGCCAGCGCCGCCGCCCGCCACTGCCGGCCCAGCACGGCGACCGCCACCGCGAGCACGCCGAGGAGAACCAGGCCGTACGACAGGAAGATCCCGAAGCCGAGGAGGACACCGGCGGCGAGCCCGGCCGGCGCGGCGTACCGGCGGCCGTGGGCGAACCCCGTCGCGGACAGCGCGAGCAGCGCCAGCCCGGTGGCGGTGACTCCGGCGAACAGGCCGTCCGCCGACACGCCGAGCCACACCGCGCCGGGCGTGAGGACGGCGAACGGCAGCACCGCGCGGGCCGCGTCGGGCCGGCCGAGCAGGGCCACCGTGGCGGGGACGGCCACGGCGACCAGGCTGCCGACGAGCACGACGGCCGTGGCCGCCCATCCGCCGCCGTGCAGGCCGAGCCGGTCCAGCCAGACGAAGACGAGCGTCGCGCCCGGCGGGTGCCCGGAGACGTGCGTCGTCCACGAGTGCGGCTGGAAGTCGAGGATGCGGGAGGAGAACTCGCGCAGCATCCGCGGGATGTCGGTGATGCCGGGGACCTCGTGGAGGTACTCCTGCGGGATGATGAGCCGTCCGGCGAATCCGCGGGCCCAGCCGTCGACCATGGCCAGCGAGAAGATCCAGGCGAGCGAGGCGAAGTAGCCGGCGGCGAGGGCCCGGCGCCACGGCAGGCGGGCGGCCAGCGCCGGGCCGTGAAGGACGACCGCGACCGCGACGAGCACCGCGAACACCGAGCCCGGGCCCACGTGCGGCAGCCAGTCGGCGAACAACGGCGGGGCGGACACGAAGATGATCACGCCGGAGTTCGGCCGGTTGTAGTAGAGGCCGACCGCGGTGGCCGCGGCGACGAGCACCGCGACGGCCGCCACGGCGAAGAGGTCGGCGCGGCGGCCGGAGACCGGGGCTTCGGGTTCGCGGGCAGGCGGCTCGGCGAGCCGGGCTGCCGATTTCGGCTCGCTCATCGCTGCCCACCCTAGGGTCGCGGCGGGTGGCCCGCGCCCTCGGAACGGGAGCCGTAACGACGCGGTAAGAACTCCCCGGACGTCATGATTCGGTAAGCGCCACAAGGCTTCTGCGGCACCCGGCGCGGACTTACGGTCGGCGCCGTGACTGACTTGGAAGTGGACGTCGTCCTCCCCTGCCTCGACGAAGCGGGTGCTCTCCCCGGTGTGCTGGCCGGGCTGCCGCCGGGTTACCGGGCGATCGTGGTCGACAACGGTTCGTCCGACGGCTCACCCGATGTGGCCGCCGCGCTCGGCGCGAAGGTCGTCCACGAACCGCGCCGCGGCTACGGCGCCGCCGTGCACGCGGGGCTGGAGGCCGCCACCGCGGACATCGTGTGCTTCGCCGACGCCGACGGATCCCTCGACCTCGCGGACCTGCCGCGGCTGGTGACCGCGGTCGAGCGCGGCGCGGACCTGGCCGTCGGGCGCCGGGTGCCGACCGGTCCCGGGGTATGGCCCTGGCACGCGAGAGCGGGCAACGTCGTGCTGGCGCTGTTGTTGCGCAGCCGCGGGTTGCCGGTCCGGGACATCGCGCCGCTGCGCGCCGCGGATCGGCGGGCGCTGCTCGGCCTGGGCGTCGCCGACCGGGCGTTCGGCTATCCCCTGGAGCTGCTGATCCGGGCTCGGCGCGCCGGGTGGCGGGTCCGCGAGTTCGACGTCCGCTACGGCGAGCGCGCCAAGGGCACGAAGTCGAAGGTGTCCGGGTCGGTCCGGGGAACCCTGCGGGCGGTCCGGGACTTCGGGCGGGTGCTGGCCCGATGACGCGTCCGTTCGTCCTGCTGGTCGTGGCCAAGGCGCCGGTCGCGGGCCTCGCCAAGACCCGGCTCTGCCCGCCCGCGACCCCGGCCCAGGCGGCGGAGATCGCCGCGGCCGCGCTGCTGGACACGCTCGACGCCGTCTGCGCGGTGCCCGGCGCCTTGCCCGTCGTCGCGATGACCGGTGACCTCGGCGCGGCCGCCCGGAGCGCCGAGATCGGCACGGCGCTGCGGCACTCCACCGTCATCCCGCAGCGCGGCTGGGACTTCGGCGCGCGGCTGGCGAACGCCCACGCGGACGCCGCCGCGGTGCACACCAGGCTCCCGGTCCTGCAGATCGGGATGGACACCCCGCAGGTCACCCCGGAGCTCCTCGCCGCCACGGCCGCCCCGATCGTGCACGGCGGCCACGACTCCGTGCTCGGGCCGGCCGCCGACGGGGGGTGGTGGGCGCTGGGCCTCGCCGAGCCGCGGTACGCGCAGGTCCTCGCGGGCGTCCCGATGTCCCGCGACGACACCGGCGAGCGCACGCTGCGCGCGCTCACGGCGAGCGGGCTGCGGCCACGGCAGGCCGCACTTCTGTCCGATGTGGACATTATGGCGGACGCCCGCTCGGTGGCGGCGGCGTGCCCGCGTGGCCGGTTCACCCGGGCCGTCGCGGCCGTCGGCGGACAGGCGGTGGCGTGATGACGGCCCCGGTGAGCACCGGGCACGAATTCGACCGCGGGCTGCTCGGCCACCGCTGCTGGCTCGAGCTGGCGAACGGCGAGCGGATCGAGCTGCCGGTGGAACGCTGGGCCGGGCCGTCGGAGGGCGACGACGTCCTGCTGGACGCCTGTGCCGGCCCCACCATCGACCTCGGGTGCGGGCCAGGGCGGCTCACCGCGGCGCTGGCCGGTCGCGGGGTCGTCGCGCTGGGCGTGGACAGCTCGCGCACGGCCGTCCGGCTGACCCGGCGGCGCGGCGGAAGTGCGTTGCAGCGCAACCTCTTCGACCGCCTGCCCGGCGAAGGGCGGTGGCGGCACGCCTTGCTCGCGGACGGCAACATCGGCATCGGCGGCGACCCGGCCGCGCTGCTGCGGCGCACGGCACGGCTGATCGCCCCCGGCGGCGACGTCCTCGTCGAGGTGGAACCACCCGGGCAGGGCCTGCGGCACGAGCGCGTTCGGCTCCGGCCCGGCCACGCCGACGTCGCCTGGTTCACCTGGGCCTGGGTCGGGGTGGACGCGATCGCCGAAGTCGCCGCGCGCGCCGGGTTACGCGTCGACTGGACCACCCGGCGCGGGCACCGCTGGTTCGCGCGATTGGAGCAGCCGTGAAACTCCCGATTCCGGCGGAAGAACAGTTCCGGGCCCCCGCGCACACCGAACGGGTGACGTCGAAGATCGGCTTGGCACTCGCGGTCACGTTCACGGCGTGCTTCGTGACGGGGTTGATCAGCCACCTGATCCAGCACCCGCCCGGGTGGTTCTGGTGGCCGAGCCGTCCCGTCGGGCTGTACCGCGTCACGCAGGGCCTGCACGTGATCTCGGGTGTCGCGTCGATCCCCTTGCTGCTGGCGAAGCTGTGGAGCGTCTACCCGAAGCTGTTCGGCCGGCCGCTCGTGCGCTCGCTGCCGCACGCCCTGGAGCGGCTGTCGATCCTGGTGCTGTCCGGTGCGGCGTTCTTCGAGCTCACGACCGGGCTGCTGAACGTCGCGCAGAACTACCCGTGGGGCTTCTACTTCCCGCAGGTGCACTACGCGGTCGCGTGGCTGGCCATCGGCTCGATCCTGGTGCACGTCGCGGTGAAGCTGCCGATCATCCGCCGGGCCTTGAGCCGGGCCGCCGTCGAAGAACCGCCGGCCGAAGGGCTGTCCCGGCGGGGCTTCCTGGTGACCACCGGGCTGGCGGCCGGGGTCGCGGTCGTGGCCACGGCGGGCGCGACGGTTCCGTTCCTGCGCGGCGTCTCCGCCCTCTCCTGGAAGACGGGCAAGGGCACGCAGGACCTGCCGGTGAACCGCACGGCGGCGGCCGCGGGTGTCACGTGGTCGCCGGCCTGGCGCCTTTCGGTGGTGACCCCGCGCGGCACGACGAAGTTCTCGCTCGACGAGCTGCGCGCCCTGCCGCAGACGACCGCGGAGCTCCCGATCGCGTGCGTGGAGGGCTGGAGCCAGTCGGCGACCTGGCGCGGGATCTCGCTGCCCACGCTGCTGAAAGCCGTCGGCGCGTCGCCGGGCACGGCGGTCCGGGTGTCCTCCTCGGAGCGTGGCGGCCTGTACGGCGTCAGCGTGCTTCCCGGCGAGCACACGGCCGACGACCTGACGCTGCTGGCCCTGGAGCTGAACGGCGAGGTCCTCGCCCCGGACCACGGCTTCCCCTGCCGGATCATCGCCCCGAACCGGCCCGGCGTGCTGCAGACGAAGTGGGTCACGAAGCTGGAGGTGCTGTGAAGATCGCCCGTGCACTCCTCGCGCTGCCCGGCCTCGCCGCGCTGGCGTGGGGTGCGGTGCTGTTCGCCGAGTACGCGCTGCCCCTGCGTCCGGAGGTCTTCAGGACGGTGGGCTGGCTCGTCGGCGGCCCCCTCCTCAACGACGCCCTCATCGCGCCACTGACAGCGCTCCTCGGCTTCGCCCTGGCGCGCCTGCTCCCGCCCCGCTGGAAGACTCCGGTCATCACGGGCACGGTCATCACCGGCGTGCTGGCGATCCTGGCGTTCCCGCTGCTGTGGCGCCCGTACGGCACCCCACCCATGCCCGGCCTCCACGACACCAACCCGACCCTCGGCCTCGCCCTCACCCTGGCCGCGGTCTGGCTGGCGGTCCTCCTGACCGCGCTCCGCCCCCGTGTCGTCCCCCCAATCACGAGTGTCGTCCCTCCAATCACACGTGATGCCCCTCCAGACACGCGTGATGCCCCGGCGCGCACGCCAACCGACCGCACCGGCACGCCACCCGACCCTCCAGGCGCGCAAACCGACCGCCCGAGTTACTGACCCGGCGCACAAATGCGGCCACGCGCGACCGGCATCGAGTGCCTGGTCGCGCGTGGCCTTGGGGGTCCGGCCCCGGAAACGGGGGTCGAGCCGAAGCTGGTCTCGGCCGCGCCACGGCGGCCGAGCGTCTGGACTAGATCAATTGGGCTGGACCGGCTGGCCGCCGAGTGTCACCTCGACCGTGCGGCCGTCGGCGAGCGTGAACGTCGCCTTCTCGTCCGGGGCCCGGGTGCGGACCGCCGCGACGAGCGTGTCGGCCGAGTCGATCGGGCGGTCGTCGATCTTGGTGACGACGTCGCCCGCCTTCAGGCCGGCCTTCTCCGCCGGGCTGCCCGCGGTGATGGCACCGAGCTCGGCGCCGCCCTGCGGGGCGTCCTTCACCTGGGCGCCGATGTAGGTCTGCACCGCCTGGCCGGTCTTGATGATCGTGTCCGCCGTGCGCCGCGCCTGGTCGATCGGGATGGCGAAGCCGATGCCGACGTTGCCGCCTTCGGACCCGCCCTGGCCGCCGCCGGACGCCGACTGCGGGCTGTAGATCGCCGAGTTGATGCCGATGACCTGGCCGGCCATGTTCGCCAGCGGGCCGCCGGAGTTGCCCGGGTTGATCGCCGCGTCGGTCTGGACCGCGTCCATCACCGTGGTCTGGTCGCCGCTGCTGCCGCCGGCGCGCACCGGCCGGTGCAGCGAGCTGACGATGCCCGAGGTGACCGTGCCGGCCAGCTCGAACGGCGAGCCGATGGCGACCACCGACTGGCCGACGCGCAGGTCGTCGGACCGGCCGAGCTCGACCGGGGTCAGATTGCCGACGCCGCTGACCTTGACGACCGCGATGTCGGTCGTCGGGTCGCGGCCGACGACCTTGGCGGCGGCCTTCTTGCCGTCCTGGAACACCGCCTGGATCTGACCACCGTTCGCGGCGACCTCGACGACGTGGTTGTTGGTCAGGATGTAGCCGTCGGTGCTGATGACGAACCCGGAGCCCTCGCCCGCGCCCTGCTGGCCGCTGACCTGCAGCTCGACGACGCTCGGCGACAGCTTCTGCGCGACGGCCTCGACCGAGCCGGCGGGCGCGTTGCCCGTCTGCTGGGCCGGCTTCGGCGCGTCGAGCGCGTTGCCGGCCGGGCCGGAGGACCCGGCGGTGAAGTACCCGACCGTTCCACCCGCGATGCCGCCGACCAGCAGCGCGACCAGCGCGACGCCGGCGAGCAGCTTCCCGCCGGACCGCTTCGGCGCCGGCGGCGTGGCCACGGGATAACCGGCCGTGCCGGGCTGCCCGTACGAATTCGGCGGCGGGTAGACGCTCTGCTGGGTCTGGCCGGAGGGCATCTGCGCCCCCTGGGCCGACCACGGGTTCGCGGGCTGCCCGCCGTACGTCGGATCGGCCCCGGTCACCGCGTGGTACGACGGCTCGGAGTACTGCGGCGCACCGCCGGTCTCCGGCTGGGACTGCTCACCGTACGGGTGCCCCGCCCAACCGCCCTGAGCCGGCTGCTGGCCGGTCTCGGGGTGCCTCGGCGCCGCAGGGTCGTGTGCGCTGGGGTCGTTCTCGGTCATGTCCTCACCTTGCGCGATGGTCCTGAGAGCTTCCTGAGCCCAACCTGTGCATCGGAGATGAGTATGGCCGGGATCAGCCCGCCGCGCGGAGCCGTTCGGCGATCTGCTCCGGCGTCGCGTCGTTGATCCACACCGCCATGCCCGATTCCGAGCCCGCCAGGTACTTCAGCTTGTCCTTCGCCCGCAGCACGGAGAACAGCTCCAGGTGCAGCCAGCCGAGCTCCCGGTCGCGGTGCACCGGCGCCTGGTGCCACGCCGCGATGTAGGGCAGCGGCCGGTCGTACAGCGCGTCGCAGCGGCGCAGCACGTCGAGGTAGACGGCGGCGAAGTCGTCGCGCTCGGCGTCGGTCAGCGCGGGGATGTCCGGGACCTGCCGGTGCGGCACGACCTGGACCTGGACCGGCCAGCGCGCCGCCGGCGGCACGTACGCCGTCCAGTGCTCGCCGGAGACGACCACGCGCGCGCCGGACTTCTGCTCGGCCGCGAGCACGTCACCCAGCACCGGGCGGCCGTGTTCGGCCTGGTAGGCGCGGGCGACGTCGAGCATCCGCTCGGTCTTCGGGGTGACGAAGGGGTAGCCGTAGATCTGCCCGTGCGGGTGCGACAGCGTGACGCCGATTTCCTCGCCGCGGTTCTCGAACGGGAAGACCTGCTCGACCCCGGCCACCGCGGACAGCGCGGTCGTCCGGTCCGCCCAGACGTCCACCACGGCCCGCACCTGCTCCGGGCTCAGCCGGGAGAACGCGCCGTCGTGGTCACTGGTGAAGCAGACGACCTCGCAGCGGCCACGCCCGGGCCGCACCGGCACCAGCCCGGCACCATCCACAGTGGACGGCTCGCCGACGACGTCCTCGGCGAAGGACGGGAACCGGTTCTCGAAGACGACGACGTCGTAATCGCTTTCGGGGACCTCGCTCGGCTTGCCGGGCTTGCTCGGGCACAGCGGGCACAGGTCGGCCGGCGGCTTGTACGTCCGCGTCTGCCGGTGCGCGGCCATCGCGACCCACTCGCCGGTCAGCGGGTCCAGCCGGATCTCCGACGCGGCCGAAACCGGCGGCAGGTCACGGGTGTCCTCGGCGACGCGGTCGGGCGCGCCGGGCTGGTCGAAGTAGATGATCTCCCGGCCGTCGGCCAGGTGTCGTACGGTGCGCTTCACGCTTCTTGGGCCTCGTCCGTCTCCGCCGTCTCGGCGATCATGAGTTCTCCCGCCCGTTCGGCGAGAATTTCCTTGGCCTCGTCGGGGATCCCGTCATCGGTGACGACGACGTCGGCCTCGTCCAGGTCGGCGATCGTCGAGATCCCGACAGTGCCCCACTTGGTGTGGTCGGCGAGCACGACCAGCTTGCGCCCGGCCTCGACCAGCGCGCGGTCGGTCTCGCTCTCGGTCAGGTTCGGCGTCGTGAACCCCGGCCCGTCGGCCATCCCGTGCACGCCGAGGAAGACGGCGTCCAGGTGCAGCGACCGCAGGCTGTGCACGGCGACCGGCCCGACCAGTGCGTCCGACGGCGTCCGCACGCCCCCGGTGAGCACGACCGTGCGGTCCGGCTGCGTCGACCCGCGCAGGACGTCCGCCACCTGGATGGAGTTGGTCACGATGGTGAGCCCGGGGATGGCGTCGAGCGCCCGCGCCAGCGTCCACGTGGTGGTGCCGGCGGAAATGCCGATCGCGGTGCCGGGCCGGACGAGCGTCGCGGCGAGCTCGGCGATGGCCTCCTTCTGCGCGCGCTGGCGCACGGACTTGGCCTCGAAGCCGGGTTCGTCGGTGCTCTTGCCGACGACCGACGTGGCCCCGCCGTACACCTTCTCGACCAGGCCCCGGCCGGCGAGGACGTCGAGGTCGCGGCGCACCGTCATGTCGGACACGCCCAGCCTGGTCACGAGGTCACTGACCCGGACCGCACCGGTCCGGCGGGCCTCTTCCAGGATCACCGCCTGTCGCTGACGCGCCAGCACCGTTCACTCCGTCCGTCGCACCCCAACCACACAAAATCCTACACGATTCAACATGGCGATCGCCGGACGGAGACGGGTGAACTTCGAAACAACAGGTCAGGGCGGGCGTGCGCCAACCCAGTTGAACAACATCACCACGGGTCGGGCGAACAGGCAACAGCGGATGGGCCTCAGCCGGGTGCGCCCGGCAACCGGATCGTCATCAACGCGCCGCCTTCGGGCGCCCGCGAGGCGTACACCGTCCCGCCGTGCCGCTCGGCCGCGTGCTTCACGATCGCCAGCCCGAGACCCGAGCCCGGCAGCGTCCGCGCCTCCGACGAGCGGTAGAAGCGGTCGAACACCTTCGGCAGGTCCTCCTCGGCGATGCCCGGCCCGGCGTCCGCGACCTCCACCACGGCGGTGCCGTCGCCGAGCGGGTACAGCCGCACCCACACCGTCGCCTCCGGCGGCGAGAACTTCACCGCGTTGTCGAGCAGGTTCAGCACCGCGCGCTCGAGCGCGCTGTTGTCACCCGTGAGTACCCACGGCTGCAGCGAGACGTCGAAGTTGATCTCCCCCGCGCGCCGCCGCGCCCGGTCCAGGGCCCGCTCGACGACCTCCAGCAGTTCCACGCGCTCGAACCGCTCGCGCGGCTCGTCCTGGCGCGCGAGCTCCACGAGGTCGCCGATGAGCTGCGTCAGCTCGTCGAGCTGGCCGCTGATGTCCGCGGTGATGTCGACGCGGTCCTCGTCCGGCAGCGGCGGCGCCCCCGGCTTGCTCGCGGCGAGCAGCAGCTCGAGGTTGGTGCGCAGCGACGTCAGCGGCGTCCGGAGCTCGTGGCCGGCGTCCGCGACGAGCTGGCGCTGGCGTTCCTGGGAGTCCGCGACCGTGCCGAGCATGGTGTTGAACGTCTGGGTGAGGCGCGCGAGCTCGTCGTCGCCGCTGACCGGGATGGGCCGCAGGTCGCCGGTGCGGGCGACGCGCTCGGCGGCCGACGTCAGCCGGTCGACCGGGCGCAGGCCGGCGCGCGCGACCGCGGTGCCCGCCGCGGCGGCGACCAGGATGCCGGCGCCGCCGATCAGGAAGAGCACCAGGGCGAGCTCGTTCAGCGTGCGCTTGGTCGGGCCCATCGACTGGGCCAGCACGATGGCCTCGCCGTGCCCGGTCGGCAGGGCGACCACGCGGCTGTCCGTGCGGAAGTCGGTCCGCAGCGACTCCGGCGAATCGCCGTTCGCCACGGCCAGCTCGTTCGGCCCGAACGGCGGCGGCGAGCTCGAGAGCGGGTACGTCATCACGGCGTGCTGGACGTCGGGCGCCGCGGTGAGCTGCCCGATCTGCAGGTCGGCGCTGGCCAGGAAGGCGCCGGGGACCTGCCGCAGCTGGGTCTGCACCTGCGGCGAGTCGGCCGCGGCCTGCGCGCGGGCCATCAGGCTGTCGTCGAGCTGCTGGTACAGGTTGCTTCGCACGACCATGTACGCGCCGATCGAGACCAGCGCGACGGCGCCGGCGACACAGGCGGCGGCGAGCAGCGTCACCCGGCCGCGCAGGGAGAACCGGCGGGCTCCCCAGCGCGTGCCACGGGGATCGCCGGGTTCGGTCACGGCGGTGTTTCCCTCAGGACGTACCCCACTCCCCGCACCGTGTGGATCAGCCTCGGCTCCCCCTCGGCCTCCGTCTTGCGGCGCAAGTAACCGACGTAGACCTCCAGCGCGTTGCCCGACGTCGGGAAGTCGTAACCCCATACTTCCTCCAGGATCCGGCCACGCGTCAGGACGTGCTTCGGGTAGGAAAGGAACAGTTCCAGCAGGGCGAATTCGGTCCGGGTCAGGCTGATCTCGCGGCCCCCGCGGCGGACCTCCCGCGTGCCGGGGTCGAGGGTCAGGTCCGCGAAGGACAGGGCCTCCGACGCCTGGCCGTTCTGGCCCTCCGGGATGGCGCGGCGCAGCAGCGCCCGCAGCCGGGCGAGCAGTTCTTCCAGGGCGAAGGGCTTCGGCAGGTAGTCGTCGGCGCCGGCGTCCAGCCCGGACACCCGGTCGGAGACGGTGTCGCGGGCGGTGAGCACGAGGATCGGCAGGTCGTCGCCGGTGCTGCGCAGCCGGCGGGCGACCTCCAGGCCGTCGAGCCGGGGCATCATGACGTCCAGAACCATCGCGTCGGGCCGGTCGGCGATGATCGCCTCCAGGGCCTGCGCACCGTCGCTGGCCAGCTGGACCTGGTAGCCGTTGAACTCCAGGGACCGCCGGAGCGACTCACGGACGGCGCGGTCGTCGTCCACCACAAGGATGCGCATGGCGACAGTTTTACGCAGCGTGCTGAGACCCGCCTAAGAACACACGCAGAACTCACAAAGGATTTCTCACTCGGGACCCCGCGCGACCGGCGCGTTCCAGTGCCGCCAGAGCGCGACCATCCTGACCGAAACCACCACGGCGGCCGCGACGACGGTCACCGGCCCCGACGGCAGTCGCACAGCGTGACCGGCGGCGACGAGCGCCGAGCCGGCCAGCGCGGCCACGGCGTAGATCTCCTTCCGCAGGACGAGCGGGATTTCCCGGAGCAGCAGATCGCGCACGGCCCCGCCGCCGATGCCGGTGGTCATCCCGATCAGACACGCGGCGTAGACGGTGGCGCCGGCGTTGAGCGCGATGGTCGTCCCGGCGGTGGCGAAGACGCCGAGACCCAGGGCGTCGGCGAGGAGGACGCCCCGCCGCAGCCGTGCGACCTGCGGGTGGAAGACGAAGACGACCAGGGCGGTCCCGGCGCAGACGGCGAGGTAGGGCCAGTTCCGCAGCGTCGTGGGCGGATGGATGCCGAGCAGGACGTCCCGGATGACACCGCCGCCGAGCGCGGTGGTCAGCCCCACCACGACGACGCCGAAGACATCGAGCCGCGCCCGCACCGCGGCGAGCGCCCCGGACGCGGCGAAGGCGACGAGCCCGAGGACTTCCAGCGCCGTGAGCAGCATTTATTGGTCGAGCAGGCCACCGCGGTAAGCCAGCAGCGCGGCCTGCACCCGGTTGGCGGCACCGATCTTGGAGAGCACGGCGGAGACGTACCCCTTGACGGTGGCTTCGGAGAGGTGAAGCCGCCCGCCGATCTCGGCGTTGGAGAGGCCCTGCCCGATGAGCGCGACGACCTCACGCTCGCGTTCGGACAGCGAGGCGAGCAGCTTGCGGGCGGGCTGAGCAGCGCGTTGTTCGTCCCGGTGCGACTGGACCATCCGCGCGGCGACCCCGGGGTCGAGCACCGCACCTCCTCGCGAGAGGTCCCTGACCGCCCGGAGCAGCGCCGCGGGGTCGATGTCCTTGAGCAGGAAGCCGTTGGCCCCGAGCCTGAGCGCGAGGCTGACGTACTCGTCGATGTCGAAGGTGGTCAGCATGGCCACGGTGGGCGGGTCGGGGAGGGCGAGGATGGCCCGCAGCGCGCGGATGCCGTCGTCGGGAGCCCGCATCTTGATGTCGAGCAGGGCAACATCGGGGTGGTAGCGCCGCGCGACCTCCACGGCGGATCTGCCGTCGCTCGCCTCGCCCACGATCTCGATGTCCTGGGCCCCGGACATCATCGCGCGCAGCCCCGAGCGCACCAGTTCCTCGTCGTCGGCGAACATGAGCTTGATCAACGAAGCCCTCCGCAACAGCCGGTGGGAGCGGCTCCCCGCGTCCCGTTAACGAAGGTTACCTACTGTTGTTCAGCAGTTCGAAACCAGACACGACCAGGTGACAAGCTGGTCCGTCCAGGTCAGGTTCAGTAGAGCCCGCGCTGGGGTGTATCCGCCATGTGGGAGACGAGTGAGAACCACTCACCTGGGTGACGACGACAGTCGGGTCGCCCGAGGTGCCCGGCGTGGGTGAGGCCCGCTAAGCTGACCCTGCAGTAGCAGGCCCTCGTAGCTCAGGGGATAGAGCACCGCTCTCCTAAAGCGGGTGTCGCAGGTTCGAATCCTGCCGGGGGCACCCTTCGGACTCGCCGACGGGGCGCGGGCGCGATCATCGCCACTCCCGCGCTCCCAGCGAAGCGCACACGAATCAGCTGGTCGCGGCGTTGAGGCTCTTGGCCAGTTCTGAGGCGATCTTCCGCTTCTTCCGCCACGCCAGCTGCGCGTGGTTCATCATGCCGTACCGCGTGCTGAACTGGGACGTCCAGATCTCCACGCCGCACTTGGTCGCACCGTCCGGGTCGAACGCGACCGAGACGACGGGAGCTCCGACTCTCAGTTTCGGCCGGAAGTTGAGATCACCTTTCCCCGAAATGCGCGTCCAGGTGATATTGAAACAAGCTGCCACCACTTCGGCTGCCGCTTGTTCCGACATCGGCACCTCGACCACAGCGTGCCGACGCGCCTCGACCTGAACGAAAATCGCCCAGCCGATGAGGGCGAGGACGACCAGCACCCAGAAAACTTCCATTTTTTGTCACCTTTCGCGGACTGCTTCGACGCTGTTGCCGGATAGTCGTCCGTCGTCGCCGGATCGTTGCACTCGGCGCCTCGAATCCGCCGCGGAAGCCGTAACAATATGACACTTGCGGCGACTTCGTGAACAAGAAGCCCAGCGTCGACGGCAGAGGTGTCTGGCATGACGGAAAAGTGCCGGGAATGCGGCGAAATCCTGCGCGAAAGCGCCCGATTCTGTGTGGGATGCGGATCTTCGGTCCCGCGGCGGGCCACAGCTTCGGATGCCCGGCCCGAAACCGCCACGGACCGCCCGACGATAACTCTCCAGCCTGTGCAGTCGTTCCCACCTCCAGCCACACCGGCTCCGCCGCGCACCGCCGGCCCCGCGGGGGTGAGCCAGGGTACGAAGACCGCGATCGCCGTGGGCATCTGCGCCCTGGTCGTGGGCGTGGCGGTCGCGATATCGGCCGCCGGCGGCAACAACCATCCGACACCGGTCGGTTCCGGAGGCAGCGGCGCCTTTGCCGGCGGCGCGACACCTACACAGACCCTGACATCAGAGACGCCCTTCCCTTCGACGCCGGAATCCACGAGTGAGTCCCCCGCCGACTCTCGCACCCTGCTGCAGCGGCAGGTCGAGCAGAACCGGTCAGCGGTGGAGCAATTAGTCGGCTCGTGGCTGCCACAGCTGTCCGCGAAGAAGCCAGGCATCGTCGCCAACGGTGTCACGCAGGACTACGACACGATTTGGTCCGATTTCCTCGCGAACCGGCAGCGGCACCCCGAGGCCCTGCTGCTGTGGTCCGGCGACTACGCGAGTTTCCGTTACCCGGACTTCTGGGTCACCGTGGTGCCCCAGCAATACAGCGACGGTTCCTCGGCCAACGCGTGGTGCGATTCTTATGGTATCGCCAAGGACGACTGCTACGCGAAACGCCTCATGCACACGGGCGGCTACTCCGGCAACACACTCCTACGCAAGTGAAGACCCGGGTAGTTCACCATCACGCACCAGTGTCTCGAGGACGGCGGTCAGTCCGAACCGGAGAATATGCGTGCGCACCGTTCGGAACCCTTCTCCGTAGAGCGGATCGGGGTTCAGCTTCATCCGCTCCCGGATGCTCTCGGCGAACGACGATTCCAGATCGCGGAGGACGCCGTACGCCAAGGCTTCGGACAGACCTTCCGCGACCTCGGGCCGGAGCGGACTCCGCCGGCGCTGTGCTATCCAGGCATGCCCGAACTCGTGCGCCGCGACACGGTAGAAGACTTCGAGCGGCAGCCCCGCCGCGAGCCGGACGCCGGTGACCCTCCCGGGTCCGTCTCGGGGGTAGCGAAGGGTCGTCGCCCCCATGGTGTGGCCCCGTTCGCCACCCATCTCGAGCAACTCGGACAACGGCACGAGCCGTACCTTGGCGGGTTCCCGCAGGACCAGGCCACGCCGTGAGAGCGACTCGCGTACCCTGACCAGCACTGATCCGGCCTGGTGCGGGAAGTCGATCGCGTCACGGGCACACAGTCCGCAACGGAGCAGCCCGCCTCCGAGGTCGCGCCAAGTCGCCGGGCTGACCCGTTCGCGGCGTTCACAGAAGGCGCAGAAGACACTCTGGTGGTGGGTGGCACAGCTGAGGTCGCCCCGCAGCGCAAGAGCGGCCATGCCGTTCACCACCACCCCGCAGACTGTGCAGCGAGCGGAACCCCCGAACGTCACAGCGCCGGAACCCAGCGCCCGGTCGCCGGGTCACGGCGCCATCCCGGCGTCGTGGTCGCCGGGATCCGCTGAGCGGCCGAGACGCCTGCGGCCTGGGCCGGCACCGCGTTCAGGCCGGTCCTGTCCGCGAAGTAGGCCTCCCATTCGGCGGCTTGAGGCCGCAGCCTGCCCAGGTCGGCCAGCGCCGCGCCGAGCAGGCGGCGTCCCTCCGCGTCCAGCACGGACCGCAGCCGCTGGGGGCTGCGGGACGTGCTGGCCTGTGGCCCTGGCGAGAGAGTCCGGAGGACGAACAGGCCCAGCTTGTACAGATCGGTCGCCTGGGTCAGGACCGCCCCCTCCGGAGGTGCCCAGTCCGGCGCATTGAGCTGCTGCACGACCGGTGCGGATCCCCGGATGCGGACCGCGTCGCAGTCGACCAGCATCACCGAGGGCTTCGAATCGGTTCGAAACAGCTCGTTCTTCGCGTTGATGTCACCGAACACGAGATCGTTCTCGTGGAGCAGTGCCAGAGCACCGGCCAGGTCACGGCAAACGGCGAGCCGCTGCGCCATGCCGGGGAAGGCCAGGCCGGCGCGGGCGGCGAGCTCGGGCCCGATGAACAGGCTCTGCGCCTCGCGCGGCAACGTGCTCACCTTGCCGCTCGGGAGCCGCCGCTGGTCGAAGAACGAGCTGGGGATCAGCGGCATCACCACCCCGCAGATGGCTCCCCGGTCGATGACGACGCGAGCCGGCCACGCCGCGATCTCGTCGAGCCGGGCGCGCACCGGTGTGGCCAGCTTGCTGCGGGCGCGGACGATCGCGCGCAGACCGTGGGGCGGCTGGTGACCGGCGTGGTAGTGCTTGTAGACCACCTCGCCGGCGACGTCGGGAAGCCGCAGCGAAGGTACCCGGTGCACCGTCGCTTGCCCTCCCCTACCCAGCCGATCACCCAGGTCACCGAGTTCCGCACGATCGAGCTCGTCGCTGCTCATGACCGCGACGACGGCCAGAGGGCCAGCGCGGTGCGGTCATCGTCGTAGGAGCGCCGCGCGAAGTCGACCTGCGCCGCGAAGTTGAGCGACGCAGGCGGCGTGGCCCAGCACTGCGCCAAGAAGGCGCCCACCTCACCGGTCCCGCTTCCCAGCGCGTCTCCGACACCGTCGGTCATCAGGACCAGCGCGCTGCCTGGACCGAAGCGGACGACCACCGGCTTCGGGGCGACGGCGGGCACCACCGGGATGGCGGCAGTCGCGTTCGATGCCACCTCACCGTCGGAGTTCTTCACCTCCTGCAACGGGGTCCACGGGACTTCGGCTCCCGCAGTGAGCAGCCAGGCCGAAGTGTCCCCCAACGCCACCACGTGGGCGGTGTGCTCACCGTTTTCACCGGGCTCCAGGTCGATCACGGCGAAGAGGGCGGTGGATGCCAGGTAACGGCCCGCCTCACGAGGGTCGGTACCCGGTGGATCGTCGCCGTTCCGATGGGCGATGCGCTGGGCGGCCGAAACCGTCTGGGCGACGAGCTTCTCCAGCACTTGCAACCAGTCGAGCTCGTCGGGGACCACCGCGGCGAGTTGTTCCGCCAGGTTCCGGCACCCGATCCTGGTGACGATCTCGGCAGCGACGTGCGAGTACTCGCAGGCGGACACCCCGTCGGCGACACACGCCACGAGGTAACGCCCGTCCTCGCTCAGCATCCGGGCGTAGGCGTCTTGCCGCACGGTGCCGTAGAACCGGTGCGACAGGCCACGGACACTCGCGGCCCGGAGATCGAGGCCGGCCCCACTGCGATCGTCGTGCACCTGGTCCGCGTCCACGACGTAAGCGGGTACGTCCGGGAACCGCTGATCGAGTTTCGGCTTCACCGCGGTGAAGGCGCGCCCCGGCTCGCCGATCCGGACGGGCTCCACCGGCTGGAACGGCGGAGCGGACTGCGCAGCGCTCTCGTCGAGGTGATGGGTCACAGGAAGTCCCCGTCCGCGTTCGCCGCCGTGATCCCGGCCGGCAGGTCGGCGGGATCCGGGTGGATGAGCCCGGAGTCACCACCGGCCAGGTTCGCCCCGGAGCTGAGCACACTGGACACCATGATCTCGGCCATGCCCGCGATGGCCTGAGCGGGATTGTTCCCCTCGTCCATCAGATACATCCGGCTCTGCTTCGCGCCGGTGGACGGATGCACGAGCCGCCGCAGGACCTGGGGGTCGGCGTCCTTGACTCCGAACGGGATCACGTTCGGGTACATCGCGAAGCCGACACCCGCCTGGCGGTCGTACTCCGTGAGCTCCCGGAACGCGCTGTTCCACTCGTCGTCGGCGTCGGTGGGCACGCCATCGGTCAGGAAGAACACCGCCGGACGGTGGACGCTGAATCCGTCGGCCTTCAGCTGGGTCACGTTCGCTTCGATCTCTTTGCGGAGCAACCGGAAAGCCGCGGCGTAGGAGGTCGCTCCCCGGCAAGCCAGCCCCGGCAGGACCACGTCGGGGTCGAGGACGTCGCACAGTGGCAGGCGCACCTGGGCATCTCCGGCGAAGTCGATCAGGGCGAACCGGATCTTGTCGGTCAGTATCGGGTCCTTCGCCAGCGCGTCCGACAGCTCGGGCATGATGTTGCCGGCGTTCTGGAGCTGCTCTCCGTCCATCGACCAGGACACGTCGATGACCAGGTAGAACGGGAGGATCTTGGCGCGTTCCTCGGGCATGGTTCCTTCTTTCGATCGGCTCAGAACAGGTAGGCGTACTGGCGGAGCTTGCGTTCCAGGGCTTCACGGCACTCGTCGGACGCGGCACCGGCGGATCGCTCCAGATCTGCGCACAACGCTTCGAGACGCTCCCCCTCGTCCTCACCGATGAACGGCACCACCTTGTTCCGTGCCCGTTCCAGGAGGTGGACCGTCGCACTGTCCAGCGCCGGGCTAGCGACCTGGACCGGCGCCGCCGGCCCCGCCGGACGGCGACCGGAGTCGACCGTCGTCCGGACGCGATTCGCGAGGTCGATCAGTTGCGACTTGTCCTTGGTGACGCCGAACGAGACGTCGTCGCGCAACAACACCCGACCGGTCCTCGTGTTGGTCACCGTGATGTGCAGGATGCCGTCCACGTTGTACTCGTAACCGATGTCGAACGCGTTCTCCTGCTGGGTGAGCTCCGGATCGACGTCGATGCTCCACTCCTTCAGCACCACGTTGTCCGGGTCGGACACGTCCTTGTCGGGATCGCCTTCGATCACCCTGACCAGCACGCTCCGCTGACCCGGGACCGCCGGGATGTAGTTGTCGCTCTCCTTCGCGGGCAGCTGGCGGTTACGCGGGATCAGCACACTGAACCGCGGACGCTGATTGTCGTCGTGGACGATCGTGCCGAGCGCGTGTTCCGTGGACACGAAGAAGTCCTTGTCCATCTGGCCCAGCAGGATCGCGGACGCGATCGCGGCGCCCTGCGCCACCGCTGTCATCGGATCGCAGCCCGTCGCCGGTTCGCGGCCGACGGTCTCGGACACGAGCCGCCGGGCAGCCGGGATCTTGCTGCTGCCCCCCACCATCACCAGCTGGTCGATGCCCTCCGGACCGATCTGGAGGTCGCGCAGGCACTGGAGGATCGGCTGCTTCGCCTGCTCGAGGAGCTGGTGGATCGAACTCTCGAAGAGCACGCGGTCGACCTGGACGTAGGCGCCGTCCGGCAGGCGCAGGTTCGTTTCCTGCTGGGCCGACAAGAGGATCTTCGCCCGCTCGACCTCCAGCCGGAACTGCGCCTCCTGGGCCGGCGACCACGAAGGACGACGCGGCAATCTGCCACGGATCGCCGACGCGAACGCCTCGTCCAGGTCGATACCGCCGGACCGCGGTATGCCCTTGGACGCCCGTTCGATGAATACGCCTTCGATCGTCTCGAGAACGGTGACGTCGAGCGTCCCGCCGCCCCAGTCGAACACCAGGATGTTCTGGTCACGACGGGCGTCGACGGCGTACGCCATGGCGGCCGCGGTCGGTTCGTTGACGAGCGCTTGGACATCGATCCCCGCCAGCCCGGCGCAGAGCTTGGTGCGGTACCGGGCCAGCCCGCGGCTGTTCGCCGGGATCGTCACGACCGCGCGGTCGACCTCGATCCCGGCCGACGCGTTGCGCAAGTGCGCGAACAACAGCGCAGCGGCCTCTTCGACCGACACCCGCGATCCGCCGATGTCGACGAACTCCTCCGTCGCGAACAGCCGCTTGACGGTTTCGAGTTTGCCTTCCTGCTGCCGCTTCGCCGCCCAGCCGAACGTCGTCCGATGTCCGTCGGGAGACACTCCGACCACCGACGGCATCACCTTGTCGAAGCCGAGCTGCTCCCATTCACCGGGCGGCGAATCGATGGAGAGCACCTCGACCTCACGGCCGTTCCACTGGGCCAGAACGGAGTTGGTCGTTCCGAAGTCGATGCCGTAGGGATTCACGACCGCACCTCGCGCTCTCCGGCGTGGCGCGCGACAGGCAGGCGCGGCACCCGCTCGGTCTGTCCCATCACCACGGGGCGCCCCGTGGCCTCGTCGACGAAGGCGTGGCGGAGGATCCGCAGATCCTCTCCCTCACCTCCCAGCTCGTCGTAGTACCGCGAATCGGCCGGATCGGGCCAGCGGACCACTCCTGCCTGGCTGAGCCACTCCTCGACGACCTGCCTCAGCTGCGGCGCCTGGTTCTGGGCGGCTTCCGCGAAGACTGCGAGCTGCCTCAGGTGCGCCGTTCGTTCCTGGGCAGCCGCGACGATCTGGCGCCGCAATCCGTCGTAGGCGTCGACGGACAGCACCGACGACGGTTCACGGACGATGGTCGCCACCTCGATGCGTTCGATCGAACGGCTGATCCGGTCGAGCGACCGCTCGACCTCGGACAGCCGCCGCGCGAGAAGCGCGTCGCTGCGTCGGGTCATGACTCGTTCCCTTCAGGAGTGCGATAGCCGTAGTCGAAGGTGGCTGTTGCCCGGACCACCGCGGCGATCAGTTCGCCGACGTCCTCGGCGAGTCCGTCGGCGAGTGCCGCACGGTCGACGTCCGAGGTCTCGGTCGTCCGCGGCAGCTTGATCGGTGGCACGGCGAACAGCCCGTGGGAAGGGGGGTTGAAAACCGCCGGGTTGGCGGGCACCCGGTAGACACTGACGTCGTCCGCGGCCGTGGCCGCCCGGCTCTGCACCTCGTGCAGCGCCCAGTTCAGGTCTTCGATGCCCACGGGGCCACCCGCGGCACGGCGTATCCGCCGGGCGGCGCGGGCGAAGTGGCGCCGCGCGAGGTCAGGCGGGGTTCCGTAGTCGACACCGAGCAGCAGATAGGGGTTGCGCATGACTCTCCTCAGCCACCGAGGACACGTTGGGCTTTGAACTCGAGGTCACGGATGTGATCGAGGAAGTCGAGCAGGTCCGTTCGCGTGTCCGCGTGTTCGACAGCTCGGGACCAGGGCAGCAGCTGGGTCCGGATCTCGCGGCAGAGGTCGACGGTCCGGGCGACGACACCACGCGCGGTGAACCACGCCGGCGTTCCGCGCTGCGCCATGTCGATGATGTCCAATGCGTCGTTGTACGGCTCGACGACCTGCTGGAAGTCGCGCAGCCGGGCCTGCTGGATGTTGATCGCCGCACGGCGGGTCGCCAGCTCGACGAACGGCTCGATGCGGGCCCGGTCCTCTTCGCTCAACTTCGGGAACAACTCGAGCGCGGACCTGTGCATCGCGACGATCGCGTCGGAGATCTCCTTCTCCTCGAGAAGAAGGGTGTAGCTGATCGTGCAGGTCGACAGCATGCTCAACGAAACCTGGTCGTACGGAGTGAGCCCGGTCAATCGGGTGGCCAGCGCAAAGGCCGTGTACCCGGCGACGGTCGCTCCGTCGATGTCTTCGACGATGGCGGCCCGCACGTCGTTGATCAGCTGGTCGCGGGCGGCGGGCAACCAGTCCGGCGCTCCTTCCCAGTCCCGCACCGAAGCGAAGAAGCCGACGACTTCCGACAGGTCCTGCTCCGCACGGGCCCGTGCGTACCCCGCCTCGAGGCTCTTCGCGTGCGGAGAGCTCGCGAGGCTGGCCGGCTGCCGGAGCCAGTCGCTGTCGAACTTCGCCAGCACCAGACTGATCTCCCGGAAGTCCGCCAGCGGGATGTCCTCGGTGATGATGCGCCGCAACGGTTCACGCAGGACGGTCGGAAGCTCGCGTCCGGGTTCCTCCCCTTCCCAGACCCGTTCGCCTTCCCCGCGCCAGATCTCGAGCGCGCGCAGCGCCGCACCCCGCCGCATCGCCGTCGTCGGCGCCTCCCGGACCAGCCGCGCAAGGTGCCGCGCCGCGAGTTCGGTGTCCAGGTACGGGGCGACGACGCCGATGTTCGCGAGCAGGGACGGCGAATAGTCTCCCTCCAGAGCGCTCTCGAGTTCGCGGACCGCACCCGCGTGGTCCCCCAGGTAGTGCAGGGCACAGGCGAGCAGGTTCTGGGCCTCGTCTCGAACGGCCTCGTCGCCGGCGACGCGCAGGCATTCCCGCGCGGCATCGGCCCCCTCCCGCCACTGGGCGAGGAACAGGTGCTCTCTCGCGGCGTACAGGGAAACCCATTCGAAAAACCCGGGCTGGGCCCCGGCCAGTCCGGGAATCGCCCGCAGCCGGACCGCGCCGTAGACCCGGACGAGGTAGTTCCAGACAGAGACGTCCGCGACGACCGGCGCCGGCAGCTGAGGCGGATCCTCGGGGTGTTCGTCCAGTAACGCGGCCAGGTGTTCCGCCACCGGGCGGTAATCCTCGAGGACGTCGGCGATGACGACGTCCCGCGGCCGGTTGCGTTCGAACGCCTCGACCGCCGCGAAGTGCCGGCCCAGCCGGGTCCCCCGTCGTTCTTCGGCCATCTCGCCGGTGCGGGCGAAGGCACGGCGATCCAATTCCTGGTGATGCCCCAGCCGCTCCAGCTCGGGCTCCGTCAGTTGTCCGGGCCAAGTCCGCCCGAAGAGATAGGTGAGCTCCTGCGCCGGTCTTCCCGCGTTTCGCACGGCCTCGGGGGCAATCCCGCCATCCTCCGCGATGTCGTCGAGGATGCTCAGGCGAGCGATCGTGATCTCGGAAGCGCCGATGGGTGTGTCGGCGCCGGCGTGCGCCACGGCCAGCCGTCCGGCCGGTCCCAGAAGGCCGCCGGCTTCGGGGTCGGGACGCGCGTCGAGCATGGCCAGCACGGTCGTGGGCACACCGTGCCGCCGCGCGCGCAGTCGCTCATCCCCCATGACATCGCCCGGCTCGGCCTTCCGGATGCCCAGCCTGCGTTCGAGCGTCGCTGCCAGCGGCTCGTCCGGCGAGAAGGCGGCAAGGCACCGGGTGAGCTGCTGTGCCGCACCCGGCCGACGCACGAGTTCGTCCACGCAGGCGGACAGGACGGCCACGACTCGCCGGTACCGGCCGACGGGCAGGTCTGCCGCGGCCTCGACCAAGGCGTCGAACCGCCCTCGCCGAGCGGCGTGCACGACGCGAAGCCAAGTCGTTTCGGGTTCGGGAAGCCCGATCCCGGCAAGCAGGTCGGGCCGATCGAGGCGGAGCAGGTCGAGTGCGTGCAGCCGCGTTGCGCCCAGGTCGGTTCCGTAGGCGGAACGCACGTGGCTCAGCAGGTCGGCCGCGCACCACGACACACCGGCCGGAACAGCGGGCCTCGCCGCCCACCACAGCAGCGCCGCGGCCGGGCCGCGCAGGCCGGTGAGGTCCAGCTCGTCGTTGAGCGGAACATCCGCCGCAGGCAGCTCTGCCACCGAGACGACATCGACCTCCCCGTTCGCCTTGAGAAGTCTCACGCCCCCACTGTCGAAGCCGACGCACAGGGCGAACTTCGCCCGGACGAGCCGACGGCCGTGCTTGTGGAACTTCCCCAGCGCGGACGGGCGGTCCGCACGCGCGGGCAGCACAGTCGGCACATCGCACCCCGGGCACACCGACCGCGACGGTTCCATGTCCGTCCCGCAGGACAGGCACATCGCCTGGTCGTCGACGGCTGCGGCGACTCGCTGCGGCCGGAGTTCGCCGCGGCTTTCGAGCAGTTCCAGAAGCGCATCGCCGCGGTCGCCGGTGAGCTGCGCGGTATCCGCCACAGGCTGAGCCAGGCCGTCGGGGACAGATCGCTGCCATGGGCGTCCGCACACGGCGCAGAATCGGTCACCCGACTGGCCGGGAGCACCACAACCCGGACAATCGGACACGACGGCTTCCCGCACCTCGACCGGCGGACTCGAATTGAGAACAGCCACCTCAACTCCATTCGGGAAGGCAAGAAGCCGGCGATGCGGATTTTCCGTGGCCGGGACGCCAGCGATGTCGGTCGGCTCGCTTTCGGCGTTACGATGACGGACCCGCCGTACGACAAGGCGTTATCAGGTCGTTGTGGTCGCCATGATCTTGCCTGTGCTGCCTCATTTCCCGTAAAAACAAAACCGCCGAAATCTGGACAGAAACCGGACAACGGCGATGAGCGCCAGTCAAAAAATCTTGTAACGTTCCACCTCCGGAAATCGAAACTGGACACGAAAATGCGACGATCGCGGATACGGACGGAGGCAAGGTGGACGGTCCCGGTGATCGCACGCGAACCTGTGCGATGCTGCTCGCCCTGTCCGTTGGCGCCGTGGCCTGCTTGCTGGGAGCCGGGTTCCCCACGGACGAGCCCTCGGTACCCGTGACGACCACGACTTCCGTTTCCGGCCCGGTCCCCTCGGGTGTACCGGATCGCCATGAAGGGTCTTGCGCCGCACTACTGGCCGGCTTGACCGGCCGGGACCAGCTGGCCCAGCTGGTCATGGCCGGGGTGGACCCGGCGCGGGAAGAGGTCGCCGCGGGCCTCGTCCGGGACGACCACGTCGGCGCTGTCTTCATCCCAGGCAGCTCGACGAGACTGTTCACGGAGGGACGTCTCGCCGCGATCCGCGCGATGACTTCGATTCCACCGCTCGTCGCGGTCGACGAGGAAGGCGGCCGGGTTCAGCGGATCGACGAGCTCGACGGGACAGTTCCGAGTGCCCGCGTCCTCGCCGGCACCGCCACTCCGGAGCGAGTCCGCGAACTGGGTGAGCGGCGGGGCAGGCAACTGCTTTCCCACGGGGTGACCATGGACCTGGCCCCGGTCGCCGACGTCAGCGCTGCCCCGGCCAACAGCGTGATCGGGGATCGCTCGTTCAGCGCCGATCCCGAGACGGTGACCCGTTACGCCGGCGCGTTCGCCGACGGGCTACGGGCGGCCGGCGTCATCCCCGTGCTCAAGCACTATCCCGGCCACGGTTCCGCGTCCGGCGACTCCCATCGCGAACTACCGCGGACAGCTCCGCTGAGCACATTGGAAGACCACGACCTCAAGCCGTACCAAACGCTCATCCCGGCCGGCGCACCGGTCGTCATGCTGGGACACCTTGACGTTCCCGGCCTGACCGGCGGCTGGCCGGCGTCCCTCAGCGCGGACGCATACCGTCTGCTCCGCGGTAGGTACCGGTTCGACGGAGTCGCCATGACAGACGATCTCGGGGCGATGCGGGCGATCACGAACCGCTTCAACCTGGCGGAGGCCGCGGAACGCGCACTGGCAGCGGGCGCGGACCTGGTCCTCTGGTCGTCGCCCATGCCCGTTTCGCCCGTACTGGACCGGCTGCAGCGCGCGGTCGCCGCCGGCGAGTTGACGTCCGGCCGAGTGCGTGAAGCCGTGATCCGCATACTCCACCTCAAGACGGGATGCCGGCGATGACCGAAACAAGCCAGTTGCCCGACGAAGAACAGCGTCGTGTCCTGGCGCTCATGGCGCGGTACGACGATCACGTCATCGCGCGTCGCCTGGGCGTCAGCGTCACGACAGTCCGGCGGAGGATCAAGGCGGTCTACACGTTGCTGGGCGTCGACAACCGCTTCGCCGCCGGTCTGGCCGTCGCCAAGCGGGGCTGGCTCTGACTTCGTCTCCGGCGATCAGGCCGTTTCCGCTTCGTCATCCTCGTCGGCGTCCAGCCAAGGCAGCTGCTCGAGCAGCCGGTCGACCAGGCACTTGACCTCCACTTCCCGGAATCCGTGCGGTAGCTGCAGGGTTTGCCGTTCGGCGAGGTGTGCCAGCACGGGCGGCAGACTCTGTCCCCGGAGCCGCCGCCGGGCGCCGACCAGCACCGGAACTATCTCGGCGCCGGCCGCCGTCGCTTCCTCGATTTCCCGTCGGACCCAGTCCCGCGGATCGTCGAGCGCTCTGCCGTTCTCGCCCCGGTGCTCCTCCCAGCCCAGGCTGAACAGCACGAACAGCACCCGACACGTCCGCACCTTGTCGAGCAGCTCGCCGGGGAACAGCTGACCAGGCAGGATGGACCGGTTGTCGCGGAAGACCCTGTGTTCCCCCCAGCGCTGGGCGAGTTCGTTGTGCAACAGCAGCGCGGCTTCGCTGCATTCGCCCTTGCGGTAGTTGATGAACGCCTTGACCCGAGGTCGGCTCGGCGGCCCCGTCCGCACACCGTGGGCGTCCAGCACGTCTTCCAGCCACCCTGAGCGCTCGGTTCCCCCCAGCACGCTGGATCGCTGGTCCACTACCGTTACTGCAGGTACGTCTCGATCGAAGAGCACCATCGTCTCGGCCGGCATGTCCACCGTGGACTGCCAGACGATCCCGTCCGCCCACGGCACCTTTTCCCGGAGCCACTGAGCCCACTCTCTCGTAGCGCCGTAATGCGTCTCGGTCAGCAGCCACTGGTCCTGGCCGACCGCGGCGAGGTCCCCGCTGGACACCAGCCGCAACAGCGTGAGGTCGCGGGTGACTTCCAGTGCCGACAGCCGCTTTCCTTCGACCGCGCGGCGCAGCAGGAACCGCCGCCCGTCGGCACCGAACACGAGTCCCGGCAGGAACCGTTCGAGCACGGCAGTGGTGTCGGAAGGCGAAACATACATCTGACCGCGGTCCGCGGGCATGACGGCGTCGAACCGGCCGCCCCCGAAAACCGACTGCACCGGCGGATCGGGCTCGGCCGCCCCGACGTGGTCCGGATGCACTCGCCAAAGCAGTGTCCCCGCAGGGACGTACCGGCGCTTCGGTTCTCCGGGGAGCTCGATCGGCGGCTGACGCGGCGGCACGTGATCACCCGTCCACAGCTGCGGCCGCGGCGGCGACCAGACCGGACTCGGCGACCTGGTCGGACACCAACGTGACGGGAGCTGCGTCGAGCCAGACGTTTCCGCTGACCCACCAGTCCGCGACGGCCCACGGGTCAGTCTCCGCGCCGAGGACCCGATTCACACGGAGGACCACGGCGCGGGGGCGATCGTCGCGGTCGAACTGGAAGTCCGGCACGGACACCGACCCGTCGCGCCGGGGCAGCCGGATCAGGTCAGGCAGATCGGGGTCGACGCCCCGGTTGCGGAGTTCGGCGGCGTCGGTCACCGGCTGGCTGCCGAGAACACGCTCGTGTGGGTCGTCGGCCGCCGGCAGTCCCAGGGCAAGGCGCACGGAGAACAGCGCCGCCAGAGGAGCCTGGCGGCGTTGTTCTCCGTGCGCGTACCGCGTTTCGTTCAACGCGTCGTAAACCGGTTCGCCGGGCTGGAACGACCGCAACACCAGTTTCGCGATCTCGGCGGCCACCCGGTCCCGGCCGGCCTCGGAACTCGCGGAGAACAGGCGCAGCAACGAGACGAGCTGCGCCGCCTCGCTCGCGCTCAGGCGGGTGAGAACGTACTCGAGATTTCGTGCTATCTCCACGATGCCGTTGTAGTGCGCCACTTCCGCCCTCCTCGCCGCCCATGTCTACTCGTGCTCGCACTCATCCGCCAGCCATCGGGCTGAGAACAAGTTGTCAGCTCGACGGCGTGTCCTCCGGCGTAGGGTCGGACGGCGAGCGGAGGTGCGCGTGATCGACTACGAAGAGCCGGAATTCTTCGGTCACCTGCCGAGCGCCGCGGAACTGAGCCGGCTGCTCGGCACGCTCGACCCCGCCGACGAGACCGGGCAGCACGTCCGTCTGCTGCTCACCCGGCTTCCGGAAACCACCTTCGACGAGGCTATCGCCCACGGCGAAAGTGCGCTCACCCGCGCCGGCGAAGATCCTGCACTGCGTTTCGATCTCCACCTCGCGTTGGCGTTCCGGTACGAAGAACGCTGGGAGTCGACGCACGACACCGTCGACCTCAGTCACGCGATCGACCATCTGGGCGAAATAGCCGGCTTCCTGGACTCCGCGTTCGCACTCACCATGCTCGGACGGCTCCTGCTCGTCCGAAACGAGGCACGACCGTCCGAAGATGACATCCAAGCGGCGGTCGGATGGCTCAGAGCCGCACAGTCCAAGCCGGATGCGGACCACGAAACACAGGCGTTCCTCGGCATCGCGCTCGAACAACGCGACGAAACCGAGCGCGAGGCGTTGCCCCTGCTGCGCGATGTGCTGCAGAGCGAAGAACTCGGCGATCCGTTGCTCGACCTCGTGACGCACCGGCTGTCACGGCTGCACTTCACGCAGCATGTCGCCAGCCCCGCGAGCCTGGCGAAACTCAAGGAACTCGACACCGCGATCGAGCACGCCCGCAGCGGTGACCTCGACGATCCAGAGCAGGCCTACGACCTCGGCCACATGCTCCTTCGCCGCTTTGGGATCTCTGCGAAGAACTGCGATCGGCAGGACGCGACAGACCTTTTCGAACGTCTTCTGCTCGAGGTAACACCTGGCTCCGGGGCGGCAGAAGTGATCGCCGAAGAACTGAGCGAGCTCTACGTGACGTACTGCCGGACCGGCGACCCGGAGGAAGCGACGTCGGCGATCGACCGGCTCGAGGTGCTCAAGGCCCAGGTGAAGGACGACGGCCAGCTCGTGCGGCTCGCGTTGGCGGAGGCGTATACCGTGCGCCGCTCCGGAGAGCGGGACGACCTCGGACGGCTGGTCGCGCTGCTCGGCGAGCTTCCCGGCGACGACGCGTTCCTGCGCATGTGGCGCGTGCTGGCCGAAGCGGAACAGGCCCTCACCGGGCACCTTTCCGAAGAGGAGCTGGACCGGGCGGCCGGACAGTTGTGGGCGGTTGCGCGATCCGACGTGTCCGACCACAAGGGACTGCTGACCGTCCTCATCGCGGGCGCTCACGTCCTTGCACGGCGCCACCTGCTGAACACCGGTGACTGGTCGCCGCTGGGCGCGATGCCGGACTTCGACGCGGTGACCGGAGGGCGGGAGCTGGTTCTGCTGCGCAGCTGGCACCGAGCGTTGCCCGCGGGAGCCACCGGCCGGGCGGAGCTACAGGCGACGATCGCGTTGTTCCGATCACATCTGCGTGGTCGGGTATCCGGCCCGGACGCGGTCGAGGAGCTCGAGGAACAACAAGCGACCATCGAGGAGCTGTCACGCGTTGCGATGGAGCTACGCCCGGATGACGCCTTGCGGCCACCGCTGCGTCTTCAGCTCGCTCTGCAGCGGATGAACCGCGCGGCCGTGCTGCACGACCCGCTCGAGCTCGCGCGAGTGTTGCGAAGCCTCGAGAAGCTCCTCGCCGACTGCCCGGCCGGGCACCCGTTGATCCCGCTCACCAAAGTCCTCCTCGGAGTGGCGATGCTCCACCGGCACAACCAGTTCGAGCAGCCGATGGACCTCGTCGGGGTGCGGGAGCTGTTGCTGACCGCCGATCCCCGCGAGCAACTGGACGAGCCGATCTGGGCACTGGCCCGCTTCGCCCTCGCCCGCGTCGAAGTTCTGCTTGGTGCGGAAACCCGCGACCACGACATGCTCAACCGCGGTGTCGCCCGCCACCAGGAAATCCTTGATCGGCTCGCGCTCGGGGACAGCGCTCGCCACGACGCCGTGTGCGGCCTCGCGTGGAGCCTCCTGATGCGCTATCTGGCCACCGGAGACACGGCGGATCTCCGCGCAGCCGAAGTTCACCTGCGGGACGTGGGCAGCAGGGCGAGAACGGCGAACGCCTTGTACGACCGCCACGACCTGCAGAACCTCGAGACGATGATCGGTCTCCTCTCCGGCTCGGCGGTGATCGCAGCCGATCAGCTCGACCTCACGACACTGCTGTCGAGCGACGCAGCCACTTCGACCGAGGCCACCCGAACGCTCGTCTCGTTGCGCCGGCTCACCGCGGGGCGTGGCCAGTATTCGGCGGCGTTCGGCACTTTCCTGGATTTACTCGAATGCGTCAGGGCGCAGGACATCCCGGGTATCCGCAAAGCAGCGGTGAAACTCAAGGGCGTGGCCCGCCAGGACGTCGTCGAATGGCAGACCGGCGTCGTCATGACCGCGATGGCGTCCATGGGGTGCCTGACCGCGTACCGCCTGGGCGGCGACGAGACCGCGCTCGACGACGCGATCGAGCTGCTCGAAAAAAGCGTGGCGGACGGGCTGCTCGATCTTCCGACTTCCCTCGATTCGGGCGAATCGCTCACAGAAGCCTGGTGGCTGCGCGGGACCGAGGAGGACATCGACACCGCGGTGACCATCGGGTCTCGGTTCCTCCGCCGCTACGCGAAACAGATTCTGATCCAGGAGAACCTGGCGGAGTGCACCTCGCTCGCCGCCACGGCGGCCACCACCGCGATCGGCTGGGCCCGGCGCTGCCTCGCCCGAGACCGGCCTGAACCGGCGTTCGCGATGCTCGAGATCGGGCGCACGCTGCGGCTGCATGCGGCAACGAACATGCCCGCAGTGTTGCGGAAGACGGTCTCGTCGGTTGTTCCTCAGGCGGCCGCGATGCGCTCCCGGCCGGACGCGGCAATCGATGCCGAGGCTTCGGCCATCGCCGGCGGCCGGGTCACCATCCCGGACGATCTGCGACGCCGTGTCCTCGACGCGGTCGATCCACGGGAGATCGAACAATGGCCGCCGGCTCCGGATACCGGCGACCTGGCCGGCGCGCTGCGGGAACTCGAACTCGACTTCCTCGTCTACCTCGTGCCCGGTGATGAAGACGCCGACGGATACGCCGTACACCTGTCTCGCTCGGGCGACCTGGGCAGTATCCGGTTGCCGGATCTCGTGCCCGGTGTAGGCGATTGGACGGACGTCGGTACTTCGTGCGAGTGGGCCTGGCGGACCGCCATGGGACCGTTGTGTGCCCACCTGCCCGGCGCATGTCACATCGCACTCGTCCCGTGCGGGAATCTCGACCGGGTCCCCTGGCACGCCGCTCGGGAACCCGGCGGCAGCCGGTATCTCCCCGAGCGGCTTCGGGTGACGTACTTCCCGTCCGGTCATCAGCTCGGTGCGCTGGCCCGTCGTCCGGCGCTCCCCCACGGGGCCGGCATGGCCTTCGTCGCGGACGCGGTCGACTCCGGCATCGGCGAGGAGGAAGCGGGCTACCTCCGCGGTCTCCACCCGAGCGGACGGTTCTTCGGTCATCCTTCCTGGACGGAGACGAAGCCGGTGTCGCGCCAGGCGCTGGCGGAGGTCCTGCTGCACGACAGCCGTCCGGCCGTCCTTCACCTCGCGTGCCACGCGTTCGCGGCGCCCGATCCGGTGAACGCCCGCATCGGTAGCGGCGCGGCCTCGATCTCGGTGCTCGAGCTGCTGGTCGCCGACGCCCAGCGCACCGATCGGAAGCCCGGCGGCCTGGTGGTGACCGCGGCCTGTGAGACCGACCTGGGCGGCGCTTCCGCCGAAGGCCTCACCATCGCGACCGCGCTGCTCGCCACCGGCGCGTCGTCGGTGATCGGCACGAAGTGGCGGGTTTCCACTCACCAGACCGCCGTATTGATGTGCCGCTTCCACTACGAGCTGCGCCTCGGCCGCAGCCCGTCCGAAGCCCTGCACGCCACCCAGCTCTGGGCTCTCGATCCCGACCGCCCTCCGACCGACGGTCTGCCGGTGGAACTGGTGGCAACCGAAGCCTCCGCGGCGTTGGGCGATCCCCGTTACTGGGCTGCCTTCACCCACCACGGCCGCTGACGCTTCAAGCTCTGGCCGACTCTGCCGGCAAAGACAAACGCGCGAAGATAGCAGGAGGGTCGGGGATCAATTTTCCGGGGGTTTGGAACTCTTCCGACGGCTGCACCTCGGAAAACTTGCCGAACACATGCCACTTGACAAATCTTGGCCACAATCCGGACAAGGGCCGAAGAGGAAACGGGAAACTCCGAACTACCAATAGGTAACCCCTTGTCAAGACCCCGATCGGGCCCTAATGATTACTCACCGTCTCCCACCCGTCCGCTGATGACACTGTGCGCAACCCCGTGCGCCGCACTACCGAAAGGGGCCGACCGGAGTGACACAGGTGTTCCTGAACTACCGCGCCGACGACGAAAAGTTCGGAGTTGCCCTCATCGATCGCGCCTTATCGGAGGAATTCGGCGAGTCCGCGATCTTTTTCGCATCCCGGTCGATCGACCTCGGCGCGAAATGGGAACCAGAGATGTTCGACGCCGTGCGCAGGTCGGACGCGCTGCTCGTGATCATGGGACGCAACTGGCTCGAATCCCGCGTTCCCGGCACCGACCGGCGTCGGCTCGACGATCCGGACGACTTCGTCCGGCGCGAGATTCTCACGGCCTTCGAGCTGGGTAAGCAGGTGATTCCGGTCCGGCTCGACGTGCGCCGGTTCAGCGCCGCGGAGCTGCCGGAACCGCTCGCGTCGTTACCCGAGCTGCAGGACATCCACATCCACTGCCGGACGACCAAGCCCGACATCGACCGGCTCGCGGAACGGCTGCGCAAGCTGATCCCTTCGCTGCCGGACGCCGGTGCACCGCCGGCGCAGGATCAGGCCGCACCGAAATTCGTCGCTCACGCTCATGCGGGCAGCACCGTGACGCAGGCGGAGCGCTTCGACATCGCCGGGGACTTCATCGCCGGCCCACGCTTCGGCTGAGACACCCGTTCCCGACCCCTTCCGGAGGACGTTCATTGAGTGACGAACAGACGGCAGGCCCACCTCCCGCGCAGCACGAAGCGGGACCGGGGGCCGACAACGCCGTCAAGGCAGCGGCGGACCCGGGATCCGGTGCTCCGACGACCCGCGACCAGGCGTTGAACCGGCTCCGCGGAGCCACCCCGGACCTGTCCAGTGTCCGTTTCGGCAAGATCGTCGCCGAGGGCCTCAGCAACCTCGGCGGCGTGAACACGGTCAACGTGTTCCAGGGCGACTTCACCGTCGAAGGTGACTTCACCGCGGGCTCGGGCAAGCGTCCCGGATCCCGGCGGGCGTCCCGCGCGCGGCTGCGGCCGGAGGACATGGACGCGGCGACGGAGCACTTCGTCGCACCGCCTGGCTTCGCCACCGGGGTCGAGATGCTGGCCGAGCGCAACCTGCTCGTCCTCTCCGGCCCCTCGGGCACCGGCCGCTGCACCTGCGCGATCGCGATGCTCGGCGAGGTCCTGCGAGAACACGCACCCGACGCACCCGTCTTCCGGCTCCACGGCTCGGTCGTCGGCAACGTGAACTGGCGGGTGCCCCAGCCGGGGGCCGGCTTCCTGGTCGTCGACAGCCCCAACGCCGGCGGCAAGACGGCCGCCGAGAGGGTGACCGACGACTGGTTGTCGAAAACTGCGCAGCAATTGGCCGAGCAGGGCAGCTGGCTGATCGTGGTCACGAGGCCGGTCCGCGGCTCACTCGAGACCGCCGTCAAGCGGCCCGAATTCGTGCTCGAGGACATGGAACTGCCGGACCCGATGGAAATCGTCGACCGGTACGTCACCGGCGAGGTGCCCTGGGCCGGCGACCGGCTGGCCGGTCTCGCCGCGGCCGGTCTCGGCGACCTGCTGCGCGACCGGGACGACCCGGCCTTCGCCAAGCGCGCGGCCGCCGCCATCGTCGAAGCGTTGCGGGCCGGCACGGACCTCGCCGAGGTGGTGACCAAGCTCGGCAACCCGGAGGACCAGGTCCGTGAATGGCTGGGTCACGAACCCGAGACGACGGAGGTGGCGCTCGTCCTCGCCACGGCGGCGCTCGAGGGAGCGAGCTACCTGAACGTCGCGGACGCCGCTACCAAGCTCTTCCGAGAACTCTCCAGCAGCACGGCGAGCATGTTCCCCCGGTACCTCCAGGGCCTGCTGGCCGAGCGGAATTGGATCGATTTGGTGCGCTCGGACGACGGGCCGCCGTCCCTCCGGTTCAAGTACCCGCGATTGCGCGCGGTGGTCCTGAGCGTGACCTGGTTCGAGCTCGACGGCGCGCGGCCGAAGATCCTCGCCTGGTTGCAGGAACTCGCCGAGCACACCGACGTCGAAGTGCGGGCGAGAGCAGCGCAAGCAGCGGGGATCCTGACGTCGAACGACTTCGAGCACGGCGTGCACCGGTACCTCTTGCCCTGGGCCCACGGCAAGTCCCTCAGGCTTCGGCAAAGTGCCGCCCAGAGCCTGAACACCGCGGGCGCACTGGCAGGTCACGCGGAGGCTGCGTGGTCCTACATCGAGCAGTGGGCCGAACTGGCCGGCCACGGTGGGAAGGGGACCGGCAACCTGGTGGCGACCGCGGGACTGGCCGCCGGCGGCGAACTCGGCGAACGCGCTCCGCACCGCGCGCTCCGCGTGCTGCACACCCTGGTCGTCGACGATGACTGGGACCTGCTCGAACCGGTGGCGGTGAGCACCCGGACCCTGCTCGAGGCCGGCTGCGGCAAGGAAGTGCTCGAAGCCCTGCTCGAGTGGACCCAGCCCGCCGAAGACGAGACGACCGTCCTCAAGGGACTGACGATGTTCGCCTTCGCCGTCATGCCGGAAGACGCCGTCCGTGAAGCGCCGTTGCTTCTGCGGACCGCGGCGCGACACCGGGAGGCGATCCCGGAACTGTGGGGCCGGGCCCTGGGCAACGCCTCCGCTCGTGCCATGGCCGTGGACGCCCTTCGCGAATGGGTCAGGTTCGCCGACCGAGACCCGCGAACCGCTCCTGTGGTGCTCGACGTGATCGCCGGCATCGCGGACCGCAGCCCGACCGACTTCGACCGCCTGCTCCACGCGCTGCGCAGGTGGGCGCTCGACCCGGACGACCCGTCCCGGCAGGCGATGACTTTCCACGACCAGCTCATTGAGGCGGAAGAGGCGATATGACCCAGACGTACGACCCGATCATCGAGCGCACCGAGCTGCCGCGATTCCGGCTCACGGCCCCGCTGCGCGCGCCAGGCCTCGGCACCGCACTGGTCCTCGAACGCGCTGCGGGCGACCCGCTCGTGGTCCGACACGGCGAACGGGTGCCTGACCCCAGGATGGGGCACTACCGCCGCGTCAGCTTGGTAGACGTGGCGACGCGCGGCCTGTCCTTCACGGTCAACGCAGCCAGCGCCGACGCCGCGTTCCCCTTCACCGTCACGGTGCGCTTCGCCTGCCGTGTGACCGACCCCGTGACCATCGCGAGGGACGGCGTCCGCGACATGACGGCCGCGCTGGCGCCTTCGTTGAGCGCGATCGTGCGGGAGGTCGCGGCCGAGTTCGACGCTCTGCATCCGACGCCGGCGGAGAACGCCATCACGCGACGGCTCCACTCCGCCCACCCGATGACCGCCATCGAGCTCGGCGGTTACACGGTTTCGGTCTCGGTGGTCGACACGGAGGAGTTCGTCACCACCCAGCGCAGGATCCGCGTGCAGAAGATGAACTACGAAGCGATGCGGCCCATCGCGGGTGGCACCCGCGAGGACATGCTCGCGCACCTGATGTCGCTCGACGGCGGGAACCCGATGTCTCTCCTGGACCGCGAACGGCAAGAACGCGAGGCCGACACGAAGGCCAAACTCGACGCTCTGCGCATCCTGATGGGTGAGGAACGGGAGGGTTTCGACGCCGCGGAAGTGCGCAAGCAGGTGCTGGAGGAGTTCTTCCCCGGCGAAACACCGTCCATCTCCCGGCGTGGGAGTATCCGCGAACGCCTCGGCACCACCTCACGCGGCGCTCTTCCCGAAGGACCCGTCGTCGAGGGCAACGTGCCCGCAGACGACGCCGCGGCCGCCCCGCTCAACACCGGCGAGCCGGCGCCGGGCGAGCCCCGGACCAGTCGTGTCCGCGGAACGATGGGGCCGTCGGCCCCGTCGGGAAACCAGTGAGGGTCGGATGGACGTCGAAGCCGGTCCGCGCGGACAGGCCAGGCTGTGGCACCACGTCGAGCCCGGTTTGACTGCGGCGGCGATCTGGACCGAACGTTCTACGGGGCGAGGAGAAGACGCCGATCCCCTGGTCGTCCTTCACCGGCCCAGCGGCATGGGCCTGCTCGGGGTGTTCGACGGCGTCGGCGGGGCGGGACGCGCCGTCGCGGGCCGGACGCCGGGAGACGTTGAGCGCACCCAGGCGTGGATCGCCTCCAGGCGCGTGCGCGGGCTTGTGGAGGAGTGGTTCGTCAGCGAACGTTCGGTCGCTTCCGCGGAAGGTCTCGCCGCCCACGTCGCGGCCCGGCTCGGCGAGGGCGTGCCACGACGGGGCCGCGTACGCGGATCCATCCACCGCGAGCTGCCGTCCACGTTCGCCGGCCTGGCGTTCGACGTCGACAGCAGCGGCTTGCGGTGGGAAGCCCTGTGGGCGGGCGATTCGCGCTGCTACGTCATCGAGACGGGAGCCGGGCTGCAGCAACTGAGCAGGGACGACTGCGACATCGACGACGCGCTCGTTCAGCTCGTCCAGGACCCGCCGATGACGAACGTGATCTGTGCCGATCGGCCGTTCACGATCAACACCGGCCCGGGATCGGCTCAGCTGCCGTGCATTCTGCTCTGCGCCACCGACGGGTTCTTCGGCTACGTCGACACCCCGGCGAGATTCGAACTCGTGCTGTTGGAAACCCTGCTTTCGTCCCAGGACTGCCTGCACTGGATGGGCCAGCTGGCCGAACGGGTCTGCTCCTACACCGGTGACGACGCGTCGCTCGCGCTGACCGCGTTCGGGTTCACCGACTTCGCCTCGTTGCGCGCCAGCTTCCGCGAGCGGCTCGAACATCTGCGAGTCGCACACGCAGTACCGATGGACGGCGTTCCGCCTGCCGACCGGCAGGCGCTGGTCGTGGCGCGAGAACGGTCGTGGGAGGCATACCGGGTCTCTTACGAACGCCGCCTCGCCACCGCGTTCCGGGACCGCCCATGAGAATGGGGCAGATCCTCAACGGCTACGAGGTCGTGACGAGGCCGACCAACGCCGACGCCGGGAAGTGCATCTGGGCCTTCGCCCGCAAGGACGGCGAGGAGTTCTTCATCAAGGAATACCTCGACCCCAAGCGGCCGCGGCCCGACTCGATGGGATCGGTCGCCGACAAGAAGCGCCGCCACGCCGAGTGCCGCCGATTCGAACTGCGGCAGCAGCGAGTGGCGGACGCGCTGCGCGGCGATCACCCCAAGGCCGGGAACCTGGTGCTGACACGGGACTTCTTCGTCGATGGCACCCGGTACTACAAGGTGACCGAACGAATCGCCGCGGCCGACGTCCGGCCGCACGAACTGGACGCCACGCGGCAGCTCGTGCTGGTGCGCACCCTGGCGGACAGCCTCAGCCTGCTGCACGAAAACGGCATCGTGCACGGCGACCTCAAACCCGAAAACGTCCTGCTTCACCAGCCCGAAGGCAGCAAGCTCCACATCGCGAAGCTCATCGACTTCGACGACGCCTACCCCGTCGGCGATCCGCCACCTCGGACGGTGGTTGCGGGCAACCCCCTCTACGGCGCCCCGGAATGGCTCGGCTACGTCCGGTCTGAACCCACCTTCCGGCAGGCCGATCTGACCGGAGCGGTCGACGTCTTCGCGTTCGCCCTGCTCGTCCACACCTACCTCACCGGTGCTCCCCCGGAGCACGACCCGCGGCACGAGTCGCCGGCCGCGGCGGTGCTGGCCGGCAGCCGGTTGCGGTGGGATCACGCCCTCGGCGGCGACTGGCACGAGGTTCTCGACGCGATGACCGACGGGGTCCCGACGGCCCGTCCGGACGTCTCGGCAGCTGCAGCGACCATCGGCGGCCTGCTCGGCCGGTCCGGCGACCGGCCGCCGGGCCGACCGGCCCCGGCGCGGGGACGCAGCCGCGTGCGCATCAACCTGACCGGCCGCGCGGACGTCCGGCCGCGCGGCCGGCTCCGGATCAACCTCAGCAGTTCACCACTACCCGACGAAGGAAACCGATGACCATCCAGGACCGGCAGCGCACGAACCTCGAATACGCGGTCGACATCGTGCTCTGCATCGACACCACCGGCAGCATGGGGCCGACGTTGGACAACGTCAAACACAGCGCGCTGTCGTTCCCGGGACGGCTCGCCCAGGAGATGGCGAACAAGGGACGTGGGATCAGCCGCCTCCGGCTGAAGGTGATCTCTTTCCGCGATTTCGGTGATCGCGCGGACGACGCCCTCGCCGAAACCGAGTTCATGACCATTCCCGGCGAACTGGGCGAATTCGAGCGTTCGGTGCGCGCGCTCGTTCCGCGCGGCGGTGGTGACGCGCCGGAATCCGGCCTGGAGGCCTTGGCGTTGGCTTTGGCGTCGAACTGGGAGACGGGTCTCGACCGGCGCAGGCACGTCATCGTCATGTTCACCGATGCCCCGGCGCACCGGCTCGGGGATCCGCGCCAGACCGCCGCGCGCACCTACCCGCCGACCATGCCCTCGTCACTGGACGCGTTGTTCTCCCAGTGGGGGCACGGACAAAGCCGGACGGCGCTGATGGAGAACTCCGCGAAGCGCCTGCTGCTCTTCGCGCCGGAGGAGTACCCCTGGACCGATATCGCGGACGACTGGAACAACACCCTGTTCTTCCCGTCGACCGCGGGCGAGGGCCTGGAAGAGTGGGAAATGGACGAAATCATCGCGACCATCGCGAACAGTCTCTGACGCGGATGGGAGCGACGATCCGACGGCGCCCGAGACCGGAATGGCGACCGGAGTCCGGTCCCGGCTACGACCTGCGCCAGTACGACCGCGGGCGGCCGACCGGTCTGGTCGCGGTCTTGGGGTGGGACCACGGTACCGGGAGGGCACCCGGCCTCCACGGTCCGGACGTACGGCTGTTCCGGGACAGATCGACGCTGGTCATCGAAGAGCATCGGCGACCGGGCAACGGGGTACGCGGGGTCGAGATCCGCGTCCCCGTCTCGTCGTGCCTGAACGCGACTCTCTCGGACGAGCCGGGACTGCCCGGAACGGCTCTGGTGCGGCTCGTCCTGGTGGTTCGGCTGGGCCGGCAGGCCACCTTCCCCGTTCCGCTGTGGTTTCCCCCGCGAAGCCGCCGCTACCTGCAGCAGCTGGTCGAGGAGGTCAACGGGCCGGAGTCCGGTGGAACGGCCCGCCGGCCACCTCCGGAGACCGTGTTGGCGCCCTTGAAGGTGACCAGGGCGCCCGATGACGACAACTGGATCACCTTCAGGTCTGCGGATGACGGGGAAGCAGTGCTCCCCTGGCGTTCGGGACGGGAAACCGAGGTCGGCGATGGCGGATAAGGCCACTTGGAAGTGCGATTCGTGCCACACCAACAACTACGAGGACGCCGAGTTCTGCCGCGTCTGCCAGCTGGAGCCGGGAAGCGCGACCGGTGCGACCGAAGTGGTCGTCCACGAACCACAGCAACCGGAAGCACAGCCCCGGCCGAAGTTCGTCTCCTCCAGGCACGGGCCCGCACCTCGCCCCACGATCACGCTCACGCCGGTGCCGCCGAAGCCGGTGCCGCCATCCCGGCGTCCGGCGGCACCACCGCCCCGGCCCGCCCCGGCGCGGCCGCGGCCGCTGGTGCCGAGAGCCACGGCCAAGAAGCTGACCAAAGTGGCGCTCGGCCTGGTCGCTCTGCTCGTCCTGGCCGCGAACCTGCCCCGGCTGACCGCGCTGCTGCCGGACGCGTCGACGCTCGGGACGGCCCCCTCGGCGACCGCCCCGGCCTGTCCCGGTGAGGTCGCGCGCTGGCTGCCGGAGTCAGGTGCGAGCGCGGTCCTGATCGCGCAGTACGACACGGGCCAGCACGTCGTGACCGTCTGCCGCGACAACGGTGGCCAGTACCACTACGACGGCCAGGTGAAGGGAAAAGCGGCCACGTCGGAGACCCACATCTCGTTGACCGCGACACCGACCGCGTCGGGTTTCCAGGCGCGGAACGCCAACTACCTGTACGAGATCGACGGTCTGGACCTGCGCCTCACGAAGTCCGGGAAACCGGTCAAGTCCTGGCAGCTCACGCGGCTCGCTCCGTGAACGGTCATGGCCGTTCCCACCGCACCCCGTACGCCATGCCCGGGGCGAGGTGGCTGAACCGCCGGTGTACTTCGCCCGCTGGATCGATCGGCAGGAGCCGCCCACGGTAGCCCGGGTCCGACACGTCCCGCTGGAAGGCCCCGTCCAGGACGCAGACCTCCGACGGCCGCTCTTCACCGAACCGGATGCGCAGGTCGAACTGGTCGCACCGCTGCCGGGGCACACTGGCCATGTGTGGCCCGAGCGCCGACACGGAAGGCAGCTGGAACAGCACCGCGAGGTCCCACGGCTCACCACGGGACAACGAGCGAGGCAACTCCAGTCCGTAGCCCCACCGGTCGCTCGCCTCCATGCCACGGTCCACCAGCCGGCCGCCGTACAGCACCGTCGCCGAGAGGCCCGAGCGGCCCGCGGGCAGTGAAACCGCCAGGTCCACCGACCGGAGGCCGTCCTCGTCCGCGATGATGCGACGCTGTTCGAGGATCGTCGGCTCGGGCTGGTCGAGCACCAGCGCGACCACCATGGACGCTGTGTGCCAGCGGTCGCCCGAAGACTGCGTCAGCCGCGTGGTTCCGGCGGCCAGCTCGGCCAGCAGGTCGATCGCCTGGTCCGCTCGGCGGCGGACCGTTCGCGGATCACGGTCCAGTTTCTCCGCCACCCATTTGACCCTGTCCTGGTAAAGCGGCTGGCTGGCCTCCGCACCGATCGCGAAGGCCGCCAGCACCACCACCCGCAGGTCCTCCGGGAGCTGGCCGGCCAGTTCCGTCAGCCTGGTCGTCACCTTCCGCCGGACCGCCACCATGCCGTCCTCATCCGAAATCGCGCAGGCCGACCTCAACCCCGGACCGACCCGGTCATCCACCTTGCCCAGCAGCCCACGTCCCTTGCGGAGGGACTTCAGCTCCTGGACCAGCTCCGCTCGCCCGCTCACGGCCGGTCTCCTTCAGTGCGTCTCCATGGCATCTCCTTCCCGGACAGGGTGCGACCGGCCGGTGGACAGGAAGTGGACAGAACGTGCATCACGGAGGCGATCAGCGCCGTACCCATGCGCACGCCGTCGCGGCCGAGATACGACCGGAAGGTGCCGATGCGGGCCAGTGCCTCCTGGTCGGCGTCGCCGAGGCCGAACGTCACCATCCGGGGACTGCACATCCAGTCCGGGTCCGTGAGCGACGCGAAGGCCGCCGGCCAGGTCACCGGGTCCGTCGGCTGGCCGTCGGACAGGAAGAACACCATCGGCCGGTGGACCCGCAGCCGGTGTGCCTGCAAGGCGCGCACGTCGCCCTCGATGACGCCACGGAGGAAGGTGAACACCGGTCCGAAGTTCGTGCCGGCGCACGCCCCGGGCGCCGGCATCGTGGTCAGGTCGTCCATCGGGAACAGCGGCTGCACCACCTGCGGTGTCTCCGCGAACCCGATCACGCTGCAGAGGACCCGGCCGGCGACCGCCGTGTCCGCGTGGACCGCCCCCCGGAACTCGCGCAGCCCCGCGTTCAGCTCCTCGATGTGGTCCGCCATCGACAGCGATACATCGCAAGCCAGGTAACACGGCAACACCTCGGACTTCATACCGGTTTCCCCTTCACACCCCGGATCGACCGGCGGAGCGTGCCAAGCACGCGTGTATCGAACGTGGAAGAAATGCGGATTTTCGAAACCCTTACGGCCGATTGCGCGATGTCAAAGGCGGACAGCAAGCTGAGGCCGGGGAGGCGGCGTGGAGTTTCGGATGCTCGGCCCGCTGGAGGCGTGGCACGAAGGCGCCCCGGTGCCGCTGGGTGACCAGCAGCAGCGGTTCGTCCTCGTCGTGCTGCTCCTGCACGCGAACAAGCCGGTGACGCCCGCCCGCCTCACCGAGATCGTCTGGGCCGGTGGCCGGGAAACCCGTCCCAACCTGGTGCGCAGCTACATCAAGCGGCTGCGCGACGTCGTCCAGGTTGCGGGCGATGTGACCATCGAGACGACGCCGACCGGCTATCTCCTGCGCATCGGCGAGGACCAGCTCGACACTGCGCGGTTCATCCGGCTACGCACCGAAGCAGCCACCGCCCTCGCCGTCGATCCCCACCGGGCGATTGCGCTGCTGCGCGAGGCCGTCGCCCTGTGGCGGGGGAAGTTCCTCGAAGACATCGACATCGACCGGGTCGGCGGCGCCGAGGTGATTTCCCCGGACGAAAGCTACCTCGACGCGGTCGGCGACCTGGCCGAGCTGGAACTCGAGTCCGGCGACCACCGCTCGGCGCGCGACCGGCTGCGGCCGCTCGTCCAGGCGGACCCGGCCGGCCAGCGCCACGCCGAGCTCCTGATGCGCGCGCTGCTCGTAGGGGGCGACCGGACGGCGGCGCTGCGCGTCTTCAACAACACCCGCTCCGCCCTGTCCGCACACCGCATGGAACCCGGTCCCGTGCTGCGCAAGCTCGCGGCGCGTGCGGAACGGGGTGATCCCCCCAGCTCGCTCCCGTCGCGACCCGGCGGGTTCACCGGCCGCGCGGCGGAGCTCGGTGCGATCGAAGCGGCCGCCTCGGCAGGACGGCGTGCGGTCTGGGTGAGTGGCGCGCCGGGCGTCGGAAAGACCGGCCTGGCCATCGAGGCGGCCCACCGGCTTCGCGACCGGTTTCCCGACGGCCAGCTCATGGTGCGTCTCAACGGCTTCACGCCCGGCGTTCCGGAAACCGCGGTCGGCGACGCGCTGGCCGAACTTCTCGTCGAACTCGGCGTTCCCGCCGAGCAGATCCCGGCTACCACCGGCCGGAAAGTGCGCCTCTACCAGGACACACTGTGGGGGACACGCACGCTGGTGGTGCTCGACAACGCCGCGACGCCGGAGCAAATCCGGCCGCTGCTCCCCGAGGCGGACGGCTGCCTCGCCGTCATCACCAGCCGCCGGATGGGCGATGCGGACACCGGCGAGCACATCCGGCTCTCGCCGTTGTCGCCCGAAGAGGCGACCGACCTGTTCCACGCTCTGACGGACTCGCCCCGCGTGCGCGGCCGCTCGGCTGATGTCTCCGCGGTGGTCACGCGGTGCGGCTTCCTGCCGATGCCCATCCGTGTGGCCGCCGCGTTGTTCCGGCGGCATGACCGGTGGCCGCTCGAGCACCTCCTGCGCCTACTCGAAGCGGACGGGCCCTGGGCCGCGGACGACGGCGTCGGCACGGCTGCGGTACGGATGTCCTACCAGCAGCTCGGCGAACCGCAGCGTGCCATGTTCCGGCTGCTGGGCAGCCTGCCAGGACCCGACATCGACGTCACCGGCGGCGCGGCGCTCGCCGGCTGTACTCCTGCCGAGGCCCGTCTGCTGCTCAACGACCTGCACGAGGTGAGCCTGCTGGAGGAGGCCGCACCGGAGCGCTATCACATGCTCGATCCGCTCAAGGAGTTCGCGAGCGCGGAGGCTCCCGGCCGGAAGGCCGCCTTGACCCGGCTGCTCGACTTCTACCTGGTCACGCTGGCCGCCGCGGTCGCCGTCGCATACCCGTTCGACCGCGCGCAGCTGCCCCGGTCCGATCGGTCCTCACCGGTGCTGCCGGTCTTCGCCGACGCTGACGCCGGGCTCCGCTGGATCGTCGCCGAGCGGGACAACCTCGTGGCCGCGATCCACTACGCAGCGACCCACGACCACCCCGGGCACACCTGGCGCCTCGCAGTGCTGCTCTGGCGCTATTTCAACACGACGAACCAGTTCGAGGACTGGATGGGTACCCTCGAACTCGCGTGGAAGACCGTCTCCGCCGACGAGGGCGACGACTACGGCCAAGCGCACGTTCTGCTTCGGCTGGCCACGGCGCACGACCGGAGCGGGCAGCTTGCCGAAGCTCTCGAGTGGGCCGCCAAAGCCCTTCCCAAGTGGCGCCGTCTCGATGATCCACACGGCGAGGCAGCCACCCTGTGCGCGCTGGCCATTCCGACGATGGAACTGGGCCGGCACGACCAGGCGATGGCCCACCTCGCCGCAGCGCTGGTCAAGTACGAGCAAAGCGAAGACCGCCGCGGCGAGGCCCATGCGCTGAGCATGCTCGGCTACCTGAACGAGCAGCGCGGCAACCTCGACATCGCACTGAACCAGCACTCGGCCGCCGCGCGGATGCTGCGTGACATCGGTCACGTGCAGGGCGTGGCACACACGCTGAACAACCTCGGTTCGGTGCAGGAAAAGCTGGGACTGCTCACGGAGGCTTTGGCCAGCTACACGGACGCGCACGCGTGCGCCGCCGAAGTCGGCGACCACTGCGTCGAGGCCTACGCGCTGAACAACATCGGAAACGTGCACCGCCAACGCGGCCGCTACGCCGTAGCGGAGCGCTACCACGACAAGGCCAAGGAGATAGCCGCGAACGTCCCGGACGCCGACCTGCGTACGCAGCTCTACCTCGATCGCGGCGCGACGGCGCTGGCACGCGGCGCCCGGGCCGAGGCGCTCACCGCCTGCAAATCGGCATTGGACATGGCCGACGGGAGCGGCAACCGCGCCTACCGAGCCCGCGCCCACCGCGGAGTCGCCGAGACGCTGCACGCGATGGGCGACCACGGGGGCGCCGTCGCGCACTGGGCCGCGGCGGAGGCCGAATTCGCCGCACTCGACCTGCCGGAGGCCGGCGAAGTGCGGAAGGAACGCTCGGCTCTGGGCTGCGCCTGCGGTCCGCGCTGACGTCAGCGCCGGTGCAGCACGCGGCTCAGCTCGGGGTAGATCTCGCGGACGCTGTGATGGCCACGCCAACGGCTGAGGCACCGGCCCAACTCACGCAGATCGGTACGCACGGTCGCCGAGTCGACGTGGGCGACGTCGTCGATCGTCTCGGCCAGCGTCCGGCAGCTCTCGTCGATCTCCCCGTCCAGCGCGTGAGCCAGTGAACGACGGACGCCGAAGCGCGCCCGGGTGCGGCGATTGGCCGCCGGGACCCGCGTGAGTTCCGCAGTCAGCAGAGTCGCCGCGTCACCGGGTCGTCCGAGATCGGTGAGCGACCAGCCACGGGCGAGCGCGAGTGGGTCCGGCGCAGTCGAGCCGAGCACCGGGTAGTTTCTGCTGTCGACAATGGCCCCATACAGCGGTTTCGCGGCTGTGTCCATCGCTCGTTCGAAGGCGTCTCGGTCACCGGCCAGCGCGTGCCCCTGTGCCTCCCGTCGGGCGGCCAGGCCGAACGTTCGCGAGCCGGGTCTACCGAGCCGCTGCGCCTGCCGCGCCAGGTCGATCGCCGCAATCGGATCCTGCCGGTAGAGCGCCAGGCCGGCTTCCCGGACATAGGCGTAGCTCGTCATCTCCAGGTCACCGGCGGCCTGACCCAGCTCGGAAGAGTGCCGCGTCCACGACAGAGCGTCGTGTTCATTGCCCGCCTCCTGGCTCAGCCACCCGGTGTATTCGGCCATCCGGGCGGCGAGCAGCAGCAGCCGGGACCGGACAGGTTCGGGATTGCCCCTGGCCAGTGCGTGCACCGTGCGCGTCTGGGCAACCAGCGGTTCGAGGATCACCGCCGGGCTGGTCTGCATGCCGAGCGTGCGCAACTGTTCGAAGGAGGCGCGCAGCCCGGCCACGGCCCGCTCGTCCACGATCGGGCGCGGACCGCCGGCCAGCGCGATGCCGAGCACCGCCCCGGCCCCGGCCAGCATCTGGCGGCGATCCAGCGTGTTGGCCTCTTCGACACGCGCACGCGCCTCACGTGCCGCCTCGATCAACGCGCCGCCGGCATCGAGGACGCCGTCACAGATGCGCGCCAGCATCGCATTCGGCGGCTTGAGGTCGTTCTCGATCTTGCTGATGTAGCCCTTGCTGTAGTTGCCTCGTTTGGCCAGCTCAGCCACCGAGATCCCGGCGGCCGTACGAAATTCCCGCAACAACCCGCCAAACGATTCAGGCATGCGTACCTCCATTCTCACCGACTTCGAGTACACCATTTTCATTGCGCGCGCGCAATTGGCGTGGCCGGCCGCGAACGAGTCGCGGCCGGCCCGGCGCAGCTCACCCGTGCCAGGGGTTGCCGTCCGTACCCGCCGGCGGCGGAGTGGTCGTGGTGACCGGCGGCGGCGTCCCACCGTCACCGTCGGCGAACGCCGCCGTGGAGCCGATCAGCGGCGCGGCCGTGACGATGCAGATGGCGAGCAGCGGACCACCGATTTTGACCAGTTTCGAAGACAAGGACATGACGAATCCTCCTCGGTAAAGGGTGATTTTCGGGGCGCTTGACAGAATTTCTGCGCCCTGCAATCAGGATTCGTCACGCAAGATCGAGCGACAAGGAGTTGACCGTTTCCCGTTCAAGCGGGAAACAGTCAACACACACGAAGGCCGCGTTCCCCTCGGAACGCGGCCTTCGTGTCAGCGACCCTCGCGGGCCCGGTCGAGCACTTCTTCCAGCCGAAGTGGGCTGGGTGGGTGATGACTCAGGCACAGCGGGGCCCGCATCGGGCGGAACCCGAACTTCTCCCCGGTGACGTAGAACTGCCCACGTTCCAGCCGCGAGATGTCCCCGACAGTGCTGCCCTTGGCCCTGGCCATATCGTTCGCCGCCGCGATCTGGGCCGGACTGTTCAGGCGGCCGAAGAACTGCGTCGTCGCGTTCCCGGTGATCTGGTTGTGCAAGCCCTTCGGTGCCTGCGTGGCGAGCAGCAGACCGAGCCCGTACTTGCGAGCCTGAGAGGCCAGCATGATGGTGCTCTGGGTACTCGCCGTCCACCCACCGGAAGGCGCGATCGTCTGGGCTTCGTCCATGACGAACAGCCCACCCAGTGGCCGGTCGGCCGCCGGGTGGCGCTTGATCCAGGCGAAAACTTCCAGCTGGAGCTGGCTGACGAACCCCTGTCGCTGCTCGTCGGAAGGCAGTCCCACGAAGCTGATCACCGAAATCCGGGCCCGCTTACCGGGCGACGGTGTGAGCAGGACGGCGGGATCGGCCGGCTCACCCGAGCCGCCGAGCAGCGGATCGTTGACCATCGCGGCCCGCAGGGTTTCCGCCAGGTCGGCGGCGGTCTTGGTTCCCGTGGTGAGCTTGCTGACCCCCATCGGCAACTCGGCGAGGACGTCGACGAAACCGGACAGGCTGCGTGACTCCTCCCGCGCGTAGTGAGTGAGCGCCTCACGCAGGACGGCTTGCCCCCGCACGGCGGCCTTCGCCCCACCACTGACCCTTGCGTGCGGAATGAGCCGGGCCACGGCGGCTTCCACAGCCGCGGCGAACTCGTCTTCGTCGTCGCGAACACCGGCGAAATCGGGCAGCGGGTGGAAACTCAGCGGCCGTCCGGCGGCGCGTCCGGGAGTCCACACGACAACCTCGGTCCCGGAGAGGTAGTCGGCGGCGGCTTCCGCGTCGCCGGACCTCCAGGCTTCCGGTGGTTCCGGCCACGCATCGCCTAGCCGGGCCAGATCGTTGTTGGGGTCCAGGACGATGGCCGAGACACCCTGCAGTGCACATTCCTCGATGATCCGGCGGAGAAGAACGGTCTTCCCGGTTCCCGACCCCGCGAAGATGACGGCGTGTTTGCGGAGGGACTCGAGTTCGATGCGGATCTCGCCGTCCAGACCCAGGGCGAACTCCCCTGGGTTCACCTCCGGCTTCGGCCTGGCCTCGGACGGCGGCGGGCGAGTTTCCCGCTGGTTGCCGCCCGGCTGCCCGGGGGCAGGCAGGATCTGCCGCAGGAGACTCGTCCTGCTCGCCGGCTTGCGTGCGACGAGCCAGTTGAGCAGGTGGTAGCTCTGCTTGGTGAGCAGCTGCCGGAGCGCCCAGAACGTCCGGATGTCCTCCTTGCTGATCTGCACGCGAGGACTGCCCAGCTGCTCCAGCTTGCCGAGCTCGCCGGTGGTCACGCCGCCACCCCAGCCCTTGCCCCCGTCGTGGATCAGCACCAGGTGCCGGTTGCGCACTCCCTCCTGGACTCCCGAAGCCAGCTTGGCCTCTCGCAGCTTGCGCAGGACGATGTTGCCGTGCTGGGAGGCGATGGCACGGAACAACCACTGCTCTCGGACATCCCGCTCCTCGTCCACCGTGCGGCGCAACCCGGCGTGGAGTTCCCCGGCACCGTCGAGGGATTCGGTCTCCCAGGACCGGTCGTCGTTGCCCACCTCCGTGATCCACGACTTCAACGCGGCCTGGACGAGATCCGGCATGATCTCATCCACCAGGCGCTTGCTCATCGCCGCCTCCACGTCCGCGCGCCGGCGCAGCTCGTGGAACTGACGGTCGAACTCATCGAAGTAACGGGGTTCCCCGTTGAGCTCGTGGGGGACGTCGACCACCACTTCGACGGGCTCTTCGTCGAACGAGGAGAGTTCCCTGATCTTGCCGTACAAGCATGCTTCGGCATGTTCCTGGACTCGCCTCAGCAGTTGGCGAGGCGTGTAGGCGGTCCACGAAGCCCCGAACGCATCCGAGGACACCGGCCAGGTCGCGTGTGGCGGATCGAAACCGATCCCCTGGTAGACCACGTCCAGCCACTTCTCCACCACCGCACGTCCCAGCCTGGAGTCGACGATGGCACCAAGATTCGGCGTCTCGGTGAACCGGTCGTCGAACGAGTCCGTCGCCGCCTCCTGCAGGAGGTTCCACGTCGTCGGAAGACAGGCAACGACGGACAGGGTTCGACGAGTCCTCTCCCGCAACTGCATCAGGCCGTCGGCGATTTTCGCGAGTTCACCGGTCGCTTCACCAGAGGATTCGTCCGCCACTTTCGTGATCAGCGAGTCCAGCTGGTCGACCGCGGCAACACTCGGCCCGGTCAGCGCAAGTACTCGGGAGATCTCCGCGACCACCTCACGCGGCTCTTTCCGTTCGGCGGGAAGACCCCAGCGCCTGCGGTCTTTCCGCCGGTCGTCGCTCGCCAGGCTGGACAGGTATTCCTTGCCGGTGGCGGACAGATCTGCGTCTGCCGCTGCGTACAGCGCGAGAGCCCGGAGCCCGTCAGCACACTCGACGGCGACCTGGGCATCGGCCTTGCGCAGCGTGCTGATGAAGCTGTTCAGATCTGCCGTCGTGAGGGGCGCGTCACCACGGACCACCTTGGCCACCGCCTCGGCGACTTCCGCCTTGTCGCACAACCGGCGCAGCAGCTTGGTCAGCTGGAGCTCACCGTCGTCGCCCTTGCGCCACAGCTCACTTCGCATGGCACGCAGGACATCGTCCCAGAAAGCCCTGCCGGTCGAGATGTCGATCAGGAAGAAGTAACCGCTCTCTTTCTGCACGAACCGCCGGACCCGGCCGAGAAGATGAGTCTTGCCGACGCCCTTCTGACCCTGCAAAGCGAGACCGATCGGACTCGGGCCCCGGCTGTGCTTCGCGTCCAGGATGCCGGCGCGAATCCGGTTCTCGGCCAGTGTGTGCAGTCCTTCGACATGGAAGGGTGAGGTACCCCAGACGTCATCCGGCGTTTCCGCCGAATTGAACCGGACCGCGGCGAGGGCTTGACGTTGCTGTTCCTCGTTCATGACTCCCCGATCGACAGTAGATGCTTGTCCTCCCTGCCGACTCGGATCGCCGCCGCGCGGTCGTCGTCGGTGAGCCCTCTGCGGTTCGAGTCGGGAGCCAGCTGGATCTTGCTCGTCTTCAGCAACTCGATCAGCTTGTCGTCCACCTCGGCTTTGTCGGCTCCGTCGAGCTTGGGCCGGAGGTGCGCCAGGCGCACGAACTGCTGCGGCCTGGTCGCGAGCTGGCGATAAGCCCGGCGGATCAACGTCTCGAGATCGACCGGCGCGTCCGTCTGGTGATCACCGGGCCGCGCCTGGTCATCACTCTCCTCTCGGAGGAAATCCGACAGAGGGATCCGGCGCTCCTGAAGCCTGCGCACCAGGCGGCGGAGGACCTCGAAGGCCGCACGGACCAGCGGACCAGGTCTTTGCGGAGGCTCCACCTCGGTGAGATGGTTCTCGCACCACGCGACACCAGGCCCCTTGATCTGCAGGTAGTAGCGGCCACTCTGCTCACGCACGGCTATGAAACCCCGCTCTTCCAGCTTCTCCCGGCCGGCCGGTCCCAGCTTGACTCCGTACTCCTTCACCAGATCCGCATTCGGCACCTCCGCGTTCGCCAAGGTCAACGCGATGAGCGCACCTCGCTCATCGGTCCCGAACTTCTCCGCCATTTGATCTCCTCACTGGGTATGAACGGTGATCCGGCGATGGAGCCGGCCAAGCAGTGCGTCGATGTCGGCGCGGAGCCCCTCCGGCGCCGCGATACGGCTGCCGTTCGCCCGGACCGCGCTCAGCTGCTCGAGGTCCACGGTCAGGTCCTTGAGCAGCGGCATATCGCCGTCGTCCAGGGCCGCGGTCATGTCGGCCACCGTCTGCTGGACGAGAGTCCAACGTCCACGATGCCCCGCTTCAGCAGGCACTTTGCGCAAAGCGGACACCGCGTCCTGCAACGCGGCCTGGTCGGAATCGGGCCGGCTCGACGTCGAATCCGTGATGATGTCGTGCAGTTGCCTCGCCACCTGGTGGGGACGGGTGTCGGCGTCGAGGTGGAAGAGACGCAGGTTACGGAGGAACGCCGGCAAGCCGTCGGGGTCGGTGGTCCGCGTGAGCACGCAGAAGAGCTGTCGACCGGCGTCGGCGTCCAAGGCGTGCCGCAGGAACCGTTCCGCCTCCATCGCCTGCCAGCGGCTCACCCAGCCGTCCACGACGAGACACAGGTGCTTAGCCGGGTTATTGGCCTGCTCCAGGAACTCCGGATCACCGGAGAGTGACCGGTCCACGCGCAGGCCGAAGTCGCGAAGTCCATGGATCAGGTCCGTGGCCGCCTTCGGTTCCGGCCGGGGAACCGACACCAGCAGGTCCAGGTCATACGACTGCCGCTGGGTGCGCGCAGCGGCCACGTACGCGTCCCGATTGTCCGCGAGCAGATCGGTACGGTCGAACTGCTGCGCGAGGACGGCGGCGACTGTCTCCATCGCGAACGACACCTGGTCCGGTGACGGGATGCGTTCGTCCAGGACCGGCAACTGTTCGCCGAAACTCCAGTACGACACATACGGCACTGTCGTGTGCCGCAGCATCTGCTCCTGCGTCACGCTCTTGGCCAGCCAGTTCCGGAACAGCGGCGAGGCCACCTCGGCGCATCGTTGCTGCCAGGCCTCGGCTCGCTCGTACTCCACCCGGTTGTCCAGCCGGGACAGGATCGGCAGCACCAGGTGTGGCGGGCGGTCGTAGGGCATCCGGTCGCGCGCGAGGTTCGCCAGCTGCGCGATGTTCACAGCGCCTTCGACGCTCTGCTGGTTGGCGGTGAAGAGGACCACCAGACGGTCAGGCAAGTGGGCGGTGCAGATGCCGCCGATGTCCGAGATACCCGTCCGGCTGTCGATCAGGACGAAGTCGTATTTCTCCGTCCACTCGGCACGGTACTGTTCGAGGAACTCCGCGAACCCGGCACGGTAGAGATCCTCCCAGTCGATGGCCTGGACTTTTTGTGTGTAGTCGGCGTCCTGGCGACCGGCCGCCAGCAGCGCGACTTCACCGTCCGGGTAGTCCAGCCGGATCGGCTGGCGGGCCGGGCGTTTGGCGCCCGCGAGGAAGTCGGAAGCCAGATCGACGACCCCACCCCTGGGTGTCTTGGACAGCAGGGGCCGGAAGTAGTGGTCCAGCCCGGGAGCCTCGAGGTCCCAGTCGATCGTGAGGACGCGGTAACCCCACCGGGCCAGCAGCAGAGCGACGTTGGCCAGTGTGAAGCTGCGCCCCACTCCACCTTTGTACGAGTAGAACGTGATGACGGTTCCACTCATGAGCCGAACCTCGGCAACAGCGGCGGCGGAGGCAGCACCGGATCCGGACGCGTGATGACCGGCCAATCCGACTGCCACGGCGGTACTTGTTCAAGCAGGTCGGCGAGGTCCTGCGCACACTGCCTCACCTTTTGCTGGAAGGAGTGCCACTCCCGGGTGTCCTGGTATCCGGCGCCCGGATTGTCCAGCCCTTTGAAGTCCCACCACGATCGCCGCAGTCCCTCTTCCTCGAAGGCGAGCGAATCAGAGTAGCGGATGGGGTAGATCAAGCCCTGCGGGCATTGCGGGCTGGCCAGACCGAGCAGTTCTTCGCGGGCTTGCATGCTGTCCCACTCGGCCATGCACCACTTCGACGTGAAGTAAGGCGCCGACAGAACTGCAACCATGATTTTGCTGTGCCGGAGCGCGTTCTCCAGCTGCGACGGCCAGTGCACACCGCGATGCATTCCCTTGTCGAGAAAAATTTTCGGTTCGTACCCGATTTCATCGACGAGGAAGTCGACGAGCCAGGGATAGAAGTTGGTCAACAGCCATTTGGACGCGGTTCCTCGACGAGGGTAGCTGATGAACAGATCGTACTTATAGCCGGGCACGCCGACGATGATAAGACGCCCGAAGTTCCTTTCGCCAGGTCATACGGTGGCCAATAAACCTGGTAATGTCCAAAAAATTGCTAAAAAGTGGACATTCCGATCGGGTCAACCCGCCGTTGTGGTGATCGAGGGTCCCGGTCACCTTTCGCGGCCCGAGCCGTGGTCAGCCGCCGGCTTCCGGGCACTCCCGGCGACCATCGCCGCGCCGGCCAGGAGTACACCCGCGGCCGTGCACAGCGCGATCGGCGTTGTCGTCGCGGTCAGCAAAGCGCCGAGGATCGCCACGCCGAGGGCGGCTCCTACCTGGCGGGATGCGTTCAGTGCGCCGCCCGCCACGCCGGTCAGCTCGGGTGGGGCCGCCGCGACCACCATCGCCAGCAGCGATGGGATGGCCAGCGAGACGCCGAAGCCGAGCAGGGCCAGCGCGATCACCGACCGGGCCGCCGACGTCGTGCTCGCCTGGAGCAGCGTGCCGCCGGACATCAGGGCGAAACCCGTTACCGCCGGGATCCGCGGACCGAACCGGGCCACCAAGCGGCCCGTTAAAACCGGGTTGAACGCCGTCGGGATCGTCAGCGGGAGAAAGGCGAGACCCGTCGCCGACGGCGGATAACCGCGGCTTTCCTGGAAGTACAGCGACAGCACGAACAGCACGCCGGACAACCCGAAGTTCACGATCGCGCCGGCCGCCAGACCGAGCGGGAACGCGCGGGTGCGGAACAGGCCGGCCGGGAGCATCCGCTGGAACCGCACGAACACCGTGGCCGCGACGACGGTGAGCAGCAAGGCCGTCCACGAACGCTCGATCAGCGCGTACGTCAGTGTCGACAAAGCGACCACCGCGGCCACCTGACCCACGACGTCGATGCGGCCGGGCCTCGGCGGGGTCGGCGGAGCCGAGCGGGACAGCGCCCAAGCGGCCGCGGCCACCGGGACGTTGACCAGGAAGATCGCCCGCCAGCCGAACGCCTCCGTCAGGAGACCGCCCAGCACCGGACCGGCCACCAGGCCCGTTCCGCTCACCGCGGCCCACACCCCCATGGCTTTCGCCCGCGCGGACGGCGTCGGGTAGGCGGCCGCGATCAACGACAGGGAGGACGGCACCAGCAGGGCGCCCGCGACGCCGAGCAGCGCCCGGAGTGCGATGAGCGACGACGTCGAGAACGACAGCGCCGACAAACCGGACAGCACCGCGAAGGAAACCAGGCCGAGGGCGAACACCCGGCGGGCGCCGAACCGGTCCGACCACGCTCCCGCGGTGAGCAGGAACGCCGCGAACGTCAGCGTGTAGCCGTTGGAAATCCACTGCTGCGCCGGCAACGACGGCGAAAGGGCCGGAAGCGCGACCGTCACGATCGTCGTGTCCAGCATGACCAGGAAGTAGCCCAGCGAAAGGCCGGTGAGAAGTCTTGCCACACCGAAAAGCCTGGACGCTCGGTGACATCGACGGAAGCAGGCAGTTACGATGGCGGGTATCGGGCACACCGATGGGGGATGCCATGGAACTGCGCCACCTGCGCACCTTCCGCGTCGTCGCGCGGACGCTCAACTTCACCCACGCTGCCGCCGAGCTGCACTACGCGCAGTCCAGCGTCACCGAGCAGATCCAGTCCCTGGAAGCGGAACTGGGCTCGAAACTGTTCGAACGCGGGCGGCGGCTGCGGCTCACCGGGGCCGGGGAACGGCTCGTCGGCTACGCGGACCAGGTGCTCGAACTCGTCGAGGAGGCCCGGGCCGCGGTCGACGAAGAGCGCGGCGAACCCGAAGGCGACCTGACCATCGGCGCCCTGGAAACGCTGTGCGCACACCGGATTCCCGCCCTCTTCGGCGAGTACCGGAAGCGGTGGCCACGCGTGCGGCTCACGCTCGAAGAGGGCGGCCGCGGCGAGCTCTACCAAGCCGTGCGGCGGTCCGAAATGGACGTTTGCTTCACCTTCGGCGACCCGCCCGCCGACCCGGCGCTGGCCAGTGCGTCGCTGGGCAGCGAACCGCTCGTCGTGATCGTCCCACCCGGACATCCGCTGGCCCGGGAAACCGAGGTCCGGCCCGGCGACCTCGACGGTGTCGGGTTCCTCGCGACGCCGAAGGGCTGCGGCTTCCGGGAGATGCTGGACCGGCTCGACGGACCGGTGGTCGAGGCCGAGGTCGGCAGCCTCGCCGCGCTCGCGCGGTGCGTGGCCGCCGGCCTGGGGTGCGGGATCGTGCCCGCCCTCGTCGACCACGAGGGCGCGATCGCCGTGCCACTGGCCGGCGCGACCACCGGCGTCACCATGACGTGGCGACGCCGCGACGAGCACAAGCCGACTGTCGCCGCACTGCTCACCACCGCCTACGCGTTGTCCAATATGGACAGCAGTTCGGGCGGCAGCGCCAGGGTGAAGGCCGGGGCGATCGACTCGTAGTGCGCCCAGGTGCGCGGCCCGACCAGCGGAATGACGCCGTGGTGCCGCAGCCACGCGAGCGCCACCTGGTTGCCCGACGCCCCCAGCGATGACGCCACCTTCGCGACCGCAGCCAGGCGCGCCGCCGACTCCGGGCCCGCGTAGGACCGCCAGATCTGCGTGGACTCCCGGTACGCGGCGTCGTCGTAGATCCCGCGCAGCAGCGAGGAATACGCCGCGAGCGAGACGTCCGGGTGCAGCGACAGCCAGTCCAGCAGCTCACCGCCGGCGATGGACGGGACGTCGGCGCCGGCCGGGCGCAGGTACGAGTGCTGGACCTGGACCGCCACCGGCGACGCCCAGCCGTTCGCGGCGGCCAGCGCGCGGATGCGCTCCAGGCGCCAGGTCCGGACGTTGCTCCAGCCGATGTACCGCACCTTTCCCGACCGCACCAGCTTGTCCAACGCGGACAGTGTTTCCTCCAACGGCACCCGGCGGTCGTCCACGTGGACGTAGTAGAGGTCGATGTGGTCGGTGCCCAGGCGCCGCAGGCTCGCCTCCGCCTCGCGCTCGATCACCGCGGCCCCGGCCCCTTCGTACGTGCGCTCCCGCGCTTCCCAGTCCGTCGTCCCGTCGGGGCGGGAAGCCGCGCGGGCGGCGGGGAGGTCCGTGATGCCCGCGGCCACCTTCGTGGCCAGGAACACCCGGTCGCGCCGGCCGCGAAGCAGCTTGCCGAGCAGGGATTCGCTTTCGCCGCCGGAGAACTCCTCGCCCATCCACCACGCGTAGCAGTTCGCCGTGTCCAGGAAGTCGCCGCCGGCGTCGAGGTACGCGTCCAGGATGCGAGCCGACGTCGGTTCGTCGGTCGCCGTACCCATCGTCATGCAGCCCAGCGACACCTGGCTCACGTACTGGCCGGTCCGGCCCAGTTCCACCTTCTTCATGCCGACCACGCTAGGCCCGGATCGGTCCGGTACTACGATCCAATTCTGTGGCCGGATCACAGACCAATTGGGGTGTGCTGCTGGACCTGACCGGCCCGGGCCCGAAGCACGAACAGCTGGCCAGGGCCCTGCGGCAGGCGATCCGCGACGGCGATCTCGAAGACGGCGTCGCGGTACCGCCGAGCCGTCAGCTCGCCGCCGACCTCGGGTGCTCGCGGTGGGTCGTCACGCAGGCCTACGCCCAGCTCGTCGCCGAGGGGTACCTGGCCGGGCGCGCCGGGTCGGCCACCCGGGTCCGCCGCGTGGCGGGCGGGACCGGCTCGAGGACACCGCCCGAAGCCACCCCGCCGCCGCGGTACGACCTCGCGCCGGGCCTGCCCGACCTGCGGAGCTTCCCCCGGCGGCCGTGGGCGGAAGCGATCCGCGAGGTCCTCGCGACGACGCCGCACCCGGATTTCGGGCTGCCCGAGCCGGACGGCCACCCCCGCCTGCGCCGGGTCCTCGGCGACTACCTCCGGCGCGTCCGCGGCGCCGCCCCCGGCACCGTGCTGGTCTGCGGCGGCGTCACCGACGGCGTGACCAGCGTGTGCCGCGCCCTCGTGGAGCGCGGCAGCACCCGCCTCGCCGTGGAGGACCCGGGGTGGACGCGGCTGCGGCGGGCGGCCGAAGGCGCCGGGATGACCGTCGATCCGGTGCCGGTCGACGACGAAGGCCTCGACGTCGGGCGGATCCCGGCGGGCGTCCGCGCGGTGCTCGTCACGCCCGCGCACCAGTTCCCCACCGGTTCCGTCCTTTCGCCGCGGCGGCGAGCCGAGCTGCTGACCTGGGCCCGGGACGTCGACGGGCTGATCCTCGAGGACGACTACGACGCCGAGTTCCGGTACGACCGGCGGCCCGTCGGCACCGTCCAGGGCACCGACCCGGGGCGGGTCGCGCTCTTCGGCTCGGTCAGCAAGACGCTCAGCCCGGCGCTCGGGCTCGGCTGGGCCGTACTTCCTCCACAGTGGACAGTGCGCGCCCACCCGCCGCCGGTGGTCGACCAGCTCGCGCTCGCCCGGTTCGTCGAAAGCGGCGGCTACGACCGCTACCTGCGCAGCGCCCGGCTGCGCTACCGCGCCCGGCGGGACCGGCTCGTCGCCGCGCTGGGGCCGGCGCGGCTCTCCGGCGTCGCCGCGGGGCTGCACCTCGTGCTCCACCTCGACGGGGACGCCGCGGCCGTCGTCCGGCGGGCGCGGGCGGCCGGCGTCAAGGTCGCCGACCTCGACGGCTACCGGACGGCTCCCGGCGAGCCCGCGCTGGTCCTCGGGTACGGCAACCTGGCGGACACCGGCGTCGAAGCCGCCGCGGCGCTGCTACGGCGGGCTATGACAACGGCTTGACCTGGTTGCCGCCTTCCCAACGGGGCCGCCGATGTGAAAGGCTGCTGGACGGTCCGCTCTTGACAACGTTGTCAGCTGGGAGGTGCGCCCCATGGGGTCGCAAAGCAGACGGCTGGTCGCTGCCGCGGCCGCCGGGCTCGTGGTCGCCGCGACGAGCCAAGCCACCGCACACGCCGCCGCGCCGGTCGATCCGGTGAGCCTGGTGAACCCGTTCGTCGGCACGCAGAACTTCGGGAACACGTTCCCCGGGGCGAGTGCGCCGTTCGGCATGGTCCAGGTCAGCCCGGACACCGGTGGCCAGGGCGGGTACGACTACCTGCAGAACACGATCTACGGCTTCAGCCAGACGCACCTGTCCGGCGTCGGCTGCGGTGTGATGGGCGAACTGCCGGTCATGCCGACCACCGGCGCCGTGGACAACGTTGACAAGAACGCCTACCGGTCCGAGTACAGCCACGACGACGAGCACGCCGAGCCCGGCTACTACCGCGTCGGCCTGAAGAAGTACGGCATCGGCGCCGAGCTGACGGCGACCGCGCGCACCGGCTGGCAGCGCTACACGTTCCCCTCGACCGGGCAGGCGAACGTCCTGTTCAACACCGGCCAGGCCAACCAGTCGGTCAAGGACTCCGAGATCCACGTCGTCGGCGACCGGACCCTCGAAGGGCGGGTCAAGGCCGGCGGGTTCTGCGCCGGGCACGACGAACACACCGTCTACTTCACCGCCACCTTCGACCGGCCGTTCAGCTCGTTCGGCACCTGGCGCGGCTCGACGCGCACCCCGGGCGGCCGCGACGCCGCGGGCACGGGCGGCAACGGCGCCTGGGCGAGCTTCGACGCGACCACCGACCACGACGTCGTGCTCAAGGTCGGCCTCTCCTACACCGGCCTCGACGGCGCCCGGAAGAACCTCGCGGCCGAGACGTCGGACTACGACTTCGACGCCACCCGGGCCGCGCTGCACCAGCAGTGGGTCGACCGGCTCGGCGCGATCAAGATCGGCGGCGGCACGACCGAGCGGCAGACGGCGTTCTACACCGCGCTCTACCACGCGCAGCTGCACCCCAACCTGGCCGGCGACACCGACGGCGCGTACACCGGCTTCGATGGCAAGGTCCACACCGCGAGCGGCTACACGCCGTACCAGAACTTCTCGCTGTGGGACACCTACCGGCCGCAGAACCAGCTGCTGGAGATGCTGGAACCGCAGGTAGCACGGGACGTCGCCCTGTCGGTCGTCGCCATCGGCCGGGACGGCGGGTGGCTGCCGCGCTGGGCGCTGGCCGAGAGCGAAACGAACATCATGACCGGCGACCCGGTAACGCCGTTCCTCGTCGAGGCGTGGTCGAAGGGCCTGCTCGCTGGACACGAAGAAGAGGCGTACGCGCTGCTCAAGAAGAACGCGACGAGCACGCCGCCCGCCGATTCACCGTACAACGGCCGCTCGGGCGTCAACTACTACAACGAGCGCGGGTACATCCCGAGCGGGCTGGAACTCGGCAAGGACTGCGCGGCCAAGGGCGGCGACAACGACTGCGAGCACCCGGCGTCGGCGACCATGGAGTACGCCGCCGCGGACGCCTCGCTGGCGCTGATGGCCCGCGGCCTGGGCCACGGCGCCGACGCGCGGATGTTCGCCGACCGCGGCCAGTGGTACCGCAACCTGTGGGACTCCTCGATCCAGCAGTTCCGCCCGCGGACCACCGAAGGCACCTTCCTCACGCCGTACAACCCGATCGACGCCGACCATCAGTTCCACGAAGGCGGCGCCTACCAGTACCAGTGGCTGGTGCCGCAGGACCCGGCCGGGCTCGTCTCGCTGATGGGCGGCCGGCCGTCGACCGAGAAGCGCCTGGACTCCTTCTTCGCCTACGGCAATCTGCTGAAGGACCCGGCCGGGACCGCGCGGAAGGACTGGATCGCCAGCCCGTACGACTACTACGGCAAGGCGACGTACAACCCGAACAACGAGCCGGACCTGCTCGCGCCGTACATGTACAACTGGGTCGGCGCGCCGGCCAAGACGGCGACCGTGGTCCGCGCGGCGATGACGCTGTTCACCACCGGCCCCGACGGCATGACCGGCAACGACGACCTCGGCACGATGTCGGCCTGGTACGTCTTCTCGTCGCTGGGGCTGTACCCGACGATGAGCGGGGCGAACTTCCTGGCGCTGTCGAGCCCGCAGTTCGAGTCGGCGACCGTCCGCATCGGACAGTACGGCCGGTCGCAGGGCGGGACGCTCACGGTGTCGGCGCCGGGTGCGAGCGACACGAACCGGTACATCCAGAGCGTGTCGCTCAACGGCCGGGACGTCCGGCAGACGTCGCTCGACTGGTCCTCGGTGGCCCACGGCGGGACGCTCTCGCACAAGCTCGGGTCGCGCCCGTCTTCGTGGGGGACGTCGGTGGCCGCGGCTCCGCCGTCGGTGAACAACGCGGTGGGCGACCTGCGGCGGCACGTCGACGCGTCCCTGCGGCAGACGTCGGTGGTGCTCCCTTCGGGGACGGCGCAGCAGGTCCACCTCGACCTCGACGTCCTGGCGCAGAACCCGGGCCTGCAACCGGTGACGGTCTCGGTGACCGCCGGTTCGTGGAAGTCGCGGGTCCAGCCGCTGCTCTTGGTGTGGTCCGGACGGCTGCCGGTGCAGCAGTCGGTGCCGATCACGGTGGACGTGCCGGCCGGAGCGGCCGTGGGGACGTACCCGGTGCAGGTCACGGTGTCGGGCCTGGGCGCGAACAAGGTGACGCGCTCGGCGACGATCGAGGTCCGGACGCCGTCGGCGTGCGTGACGTCCGGCTCGCAGTGCGCGGTCGACCTGGGCCACGACCGCAACCACGACGGCACGGCGACCGTGGCGGCGTCTTCGGAAGGCAACTTCGACGGCAGCGGCTGGAGCTACGACGCGGCGTTGCTCCCGCCGGCGGGCCCGGTGACCTGGGACGGCGTCACGTACGCGGCCCCGGACGCGTCGGGGACGGCGGCGAACTTCGTGGAGGCCCGCGGGCAGTCGCTGCTGCTCCCGGCGGGCCGGCACACGGCGCTTCGCATCGTGGGGGCGTCACACAACGGCCCGGTGTCGACGACGCTGACCGCGCACTACACGGACGGGACGAGCGCGGACCTGGCGCTGACGTTCGGTGACTGGGCGGGCTCCGGGAGCCCGGTGGTGCTGGAGATGCCGCACCGGATCAAGGCCGGGAGCGGGGTCGACGGGCCGCCGGTGCGGCTGTTCGGGATCTCGGGCGAGTTGGACGGCGGGAAGACCGTGCAGTCGGTGAGCCTGCCGAACGACCCGCGGGTGGAGATCTACGCGCTCACCCTGGCGTGACGGTTCGGTTCGCCGGGGTTGCTTCCCGGCGAACCGTTCCGCCAGGTCAGGGCGAGGGCCGGACCCCCGGCTGCGGCGGCCGGTCGTGCTTGCGGAACTCGAGCCATCTACGGCTCGAGTCATCCCAGATGACCTGGTGTTGGCGGAAGAACTCATCGAGTCGCTCGCGGCTCAACTCGGTCGTCGGTGTCGTCACGATGTAGTAATCCACCTCGTCACGCAGCTGGTTCAGCCGGTACCGCGTTTCTTCCATCAGTACCCACCGCGATCGCCAGTTGAAGAAAGTCTCCAGTCCGCCGAGCACTGTGACCAGAGCGACCATCGGCAGAGCGATCGACGCGCGGGCAGGAATATTCTGAATCCCGAGCACCACGGTGGAGGCCGCGGTGAGCACAAGAGCCGCTACCCGGACGATGGACGCACGGCGGCGAAACCGCTTCTTGCGGGTGTTGCACCAGTCCATCGCGTTCACGACGAGGCCACGGAACCCGAGCAGCGACTCCCGTAGCGGCCGGTCCGCCTCACGACCCGCGATCTCGAGCAAGCCTCGATCGAAATCGATTCGGTTGTCGGTCCCCGACCGGTTGACACGCATCGGGCCAGGGTCGTGGAATCTCCGCACTCCGGCAAGGCCGTCAGGCGACGATCCGCGGCTCCGAAGCCAGCCGCGACAGTACGTGCGTCAGCCGGCGGGCCGCCACGTCCCACTCCTCCAGCGCGCTGCCCCTCCCCAGGGCCGCCGTGCGCAACGAGCGCCGTAGCTCCGGGTCGGCATACCACCTGTGCAGGGCGTCCGCCAGGGCGAACGGGTCGTCCGGGGTGACCAGCAGGCCCGGCATCTCGCCGTCCGCGTCGACGCCCAGTGCGTCGTACACCCCGCCCACCTCCGTGGCCAGGACCGGGATGCCGCGGGCCAGCGCCTGCGCGACGAACATGCCGGACGTCGCCGCGCGGGCCGGGACCACCAGCAGGTCCGCCGCGTTGTAGGCCGCGCCCAGGTCGACCGCGTCGCCCGCCAGCGTGATGCGGTTGCCGAGGCCCAGGCGCTCGATCGACCAGCCGAGCTCGTCGACGTACGCGCGATCCGCCGCCAGCGAGCCCGCGAACACGCACGACAGCGCCAGGTGGTCGACCTCGCCCAGGGCCTGGACCAGCACGTCGTGGCCGTTGCGGCGGGTCACGTCGCCGACGCAGAGCAGCCGGGACACGCCGTCCGCGCCCGCCGCGAGCGGGGCCGCGTCCGTGCCCGGCTTGGCCACGTAGACGCGGCCCGGGTCCAGGTCGTGGCGGTCGATCAGCAGCCGGGCCAGCCACGGGCTGGTCGCCACGATTATCCCCGCCATCCGCAGCGTCTCGCGCTCACAGGCGTCCAGCTCCGCGGCGTGCGCCGGGGCGAGCCCCGGCTCGTCGGCCAGGGCCTGGTGGACCAGCACGGCCAGGCGCAGCCGCCGCGCGTGCGGCACGACGATCTCGGGGACGCCGGACGCGATCATGCCGTCGAGCAGCACGACCGTCCGGTCCGGCAGCGCGGCCAGCGACCGCGCCAGCCGGCGTCTCGACGCCGGGTCCGGCTCCGGCCAGTCACCGGCGATCGGCAGCTCCAGCACCGGCTGGCCGACGGCGGGCAGGGTCCGGCACATCCGCTTGTCGTAGGTGTCGCTGCCCGGCGGTGCCGCCGGGAGGATGAACACCATCGGGTCGGCGGGCCTCATCGCGCGCGCCGGAGCAAGGCGGTGGGAACGGGCACAGCTACCTCCAGCGTGGGTCGACGGCGGTGACGGCTCATACGTCACACGCACCCCGAGCCGCGGAGGTTCAGCTCTGCGAGTCAATCTTCCAGACGCCGCCCTCTTGGACGAGGGTGAAGGTGTTCGTCTCGGTCTTGGTGCCGCCGTTCTTCGACACGTAGGAGATCCGGGCGGTCACCCGGTTGCCGTCCTGCGAGACGATCGAGGCGCTGACCCGGCTGTACGCGCCCCAGAAGTTCTCGTAGGTCGCCGGGGTCTGGTGCTTGGTCGCCTTGAAGTGGTCGGTCAGCAGGTTCCACGTCTGCGAAAGGTTGCTCGGGAGCATCGAGTAGTAGGCGGTCAGTGCCTCGCCCGCGGTCTTCGACGAGGCCACCGTCGAGACGGTCGGCGAAGTCGACGGCGCCGAGGTCGACGGCGTCGGCGAAGGGGAAGACGGCGTACTCGACGTCGAGGTCGAGGACGGCGCGGACGCCGAGGTGGACGACGGCTGCGGCGGCGGCGGGGCGGCGACGTTGCCCTCCGGCGGCTTCTGCCGCACGACCAGCAGGATCGCCACGACGACCGCGATGCACAGCAGCGTCGCGCCCGCGCCCACGGCGATCAGGCCCTTGCGCGCGCCCGGCGACACCGCGGTGACCTCGCCCTTGGGCACGGCGGTCGCGGCGGCCGCGGCCGGCGCGGCCGCCACCGCCGGGACCTCGGTCTCGGGGATGGTCGCCGCGAGCACCGAGTCACCCGGCTCCGCGTCCTGCAGCAGCGCCAGCAGCTCCTGCTCGACCTCGTCCATCGACGGGCGCTCGGCCGGCTCGGTGGCGAGCATCCGCAGCAGCAGCGGCGTCAGCCGGCCCGCCTTCTCCGGCGGCTCGATCTCGCCGCTGGAGGCCTTGTAGAGCAACGCGATCGGGTTGTCGGCCGTCCCGTACGGCGACTGCCCCTCGACCGCGGCGTACAGGGTGGCGCCGAGCGAGAAGACGTCGGCGGCGAAATCCGCGTCCTCGCCGCGGGCCACTTCGGGCGCGAGGTAGGCGGGCGTGCCGGCGATCTCGCCGGTGGCCGTCAGCTTGACGTCACCGATCGCGCGCGAGATGCCGAAGTCGGTGATCTTCGCCGTGCCGTCCTCGGAGACCAGGATGTTGGCCGGCTTCACGTCGCGGTGCACGACCCCGGCGCGGTGCGCGCCGGCCAGCGCCGAGCTGATCTGCGCGCCGATGCGGATGGCGTCGTCCACCGTGGCCGGCTCCTCGCCGAGCACGAGGGCGAGGCTCTTCGACGGCAGGTACTCCATCACCAGCCACGGCCGGTCCTCCTCCTCGAGGACGGCGAACACGGTGATCGCGTGGGAATGCTGCAGCCGCGCGGCGATCCGCGCCTCGCGCATCGCGCGGTTCTTCGCCTCTTCGGTGCGTTGCTCGTCGTGGTCGTGCGGCAGCAGGAGTTCCTTGATCGCCACGGTGCGGTCGAGCTTTTCGTCCTGGGCCCGCCACACCGTGCCCATCGCGCCGCCGCCGATCGGCTCGAGCAGCCGGTACCGATCGCGGATCCGGCGACTTTCCACGAGCATCCACCATTCTCCGAAGTGGCCGACGAGATCCGGTCAGCATGCCAGCCGCGGCGGCCGACCGGTACAACCTAACCGAAAACCTTGCGCGGACAGCGCAAACCCACGCTGTGGCGCCGCTTACGTGTACCCCGGAATCCTAACGAACAACCCCGTACGCGCGATCAAGTGCGTCCACGATCTCCTTGCGCAGCCCGGCGCCGACGGCGATCGTCGCCGCGGAACCCACCGTGTGCTCGCTGCCGTCGCGGTCGACGACGGCGCCGCCGGCCTCCCGCACGAGCAGCACGCCGGCCATGGTGTCCCAGGGGTTGTTGGACAAGATCAGTGCGGCGTCGAGCTTTCCGTCCGCCACCCAGGCGAGGTCGATGGCCGCCGTGCCGAGCATCCGGATCTTCTGCGCCCGCGCGCCGAGGTCCGCCAGCAGGGTCAGCCGGGCGCGGTTCTTCTCCTCGGCGAGCTCGCCGATCGCGAAGTCGCCGACGGCGATCATCGCGTCGGGCAGCTCCGTCGCGGTGGACGCGCTGACGCGCTCTCCGTTCGCGAAGGCACCTTCGCCGCGGGCCGCGGTGTACGTGACGCCGAGGTACGGCAGCGTGATCGCGGCGACCGTGCTGTGTTCGCCGTCCACCAGCGCCAGGGAAATCCCGCAGAGCGGAATTCCGCGGGCGAAGTTGGCGGTCCCGTCGATGGGGTCGAGCGCCCACCAGCGGCCACCGCGCTCCCCGCTGCGGCCGCGCTCTTCGCCGAGGATCCCGATCTCCGGCGTCTCGGCGGCGAGGAACTCCCGCAGCGCGTCCTCGACCGCGGTGTCGACGTCGGTCACCAGGTCGCGATCGCCTTTCGCGGAAACCGAAAAACTCGGGCGCGACCTGACGATCTCCGTCGCCCTCGCCACGGCCTCGCGCGCGACGTCCAGTAGTGCGGCATGCTCGGTCATGCTCACCAACATAGGAGAAGGGCCGGGCCCATGACCGATCTGTTCCCGCTCGCCACCACCGTCGACGAGCAGGAGCGGCGGGCGTCGGTCGCGGTGCTGCCGATCGGCAGCTTCGAGCAGCACGGCGCCCACCTGCCGCTGGCCACCGACACGGTGATCGCGGCGACGCTGGCCCGCGCGGTGGCCGACGCGTACCCCGTCCGCCACCTGCCGCCGATCACGATCTCGTGCTCGCACGAGCACGCGGGGTGGGCCGGCACGGTGAGCATCTCGGCGCGCACGCTGCACGCCGTGGTCACCGACGTCGCCGCGTCGCTCAGTGCGTCGGGCGTCGACCGGCTCGTGCTGGTCAACGGGCACGGCGGCAACTACGTACTGTCCAATGTGGTCCAGGAGGCGGCGGGCGCGATGGCGCTGTTCCCCGGCGTCGCGGACTGGCAGGCGGCCCACACCGCGGCCGGCCTGCGGACGTCGCTGGACGACGACATGCACGCGGGCGAGCTGGAGACGTCGATCCTGCTGCACGCCCACCCGCACCTGGTCCGCCCGGAGTACGAAACGGCCGACCACGTCACCGACCGGGAGCACCTGCTGACGCTGGGCCTGCGGGCGTACACGGAGTCGGGGGTGGTCGGCCGTCCCTCGCTGGCGAGCGCGGCGAAGGGGCACGTCCTGCTGGACACGCTGGTCCAGCGCTTCGCCGGCGTCCTCGAGGTGCTAGGCGCCTGAGAACGCCTGGTTCAGGTGCGGCAGCACGTGGGCCATCCGCTCGGCCTTCGTCCGCAGGTAGCGCAGGTTCTCCGGATTCGGCGGAACCAGCAGCGGCACCTGCTCACTGATCCGGATTCCGTAGCGGGTGAGCTGCTCGACCTTCTGCGGGTTGTTCGACAGCAGCCGCACCGAGCGGACGCCGAGGTCGGTCAGGATGCCCGCCGCCGCTTGGTAGTCGCGGGCGTCCACCGGAAGGCCCTGCGCCACGTTCGCGTCGACCGTGTCCAGGCCCTCGTCCTGCTGCAGCCGCATCGCCTCGAGCTTCGCCAGCAGGCCGATCCCGCGGCCTTCGTGGCCCTGGACGTAGACGAGCACGCCCGAGCCCTCTTCGACGATCCGGTCCAGGGCCACCGCCAGCTGGTCGCCGCACTCGCAGTGCGTCGACCCGAAGACGTCGCCGGTCAGGCACTCGCTGTGCACCCGCGTCAGGGTGCCGAGCGGGGAGATCTCGCCGTAGACCAGCGCGACCTGCTCGGTGCCGGCGCGGTCGAGGTAACCGACCGCCCGGAACGTCCCGTGCCGGGTCGGCAGCCGGGTTTCGACCACCCGCTCGACCACGGCCCGGTGCGGCAGATCCCCGACGACCTCACTTGCGGTCATGACTTCAACCCCACTTCCGTTTCCGTTCCCGTGTCGGCCGCGACGCGCGGAGCGGGCACGACACCGGTGTGCGGAGCGCGGGTCACGCGGAACCCGGCGACGCTCCGGACGAGCAGGACACCGGCGCCGGGCAGGCTCGCGACCAGCGTGAGCACGCCGTAGACGACGGCGACGGTGACACCTTGGGCGGCTCCCAGGCCGGCCGCGCCGAAGAGCAGGGCGCAGACGCCTTCGCGCGGGCCGAACCCGCCGACGTTGAGCGGGAGGCCCATCGCCAGCAGAGCTAGGACCATCAGGGGCACGAGCTGCCCCACCGGCGCACCGACCCCGGCGACGCGGGCCGCGACGACGAACAGCGCCAGGTGCCCGGCCAGGGTCGCGACGGACAGGAAGCCCACGCTGGGCCACGTCTCGCGGGTCAGCAGGCCGAGCCGGACGTCGGCGAGGGTGGCGGCGAAGCCGCGGCGGGCCTTCGACGAGCTGTGGATCCAGCGCCCGCCGAGCAGGCGGCCCACGACCAGCGCCGCGACGGCGGCCAGCACGACGACCACCCCGGCCACCACGACGACCTGGCGGAACGCGCCGGGCACGACGTCCGGCGACGCGAGCACGACGGCGACCGCGGACGCGATCAGCACGACCTGGCCCGCGGTGCGTTCCAGGACGACGGCCCGCACGCCACGCGGCACGTCCCCGCTGTCGCGGCCGTGCTGGACCGCGCGGTGGACGTCGCCGAGGACCCCGGCGGGCAGCACGCCGTTGAGGAACAGCGCGCGGTAGTAGTCGCCGACGGCGGTGCGCAGGGAAAGCCGCAGGCCGAGCCGGGTGGCGACGATCTGCCAGCGGCCCGCGCTGAACAGCGTCGTCGCGAAGCCGATGGCGAGCGCGGCCAGCACCCCGGGGACGCTGATCCGGCCGAGGCCGTCGAGGAAGGCGGCGCTGCCGAGCTGCCAGACGAGGACCGCGAGGATGCCGACCGCGCCGAGGATGCGCAGCCAGGCCAGTGCGCGCTTCACGCCGCCACCTCCGCGCCCGGCGGCAGGGCCAGCAGGTCGCCGTGGTGGATCACCGCGTGCAGCTCGCCGGCCGCCGCCTGCTCGAGCCGCCGCTGCCGGTAGCCGTCGGCGGCCGGAGCCAGCCGGGGCAGCTGTTCGACGGCGGCGCCGAGCCAGCCGTCGAGCCACTGCCGCTGCAGTTCGGCCTGGTCCGGACCGAGCCGCCAAGCGCTGTCGGCGCGGACGACCGTCGCCCCGAGCCTGCGGAACTCGGCCGCGGCGACGTCGACGGCGTCCGGGCCGAGCAGCCGGCGGCCGTCGTCGGCGACCCGGCGCTGGTGGGCGTTGAACGCGGCGGAGACGGCCGGGTCGAGCGGGTCGGTGGGCGAGAGCGCCACCTCGCCGGTGACCGACAGCATCAGCAGCGCCGCGCAGCCGGCTTCGACGACCGCCGTGGCCAGGGCCGTGATCTCCTCGCGGGTCAGCAGGTCGAGCAGCGCGGACGCGGTGACCAGCGATGTCCCGGCGAGGTCGGCGGCCCGCAGCGCGGTGATGTCCCGTTGCTCGGCGACGGCGTCGACCGGGCTGCCGTCGAGCGCGGTGCCCGGGAGGCTCTCCTTCGCGTGGTCGAGCAGGTGAGTGTCGTGGTCGTGCAGGATCCAGTGCTGGGTGCCGGGCAGGCGGCCGGCCAGCCAGCGGCCGAGCGAGCCGGTGCCGCAGCCCAGGTCCCGGACGACGAAGTCCCCGGGCAGGTGCCTGCGGAGCGGGTCGAGCAGCTCGGTGGCGCGGGTCGCGGCGTCGGCGGGTTCGCGCAGGTAGAGCCAGTCCGGCGCGAACGCGGTCATGCCGCCGCCTCCTGCCGGAGGAGGATGTCGGCGATCCGGCGGGCGGTGTCGTCCCAGCCGGTCAGGGTCTCGCGGCGCAGCTTCGCCGACGCGCGCAGCCGCGCCCGCAGCGCGGGCTCGGTGAGCCAGCGGCGCAGGGCGGCGCCGAGCGCTTCGACGTCGTCGCCGGGCACGAGCATCCCGGGCACCGAGCCGTCCGGCGCGACGCCGACCGTGTCGGGCAGCGCGTCGACGTCGGTGGTCAGCACCGGCACGCCGCGGGCGAGGGCCTCGGTCACGACCATGCCGAAGGTCTCGGCGCGCGAAGGCAGCACGAGCAGGTCGGCGGTGTGGTACGTCGCCTCGAGCGCCGCGCCGGTGCGGGGGCCGGTGAGGGTGAACCGGGCGCCGAGCCGGTGCTCGCGCAGCCGCTCGACGTACTTGGTCTCGCGGCGGATCCCGCCGACGCATTCGCAAGTCCAGCGTAGGTCGGCGACGGTCTCGAGGGCCTGGGCAAGCACGCCCTGCCCCTTGCGGGGGGTCACGTTGGCCACGCAGACCAGGCGGGAGACGCCGTCGGTGCCGACGGCCAGGGGTGCCCGGTCGACGCCCGGCGTCACCGCGTGCACGCGGTGCGGGGCCAGGCCGTGGTGGCCGATCAGCCGGCGCGCGGCCCACTCGCTGGTCGCGACGACCGAGCCGGCGGCCCGCAGCGTCTCGCGTTCGAGAGCGTCGAGTTCGGCGGCGAGCGCCGGCGGCAGGCCGGTCTCGTCGGCCAGCGGCAGGTGCACCAGCACCGACACCGAGAGCCGCCGCGCCTGCGGGACCACGACCTCCGGGACACCGCAGGCGACCAGGCCGTCGAGCAGCACGGCCGAGCCGGTGGGCAGCGCGGACAGCAGGTGGCCCAGGACCGCGCGGGTCTCGGTGTCCGGCCGCGGCCAGCTGCCGGCGACGGCGATCTCGCGCACGTCGAAGCCGGCGGCGGCGAGCCGGTCGCACATCCGGCGGTCGTAGGTGTTGCCGCCGCTGGGCACGGACGAGTCGTCGACGTCTCCGGGGAGGACCACGTACAGCGTGTTCACAGTGCACGCTCGTAGCTCGCCCAGGCGACGTGCGATTCGTGCAGTGACACGGTGATCCCTTCGAGGCCGCGCGCGCCTTCGCCGAGGCGTCCGGCGTGGACGGCGTCGGCCAGCCGGTCGGCGATGACCTTCGCGAGGAACTCGGTCGAGGTGTTGATGCCCTTGAACTCCGGCTCGTCGTCGAGGTTGCGGTAGTTGAGGTCGCTCAGCACCGCCTTGAGCTCTTCCGTGGCCTTGCCGATGTCGACGACGATGTTGTCCTCGTCGAGTTCGGCCCGGCGGAAGGTCGCGTCCACCACGAAGGTCGCGCCGTGCAGGCGTTGCGCGGGTCCGAAGACCTCTCCGCGGAAGCTGTGGGCGACCATCACGTGGTCACGGACGGTGATGCTGAACACCAAGACCTCCGATGCGGTTCGGGTGGACGTGGTCACGGCTGATTCATGACTGGCTGATACATGACACGCAGGCAGGAGGCGGAAAGTTCATTTGCCGCCAACCGGGGTAACACGGACGGGAGATCTTCAAACCTGCATTCCCCGCTGACCAGCGCGTCGAACGCGGGATCGGCCAGCAGGTCCAGGGCGACCGCGAGCCGCTGGGCGTAGCTGCGGTCCGGCCGGGCGACCGTCCCGACCTGGCTGCTGCGGATCACCAGGCGTCGCGAATGGAAGTTCTCGCCGAGCGGGACGCTGACCCGGCGGTCGCCGTACCACGACATCTCCACGACCTCCCCTTCCGGCGCGAGCAGCTCCAGGGCTTTGGCCAGGCCATCTTCGGACGCACTCGCGTGCACGACGAGGTCGCAGTCGCCGAGCGCCCGGTCCGGTGTGGAGAAATCGACTCCCAAGGCGGCGGCGATGTCCCCCTTGGCCGGGTCGACGTCGACCAGCTGGACCCTGGCGGCCGGGAAGCCACTGAGGATTTTCGCGACGCTCGCGCCGACCATCCCGGCGCCGATGACGGCGATCCGGTCGCCGAGCCGCGGGCGCGCGTCCCAGACGGCGTTCACCGCGGTCTCGACCGTGCCGGCGAGGATCGCGCGCCCGGGCGGGACGGCGTCCGGCACCGGCGTCACCGCGGTCGCCGGGACGACGTAGGCGGTCTGGTGCGGGTAGAGGCAGAAGACGGTCCTGCCCTCCAGGTGCGCGGGTCCCTGTTCGACGACGCCGACGTTGAGGTAGCCGTACTTGACCGGTCCGGGGAACTCGCCCTCCTGGAAGGGGGCGCGCATGACGTCGTGCTGGCTCGCCGGGACCCCGCCGCGGAAGACGAGGGTCTCGGTGCCGCGGCTCACCCCGGAACACAGCGTGCGCACGAGCACGTCGTCCGGTCCGGGCACGGGCAGCCGCTCTTCGCGCAGCTGTCCCGTGCCGGGGCGTTGAACCCAGAAAGCCTGTTCCACGTGTTTCTCCTCGAGCGGGCGACCGGAGGCTGTGTTGCCACCCTATGAGCAATTCGCGGAGTCGACGATGATCAAACAGGACCTTCTCCTGCGCGCGGTGGTGCCGGCGCCGGTGCTCGCCGCGGGGGTCTTCGCGGGCGGCTTCTCGCCGCTCGCCTGGGCGACCGGAGTCGTCTACGGGCTGGCGCTGGTGCTGCTCACCGAGTGGGGGCTGCGCCGCAGCGGCCGCGGCGCCTTCGGGCCGGCGGACTGGATCACCTTCGCCCGCGCGGTCCTGGTCGGCTGCGCCGCGGCGCTGGTCGCGGCGGGTGGGTTCTCCCTCGGCTGGCTGGTCGCCCTGGTCGGCGTGGCGTTGCTGCTGGACGGTCTCGACGGCCAGGTGGCGCGGCGCACGGGGACGGCGTCGGAGTTCGGGGCGCGGTTCGACATGGAAGTCGACGCGTTCCTGATCCTGCTGCTGTGCATCCAGGTGTCCCACGCACTGGGGCTGTGGGTGCTGGCGATCGGCCTGATGCGGTACGCGTTCGTCGCCGCCTCCTGGCCCATGCCGTGGCTGACCGCGCCGCTGTACCCGAGCATGGCGCGCAAGACGGTCGCGGCCGTGCAGGGGGTCGTGCTGGTGGTGGCGGTCTCGGACCTGCTGCCGTTCGCACTGGCTTTCGCCGCGGTCGCGCTCGCCCTGGCCTCGCTGGTGTGGTCGTTCGGGCGGGACGTCGCCTGGCTGGCCCGCCACCGCGTCGCACCGGCCCGGATCATCACGCTCACCCGCGCGTCCCTGCGCCGTCCCCTCGGCTACGGCCACAACCAGGCCGCCTGACCCGAGCACCCCCCAAGGCCACTTCGGGTGCGTCTGACGCACCCAAGGCCGCCTTGAGGCGCTTCGCTACCCGGACTCGCGGGCCGCGCGGGCCCGGCGCTTGCCCTCGTGCATCGCCGCCACCCGGGCGATCGGGATCGTGTGGCCCTCCTCGACCAGGTCCGCGGGCAGCACGAACGGCTCCGGCATCTCCTCGGTCCAGGGGTCACCCCCGGCCAGCAGGTCCGGGACCGTGTGGACGGTGAAGTCGCCCGGCTTGACGCTGTCCACGTCGGCCCAGCGGACCGGGTACGACACCGGCGCGCCCGGCCGGTGGCGGGGGCTGTAGACCGAGACGACCGTCCCGCCGCCGGCCCGCGTCGAATCCAGGAACACCTTGCCTTCGCGGCGTTCGAGCACGAACTCCGTCGTGCCCAGCGCCGGGTCGATCCGCTCCGCCCGGGCGGCGACCGCGCGGGTCGCGGCCGCGATGTCCTCGGTGGATTGCCCCGGCGCGAGCGGCACGAAGACGTGGACGCCCTTGGAGCCGCTGGTCTTGACCGCGCCGTCGAGGCCGTCGTTGCGCAACGCCTCCCGCACCAGCTTCGCGGCCCCCACGGCCAGCGAGAACGGGGCGTCCGCGGGCGGGTCGAGGTCGAGGATCAGGTGCGTCGGCCCGTTCGCGGGCTCGCCCCGGAACAACGTCGTGTGGTACTCGATCGCGCGCTGGTTGCCGAACCACAGAAGCGTGCGCAGGTCGTTGCAGAGCGCGTAGACGACTTCGCGCCGCGAGCGGTCGGCCCACAGCGACCGGCGTTCCACCCACTCCGGCGTGTACTTCGGCAGGTTCTTCTGCATGAACGGCCCCTGGCCGCGCAGCACCCGCACGACGCTCAGCAGCCGGTCGTGCAGCTCCGGCAGCATCCGGCCGGACACCGCTTCGAGGTAGTCGAGCATCTCCCGCTTGGTGACCCCGGCGTCGGGGAAGACCTCCTGGTCGAGACTGCTCAGCTTCACGCCGTGCCGGATTTCATCACCGCTCATCGGCCCACCCTCGCGCCCCCGCGCGGAGGGGTCAACTCCGAACGAGCCGACTTTTGACGCCCGTCACGAACGGTAGGCCGCCCGGGCGAAGGCGATCAGCGCTCGCGCGGCCGGGCTCAGCGGCCCCTCCGTCCGCCAGGCCAGGGCGAGCATGCCGCGCAGTCCCGGCCCGCGGAGCCCGATGATCCGCAGTTCCGCCTGGTGGTACCGGGCCAGCGACTCCGGCACGATCGCCACCCCGAGCCCGCGCGTCGCCAGCTGCACCAGGACGTTCGGGTCGGCCGCCTCGAACGCGATCCGCGGCGTCAGCCCCGCCCGCGCGAAGGCCGCGTCCAACGCCGTGCGCAGGCCCGTCCCCTTCGGCAGCGCCATCAGCGGCAGGCCGTCGAGCTCGGGGATGTCGACCTCGTCCCGGCCGGCGAGGGGACCCGAAGGCGCGGTGACGGCCAGGAACGGCTCCTCGAGCAGCACCTGCGTCGCGATGCCGGGCGGCGGGGCCGTCGAGATGCCGACGACGGCGAGGTCCAGCCGCCCCTCGCGCAGCGCCGCGAGCATCGTGTCGGAGTCGGCCTCCGAGAGCGTGATCTCGACCGCGGGGTACCGCTCGTGGAAGCCGGCCAGCAGGTCCGGCAGCCCGACCGGCCCCACCGACGTCACCATGCCGATCGCCACCTGCCCGCGGACCAGCCCGGCGAGCTCCTCGACGGCTTCGCGCACTCCCCGCACCGCCGCGAGCGCGGCACGGGCGTGCGGCAGGGCCGCGGCGCCGACGTCGGTGAGCCGGACCGTGCGGCCGGAGCGGTCCAGCAGTTCCTGCCCCAGCTCCCGCTCCAGGCGCTTGACCTGCGCGCTCACCCCGGGCTGAGCAACGTGCAACCGCTCCGCCGCGCGCGTGAAGTTGCCCTCTTCGGCGACGGCGACGAAGTAGGCGAGCTGGTGCAGTTCCATAAGCATTGATTCTACTCAGTAGACAAACCAGATCTTGGACTTCTGATCACGTTCGTCCGAAGCTGGACACAGCGAACGAAAGGAGCCGAGATGAACACCCTCGTCCCAGGTCAGGACGGTTACCCCGAAGAAGTCGCCGGGTTCCAGACGGCGGTGCCCACCTCGCCCGCGGTGGTCGTCGCCGCCGAAACGGCCGAAGACGTCGTCGCCGCCGTCCGGTACGCGGCCGAGCACCGGCTGCCCGTCGCGGTGCAGGCCACCGGGCACGGCCTGACCGCGGGCACCGACGGGGTGCTGATCAGCACCCGCCGGATGACCGGCGTCGAGATCGACGCCGAAGCCCGCACGGCCCGCGTCGAAGCGGGGGCCCGCTGGGCGGCGGTGATCGAAGCCGCCGGCCGGCACGGCCTCGCACCGCTCAGCGGCTCGTCGCCGGACGTCGGCGTCGTCGGCTACACGCTCAGCGGCGGGTTCGGGCTGCTGGCCCGCCGGTACGGCCGCGCCGCAGACCACGTCACCGCCCTCGACGTCGTGACCGCCGACGGTGAGCTCCGGCGCGCCGAACCCGGCTCGGACCTGTTCTGGGCGCTGCGCGGCGGCCGGGCCGCCTTCGGCGTCGTGACGGCGATCGAGTTCGGCCTGGTCCCGGTCGCCGAGCTCTACGGCGGCAGCCTCACCTTCGACAGCGCGGACGTGCCGTCGGTGCTGCGGGCCTGGCGGACGTGGTCGGCGGCCGCACCGGACACGCTCACGACGTCGGTGGCGATGATCCCGTACCCCGACCTGCCGATGGTCCCGGAGCCGGTGCGCGGGAAGCACGTCGCCCAGGTCCGGATCGCCTACCTCGGCGAGGACGGCGACGACCTCGTGGCGCCACTGCGGGCCGTCGCCCCCGCACTGGCGGACACCCTGCGGGTGCTGCCGTTCACCGAGTCGGGGTCGATCGCGGCCGAGCCGCGGCAGCCGCACGGCTACCACGGCACCAACGCGACGGTGTCCCAGCTGAACGACGCCGTGCTCGAAGCGGTCGTCGAGCACGCCGGCCCGGGGGCGGCCACGCCGCCGGTGCTCATCATCGACCGGCTGGGCGGCGCGCTCGCCCGGACACCCGAGCTCCCGGGCGTGGGCTGGGACCGCTCGGCCGAGTTCGTCGTCCGGGCGCTGTCGATGGTGGGCGACGACGGAGTGGCGGCGATCCGGCGCGCGCACGCGAAGCTGTTCGACGCGCTGGCGCCGTGGACGACCGGCCGGCTGCTGCCGTTCGTCTACGGCGAGCACTCGCCGGAGGAGGTCGCCCAGAGCGTGTTTCCGGCCGCCGACCTGCGGCGGATTCAGGAGCTGAAGCGCCGCTACGACGCCGGGAACGTCTTCCGCGCGGGGTGAGGCAGCGGAATGGCCCAAAACGCGGGCCATATACTCGGCCGTCGATCACACCGATTGGGGACCGTCTTGCGCACGATGAGCCACGAGGACTACCTCGGCATGCGGCGGTTCCCCGGTCTCGACGGCCTGCGCGCGCTCGCCGCGACGATGGTCATCTTCTTCCACTTCGGCGGACCGAACTGGACGTGGCTTTCGGGCTGGGTCGGCGTCTACCTCTTCTTCGTGCTGTCCGGGTTCCTGATCACGACGCTGCTGCTGCGCGAGCAGGACCGGACCGGCGGGATCTCGCTGTCGAACTTCTACATCCGGCGCGTGTTCCGCATCCTGCCGCCGTACCTGGTGATCCTCGGCGGGATCGTCGCGTTCGTCATCCTGCGCGGCGAGTTCTACTCGCGCGACTTCCCGCAGGCGCTGAAGTACTACCTGACGTTTTCGAACGAGTTCCTGCCGGCGGCCACGCACGGCGCGGACAACTTCTTCAGCGGCTCGTGGACGCTCGGGATCGAGGAGAAGTTCTACCTGGTCTGGCCGTTCCTGCTGGTCGCGATCGGGATCGGCGCGGCGAAGCGCAAGTTCCTGCTGGTCGGCGTGGCGATGATCGCGTTGCTGGCGCTGGTCCCCCTGACGACCGGCGGCTGGGTCCTCGAGTACTCGCAGACGGCGATCTACCGCTCGACGATCCACTACTTCATCCTGGCGGGCGGCTGCCTGCTGGCGATCCTGCTGCACTACCGCCGCGGGTACGCGCTGCTGAAGCCGTTGACGCACCCGCTGGCGGCGATCCCGATCGTCGCGGCGTTCGCGGTGCTGCACACGAACTTCGACGACCTCTGGCACGAGACCCGCAACAACCTGTGGCTGCTGGTGGCGTACGCGGCGCTGACGATGCTGCTGCTGATCGTGCTGGTGAGCCCGGGCCCGCTGCGCTGGCTGCTCGGGACGGCCCCGCTGCGGTTCGTCGGCGAGCGGTCGTACTCGCTGTACCTGCTGCAGGGGCCGGTGCACTTCGTCGTCGTCCAGGCGGTCCCGGGCCTCGGCCCGCACCGGACGGTCTCGGCGGTGACGGTGTTCATCGTCGGCCTGGCGATCGCGGACCTGATCCACCGCTGGGTCGAGAAGCCGCTGATCGACGTGGGCAAGCGGGTCATCGCCCGCAAGGAGGCCCGGCGCGAGGAACGGCGGGAAGCGGACCGCCCCGCCGAATCGCGCGCCGAGCCCGAGCCCGCGCCCATCGCGTCCTAGCGGCTCAGCGCTCCAGGACCACGATCGGGATGACCCGGTCGGTCTTCTTCTCGTAGTCCGCGAAGCCCTCGGCGTGCGCCACCATGCCCGCGTACAGGCGGTCGCGCTCGGCGCGGTCCGCGATCACCGTGGCCGTCGCCTCGAACTTCTCCGTGCCGACCTCGACCGTGACCTTCGGGTTCGCGACGAGGTTGTGGTACCAGGCCGGGTTCTTCGGGGCGCCGCCCATGGACGCGGCGATGACGTAGCGGTCGCCGTGCTTCGTGTAGACCAGCGGGGACAGGCGCTCCTGGCCGCTCTTCGCGCCGATCGTGGTGAGGAGCAGCACGTTCTTGCCCTCGAACATGCCGCCGACCTTGCCCCCGTTGGCCCGGAACTCGTCGACGACCTGCTGGTTGAAGTCGTTCATGTCGGCTGGTGTCGTCATGGGATCCCCTTGTTTCTGGCCGGTAGGCTCAACCGAGCGCGAGTACGCTCGTAAGTGTTTGCTTTGCAAACAAAGCTACCGACGGGAGGTGAGTGGTGTCAACGGAGGCCGGACCGAGTGTCGAGGACGGCGTGCGGCAGCTGCTGCTGCTCATGCCACGCCTGGTCGGCCGCGCGAAGCGCACGCCGGTGCCGGCGGAGCTCAACGGCTGCGCGCTCGCGCCGAGGCACCTCTCGCTGCTGTCCTACCTGCTCTTCGACGGCCCGATGACGGTCACCGAGCTCGCCACCCGCCTGCAGGTCGCGCCGACGACGGCGAGCCTGATGGTCGGCGACCTCAGCCGCCAGGGCGTGCTGAACCGCGCCGAGGACCCGGCCGACCGCCGCCGCACGATCGTCAGCATCACCGAGGACAAGCGCCCGGCCGTCGACGCCTGGCTCGCCCGCGGCGCGAAGGCGTGGAGCGACGCCTTGACGCCGTTGTCCCCCGCCGAACGTCAGCTCGTGATCACGACGCTGGAGGCCTACGAACGCGGCACCTGCGACGGGCCGGCCTGCTAGGCGTCGCCGCGCTTTTCGCGGGCCAGCTTGCGCTGGGCCTCCGCGCGTTGCCGGCACTTGCGGAGGAATTCCTCGTCGTCTTCCGGGCTCGTCGCCGCGAACCGGCCCGGCCGGTCGTACTCCGGGAACGCCGGCGCGTGGCGCTCGTACGGGCCGCGTGCCCGCGCCACCTGCTGCGGCCGGCCCGCCACCAGCCAGATGATCGAACCGACCAGCGGCACCACCAGCACGAGCAGCAGCCACAGCCCCTTCGGCAGGTTGCGGCAGGACGATTCGTCCGTCGTGATCACGTCGACCAGGCAGAAGATCCACAGTCCGAGCGTGACGACGCCGAGCAGACCATCGAAGTAGAGCAACTCCCCGCCTTCCCCCAAGAAATGACGCGGTAAGTCTTAGCAGACCGCCGGGGCCGTTCGGCCGCGGGTCACCGGCAGCACCGAGGGCATCCGGAGATTCGGCGACGAAACCCAGCTCGGTTCCGTTTCCGTCAGGCGAAAGCCGTGCAGCGCCTCCAGAACTCCGGCGGCGAGGGCGCGCGCGTGCCGCGACCCCGGGCACGCGCGCGGCCCGGCGCCGAACGGCGTCCCGGCGAGGGACACCGTGACGTCTTCGCCGTCGATCCGGCGACGCGTGGCGAGTACCGGCTGACCGGCCGGTTTTCCGGTCAGGGCCGCGAAAAGCTCGTTGCCGATGAGGCCCGCCGTGGCGTCGCAGGCCTGGACGAGCAGGCCGATCCGCGCCGCCGCGAGTTCCGTCGGGCCGCCGCACACCGCGATCAGCCGCGTCAACGCCGCTTCGGCGGCCGGATCCGGCTCGACGTGCGGGTGGTAGGCCGCCGCCACCGGGACGACGTCGGCCGAAACGTCCGGCAGGCCCAGCGCTTCGGCGAGCACCCCGACCGGCACCGGCCGCGCGAGCTCGACCATCACGTCGACGACGTCGAGACCGGACACGATCCGGTGGGTTCGGCGGAAAGCCTTTTCCCGCAACGAATCGGGGTCGACCGGCGCCAGCAGGTCCACGGCGAGCGCCCGCCGCCGGACGTGGTCGGGGCCGTTGCTGAAGCGCGCCACGGACGCGCGCAGCCAGGCGATGCTGCCCCGCGGGACGTCGTGGGGCACGGGCGGAACCGGAGCGGAAAGCGAAGTCATCCGGGAAAGTTAGCCGCGGAAACGTCGGCGAAGACCGAAGTTTTAGAGCACCGGTGTCGCCGGGAACCACGTCGCCTGCGGGCCGCCGCACCGCGTCGCGCGGGGGACGTCGTGCTGGAACCACCACGCCTCGGTGACCCGGCCGTCCGGCAGCCGGTACGTCGGCGGGCCGGCCACCCGGGCCAGCCCGGCGGCCTGCAGCGACCGGGCGCTGGCGATGTTGCCGACCTCCGCGCCGGCGCGCACCCGCGCCAGGCCGAGGTGCTCGTGCGCCAGGGTCAGGCCCGCCGCGAACAGCACCCGTCCGTGGCCGTGGCCGCGGTACGCCGGGGCGAGGTAGCCGCCGGTCTCCGGGCCGCCGTCCTCGCCGGTGTGCACGCTCACCAGGCCGACGCAGCGGTTGACCTCGACGTCGATCATCACCAGGTCGATCGACTGCGGATCCGGGGCGGCCCAGTCCGGGCCGGTGCCGGGCACCACCCGCAGCGCGTCGGCCCGCGCCGGCTCGGCGACGATCGAGTCGCGCTGCCAGCCCAGCCACCGCTGCGCGGCCGGATCACTGCCGCCGGCGACGGCGGCGGCGTACTCCCACGCGGTCGGGGTGCGGAACAGGAACCGGCCGCTGCGCAGCACGTGGCCCTGCCGGTCGCAGGCCCGCTTGGTCATCAGGCGGCCGCGGCGGGTGAGCCGGTCGAAGATCCCCTTGGTGGCTGGCAGCATCGCGGCGAAATCGTAGCGGAGCGATCCGGGCGGTTGTTGCTATCGTGGCGCGATGACGGCCGTACCCGAGGCAACCGAACTGGACGGCTCCGGCCGGTCCGCCCAGCCTCGCCAGCTCATCGTGACGGTGTACGGCCTCTACTCGCGCACCGAAGGCGGCTGGCTCTCGGTCGCCTCGCTGATCGACCTGCTGGCCGCCGTCGGCGTCGACGAGCCCGCCGTGCGCTCGTCGATCTCCCGGCTGAAGCGGCGCGGGATCCTCGAGGCGGTCCGCCGCGACGCGACGGCGGGGTACGAGCTGTCCGACGAAGCCCGGGAGATCCTGCGCGAGGGCGACGAGCGGATCTTCCGCCGCGAGCGCGCGACCGCGGGCGACGGCTGGCTGCTCGCGGTGTTCTCGGTGCCCGAGACCGAGCGCCACAAGCGCCACCTCCTGCGCACCCAGCTGGCGCGGATGGGGTTCGGCACCGCCGCCTCCGGCGTCTGGATCGCCCCGGCCCACCTGCACGCGGCGACCGAGGAAGCGCTCACCCGGCTGGGCCTGGCCGGGTACGCCGACCTGTTCCGCGCCGACCACCTGGCCTTCGGCGACGTCGCGGCGAAGGTCCGCGACTGGTGGGACCTCGACCGGCTGGACGAGCTGTACACGACGTTCCTCGACGAGCACGGCCCGGCGCTGCGCCGCAGGTCCGTGACCGAGGAGCAGTCCTTCGCCGACTACGTCCGCGTGCTGACCGGCTGGCGGCGGATGCCCTACCTCGACCCGGGCCTGCCGGCGGAGTTCCTGCCCCGCGGCTGGTCGGGGATCCGCGCGGCCGAGCTGTTCTTCGCGCTGCACGCGAAGCTGGAGACGCCGGCCCGCGCGTACGTCGCCAAGGCGATCAACCTCGGCTGAGCACCGCGAAGCCCTGCACTTCGACCAGGGCCTCTTCGTCCCACAGCCGGGACACGCCGATGCCCGCCATCGCCGGGTACTCCGTGCCCGCGAGCCGCTTCCAGACCCGGCCGATCTCGCGCGCGTGGGCGCGGTAGTCGGCCATGTCGACGATGTAGATCGTCACGCTGCAGAGGTCCGCCGGCGTCCCACCGGCCGCGCGCAGCGACGCCAGCAGGTTGCCCAGCGCGCGTTCGAACTGCTCGACGACGCCGTCGCCGACGATCCGGTTCGACGCGTCGAGCGCGGTCTGCCCGGCGAGGAAGACGACCCGGCCCTCGGCCACCACCGCGTGCGAGAACCCGGACGGCCGGCCCAGCTCCGGCGGGTTGATGCGTTCCATGCCGGACACGGTACGCCATCTATCGCATCATTGACGGTCGTAGTCATCACGACATACCCTGGACGGCGTGCGAATCGCGGTCATCGGTGGCGGCCCGGCGGGTCTGTACTTCGCCGCGCTCGCGAAGCAGCTCGGGCCCGGCCACGAAATCACCGTCTGGGAGCGCAACGCGCCGGACGACACCTTCGGTTTCGGCGTCGTGTTCTCCGACGAGACGCTCGGCGGCATCGAGCACGCCGACGCGGCGGTGCACGAAGCCATGAAGGCCGAGTTCGCGCGGTGGGACGACATCGACGTCCACTACCGCGGCACGGTCACCACCTCGGGCGGCCACGGCTTCGCCGCGATGAGCCGCAAGCGCCTGCTCGGCATCCTCCAGAGCCGCTGCGCCGAGCTCGGCGTCGGCCTGCACTTCCGGGAAGAGGCGCCCGCGGACCTGGCGGGGTACGACCTCGTCGTCGCGGCCGACGGCGTCAACTCGGCGATGCGCGCGCGGTACGCCGAAACGTTCCGGCCGAGTATCGAGACGCGCCGGTGCCGGTACATCTGGCTGGGCACGGACCTCGTGTTCGACGCCTTCAAGTTCTACGTCCTCGATACGCCCGCCGGGATCATGCAGATCCACGGCTACCCGTACGGCCGCGAGGGCAGCACGTTCATCCTCGAGGTGCAGGAAGACGTCTGGCAGCAAACGTTCGGTCCCGTCGCGGCGACGTCGCTGCCGCCGGGGCAGAGCGACGAGAAGTCGATCGCACTGATTCGCGAACTCTGCGCCGACGTACTGGCCGGTCACCAGGTCATGGCGAACAACTCGAAGTGGGTCTCGTTCGGGACGGTCCGCTGCGAGACGTGGGTCCACGAGAACGTCGTCCTCCTCGGCGACGCCGCGCACACCGCGCACTTCTCGATCGGCTCCGGCACGAAGCTCGCGATGGAGGACGCGCTCGCGCTGGCCGCGTGCCTGCACGAGAACGACGGCGTCACCGAGGCGCTCAAGGCGTACGAGCTGGAACGGCGGCCGGTCGTCACGTCGACGCAGCGGGCCGCCCAGGCCAGCCTGGAGTGGTTCGAGAACATCGCGCAGTACGCCCACCAGGAGCCGCCGCAGTTCGCGTTCAACATCCTCACGCGCAGCCGCCGCGTCACCTACGACAACCTCCGCCTGCGCGACCCCGAGTTCGCCGCCGAGCTCGACCACTGGTTCGCCCGGTCGCTCGGGACGACGTCGCGGCCGCCGATGTTCCAGCCGTTCCGGCTCGGTGAACTGGAGCTGCCGAACCGGATCATCGTGTCCCCGATGGACATGTACTCCGCGGAAGACGGCGTGCCGGGCGACTTCCACCTGGTGCACCTGGGCAGCAAGGCCCTCGGCGGCGCCGGGCTGGTGATGACCGAGATGGTCTGCGTCTCCCCCGAAGGCCGGATCACCCCCGGCTGCGGTGGGCTGTACACGCCGGAACAGGAAGCGGCGTGGAAGCGGATCGTCGACTTCGTGCACGCACAGACGCCCGCGCGGATCGGTGTCCAATTGGGACACTCCGGACGCAAGGGCTCGACGAAGCTCATGTGGGACGGCATCGACGAGCCGCTCCCCGCCGGAAACTGGGAAGTCTGCGCCCCTTCCGCCTTGCCTTACTCGGAACGGAACCAGGTGCCGCGTGAACTGTCCACAGCAGAACTCGCGGAGATCCGAGGCCAGTTCGCCGAGTGCGCTCGCGCGGCCGCTCGTGCCGGGTTCGACGTCCTCGAGCTCCACTGCGCGCACGGGTACCTGCTGTCGTCGTTCCTCTCGCCGCTGACCAACCACCGCACGGACGCCTACGGCGGCTCGCTGGAGAACCGGCTGCGGTTCCCCCTCGAGGTCTTCGACGCGGTACGGGCCGCCTGGCCGGCCGACCGGCCCATGACGGTCCGGATCTCGGCGACCGACTGGTGCGAGGGCGGCATCGACGCGGACGACGCCGTCGAGATCGCGCGCGCGTTCGCCGCCCACGGCGCCGCGGGCATCGACGTGTCGACCGGGCAGGTCGTCAGCGAGGAGCGCCCGCAGTACGGCCGCAGCTACCAGACGCCGTACGCCGACCGGATCCGCAACGAAATCGGCGAGGAGTACGGGATCGCGGTGATCGCGGTCGGCGCGATCTCGTCCTACGACGACGTCAACTCGCTGATCCTGGCCGGGCGCGCGGACCTCTGCGCACTGGGCCGGACGCACCTCTACGATCCACAGTGGACACTGCACGCGGCGGCCGAGCAGGGTTACCCGATGCCGTGGCCCAAGCCGTTCGCCGCGGGCAGCCGCAAGCCGCAGACGGGCCGCTCCGACGGGCCGGAGCCGCGCCTCGACCTCGTCCGGTCCGGTCCGGCCGGCACCGCCCACGCCCGCTGGCGACCGGGAGCTTCGTCATGACCTTCGCACTGGATCCCGCTCAGCAGACCTTCGCCGCCGACGTCCGCCGGATGGCAGCCGAGCAGCTGCTCCCCCTCGCCGAGTCCGGTGTGGAGGGTGCGGTGAACCGTCCGCTGCTGAAGGCGATGGGTGCGCTCGGCCTGCTCGCGCGGCTCTTCCCCGGCGTCGACTCGGGCACGCCGTCGCGGCAGGCGGCCGCGACGGACCTGTGCATTCTGCGCGAGAACCTGGCGACCGTCAGCACGGAAGCCGAGACGGCGCTGGCCTTGCAGGGTCTGGGCAGCTACCCGGTGCTGCAGTCCGGACGGGACGAACAGGTGGCCCGCTGGCTGCCGGCGGTGGCCGCGGGCGACGCGGTGGCGGCGTTCGCGCTCACGGAACCGGACGCGGGCTCGGACGCCGCGGCGCTGTCCCTGGCGGCGGAGCCCGACGGCGACGGCTGGCGCCTGACGGGGTCGAAGATGTGGATCTCGAACGCGCCGGAAGCGGACTTCTACACGGTGTTCGCCCGGACGACGCCGGGGGCGGGCTCGCGCGGGGTGAGCGCGTTCGTCGTCCCCGCCGACCGGCCGGGCCTGGGCGGCGAGCACCTCGACCTGGTCAGCCCGCACCCGATCGGCACGGTGACGTTCGACGGCGTCGAGGTCCGGCGCGAGGAGCTGCTGGGCGAGGAGAACCGCGGCTTCGCGGTGGCGATGCGGACGCTGGACCTGTTCCGCCCCAGCGTCGGCGCGTTCGCGGTCGGCATGGCGCAGGCCGCGCTGGACGCAACGGTTTCGCACACCGGTTCGCGCGAGGCCTTCGGTGGCCCGTTGCTCAAGCAGCAGGCGGTCGCGCACACGCTGGCCGAGATGGCCACGCGCACGGAAGCGGCCCGCCTGCTGGTCTACGCGGCGGCGGCCGCGTACGACGCGGGAGAGCCGAACCTCGGCGGCCGCGCGGCGATGGCGAAGCTGTTCGCGACGGAGGCGGCGCAGTTCGTCGTCGACTCGGCGGTCCAGCTCCACGGCGCCCGCGCACTGCGGCGCGGGCACCTGCTGGAGCACCTGTACCGGGAGGTCCGGGCGCCCCGGATCTACGAAGGCGCGTCGGAGATCCAGCGGACGATCATCGCCCGCTGGCTGGCTTCGGGCGCCGGTCGAGCCACCACTGGCTGAGCAGCAGCAGGAGAAGGACGCTCAGCGCACCGGACACCGTGGCCGCGTCGAGGCGATCCCGTCTCCTTGTCCCCGCCCCCCGGCATGACGAGCAGGAAGCGAGGTTAAGCCGAGCCACAGCAGCGCGGCCACGACCGGCCCGAATGGGCTCACCGCGCCGATCGTCGCGGCGAACCCGGCGGGCGCGGGCACACGCGACCGCGTGGGGTCGAGCGTGAGGTAGGGCGGCACGGAGTACGCGAGGAAGACGGCGACGACCAGCGCGAGCGGCGCCACCCAGGGCCGCCGCCACCACTTCGGCGTCGTTCCGGCAGGTGCGGGTCTGAAAGTCCAAACGGTCACGACTCCCCCTGAGTCGGCTTTCCGACCGACGCCAGGGACAGCCCGCGGGAGGAGCCATGGGGTGAGCCACCACCACCGTGGCGGGGCTCACCCCACCGCCGTTCAGCTGCCGCGGACCCGGCGGACCGTGTCGCGGTAGAAGTAGCCGCTCTGCTTGATCGTCCGCTGCTGCGTCTCGTAGTCCACCCGGACCAGGCCGAACCGCTTCGCGTACCCGTACGCCCACTCGAAGTTGTCCAATAGCGACCAGGCGAAGTAGCCCCGCACGTCCGCCCCGGCCTGGCGGGCCGCCGCCACCGCCGCGATGTGCGACGCCAGGTACGCCGTGCGCTCGTCGTCACGGACGAAACCGGACGAGTCCGGGTCGTCGTCGAACGCCGAGCCGTTCTCCGTGATGTACATCGGCAGGCCCGGGTAGTCGCGGCCCAGCCGCGTCAGCAGCTCCGTGAACTTGCCCGGCAGGATCTCCCAGCCCATCGCCGTCGTCGGCTCGCCGAAGGGGACCACCCGCGAGGCGGGGACGCCGTCCGCGTCCACAGTGGAACCCGACTCGTCCACTCCGGAGAACTGCTGGCCGAAGTAGTAGTTCACGCCCAGGAAGTCCAGCGGCGTCGAAATCACGTCGAGGTCGCCGTCCTGGACCGGGAGGCGGACTCCGCGCGACGCCAGGTCGTCCATCACGTCCGCCGGGTAGCGGCCGTGGACCAGCGGGTCCAGGTAGATCCGCACGCCGAGGCCGTCCGCCTGGCGGGCCGCGCGGACGTCCTCCGGGGAGTCCGTCGCCGGGTCGGCCGTGCACATGTTGAGGGTGATGCCGAACTGCGTGTCCGCCGGGGCCACCTCGCGCATGCGCTGCGTCGCCAGCCCGTGGCCGAGCAGCAGGTGGTGCACCGCGTGCAGCCCCGCCGCGTAGTCACGCCGGCCCGGTGCCATCACGCCGTGCACGTACCCGTGCATCGCCGAGCACCACGGCTCGTTCAGCGTCGTCCAGTGCCGCACGCGATCGGACAGCCGGTCGAACACCAGCATCGCGTAGTCGGCGAACCGGTACGCCGTGTCCCGCGCCGGCCAGCCGCCCGCGTCCTCCAGTTCCTGCGGGAGGTCCCAGTGGTACAGCGTCAGCCACGGCGTGATCCCGCGGCTCAGCGTTTCGTCGACGAGCCGGTCGTAGAACCCGATGCCCGCCTCGTTGACGCCGCCGCGGCCGCGCGGCTGCACCCGGGGCCACGCCACGGAAAACCGGTACGTGTCTGCGCCGAGCTCGCGCACCAGCTCGATGTCCGACGGCATCCGGTGGTAGTGGTCGCACGCCACGTCACCGGTGTCGTTGTTGTCGATCGCCCACGGCACCCGGCAGAAAGTGTCCCAGATGGACGGAGTGCGGCCGTCCTCCGCGACCGCCCCTTCGATCTGGTACGCGGCGGTGGCCACGCCCCAGCGGAAGTCCGGCGGCAGGGTGTCGATCAGCGCCTGCTGCTCGGCGGTCGCGGCTGTGGTTTCGGTCAAGGCGGCTCTCCTCCAGGGGTATCGGACACCGGCGGTCAGGAAGTGGCGACGGGGTGCAGCCAGCACGCCACCTCGCGCGCCGGGTCGCCCGGCGAACCCAGCAGCGGCACGCGGTCGGGACACGGCTCGAAAGCCTTGGGGCACCGCGGGTGGAACGCGCAGCCGGACGGCATCCCGCGGGTGTCCGGCGGCGAGCCGGGGATCCCGGCCAGCTCGCGCCGCGGCCCCCGCAGGGCGGGGAACGAGTTCAGCAGGCCGTGGCTGTACGGGTGCAGCGCGTCCCGGTAGAGGTCCGGCGCCGGTGCCTGCTCGACGATCCGGCCGCCGTACATGATCGCGATCCGGTCCGAGAACTCCACCAGCAGCGAAAGGTCGTGCGTGATGAACAGGACCGAGAACCCGAGCCGTTCGCGCAGTTCCACGAGCTGGCCGAGGATCTGCCGCTGCATGACGACGTCGAGCGCGGTGGTCGGCTCGTCCATGATGACAACCCGCGGTTCGAGCGCCAGCGCCATCGCGATCATCACGCGCTGCCGCATGCCGCCGGACAGCTGGTGCGGGTACGCCTCCAGCCGGTCGGCCGAGATGCCGACCAGCTTGAGCAGGTCGCGCGCCCGCGCCAGCCGGCTCGCCTTCGTCGATTTCGGCTCGTGCGCCTTGATGACGTCGACCAGCTGCGTGACGACCTTGTGCACCGGGTTCAGCGAGTTCATCGCACCCTGGAACACAATGGACGTTTCCGCCCAGCGGAAGTCGCGCAGCTGGTTGTCCGTCAGGCGGAGGACGTCGTACGGCTCGCCGTCGGCGGGGTGGTAGATCACCTCGCCGCCGCGGATCACGCCCGGCGGGGCGAGCAGCCGCGTCAGCCCGTACGCCAAGGTGGACTTCCCGCTGCCGCTTTCCCCCGCCAGGCCGAGGACTTCGCCGCGGTGCAGCGTCAGGTGCACGTCCCGGACCGCGCGCACGGCCTCGTCGCCGACGCCGTAGTCGACGTCCAGGCCCTTGATCTCCAGCACCGGGTCCATCACGGCCGTTCCTCCCGCCCGAGCACGGGCGTGAAGCCCACGCGCATCCGATGCGTCCGCCCGTCGGCGCCCTGGACGCGGGCCTTGCCGCTGCCGCGCAGCCGCGGGCTGACGAACTCGTCGATGCCGAAGTTGAGCAGGGACAACGCCGTGCCGAGGACGGCGATCGCCAGCCCGGCCGGCACGAACCACCACCACGCGCCCTGGGCCAGTGCCTGCTGGCTCTGCGCCCAGAACAGGATCGTGCCCCAGTTCCAGTTGGACAGTCCGGAGACGCCGACGAACGCCAGCGTGATCTCGGACATCACCGCGAAGATCACCGTGCCGACGAAGCTGGAGGCGATCACCGCGGTCAGGTTCGGCAGGATTTCGAAGAAGATGATCCGCCACGTCGACTCGCCGGTCGCCCGGGCCGCCTCGACATATTCGCGGCCACGCAACGACAGCGTCTGGGCTCTGAGGACCCGCGCGCCCCAGGCCCACGACGTGAAGCCGATGATCACCGCCACCAGGATGTCGCCGCCGGTGGGCACCGCGCTGCCGATGATGATGATCAGCGGCAGCGCCGGGATCACCAGGAACACATTGGACAGTGCCGACAGCCCTTCCCCCGGCGTGCCGCCGAGGTAGCCGGAGGTCACGCCGACGATCACCGCGAGGATCGTCGCCACGATCCCGGCGGCCAGGCCGACCAGCATGACGCTGCGCGTGCCGACCACGACCTGGCTGAAGATGTCCTGGCCGAGGTGGGTGGTGCCGAACCAGTGCCGTCCCGACGGCGCCTCGAGCAGGTCGCTGCTGCGCGCCGACGGGTCGTACGGTGCGATCCACTCGCCGATGACCGCGATCACCAGGAAGAAGACGATGACGGCGAGGCCGGTGGCGGTCTTGCCGCCGGTCAGGAACCGGAAGCGGCGCCGGCGCGCGGCCACCGCTTCGAGCGGGAGGGCCTGGGCGGCCTTGACGTCCGCCGCGGGTACGGCCATGTCAGCCCTCCTTCCGGGTGCGGGGGTCGAGCGCCAGGTAGGCGACGTCGGCGAACAGGTTCGCCACCAGCACCGACAGCGTGATGATCAGGAAGATGCCCTGCATCAGCGGGTAGTCCTGCGAGCCGACGGCCTGGAACAGCTGGTAGCCGACGCCGGGGTAGGAGAAGACGATCTCCACCAGCAGTGTGCCGCCGACGATGAACCCCAGCGCCAGCGCGAAGCCGGACACGCTGGGCAGCAGCGCGTTGCGGGCGGCGTACCCGACCATCACCCGGCGTTCCGGCAGGCCCTTGGCGTGCGCGACGGTCACGTAGTCCTCCGAAGCGACGGTGACCATCATGTTGCGCATGCCGAGGATCCAGCTGCCCATCGAGCTGATCAGGATGGTGAGGGCGGGCAGCAGGCTGTGCTGGATCGCGCTGCCGATGAACCCGGGGTCCCAGCCCGGGACGGTACCGGGGTCGTAGCCGCCGGACGACGGGAAGAAGCTGCCCGGGCCGGCCAGCAGCGTCAGCGCGATCAGGCCGAGCCAGAAGTACGGGATCGACGAGAGGAACGTCGTCACCGGCAGCAGGCCGTCGACCCACGAGCCGCGCTTCCAGCCGGCGACCACGCCGAGCCCGGTGCCGATCGCGAAGCCGACGATCGTGGTGATGCCGACCAGGATGATCGTCCACGGCAGACTGTCGCCGAGCAGGTCGGACACCGGCGTCGGGAAGAACGTGAAGGAGATCCCGAGGTCACCGCGGAAGAGCTGGCCCCAGTAGTCGAAGTACTGGGAGATCAGGCTCTCGTTCTTGTCCAGTCCGAACAGGACGTACAGCGACTGGATCGCGTCCGCGCTGATCATGCCCTGGTTCTTCGCGATCAGGGACTGCACCGGGTCGCCCGGGATCAGCCGCGGGATGAAGAAGTTGATGGTGACGGCGGCCCAGGCCGTGAAGACGTAGAAGACCAGCCGTTGCAGCAGGAACCTCATCGGGCGGCCCCGTCGTAGAGCCAGCACGCGGCCCAGTGGCCGGGTGCGTCGCCGACGTCGAGCCGCGGCGGCAGCTCCGTCTTGCACCGCTCCATCACCGCCGGGCAGCGCGGGTGGAACCGGCAGCCCGAGGGCGGGTCGAGCAGGCTCGGCGGTTCGCCGGACCCGCGCTCGGCCGGCGTCTCGCCGGGTCCGGCGCCGCCCGCGATCCGGTCCGGGTCGGGGGCGGACTCGATGAGCAGCCGGGTGTAGGGGTGCGCGGGCCGCTGCGTGATGGTTTCGCTGTCGCCGCCTTCGACCATCCGGCCCGCGTACATCACCATCGTCTCGTCGGCGAAGTAGCGCGCCGAAGCGATGTCGTGCGTGATGTACAGGATGGCCAGGTGCAGGCGTTCCTTCAGGTCGCGCAGCAGGTTCAGCACACCGAGCCGGATGGAGACGTCCAGCATGGACACCGGTTCGTCGGCCAGCAGCGCCTCCGGGTCGGCGCCGAGCGCCCGCGCGATCGCGACGCGCTGGCGCTGGCCGCCGGACAGCTCGTGCGGGAACTTGTCGATGTACCGCTCCGGCGGGGTCAGCTGGACGCGCCCGAGCAGCTCGTGCAGCGACTTCTCGAGGTCCTCGCCGGCCCGGCCGTGGATCTTCAGCGCCCGCGTCAGGTGGTAGCGCACGGTGTGCACCGGGTTCAGCGACGCGAACGGGTCCTGGAAGATCATCTGGACGCGGCGCGCGTAGGCGCGGAACGCCCTGCCGTGCTTGACGTCCACCGTCTCGCCGTGCAGCCGGATGTCGCCGCCGGTGCGCGGGTGGAGGCCCGCGAGCAGGCGGGCGACCGTCGACTTGCCGGACCCGGACTCGCCGACCAGCGCGGTGACCCGGCCGCGCCGGAGCGTCAGGGTCACGTCGTCGACGGCCTGGATGCTGCGGCGCGCTCCGGTGAGCGCGGCCCGGCCCCGGCGGCGGACCGGGAAGTGTTTCGTGAGGCCCGTGGCTTCGAGGACCACGGGGAGGTCCCCCTCCGACCCGACGGCGACGGGGTCGGAGGGGGACTGCTCGGTCGTCACGGCTGAATCCGCCATCGTCAGGCCGCGGGCTTGAGGTGCAGGACGATGTCGAGCGCGTTGCGCAGCGTCGGCTGGGCCGGCGCGTACGGGTTGGCGTCGTCGGGCCAGCCGACCCAGTTCTTCGTGCTGTACTCGCCGCCGGAGTTGGCCGCCGACGTCGGGACCATCGGCTGCTGCTCGATCATGATCTTCTGCAGCGTCGCCATGGCGGCGGTGCGGGCGGCGTCGTCCTCGGCGTTCGCGTAGGTCTCGAGCGCCTTGGTCGCCTCGTCGTTCTTGTAGCGGCCGTAGTTGCCGTTGATGCCACCCTGGCCGGTCGGCTTGTAGCGGTTGCCGTCCATGACGTCGCGGTACATGTCGTACGGCGTCTGCCCGTCGTTGGTCCAGTGCATCAGGCCTTCGAAGTCACCGGTGTCGACCGACTTCATCCACGCGTCCTGGTTCATCTTGTCGACCGTGGCGGTGATGCCGATCTGCGCCAGGTTGTCCTTGATGATCTCGAGGTCGGTGATGTAGTCCGACCAGCCGGACGGCACGGTGAGCTTGATCGCGACCGGCTTGCCGCTCGGGTCGGCCAGCTTGTCGCCGTTGTACTGGTAGCCCGCGCCGGTCAGCAGCGCCTTCGCCCCCGGGACGTCGACCTTGACCGACTGGCCCTTGTACTGCGACGCGATGAACGGGTCGCCCGCCGGGGTCGGGATGCCGGTGACCTGGTCGTTCTTCGGGTAGAAGTAGCCGGCCTCGCCCTGGTTGAAGATGTCGTCGCGGTTGACCACCTTGCTCACGGCCTGGCGCAGCTTGGCGTCGTTCCACGGCGCCTTTTCGGTGTTGAACCACAGGCCGTGCACGGCCAGCTGCGCGGGGAACCACAGCTTGTAGTGCTGCGGGTCCTTGTTCGTGTAGACGGCCTTGTAGTTCGGGATGAACACGAAGCTCCACTCGGAAGCCCCGTTGACCAGCGCGCTCACCTGCGCGTTGTTGTCGGTGTAGGAGGTGTAGCGGATCTCCTTCACCTTCGGCGCTTCCTGCCAGTAGCCGCTGTCGCGCCGCACGACGATCATCGTCTGCGGGGTGGCCGACTTCAGCGTGTACGGGCCGGTGCCGATCGGATTCTTGTTGAGGTCCAGCGCCGGGTCCTTGACGTCCTTCCAGACGTGCTTCGGCACGACGAGCGTCTGCAGGATCTTGACCTGGTTGACGAACTGCGAGTTGTCGAAGCCCAGCGTGACCTGGTTGCCGGCCGCGGTGATGTCCTTGTACGGCACCGCGTCGACGTTCAGCGCCTTGTTGTCGCGCAGCAGCTGGAAGGTGTAGGCGACGTCCTCGGCGGTCATCGGCCGGCCGTCGGAGAACTTGACACCGTCACGGACGGTCAGGACCAGTTTCCGGTAGTTGTCCGACCAGTCCCATTTGGTGGCCAGCCACGGCTTGCCCGGCTCCTGCGGCTTGACGCGGTTCAGCATGACCAGGGGCTCGTAGATCATCCACCGGTAGCCCATGTTCGACAGGGCGGACGTCTCCAAGAACGGGTTGTTGTTCTCGGCCTGCGGGCCGTCCGGCTTGCCGACGTTCAGCACGGCGTCCGGATTGCTCTGGGCGGCGTTCGTGCTGCCGCCGCCACACGCGGTGAGGCCGCTCAAGACCGTCATGGCTACGAGCGCCGCGACGGCTGCGCGCTTGACTCGCATCGGTTCCTCCTGGTCATCGACGACTGCTTGCTGTCGACTGGTAGCAAGCCCCGACCGCCGGCGACCGAACGACGTCCCGAAGTCAACCCGGGTGACTCGGGTCACGTCAATAACACGGCGGTAACATTCTGTGTCTAAGTTTAAGTAATGAAAGAACCGGCGGTCTGGACCTCTTGATCGAAGTACTCCTTGCGACGCAAGGGTTTCAGCCGGTACGGCCACCGTTCGCCAGCAGTTGGGCGATCGGCAGGGTCGCCGCACCGAGCGCCACCGCCTCCGGCCCGAGCCTGCCGAGGACGACCTCGGTGCGCTCGGCCAGGTAGCCGAGGGCGTGCCGCCCCACGGCGTCCCGGACCGCGGGGAGGATCGCCTGTCCCATGATCGCCCCGGCCGAGCCGGAAAGCACCACCCGATCGGGGCTGAGCAGGTTGATCAGGTTCGCGATGCCGATGCCCAGGTACTCACCGGTCTCGGCGAGCACGTCCGCGGCCGGGCCGCCGCCGGCCGCCTCCGCGACGATCCGGGCCAGTTCCCCGTCACTTTCGTCCCCGATGACCGGTTCGACGCCCGCTCGCGCGGCATAGTGGCGGACCACTGCCTCGGTGCCGACGTAGGCCTCCAGGCAGCCGTGCGAGCCGCACCGGCAGGCCGCACCGGCCGCCTTGACGACGGTGTGCCCCCACTCGCTGGTCGTGATGCCCGGGTGCGAGCGCCCGGCCGTCGCGACGGCCGCCCCGACCCCGACGCCGAGGAGGGCGACGATCGCGCGTTCGGCGCCGCGGCCGGCCCCGCGCCAGGTCTCGGCCTGGCCGAGGGTGCGGGCGCGGTTGTCGAGGTGGACCGGCACCTTCCGGGAGCTCCAGGAGGGTGCGCCCGCCGGCCGGGGTTCGAGGCTCGGCCCCGACGGGAACAGCGCCTCGATGTGGGGGTGGACCAGGGCGGCGAAGTTCACACCCCGCCAGCCCAGGGTGGGCGCGTGCACGATCCCGCCGTCGCGGACCGCGCCCGGCACGCCGATGCCGACGCCGAACACCGCGTCCGGCTCGCCGCCGTCGAGGACTTCGGCGATGCCCGTGCGCACCAGCCCGGCCACTTCGTCCGGGTCGAGCCGGGTGCCGACCAGCGGGTGGCGCACGGTGCCGAGGGTGCCGAGCGCGCAGTCGAAGAGGCCGACTTCGACGTGCGTTTCGCTGACGTCCACGCCCACGACGTGCCCGAACTCCGGCCGCACGGCCAGCAGCGTCCGCGGCCGCCCGCCGTCCGATTCGACCGATCCGGCCTCCGCCACGACGCCGTCCGCGATGAGCTCGGAGACGACGTTGGTAACGGTGGCGGCCGAAAGTCCCGATTCAGCTACCAGTTCCAGTCTACTGACGGGACCGCGGAGGTAGAGCGAGGAGAGCAGTGCCGCGCGGTTGTGCCGCCTGAGGTCACGGGTCGTCTGGCGCACCACCTGGGTCACCGGGAGGATTCTGCCAGACCGCGGCCCCGCCACCATGGGTTCGGGACTTAGTTCACCACTTAATACATAGCCACAACTTACGGTGATCGGGCATCCTGTCAGTGAGCCGGTAAGAAGTTCAGATGGGTTGCCCATGGCGAGCAAGCGCACCACCGTCCGCGATCTGCGGCGGCACAACCGATCCCTGCTGCTGTCGAAACTGTACTTCGACGGCCCGCTGTCGAGGCACGAACTGAGCCAGCTCACCGGATTGAGTGCCGCCACGGTGAGCAACGTGACCGCCGAACTGGGCGAAGAACGCCTGATCACCGAGGCCGGGCAGGTCGAATCGGACGGCGGCCGCCCCCGGGTGCTGCTGCGCGTGGACCCGGCGTACGGGCACGTCGCGGGCGTCGACATCGGCGAAACCGGCGTCAAGGTGGAGCTGTTCGACCTGGCGATGAACCGGCTGGCGACGGTCGAGCACCCCCTCCCGAAGGCGCCCGACGCGGCGACCGCGGTCGAGCAGGTGACGTCCGGTCTGCGGGAGGTGTTCGCGAGCACGGGCATCGACGAATCGGGCGTGCTGGGGGTCGGCATCGGCGTGCCGGGCACGGTCGAGCAGGGCGCGCAGGTGCTGGTGCACGCGCCGACGGTCGGCTGGGACGCGGTGCCGCTGACGGCGTTGCTGCAGGACGCGGGGGTCGGGCTGCCTCTGTTCGTCGACAACGGCGCGAAGACGCAGGGCCAGGCGGAGATGTGGTTCGGCGCGGGCCGCGGGGCGCGCCACGCCGTGATAGCGCTGATCGGTTCGGGCGTCGGGGCGGCGGTGGTGACGGACGGGACGACCTACCGCGGGTCGACGAGCAGCGCGGGCGAGTGGGGCCACACGACGATCGCGTACGGCGGCCAGGAGTGCCGCTGCGGTTCGCGCGGGTGCCTGGAGGCGTACATCGGCGCGGGGGCGGTCCTGGCGCGGTACCGCCGCGCGCGCGGCAAGGACATCACGGGCGAGGACGAGCAGGCGCAGTTTTCGGCGCTGCTGTCGGCGGCGGAGAAGTCGAAGACGGCGGCGCGGGTGCTCGACGAAACGGCGGGCTACCTGGGCGCGGGCATCGCCAACTTGATCAACTTGTTCAACCCGGAGCGCATCGTGATCGGCGGCTGGGCGGGCCTGGCCCTGGGCGAGCAGCTCCTGCCGCGAATCCGCTCGGCGGCCGGCGAGCACGCCCTGCGGCACCCGTTCAGCCAGACATCGATCCAGCTGGGCTCGCTGGGCCTGGACGCGGTGGCCACGGGAGCGGCGACCCTGCCGGTGGCGGACCTGCTGGCCCAGGGAGCGACGTCGAGGCTGGCCAAGCCGGGATCCCCGAAGTCGGACGCGGCTTGACCAGCGCCGGACGGTGAACTGGGGGCCGTACGCGGCACTGGGCTGGGCGCGGGGGGGCCGAGCAGGGCACAGCTTGACCGGCGGCGGGACTGAACTGGGGCGCTGCGGGCGCTGAACTCGGCACGAATGGGCGCTGATCCGAGCGCGATGGACGGCGCCGGGCAGGACCCACCCTCCCTGGGGGTCCGTCCCCGCTCCAGCGTATCGGGACCGCCCGACAAAAAGCCCCGCAAAACCGCCGCCCGGGCCGACTTATCCACAGGACGGCTCGGCTGTGGATGAAGCGGCGACTGGGCGGCTCGGTTGGCACGGCACGCAGGCCGGGCAAGGCAGGCAGGGCTGGGCAGGACCGGGCGGCCGCGCAGGCAGGGCAGGACTGGGCAACGCGGCCGCGCAGGGCAGGACCGGGTCGAGCCGCGCAGGCAGGGCAAGGCAGGACTGGGCAAGGCGGCCGCGCAGGGCCGGACCGGGTCGAGCCGCGCAGGCAGGGCAGCAGGCACCGGGCTGGGCCCGGTAGGCAGGACAACTCACTGGAGCCGCAGCCCGGCCACCACCCAAGCCGCCTCCCTCACCCGGGTGAGGCCATCGACCAACCCTTAATTCGGGTTGAAAAAAAATGACCGTCCGACGGTTGCCCGGCTTGTCTGGACCATGCATACTTTGTTGCCACGCACAACAAAGGAACCCCGCTGCCGCCCGGGCATCGCCGTCCGGGTCTCGGCGGACACACGCACGGCCACACCTGCCGCCGCCCCGGCAGGGCCGGCCACCTCCCCCTCCCCGCGTTCCGTGCTGCGCGCGGAACGCCGGTCCCCACGGTGAGAGAGGCGACAATGATGTCCACCTCCAAGAAAAACCGCTGGGCGGCGCTCTTCGCCGCCTGCGCACTGCTCCTCCTCGGGCAGCAGGCCCTCACGATCGCCCCGGCCGAAGCCGCGGCCACCTTCACCGATGACTTCAACGGCCCCGCGGGCGCCGCCGTCGACGGGTCGAAGTGGCAGCTGGAAACCGGCGACAACGTCAACAACCACGAGCGGCAGTACTACACCTCCGGCACCAACAACGCCCAGCTCGACGGCCAGGGCCACCTCGTCATCACGGCCAAGAAGGAAAACCCCGGCAACTACAACTGCTGGTACGGCCGCTGCGAGTACACCTCCGCCCGGCTCAACACCGCCGGCAAGTTCAGCCAGGCCTACGGCCACTTCGAAACGCGCATGAAACTCCCGCGCGGGCAGGGCATGTGGCCGGCGTTCTGGATGCTCGGCGGTGGGAACTGGCCCACCGACGGCGAAATCGACATCATGGAGAACGTCGGGTTCGAGCCGAACACCGTGCACGGCACCATCCACGGCCCGGGCTACTCCGGCTCCGGCGGTATCGGCGCGGCCTACAACGGGCCGAACTTCTCCGACGACTTCCACACCTACGCCATCGACTGGGCGCCCAACCAGATCAAGTGGTACGTCGACGGCAACCTCTACCAGACGCGCACGCCGTCGGACCTCAACGGCAACCGCTGGGTCTACGACCACAACTTCTTCATCATCCTCAACCTCGCCGTCGGCGGCTACTGGCCCGGCGACCCCAACAGCAGCACGCAGTTCCCGCAGCAACTGATCGTCGACTACGTGCACGTCACCAACACCTCGAGCCAGGGCGGCGGCCGGACCGGCACGATCACCGGGATCGGCGGCAAGTGCGTCGACGTCGCCGGCGCGAACACCGCGAACAGCACGCCGATCCAGATCACCGACTGCAACGGCAACGCCGCGCAGAACTGGACCGTCGGCACCGACGGCACCATCCGCGCCCTCGGCAAGTGCATGGACGTCAGCGGCGCCGGCACCGCGGACGGGACGCCAGTGCAGCTTTACGACTGCAACGGCACCGGCGCTCAGCAATGGGTCGTGACCGGGGCGAAGGACATCGTGAACCCCAACGCGAACAAGTGCCTGGACGCCACCGGGAACTCGAGCGCGAACGGCACCCGCCTGCAGATCTGGACCTGCACCGGCGGCGCCAACCAGAAGTGGACCACGCCCTGATCCCCGGGGCCGGGAGCGCGTAGCTCCCGGCCCCCGCTCTCCCAAGGAGAAACCCGGTGCGGCGAATCCTCGTCGCGCTAATGGGGTGTGCCCTGTTAGCGCTTTCTTTCCTCACGACCGGCTCCGCCCAGGCGGCGGTCGAAGCGGGTCCGTCCGCGAGCCAGCTGCTCGCCAAAACGCAGACCTGCCAGCAGATTTCCAACGGCAAGTACTCCTTCGACGAAGGCGGCGCGGCGACCGTGCCCGTCTGCCAGGCCAACGGCGCGGTGTTCTTCACGGCCGACATGGACGTCGACTGCGACGGCGTCCGCACCACCCAGTGCAACGAGAACACCGACTGCTGCTTCTACCCCGACACCGCGTTCCACACCTCGACCGACCAGCCGCTGAACGCGGCGCAACTGCCGTACATCGTCCTTCCCCAGCCGACGTCCACTTGGGACTACCGCAACTACGGCATCGACGGCGGCTCGGTCGTGGCCGTGGTCTACCACAACCAGGTCACCTACGCGGTGGTCGGCGACACCGGCCCGACGAGCATCGTCGGCGAGGCGTCCTACGCCACCGCCGCGAGCCTCGGCATCAACCCCGACCCGAAGAACGGCGGCACCGAGGGTCCGGTGACGTACATCGTGTTCCCGAACACGCACGTCGACCCGATCGAGAACCACGCCAACGCCGTCAGCCTCGGCGAGCAGGTCGCGACGCAGTTCGCGGGCGGCACGACGACCCCGCCGGCCGGGACCGCCGGGCCGATCACCGGCATCGGCGGCAAGTGCGTGGACGTTGCCGGCGCGAACAACGCCAACGGCACCGCCGTCCAGCTCTACGACTGCAACGGCACCACCGCGCAACAGTGGACAGCCGGCAGTGACGGGTCACTGAAAGCCCTCGGCAAGTGCCTCGACGTCACCAGCGCGGGCACGGCCAACGGCACGACGACGCAACTGTGGGACTGCAACGGATCGGGCGCCCAGAAGTGGACGGCGAACGGTTCGAAGAACCTCGTGAACACCGGCTCCGGCAAGTGCCTCGACGCCACCGGGAACTCGAGCGCCAACGGCACCCGGCTCCAGATCTGGACCTGCGGGTCCGGCACGAACCAGAAGTGGACGCTCCCATGAGAAAACGCTCTCTCCTGGCGCTGATCGGCGTCACCGCGGTCGCCGCGGCCACGTTCGCGGGCCCGGCCCAGGCCGCCGGCGAAACGGTCAACATCTGGCTCACCACGACCAGCGACGCCGGCGGCCGGACGGTCACCCGCGGCCTCCAGCAGCAGACGCCGGTGACGTTCGCTGCGGGCACCGGCAGCGGCGGCGTGACCATCAACGTCAACGAAAACACCACTTACCAGCAGTTCGAAGGCGGCGGAGCGTCCTTCACGGACACCGCGGCCTGGCTGATGAACTCCAGTGGCGCGCTGTCCCAGGCCACCCGCGACGACACGATGCGGAAACTGTTCGACCCGAACAACGGCATCGGGCTGAGCTTCATCCGCAACCCGCTCGGCGCATCCGACCTGGCCCGCTACAGCTACACCTTCGACGACATGCCGGCCGGCCAGACCGACCCGAACCTGACGCACTTCTCCATCGCCCACGACCAGGCCGACGTGCTGCCGCTGACGAAGCAGGCCAAGCAGCTCAACCCGCAGGCCAAGGTGATGGCGTCGCCGTGGAGCGCGCCGCCGTGGATGAAGGACAACGACAGCTACCTGCTGGGCTGGGTCGAATCGCAGTACTACCCCGCCTACGCGCAGTACTTCGTCAAGTACCTCCAGGCCTACCAGGCCGCGGGGGTGCCGATCGACTACGTCTCGATGCAGAACGAGCCCACGTGCTGCTCCAGTTACCCGTCGACCAACTGGAACGGCGCCGGCCTGGCGTACTTCGCGAAGAACAACCTGCTGCCCGCGCTCCAGAACGCCGGCCTGTCCACCAAGGTGCTGGCACTGGACTGGAACTGGGACACCTACGCCTCCTACGGCGCGCCGACGCTGGACGACCCGGCGATCCGCACCCACCCGAACTTCGGCGGCGTCGCCTGGCACGGGTACGGCGGGGACATCGCGCAGCAGACGACCACGCACAACCAGTACCCGAACGTCAACGCCTATTCGACCGAGCACTCCGGCGGCACCTGGATCTCGGACCAGCAGGCCGAGGACATGAACAACATCGTCGACTACACGCGCAACTGGTCGAAGAGCTTCGTCAAGTGGAGCCTCGGCGTAGACCAGAACATGGGCCCGCACAACGGCGGCTGCGGCACCTGCACCGGCCTGATCACCGTCCACAACGGAGACTCGCGCAGCGGGCAGGTCGACTACACCGTCGAGTACTACACGATGGGTCACCTGACGAAGTTCGTGAAGCCGGGCGCTTACCGGATCGACTCGAACGACAGCTCGACCGTCCGCAACGTCGCCTGGAAGAACCCGGACGGCTCGAAGGCACTGATCGCCTACAACTCCGGGACCGGCAGCCAAAGCGTGCGGGTCAACTGGGGCGGCTCGTCGTTCACCTACTCACTGCCCGGCCACACGTCGGCCACGTTCACCTGGAACGGCACGCAGGGCAGCGGCGGCACCACCGGCAAGACCGGCCCGATCACCGGCCTCGGCGGCAAGTGCATCGACGTCGCGGGCGCGAACAGCGCCAACGGCACCGCGGTCCAGCTCTACGACTGCAACGGCTCGGGCGCCCAGCAGTGGACCCTCGGCACCGACGGCACCCTGAAGGCGCTCGGCAAGTGCCTCGACGTCACCGGGCAGTCCACCGCGGACGGGGCCCAGCTGCAGCTGTGGGACTGCGGCGGGACAGCCAACCAGCGATGGGCGGCCACGGCGGCCAAGGACATCGTCGGTGCGGGGTCGAACAAGTGCGTCGACGCCACCGGCAACTCCAGCGCCAACGGCACCCGGCTGCAGATCTGGACCTGCACCGGCGCCGCCAACCAGAAGTGGAACGTGCCCGCATGAAACTCAAAGCGATTTTCGGGGCACTGATCGCCACCTCGGCGATGGTGCTCGTCCCGGGTGTCGCGCAGGCGGCGACGGGACCGATCACCGGCATCGCCGGCAAGTGCGTCGACGTTGCCGCGGCGAGCAACGCCAACGGCACGGCGGTCCAGCTCTACGACTGCAACGGCACCAATGCGCAACAGTGGACGGTCGGCAGTGACGGTTCACTGCAGGCGCTGGGCAAGTGCCTCGACGTCACGAGCGCGGGCACGGCCAACGGCACCACCATCCAGCTCTGGGACTGCAACGGCTCGGGCGCCCAGAAGTGGACGGCCAACTCGGCGAAGAACCTCGTCAACACCGGGTCCGGCAAGTGCCTCGACGCCACCGGCAACTCCAGCGCCAACGGGACGCGGCTGCAGATCTGGACCTGCGCGAGCACGGCCAACCAGCAGTGGACGCTCCCGTCCGGCGGCACCACCCCGCCGCCCGGGCCGGGCGTGATGGCCGTGGCGCCGTACCTCTACAACGGCTGGGGTGACCCGCCCAACCCGGCGACGATCCAGAACGCCACCGGCGTCAAGTGGTTCACGCTGGCGTTCATCCTGTCCAACGGCTACTGCAACCCGCAGTGGGACGGCGGCCGGGCGCTCACCGGCGGCGTCGACCAGAGCACGATCAACACCGTCCGCGCGGGCGGCGGCGACGTCATCCCGTCGTTCGGCGGCTATTCCGGCAACAAGCTGGAGTCCTCCTGCGGCAGCGCGGGCGAGCTGGCGGCGGGCTACCAGAAGGTGATCAGCGCCTACGGCCTCAAGGCGATCGACATCGACATCGAGGCCGACGCCTACAGCAACCCGGCCGTGCAGCAGCGCACGGTCGACGCGCTGAAGACGGTCCGGGCGAACAACCCGGGCATCAAGATCTACGTCACCTTCGGCACCGGCCAGTCCGGGCCGGACAACAGCCTGGTCAACCGGGCCGCACAAGCCGGGCTCACGGTCGACGGCTGGGTCATCATGCCGTTCGACTTCGGCGGCGCGGGCCAGAACATGGGCACGCTGACGCAGCGGGCGGCCGAAGGGCTCAAGGCCGTCGTCAAGAGCGCCTACGGCTACGACGACGACACCGCCTACCGGCACATGGGCATCTCGTCCATGAACGGCATCACGGACAACAACGAGACGGTCACGCTCGACGACTTCACGGCCATCCTGGGCTACGCGAACACCCACCACCTGGCCCGGCTGACGTTCTGGTCGGCGAACCGCGACCGCCCGTGCCCGGCCGGCTATCCGAACAACGACACCTGCTCCGGTGTCGCCCAGCAGGCGTGGGACTTCACGAGGATCTTCGCCCGCTACGCCGGCTGACCCCCGCACCACGAAGGCCCGGCCGGGTTCCGGCCGGGCCTTCCGGCGTGCTGGGCTGCCGGGCCGCGGCCCTGGGGAAGCGGCGACCCGGCAGCAAGGGGTCCCGCCTGCCGCTGGGGGTCTCCGGCGGCGGAACCGCCCCCGAGGTTATCGACCGGGTATCGCGTCCGGCTCGTGCTCGGACCGTCCGGACGCTCAACCCTGCCCGAACGCACCGAAGGCCACATTGGGTGCGTCAGACGCACCGAAGGCCACATTGGGGCGCTTGGGTCACTCCGCCGCGATGGCCGCGCGGGCCGCCTCGGCTCGGTCGGCGTACGCGCCCACCAGTTGTTCCTCTGCGTCCTCGAGGTACTTCATCAGCAGCTGCTCCGCGCCCGGGCCGTCGCCGGCCTCGATGCGGTCGAGGATTTCGTGGTTGCGCGGCAGGTAGCGCTCGTGGAAGCGGCGCGGCTCGGCCATGATGTGGAACACCAGCCGCAGCTCGGCGGTCAGCCGGGCGACCAGCTCGTTCACGCGCTCGCTGCCCGAAAGCGCGGCCAGCTCCTGGTGGAACCAGACGTTCGCGGTGCCGAGGTCCTTCCAGTTGCCGCTGCGCGCGGCCTCGTCGCCGATCTCGACCTTCTCCTTGATCCGCGCGAACGACGGCGGCTTGGCCGTCACCCCGCGGACCGCCGCACATTCGATGATCTTGCGCACCCGGTAGATGTCGACGACGTCCTCGACGCTCGGGATGCGGACGAAGACCCCGCGGTTGAGCTCGTGGGCCAGCAGCCGCTCGTGGGTGAGCAGCCGGAACGCCTCGCGCAGGGTGTTGCGGGAGACGCCGAGCGCGTTGCCGATGTCCTGCTCCGACAGCCGCCCGCCGGGGAGGAAGAACCCCTCCGCGATGCGGTTGCGCAGGACGCCGGCGACCCGCTCGGCCGTGCTCTTGCGCGTGACCAGGCCCCGATCGGCCGCCAAGCCCGCGGCGCCGCTGTCTTCGATGACCACGCCGACGATCATACCCGTCACACAGAGGACGATCGAATTGCCATCTTGTGGAATTGTTCAACAATCTCTACCGTGTGAGGCACGCCACGATGAGAGACACTGGCCAGGAGGTGCTCCATGACTGCCACGACCGCTACCGAGGCCCGGCCGTTCGACTGGTTCCGCACACTCGGAAAACGGGGCCGCCGCGCCTTCGCCGGTGCGTTCGGCGGGTACGGCCTCGACTCGTTCGACTACCAGACCCTGCCGCTCGGTCTGGCCGCGATCACCGCGTACTTCGGCATTTCCAGCGGCGAGGCCGGCCTGCTCGGCACGACGACGCTGGTCGTCTCGGCCGTCGGCGGCGTCGGGGCGGGCATGCTGGCCGACCGGATCGGCCGCGTCCGCACCCTGCAGATCACCATCGCGATGTACACGGTCTTCACCGTGCTCTGCGGCTTCGCGCCCAACTTCGAGACGCTGCTGGTCTTCCGCGCGCTGCAGGGCCTCGGCTTCGGCGGCGAGTGGGCGGCCGGCGCCGCGCTGGTCGCGGAGTACTCGCAGGCCAAGTACCGCGGCCGGACCGTGGCGTTCGTGCAGAGCGCGTGGGCGGTCGGCTGGGGCCTGTCGGTGATCGTCTACACCGTCGTGTTCAGCGTGGCCAGCGACGGCGTGGCGTGGCGGATCATGTTCTGGACCGGCGTCATCCCGGCGCTGCTGGTGCTGTGGGTCCGCAAGAGCGTCCAGGACGCGCCGCGCGCCGAAGAGCGGCTGAAGACCGAGCGACCGAAGGGCACGCTCGTCCGGATCTTCCAGGGCGACCTCCTGCGCACGACGTTCTTCGCCGCGCTGCTGGCCACCGGTGTCCAGGGCGGGTACTACACGATCTCGACGTGGCTGCCGTCCTACCTCAAGAAGACGCGCGAACTGACCGTCATCGGCACCGGCGGCTACCTGGCGTTCCTCATCACCGGCGCCTTCGTCGGGTACGTCTGCGGCGGCTACCTGACCGACCTGCTCGGGCGCAAGAAGACCTTCCTGACGTTCGCGCTGCTCTCGGCCGCGCTGATCGTCGCGTACACGCAGATCCCCAAGGGCGCCAACGGGCTCGTGCTGGTGCTCGGCTTCCCGCTCGGGTTCTCGATGTCCGCGATCTTCAGCGGTTTCGGCGCGTACCTCGCCGAGTTGTACCCGACGGCCTTGCGCGGCACCGGGCAGGGCTTCACGTACAACTTCGGCCGCGCGGTGGGCGCGATCTTCCCGACCGTCGTGGGCTTCCTCGGCGCGGGCGGCGCGATCGTGTTCGGCGCCCTCGGGTACGGCATCGCCGTGCTCGCGCTGCTCGGCCTCCCGGAGACCCGCGGCATCGAACTCGTCGACTGAGGGGGACCGATGACGACCTTCGACGAACCGGCCACCTTCACGCCGGCGCAGGCCCGGGCGGTGTTCCGCCGCGGCACCGCCCACCCCACGACGGGCTGGGCCAACGGGTTCACCCAGACCAACCTGATCGCCGTCCCCGAGGACTGGGCCTACGACGTCCTGCTGTTCTGCACCCGCAACCCGCAGCCGTGCCCGCTGCTCGACGTCACCGACCCCGGCGACCCGGCCACCCGGCTCGCCGAAGACGCGGACCTGCGCACCGACCTGCCGCGTTACCGGATCTGGCAGAACGGCGTGCTCGCCGGCGAGGTGGCCGACGCGACCGGCCTGTGGCGCAGCGACATGGTCGCCTTCTCCATCGGCTGCAGCTTCACCTTCGAGACGGCGCTGGCCGCCGAGGGCATTCCGCTGCGGCACGTCGACCAGGGCCGCAACGTCGCGATGTACGTGACGAACCGGCCGTGCGAGCCCGCCGGGCGGCTGTTCGGGCCGATGGTGGTGTCGATGCGGCAGATCCCGGAGGACCGCGTCGACGACGCCATCCGGATCACCCGCGCGATGCCCGCGGTGCACGGCGCCCCGGTGCACATCGGCGACCCGCGCGCGCTGGGCATCGCGGACCTGGCCCGGCCCGACTTCGGCGACCCGGTGGCCGCGCGGCCCGGGGACGTGCCGGTGTTCTGGGCCTGCGGCGTCACCCCGCAGGCGGCGCTGATGGCGTCGCGGCCTCCCTTTGCGATCACCCACGCACCGGGGTACATGTTCATCACCGACCGCCACGACAGCGAATACCGGGTGGGCTGAAATGGACCTGAACAGCGACCTCGGCGAGGGCTTCGGCGCCTGGAAGATGGGCGACGACGAAGCCATGCTCGACATCGTGACCAGCGCGAACGTCGCGTGCGGCTTCCACGCCGGTGACCCGTCGGTGATGCGCCGGGTGTGCGAGCTGGCCGCCGAGCGCGGCGTCGCGCTCGGCGCGCACGTCGGCTACCGCGACCTGGCCGGCTTCGGCAGGCGTGCGCTCGACATCGCCCCGGACGACCTGGCCGACGAGGTGCTCTACCAGATCGGCGCGCTCGACGCGTTCGCGCGCGCGGCCGGCAGCCGCGTGACGTACGTGAAGCCGCACGGCGCGTTGTACAACACCGCGGCCGTGGACGTCGAGCAGGCGGCGGCGATCGTGGAGGGCCTGCGCCGGTACGACCCGGCGCTCGCGCTGCTCTGCCTGCCGGACTCGGAGATGCAGCGGGAGGCGGAGAAAGCCGGGGTCGTGGCGTACGCGGAAGCGTTCGCCGACCGGGCCTACACCGCGGAAGGCCGGCTCGTGTCGCGCAAACAGCCGGGTGCCGTCCTACATGAAGCCTCCGCCGTGGCCGAACGGGCCGTGGCGATGGCGACCGGCGGCGGCGTGCTGACGGCCGACGGCGGCCAGCTCGACCTGCGCCCGGATTCCCTGTGCGTGCACGGCGACACGCCGGGCGCGGTCGAACTGGCCCGCCGGATCCGCGACGGCCTGTCCGCCGCGGACGTCCCGCTCACCGCGTTCACCGGATGACCGTCCGGCTGCTGCCGTGCGGCCGGCGCGCGGTGCTGGTTGAGCTGGACGACGTCCTGGGGTTCCAGGCGGCGGTGTCCCGCCTGGACCTGGCCGGCGTGGAAGAACTGGTCCCGGCGGCGCGGACGCTGCTGGTCCGCTTCGACCCCGCGGTGACGAACGCGGAGTCGCTGGGTGCGCTGCTGCGTCAAGTGTCTCCCGTGGACAGTGTGGTGGCGGACGCGGGCGAGGTGGTGATCCCGGTGGTGTACGACGGCGAAGACCTGGCCGACGTCGCCGCGGAAACGGGGTTGAGCGTGCCTTCCCTGATCTCGCGGCACACCGCGGGGACGTACGTTTCGGCGTTCTGCGGCTTCGCGCCCGGATTCGCCTACCTGACCGGATCCGACCCGGTGCTGCACGTGCCGCGCCGGTCTTCGCCGCGCACCCGCATCCCGGCGGGTTCGGTGGCGATCGCGGGCGAGTACAGCGCGATCTACCCGAGCGCGTCACCGGGCGGCTGGCGGTTGCTGGGCCGGACGGGCGTGCCGGTGTGGGACGTCGAGCGCGACCCGCCGAACCTGCTGCCGCCGGGTACCCGGGTGCGGTTCACGGCGGTGACCTCGTGAAGCTCGAAGTCGTCCGGCCGGGCTTCGCGACGACGGTGCAGGACCTCGGCCGTCCGGGCCACGCGGCCCTCGGCGTCGGCCGGTCGGGCGCGGCCGACCGCGGCTCGTTCCGGCTGGCCAACCGGCTCGTCGGCAACCCGGACGGGGCCGCGGCCCTGGAGGTCACGCTCGGCGGGCTGGTGCTGCGCGCTTCCGGCGTGACGACGGTGGCGGTCACCGGTGCCGCTTGCCCGCTCTCGAAGGGCGGCTCGAACGGGCCGATCACGTTGTGGCCGGGCGAGGAACTGGCGCTCGGCACGGCGGTGTCGGGACTGCGGTGTTACGTCGCGGTGCGCGGCGGGATCGACGTCGCGCCGGTGCTCGGCTCCCGGGCGACGGACACGCTCGGCAAGCTGGGCCCGCCCCGGGTGACGGCCGGGATGCTGCTCCCGATCGGCCCGGCCCCGCGGGCTTTCCCCGTCGTGGACCTCGCGCCACGGGCGGCGCTGCCGGCGGAACCGGTGCTGCGGGTGACGCCCGGCCCGCGCCGCGACTGGTTCGCGGCGCCGGACGAGCTGCTGTCCACTGTGTACACGGTGTCACCGGACTCGGACCGCGTCGGCATCCGGTTCACCGGGCCCGCGCTGGCCCGGGCCCGCCACGACGAGCTGCCGTCGGAGGCGTGCGTACCGGGATCGCTGCAGGTCCCGCCGTCGGGCCGGCCGATCCTGTTCCACGCCGACCACCCGACGACCGGGGGTTATCCGGTGATCGCGGTCGTCGAGGAGGAGGACCTCGACCTGGCCGCCCAGCTGCGCCCCGGCCAGACGGTCCGCTTCAGTGCGGCGTCGTGAGGGGTGAAGCGGGTGCTATCCCGCCTTACCCCTCGCGACCACCAGCCAGGCGACGTTCGTGACCGCGATCGCGAGCCACGCCGCCCACGCCACGCCGGGTGCGGCCCAGGTGGTGGCGACCCCCAGTGCCACCGTCACCACCACGGGCCACGCGCGCCGCGGCCGGCTCGGCCGCCGGTCGGCGAGGTAGGCGTCCAGGGCCTCGGCGACCTGGTCGTCGATTTCGTCGCGCAGCCGTGCGTCCAGCTCAGACATGCGCCGGCACCGGCCGCGGCACGGCGGCCGACAGGCACGCCAGCGCCAGCGGCACCTCCAGAGCGGCCAGCAGCAGGGAAAACACGACGTCGTCGCCCGCCGTCACGACGTCGAACCAGGCGTCGGTCAGCAACAGCGTCGCCGTGGCCGTCGCCACCAGCGGCGTCCGCGCGTGGCCTCGGCCCAGGAGCCAGGCCGTGAGCAGCAGGCCGAGCGCTTCCGCCGCGTCGAGGCCCGTCCAGGCCAGCCGCCAGTGCTGCGCCGCCACGACGTCCGGCAGCGTCGTCCCCAGTACCGCGATCCACGGCAGCAGGCCCAGCCCCGCCGCCCAGAACAGCTTCTTCATGCGAACCCCCGAGTTCTCTCCCGACCCAAGGTAGCGATTGCAGAGCTTCTTTGCAAACAATCTCTGTAGTACGCTCGCGGCATGGTCGACCGTCCCGAAAAGCGCGTCCTGACCGGCGCGGACCTCAAGGCCTTCTACAAGGCACTGGCCAACCCCGTGCGCCGGGACATCCTGTCCTACCTGGGCAAACACGGCGAAGCGAACTCGACGAGCGTCGCGAAGGCGCTCGGGGAAAGCACCGGGACGACCAGCTACCACCTCCGCCGGCTCGCCGACCTGGAGCTGATCGAAGAGCTCACCGACCGCGGCGACGGCCGTGAGCGCTGGTGGAAGTCGCGGTCCAAGGACATCTACACCCCGCCCGGCCTCGAGCTGACACCCGACGAGCGCGAAGCGATGCTCAAGCTCGGCGCGCTCAAGATGAGCCACGACCTGGGCCTGGTCACGCGGGCGTACGCGGGCTACGAAAACTCCGAGGGCTGGAACCAGATCCACCGCGCCGGGCTGTACCTGACGAAGGAGCAGGTCAAGTCCTTCGTCGAGGAGTACCAGAACCTCGTGTGGAAGTACGCCACCGAGCCGGGGCAGCACCCCGAAGGCTCGCGCTCGGTCGCCGTCCGGTTCATCGTGGTGCCGGACGAGGAGTCCACAGCGGACTAGAGACCGGAGACCCGCAGCGTGATGTTCAGCCGCCCGTCGAGGCCCAGCGCCGGGTCCGCCGTGCCCGGCAGCGTCTTCGGCACACCGTGGTAGGCGAGCCGGGACGGGCCGCCGAACACGAACACGTCACCCGAGCGCAGCTCGACGTCGGTGTACGGCCGGCCGCGGGTTTCGGTGTTCCCGAAGCGGAACACGCAGGCGTCACCGAGGCTGAACGACACCACCGGCTCGAGGCTGCGCTCGTCCTTGTCCTGGTGCAGCCCCATCTTCGCGGTGGCGTCGTAGAAGTTGACCAGCGCGATGTCCGGCGCGTACGTCTCGGCCGGCTCCCCGTACGCGGCCGCGAGCGCGCGGCGGCCGAGATCGCCGAGCCAGTCCGGGAAGGGCAGCACCGGCGTTCCCTCGCCGGTCGTGCGCGAGTAGCCGTAGGGGTACCAGTGCCAGCCGAGGCAGACGGACTTCACCGACATCACGCCGCCGTTCGGCAAGCGGGTGTGGCGGTAGCCGGACCAGCCGCGGCAGGCGGCGACGAGCTCGCGCTGTTCCTCGAAGGCGAGCCAGTCGGGCAGGTGCACGGCGCCGGGCGCGAGCTCGGCGCGCGGGCGCGGCAGCAGGGCGTCCATCACCTCGATTGTGCCGGAATCCCCCGCCGCACACGGTAGGTGATCGTCGAGGGCACCAGGCGGTGACCGCGGAACGTGACGCCCGCGGTGGCGAACAGCCGCAGGAGCCGCCCCGATGGACCAACAGGACGGTCCCGCGGCCGCATCCCCTCGCTTTGGGCCACCATGGGATAGACGTTCCCACACCTGAATGTCCCAAGCCAGCGTGGATCAGCTACGAACGGGTCTCTTGACCGCGACGCCGCCGATCAATCACCGAACGTCACCACGGTGACGCCGGCCTGCGCCGGCACGGGGTCGTTCATCGCGGCCAGCGCGGCCGGGACGTCGTCGAGCCCGATGCGGCGGCCGATCAGCGTGGCGAGGTCGATGCCCGCCGTCTCGACGGCGCGCAGCAGCTCCGGGTACTCGTGGGCCGGCAGCCCGTGGATGCCGACCAGCTCCAGCTCGCCCCCGATGACCCGGTGCATCGGGATCGGCGCGACGCCCTGCGCGGGCGGCATCAGCCCGGCCTGGACGTGCCGGCCGCGCTTGCGGAGACTGCCGACCGACGCCGCGCAGGTCGACGGCGCGCCGAGGCAGTCGAGCGAGACGTGCGTGCCGCCGCCGGTCAGCTCGCGCACGTGCGCGGCGACGGCTTCCGGACCGTCGAAGGCCGACGAGTCGACGGTGACGGCGGCACCCGACTTCGCCGCGAGCTGCAGGGCGGCCGGCGAGACGTCGACCGCGACGACCTTCGCCCCCGCCGCGACGGCCAGCAGCACCGCGGAAATCCCCACGCCACCGCAGCCGTACACCGAAACCCACTGGCCCGCCGTGACGCGGCCCTGCCGCAGCACCGCGCGGAACGCCGTGCCGAACCGGCAGCCCAGCGCCGCGGCCTCGGCGGCGCCGAGCGAGTCCGGCAGGGCGACCAGGTTCGTCTCGGCGTGCTCGATGGCGACCCGCTCGGCGAACGAACCCCAATGCGTGGCCCCGGGCTGGAACTCGCGGTCACAGATCTGCTGGTCACCGCGGGCGCACTGGGCGCAGGAGCCGCAGGCGCAGACGAAGGGCACGGTGACGCGGGCCCCGAGCTCCCAGCCGCGGACGCCTTCGCCGAGCGCGACGACCCGGCCGGCGAGCTCGTGCCCGGCGACGTGCGGCAGCGTGACGGCGGCGTCGTGGCCCTGCCAGGTGTGCCAGTCACTGCGGCAGACACCGGTGGCGTCGACCTCGATCACCGCCCCGCCCGGCGCGGCCACCGGCTCCGGCACGTCCCGCACGACGGGCGGGACGCAGAACTCCTCCATCACGACAGCTCGCATGGCGCGAGCCTAACCGTCGTTGCGGTCGCGAAGAGAGTCGTTCAGCCGTCGTCCGGCAGGCCCGTGACGCCGGCCCGCCCGGCCGGGTCCGTCAACTGAGCGCGTGGACCCTCGTCCGGTGCCGCGGCGGGCCGAGGAGCTTGCTGAGCGAGCCGTCCGGCACGTTCAGGATGTCCTCGAGATTCCGCAGGGCCTCCAACGATTCCGGCCGCTCGGGCCGGCACCGTCCCGACTGCCAGTGGCTGAGGGTGGCCAGGCTGACCGTGGTTCCCCTGCCGCGCAAGCGATAGCGGATCCGCTCGAGGCCGAGGCCGCGGGCCCGGATCGCCGCCCGCAGGGCCACGTCGAACGGTCCGGCTGCCAGCAGCCGGCTCAGCTCCGCCTGTTCCCCCCGGTCGTTGGTGCGTGTTCGCTGACCGGTCATCACAACGCTCCGAAGCCTTCCCTGATACGAACACTGGAGCGTAGGCGCAGCTCCGCAAGATCGGAAGGGCCCTCACCCACCTGCCTTGCGCGCCTCGTCGGCGATCACCGCGAACGGTTCCGCGTAGCCGGAGTTGATCGTGACGTAGGAAATCCCCCACCGTTCCCGCCAGCGGAGAAGGGTTTCCGTGGCGGGGCCGGGATCCTCGGGCAGGACGGTGACGGCACCGCCGGCGACGAGTTGGGGCACGTCGACCCCGGCCCACCGCGCGATCCCGGGCGACGGCGCGGTCCCGACGGCCATCAGGTTCAGGCCGAGCTCGATCTCCGGCAGCCGCGGCCCGGCGAGCGCCCGGAACCGATCCACAATGGACTGAGCTTCGGCTTCGGTGGTCGTCGGCGCCCAGCTGAAGGTGATGGTGTCGGCTTCTTGCGCGGCGAGCGCCAGCATTTTCGGTCCACCGCCGGCGAGCATCAGCCGCGGCCGATCGGCGGTTTCCTTGAGGACGGCGATGGTCTCGGCCATCCGTGTGATGCGCTCACCCGGTGAGGGGAATTCCCGGCCGAGGCTCGCGGCGTGCGCGTCGGCCCCGGGCCGCCCGACGCCGAGCCCGAGCTCGAACCGGCCGCGGGTCTGCTGGTGGAGGGTCTGCGCCTGCCAGCCGAGCGCACGCGCGTCGCGGAAGGGGTCGGCGAGGACGAAGGTGCCGACGGTGAGGTCGATGGTGACCGCGGCGGCGGCTCCGAGCAGCACGAAGGGGTCGGCGGTGCCGACGGGATCGGTCGCGAGCAGGGTGTCGAAGCCGAGCTTCTCGACCCGCTCGGCCTGGGCGGCCCACGAGGTGAGGTCGGGCGCGTAACCGGCGACGATGCCGAAGCGGAAGGGTTTCATGCGGCCATGGTCGCGAGCGGGGGCCCGTCACCACATCCGCTTCACGACGTCACCCGCGCGTACGTCCCTCAGCGCAGGGTGACCGACAACGCCTGCGCGATCTCCTTGCCGATGGCGTGCGTGGCCGCGTCCGGTGGCGAGCCCACCTTGACCACCATCGGCCCCCCGAACGGCTGGCGCTCCACGACCTCGATGCGTTCGCCCAGGTTGATCGCGTGTTCCGTCAGGTAGCGCAGCAGTTCCGGGTCCGTGTCCCAGACCCGGACGATCTCGCCCACCGTGCCCGGCGGGAGGTCGTCCAGGATCCGGACCGGCAGCTCCTCGACGCTGCCGTCCGGGGCCGGGATCGGGTCGCCGTGGGGGTCGCGGACCGGGTTGCCCAGCTTGGCCGCGATGCGCTCGACCAGCCTGTCCGACACCGCGTGCTCCAGCGCGTCCGCCTCCGCGTGGACCTCGTCCCACGTGTAGCCGAGCTCGGACACCAGGTACGTCTCGATCAGCCGGTGCCGCCGGAGCACCGAGCGCGCCAGGAGCCTGCCGTCGGCCGTCAGCTCGATGCCGCGGTACGGCACGTGGGTGACCAGGCCCAGCTGGGACAGCTTCGTGACCATCCCCGACGCCGAGGACGGGCTGACCTCCAGCCGGCCGGCGAGCGACGCGTTGGTGACCGCCTCACCCCGTTCGACCAGGCCGTAGATCACCCGGACGTAGTCCTCGACCGACGAGGACCTCCGGACCGAACCATCTCCCATACCGCATACGATACGGGGCCGGGTACTTTCTCGTGAAAGTTCAGGGTCGCCAGCGGTAGCGGATCCAGCCCGGGACCGGCTCCGCTCCCAGCTGCGCGTAGAACGCCTCGCCCTTTTCGTTGCCCTCCTGCATGTCCCACTCGACGCGGCCGGTCGTGCGGTTGCGCAGCTCGTCCAGCAGTTCGCCGCCGAGTCCGTGGCGGCGGTACGCGGGCCGGACGAACAGGTCGTCCAGCCAGATCCCCGGCCGCGCCTCCCACGTGGAGAAGTTCCAGCTGCAGAAGGCGAAGCCGGCCACCGTTCCCGGGTCGCCGGGCGGGGTCGCGATCAGCACCCACGCCTTCGGGTCCGGCCCGAACAGGTGGCCGCTCATTTCGGCGCGGTCGAGCTTGAGGTCGTGGTTGTCCTCGTAGACGGCGTGCTCCTCGATGAGCGCGCAGATTTCCTCGATGTCTTCGAAGACGGCGTCGCGGACGGGCATCTCGCCTCCCTTTTTTGTCGGTGGTGGTCGTTACGGTCGGGGTCGGAGGTGGTCGATGTCACCAGAGGAGAGGTTCGAGGACCTGGTCGACGGCGGGCACGGGGTGCGTTTCGACGCCAACAAGCGCACCCCGATGCGGGAGTGGCTGGCCCAGGACGCCGGGTCACCGCAACCGTGGTCCGCACTGGCGGAGGAGGCACTCGAGTTCGTGGGGAGGAGGTGAGTCATCAGGCCTGGTAACGCAGTTCGCCGCCGACGGCCGTGCCTTGCACGCGGAGTTCTCCGGATGCGAGTTCTCCGGAAGCAAGGTCTCCGGAAGCAAGGTCGTCCAAAGCGGACTCCACCAGGGGCGAACCGGACAGCACGGCGAAGTCGGCGAGCTTCCCGGGCTCGAGCGTGCCCAGGTCACGCTCGGCGAAGGTCGCGTAGGCCGAGCCGTACGTGTACGCGCGCAACGCCTGCTCCGGCGTCAGCGCCTCTTCCGGTGCGAAGGGCGCGCCTGACGCCGTGCGCCGACGCACCATGTCGGCCAGGGCGAGCAGGGGTGCGCCGTTCACCACGGGCCGGTCCGAAGACGCGGGAAGGACGCAGCCCGCGTCGAGGACGCTGCGCAGCCGGTAGCACCACGGGACGCGAGCCTCGCCCAGCGCGGCGCGCATGCCGTCGCCCAGTTCGTTGACGAAGCGGCCCTGCGGTGACGGGATGAGCCCGAGCGAGGCGAGCCGGGACAGCTCCGCGGGCCGGAGCACCGCGCAGTGCTCGATGCGGTGCCGGTGGTCCGTGCGCGGTGTCGCGGCCAGCGCGGCTTCGTAGGCGTCGAGGACGACGGTGATCGCGCGGTCGCCGATCGCGTGCGTCGCGATCTGCCAGCCGGCGTCGTGCGCGCGGCGGATCGTGCGCGCGAGCTCGTCCTCGGGCACCTGGAAATACCCGCGGTTGCCCGGCTCACCGTCGAACGGGTCGTGCATCGCGCAGGTTCGCCCGACCAGGGAGCCGTCGGCGAACAACTTCATCGGGCCGACGCGCAGCCACTCGTCGCCGAGGCCGGTGCGCAGGCCGAGGTCGAGGCCGAAGCCGGCGTCGTCGGGCAGGTCGTGCAGCACGCTCGCGGCGACCATCACCGTGCTGCGTACGCGCAACACGCCGCGGTCGCGCGCCTGCTGGTAGGCGGCCAGCTCGGCGGGTGTCTCCCCGACCAGGCCACCGCCGATGCCGGCCTCCTGCACGCTGGTGATGCCCTCGGCCAGGTACTGCTCGGACGCCCGCGCGAGCCCGCGCACGACCCGGTCGACCGGCGTCGGGTACGTCAGCGGCCGCAGCAGCAGCTGGGCCTGCTCGCGCAGCAGCCCGGTCGGCGAGCCGTCGTCGCCGAGCACGACGTCGCCGCCGACCGGCACGTTCGCCAGGTCGAGCCGGTCGAGCACGGCCGAATTGACCACGGTCATGTGCCCGGACGTGTGCTTGAGCCGCACGAGCATGCCCGGCGCGGCGCGGTCGAGGCCGCGGGAGTCCGGGTGGCCACCGGCGAGCTTGTTCTGGTCGTACCCGCTGCCGACCACCCAGCTCCCGGGCGGCAGCGTCGCGGCGCGCGCGGCGACGGCGTCGTAGACCTCCTCGACGCTGCGGCAGCCGCCGAGCGGCACGTCGTCGAGGCCCATGCCGAACCACGCCATGTGGTTGTGCGCGTCGTGGAAGCCGGGCACGACGAACCCGCCGGCGAGGTCGACCCGGGAGCGCGCCGAAAGCGAGCGGGCGTCGTCGCCGAGCGCGACCACGCGGCCGTGCAGGACGGCGAGTGCGCTGGTCATGCCCGTGCCCGTCCACACCGTGGCGTTCTCGTAGACCGCGTCGACCCTCATGCGTCGAGAGGCTATCGATCGATCGATCGAACGTCTAGCATCGCCGGCATGCCCACCGTGGAGTTCGCCGTCGAGGACGGCATCGCGCAGATCCGGCTGAACCGGCCCGAGCGGCTGAACGCGGTCGCCGCCGTGCTGGTCGACGACTTCCTCGCCGCCCTCGACGCGGCCGCGCGCAGCGACGCCCGTGTCGTCGTGCTGTCCGGGAACGGGCGTGCCTTCTGCGCCGGCCACGACCTCAAGGAACCCACCCCCGCGGGTGACTCGCGGGCGCGCCTGGACCGGCTCCAGGACGTCACGCGGCGGCTGCGCGGGCTGCGCCAGCCGGTGCTCGCGGCGGTGCACGGCTACGCGATCGGCGCCGGCGCGGAGTTCGCGCTCGGCTGCGACCTGATCCTGGCCGCCGAAGACGCCGTGTTCGCCTTCCCCGAGGTCTCGCTCGGCTTGAGCGTCACCGGCGCGGCATCGCGGCTGCTCCCGCTGCTGGTCGGTCCGCTCAAGGCGAAGGAGCTCCTGCTGCTCGGCGAGCGCTTCGACGGCCGGAAGGCGGCCGAGCTGGGCATGGTCAACGCCGCCGTGCCGGCCGAGCAGCTCCAGGCGGAGGCGCTGAGCTGGGCGAAGCGGATCGCCGAGCACCCGCCGGCCGCCGCGGCGATGGCCAAGCGCGTCCTGGACGCGAGCACCGACCTCGAGCCGGCCCTCGAACTCGAGGTCAGCCACGCCCTGATCACCGAGCACTCGGCCGCGGTCGCCGCGTCCACCGAGGCCTTCCGGAGCCGGGCGTGACACCCCTGGCCGAGATCGGGACCCTCGCGCAGCTCGTGACGCGGGCTGCCGCGCTGTGGCCGGACCGCACGGCCTGGGTGTTCGACCACCTGGAGGAGAAGTTCACGTTCGCCGAGGTCGACCGCGAAAGCTCCCGGATCGCCGCGGCGCTGGCCGAACGCGGCATCGGGCCCGGCGACCGGGTCGCGGTGATGCTGCGAAACCAGCCCGAGTTCCCCCTCACCTGGCTGGCGCTGGCGAAGATCGGCGCGCAGCTGGTCCCGGTCAACACGACTTACCAGGAGTTCGACGGCGCCCACGTTCTCCGGCACTCGGGCGCGAAACTGGTCGTCGCCGCCGCGGAGTTCACGGACCTGCTCGCCCGGATCGGGGTGGCCGAGGTGGTCACCCCGGACAACCTGCGCAGCGACGCCGAACCGCCGGATTTCACCCCGGTGCCCGAATTGCCGGTGAACATCCAGTACACCTCCGGCACCACCGGCGCCCCCAAGGGCTGCGTGCTGCCGAACCGCTACTGGACGACCCTCGCGGTCAGCCTGGCCACCGACTTCCCGGCCGTCGGCGAGGACGACGTCATCCTGACCGCGCAGCCGTTCCACTACATCGATCCACAGTGGAATGTCGCGCTGGGACTGGCCGGCGGCGCCACCCTCGTCGTGCTGGACCGGTTCCACCCCAGCACGTTCTGGGCGAAGGTGCGCGAGCACGGCGTCACCTGGTTCTACTGCCTCGGCCTGATGCCGGCCCTGCTGCTGCGCCAGGTCCCGTCCGCGGCCGACCGCGCGCACCGGGTCCGCGCGATCTGCGCCTCCGCCATCCCGCACGACCTGCACGCCGAGCTGGAGGCCCGCTGGGGCGTGCCGTGGTACGAGGCGTTCGGGATGACCGAGACCGGCGGCGACATCCGGATGACGCTCGCCGACCACGACGAGACCGTCGGCACCGGCTGCATCGGGCGGCCGAGCCGGGACCGCGAGGTGCTGATCGCCGGCGACGACGGGAAGCCGGTGCCGCGCGGGGAAACCGGGCAGCTGCTGATCCGCGGGATCGGCCTGATGCACGGCTACCACGACGATCCGGACGCGACGGCGAAAGCGTTCGAAAACGGCTGGTTCCACACCGGTGATCTCGCCCGGATGGACGCCGCCGGCCGCGTCTACTACGTCGGCCGGACGAAGGACATGATCCGCCGCAGCGGCGAGAACATCTCCGCCGACGAGGTCGAGCGCGCGCTGCTGCTGCACCCGGCGGTGCGGCTGGCGGCCGTCGTCGCGGTGCCGGACGAGCTGCGCGGCGAGGAGGTCAAGGCCTACGTCGTGTGCGACGGCGACCGGCCGGACCCGGCCGAGCTCGCCGCGTTCTGCGCCGGGAAACTGGCCTACTTCAAGGTTCCGCGGTTCTGGGCCTTCGCCGACGCGCTGCCGATGACGCCGTCGGAGCGGGTGGCCAAGGGCGAGCTGCGGAAGGCCGCGGACCCGCGGGCGGGGTCCTGGGACGCGAAGGCGGCAGCATGGCTGTGAGCAGCCGGGAGCGGGTGCGCGCGGCGGCGGTGAAGCTGTTCGCGGCCAAGGGCTTCCACGGCACCGGCATCCGGGATCTGGCGCAGGAGGCGGAACTCTCCTCGGCCAGCCTCTACCACTACATGGGCACCAAGGAGGATCTGCTCGCGGAGATCATGCACACCGCGCTGAACCGGCTGCTCGACGCCGCCCGCGAGGCGACCGCGGGCGGCGGGGACCCGGTGCACCGGCTGCGGACGCTGGTCGTGCTGCACGTCCTCGCGCACGCCGTCGGGCCGGCCGAAACCCGGGTGGTGGACAACGAAGTCGACGTCCTGTCCCCGGCCGCGCGCGAGCCGGTCGTGGCCCTGCGGGACGCCTACGAACGGCTGTGGGCGGCCGCGATCGACGAAGGGGTGGCGGCGGGGGTGTTCCGTGTGGAGCACCCGGCCGTGACCCGGCTCGCCCTGCTCGAGATGTGCAGCGGCGTCGCGAGGTGGTATTCCCCACGTGGCCCGCTGGCGCTGGACGAGCTGGCGGAGCACTACGCGGAGCTGGCGTCGAGGGCGCTGGGCTGCACGTCCGCGCCCGGCGTCACCGACTTGGGACGGTGCCGCGAAATCGTCGCGAAAGAGTGGGGCGTGTCCGTTTAGCGGCGCTTTTACCTGTGTACGCCTTGCCCAGACGGCGTGCGTGGGGGACGCTCGAAGGGTGACTGAGGAAACGATCCAACTGGAACTGGACGACTCGGGTCTCGCGCCGGGCCTCCCGGCGCCGGAAAACCCCCGCGATCAGGTGCAGGATGTGCCCTATCGCCCCGTCGAGTTCCGCGATGACGATCTCCCCACCGCCCTGGAACGGTGCTCCGCCTGGCTACGGCAGGCACAGGAATGGCTCGGCGAGCCGCTTGACGTCCTGGCCATCCACCTCGACTACGACGACCGTCAGGGTTCGCCGTACTACGACGTGAAGCTCCTGTGCAACGAAGAGGACCTCGCAGGCGTCCCGATCGCCATCCGCAACAAGAAGTAGGAAGCCGGACAGCCGTCAAGGCCGCCGGGAAGGCGGCCTTGACGGCTGTGTCTTTCGGGGCGTCGCCCCGGCCGGGGGCTCCGCCACCCGGACCCCCGGGAACCCTCTCGCGTTCCGGGGCCCCTCAGCCCAGCGTGCCGCCGACCTTGACGTGCCCCTTGAGCAGGTTGCGGGCGATGGTCCGGCGCTGGATCTCGTCGGTGCCCTCGTAGATGCGCAGCAGCCGCAGCTCGCGGTACCACCGCTCGACCGGCAGCTCCCGCGTGTAGCCCATGCCGCCGTGGATCTGCAGGACGCGATCGACGATTTCGTTGGCCTTCTGGCCGCCGTACAGCTTCGCCATCGACTGCGCGTGCCGGGAATCCAGGCCCTGGTCGACCTGCCAGGCGGCGTGCAGCACCAGCCAGCGCAGCGCCTCGAGCTCGACGCCGGAGTCGGCGATCATCCACTGGATGGCCTGCCGCTCGGCGATCTTCTGGCCGAACGTCTCACGCGTGTTGGCGTGCTCGATGGCCATCGAGATCAGCCGCTCGCACGAGCCGATCGCGCGGGCGGGCAGCAGGTAGCGGCCCTGGCCGATCCACTGCATGGCCAGCTCGAAGCCGCGGCCCTCCTCGCCGAGGATCTGCGTCTCGGGCACGCGGACGTCCTGGAAGATCAGCGACGCCGGGCCCCACTCGCCCATGGTGTCGATGTATTCGGACTTCCAGCCGGCTTCGCGGTCGACGAGGAAGCAGGTGACGCCGCCGTTCGCCCCCTTCTCGGGGTCGGTGATGGCGAAGACCATGGTGAAGTCGGCTTCGTTGCCGCCGGTGATGAAGGTCTTCTCGCCGTTGATGATCCAGTCCGTGCCGTCCTTGCGGGCGGTGGTCCGGATGGCCTTGGCGTCGGACCCGGCCCCCGGCTCGGTGATCGCGAAGCAGGACTTGCGCTCGCCCGAGATCGTCGGCAGCAGGTAGGTCTGCTTCTGCTCTTCGTTGGCGTGGAACAGGATGTTGTCGGCGGCCCCGCCGAAGCGGAACGGCACGAAGGTGCGGCCGAGCTCGGCCTCCAGCAGCGCGGCCATCACGGCGGACAGGCCCATGCCGCCGTACTCCTCCGGGGTCAGCACGCCCCAGAAGCCGGACTCCTTCGCCTTGAGCTGGAGGTCCTTGAGCTCCTCGCCGGTCAGCCCCGGCTGGTGGGCGCGCTCGCGCCGGAGGACTTCCTGCTCGAGCGGGATCAGCTCCCGCTGGACGAACGTGCGGACCCAGTCGCGCACTTCCCGTTCTTCGGTGCTGAGTGAAAAGTCCATGGGGTAGCTGCTCCTTGCGACGCTTTCGGGGGTCCAGGGGGCGCGCCCCCGGCCGGGGTCTGGGGCGCGGCCCCAGAAAACACTGCACTGGCTAAGCGCTTGCTTACCCAAGGGTACCTCTTGAGGCGTGGATAACCCCAGACCTCGGCCGGAATTCGTGACAACGGCCGCCGGGCCCGGAAGGATCGGGGGGGTGATGGAGATCGAGGTCCGCTGGTCGTCGCCGTTGCCCACCGAAGATCGCTTCATGCGCCTGCTCGACGACGTAGAGCAAGGACGGTTCGCGGCGTACCGGCAGGAGGCGGACAAGCGGCGCTTCCTCACCGGCCGGGTCCTGGCGAAGACGGTCGCGGCCGAGCGGCTCGGCCTGGCCGTCGAAGCCGTGAAGTTCGACGCCACCTGCGAAGACTGCGGCAAGCCGCACGGGCGGCCGCGGATCCCGGGTGCGGACCTGACGCTGTCGATCTCGCATTCGGGCGAGCTGATCGGCCTCGCGGCGACGCCGTCGGTCCCGGTGGGCCTCGACGTCGAAACGGCCACCCGCCGCGCGGACGACGGCCTGATCGAATACGCGCTGAGCCCGGCGGAGGCCGGGCACCTGGCGGGCCTGGCCCCGGCGGAGAAGGCCGCGGCCTTCTTCGTCTACTGGACCCGCAAGGAGGCGGTGATGAAGGCGACCGGCAAGGGCCTGCGCATCCCGCTGCAGAGCATCACGTTCTCCCGCTACGACGAACCGGCGCGCCTGGCCGCGTCGGGCGACCCGGCCCTGGACCCGGCGACGACCCGGCTGGCGGACCTGAAGGCCGCGGACGGCTACCGCGCGGCCATCGCGGTGCTGACCACCGAGGAGCTGTCGGTGACCGAGGAGCACTGGGTCCCCTAAGCGACGTCCTCCAGGCCCATCGCCGTCAGGAGGGTGCGGAACTTCGCCGTCGTCTCGTCCAGTTCCGACTGCGGGTCCGACGCCGGCACGATGCCGCCGCCCGCGTACAGCCGCATCGACGTCGAGGCGATCTCCGCGCAGCGGATCGCCACGGCCCACTCGCCGTCGCCCGCCGCGTCGACCCAGCCGACCGCACCCGCGTAGTAGTCGCGGTCGAACGGCTCCAGCTCCTGCACCAGCTCGCGCGCTCCCTCGGTCGGCGTGCCGCAGATCGCCGGGGTGGGGTGCAGCGCCGCCGCCAGGTCCAGGGCCGTGATGTCCGGGTCCGCCAGCTCGCCCGTGATCGGGGTGCGCAGGTGCCAGATCGCCGGCGTGGTGACCAGCTCCGGCCCGGCCGGGACGTCGAGCGTCCGGCAGAACGGCCGCAGGGCCTCGACCACGTAGTCGATCACCACCGCGTGCTCGAGCTGGTCCTTGCGGGACGTCCGCAGGGCCTCGCCGTTCGCACGGTCGGTGACCGGGTCGGCCGACCGCGGCATCGACCCGGCGTGCGGGGAGGAGAACACCGTCCGGCCGGTGCGGCGCAGCAGCAGCTCCGGCGTGGCCCCCACCAGTGACCGGCCGCCGGGCAGCTCGGCCGCGTACGTGAAGTGCCGGGGGTTCCCGGCGGCCAGGTTCCGCACGACGCTCTCGGCGGGCACCGGCGCGTCGAACTCGAGGTCCAGCGCACGGGCCAGGACGGCTTTGCGCAGGTCACGCGCACCCAACGCGGCCACCGCCGCGCGGACCGCGGCCATGTGCTGTTCCGGAGAAGGCACCGCGCGGACCCGCAGGGGCGCCGGCAGCGCCTCCCGCGCGAGCGAAGGCGTCCCGGACGACCGGTGGACGGTCCGGGGCACGACGAGGTGGCCGGGCACCTTCGTGTCGGGCCCGGTGTCGAACGGCAGGACGCCGACCGCCAGCGGGGCGCCGGTCGCCGCCAGGACGCCGGGGATCGCCGAGGCGAGCCGCCGGGGGTCCGTCTCGGTGACGGTCCGGATCGCGCCCTGCGCGAGGAGTGCGCGCTGGGCCGTGGTGAAGAGGAAGTCGCCTCGCCGGTAGCGGGCGGCGAGGTCAGCCGGGGTCGCCGGCCTGACCGCTCCTGGGGGGTCCAGGGGGGCTTGCCCCCCGGCTGGGGTCCGGGGCTCGGCCCCAGAGGACAGAGAACTCACAAGCCCAGGGTCCCAGGCTGCCGGAGATCCGCGAGGGAAGTGTCGCCAGCGACACTCCCCTCGCGGTCAGCTCCGGGTGACGAGCTACTTGAGCGCGTCGATGAGCGCCTCGCGCTGGCGCTCGCCCAGGCCGGCCGCACGCCGGTCCGGGTCGATGCCGGCCTGCTCGAGCAGGGCGGCGACCTTCACCGCGCCGAGGCCGGGGACGGCCTTCAGCAGCTGGGTGACCTTCGTCTTCCCGATGGTCTTGTTCTCCTTGGCCTGCTTGAGCACCTTCTCGATGCTCTCCTTGCCGGACTTGATCGACGCGAGCAGCTCCGAACGCGCCTTGCGAGCCTCGGCGGCCTTGGCCAGGGCCTCGGCGCGCTGCTCCGGAGTCAACGTAGGCAGAGCCAACGTAGTGTCCTTTCCTCTCAGGTCTCCGCTTTCGCGGCCGACAGCTTTTGTGAGTGCTTGCTCCTGCAAGCGCTGCTCAGCCGTCTCTTGCCACGGGCCCAGTAAACGCCACCCGCTTCGTGGCCGTGCAACCGACACGCACTTATTACCCCCGGAGGTGATACCGGGCAACCCGCTCCGGCCTGCGGAAACGCTCCCAAGAACCGTCCCGCGTGGCCTCTCTCACCCGGAAGTGAAGCTTCCACTACGCGCTGTTCTCGCGCACATTTCCTTGCCCATAAGGAAAAGCCGAAAAATTGATGATCTTGATCATCGTCCGGTCGTCGCCCGATCGCGCGACGACCGTGACCGAACGGAGCCGTTGTCGACCATGCCCGCTTCACCCGATCCGCATTAGAGTCGGCCCAACCCCAGCCCACCGGCGAACGACCCCCGGGAGCGACCATGTTGAGCACCATGCAGGACGGGCAGCTGTCGCTGGCGAACCTGCTCCGCCACGGCACGTCGGTGCACTCGGCGAGCGAAGTCATCACCTGGACCGGTTCAGAAGCCCGTCGCGAGACCTACGGCGACCTCGGCCGCCACGCCGCCCGCCTCGCGAACGCGCTCCGCCGCCTCGGCGTGACAGGCGACCAGCGCGTCGGCACGTTCATGTGGAACAACGCCGAGCACATGGCCGCCTACCTGGCCGTTCCGGCCATGGGCGCCGTGCTGCACACGCTGAACATCCGGCTGTTCCCGGAGCAGCTCGTGTTCGTCGCCAACCACGCCGAGGACCACGTCGTCATCGTCGACGGCACCCTCGTCCCGCTGCTGGCGAAGCACCTGCCGGAGTTCAAGACGGTCCGGCACGTCATCGTGGCCAACGGCGACGCCGCGGCCCTTCAAGCCCCCGACGGCGTCGAGGTGCACTCCTACGCCGACCTGCTGGCCGCCCAGCCGGACACCTTCGACTGGCCCGAGGTCGACGAGCGCTCGGCCGCCGCGATGTGTTACACGTCGGGCACGACCGGTGACCCCAAGGGCGTCGCGTATTCACACCGGTCGATCTGGCTGCACTCGATGCAGGTGTGCATGAGCGACAGCATGAACCTCGCGCAGAGCGACAAGGCGCTGGCCATCGTGCCGATGTTCCACGCCATGGCGTGGGGCCTGCCGTACGCGGCGCTGATGGTCGGCGCGTCGCTGCTGATGCCGGACCGGTTCCTCCAGCCGGCGCCGATCTCGGCGATGCTGGCCGCGGAGAAGCCGACCTTCGCGGGCGCGGTCCCGACCGTCTGGCAGGGCCTGCTCGCCCACCTCGAAGCGCACCCGCAGGACATCTCGCACCTGCGTGACGTCGTCGTCGGCGGGTCGGCGGTGCCGCCGTCGCTGATGCACGCGTTCGAGGAGCGCCACCACGTCTCGATCCTGCACGCCTGGGGCATGACGGAGACGTCACCACTGGGCAGCGTCGCCCGCCCGCCGGCCGGCGTGACCGGCGAGGAGGCCTGGAAGTACCGCTACACGCAGGGCCGGTTCCCGGCGTCCGTGCGGGCGCGGCTGATCGGCGACTCCGGCGAGGCGCTGCCGTGGGACAACGAGGCCGTCGGCGAGCTCGAGGTCCAGGGCCCGTGGATCGCCGGCTCCTACTACGGCGGCTCGCAGGTCGACCCGGACAAGTTCCACGACGGCTGGCTGCGCACCGGCGACGTCGGCAAGATCAGCGCCGACGGCTACCTGACGCTGACCGACCGCGCCAAGGACGTCATCAAGTCCGGCGGCGAGTGGATCTCCTCGGTCGACCTGGAGAACCAGGTGATGGGCCACCCGGCGGTGGCCGAGGCCGCGGTCGTCGGCATCCCCGACGAGAAGTGGGACGAGCGGCCGCTGGTCGCCGTCGTGCTCAAGGAAGGCAAGAGCGTCACACCGGAGGAGCTGCGGGACTACCTGAGCGACAAGGTCGCGAAGTGGCAGCTGCCGGAGAACTGGACGTTCGTGGACGAAGTTCCCAAGACCAGCGTCGGCAAGTTCGACAAGAAGCGCATCCGCGCGTCCTACTCCGAGGGAAAGCTCGACATCGCCCAGCTCTAACGGGTAAATCTCCGGCGAGTCTGCACGCTTCGAAAGGTCACCGTGGGGGAACCTACCTCCTCCATGGTGGCCTTCGGAGCACGTCGGAGAGGTTCTGGGGATGCAGCGAAACAGGCGGAGTTTCCTCGCGCTCGCGGGGCTGGGCGCGCTGGCGACGGCGTGCGGTTCGAACACCGGGCGGCAGGGTGAGCCGCCGCCTTCCACGGCGTACTCGGCGGGGCCGCCGCCGTCGAACGCCTCGAAGGTCACGCTCCAGCAGTGGTACCACGCGTACGGCGAGGAGGGCGTCCAGGACGCCGTCAAGCGGTACGCCGCGACCTACCCCGGCGCGGCCGTGAACGTGCAGTGGAACCCGGGCGACTACGACTCGAAGATCGTCACCGCGCTGCAGAACAGCAAGGTGCCGGACGTCTTCGAGGCCCAGGTCAAGATCGACTGGGTGCGGCAGAACCAGGTCGTCCCGCTCGACGACGTCGTCGCGCCGGTGAAGGGCGATTTCAGCCCGGCCGTGCTGGCCGCGCAGACCGTCGAAGGCCGGGTCTACGGCGTCCCGCAGGCCATCGACACGCAGGTGCTCTTCTACCGCAAGAGCCTGCTGCAGGCCGCGGGTGTGCAGCCGCCGCAGACGGTCGACGAGCTGATCGACGCCGCGGCGAAGCTGACGAAGGACGGCGTCAAGGGGTTCTTCGCGGGCAACGACGGCGGCGTCGGCGTGCTCACCGGCCCGCTGCTGTGGTCCGCCGGGCTCGACTACCTGAAGAACGGCAACCGCGAGGTCGGCTTCGACGACCCGCGCGCCGCGACGGCGCTGGCCAAGCTGCACGCGCTCAACGCCAACGGGTCGCTGCTGCTCGGCGCGCCGGCCGACTGGTCGGACCCGGGCGCGTTCATCGACGGGCTGACGGCGATGCAGTGGACCGGGCTGTGGAACGTGCCGAAGATCCGGCAGGCGTTCGACGACGACTTCGGCGTCCTGCCGTTCCCGAAGCTGGACGGCAGCGGCGCGCCGTCGGTGCCGGTCGGCGCGTACGGCGCGATGGTGAACGCCAAGAGCGAGCACGTTGCCGAGGCCAAGGCCTTCGTGAAGTGGCTGTGGGTCGACCAGACGCAGGACCAGCTGGAGTTCGCGACGAAGTTCGGCTTCCACGTGCCGGCCCGGCAGAGCCTGGTCGACCGCGCGGACAACCTGAAGTCCGGTCCGGCCGCCGACGCGGCCCGGTTCGTCAAGGAGAACAGCCACCTCGTCGGCGGTCCGGTGTGGACACAGCAGTCGAACACGGCGCTGTCGGACGCGGTCGCGAAGATCGCGAAGGAGGGCGCGGACCCCGCGGCGCAGGTGAAGACGGCCGTCGAGGTGGCGCGCGCCGAGCTGAAGCGCCTCTTCGGATGAAACGGCGCGATGCGCGCGCGTTCTGGCTGTTCGTCGGGCCGTTCCTGATCGGGCTCGCGATCTTCGCGTACCTGCCGATCGGCTGGAGTGCGTACCTGTCGTTCTTCGACGCGCGCAACACGGTGACGCCGACGGAGTTCGTCGGGCTGGACAACTACGCGCACATGCTCACCGACGAGCCGTTCCTGTCGAGCCTCGGGACGTTCAGCGTGTTCGCGCTGTTCATCGTGCCGCTGACGTTCGCGTTGTCGCTGGCGCTGGCCCTCGGCGTGAACCAGCTGCGGTTCGCGCGGGCGTTCTTCCGGTCGGTGTTCTTCCTGCCGTTCGCGTGCTCGTACGTGGTGGCGTCGCTGATCTGGAAGACGTCGTTGTTCTCCGGTGTCCGCTACGGACTGGCGAACACCGTGCTTTCCGCGTTCGGCCTCGAGCCGGTGGCGTGGACGGGCACGGTGCACCCGCCGCTGTACTGGATCGTGCTGGTGACGGCCCGGCTGTGGCTGCAGCTGGGGTTCTACATGATCCTGTTCATCGCGGCCCTGCAGCGGATTCCGGCGCAACTGTACGAAGCGGCGTGGCTCGACGGCGCCAAGCCGGGCTGGCAGGTGTTCCGGTACATCACCCTGCCGCAGCTGCGCGCGACGGCGGTGGCGGTGCTGCTGCTGAACCTGATCAACGCGTACCAGGCGTTCGACGAGTTCTACAACATCATGGGCGACGCACGGGGCTACCCGCCGTTCGCCCGGCCGCCGTTGGTGTACTTGTACTACACGTCCCTGGGGTCGGGCGGCCAGGACCTCGGCCGCGGCAGCGCGGGCGCGGTGATCCTCGCCCTGATCATCGCGCTGGTGACGTTGCTGCAGGGCCGGGTGTTCCGCTTCGGGAGGGCGACGGCGTGAAGGCATTCCTGCGGTGGACCTGCCTTTCGGTGGCCGCGATCCTCTTTCTGCTGCCGTTCTACCTGCTGCTGCGCAACGGCCTGGCGTCCCGTTCGGACATCACGTCTCCACAGTGGACGTTCTTCCCGTCCACAGTGCACTGGGAGAACTTCTCGCGGCTGTTCACGCTTTCGGACGTCCCCTTCGGCCGCAGCCTGCTGAACTCGGCGCTGGTCGCGGCCCTGCAGACGGTCGGCCTGCTGGTGATCTGCTCGCTGGCGGGCTATGGCCTGGCGCGCATCCCGTACCGGCATTCCGGGATCGTGTTCTACGCGGTGCTGGCGACCCTGATGATCCCGACGTCGGTGACGTTCGTGCCGAGCTTCGTGGTGGTCTCGTCACTGGGCTGGCTGTCGGACTTCCGCGGCCTGGTGATCCCGGGGCTGTTCAGCGCGTTCAGCGTGTTCCTGTTCCGGCAGTACTTCCTCGACTTCCCGCGCGAACTGGAGGAAGCGGGCCGCATGGACGGGCTGAGCCGCTGGGGCGTGTTCTGGCGGATAGTGGTGCCCAACTCCCGCGGCTTCTTCGCGGCGATCGCGGTGATCACGGTGATCGGCAGCTGGAACGCGTTCCTGTGGCCGCTGATCATCGCCCAGTCCCCGGATTCGTGGACGGTCCAGGTGGCGCTGTCGGGCCTGCTGACGGCGCAGAACCCGCAGCTGAACCTGCTGTTCCTGGCGGCGGTGGTGTCGATCCTGCCGATCGTGCTGCTGTTCGCGTTCCTGCAGCGGTACCTGGTGCGCGGGGTGACGGAGTCGGGCCTGACGGGCTAGCCCCGCGGCCGAAATGACCACAACCTTCGGCGGTACTCCCCGCCGCCGTACCTGTGACAGGGTGAACTGAACTGTCACGGTGAATGTTTTTCACGTTCACCCCGCGTCCACCCGAGTCCGGCAGCGTGCCGGGCAACCGAGAAGACTGGGGAGCGAACACATGGCCGAACTCACGCGGCGCACCTTCGCCACGGCGGGCGCCGCCGGTGTCGGGCTGCTGCTCTGCACGCCCACCGCGAACGCCCTCGACCGCGCCCTCCGCCTGACGGGCACCCGGTCGCTCACCACCGCCGGCACCACGCTCGAGCAGGTCGCCACGGGCGGCAGCACCGCCACCTACTCCCGCCTGTCCGCCGGCCCCGGGTGGCCGCTCGTCGTCCGGAGCGACCTGGCCACGCCGAAGAGCGGGCGCGACGACCGGCGGCGGGCCCTCAGCTCGTTCGTCCAGTTCACCGACCTGCACATCACCGACACCGAAAGCCCCGCCCGGTTCGAGTACCTGCACCCCTTCATCGGCTCCGCGCACCGGCCGCAGGAGGCGCTCGGCACCGTCGCCACCAGCGCGCTCGTCGAGCGCGTCAACAGCGTGCGGCAGGGCCCGTTCACCGGGCGCCCCTTCGACCTCATGGTCACCACCGGCGACAACACCGACAACCACGAGCTGATCGAGCTCGACTGGTTCCTCAAGGTCCTCAACGGCGGCACGGTCACCCCGAACTCCGGCGACGTGAACGCCTACGAGGGCGTCCAGAGCTCCGGCAACGCCGAGTACTGGAACCCGTCGATCCCCGGCGTCGGCGACAAGTACTCGGCCAAGGGCTTCCCGCAGCTGCCCGGCCTGCTCGAAGCGGGCATGCGGACCTTCACCGCGCCCGGCCTCGACGTCCCGTGGTTCTGCACCTTCGGCAACCACGACGACAGCATCGTCGGCTCGCTGCCGGCACAGATCCCCGGCATCGACGCCTGGTACACCGGGAAGTACAAGGTCATCGGCAAGGACGAAACGACCGCGAAGAAGCTCGCCGACGCCATCAAAAGCCGCTCGAGCGTGCCGATCGGCGAGCTGTTCGGCGGCAGCGGCACCATCCGCGAGGTGACCCCGGACGCGCGGCGGCGCCCGTTCAGCACCGGCGAGTTCGTCCGCGCCCACCTCGACGCGGCCAACACCGGCCCCGGCCCGGTCGGCCACGGCTTCACCAGCGCCAACGCCGACGGCCAGAACGTCTACTACACGTTCCGGATCGCGCCGGGCATCACCGGGATCAGCCTCGACACCACCACCGACGCCGGGTTCGCCGACGGCTCGATCGGGCTCGCGCAGTACTCGTGGGTCGAGTCGACGCTCAAGCGCAACAGCTCCACCTACTACGACTTCTTCGGCCGCAAGGTCACCCACGCCGTCACCGACGAGCTGTTCATCCTGTTCAGCCACCACACCAGCGACACGATGACCAACCTGCTGCCGGACTCCCGCCACCTGCTCGACCCGCGGCTGAACGGCGACGCGTTCGTCGCGCTGCTCAAGCGGTTCCCGAACGTGCTGGCCTGGGTCAACGGCCACACCCACCTCAACAAGATCACGCCGCACACGGGGAACACGCCGCAGCAGGGCTTCTGGGAGATCAACACCGCGTCGCACGTCGACTTCCCGCAGCACGCCCGGATCGTCGAGGTCGCGGACAACGCGGACGGCACGTTGTCGCTGTTCACGACGTTGATCGAGGCCGAAGCGCCGTACGCCGTGGACTACGACGCCCGGACGCCGCAAGCGCTTGCGTCGCTTTACCGCGAACTGTCGTACAACGACATCCACGTCGACCTCGGCCGGGTCGGTGCGGCCGGGGACCACAACACCGAGCTGCTGCTGGTGAACCCGCTGAGCTGAGCGGGCAGCACGCGCCGGGTGGACGAACTTCCTGCGTGCGGCGCGTTCGGGCTACGCCGTTGGTCGCGAAAGTGACACAGACGCAGGCCGTCCGGTAGGTACCTGTTTACATACCCGGCTTGAGCGGCGAAAATCCCTGCCTACTGGGTGGGCCGATCAGGGAGCCGGGATGCGCGTACGCAAGTTGTTCACCTTATTGTCAGTGGTTGTGTTGTCCGCGGTAACCGCCCAGGTCGCCGAGGCCGGACCCGTTCGGCCCCGCGACGACGAGGCGATCGACTACCACGAATGGACCGGCGGCCGCTTCCACGAAGGCGGCTTCGCGGGGCTGGCGCTCGGCCGCGACGGCCTGCGCATCACCCACCCCGCCGGCACGGTCGAGCACACCGAACCGGAGCTCGGGACGACGAGAACGTACGAGTACGGCCAGTGGACCTCGCCGCAGTACCGGCTCGGCTTCGGCGCGACGCAGCTGGTCGCGTCCTGGAACGCGAAGACGCCCGCGAAGACCTGGCTGCAGGTCGAGGCGCACGGCCGGACGTCGGCGGGCACCGAAACCGCGTGGTACGTGATGGGTCGCTGGGCCAGCGGCGACGCCGACATCCTGCGCACCAGCGTCGACGGCCAGGACGACGCGAACGCCGTGGTCGACGTCGACACGCTGGAGATGAAGACCGGCGTGACACTGAAGTCGTACCAGTTGCGGATCACCCTCTACCGCGAAGCCGGCTCGGGTGCGACCCCGTCGGTGAGCCTGCTGGGCGCGATGACGTCCGCCGTCCCGGACCGCTTCGAGGTGCAGCCGACGAAGCCCGGCCGCGCCAGCGGCATCGAGCTCAAGGTGCCCGCGTACGCGCAGAACCTCCACAAGGGACAGTTCCCGCAGTACGGCGGGGGCGGCGAAGCCTGGTGCAGCCCGACGTCGACGGAGATGGTGGCCGAGTACTGGGGCAAGAAGCCGTCCGCCGAGGAGATGTCCTGGATCCCGGCGGACTACGTCGACCCGCAGGTGGCGTTCGCGGCGCGCTACACCTACGACCACGCCTACGACGGCACCGGGAACTGGCCGTTCAACACCGCCTACGCGGCGTCGCGCGGGCTGCGCGGCCACATCACGCGGCTGCACTCGCTGAACGAGCTCGAGGACTACATCGTCCGCGGCATCCCGGTGATCACGTCGCAGTCGTTCCTGTCCTCGGAGCTGGACGGCGCCGGCTACGGGACCTCGGGGCACATCATGGTCGTCGTCGGCTTCACGAAGGACGGCGACGTGATCGCGAACGACCCGGCGTCGAGCAGCAACGACCGGGTGCGCAACGTCTATAAACGTGACCAGTTCGAGAAGATCTGGCAGCGGACGAAGCGCTACCGCGCGGACGGCACCGTGGCGGGCGGCCCGGGCGGCATCGCCTACATCATCACGCCGGCCTGACACTCCGGTGGGGCGCCGGTCCGGCGCCCCACCGGGCTCACCAGGTCTTGCCGGCCTGCTCCCGGATCGCGCGGTTGATCCGGTTGAAGAAGCCGGTGAGGGCGATGTGCGTGACGATCGCGGACAACTGCGTGTCGTCGAAGTGCTCGGCGGCGGCCGCCCAGATTTCGTCGGTCACGCCGGACTGGCCGTCCTCGATCCGCGTGGCGGCTTCGGTCAGCGCGAGCGCGGCCCGTTCCGGCTCGGTGAAGAACGGCGTCTCGCGCCAGGCGACGACGCTGTGCAGCCGGTCGTCGGTCTCGCCCTGCTTCTTCGCCGCCTGGACGCCCGCGTAGGTGCACGGGGCGCAGCCGTTGATCTGGCTGGCCCGCAGGTGGACCAGCTCGAGCAGCAGCGGGTCGACGCCGGCGCCGTGCACGACCTTGAACAGCTGCTGGACCGCTCCGGTCACCTCGGGACCCGCCTGGGTCGTCAGCCGTGGTTCCATCGTTCCTCCATCGGTTACCTGTGCCCCTCCGGGCCCGTCATGTCCACGACGGAGCGGGAGCGAGGAAGGTAACGACCATGACCGACGGGTTGGCTTCGGCGTTCGAAGCGCAGCGTGACCGGCTGCGCGCGGTGGCCCACCGCGTGCTCGGCTCGCACGCGGACGCCGAGGACGTGGTCCAGGAGGCGTGGCTGCGGCTGTCGCGCCAGGACGCGGCGACGATCGAGAACCTCGACGGCTGGCTCACGACGGTGGTCGGCCGGCTCAGCCTGGACGCGCTGCGGTCGCGCCGCTCCCGGCCCGAGGCGGCGTACGAGGAGATCGTGGTGACGGTGGACGACGGCGCCTCCCCGGCCGAGGACGCGGAGCTGGCCGATTCGGTGGGGCTGGCGTTGCTGGTGGTCTTGGAGTCCCTCGGCCCGAGCGAGCGGCTGGCGTTCGTGCTGCACGACCTGTTCGCGGTGCCGTTCGAGGAGATCGCCCGCATCCTGGGCAAGTCCACGGCGGCGGCCAAGATGCTGGCCAGCCGCGCCCGCCGGAAGGTGCGGACCCCCTCGCCGCCGGCCGGGCCCTCGCAGCGAGAGGTGGTCCAGGCGTTCCTGACGGCCGCCCGCGACGGCGACTTCGAGGGGTTGCTGCGGGTACTCGACCCCGAGGTCCGGCTGACGGTCGACACCCCGGACGGCGTGGTGGTGGTCCTCGGGGCGACGAACGTGGCCGCGGGCGCCCGCATCGGCGCGGCGGCCGGCGGCCGGGCCGTGTTCGTGGGCGGCCTGCCGGGAGTGGTGGCGTGGCGCGAGGACGGGACACCGATGTCGGTGGTGGCGTTCACGGTGGCGGGGGGACGGATCGTGAGCATCGCGTCGGTGGCGGACCCGGTGAAGCTGGCGTCGATGGAGCTCCCGGAGCCGCCCGGAACCGTCGGTGGTGCTCGGTAAGCTCGATACCGGGCGCCCCCGTTTTCCACGCCACCGGACGGCACCGACAGTTCCGGCGCCGTGCCGACCCCGAGACCAGCCCTCTCAACGCCGGCCAGTTGCGTAAAGCGCAACACGTTGCACAAACCTCACTCATGCGGATGTCGCCATCCCCGCGTGATCCGTGATTAGCTGCGGTCGACCAGCAGCGCAGCCGGAAGGTGGTTCGAATGCCGTACGAGGTCCAGGGGGTCGTTTCGCGGGCGAAGGGCGAGCCCGTCTCGCTGGAGACCGTCCTCGTGCCCGATCCCGGTCCCGGCGAAGCCGTCGTGGACGTCCAGGCCTGCGGGGTCTGCCACACCGACCTGCACTACCGCGAAGGCGGGATCAACGACGACTTCCCGTTCCTGCTCGGTCACGAGGCCGCCGGGGTCGTCGAGGCCGTCGGCGAAGGCGTCACCGATCTCGAACCGGGCGACTACGTCGTCCTCAACTGGCGCGCCGTCTGCGGCACCTGCCGGGCCTGCAGGCGCGGCAAGCCGTGGTACTGCTTCTCGACCTTCAACGCCGCCCAGCCCATGACGCTCCAGGACGGCACCAAGCTCTCGCCCGCACTCGGCATCGGCGCCTTCCTCGAGAAGACGCTCGTCCACAGCGGACAGTGCACGAAGGTCGACCGGGCCGCCGAACCCGCCGTCGCCGGGCTGCTCGGCTGCGGCGTCATGGCCGGGCTCGGCGCCGCCATCAACACCGGCGCCGTCACGCGCGGGGACTCGGTCGCCGTCATCGGCTGCGGCGGGGTCGGGGACGCCGCCATCGCCGGCGCGAAGCTGGCCGGCGCCACCACGATCGTCGCGATCGACATGGACGACCGGAAGCTCACTTGGGCGAAGGACTTCGGCGCGACGCACACCGTCAACAGCAAGGGCCTCAGCGAAGCGCAGGTCGTCGAGGCCATGCAGGACGCCACCAGCGGGTTCGGTCCCGACGTCGTCATCGACGCCGTCGGCCGCCCCGAGACCTGGCGGCAGGCGTTCTACGGGCGCGACCTGGCCGGCACGGTCGTGCTCGTCGGCGTCCCGACGCCGGAAATGCGGCTGAACGACCTGCCGCTGATCGACTTCTTCTCGCGCGGCGGCTCGCTCAAGTCGTCGTGGTACGGCGACTGCCTGCCGAGCCGGGACTTCCCGATGCTCGTCGACCTCTACCTGCAGGGCCGGCTGCCGCTGGACAAGTTCGTCACCGAGCGGATCGGCGTCGACGGCGTCGAGCAGGCCTTCGCGCGCATGCACCACGGTGACGTCCTGCGCAGCGTGGTGACGTTCTGACCCTGTTCACCGACGACGAGTACCCGGCCGAGCCCTACCCGGGCACCCGGCCGGGTTACTCGTTCGTGCACGTCGACGGCGTCGGGCACCCCCTCGAAAGCGCGCCCGAGGGCTGGCGTGACCGGCTGGCCGTGCTGGCCTACGGCTCGAACGCGAACCCGTCGAAGATCACCTGGCTGCGCGCCCGGCTCGGCCTGGAAGGCCCGGTCGTCGTGGCGCACGCGCGCTGCGCCGGGCTCGCCGCCGTGTGGGCGGCCGGTTTCCGGGTGGTCGACGACCAGCGCCCGGCCACCCTCACCGCGCTCGACGGCGTCGAGGACCACGCCGTCTGGTTCGTGACGCCGGAGCAGCTGGCGGTCCTGGACCGCTGCGAAGGCCGCGGCACCCGCTACCACCTGGCCCGGCTCACCGAACCCGACATCACGCTCGAAGACGGCACCCGGCTGACCGACGTGCACACCTACGTCGGCGCCGCGCCGATCCGCTACCCGTTGCTGGTCGACGGCGCGCCCGTGCGCACCTCCGCCGTCCCGCAGGCCGAAGCGGCCGGGCTTCGAGGCGTCGCGGCCGACGGCCACGGCGTGCCCTGTGAAGTCGTCACACCAGCTTTCCCGGGTTGAGGATCCCGGTCGGGTCCACCGCGGACTTGGCCGCCCGCAGCACTTCGACGCCCAGCGAGCCGATTTCCGCGCTCAGGTAGGGCGCGTGGTCGACGCCGACGGCGTGGTGGTGCGAGATCGTGCCCAGTCCGGTGATCGCCTCGCAGGCCGCCGCCTTCGCGCGCTGCCACTGGCCGACCGGGTCGGTCCCGTCGCGGGCCGTCAGCACGGTGAAGTACAGCGACGCTCCCGTCTCGTAGGCGTGCGAGATGTGGCACATGATGATCGCCCGGCCCAGTGCGGCCGTCAGCGCCGCGCGGACGTCGTCGCGCAACTCGTCCACATTGGACCAGTACGCGGCGGTTTCGAGCGTTTCGACGCAGACACCCCTGTCCAGCAACGTGTCCCGCTGCCGCGGTCCGGCGAACCGGCCGTGCCGCCACGACTCGCCGAGCGCCTTGCCGACGCGGACGGCTCCCGCCGCCTTCAGCCGCCGGGTCGTCTCGCGGCGGCGCCGCGCCACGTCGCGTGCGGTGCCTTCCCAGCCCACGATGAGGAAACACGGACGCCGTACGCCCCGCGCGGCCAGGTAGCGGCGCAGCGCCGCCGTCTTGAAGCCGGCGTTCAACGCGAGGGAAACCTCGGTCTCGTCCACATCGGACAGCCGGGTGACGTCGGCGAGTGCGTGGTGCTGCGCGAGGTCCCGCACCGCGTCGGTGCCGGCCGTCCAGCCGGGCAGCGCGTACCCCTCGTACCGCCGCACCTGCGGCGCCGGCCGCACGCGCAACGCGACTTCGGTGATGACGCCGAGCGTCCCCTCGCTGCCGATCGCGAGCTGGCGCAGGTCCGGCCCGGCCGCGGACGCCGGGGCGACACCGAGCTTCCACTCGCCGCGCGGGGTGGCCAGCCGCACGCCGGTCACCATGTCCTCGAAGCGCCCGTAGCCCGACGACGCCTGGCCGGCCGAGCGCGTCGCCGCGAAGCCGCCGATGGTGGCGCGCTCGTACGACTGCGGGACGTGCCCCAGCGTCAGGCCGTGCTCGCCGAGGAGCCGCTCGGCCTCGGGCCCGCGGACGCCCGCCTGCAGGACGGCGATGCGCGACCCGGCGTCCACCGACACCAGCGCGTCGAGCCGGACCAGGTCGAGCGCGATCACCGACGTCTTTTCGCCGCTCAGCGCGGCGACGCCGCCGACGACCGACGTGCCACCGCCGAAGGGCACGACCCCGACGTCGTGCTGGACGCAGACGTCGAGCACCGCCTGGACCTCGTCCGGGTCCGCGGGCAGCACGACGGCGTCGGGCACCGGGAAGTCCGCCGACGGCGAACGGCGCCGCAGCAGGTCGAGGTAGGACAGTCCGGTCGCGCGCTCCAGCCGGGCCACGTCGTCCACCAGCACGTTTTCCGCGCCGACCACCTTCGCAAGCGCTTCCTCGGCAGGTTTCACCAGTTTCGGGGACGGTATTTCCACCGGCATTTCCCCCGCGGGGGCGGCGGCTGGGGTGATCGGACCGATACGCTGGTCGAGCCACTTGGCCGCGCGCGCGGGCAGGGGCGCGGCGCCGGCGGCTTCCGCGGTCCAGGACCGGCGGAGGCGGTGGTCAATGAGAGCGTTCACGACTACAGTGTGACACATGGACGTTAAACGTCACACCACGCAGACGGCGGGCTCCTCCGCGCTCGCGGACACCCGCAGCCGCCAGACGGCGACCCGGGTGGCCGATGACGTGCTGCTCGACGCCGCGCGCTCGTGCGTGCTGGCCGTCGGTGTGCGCCGCACCACACTCGCCGAAATCGCCCGTACCGCGCGCGTCAGCCGGATGACGGTGTACCGCCGGTTCCCCGACGTCCGCAGCGTGCTCGCCGCCCTGATGACCCGCGAGTTCAGCGGGCTGCTGCGCACGGCGAGCGAAGGCGGCGCGGACGCGGCGCACAGCCGCGACCGGCTGGTCCTCATCGCGGCGGCCGGCGTCCGCGCGCTGTCGACCGACCCGCTGTTCCGCACGCTGCTCGACGTCGACCCCGAACTGGTGCTCCCGTACATCGTGGAGCGGCTCGGCGCGACGCAGAAGTTCGCCGAGCAGGCACTGCACCAGCTCCTGGAGGCCGGCCACCAGGACGGCTCGATCCGGCGGGCACCGGTCGCGGCGCAGTCCCGTTCGGTCCTGCTGGTGGTGCAGTCCTTCGCGTTTTCGCTGCGGCCGGCCACGGCGGACGTCGACGAGGCGGCACTGATGGCCGAGTTCACGCACGTGCTCGACGCGGCGTTGCGGCCATGACACCCGGCTCGCTCAACGCGCTGCGCCGCGAACGCGAGCTCGCGGACCTGGCCTCGGGCGAGCGCGTGGACATCGTCGTGGTCGGCGGCGGCGTCACCGGCACGGGCATCGCGCTGGACGCGGCTTCGCGGGGCCTGTCGGTGGCGCTGGTGGAGGCGCACGACCTGGCGTTCGGGACGTCCCGCTGGTCGTCGAAGCTGGTGCACGGCGGCCTGCGGTACCTGGCGCACGGCGAACTGGGCTTGGCGCGCGAGAGCGCGGTGGAGCGCGGCATCATGATGACGCGCACGGCCCCGCACCTCACGCGCGCGATGCCGCAGCTGTTCCCGTTGTACCCCGGCACTTCCCGCGTCCAGGAGCGGGTGATCGCGGCCGGCCTGCACGCGGGCGACGCGCTGCGGCGGGCGGCGCGCACGCCGTCTTCGGTGCTGCCGCGGCCGCGTTCGATCCCGCCCGCGCTCGCCTTGGCCCTGGCACCGGGACTTTCGGCCGCGGGTTTGCGCGGCGCGCTGCTGGCGTACGACGGCGCTTTGGTCGACGACGCTCGATTGGTGGTCACCCTCGCCCGCACGGCGGCGTCGTTCGGCGCGCGAATCCTCACGCGACTGTCGGCGTCTTCGCTGTCGGCGGACCGGGTCACGGCGCGCGACGCCGTCTCCGGTTCCACTGTGGACATCCACGCGCGCCAGGTGGTCAACGCGACGGGAGTGTGGGCGGGAACGCTGACGGGCGCGGTGCGGCTGCGACCGTCGCTGGGCTCGCACCTGGTGCTGGCGCCGGGGACGGTGCCGATGGGGACGTCGTCGGTGAACATCGGCGTGCCCGGGGAGACGAACCGGTTCGTCTTCCTGCTGCCCCAGCCGGACGGCCGTGTCTACTTGGGACTCACGGACGAGCCGGTCTCCGGCCCGATCCCGCCGGTGCCGGACGTTCCGCCGTCCGATGTGGACTTCCTGCTGTCACTGGCGTCGTCGGTGCTCGCCCGGCCGTTGACCCGGGCCGACGTCGCCGGCTCGTATGCGGGGTTGCGTCCGCTGGTCGAAGGCGGGGGCCGGTCGGCGGACCTGTCGCGCAAGCACGCGGTGCTGGCGGGAGCGGACGGGCTGCTGACGGTGGTCGGCGGCAAGCTGACGACGTACCGCCGCATGGCCGAGGACGCGGTGGACGCGGCGGTGCGCTTGGCGGGACTTCCCGCCACACCCTGCCGGACGGCGCGGTTGCCGTTGCTGGGAGCGGCGCCCCGGCCGGAGTTGTCCCTGGTGGACGCCCCGGCCCGGATGGTGGCCCGCTACGGCACGGAGGCGCCGCGGGTGGCGGCGCTGGGCGAACTGGACGCGGAGTTCGCGGCGCCGGTGGGCCCGGGAACGGAGATCACGGCGGCCGAGGTGGTGTGGGCGGTCCGGAACGAGGGAGCACTCGACGTGGACGACGTACTGGAGCGCCGGACCCGGCTGGCGCTGATCCCCGCGGACGCGGATGCCGCGCGGGCACGGGTGGCGGAGCTTGTCGACAAATCGCTGGCGGGTTTGGTCTGACCCGGCCGGCACAGCCCCCGCCAGCCAGCACAGCCCCCGCCAGCCAGCACAGCCCCCGCCAGCCAGCACAGCCCCCGCCAGCCAGCACAGCCCCCGCCAGCCAGCACAGCCCCCGCCAGCCAGCACAGCCCCCGCCACTCCCAGGGGGGCGTCCCCAAGTCCATTCTACCGGCGCCCACCCACAAAACCCCCGCTCAGCCGCCCGCCGCCCCGTTCTGTCCACAACCGCCCCACCCTGTGCACAACCCGCCTAGATGTTCTCTTAAGTTGACGTCTCGTTGGGTTTTTGTAACAGTACGTTCATGAGTCCGGTCAGACGCGGCAAGGAGCTGCCGATCTACAACCGGCTTCCCGTGCTCCGGGCCGAGCGTGGGATGACCCGGGCCGCCCTGGCCGGGGCCGTTGAGGTCAATCCGCAGACCATCGGCGCCCTCGAGCGGGGTGACCACTATCCGAGCCTGGATCTGGCGTTCCGGATCTGCGCGGTGTTCGGGCTGCCCGTCGAGGCCGTCTTCAGCCGCGAACCGTTCGCGCCGCTTTCGACCCAGGTCTACCGCGAGGGGGGAGCATGACCGTACCGACCGGCCGGTTCTCGGCCTACTGGGAACGCCGGCTCGACAAGCTGGAAGAAAAGGAACGCCGCCGGGCTCAGCAGCTGCCCGGGTGGCGCAACCGGCGGCACCGGCGGCCGCTCGCGGTCGTGCTGGTCGCCGGCGACCTCGTGCTGGTCGCCGGCGCCGCCAACTTCGCCGTCGGGGACGCCTGGGTCTTCCCCGTGCTGTGGCTGGGCGGGATCGTCGTCGGCGGGAGCGCGTTCGTGCTGCTGCGCACCCTGACCGGGCTGATGTGCGGGGGCTTCTCCCGCCTGCTGGACGAGCGCGAGCGGGAATGGCGCCACCGCGTCACCTACACGGCGTACCAGATCCTCAGCTACCTGATGATCATCGCCGTCCTCTACTGCCTGCTGATCGCCCAGGCCCAGGACGGCGGCGCGCGCGGGGCGATGATGCTGGCCGCACTGCTCGTCACCGGCACGACCGTCCCGTCCGTCCTCCTGGGCTGGTCGCTGCCCGACGACGACCCCGAGGACTTCGAGGAGGCGATCGGGCATGCCTGAGGGAACGCTGGAGATCGACCGGATCTCCAAGCGCTACGGCGCCAAGGTCGCGCTGGACGGCGTCACCTTCGACGTCCGCGCCGGCGAGCTGTTCGGGTTCGTCGGCAGCAACGGCGCCGGCAAGACCACCACCATGCGGATCGCACTGGGGGTACTGGCCGCCGACGGTGGTCAGGTGCGCTTCGACGGCGAACCGATCACGCACGAGACCCGCACGCGGATCGGCTACATGCCGGAGGAACGCGGGCTGTACCCGAAGATGAAGGTGCTCGACCAGCTCGTCTACCTCGCCGAGCTGCACGGCCTGAGCGCGAACGAAGCCCACCGCAACGCCGAGAACTGGATCACCCGGCTCGGGCTGGCCGAACGCCGCAAGGACGAGGTGCAGAAGCTGTCCCTCGGCAACCAGCAGCGCGTCCAGCTCGCCGCCGCGCTGGTGCACGACCCCGCGGTGCTGGTGCTCGACGAACCCTTCTCCGGCCTCGATCCGCTCGCCGTCGACGTGATGAGCGGCGTCCTGCGGGAGAAGGCCGCCGCGGGGGTGCCGGTCGTCTTCTCCAGCCACCAGCTCGACCTCGTCGAGCGGCTGTGCGACCGGGTCGGGATCATCCGCGGCGGCCGCATGGTCGCCGTCGGCACGGTCGCCGAACTGACCGCCGGCGCGCGCAGCAAGCTCGTCGTGACGGCGCCGGCCGCGCACCACGGCTGGGCCGTCGGCCTGCCCGGCGTGCGCGTGCTGGAGCAGCACGGCACCACCACCGTGCTCGACCTCGACCCGGGCGCGGACGACCAGGCCGTGCTCGCCGCCGCGCTGGCGACCGGGCCGGTCACCGAGTTCAGCCGCCGTCGCCGGTCGCTCACGGAGCTGTTCCGCGACGCCGTGTCCGAGAAGGGGGAACCGCGATGAGGACGCTGAGCGGCCGCCGGGCCGTCTGGCTCGTGACGAAGCGCGAGCTGAACACGCGGCTGCGCACGAGGTCGTTCGTGGTCGGCACCGGTGTGCTGCTGGTGCTGCTGCTGGGGTACGTCTTCTTCCAGACGTCGCTGGCCGGGTCGTCGGACAAGAACACCGTCGGGCTGACCGGCCAGGCCATCGGGATCGCTCGCCAGCTGGAGACCGAAGCGGCGCTGTCCGGCCGCAAGATCAGCACGGTCGTCGTCACCGACCCGGCCGAAGGCAGGCAGCAGGTCGAAAACGGCGACATCGACGCGCTCGTCTCCGGCGGCGCGGCGCAGCTGACCGCCACCTACAAGTCCTCTTTGGACGAGCAGCTGCGCCGGGTGCTCGACCAGGTCGCCCAGCAGCAGGTGCTCGACGGCGTCCTGTCGTCCGCGCAGCTCGAACCGGCCGAGGTGATGGCCAGGGTGCACGGCACCCACGTCCAGGACGACCCGCTCTCGCCGCAGCCGGCGGACGGAACGCAGCGGCTCGTCGTCGGGCTGATGGTGGCGTTCCTGCTGTACATGAGCATCATCACCTACGGGATGATGGTGGCCCAGGGTGTCGTCGAGGAGAAGTCGAGCCGGGTCGTGGAGATCCTGCTCGCCAGCGTGCGGCCGTGGCAGTTGCTGCTGGGAAAGGTGATCGGGCTCGGTCTGGTCGGCCTGACGCAGCTGGTGGTCCTCGCGGTGGTCGGGCTGGGCGCCGCGTCGGTGACCGGCGTGTTCACGCTGTCCGGCTTCGCGACGGGCGCGGCGCTGTGGGGCCTGCTCTGGTACCTGCTGGGTTTCCTGTTGTACGCCACCGTCTACGGGGCGCTCGGGTCGCTGGTGTCGCGGCAGGAGGACACCCAGTCGGTGGTCGGGCCGTTGAACATCATCCTGGTGGTCGGGTTCATCGCGGGGTTCAACCTGCTGGTCCAGAACCCGGCGGGCTCGGCGACGAGGATCGTCTCGCTGATCCCCCTGCTGTCGCCGATCCTCATGCCGGCCCGCATCTCGACCGGCGCGGCGGCGGGCTGGGAGATCGGGCTGTCGCTGGCGCTGACCGTGGCGCTCATCGCCCTGCTCACCTGGGTCGGCGGGAAGATCTACGGCAACAGCGTGCTGCGGATCGGCAGCCGGATCAAGCTGTCGGAGGCCCTGCGTGGCTGAGGTGCGGGCGGCGGGGCCCGGCGACGTGGCCGCGATCCGCCGGTTCGGCGAGACGCACGTCCGGGCCCACTACGCGCCGCTGATCGGCGCGGCCGCCGCGGACGCGCAGGTCCGCGACTGGTGGAACGAGACGCACGTCGGCGCGGCGGTGGCGGCCGGGCTGGTGGTCGTCGCCGAGGCCGGCGGGGAACTCCTCGGCGTCGGGCAGCGCGGCCGCAGCGGCGCCGACCACGTCGTCTACAAGCTGTACGTCCACCCCGGGCAGCGCGGCCGCGGGCTCGGCCCGCGGCTGCTCGACGCCCTGGCCGCGCAGCTGCCCGCCGACGCCGGACGGCTGTACATCGAGCACTTCGCGGCCAACGAACGGGCCGGCGCGTTCTACGAGCGCGAGGGCTTCGCCGTCGAGCGGATCGAGCCCAGCTCCACCGGTGACCCGGCGCTGGCGGTCGTGTGGCGGGTCAAAGCACTCGTCACGTCGTGATCTTGGCGTACCGCTCCAACGACACCCGGCGCTCGTGGGCGTGGTCGACCATCGGCTCCGGGTACTCCGCCGGGCGGGCCGCCGGTTTGTGCACCGCCTTCCCCGGCACCGAACGCAGCTCCGGCACGTACTTGCGCACGTAGTCGCCGTTCGGGTCGAACTTCTCGCCCTGGGTCGTCGGGTTGAAGACGCGGAAGTACGGGGCCGCGTCGGTGCCGCAGCCCGCGACCCACTGCCAGTTCAGCTGGTTCGACGCCAGATCGGCGTCCACCAGGTGCTTCATGAAGTGGCGGGCGCCCAGCCACCACGGCAGGTGCAGGTCCTTGACCAGGAAGCTCGCGACGACCATCCGCACCCGGTTGTGCATCCAGCCCTCGGCCAGCAGCTGCCGCATCCCGGCGTCCACGATCGGGTAGCCCGTCTGGCCCGCGCACCACCGCTCGAAGGCTTCGCGGTCGTCGTCGTGCGGCATCGCGTCGAAACGCTTGTCGTAGTTCTCGCGCGCCGTTTCCGGGCGGTGCCACAGGACGTCGGCGTGGAATTCGCGCCAGCAGATCTCGCCGCGCAGGGATTTCGCACCCGCGCGGTCGTCGCCGGAAAGGTCGGCCAGGACCGTCCGCGGGTGGATGCAGCCCCAGCGCAGGTACGGCGAAAGCCGTGTGGTCCCGTCGCGGTCCGGCCGGTCGCGGTCCTCGTCGTAGGACTCGATGCCGTCGCGGAGGAACGCGTGCCAGACGTCGAGCGCGGCTCGCTCGCCGGGCTCGGGCAGCACCGCGGAAACCTCGGGCGCACGGGGGATGTCCGAGGACCGCGGCGGCGAGACCCAGTCCACAAGGGACGGTCCGGTGTCCGCGGGCGAGTGCCACCCGTGGGCGGTCCAGGCGCGGAAGAACGGCGTGAAGACGCGGTACGGGCTGCCGTCCGGCTTGGTGACGCGGCCCGGCGTCACGGCGTACGGAGAACCCGTCTCGACCCAGCCGATGTTCTCCTCCGCCAACGCTTTCGCCACCGCGGCGTCCCGGCGGCGGCCGTACGGCCCGGCGTCGGCGCTGACGTGCACCGCGGCCGCCCCGATCTCGCGCGCCGCGCGGACGACCTCGGCCGCCGGCTCGCCGTGCACGAGCATCAGCCGCCCGCCCAGCTGCTCGTTCAGCTTCGCCAAGCACCCGTACATGAACGCCGCACGCGGGGCACCGCCGGGCTTGAGCAACGCGTCGTCGAGGACGTACAGCGCGAGCACGTGCTTGCTGTGGCGGGAGGCCTCCAGCAGGGCGGCGTGGTCGCCCAGCCGCAGGTCACGGCGGAACCACAGGACGACCGGCGCTTCTCGAGTCACGACGGTAAACGTAAACGTCCCGCCGTGCGGGTGCACGGCGGGACGTTCGCCTGAAACGAATCAGCGGTCGGACATCGGGACGTAATCCCGCGACGCGTGGCCGGTGTAGATCTGCCGCGGGCGGCCGATCTTGGTGGCCGGGTCGTTGATCATTTCGCGCCAGTGCGCGATCCAGCCCGGGAGCCGGCCCAGCGCGAACAGCACCGTGAAGAACTTCGTCGGGAAGCCCAGCGCCCGGTAGATCAGGCCGGTGTAGAAGTCCACGTTCGGGTACAGCTTCCGCTCGACGAAGTAGTCGTCGGAAAGCGCGGTTTCCTCGAGCTTCTTGGCGATGTCGAGCAGCTGGTCGCCGCCCTTCAGCTTGCCGAGGATTTCGTCCGCGGTGCTCTTGATGATCTTCGCGCGCGGGTCGTAGTTCTTGTAGACCCGGTGCCCGAAGCCCATCAGCTTCACGCCCTTTTCCTTGTTCTTCACGCGCTCGACGAACTTGGCGACGTCGCCGCCGTCGGCCTGGATGCCCTCGAGCATGTCCAGCACGGCCGCGTTCGCGCCGCCGTGCAGCGGGCCGAACAGCGCGTTGATGCCGGCCGAAATCGAGGCGAACAAGTTCGCCTCGGACGAGCCGACCAGGCGCACGGTCGAGGTCGAGCAGTTCTGCTCGTGGTCGGCGTGCAGGATGAACAGCAGGTCGAGCGCCTTGACGACGTCCGGGTCGACGTCGTACGGCTCGGCCGGGAAGCCGAAGGTCATCCGGAGGAAGTTCTCGACCAGGCCGAGCGAGTTGTCCGGGTACAGCAGCGGCTGGCCGACGGACTTCTTGTACGCGTACGCGGCCAGGGTCGGGACCTTGGCCAGCAGGCGGATGGTCGACAGCTCGACGTTCGGCTCGTCGAACGGGTCGAGCGAGTCCTGGTAGAAGGTAGACAGCGCGGACACCGCGCTGGACAGCACCGGCATCGGGTGCGCGTCGCGCGGGAAGCCGCTGAAGAACGCCTTGAGGTCCTCGTGCAGCAGCGTGTGGCGCTGGATCTTCTCGGTGAAGTCGGCCAGCTGGGTCTCGGTCGGCAGCTCGCCGTAGATCAGCAGGTAGGAGACCTCGACGAAGGTCGACTTCTCGGCCAGCTGCTCGATCGGGTACCCGCGGTACCGGAGGATGCCGGCGTCGCCGTCGATGTAGGCGATGGCGGACGACGCGGCACCGGTGTTGACGAAACCGGGGTCGTAGGTGATGTACCCCGTCTGCGCCAGCAGCTTGCCCAGCTCGATCCCGGGCGCGCCCTCGACCGGGTGAACGATCTTGAACTCGTGCTCGCCACTCGGCAGGGTCAGCTTCGCGGTTTCGCCGCCGGACTGCCCCGCAGTCGTCGCGTCGGACATGCAAGTCCCTCTCACGTTGGGCACGGGCCGGCGGCGCCTGTACGTTTCACAGGTAGCCACGTGTTCACGCGAGGAAACACTGGCGCCTCGCTGCACACCGCCCCGCTGGGGTATGAAGAATGCCCCTCAACGTTAGTCGAGAAACCTGCCTTCGCGCAGCGGTGACGTTGCTCCTGGGGCCCCCTTTGGGACCAGGTTCACACGGTGGCCGCCAGATCGGCGGACGTGGGCGGTTCTGCCCCGCTGCGCGACACGGTGATCGACGCTGCTTTCGCCGCGAAGGTGAGCGCCTCGCGCCAGGCGCCGGCGTCGAGGGACGCCAGGTCGGTGGTCTCGTGGGTGTGCAGCCAGGCCAGCAGCGCGCCGTGCACGGTGTCGCCCGCGCCGATGGTGTCGACCACGGTGACCTTGCGCGACGGCACGTGGGCCAGCTCACCTGCGGCGGTGATCACCGAGAGCCCGTCGGCGCCCCGGGTCAGCACCACGGCGTCCACACCGGACTCGATCCACGTCTTCGCGGCGGCCACCGGATCCGCGCCCCCGGTGAGCCACGCGGCGTCGTCGTCGGAGACCTTCAGCAGCCGGACGTCCGGCAGCCAGGACGCGAACCGGGCCCGGTAGGCGGCCGGGTCGGTGATCAGCGCCTCGCGGATGTTGGGGTCGAGCACGGTCAGCACGCCACGGGCCGCTTCGCGCCGCAGCATCGCCTCGTACGCCGACGCGCCGGGCTCGAGCACCATGCCGAGCGTGCCGAGTGAGAGCGCTGTCACATCTTCGGCCAGCGGCCCCGGATCGGCGACCAGCCGGTCGGCGGTGCCCTCGACGTAGAAGGTGTAGCGCGCGGCGCCCTTCGCGTCGAGCGCCACGACGGCCAGCGTCGTCGGCTCGTCGCCGCGCTGCAGCAGCGAAGTGTCGACGGCGGAGGCGTGCAGCCGCTCGATCATCGCTTCACCGAAGCGGTCGGTCGAGACACGCGAGAGGAACGCGGCCGGCACGCCGAGCCGCCCGGCGGCCAGCGCGACGTTGTACGGGCCGCCACCGAGCCGCGGCAGCAGCGCGCGCAGCCCACCGTCCACAGTGGAATCCAGGGGGTCGCCGGGAACCAGGTCGACCAGAGCTTCTCCGCCTACGACGATCACGCGGGGAGTTTAATTGACGCGGGGCTGACAATTCCTGTCCGCTATTTGTCGAGCCCCCCGAGCAGCAGTTCCCCCAAAGCGGTGAACGCGTCGGCGTCGGAGACGTCGGTCCGCTGGGCGAGCACCCCGGTCTGGATGCCCTCGATGATCAGCCCGGTCATCTCGGCCACCAGCCGGGCGTGGACGTCCCGGAACACCCCCTCGGCGACCCCCTTGTCGATGAACTGCCGGAGCCGGTTCGCAGCGAACCGGCTGTTCAGCTGGTAGGCGTCCCGGGCGGGCCCGAACTCGGCGAGGTCCCGCATGAAGACCGCGGACGCCCGGTTGAGGTGCTCGGCGACGCCGGCCAGGTACTCGCCGATGAGCTTCCGGGCGTCGTCGATCCCGGCGATGCGCTCCTCGATCCGCTCCGCGGCGCCGCGGAAGAACTGGGTGACGACCTTGACGGCGAGCTGCTCCTTGCTGGGCGCGAGCGCGTAGAGCGTCGACTTCGAGCAGCGCAGGCGGCCGGCGAGGTCGTCGAGGGTGAAGGCGGCGAAGCCCTCGGCCAGGAAGAGCGCCTCGAGGTCGGCGAGCAGGGCGCGCTGGCGAGCGGTCGGCCGTCGGCGGGGTTCGGGACGCATCGGCTCACTATCTCCTACGTCTTTCCGGCCACCCCAAGTCAGTTGTACTGTACTCTGAATCGACCCACAGTACTGTTTTCAGTACTGAAGTACTCCGGGGCTCCGCCCCGGGCCGGGGGCTCCACCACCCGGAACCCCCGAAAGACCTGGGTCTGGAGGACAACGATGCCCGCCGAACGCTTGCTGCCGTCTCCGGAAGCCGAGGACCTCGTCGCGCTGACCAGGGAAATCGCGCGCGAAGAGCTCGCGCCCCGCGCGGCGGCGGCCGAGGAAGCCGAGCAGTTCCCGCGGGAGCAGTTCCGCCTGCTGGGCAAGTCCGGGCTCCTGGGCCTGCCGTACCCCGAGCGCTGGGGTGGCGGCGGAGTGCCGTACGAGGTCTACCTGCAGGTCCTCGAGGAGATCGCGGCGGCGTGGATGACGGTCGGCGTCGGCCTGTCGGTGCACACGATGTCCTGCTACGGCCTGGCCGAGTACGGCACCGACGAGCAGCGCGACCGGTGGCTGCCGGACATGCTCGAAGGATCGCTTCTGGGCGCGTACGCGCTGTCTGAGACGCAGGCGGGCTCGGACGCGGCGGCGATCTCGACGCGAGCGCGGCTCGACGGCCCGGACTACGTCGTCAACGGCACCAAGGCGTGGATCACCCACGCGGGGGTGGCGGACTTCTACACGACCATGGTCCGGACGGGCGAGCGGGAGATCTCCTGCCTGCTGGTCGACGGCGCCACCGAAGGCCTCTCGGCGGCTCCCCGCGAGCGGAAGATGGGCCTGACCGGCTCGCCGACGGCCCAGCTGGTCTTCGACGGCGCCCGGGTCCCGGCCGAGCGGCTCCTGGGCTCGCCCGGCGACGGGCTGCGGATCGCGCTGTCGTCGCTGAGTTCGGGACGGCTCGGCATCGCCGCCTGCGCGGTCGGCCTGGCCCAGGCGGCACTGGACGAAGCGGTGGCGTACGCGAAGGGGCGCTCGCAGTTCGGCCGTCCGATCATCGAGTTCCAGGGCGTCGAGTTCCTGCTGGCGGACATGGCGGCGACGGTGGAGGCCTCCCGCGCGCTGTACCTGGACGCGGCCCGGCGGCGGGACCGCGGGATGCCGTTCAAGCGCCAGGCGTCGATCGCGAAGCTGGTGGCGACGGACGGCGCGATGAAGGTGACGACGGACGCCGTGCAGGTCCTCGGCGGGGCCGGGTACACGCGGGACTTCCCGGTGGAGCGGTACATGCGCGAGGCGAAGGTGCCGCAGATCTTCGAGGGGACGAACCAGATCCAGCGGGTGGTCATCGCGCGGGAGCTGAAGCAGGCATGACCCGATCCAGCGAGGGCTGTCCCCCGCGCGCGACGGTTAACGTGGGGTGATGACCGGTCATCTGCTGACCATCGAGGAGTACGCGGCACTCGGCGGCGCCGGTTTCACGGAGCTGGTGGAAGGCCGCCTGGTGACCTCGCCCGGCTCCGGCCGCCGCCACGACGTGGCCGTGTGCCTGCTGGCCGGCCAGCTCGAGCGGCAGCTGCCGCGCGGGCTCGCGTTCGTCGTCCGCAACGACCTGGACCTGTGCCTGGCGCCGCGCGGGGAACCCGGCTTCGCCCGGCGGCCGGACCTGCTGATCGTCGGCCGGGCCGCGACCACCCGCGGCGACGGCCTGTTCCGCGCCGACGAGGTCCTGCTGGTCGCCGAGGTCGTCGCCCCGGACTCGAAGCGCACCGACTACCAGGTCAAGCACGACGAGTACGCCGACGCGGGCATCCCGCACTACTGGATCGTCGACATCGCGGAGCCGGTGTCCTTGGTCGCGTGCCGGGCCGGGCCGTCCGGCTACCGCGACGCGCCGGCGGTCACGGGCACCTTCACCGCCGACGTCCCGTTCCCGGTCGTGCTCGACCTGAACGCGCTCCTCGGCTGAACAGACGGGCAGCACGCCGGAACCGCCCGGTCACCGGCGTGCCGCCCGAACCTCAGCGAGTCTCCCGGTACCGGCGGTCCTTCGACACGCCCTCGCCCAGTGACTCGTCGAAGTGGTAAACCTCGTCGCCGCGCACGAACACGCGCAGCGCCCGGTTCATGACGTCCAGCGGGTCGCCCGACCACAGCACCACGTCGGCGTCCAGACCCGGCTTCAGGGAGCCGATCTGCCCGTCGAGGCCCAGCATCGACGCCGGGTTGATCGTCAGCGACCGCAGGGCCGTCGCCGGGTCGAGGCCGTCCTTGACCGCCAGGGCCGCCTGGTACACGAGGAAGTTGATCGGGATCACCGGGTGGTCCGTGGTGATGGCGATCCGGACACCCGCGCGGGCCAGGATGCCCGCCGAACGCAGCGTCCGGTTGCGCAGCTCGACCTTGGACTTCGTGGTGAACAGCGGGCCCAGGATGACCGGGACGTCCCGCTCGGCCAGCAGGTCCGCGATCAGGTGGCCCTCGGTGCCGTGGTTGATCACCAGCTTGTAGCCGAACTCGTCGGCCAGCCGGATCGCCGTGACGATGTCGTCCGCGCGGTGGACGTCCTGGTCCCAGTACAGCTCGCCGTCGAGGACCTTCGACAGCGTCTCCAGCGTCAGGTCGACCTCGTGCGGCTTGCCCTCGGACTCCGCGTGCGCGCGCTTGGCCTGGTAGTTGCGGGCCTTCGTGAACGCCTCGCGCAGGATCGCCGCCACGCCCAGGCGTGTCGACGGCGTCTGCTTCTTGTCGCCGTACACGCGCTTCGGGTTTTCGCCGAGCGCGCTCTTCACGCTGACCTGCTCGGCGAACGTCATGTCCAGGATGCTGCGGCCCCAGGTCTTGACGCCGATCGTCTGGCCGCCGATCGGGTTGCCCGAGCCGGGCTTGATGACGACGCTCGTGACCCCGCCGGCCAGCGCGTCGTCGAAGCCGGGCTCGTACGGGTCGATGCCGTCGACGGCGCGGAACCGGGCGCCGTTCGGGTCGGTCATCTCGTTGGTGTCGTTGCCGGCCCAGCCCTCACCGTCCTCGTGGACGCCGAGGTGGGCGTGGGCGTCGAAGAAGCCGGGCAGCACCCAGGTGCCGGCCGCGTCGACCAGTTCGGCGTCCTCCGGGATGTCGACGTCCATCTCGGTCCCGACCGCGACGATCTTGCCGCCGTCGATCAGGACCGTGCCGCCGTCGATGGGATCACCGTCGATGGGGACGACGTAGCCCCCGACAATTGCCTTCGCCATAGTTCGCCACGCTAACGAACTCACCCGGTGACGCGCACGCGGGCCTTCTCCAAGTGCACCAGCTCGTGGTTGTTCTCCGGAGTCCGGTGCGTCTCCCGGTAGCCGTTCTTCGCGTAGAGGTGCAGCGGCCCGAAGCTCTTCGAGCCGGTGAACAGCCGGAACAGCGTCACCCCGGCCGGGGCCGCCGACTCCGCGAACCGCAGGAGGCCGCCGCCCAGCCCGGCGCCCTGCCGGTCCGGGGCGACGACCAGGCGGCCGATCACCCCGACCGGCCAGGTCACCGTCAGCCGCACCGACGCCACCAGGCGGCCCGCCTCGCGGATCCCCCAGGACAGTCCGGCCAGCGCCGCCCGGGTCTGCTCCAGGGTCTCCAGCAGCGGTGGCAGGTCCAGATCGCCGTGCGCGCGAGCCTCCGTCACGTACGCGGCCCGTTGCAACGTCAGGACTTCGCCCGCGTCGGAGACGCCCAGGCGCAGCGGCGTCACCGGACCCGGATGCCCCAGCTGCCCGACCACGACGCCGACGGCGCCAGCTCGACGAGGTCGGTGCCGGTGTTGAGCGCGTCGGCCGGGCAGGTCATCGGCTCGATGGCGACCGCGCGGCCGCGGCCGTTCAGGTCGTCCGGGGTGAACACTTGCGCCCAGTGGAAGTCCGGGCCGGTCCAGACCAGCAGCTCCTGGCCCTCGTGGCTCAGGACGATGTGGTGCGTGCCGTCCTCGGCCGCGGCGAGGCCGCCGAACGCCGTGTCCAGGTTGACCCCCGCCAGCACGCGGCCGGCGCGGAAGTCGTACTCCGTGCCTTCGACGTCCTGCTCCGGCGCGTACGGCATCTGCTCGTCCGGCAGCGACGGCCGGACGCGGCTCGCGGGCAGCGTCAGCGTCAGCTCGTCGGTCGGGACGTCACCGATCCGGAAGTACGGGTGCGTGCCGACGCCGACGCCGATCGCCTGCTCGCCTTCGTTGCGGATTTCGTGGGTGACGGTCAGCTCGCGCGGCGCGAGCTCGTAGGTGACGCTCGCGCGCAGCGGCACCGGCCAGCCGGGCTGGACCGCGACGTCGACGGCCAGGGTGATCGACGATTCGGCGTGCTCCACCAGCTCCCACTCGAGGTGGCGGGTGAGGCCGTGGATGGCGTTGCCCCGCGCCTCTTCGGTGATCTCGAGCTGCTGCTGCTCCCCCTGGAACGTCCACTGGCCGCCCTTGGTCCGGTTCGGCCAGGGCAGCAGCACCTGCCCGGCGCCCAACGGCGGCTTCGCGTCCTCGGGGAACTCCTCGACGTACGGCACGCCGCCGACTTCGAACGCACGCAACCCGGCACCGATTTCGGTGACGACGGCGCGCGCGTTGCCGCGGGTGATCTCGAACTGCTGACCGGTCGGGTTGCCCATGCGCACGACCTTACCGATCGCCGAACTCACTAGACCGGTCGTCATAGTTTGCGTTATGGTCTGCTCATGGTTCGCCGCACCGACACGCGGCAGCGGATGCTCGACACCGCCGCCGACCTGTTCCAGACGCAGGGCTACCACGCCACCGGCCTCACCCAGCTGACGACGGCCGGCGGCGCGCCCAAGGGGTCGCTCTACTTCCACTTCCCCGGCGGCAAGGAGCAGCTGGCCGCCGAAGCCGTCCGGCTGTCCGGCGAGCGCACCGGCGCGCTCCTCGAGGCCATCCTGAACGACGCCCCCGACCCCGCGACGGCGATCGACCGCGCGGTCGACGCGCTCGCGGGTTTCCTGACCGGATCGGACTTCCAGCGCGGCTGTCCACTGGCGACGGTGGCGCTCGACGCCGCCGGGACAAGCGAACCCATCCGCGAAGCCTGCATGGACGGTTACGCGTCCTGGCACGAAGTCCTCCGGGTTTACCTGGCCGCACAGGGCCTTTCGCCGGACCGCGCCGACGAGCTCGCCACCATCGTGCTCGCCGCGCTCGAAGGCGGGCTGCTGCTGGCCCGCACCCGCCGCGACCTCGCGCCGCTGCGCGCCGTCGCCATCCACCTGCACACCACCCTCGACCGGGAGTTCACCTGATGCGCGTCCACCACCTCAACTGCGGCACCCTGCGCCCACTGGGCGGCAAGCTCGTCGACGGCAGGCCGGGCCTGTTCCGGCGCGCCACCATGGTCTGCCACTGCCTGCTGCTCGAGACGGAGACCGGCCTCGTGCTCGTCGAGACCGGCATGGGCACGCCGGCCGCGATCGACCGGACCGCCTGGCTGGGCGCCGGGTTCGTCCGCCAGTCCAACCCGATCGCGGATCCGGCGCAGACGGCGATCGCCCAGGTCCGCGCGCTCGGCTTCGACCCGGCGGACGTCCGGGACATCGTGCTCACCCACCTCGACCTGGACCACGCCGGCGGGCTCATCGACTTCCCGTGGGCCCGCGTGCACGTCTACGCCGAAGAACTGCGGGCGTTCCAGTCGCCGCGGGACGCCGCCGAGCGCGGCCGGTACCGCCGGATCCAGTTCGCGCACGGTCCACAGTGGACGTCCTACGCGGACACCGGCGAGCCGTGGTTCGGCTTCGACGCCGTCCGGCAGCTCGACGGCCTGCCGCCGGAGATCCTGCTGGTCCCGCTGTCGGGCCACACGCGCGGGCACGCCGGGGTCGCCGTCGACACCGGCCACGGCTGGCTGTTCAACGCCGGTGATTCGTACTTCTTCCACGGGCAGGTCGATCCCGCCGCGCCGCACTGCCCGCCCGGGCTGAAGTGGTTCGAGGGGCGCATGGAGACGGTGCCGCGCGCCCGGCTGGACAATCACCGCCGCCTGCGCCAGCTTGTTCAGGAGCACGGCGGGGAGGTGAGCGTCTTCGCCGCGCACGACGAGACCCAATTCCTCCGGCTGAGCACCAGGAGCAGCGTATGAAGGTGCACCACCTGAACTGCGGAACTATGCGCCCGACGGGTGGCAAGCTGCTCGACGGCGAGCCCGGCCTGCTGCGGCGGGCGGAGCTGGTCGCCCACTGCCTGCTGATCGAGACCGGCGACAGCCTGGTGCTGGTCGACACCGGGTTCGGCACCCAGGGCGTGGCGCGGCCCGGCGAGTGGCTGGGCCGCCCGTTCATGGCGATGGTCGGCGCCCGGGTCGAGGCCGCCGAGACGGCCGTGGCGCAGATCAAGGCGCTCGGCCTGGACCCGGCCGACGTCCGGCACGTCGTGGCGACGCACCTGGACGTCGACCACGCGGGCGGCCTGGCGGACTTCCCGAACGCCGTCGTCCACGTCCGCGCCGAGGAGCACCGCGCGGCGACGGCCCCGGCGAACGCGGCGGAGAAGAACCGCTACCGCGCGGCGCAGTTCGCGCACCGTCCGCTGTGGAGCACGTACGACGAGCCGGGCGAGCCGTGGTTCGGCTTCGAGGCCGTCCGGTCGCTGAAGGGCCTGCCGGAGGAGATTCTGCTGGTCCCGCTGACGGGCCACACGCGTGGCCACACGGGCGTGGCGATCGACACGGGCACCGGCTGGCTCCTGCACGCCGGCGACGCGTACTTCTTCCACGGCCAGCTGGACCCGGTGGCCCCGCACTGCCCCCCGGGTCTGACGGCGTTCCAGAACATCGTCCAGGCGCTGCGCGGACCCCGGCTGGAGAACCTGGCGAGGCTGCACGAGCTGGCGCGGGACCACCAGGACGAGGTCACGGTGTTTTCGGCGCACAGCCCGGTCGAGCTGGCCGCCCTCCGCCGGTGAGCCTTGACGGGCACGCGGTCCGGCTGAACCAGCTCGCCCAGGGGACGCGGTCGGTCGAGGACGAGACCCGCTGGTTCGAGGGGCTGGACCCGGCCGGCCGGCGGGACGTGCTCGACGAACTGGCTTTCTACGCGTCGCAGGCGAGAGCAGGCGAAGAGGATCGGGAAGCGGCGATCCTCCGCGCCGGCATCAAGCCCGGCGACACGGCGGCGGTCCTGCTCCGGGCCGGCCCACCGCACACCCAGCTCCGAAAGATCTGTGCCCTGCCCGGCTACCAGCAAGTGCCCGCGTTCCGCCTGCTCGCCGCGCTGTTCGGAGTCGCGGACGACCGGCGGCGCGTGCAGTGCGCGGGACAGTGCACGCACGGGTGGCACCACCTGTGACCGGGCCCGGCGCGACCGCCGACCGGACGTGATCAGCCCGCCGCGAGGACCTGCTTGACGAGCGGGGCGAGCTGTTCCGGCGTCAGCTTCGCCGGGCCGGTGTAGTTGACCACCACCGGCGTGCCCGCCACCAGTTCGGCCGAGGCGAGCGTCGCCGTCTTCTGCTCGTCCACGTAGTAGACGGCGCCGGCCGGGAAGCCCGGGACGTCCTTCGCGCCCGGCTTGGCCTTCTTGATCGACGCGACGATCTCGGCGGGCTTGCCCTGCTTGCCCTCGTAGCGAGTCACCGCGAGCGCGCCCGCCGCCTTGCCGTCGTGCTGGTACTCGCAGCTGCGCGCCTTGCCGCCGTTGGCCGCGGTGTCCTGGACCGGGCCCGGGACCGCCTTGAGGTTGTCGAGGAACAACGCCTTCGACACGGCCTCCGCGGGCAGCAGCTGGCACGGGTCAAGCGACGCGGCCGCGGCGTTCGTGCTCGGGGCGGGCTTCGGCGCCGCGGACGTCGAAGGTGCGGGTTTGTCCCCCGACGAGCAGGCGGTCAGCGCGGCGAAGGCGACAAAAGCGACAACCAGGGTACGCATGTCCGCACCCTAGCCCGGATCGGTCAGGCCGTGGGCGCCCGGTAGCGCCAGAAGGCCGGGAGCAGGAACATCGACGCGCAGACGAGCACGATGACCAGCAGGCCGCCGACGGTCGCGGCGGCCGTCGTGCCGAAGGCGGCGGCGCCCCAGCCGTGGGTGAGGTCGGCGATCCGCGGGCCGCCGGCGACGACGACCGTGAAGACGCCCTGGAGGCGTCCGCGCATCTCGTCGGTGGTCGCGACCTGCAGGATCGCCATCCGGTAGACGGCGCTGACCATGTCCGCGGCGCCGGCCAGCGCCATGAAGACGACGGCGAGCCAGAGCGAGTGCGCGAGCCCGAACGCGGCCACCGCCGCACCCCACGCGCAGATCGCCACGACGACCGCGACGCCTTGGCGGTGGATGCGCGTCAGCCAGCCCGAGAAGAGCCCGATCAGCATGGCGCCGGCGGGCAGGGCGGCGTAGAGCCAGCCGAGCGCGGGGCCGCCGCCGGGCGGGTCGCCGAACGTGCGCTCGGCCATCTCCGGGATCAGCGCGCGCGGCATCCCGAAGACCATGGCGATGATGTCGGCGACGAAGGAGGCCAGCAGGATCTTCTGCCCGGCGAGGTACCTGAAGCCGTCGACGACGTCACCGAGACCGGCGCGGCGCGACGGCCCGTTGAGCGGCGGGATCGACGGCAGCCGCCAGACGGCGAAGAGCGTGATCGTCAGGGCGACGACGTCGATCAGGTAGAGGGTGGACAGCCCGAGGACGGGGATCAGCGCACCGGCGAGCAGCGGTCCGAAGACGGCGCCGAAGGTGGACATGGTGGAGTTGAGGGCGTTGGCCGAGGGAAGCAGTTCGTCGGGCACGAGCCGCGCGACGACGGCGCCGCGGGTGGGCATGTTGATCGCGAAGAGCGCCTGGTTGACGGCCAGCAGGCCGAGCACGAGCCACACCGACCCGAAGTTGACGAACGCCTGCAGCCACAGCAGCGCGGAGGTGATCGCGACGAGGACGTTGGTGACGACGAGCAGCTTCCGCCGATCGACGGCGTCGGCGACGGCACCGCCCCAGAGCCCGAAGATCAGGAGCGGAACGAGGGCGACGAGCCCGGTGAGGCCGACGTAGGCGGAGGACCCGGTGAGGTCGAAGACCTGCTTGGGCACGGCGACGGCGGTCAGCTGCGTCCCGACGGCGGTGACCACAGTGGACAGCCACAGCCGCCGGAACGCGGGAATCTTGAGCGGCCGCGTGTCGACGATGATGCGGCCGAGGAGCCCGCGCACGCCGCCCGCGCGGGGCGGCACGGTCTCCGGTTCGGAAGTCACGACACATCAGCTTAGCGGGGCTAACTATCTCCGCGCAGGTGATTTACGTCGCGACGCAAGCGCCCCAAGGCGGCCTTCGGTGCGTCAGACGCAACCAAGGCGGCCTTCGGTGCGTCAGACGCAACCAAGGCCGCCTTGGGGCGCTCGGGACTCAGGGAGCGACGCGCTCGATGCCCCAGCCGTCGTCGTTGCGCACGTACCGGAGCCGGTCGTGCATGCGGTCCTCGCGGCCCTGCCAGAACTCGACCATGTCCGGCCGGATCCGCCAGCCGCCCCAGTGCGGGGGTGCCGGGATCTGCTCCACGTCCGCGAACCGGCGCTCGATGCCGTGCAGGGCGTTGTCCAACGCCCGGCGGCCGTCCACCACGCGGGACTGCGGAGACGCCCACGCGCCCAGCTGCGATCCGCGCGGGCGCTGGGCCCAGTACTCCGCCGTCTCCTTGACGCCGACCTTCTCGACCTCGCCGCGGACGTGGACCTGGCGGTGCAGCCCGTACCAGGGGAACGTCACCGACGCGTAGCGCGTCGCCGTGAGGTCGTGGCTCTTCGACGACGTGTAGTTCGTGTAGAACACCACGCCGCGGTCGTCGAGGCCCTTGCACAGCACCGTGCGGGACGACGGGCGGCCTTCGGCGTCCGCCGTTGCCAGCACCATCGCGTTCGGCTCGGGGATGCCCGCCGCGACCGCCTGGTTCAGCCAGCCCTGCAGCTGATCGGTCCAGGTGGCGGCGAGAGCCGATTCGTCGAACGCCGCGCCGTCGTAGGCCACGCGCATTCCGGGAAGCCGTACCACGGCGTCTTCCACCTGGTCCTCGATCTCCGGCATCATCGCCAAACCTCCACGCCCGGTCGGGGCATCAGTCGACTTCGGCTCTAGGCACGTTAGGGCTTCGCGACCGGCAGCGGAACCCACCTAACGGTGACACCCGACACCCCTTTTTCGCCATCCGGCCGTAACCGCAGGACAGCAAGCCGTAACCCGTGCGTTACCCGCCGGACCAGGATCGATACAGGACGCACCTACCTTCGGCCCGTTCCCCACCACTCCGGAGGCAGGCATGACCGAGACCCTGTCCGACGCAGAAAAGAGCGCTCCGCCGAAACGTCGCTACGCCCCGCTCGCGGCGAACGAGAACCGCGAGGACTACTCACTCCGCTTCGCCGCCCATTCGTTCCGGAAATGGTCCCCGTTCGTGGTCGCGACGACGGCGCTGGGCGGCATCGCCTACCTCGCCGACTTCGCGATCGGCGCCAGCATCGTCCTCTCCTACGGCTTCACCTCCGGCGTCCTGGCGATCCTCGCCGCCGCCGTCGTCATCTTCGTGACCGGCGTGCCCATCGCGGCCGCCTGCGCGAAGTCCGGAGTGGACATGGACCTGCTGACCCGCGGAGCCGGCTTCGGCTACTTCGGGTCGACGCTGACGTCGCTCGTGTACGCGAGCTTCACCGTCATCTTCTTCTCGCTCGAAGGCTCGATCATGGGCCAAGCGTTCGAGCTCGCCCTCGGCATCCCCCTGCCGATCGGCTACCTCCTCGCCACACTCATCGTGCTGCCCTTCGCGCTCTACGGCATGGGCGCGGTGGCGAAGATGCAGACCTGGACGCAGCCGCTGTGGATCGCGGGCCTGGTGCTGCCGTTCGTCGTCGTGCTGGTCCGGGAGCCCGGCCGGTTCGCCGAATTCACCCACTTCGGAGGTACCGAGGGCGCCGGCGCCGGGTTCTCCGCGATCGGGTTCGGCTTCGGGATGGGTGTCGCGCTGTCGCTGATCGGGCAGATCGGGGAGCAGGCCGACTACCTACGGTTCATGCCGGAGAAGACCGCGGAGAACAAGCGGGCGTGGTGGGCCGCGGTGCTCGCCGCCGGTCCCGGCTGGGTGATCCTCGGGGCCGCGAAGCAGATCGGCGGGGCATTGCTGGCGTTCCTCGCTCTCGGCGTCGTCGGGAAGACGCACGCGCTGGAGCCGATCGCGCCGTACCTCGAAGCGGTCAAACCGGCGCTCGGCCCGGTGGCGCTGACGTTCGCCGCGCTGTTCGTCGTCGTGTCGCAGATCAAGATCAACACGACGAACGCCTACTCCGGCTCACTGTCGTTCGCCAACTTCTTCTCCCGTGTGCTGCACCGCCACCCCGGCAGGGTCTGGTACGTGCTGGTCAACTGCGGGATCGCACTCGCGCTGATGGAGTTCGGCGCGTTCGGCTTCCTGAACAAGATCCTCGGCTTCTACTCGAACGTCGCGATCGCCTGGATCGGCGCCGTCTGCGCCGACCTGGTGATCGCCAAGCCGCTGGGCCTGTCACCGCGCCACATCGAGTTCAAACGGGCCTACCTGCACAAGATCAACCCGGTCGGGTTCGGTTCGATGGTCGTCGCGTCGGCGGTGTCGATCGTGGCGTACTTCGGCGCGTTCGGGCCGTTCCTGGCCGCGTTCAGCCCGCTGCTCGCGCTGGTCATCGCGATCGTGGGCGTGCCGACGCTGGCCGTGGCGACCCGCGGCAAGTACTACCTGGCGCGGCCGAACACGGTGCTGACCCCGGGAGCCGACCTCCGGGCGACGCACACCTGCTCGGTCTGCGGCGACCCGTACGAACTGCCGGACGTCGCCGACTGCGCCAAGCAGGACGGCCCGATCTGCTCGCTGTGCTGCACGCTCGACAGCACCTGTCACGACGTGTGCCGGACGGCCGGCCCGGTCGCGCTCGGCCTGCCGTCGATCCGGACGACGTAGAGTCCGTGAGGGCCCTTTCCCGGCGTCCGCAGCCGGGAAAGGGCCCCCACGTTCACCGGGTTCCCCCCTGCTCCCCCACCCGGCTCGACTGTTCCACGCCGGGGGGCGCGCCGAGGTTGCCTCGGATCTCCGGGATTTTCGCCGGCCGCATGATGGCCGCCAGCATCAGCGCCCGCAGCTCCGCGCCGACGTCCTCCACCGGCAGCGGCGGCTCGTGCGCCTGCCACTCGCGCAGCAGGCCGGTGGCCGCGCCGACCAGGGCGATCGCCGTCAGCCGGTAGTCGCGGTCGGGCGCGGCGCCGTGCTCGGCCGCGCGGCGCGCCTCCGTCTCGATGAAGGTCGCCCAGCGGTCGACCCACACCTGGTGCTGCTCCTCCAGCTCCGCGCTGACGCCGACGGCCTCGACGTAGTTCAGCCGCGGCAGCCGGGGGTCCACGGTGACCGTGTCGATGAAGACGTCGAGCAGCGTGGCGATGCGGGTCATCGCGTCGGACTCGGCCACCTTGTCCAGCGCGGCGGTGACGTGCTCCAGCGCGAGGCCGTTGATCCGGTCGTGGAGGGTGCGCAGCACGTCCTCCTTGCCGGTGAACTCCTCGTAGAAGTTCCGCGTCGACACGCCGGCGCGGGCGCACACATCGGTGATCTTCGTCTGCCGGAAACCGGTGGTGGTGAACAGCTCGAGACCGGCCGTGAGCAGCCGCTCGCGGCGGTCGGCGCGGCGTTGCTCGGGTGCGACGCCGCCGTACGTGCGAGCCAACGGTTGACTCCTCCTTCTGAGGGATTGCCGGATCCTACCGGTCTGGCTAAATTGTGAAAACCTCGATTACCAAACACCGGAGGCAACGATGCTTCGTCGGTTACTGGTCGCCGTCGCGCTCCTGTTCGTGACAGCCGCCCCCGCGGCGCACGCGGAACCGGGCGCGCTCCTGCAGCAGCAGCCGACGACGGTGTTCGTCGGCCCCTTCCCGGCGCCGGTGAAAGCCTGGCACCTCCTCTACCGCTCGACGTCGGCGACCGGGCAGCCGAACGCGGTGTCCGGCACGCTGTTGGTGCCGCCCACACCGTGGCTGCGCGGCGGTTCGCGTCCGCTGGTCACGTACGCGGTCGGGACGCACGGCCTCGGCGACCAGTGCGCGCCGTCGAACCTGCTGGCCCACGGCATCGAGAACGAAAGCGCGCTGCTGGCGCAGGCGCTGACGCAGGGCTGGGCGGTCGTCGTCACGGACTACGAAGGGCTCGGCACGCCGGGCACGCACACGTACGCGGTCGGGCAGTCCGAAGGCCGCGCGGTGCTCGACGCGGCGCGCGCCGCCGCCGAGGTGACCGGCGCGGGCCTGTCGCCGTCGGCCCCGGTGGGCGTGTTCGGCTACTCGCAGGGTGGCCAGGCGGCGGCGTGGGCGGCCGAGCTGCAAGCGACGTACGCGCCTTCGCTGAACGTGGTCGGGGTGGCGGCCGGCGGGGTCCCGGCGGACCTGAACGCGGTGTTCGCGTCCAACGACGGCGGCGCCGCGTTCGGCCTGGTCCTCGGCGCGGCGACCGGCTTCGCGGCGGCGTACCCCGACGTGCCGTTCGCGTCGATCCTGAACGACCGCGGCCGCGAAGCGGTGGCCCGCGTGTCCCAGGCGTGCACGGTGGAACTGGGCGCGGCGGCGCCGTTCGCGCACCTGCGGGACTTCGTGACGGTGCCGGACCCGATCCACGAGCCGCACTGGCAGGCGCGCTTGACGGAGAACTACCTGGGCACGACGGCTCCGAAGGCCCCGGTGTACCTGTACCACGGAACGCTGGACGAGCTGATCCCGTTCAGCGTGGGAGCGGGGCTGCGCGACCGCTGGACGGCCCTCGGGGCGAAGGTGACGTGGCAGGAGTTCCCGCTGCTGGAGCACATCGCGGGCGTCTCGATCGGCGGCCCGGCGGCGATGACCTGGCTGGGCACGAAGTTCTGAAGCGTTCCGCTCGCCGGGGAGCCGCCCCGGCGAGCGGGCCGAGTCACCCGGAACTGTCGGTCCCCGCCGGGCGCGTGGCAAACGGGGGCCGCTCAGGACGCCTCGGCCAGCCCCTTCATCGCCGTGACGGCGTCCGGTGCCAGGGAAGTCACCAGGGTGCCGCCCGCGGCGAGGGGGCTGCGGGACCACCACTCACCCGAGGCCGCCGGGCGCTCGGGGCCGCCGACCTCCAGGTCCGTGGCCAGCACCCGGCGGCCCGCCAGCACCGCCAGGCTGCCGTCCAAGGCGGAGTCCCCGACCGGCAGGGTCTGCCGGAGCACGGGAGTCCCGGCCCGCACCACGTCCGAAGTGGTCACCAGAGAACCCGGGCTTTCGCCGGCCCGTCCCAGCACCAGCACCTCACGCGTGTGCAGATACGCATCGGACGCCAGCGACGCCCGGAAAACCGCCCGGTGCCGCGCCCGCGCGGTCACCACCGTCGGCTCGGGCAGGTACTCCAGCGCGCCACCCGATTCGACCACGACATCCACGGTGGACAGCGAAACTTCACCGTGCAGACCGGGCAGGGCCAGGGTCGCCGCCACGCCGGACACCCGGAGCGACGCCCCGGGGCCGACGTGGATGGACAGCAGGAGATCGTCCCCGCCCAGCGGCGACGTCGCCGAGTTGACCAGGTGCACCACCGCCGTCGCACCGGAACCGCGGCGGGGGAACAACGTCAGCGGCGCCATCGACCGCAGCTCGCGCAACACCGTCCGCGAACCGTCGAAGCACGCCGTCAGCCGTGCGTGGGCCTTCACAGCAGGGAACGGACCCAGTCGGCGACCGCCGGTGCGTCCGGGGTGTCCACCAGGGACTGGGTGATCACCGGCAGCGACCCCCGCATCCGGTGCGCGTCCGACGTCATCACCGCCATGTCCGCGCCGACCAGGTGCGCGATGTCGATCTTGTTGATCACCAGCAGGTCCGCCGTCGTGACGCCGGGGCCGCCCTTGCGCGGCACCTTGTCGCCGCCCGCGACGTCGACCACGAAGATCTGGCTGTCGGCCAGGCCGCGGCTGAACACCGCCGTGAGGTTGTCGCCGCCGCTCTCGATGATCACCAGGTCGAGCCCGGGGAACTTCTCCTCCAGCCGCTCGACCGCGTCGAGGTTCGCCGTGATGTCGTCGCGGATCGCCGTGTGCGGGCACGCCCCGGTCTGCACCGCCTCGATCCGCTCGGGGTCGAGGACTCCCGCGCGGCGCAGGAAGTCCGCGTCCTCCGTCGTGTAGATGTCGTTCGTGACCACGGCGAGCCGGAGCTCGTCGCCGAGCGCGCGGCACAGCGCCGCGGTCAGCGCCGTCTTGCCGGAGCCGACCGGGCCGCCGATGCCGATCCGGTACGCGCGCCCCGCGGACGGCGCCGCGTCGTAGTGGTCCGGTTCGCTGGCCGTCGGGTCGAAGTTGACGGCGTGGAAGTGTCCATGACCGTGCTCAGCTGGCAAAGAGACGCACCTCTTCCTGGTGGTGCCGGGCGTGCGCCTCGGCGAACAGATCCAACGCGGGCGACCCCGGCGACGGCAGCGACGCCGGGTCGTCCCCCGCCACGGCGGCCGCTTCCGAACAGACAGCGGCGAGATCCAGCCGCGCCACGACGGCGTTGACCGCGAAGGGATCCAGTCCCAGCAGCCGCACGGCCGCGCTCGCGGGCCCGCTGACCGACAGGTACGCGGCCGCCATCGCGGCGTCGTACGGCGAGCCGCCCGCGACGCCGACCAGCGCACCCAGCACGATCGGGTGGTGCGGCCGCGGGGTCTCGGCCAGCAACGCATCGAGAACCGGCGACGGCCAGGCGATCCGCCCGGCCCGCGCGGTCCCGCGGCCTTGCGCGCGGGACGCCTCGCGCTGCGCGAGCGACGGGGTGCGCGCGTCCAGCTCACTGTCCAACAGCGACCAATTCCCGTGCGCGACAGCCGCGTGCGCGGATGCCGCCGCGAAAACCGCCGCCAGGAAGCCCGCCGTCCGCAACCGTCCGGAAAGGAAGCCCGGAAGATCGCGCACGGAAGTCACCGAGCGACGGGACACGACTTCCTCCATCCCGCCACTGTGGACGTGACCACCGCCGGGGAAGCGGGAGTCCGCGAGGATCAGCGCCGAAAGGTCCATCGGAACAGGCTCCATCAGAACAGGAAGTACCGTTGGGCCATCGGCAGTTCCGTCACCGGCTGCGGCTCGATCAGCTCGCCGTCGACGTGCACCGCGAAGCTGTCCGGCTCGACGCGGACGTCCGGCGTGGTGTCGTTGAGCACCATGTCCGCCTTGGTCCGCGCGCGCATGTTCGACACGGCGACCAGCGGGCGCGTGATGCCGAACGTCTCGCGCAGCCCACTGTCCAAAGCGGACGGAGCGACGAAGTGCAGGCTCAGCGCGGCCCCGATCGACGCGCCGAACATCGGCCGGGCCAGCACCGGCTGCGGCGTCGGGATGGACGCGTTCGCGTCGCCCATCGCCGCCCACGCCGGGAAGCCGCCCTTGAGGACCACGTGCGGGCGGACGCCGAAGAACTTCGGCTCCCACAACACGAGGTCCGCGAGCTTGCCGACCTCGACCGAGCCGATTTCGGTCTCCATGCCGTGCGCGATGGCCGGGTTGATCGTGTATTTGGCGACATAGCGACGCGCGCGCAGGTTGTCGGCCGCGCCGTCGCCGGGCAGGGCGCCGCGGCGGCGTTTCATCACGTGCGCGGTCTGCCAGGTCCGGATGATCACCTCGCCGATCCGGCCCATCGCCTGCGAATCGGAGCTCATCATCGAGATCGCGCCCATGTCGTGCAGCACGTCCTCGGCGGCGATCGTCGTCGGCCGGATCCGGCTCTCGGCGAAGGCGAGGTCCTCGGGCACCGAGGGGTTGAGGTGGTGGCAGACCACCAGCATGTCGAGGTGCTCGTCGAGGGTGTTGGCCGTGTGCGGCCGCGTCGGGTTGGTCGACGACGGCAGCACGTTCGGCAGCGAGACGACCTGGATGATGTCCGGCGCGTGCCCGCCGCCGGCGCCTTCGGTGTGGTAGGCGTTGATCGAGCGGCCGCCGATGGCGTCCACAGTGGATTCCAGGAAGCCGGCCTCGTTCAGCGTGTCCGTGTGGATGGCCACCTGGACCCCGGCCTCGTCGGCGACCGTCAAGCAGGCGTCGATGGCGGCCGGCGTGGTGCCCCAGTCCTCGTGGAGCTTGAACCCGCCCGCGCCCGCGGCGAGCTGCTCGCGCAGGGCCTCGTGCCGGACGGTGTTCCCCTTGCCCAGCAGCAGGACGTTCACCGGATAACCGTCCATGGCGGACAGCATCCGGCCCAGGTTCCACGCACCGGGCGTGACGGTGGTGGCCTTCGTGCCCTCGTTGGGCCCGGTGCCGCCACCGACCAAAGTGGTCAGTCCGGCCGCCAGCGCCGTGTCGACGAGCTGCGGGCAGATGAAGTGGACGTGGCAGTCGATGCCGCCCGCGGTGAGGATCTTGCCGTTGCCGGAAAGCACCTCGGTGGACGGCCCGATCACCAGGGCCGGGTCCACGCCGTCCATCGTGTCCGGGTTGCCCGCTTTGCCGATGCCGACGATCCGGCCGTCGCGCACGCCGACGTCGGCCTTCACGACACCCCAGTGGTCGAGGATCACCGCACCGGTGATGACCAGGTCGGGGGCGCCCTCGGCGCGGGTCGCCATCCCCTGGCCCATGGACTCGCGGATCACCTTGCCGCCGCCGAAGAGCACCTCGTCGCCGGAGCCGCCGGGCCCCATCGAGCGGTCCTCGGTGACCTCGATCAGCAGGTCGGTGTCGGCGAGCCGGATCCGGTCGCCGGTGGTCGGGCCGAACAGCTCGGCGTAGCGCTCGCGGTCGATCTGCGGCATCAGAAGTCCCCCGCGAATCCGGACCGCAGGCCCGGGACGCGCCGCGCGCCGGCCAGCGGGACCAGGTCGACCTCGCGTTCGACCCCCGGCTCGAACCGGACCGACGTCCCGGCCGGCACGTCGAGCCGGTGGCCGCGGGCGGCGTCCCGGTCGAACTCGAGGCCGGGGTTGACCGCGGCGAAGTGGTAGTGCGAGCCGACCTGGACCGGCCGGTCGCCGAGGTTGCGCACCAGCAGCCGGACGCGGGCGCGGCCGGGGTTCAGCTCGACCGGCTCGTCGCCGGGGATGATCTCGCCAGGGCGCATGCCGCGGCTCCTCACACGATCGGGTCGTGCACGGTCACCAGCTTGGTGCCGTCCGGGAAAGTGGCCTCGACCTGCACGGAGTCCACCATTTCGGGGACGCCGTCGAGCACCTGCGCCCGGGAGAGCACGGTCCGGCCGCTCGCCACCAGCTCGCTGACCGTGCGGCCGTCGCGGGCGCCCTCGAGGACGTGGTCGGTGATCAGCGCGACCGCTTCCGGGTAGTTGAGCCGGACGCCGCGGTCCAGCCGCTTCCGCGCGACGTCGGCCGCCACGTGGATGAGCAGCTTGTCGCGCTCCTGCGGGCTGAGGTGCATCCGCTAGGTCTATCACCCGAAACCCGGGGGCGCCGGGATCGGAAACACAGGATTTACCTGCGCCTCGTCACACTGAGTGGTGAAAATTCTCCGGTCAGGCCGGACGTGTGACTGAATCGTTCTCGTAATCGTGACCGAAACCACCACTTCTTTCGATTGCCAGTGGCCGGTCAAGAGAGCAAGGTCTATCCATCCGTGCGATGTGGCGCGCGTTCAGTGCGCTCTGTCCCAACCGCGCGACCAGCAACAACCAGCCGGGGAAAAGCGCACCGAAAGGTTCCGCGAAACAGTGACTACCTCCACGATCAGCAAGCCTCAGCCGTCCGGCCAACCCGACGACGGCTTCCGACCGGGCCTGGAGGGCGTCGTCGCCTTCCACACCGAAATCGCCGAACCCGACCGGGACGGCGGTGCCCTGCGCTACCGCGGCGTCGACATCGAGGACCTCGCCGGCAAGGTGACCTTCGGTGACGTGTGGGGCCTCCTCGTGGACGGCCGGTTCGGGCACGGACTCCCGCCCGCCGAGCCCTTCCCGCTGCCGGTGCACACCGGTGACGTCCGGGTGGACGTCCAGGCCGCGCTGGCCATGCTCGCCCCGATCTGGGGCTACCGCCCGCTGCTCGACATCACCGACGAAGAAGCCCGCGAGCAGCTGGCCCGCGCGTCCGTGATGGCGCTGTCCTACGTGGCCCAGTCGGCGCGCGGCATCGGCCAGCCCGCGGTGCCGCAGGCCCGCGTCGACGAGGCCCACTCGATCACCGAGCGGTTCCTCGTCCGCTGGCGCGGCGAGCCGGACCCCGCGCACGTCAAGGCCCTGGACGCCTACTGGGCGTCGGCCGCCGAGCACGGCCTCAACGCCTCGACCTTCACCGCCCGCGTCATCGCCTCCACCGGCGCGGACGTCGCGGCGGCCATGTCGGGTGCCATCGGCGCCATGTCGGGCCCGCTGCACGGCGGCGCGCCGGCACGCGTGCTGCCGATGATCGAAGAGGTCGAACGCACCGGCGACCCCGAAGGCCTGGTCAAGGGCATCCTCGACCGCAAGGAACGCCTGATGGGCTTCGGCCACCGCGTCTACCGCGCCGAGGACCCGCGGGCGCGCGTGCTGCGCCGGACCTGCCAGGAGCTCGGCGCGACCCGCTACGAGGCGGCCGCCTCGCTGGAACAGGCCGCGCTGAAGGAGCTGCGCGAGCGGCGTCCGGACCACCCGATCGAGACCAACGTCGAGTTCTGGGCCGCGGTCATCCTGGACTTCGCGCAGGTTCCGCCGCACATGATGCCCGCGATGTTCAGCTCGGCCCGCACCGCCGGCTGGGCCGCGCACATCCTGGAGCAGAAGCGGACCGGACGCCTGGTGCGGCCGTCGGCCAAGTACGTCGGCCCGGCCCCGCGCAGCCCCGAGGACGTCGAGGGCTGGGAGCTCGTCACCAAGCACTGACGCCTTCTCACGAACCGGCCGTTACCCCCGTGGTACCGGCCGGTTCGTGCTGGGCGGTGGCGCCGAGCATGGCCGTGAGCTGGTCGACCAGCCAGCCGTCCAGGGACTCGCGTGGCACCGTGCGTTCCTGCAGCCAGCTCAGCAGGGCGCCTTCGACCACCGCCGTCCAGCAGCGCAGGGTCAACGACAGCAGCGGTGAGGGCTCGGTGACGCCGAGGGCGTCCACGATGAGGGCCACCGCGCGGTTGCGGACCTCGTCGATCGCCGCGTCCGTTTCGGACGTCGCGATCACCGACCCGCTGCGCAGCAGGGCGATGTACCCCGCGCGATAGTGGTCGGCGACGTCGATCAGGCCGCGGACGGCCGCGCGCAGCCGCACCTCCGGCGGGCCCTCCTCGAGCCCGGCCAGCCCGTCGATCAGCCCGTCGGTGACCGTGCGCAGCGCCTCGACCTGCAGCTCCCGCAGGTTGGCGAAGTACCGGTAGAACAACGGCCGCGACACCTCGGCGCGCCCGACGATGTCGTCCACGGTGACCAGCTCCGGTGCCCGCGACCCGAACAGGTCGAGCGCGGCGCGGATCAGGTCGTCGCGGCGGGCCTGCGGCGACATCCGCCGCGGCCGGCGGCCGGTGGTCACGGGGTTTCCGCGGCACGCAGGACATCTCGCGCGCCGCCCCGGCCCACCGCCGTGACACCGATGTGGTGCGCAGCCAGCTCGGCCCGCAGGCCGGCGCTCAGCATCCGCACCGCCGCCGAACCGAGGTTGACGATCCGGCCGCCCTCGGCCCGCGCGACGAGCATCGGCACGAACGCCCGGCAGCTGTGGACCACGCGCTCACAAGCCGTGAAGGTTGTGTCGAGGTTCGAGCCGGGCGGCTCGATGCCCGCGTTGTTGACCACGATGTCCGGGACGCCGTGCTCGGCGCGGACCCGGTCGGCGAAGCGGTGCACGGCCTCGCCGTCCGCGGGGTCCACTGTGTACTCGGCAAGGCCGTGATCTCCCAGCAGTTCCAGCGTTTTCGCGGCGCTGGACGCGTCGGTGTCGGTGACGATGACGTCGGCACCCTGCTCGGCGAAGGCGAGCGCGGTGGCGCGGCCGATCCCGCTGCCCGCTTCGGTGACGACGACGAGCCTGTGTTCGAACGGCCCGGCGCCGACCCGGGTCCGGCGCAGCGCGCGGCTTTCGGCGCCGGTCTCGGCGTAGTCGATCAGCTCGGCGGCCGCGGCGGCCACCACCTCCGGCCGCGCCCTGGTCACCCAGTGCGTGCCGACGATCCGCCGGATCCGCAGGTCGGGCACCCAGCGGGCGACCTCGGTCTGCAGCGGCGTCGTGACGTAGGCGTCGCCGGTCGGGGCGAGCACCTGCACCGGGATGCCGGCGGGCCGCGGCGCGGGCCGCGAAAGCCGGGTGAACATGTTGGCCCGGTAGAGCTGGAGGCCGTGCAGCCCGTCGGACTTCTCCGGCGGCGCCGCGTCCGGTTCCATCCGCTGGATCTGCTTGCCCAGCAAACCGGTGCGCCACAGCAGGTCCGGGATCAGCGGCACCTGGAACGCGAGGATGTACCACGAGTGCAGGAACTGGCTCAGCGCGTTCTTGAGCCGCTTCGGCGTCGGACGCCGCAGCTGGGCGCGGAACCACGCGCCGGCGTGGTCGAGGCTCGGGCCGGAGAGGGATGTGTAGGAGGCGATCCGCCCGCGCAGGCCGTCGCCGGTGACGGCGTGCCAGGTCTGGATCGAGCCCCAGTCGTGGGCGACCAGGTGCACCCGGCCGGTGGGCTGCACGGCGTCGACGACCGCCCGCAGGTCGTCGGCCAGCTGGTCCAGCCGGTAGGACGCGCGTCCCGGCGGCTTGTCCGACTGTCCTGCTCCGCGGACGTCGTAGGTGACGACCCGGTGTTTCACCTCGAGCGACGCGGCTACCCCGCCCCACATCGAGCTGTTGTCCGGGTAGCCGTGCACGAGCACGACCGTGGGCCCGTCGCTCCGGCCGTCGATGGTGACGGAGAGACGGACACCGTCGCTGGCGGTCACCCACTTGTGAGACATTCTGTCATGTTAGACAAGTTGTCAACAATGGTTCACCCGCGCGGCGGTTCCGCGAGCGTGGATGTTCGGATTTTTGCTGGCATGACAGCGTTTTCGTGGTTTCCCGTGGAACCAAGGCACCTCGTGTCCACCGAACGGTGGACAGCCGGATTCAGCCGCCTGTTGGTCGGTTCCGGCGCCTCGAGCCGCCAGGCTGGGGCCATGACAGCAGTGAGCGTGCGCGGCCTGCGCAAGCAGTACCCGGGTCACCTCGCGGTGGCCGGGCTCGATCTGGAGATCGAACAGGGCGAGGTCTTCGCCCTGCTCGGCCCGAACGGCGCCGGGAAGACCACGACCGTCGAGATCCTCGAAGGGCACCGGCCGCGGACGGACGGCGAGGTCAGTGTCCTCGGCGAGGACCCCGGCAGGGCCGGCCGCGCGTGGCGGGCGCGCCTGGGCATCGTCCTGCAGACGGCGACCGACGCCGCCGAGCTGAGCGTCGCCGAGACCGTCCGGCACTTCGCGAAGTACTACCCCGATCCCCGCGACCCCGACGAAGTGATTGAGAAGGTCGGGCTCACCGAGAAGGCCGGGACGCGCATCAAGGCGCTCTCCGGCGGGCAGCGCCGCCGCGTCGACGTCGCGCTCGGCGTCATCGGGCGGCCCGAACTGCTCTTCCTCGACGAGCCGACCACCGGCTTCGACCCCGAGGCGCGGCGGCAGTTCTGGACGCTGATCAGCGACCTCGCCGCCGAGGGCACCACCATCCTGCTGACCACCCACTACCTCGACGAGGCCGAAGCGCTCGCCGGCCGGGTCGCGGTGATCGCGCGCGGCGAGATCGTCGCCCAGGGCACCCCGCAGAACCTGGGCGGCCGGGCGGCCGCCGAGGCCACCGTGCGCTGGGTCGACGAACGCGGCGAGCACGTCGAGCGCACGGCGTACCCGACCAAGCTCGTCACCGAGCTCTCCGCTGGGGGTGGAGAGCTCGCCGGGCTGACCGTGACCAGGCCGAGCCTGGAAGACATCTACCTCGACCTGATCGGAGACAAGGCATGACTGCGCCATCCGGGGCTTCGCCCCAGGCCGGCTCCGCCACCCGGAACCCCCGAAGAGCAACCGCGACGCTGCCCGGCCCGCTGGCGCTCGGGCTGGCTCGCGGCGGCACCGAGCTGCGGCAGTTCTTCCGCAGCCGGGAACAGGTGGTCTTCACCTTCTCCCTGCCCGCGGTGCTGATGATCCTGCTCGGGTCCATCCTGGACGGTCCGACCCGGCTCGACGGCGTCACGTCCGGCCAGCTGCTGGCGGCCGGGATGATCGGCTCCGGCATCGTCTCGACGTCGTTCAACAGCATCGCGACCGGCGTCTCGGCCGACCGCGAAACCGGGGCCCTCAAGCGCCTGCGCGGTACGCCGATGTCGCCGGCGTCGTACTTCGTCGGCAAGATGGCGCTGGTCGCGGTGTCCAGCCTGGCCCAGACCGTGCTGATGGCCACGGTCGCCGTGCTGCTGTTCGGGCTGCGGCTGCCGTCCGCCCCGGCGAAGTGGCTGACGCTGCTGTGGGTGTTCGCGCTCGGCATCGTCTCGTGCACCCTGCTCGGGATCGCGGTCAGCTCGCTCGCGAAGTCCACCAACGGCGCCGTCGCCATCGTGCAGATGCTGTACCTGGTGCTGCAGTTCATCTCCGGCGTGTTCGTCTCCCCGATCACGAACCTGCCGAAAGTTATGGTGGACATCGCGTCGTTCTTCCCGCTGAAGTGGATCTGCCAGGGTTTCCGGTCGGTCTTCCTGCCGGACGGCGCCGTGAGGATGGAGATGGCCGGGTCATGGGAGCTTCCGCGGGTGGCGCTGGTGCTGGCGATCTGGTGCGTGGTGGGCGCGGTGCTGGCGCGGCTGACCTTCCGGTGGACCGACGCGAAGTGACCGACGCCTGGGACCGGTTCAACTGGCTCTGGGAAATCCTCTTCGCGGTGGCGTACCTGGCCACGACGCTGCTGGTGGTGCTGGACGAAAAGAACCCGGTGCGCACGGCGGTCGCGGTCGGGGCGCTGACCGGGCTGGCGCTGACCTACCTGTTGTGGGGCCGCCGGATCGTCCGCGACGACGGGCACGTGCGGGCGCGGTGGGCCCTCTCCCTCGTCGTGCTGGCGCTGGTCGCGGTGGCGATGTTCGCCAACACGACCTCGAGTTTCATCCTGTTCATGGTCTGCCCGCTCGTGTTCTCGACGCTGGAGTTCCGGCCGGCCGCGGTGCTGACCACCGTGGCGATCCTGCTGAGCCCCACGTCGTCGATCGCCAACGAGGGCCTGCGCGGGCCGGCCCTGCACATCCTGCTGCCGATGACCGCGATCCTCGTCGTCTTCGGCGTGCTGTCCGGGAAGTTCATCCTGCACGTCGTCGAGGAGAGCCGGGCGCGGGCGGGCCTGATCACGCAGCTCGAAGCGAGCCAGGCGGAAGTCGCCCGGCTCTCCCGGGAGGCGGGCACCGCGGCCGAGCGCGAACGGCTCGCCCGCGAAATCCACGACACGCTCGCGCAGGGGTTCACCAGCATCGTCACCCTCGCCCAGGCCATCGAGTCCGAACTGGACACCGATCCCGCCGCGGCGCGGCGGCACGCGGAACTGGCCGCCCGCACCGCGCGCGACAACCTCACGGAGGCCCGCGCGATGGTGGCCGCGCTGGCCCCGGCGGACCTCGCCACCGGCTCGCTGGTGGACGCCGTCCGGCGGCAGGCCGACCGGCTGGCCGATTCGTCCGACGTGGTGGTCCGGTACGAAGTGGACGGTCCGCTGCCCGCGCTCGGCATGGCCGGGGAAGTCGTCCTGCTGCGCGGCGCGCAGGAGGCGCTGAACAACGTGCGGCGGCACGCGGCCGCGTCGGCCGTCTCGGTGCGGCTGTCCGCTGTGGACGGTGCGGTGCGGCTGTCGGTGCGCGACGACGGCACCGGCTTCGCCCCGGATCGCGCCACCGGGTTCGGGTTGCGCGGCATGCGGTCCCGGGCCGAGCAGGTCGGTGGCAGACTGAGCGTCCGGAGTGGCCCGAGCGGCACCGAACTCACCCTGGAGGTGCCGGCTTGATCCGCGTCATGCTCGTCGACGACCACCCGGTCGTCCGCGAAGGCCTCCGCGGCATGCTCGAAGCGGAACCGGACCTGACGGTGGTCGGCGAAGCCGGGTCCGGCGACGAGGCGGTCGCGCTCGACCGGGTCGCGCTCCCCGACGTCGTGCTGATGGACCTGCGGATGCCCGGTCTCGACGGCGTCGGCGCGACCAAGCGGATCCTGCGCGAGCGGCCCGGGCGCCGGATCGTGGTGCTGACGACGTACGAGACGGACGCGGACATCCTGCGCGCGGTCGAGGCCGGCGCGTCGGGGTACTTGCTGAAGGACGCGTCCCGCGCGGAGCTGGCGAACGCGATCCGCGCGGCGGCCCGCGGGGAGACGGTGCTGGCGCCGTCGGTGGCCGGGAAGCTGGTCAACCGGGTCCGCAACCCGGAGCCGCAAGGACTGTCGGCCCGCGAGGTGGAAGTGCTCCGGCTGGTCGCGAAGGGCGGCACGAACGCGGACATCGGCCGCGCACTGCACATCAGCGAAGCGACGGTGAAGACCCACCTGCTGCGGGTCTTCGGCAAGCTCGGCGTCTCGGACCGCACCGCCGCGGTGACGACAGCAATGGCCCGCAACCTGCTCGGCTGACCGTGTCGGAAGGGTCGACACGCGTGATTGGGCAGCCGACACGCGTGATTGGGCAGCCGACACGGCCACACCCCGGGCATCCGCCGTGTCGACCCTCCAATCACGCGTGTCGACCCTCCAATCACGCGTGTCGACCTCTCCTGCACGGGCCAGGACCTGCTTGGGCCGGCTGGGCGCGGCAGAATGCCCCCATGCTTGCCTCGACCGAACTCGCCCTGCTCCGCCGGATCGCCCACGAGCAGGCCGTCTGCCGGGCTCCGTCGCTGGTCGCCGCCGTCGTGCGGGACGGGGGGATCGTCTGGTCCGGTGGCCGGGGACGCGTCGGCGGCGAGACCCCGGGCACCGACACCCAGTACCGGCTCGGCTCGATCACCAAGACCCTCGTCGCCACCGCCGTCATGCGGCTGCGCGACGAAGGCGTCCTCGACCTCAACGACCCGCTCGAGAAGCACGTCCCCGGCACGCCGTTCGGGGCCGCCACCGTCGCCCAGCTGCTGTCCCACACCTCCGGCCTGACGTCCGAGTCGCCGGGCCTGTGGTGGGAGCGCACCCCCGGCGCCGACTGGGACACCCTCGTCGGCAGCCTCGCCGAAGGCGCGACCAAGCACCGGCCGGGCGCGCGGTTCCACTACTCGAACGTCGGCTACGGCGTCCTCGGCGAGCTGCTCTCCCGCCACCGCGGCAAGGGCTGGCTTTCCGTGCTCGACGAAGAGGTCCTCGGCCCGCTCGGGATGACCCGCACGACCCCGCACCCGGCCGGCGCGCACGCCGAAGGCTTCGCCGTGCACCCCTTCGCCGACGTCCTGCTCCCCGAGCCCAGCCCGGACGCCGGGGCGATGGCCCCCGCCGGGCAGCTGTGGTCGACCGCGCAGGACCTCGGCCGCTGGACGGCGTTCCTCGGCGGCGACACCGGTGGTGTGCTCGCGCCGGAGACCGTCGCCGAGATGCGGACCATGGTCACCGTCGACGACACCGACGTCTGGACGACCGGGTTCGGGCTCGGCCTGATGCTCGTGCGCTACCAGGGCCGCCGGTTCGCCGGGCACACCGGTTCGATGCCCGGGTTCCTCGCCGTGACGCTGGTCGACCCGGCCGCGCAGACCGGCGCGCTCGTGTTCACCAACTCGACGTCCGGCGTCGGCATCACGCAGCTCTGCCTCGACCTCGTCACGATGACCGACGAGCTGGAGCCGCGGCTGCCCGCCGAGTGGCTGCCGTCGCCGGTCGGCTCCGGGCTGCTCGCGCTGACCGGGCTCTGGCACTGGGGGCCGACGCCGTACCACCTGCGCATCCAGGGCGACGGGCTGCTGCAGCTCGCGCCGGTCGAGAGCGCCGGGCGCAGCTCGCGCTTCCGCGCCACCGGCGAGGACACCTACGTCGGCCTCGACGGCTACTACGCCGGCGAGACGCTCCGGGTGGGCCGGAACGCCGACGGCGTCGCCACCCACCTCGACCTGGCGACGTTCGTCTTCACCCGCACGCCGTACGACCCGGCCGCGCCGGTGCCGGGCGGCGTCGAAGACTGGCGCTGACCGGGCCCCGCTCGCACCCCCAGGGTGGCGAGCGGGACCCTCAGTTCAGGGCGGCCGTGCCCGCCGCGTACGCGACGGCGGCGGCGAACCGGTTGGCGATGCGCTTGCCCTCGCCCCAGTCCCAGACGCCGAGCTTGAGCACCGTCATGATCGTGAGGGCCGAGCCGCCGTCGGCGTGCGACACGGTCACGTTCACGTGCTGGCCCCAGCTCAGGAGCGACATCCCGGTGCGGCAGGTGGCGAACGCGCGGGGCCCGTCGTACACCGGCTGCTGCCCGCCGATCGCCGCGACCCCGGCCGGGAGCGCGTTCCAGAGCACTTGCGGCGGTACGGGGAACCTTTGCTGCACAGTCGTCACGGCCGGGAGGCTACCGGTGGCCGACCGGGTCGGTAACCGTATTTTTGCCGGTCCGGCCGAGGGCAGGCGGACGCGATCCGGAGCCGGCCCGCTTACCGGCGCCTTGTTCCGCCGTGGCTGCCGGCGGGACCGGCAAAGGTCGGCGCAGTACCGCCACGGCGGTGTTCGCCGATGAGCCCGATGGCGTAGCTGTCACCGTCCGGCAGGCCGACGATCAACCCCGGGGAAGGCCAGCCGGCGAGCCAGAGCCGGCGCCGGTCCCGCAGCTCGGCGGCGATGTCGGCGGGCACCGCGGGCAGGTGGAACTTGATCCGCACGTCCCCGGGCAGCACGGCCCAGCCGTCGACCGGCTCGTCCGCCCGCACGTCGAAGGCCGCGGCCGTGACCGGTGTCCAGGTGCCGCTCGCCAGGGGCCGGGCCGCGAAGAGGAGGTCCGAGCGCCACAGCGCGAGCGCCACCACGGCGACCACGCCGGGCACCGGCAGGAACCACGGCAGCCAGCCACCGGTCACGACGACGGCCGCGACCTCGGCCGCGAGCGCGAAGACGCCGACCGCCCACACCGACGCGGTGGCGAACACGAGCCGTCGCCGCAGGACGGTCCGCCGCGTCACCGGCCGCTTCGGCAGCAGCTTGGCCAGGCCGTACACCGACCCGCCGAGGAAGAGGGCGACGAACACCCCGGCGTACACGACGTCGGCGCCGTGCGGCGGGTGCTCGACGAGCCCGTCGAGGATCGCGGCGGCCACCAGCAGCCACAGCACCGCGAAGACGGCCACCTTCGGGCGGCGGCGCGGCGCGCCGGTGCGGGCCTCGCCGGTCGCCCACCACGGCAGGGGGCGGACGAAAACCAGCACGAGCGTCACGGCTAACCCGACCGGCAACCCGATCGCGGTCGTGTCCGTCCAGCCCTGGACCGCGAGGTGCGCCGCGGCCACCACGGCGAACCACGCGAAGAAGTACCAACGAGGTTTCATCGGTTCCACATGTCGGAACCCGCACCACCTGCGTTAGCTGCCTCGTCCCGACCTGAGAGACTGGCCACATGACCGACGCTGAGTTGACCATCCCCGCCGACCTCAAGCCGGCCGACGGCCGCTTCGGCTGCGGCCCGTCGAAGGTCCGCGCCGAGCAGCTGAGTGCGCTGGCGGAGTCCGGCTCCACCTACCTCGGCACGTCGCACCGGCAGAAGCCGGTCAAGTCCCTCGTCGGGCGCGTCCGTGCGGGTCTGTCCGAGCTGTTCTCCCTGCCCGAGGGCTACGAGGTGATCCTCGGCAACGGCGGCACCACGGCGTTCTGGGACGCGGCCGCCTTCGGCCTGGTCCGCGAGCGCGCGCAGCACTTCACCTACGGCGAGTTCTCCTCGAAGTTCGCCACCGTGACCAAGGGCGCGCCGTTCCTGGCCGACCCGATCGTCGTCAAGGCCGAGCCGGGCAGCGCCCCGGACATCGCCTACGAAGCCGGCGCCGACCTGGTCGGCTGGGCCCACAACGAGACGTCCACCGGCGTGGCCGTGCCGGTCCGCCGCCCCGAGGGCAGCGAAGGCGCCCTGGTCGCGATCGACGCCACCTCCGGCGCCGGCGGCCTCCCGGTCAAGGCCGAGGACTTCGACGTCTACTACTTCGCGCCGCAGAAGTCGTTCGCCGCGGACGGCGGCCTGTGGATCGCGCTGGCCTCCCCGGCCGCGGTCGAGCGGATCGGCGAGATCGGCGGCGGCGACCGCTGGATCCCCGAGTTCCTGTCGCTGACCACCGCGCTGGACAACTCCCGCAAGGACCAGACGTACAACACCCCGGCCGTGGCCACGCTGTTCCTGCTCGCCGAGCAGATCGAGTGGATGAACGGCCAGGGCGGCCTCGCCTGGACGACCTCGCGCACGAAGGACTCCTCGTCGCGGCTGTACGAGTGGGCCGAGAAGGCGAGCTACACCACGCCGTTCGTGAAGGACCCGGAGCTGCGCTCGCAGGTCGTCGGCACGGTGGACTTCGCCGACGACGTCGACGCCGCCGCGGTGGCGAAGGTGCTGCGCGCCAACGGGATCGTCGACACCGAGCCGTACCGCAAGCTGGGCCGCAACCAGCTGCGCGTCGGCCTGTTCCCGGCCATCGACCCGGACGACGTCACCAAGCTGACGCAGGCCGTCGAGTACGTGGTCGAGCGGCTCAGCTGACCTGGGGCTCCTTGGCGGGGGCCTTCGCCGCTTCGGTGGCGGAGGCCCCCTTCTTCGTGGTCAGGCGGCGGGCGCCGAACGCGGCCAGGGCCAGCAGGAGCAGCCCGAACAGCTCGTAGGACTCCGTCGCCAGCCACCAGCCGAGGGACGGCGCCGGGCGCGGGGCGAACCACATCGGGCCGGCGATGAACAACGCCAGTCCCGCGACGACGACCGCGGCCGCCACCCAGCGGACCGCCCGGTCGCAGCGCCACGCGTACCACCCGGCGAGGACGAGGACCGGCACGCACCACGTCCAGTGGTGGGTCCACGAGATCGGCGAGACCAGCAGCCCGCCGAGCGCACACGCGGTGAGCCCGAGCACCGGCTCGGCGGCGCGCACGATGACCACCGCGACCACGGCCATCACGACGAGCGCGGCCAGCACCCACCCGATCTCCGGCAGCGCCGCCCGGGTGACCAGGCCGTGCAGCGACTGGTTGCCGACGTAGTCGACGCCGCCGATGCGGCCCGCGTCGAAGACGAGCTTCGTCCAGTACGTGAAGGACGCCGACGGCCGGAGCAGCCACAGCAGCGCCCCCGCGACGACGAACCCGGCGACCACCCGCGCGGCCGACCGGAAGTCGCGGCGGAACAGGAAGTACACGACGAAGACGGCCGGCGTCAGCTTGATCGCCGCCGCCACGCCGATGAGCAGGCCCTTCGTCCGCTTCCGCTCGCCAGGCAGCAGGACGTCGAGCACCACCAGCACCATGAGCAGCGCGTTGATCTGGCCGAAGCCGAGCGTCGAGCGCACCGGCTCGAGCAGGGCCCCGGCGAGCTGGGCGCCGATGGCGACCAGCGCGGCCACCGCCCGGCCGCGGACCTTCGTGGCGTCGGTGAGCGAGCCGTTGAGCGTCGCGACGTAGAGGTAGGCGACGACGCCGGTCGCGAGGATCGACGCGATGCTGAGCAGCTTCATCGTCACCGCGAAGGGCAGCAACGTCCCGGGCAGGAACATCGCGGCGGCGAACGGCGTGTAGGTGAAGGGCAGCAGGATGTGGTGCGTGGTCGGCACCCAGGCGTCGTACGGCGAGCCCTGCTCGGCCAGCGCCTTCGCGCCGCCCAGGTAGACCTCGAGGTCGAGGCCGTCGAAGCGCTTCAGCACGAGGACCAGGACGACGGCGGCGACCTCGAGGACGACCAGCGCTCCCGCGAGCTTCCGCCCGGACCACCCCGCCAGCGCCACGCGTCCCCCTCGAACCAGGTCTTCGACCGGCCGAGATTACCGGGCGCTCAGCAGCAGCCGTGCACCGGCAACCGCACTGACCTGGCGTTCGCCGCCCCGGCGCGCCGGTTCGCGGCGGCTTCGGCGGCGGCGAGCAGCTTGTCGAGCGCGGCCCGGTCGAGCACCCGGCCGGCGGTGACGACCGTGTCGATCCGCCGGACCGCGCGGATGTCGGCGAGCGGGTCGGCGTCGAGCAGCACCAGGTCGGCGGCCTTGCCGGGGGCGATGGTCCCGGCGTCCGCCCGGCCGAGGAACGCGGCCGCGTCCCGGGTCACCGTCTGCAGCGCCTTCCGCGGGCCGAGCCCGGCCGCGACCAGGAAGTCGAGCTCGTCGTGCAGGCTGAACCCCGGGTAGACGTACGGGTTCAGGCAGTCGGTCCCGCCGAGGAGCCCGACTCCGGCGCGGTGCGCTTCCCCGGCGAGCCGCAGCTGGGCCTCGAAGTAGACGTCTTGCTGGGCGGCCTGCTCGGGCGTGGCCGGCGCGAGCAGCGGCAGCCGGTCGGCCCACAGGTCGAGGACCTCCCGCGGGACGTACTTGTTCCGCGGGTCGTGCGCGAACGCGCCGGCCGGCTTGGAGATGACGCGGTTGACCGCGAAGGTCGGGCTGAGCCAGCTGCCGTGGGCGGTGAGACCGGCGAAGTGGCGGGCGGCCGCGGCCGGGTCGTAGGCCTGCGCGGCCTGCCGGTCGAGCTCGCGGGCCAGGTTGAAGAAGTCGCGCGGGGCCTTCGGGTCGAACGGCTCCGCGTCGAGCCGGCCGAGGAACTCGTCCCGGTACCGCGAGGTGGCGATCGGCAGCCCGAAGGAGTGCTCGAAGCTGCGCTGCCCGGCCCGGGCGGCGTCGAGCTGGCGGATCCGGTAGGGCCAGTGCCCGGCGAACGGCAGGCGGTGGCGGCGGCATTCGTCGGCGATCGCGGCGAACACGTCCCGCGGCAGGTAGAAGTACACCTTCACGAAGTCCGAGCGCTGGGCGATGGCGGTCCGGACCGCGGCCCGTGCCTCCGCGACGGTGCCGACCCTGGTGGTCGACGGCCCGAGCAGCGACACCGGACCGTCGAGGATGGTGCTGGCCAGCACCACCCGCGGACCGAGCAGCTCGCCGCGGGCGATCTTGTCGCGGGTGACGCGGTTTTCTTCGTAACCCTGCATTTCGCGGATGCCGGTGACGCCGTTGGCGAGGAACAGCGGCGGCCAGATGTCTTCGTAGTCGATGCCGTGGGCGTGCATGTCCCAGAGGCCGGGCACGAGGAACCGGCCACGGCCGTCGACGACCCGCGCACCCGCGCAGCGCGGCAGCTCGGCGGCGGGTCCCACCCAGGCGATCCGGTCCCCGACGAGCACGACGGCCGAGCCCGGCCGGGCCGGGCCGTCGGTCCCGTCGACCACGGTCGCCCCGGTCACGACGACGACGTCACTGCCGGCCGCCGCGGCCTCCTGGGCGAAGAGGGCGGGGGCCACCCCGGCGGCGGCGAGCCCCGCGCCCGCTGTCGTGAGCCACCGCAGGAATTCACGCCGGTTCGCCTCGACTCGCACAGCCGCTCCGCCCTTCGATCGGCTCCCTTGCGGTCATCCAACACCCGGGCGGAGGCGGTGGGGAATCTTCGAACGTGCTGACTGCCGGGTGAGGAGCAACTCCCCACCCGGCAGCAGTGCATCCTCACGCGCGCGAACTCCTCAGGCGAGGGCCTGGGTGGGGGCCAGGCGGGCCGCCCGGACCGCCGGATACGCCCCCGCCACCGCACCCACCAGCGCCGCGACCCCCACGCCGCCCGCCAGCGTCCCCACCGGCAGGACCGCGGGCCAGCCCTGGCTGAGCGCGTAGCCCGCCGTCACCAGGACGCCGGCGAGCACCCCCGCCAGCCCGCCGAGCCCGGACAACAGCACCGACTCGGCCAGGAACTGGCCCCGGATCTGCCGTTTCGTCGCCCCGAGCGCCCGGCGCAGGCCGATCTCACGCCGCCGTTCCAGCACCGAAATCACCATCGTGTTCGCCACCCCGACCCCGCCGACCAGGAGTGCGACCCCGCCGAGGCCGAGGAACAACGCGCTGTAGGTCGTGTCCGTCAGCTTCTGCGCCGCGAGGGCGTCCGACGGACGGCGCACCTGGACCTCGTTCGGCGCCTGCGGGTTCAGCGTCGCGGCCAGCACCGACCGCACACCGTCCACTTGGGACTCCTCGGCGCGCACGTACACAGTGGACGGATGGCCGTCGAACCCGAGGAGCCGCTTGGCGACGTCCCAGCCGACCAGCGCCGAACGCTCGACCTCCGGCGCGAGCGGCATCGGCGCGAGGATGCCGACGACGGTGAACCACTGGGTCCCGATGAGCACTTGCGGGGGCCGGGCGGGGTCACCGATGCATTTCGGGGGTTCCGGGTGGCGGAGCCCCCGGCCGGGGGCGAAGCCCCCGATGTCACAGTGGTCGATGCCCAAGCGGGCCGCCGCCTGTGACCCGAGCACCGCCACCGGGTAGTCCTGGTTGCCCGCGGCGAGGAACGCGCCGGCCCGCACCTTGCCGCCCAGCACGGCGAGCAGGTCCGGCCGCGCCGCGTACACCGCCAGCCCGGACGTGTCGTCCGGGGCGATCTTGTCGCTGCGGCGGACGCTCGCCGACGTCGTCCCGGTACCCGCGGCCGCCCGCACCGGGCCGATCCGCTTGGCCATCGCGACGGCGTCGTCCGGCAGCGTCGCGTTGGCGCCGAACAGGGTCTGCCCCGGCCCGGCGGTGAGCAGGTTGGGGCCGAGCGCGGCCAGCCGGTCGTGCAGGGCCTGCGCGCCCGACGCCGGGATCGCCAGCACCGCCACCATCGCGGCGACGCCGATCGCGATGCCCAGCGCCGAGAGCACCGCCCGCACCGGTCGCGTGCGCATGCCGTGCGCGCCGAGCGCGACGACGTCCGGCGGCTTGAGCCGGGCCGGTTCCGGGAGCTTCACCGCCGCGGTCACCGCACACCCGCCAGGCCCGTGTCGAGCCGCAGGTGGCCGTCGAGCAGCTCGATCCGGCGGGGCATGCCCGCGGCGATCTCGCGGTCGTGGGTGATCACGACGATCGTGGTGCCGCCGGCGGACAGCTCCCCCAGCAGCGAGAGCACGGACGCGCCGGTCCCGGTGTCGAGGTTGCCGGTCGGCTCGTCGGCCAGCAGGATCGCCGGGTCGTTGACCACGGCCCTGGCGATCGCGACGCGCTGGCGTTCGCCGCCGGAGAGCTCGCCGGGCCGGTGCCACGCCCGGTGCCCGAGCTTGACCCGGTCGAGCGCGGCCAAGGCCCGCGCACGCCGCCGTCGCCGCGGCACCCCGGCGTAGAGCAGGCCGGTGCACACGTTGTCCACGGCACTCATCCCTTCGTCGAGGAAGAACTGCTGGAACACGAACCCGATCCAGCGGGAGCGCAGCGCCGAGACCTTGCGGTCCGGCAGCGCGGCGACGTCGTGGCCGCGCAGCTCCACCCGGCCCGACGACGGCCGGTCGAGCGTGCCCATCAGGTGCAGCAGGGTGGACTTGCCGGACCCGGACGGCCCGACGATCCCCACCATTTCGCCGTCTTCCAGGGCGAGGGAGACGCCGTCCAGCGCGGCGACCCCGCCGGGGTAGGTGCGCGTGACCTCGTGCACGCGCAGCACGGGCGTCACGACGTCGTCACCACCCGCATGCCCGCGGCCAGCCCGGTGCCGCTGACCTCGACCTTCCCGCCGCTGAACAGTCCCGTTCGGACCGCGACCAGCCGTCGCTGCCCGTTGTCGTCGACCTCGACCGCGTACCCGCCTTCGGCGAGCGCGAGCAGCGCGCCGACCGGGACCGCGAGCACGCCGGAGTGGACGTCCTTGGTGAACCGGACGCTCGCGGGAGCCGAGTCGAGGCTGCCGGCCGCGGCCGGGTCGTCGAGCCGGACGGTCACGGTGATCTTGGGCTTGCCGTCGTCCTGGCCCGCCTGGTCCTTGCCCTCGACGGCGGTCCGGCCGACGTCGGTGATCGTGCCCGGCGTCGTCTTCCCGTTGATCGTCACCGACGCCTTCGCGCCCGGCTGGGCGAGGCTCTGCTTGGCCGCGTCGAGCTTCACCTGCACCGACCGGACGGTGCCGGTCGTCTTGAGGATCTCGCCCTGCGCGGGCGCGCCCGGCTTGGCCGCCAGTGCCGACACGCGGACTTCGCCCGCGGTCAGCACGACGTCGCCCTGGCCGAACGCGCCGGTCTGCGCCAGGCCGAGGGACTTCTGCCACTTCTTCAGCGCGGCCGCCGTCGCGGCGGTGAACTTCTTGTCCGGTGTCCCGAACCCGCCGAAGCCGCACGCCTTGAGGTTCTCCTCCAGCTGCTTGACGTCGGCACCGTCGTCCACGCCGAGCGCGAGGTCGCGGTAGAACGGCAGCGTGCCGTGGAACAGCGGCACCGGTTTCGCGTCCACGCCGTACACCGCCTGGCAGCGGGTCAGGGTGGCGCCGGCGGCCGGCAGCGACGTGATCGTGCCCGGCTTGCGGCCCTGGACGACCGATTCGTCGCCGTAGCCGAGCGTGCCGTCGGCCTCTTCTTCTTCGCTCACGTCGGTCTTGGCCACCTCCGCGGTCTCGACCGCGGGCGGCGCGGCCTCCTTGACGGGGGTCGCGCTCGACACCCGCGTCAGGATGACGACGGAGCCGGTGCCCAGCACCACGACCAGGACGGCGGCCGCGACGAGCCAGCGCGTCCGGCCGCGGCGCCGTGGCTTCAGGTGGGTCACGTCGTTCACTTGTCCGCCCCTCGGGCACTCACGCTCGCGCCCATCCCGCACGCCTTGGCGGCCGCTTCGAACTTCTTCGGGTCGTCGCCCGGCCCGCCGATCCGCATCCCGCCCTTGCCGCTCGGGTCCGGGTCGGGCATGTCGATGCCGTGCTCCCGCATGCACTTGGCGTCCTTGCGCATCTTGTCGAGTTCCTCGGCGCTCGGCGGCTTCATCTCGCCGCCGTTGGGCATGAAGTGCCTGCACGCGTTCTGCGCGGCGTCGAGCTTCGAGGTGTCGACGCCCTCCCCGCCCAGCGTGATGGCCATGCCCTTGCCGTCACCGGCCGGCTTCGGGTCGGGCATGTCGACGCCGTGCTCACGCATGCACTTGGCGAAGTCGCGCATCTTGTCCTCGTCGCTCTTGCCGCTGTTGTCGGCGGCGCTGGGGCCGCCCGTCTTGGGCGGCGTCGAGATCGAGGCGACCTTCGACCCGTCGTCGGCCTTCGCCCCGCAGCCGCCGAGCAGCAGCGCCGTCCCGAGCGCCGCGACGGCGATCCGTGTCCGCATGGCTCGATTCCTTTCGTCCGGATGGGGACCAGGTCTACGGATCGGGGGATTCGGGCGCGCTAAGCGACGTCGCTTATGCGGTCCTTATGGCCTGCCTGCGCAGACTGGGCCGGTGCGGGTGCTGGTGGTGGAGGACGAGCGGTTGCTGGCCGACTCGGTCGCGGAGGGACTGCGGCGCTTCTCGATGGCCGTCGACGTCTGCTACGACGGCGAGCAGGCCATGGAACGCGTCGGCGTGCACGGCTACGACGTCGTGGTGCTCGACCGCGACCTGCCCAAGGTGCACGGCGACGACGTCTGCGCCGCCGTGGTCCGTGCGGGCGGCGAGGCCCGCGTGCTGATGCTGACCGCGGCCGCCGACGTCACCGACCGGGTCGCCGGCCTGGGCCTCGGCGCCGACGACTACCTGACGAAACCGTTCGCGTTCGCCGAGCTGGTCGCCCGGGTGCAGGCGCTGTCGCGGCGCGCGCGGCCGGCGTTGCCGCCGGTGCTGGAGCGCGACGGCGTCGTGCTGGACCTGCCCCGCCACCAGGCCGCCCGCGACGGGCGGTTCCTGCTGCTCTCGCCGAAGGAGTTCGCCGTGCTGGAAGTGCTCATGCGGGCGGAAGGCGCCGTGGTCAGCGCCGAAGACCTGCTGGAGAAGGCGTGGGACGAGCACGCGGACCCGTTCACCAACGCGGTGCGGGTCGCGGTGATGACGCTGCGGCGCAAGCTGGGTGATCCGCCGGTGATCGAGACCGTGCCGGGCGCCGGCTACCGGTTCGGCACGCTGTGACCGGCCTGTCCGTCCGGACCAAGCTGACCGCCTGGTACGGCGCGCTCTTCCTGCTCGCGGGCCTGGCGCTGGTCGTCATCGACTACCTGCTGGTGCAGAGCTCGCTCCCGGACCCGGTGCGGGTCGCCTCGACGACGATCGACTCCGCCGACGTGACCTTCGGCGTCGCGGCCCAGGCGATCGCGTCCCCGGGTGCCGCGGTGCAGCTGCTCAGCGGCTCGCTCGACGAGTACCGCTCCTCGACGCTGTCGACGCTGGTGGTCGGTTCGGCGATCGCGCTGGTGGCGACGGCGGCGCTGGCGGTCCTGTTCGGCTGGCTGATGGCGGGTCGCGCGCTGCGGCCGCTGCACGACATCACCGCCACCGCCCGGCGGCTGGAGGCGGGCAAGCTCGACCGGCGGATCAACCTCGACGGGCCACCGGACGAGCTGAAGGAGCTGGCGGACACGTTCGACGGCATGCTCGACCGGCTCGCGGAGTCGTTCGACAGCCAGAAGCGGTTCGTCGCGAACGCGTCCCACGAGCTCCGGACGCCGCTGGCGGTGCAGCGGACGCTGATCGAGGTGGCGATGGCCGACCCCGACGTCCCCGCGGAGCTGAAGAAGCTGGGCACGCACCTGCTCCACACGAACGAGCGCAGCGAGCGGATGATCGAGGGCCTGCTGGTCCTGGCCCGCAGCGACCGCGGGCTGCACGCGCGCACACCGGTGCGCCTCGACGAAATCGCGGCTTCGGTCGTCCGGGCCACGGCGGCCCAGGCCGAGGCGGCGGGGGTGACGGTGGAGACGCGGCTGCGGCCCCGGACGGTGGCGGGCGACCCGGTGCTGCTCGAGCGCCTGGTGACGAACCTGCTGGTCAACGCGATCACGTACAACGCTTCCGGCGGCTGGGTGTACGTGGAGGTGCGCGGCGACCCGGCGCTGGAGGTGCGGAACTCGGGTCCGGTGGTCCCGCCCGAAGCGGTCCCGACGCTGTTCGAGCCGTTCCGCCGGCTGGGCGGCGCGGAGCGGACTGGTGACCCGCGCAATGCGGGGCTGGGGTTGTCGATCGTCCGCTCGGTGGCCCAGGCCCACGGCGGCCGCGCGGAGGCCCAGCCCGGCCGGCGGGGCGGCCTCGCGGTGACGGTGCGGCTCGCGCCGTCTTGACCGAGCGCCCGGAACCCGCGCCTCGGCAGGAACAACCGCCTTGATCCACTCGATCGTGACTTTGCGTGCCCGGCGTGTCACCCCTTCGCCGCTGACCTGGGTCGGTGAGGATGCGGAGGACACAACATGAACAGTGAGCAGTTCGGTGCGGACTCGGCGCGCCTCGCACGTCAAGCCGACGCGCCGTTCTAACGTGGGCACCCACAACGGTGAAGAAGATCGGGGAGGCGAGAACAATGCGGGCGCTGCGAGTCGTCGGACTGCACGAGGACGGGAAGTCCATCGTGCTCGAAGACCCGGCGAGCCGTACTCGTTTCCTGCTCCCGGCTGATGAACGACTGCGCGCGGCGGCGCGGGGTGACATCACCCGCCTCGGCCAGATCGAAATCGAGTTGGAGAGCCAGATGCGGCCACGCGAGATCCAGCAGCGCATCCGGGCCGGCGAGTCCGTCGAGCAGGTCGCCGCGAGCGCCGGTGTCTCGACGCAGCGCGTCGAGCGCTACGCCTACCCCGTGCTGCTCGAGCGGTCCCGGACCGCCGAACTGGCGCAGAGCGCCCACCCGGTCCGCGAGGACGGCCCCGACGTGCAGACGCTCGGCGAGGTCGTCGCGTACAGCTTCGGCGTCCGCGGGCACGACTACTCGCAGGCCACCTGGGACTCCTGGAAGGGCGACGACGGCCGCTGGGTCGTCGTGCTCCGGTGGAAGGCCGGCCGGTCGGACAACCGCGCGCACTGGGCCTTCTCGCCGGGTGCGCACGGCGGCACGGTGACGGCGCTCGACGAGAACGCCGAGGTCCTCCTCGACCCGAACGCCTACCGCGCGCCCCGCACGGTCCGCGCCCTCCCGCCGGCCCGCGAAACGGAGTTCCAGCCGACGCTGGACTCGGTCGAGCCGGAGCGCGCCGAGCTGCCCTCGGCCGAGCCGGATCCGGACGACGACACCCGCGAGATCCCGCGCGTGCCGACGGAGCCGGACGAGGACGCGGCGGTGCCGGAACCGCGGCCGAAGGCCAAGAAGAACCACCCGATCGTGCCGTCCTGGGAGGACGTGCTGCTCGGGGTCCGCTCGCAGCGCGGCTAATCCACCCGCGCCGCGAGCGTCTTCGGCGCCACCTGCCGGTACGCCTCGCGCACGATCCGGTCGACCTCCGCCCAGTCGACGTCGACGTCCAGCCGCACGCCGATCCAGCCGCGGTGCCCCACGTACGCCGGCCGGAAGAACCGGGTGGGCTCCGTGCGCACCAGCTCCTCCTGCGCTCCGGGCGGTGCCGGGCACCAGAAGGCGAGCCTGCCGTCGCCGTGGTGGTCGTCGGCGAACATCACGAACGTCTTCTTGCCGCGCACGAACCACGCCGGCGACCCGTGGCTCAGCCGCTCGGTCGCCTCCGGCAGGGCGAGGCACAACTTCCGCAAAGCGTCCAGCTGCTCCATCCCGTCAGGCTACGATGTCACGCTGTGGGAGGGATCGATCATGCGGCGTGACCAGCAGGCCTGGCTCGTGCGCTTCAACGAACTGCGGTACCGCGCCTTCGCCGGCGCACCGGTGGCGGAGGTGGCGCCGGCGCAGTGGGGCCTCGACCCGGCGACCATCCGGCAGGCCGCACACGCGCGCCGGTACCGCGAAACCGTCCCGGACCGGCCGGATTCGCTGCGGTTCGAGTTCGCACCCGGGGTGTTCCCGCCGCAGTTCGACCGCGGCCCGGGCACGGACGCCGACCGCCGCCGGCTCGCGAAGCTGCTCGGCGAACACGAGCAGTTCTGGGCGAGCTCGCGGCGGCTGCGGCTTGGCCGTGACGACATCGGCAAAGCCGCGGCGGCGGCCGGGATGACCGTGGTCGCCGAAACCGCCGACGTGACCGACCGGCTCCTGCTGCTGCGCCGCACCGGCCTGCCCGACGAGGAGCTGCGGCCCCGCGCGGCCGGACGCCGGCCGGGCCTGGGCACCATGCAGGGCTTGGCCGCCGGCCTCGGCCTCGCCGCGGTGGTCGTGGGCGCCTGGTTCGCGGCCACGGCCGAGCGGACGTGGCCGGTCCTGCTCCTCCCGGTCGCGGTGGTCGCCGTGGTCGCGTTGCCGTTGCTGGTCCGCGCGATCGCCGGCCGGTCGCCGCGCATGCCGTGGCTGGACGAGCCGTTCGACGGCAGTCCCCAGGTGATCGTGGTGCCGCCGCCGTCGGTGTCCGCCGAGCTGCTGGGCGAAGTCGCCTCGTGCTACGGCTACTTCTGCGCCGGCCCCTGCGAATCGACCCGCGACCGGCGCGACCTGTTGTTCCGGAAAACCCGCCCCGGCCTGGTTTTCGGCACGCCGGCGCCGCGGACCCCGCCGTCCTTCGAGGTTCCGGCCGGCTCGCCGGACCGGGAACAGTGGCTGCGCAACCACCTCGACGGCCGCCACGAGCTCTGGGTCAGCGTCCGGCACGCGAAGCTGACCCCGGCCCGGATCGTCGAGATCGCGAGCGGCGAGGGGCTGCGCCCCGCGGCGGACTTCGCCGACCGCACGGACCGGATCCTGCTGCTGCGCGGCGATTCGCCCGTCCCCGCGCGGAAGTTCCGGATGTCGTTCACCGGCTTCGTCGCGCCCGCGGTGTGGGCGGTGCTGTGCTTGGGCGGTGGCGTCATCACCGCGGCGTCGACCGGCGAGGAACGCCTCGCCGCGATCGGGTTCGGCCTGACCGTGCTGGGAGTCCCCCCGCTGCTGTGGGTGCTGCGGGCCTTCCGCGGTCCACGCGCGTCGGCTGGCTCGCGCAGGAGTTCGACGGCAGCGCCAGCGTGACGTTCTTCTCCGGCCAGTTCGACGTCTCCCCGGAACTGACCCGCCAGATCGCCGCGTTCCACGGCTACTTCTTCCGCGGTCAGACGGCGACCAGGGCCCAGGGGACGCTCGTGACGTACGCCCGGCTGCGCTAGCAGCCTGTGTCAGAAAGCTGTGTCAGAAAGCTGTGTCAAAAGGCAATGACCAGCACGCCGATCCACGCGACGACGACACCGCCCGCCGCGCCGTAGGCGGCCCAGCGCAGGATCGGGGTGCGGCGGATCAGCCACAGCGACGGCGTGATCCCGGCCGTCACGATCACCGAGGCCACCAGCGCCAGCCAGCCGCTGGTTTCGCGCGCCAGCGTGGACGCCAGCGCCAGCATGGCCACGACGACCACGGCCGCCATGAACGCCGAGACGGTCAGGCCGGTCAGCCACGGCGTCGGCTCGCCGGGCGGGCCGGGCGGCCCGAGCACCGAGCGGAGGAACCGCTGGCCGGGTTCGGTGGACGGCGCGGGCGGCTCGACCACCGTGTCGGCCCCGGTCACCGGGTCCACGAACCGCACGGCGGTGCCCATCACCGCCGCCAGCCGGCCGGCCAGCTGGCGGCCGCGCTGCGAGACGACCGCGCCCGCCTCCGCGCCGGGATCGGCGGTGACCGCGGACGCCACGCGCGCCCACTCGTGCAGGGCCTGGGCCAGGTCGGCGCCGATCGCGAGCTTGTGCGGGTCCACCTCGCGCGCGTGCTCCCCGCCCGGTCCGGCCAGCACGGCGCGCTCGCCGCGGATCCGCAGCTCCATGTGTCCCTCCCCACCTCGAAAGCAGAACTTTAGCCGCCCCGGGCCAGTTCGTAGAAGGCAACGGCGGCGGCTGTGGCGATGTTCAGTGAATCGACTCCGGCCGGCATGGGTATCCGGACGGCATGATCCGCCGCCGCGAGCGCCGTCTCGGTCAGTCCGGGACCTTCCGCGCCGAACAGCAACGCCACGCGCCCGGGCGCGTGCTCGCGCAGCGCGGGCAGCGGGATCGAGCCCGGCCGCGGGGTGAACGCCGCAACGGTGAACCCGCGCGCCCGGAGGTCGTGGAGGCCGCCCGGCCAGTCCGCCAGGTGCCCGAACGGCACGCGCAGGACGTGGCCCATCGACACGCGCACGCTGCGCCGGTACAGCGGGTCGGAACAGCCGGGGCCGAGCAGCACGCCGCCGACGCCGAGCGCCGCCGCGTTGCGGAACAGCGCGCCGAGGTTTTCGTGGTCCCCCACGCCTTCCAGCACGGCGATCGGCCCGGTGCCGCCGGTCACTTCGGAAACCGTCAGCGGTGCGGGCCGGTCGGCGACGGCGAGGATCCCGCGGTTGAGGTGGAACCCGACGACGTCGGCCATCGTCTCCGCGGAGGCGACGTACTGGGGCACGTCTTCGAATCCGGCCAGGTCACCGGCCAGTTCGGCGAACCGCCGCGACACGCCCAGCAGCGCCCGTACCGGATAGCGGGACGCCAGCAGCCGGGCCACCACGACGGTGCCTTCGGCGATGACGAGCCCCCGTCCGCCGGGCCGGTCGGGCCGACGGTCCGCAGTGGACAGGTCGCGGAAATCGTCGACGCGGGGATCGCCGGAGTGGTCGATGTGGATCACGCCCATCCGGTCAGTCTGTCATCCGCTTGCCGGGTGCTTCACTCGTCCGAACGTCCACCCCCGGGTGGTACGAACGGGGCCATTTTGCTTTCGGTTAACCGCCAGTGACGGAGAGCACCAGTTTGGCCGCTAGCCCGGGTGCATCGGCTGTGTAACGGTTGTCCGCCGGGGCCTGAAACACGTCCTAGTCCACGCCGACACGAAGCAGGGATGGTCATGGGGATGGACCTCGAGGCTCAGTCGTTCAACACGCTGGACCGAGGGAGGTACCGCCGCAAGGTGCAGCGTTGTCTGGACACGCTGGCCCGGATGCTCACCGACGGCAGTTTTTCGTTCCCCCGCAAGAACATCGGCCTCGAAGTCGAGCTGAACCTCGTCGACCGCGAGCTGCGCCCGTCGATGACGAACACCGCGGTGCTGGAGGCGCTCGACGACCCCTCGTTCACCACCGAACTGGGCCAGCACAACATCGAGCTGAACGTCCCGCCGCGGCCGCTGGCCGGCGATTCCGCGCTTCAGCTCGAAGACGACCTGCGCGCCTACCTCGACACCGCGGCGACGAAAGCCCGCGACACCGGGTCGTCGCTGGCGATGATCGGCATCCTGCCGACGCTGAAGCACGAGCACTTCGACCAGAAGTGGCTCACGAACAAGACCCGGTACTCCACGCTGAACGACCAGATCTTCGCCGCGCGCGGCGAGCGCACGGTGCTCGCCATGGAAGGCTCGGGGCTGCCGGGCCAGCAGCCCGAGCGCCTGCGCAGCTACGCGGAGTCGATCCTGCCGGAGGCCGCGTGCACCAGCGTGCAGCTGCACCTGCAGGTCGCGCCCGAGGAGTTCGCCGCGCACTGGAACGCGGCGCAGTGCCTGGCCGGGCTGCAGATCGCCCTCGCGTCGAATTCGCCGTTCCTGCTCGGCAAGGCGCTCTGGCACGAGACGCGGATCCCGCTGTTCCTGCAGGCGACCGACACGCGGCCGGAGGAGCTGAAGAACCAGGGCGTGCGGCCGCGGGTGTGGTTCGGCGAGCGCTGGATCACGTCGATCTTCGACCTGTTCGAGGAGAACGTCCGCTACTTCCCCGGCCTGCTCCCGGAAACCGACGCCGAGGACCCGATCGAGGCGCTCGACGCGGGCCAGGCGCCGAAGCTCACCGAGCTGCGCATGCACAACGGCACGATCTGGCGCTGGAACCGGCCGGTGTACGACGTCGTCGACGGCCTGCCGCACCTGCGCATCGAGAACCGGGTGCTGCCGGCCGGCCCGACGGTGGTCGACACGGTGGCGAACGCCGCCTTCTTCTACGGTGCCCAGCGCGCCCTGGCCGAGGCGGAACGCCCGGTGTGGAGCCAGATGTCGTTCCAGGCCGCCGAGGAAAACCTCTACGCGGGCGCGCGGCGGGGCTTCGACGGGCAGCTGTACTGGCCGGGCATCGGGTGGATCCCGCCGGACGAGCTGGCGCTGCGCGTGCTGCTGCCGCTCGCCCACGAGGGCCTGCGCCGTTCCGACGTGTCCGACGAGGCTCGCGAGCGCTACCTCGGGATCATCGAGCGCCGGTGCCTCGCGCGGCGGACCGGAGCGACCTGGCAGCGTGACTACGTCGTGCGGGCGCAGGACCGCGGGCTGGACCGCGAGGCGGCGCTCAGCCTGATGCTGGGGCGCTACCTCGAGCTGTCGGAGTCCGGCGAGCCGGTGCACACGTGGCCGGTGGCGGACTGAGCTTCCCGCTAGCCTGGGTGGATGCCGAAGATTCTCGGTGAGTCGCTGGAGGCGCACCGGCGTGAGGTGCGGGCCCGGGTCTTCGACGTCCTGCGTGCGCAGCTCTACGAGCGCGGCTTCGACGCGATCACCCTCGCCGGGGTCGCGTCGGCGGCCGGGGTGGGCCGGACGGCGCTGTACAACCACTTCCCGGACAAGGAAAGCCTGCTCGTCGCCTTCGTCGAGGACGAAGCGGCGCAGTACGTCAAGCGGCTGACCGAAGCCGTCGAGGCCCAGGCCGACCCGGTCGACCAGCTGGCCACCTTCGTCCGGCTGCAGCTGCGGGTGCTGGCCGAATACCACATGCCGCCGGGCACGGCCCTCGCGTCGGCGCTGGCGCCCGCGGCGTACCGGCGGATCAGCGCGCACGCGGACCCGATCACCGACCGGCTGCGCGCGATCCTCACCGGCGGTGTCGACCTGGGCCGCTGGCCGGCCGAGGACCCGGACGTCCTGATCCCGATGATCACCGCGGCCCTGGGCAACCGGGCGCTGGTCGACGGGCCCGCCGGCCGGCTCGAAGACGTCGTCGAAGCGGCGGTGCGGTTCGTCCTGCGGGCGGTGGGCGCGACAGTTTAGGGTGGCCTAAGTCCCGATCATGCCCTACGATCTTTCTGACAGCGTGTCAGATCGATCGCCGGGAGGCCTGCCCATGTCGGTGACCACGGACGCCCGCCCGTTCTCGGCGACCCTGCGCGCCTCGACGCTCGAGGTGCACGAGAAGGCGAACTACTCGACGTACATGCGCGCCCTGCTCGGCGGCGAGCTGACGCAGGAGGGCTACGCCCAGCTGGCCGTCCAGTACTACTTCGTCTACGGCGCGATCGAGGCGGCGAGCGACGCGATGGCCGGCGACCCGGTCGGGGGCGAGTTCGTCTTCGACGAGCTGCGCCGGCTGCCGAACCTCGAACGCGACCTGGCCCACCTCGTCGGCCCGAACTGGCGCTCGACGGTCACGCCGCTCGCTTCGACGCAGGCGTACGTGGATCGAGTGCGCGAAGCGTCGACGTGGGCCGGCGGGTACGTGGCGCACCACTACACGCGCTACCTGGGCGACATCGCCGGCGGTCAGGCGATCCGGCGGTTGCTGGAGCGCCAGTACGACCTCGCCGAGGCGGGCGCGCTCTTCTACCACTTCGACGGCATCGGCAGCGCGCCCCGGTTCCGCGATCAGTACCGGGCGAAGCTGGACAACGCGCCCTGGGACGAGGCCGAGCGCGCCCGCGTGATCGACGAGACCGTGGTGGCCTTCGAGTGCAACGTCGCCGTCTTCGACGAGCTGGCGGCCCGGCTGGACGAGTTCCGTGCCTGATCTCACAGGCCGTTGACCTCCAGTTAACTGCAGGTTGCAGGCTCGGTTTCGGGTGCCGGACCCCCGGGTACGCCACCCACGAGCCGGTCATCCCAGGCGGTGATCACGACACGCCCCCGCTCGCCGCGGAGGAGCGTGTGCTACTAGGTTCGGTACCGGAAACTTGTGTCGAAGACAGAAGGAGGGCCAATGGCCCGCTACGAGCTGCCCGATCTCGACTACGACTACGGCGCCCTCGCGCCGCACATCTCCGGCGAGATCAACGAGCTGCACCACAGCAAGCACCACGCGACCTACGTCAAGGGCGCGAACGACACGCTCGACAAGCTCGAAGCCGCCCGCGAAGCGAACGACTTCGGCTCGATCGTCGGCCTGGAGACCACGCTGGCCTTCAACCTGGCCGGCCACGCCAACCACGTCGTGTGGTGGAAGATCCTGTCGCCGGAAGGCGGCGACAAGCCGACCGGCGAGCTGGCCGCGGCGATCGACGAGGCGTTCGGCTCCTTCGACAAGTTCAAGGCGCAGTTCACCGCCGTCTCGACCACGATCCAGGGCAACGGCTGGGGCGCGCTGTCCTGGGACCCGATCGGCAAGACGCTGATCACCCAGCAGCTGCGCGACCACCACAACAACCTGATCCTGCCGACCGTGCCGATCCTGCTGGTCGACGTCTGGGAGCACGCGTTCTACCTGGACTACAAGAACGTGAAGCCGGACTACGTCAAGGCCCTGTGGAACATCTTCAACTGGGCGGAGATCAGCAAGCGCTTCGACAACGCCGTCGCGGGCGGCAACGGCCTGCTGCTCGGCTGAGCCGTTCCTCGTCGAACGGGGTCCTCCTCCCGGAGGGCCCCGTTTTTCGTCGCCGGGTGAAAATCCCTTGACCTCGAGCGCGGTCGAGGTGTTTGAGTGGGCGCATGGACATCGACGCGTACCTGGACCGCCTCGGCGTCGGCCGCCCGGCGGCGCCCGACCTCGCGACGCTGCGCCACCTGCAGGAACGCCACCTGGCCGCGGTGCCGTTCGAGAACCTGAGCAGCCATCTCGGCGAGCCCGTCGTCCTGGACGAGGACGCGCTGTTCGCCAAGATCGTGCACCGCCGGCGGGGCGGGTTCTGCTACGAGCTCAACGGCCTGTTCGCGGCGCTGCTGCGCGCGCTGGGGTACGACGCTTCACTGCACGCGGCGCAGGTGTTCGACGCCGACGGCACGCCGGGTCCGCCCCTCGACCACGCGGCGATCGTGGTTTCCCTGGCGGACGACTGGCTGGTGGACGTCGGTTTCGGCCGGTTCTCCCGGCACCCGTTGCGGCTGTCCGCGGTGGACGCCCAGCCGGACCCGGACGGCGAGTTCCTGGTGCTCGACGCCCCGCACGGCGACTTCGACGTGCTCCTGGACGGCAAGCCGCAGTACCGCCTGGAGCGCCGCCCGCGCCCACTGACCGACTTCGTCCCGATGGCGTGGTGGCAGACGACGTCCCCGGAATCCCACTTCACGCAGTCCCTGACGTGCTCCCGCCCGACCTCCCAGGGCCGGGTGACGTTGTCGGGCGACCGGTTGATCGAGACGGTGGACGGGGTGCGGAACGAGGTCCGCTTGGCGTCCCCGGAGGCGATCCGCACGGCGTACCGCGTGTACTTCGGGATGACGTTGACGAAACTGCCGGTACCACCGGGCGGGAGCCCCTTGACCAGCGGTGCGCCGCAGCCGGACACTGCGCTGACATGAACGGAGCCCCGGCCTGGGGTTTTCCCAGGACCGAGGCTCCGTCCGTTCCCGAACTGACTGCCGCTCCCACCACGAAGCGGACATGCATGAGGTTAGCCTAACCTCATCTGCTCGGGCAAGAGATTCGGCTGGGAGACCCCGATCTCACTCTTGCGGGTGACATCCGGGTCCTGAACGGCCGGTTTCTGTCGGTGGCCGTCGCTACTGTCGCCCTATGAACACGACCCGCTACCACTCGTCAGGCCTTCGCCCGCTTCAGCACTCGCAGCCCGAATCCCCGCTTCACCGGCCACGACACCCCGCCCCGCCGGATCAGCACCAGGGCGCACACCACCGCGGCCACCGCCGAGACCGCCCCGCCGATGTAGAACGGAGACCGCCCGCCGAACTCCTGGGCCATCCACCCGACCATCGGCCCGCCGATCGGGTTCCCCCCGATCAGCACCAGGACGTACAGGCCCATCACGCGTCCCCGCATCTCCGGGCTGACCGACGTCTGCACCAGCGCGTTCGCCGTGTTGAGGAAGGTCATCGTGGCGAAGCCGAGCGGGATCAGGCCGAGGCCGAACGTCAGGTACGTCGGCATGAACGCCGTGAGCAGCTCGAACACGCCGAGGAAGAACGCCGACACCAGCATCAGCCGCACCCGCGGACGTCCCTTGGTGCCGCGGCGGGCGGACATCAGCGCGCCAGTGAACGTGCCGACCGCGACCAGCGTCGAGAGCAGGCCGTAGCCGTCGGCCGCGGTGTGGAAGACGTTCGCCGCGACGATCGGGAGCGAGCTGAAGTACGTGATGCCGAACGTGCTGACGAAGAGCACGAGCACCATCACCGTCATCAGGTCCGACCGGCGGCGGACGTACCGCAGGCCCTCGGCCAGCTGGCCCTTCTCGCGCGGCACGGCCGCGACGCGGAACAGCTTGTCCGGGTTCATCAGGATCAGCCCGGTGATCACCGCGACCGTGCTCAGCGCGTTCGCGATGAAGAGCCAGCCGGTGCCGATCCAGGTGATCGCGAACCCGGCGATCGCCGGGCCGACGATCCGCGCCATGTTGAAGATCGAGGAGTTGAGCGCGACGGCGTTGGCCACCTGGTCGCGGCCCACCATCTCGGCGACGAACGACTGCCGCGTCGGGACTTCCAGCGCCGCCGTCACGCCGAGCGTGAAGCACAGGACGTAGACGTGCCACAACGCGGCGATCCCGCTCAGGTCGAGCACGCCGAGGAGCACGGCCTGCGAACACGCCGCCACCTGGATCCAGGTGAGCAGCCGCCGCTTGTCGACGCGGTCGGCGAGGACACCGGCCCACAGTGAGAGGAAGAGCGTCGGCGTGAACTGCAGCGCGACCGCGACCCCGAGGGCGATCGGGTTGTTGCCGCTGAGGGTGAACACCAGCCAGTCCTGGGCGATGCGCTGCATCCAGGTGCCGATGTTCGAGATGACCTGGCCGGTGAAGAACAGCCGGTAGTTGCGGACGCGCAGCGAGGCGAACATGCTGCCGCGCTTGGCTTCGGAAGGGGGTGACGCCGACGGCGGTGAGGCCGTTTCCCGGGTAGCAGTGGTCTGGATCGAACGCTTGGTTTCGCTACCCGTGGTCGTCACCGTGGTTAGTTCCCCGCCATCCTGTCGATGATTTCGGCGGCTTTCGAGAGCACTTCCCGCTCTTCGTCGCCGAGTTCCGCCAATTGCCGGTCCAGCCAGGCCTCCCGCACGGAGATGGCCTTGAGCACGTACGCCAGCCCGCTCTCGGAGAGCTCGACGATGGCTTGCCTGCCATCGGTCGGGTGCGGGCGCCGCTCGACGAACCCCAGCTCCTCGAGCGCGGCGATCACCCTCGTCATCGAAGGTGGCTGGACGCCTTCCTTCGCGGCGAGCTGACCCGGGGTCAGCGCACCGCACTTGTGCAAGGTGGACAGCGCCGCGACCTGCGTCAAACTGAGGTCGCCCCCGACGCGCTGGGCCCGCAGCCGGCGGTTGAGCCGGACCACCGCGAGACGCAGCCGGCTCGCCAACGAGCGTTCGTGCGTGTCGCCGGACATATAGTTAGCATACCTTACGAAACTTCCGCCGCACGGGTGATCTCGGTCAACCGGCAACCCGGACCGGGCCCGCACGTCCTCACCAGGGGCACAACCTGGGGAGCGGGATGAACAAGAAGCTGGTGGGCACGGCCGTGGTCGGCGTAGCGGCCCTGGCAATCGTGGTGGCGCAGTTCGCAAGTGGCGGTGAGGACGCACCCGCGGCCGCACCGTCGCCGTCGCCATCGGTGACGCCCACGCCCACGCCCCGCATCGAGGTGGGGCACCTCGAGGTCTACCGGTTCCCGGAGTCGGCCGGCGGCCGCGGGTCGGCCATCTCGATCCCGGTACCGGCTTGGCCGTCGGACCACGCCGGGGACCACGCGACCTACACCGACCCGACCGGGCGCTTCGTCCTCGAGACCGACCGCGTACCGCTCGAGCAGGAGGATCCGCTGAGCGGACTGAAAGCCCTGGCGAAGACGAACCGCGACCCGGGTTACCGGCTGACCTCCTTCGCCGAGCACGGCCAGATCGACTCCTACGACGCCGCCGAATGGGACTTCACCTACCAGCGGCAGGGCGAACCGCGGCAGGTCCGGGAGGTCGGCCTCGGCGTCGGGGAGGTGCTGATCACCATCCGCTACGACGCTCCGCAGGCCGGCTTCTCCGAGAACCTGTCCGTCCTGACCGAGGCGCTCAAGGCCTCCGACGCCGGCTGATCAGCGGAACGCCGCCTGGATCGGCCCGACCGCGAAGTACGCCACGAAGGCCAGCGCGATGACCCACATCAGCGGGTGCACCTGGCGGGCCTTGCCGGTGGCCGCGCGGATCACGACGTAGCTGACGAACCCGGCGCCGATGCCGTTGGCGATCGAGTACGTGAACGGCATGACGACGATGGTCAGGAAGGCCGGCAACGCGATCGAGTAGTCGGTGAAGTCGATGTCGCGGACCTGCGCCATCAGCATCGCGCCGACGACGACCAGCGCGGGCGCGGCCGCCTCGACCGGCACGACCTGGTAGAGCGGGGTCAGGAACATCGCGGCGATGAACAGGACGCCGGTGACGACGTTCGCCAGCCCCGTCCGCGCGCCTTCGGCGATCCCCGACGCCGACTCGACGAACACCGTGTTCGAGCTGGCCGAGCCGAACCCGCCGGCCGCGCCCGCGAGGCCCTCGACGAACAGCGCCTTGCCGACGTTGGGCAGCTGGCCGTCCGCCGGCAGCAGGTCGGCCTCCTTCGCCAGGCCGGTCATGGTGCCCATCGCGTCGAAGAAGTCGGCCAGGACCAGCGTGAACACCAGCAGGCAGACGGTGATGATCGGCAGCCGCGTCCAGGCGCCGAACGAGACGTCGCCGACCAGCGAGAGGCTCGGCAGGCCGACGACCTGGTCGGGCAGCGCCGGGTAGCCGAGGTTCCAGCCCTTCGGGTTCGTGCCCTGCGACGGCCCGGCCTTGACGATCGCCTCGACGACGATGGCCAGCACGGTCGAGGTCAGCACACCGATCAGGATCGCGCCCTTGACCTTGCGGACGACCAGGATGCCGGTGACCAGGAGGCCGACGACGAACACCGCGGTCGGCCAGGAGGCGATCGACCCGCCGATGCCCAAGCCCACCGGGACGGTCGTGTGCGCGGCGTCCGGCAGCCGCCGCACGAACCCGGCGTCGACCAGGCCGATCAGGCAGATGAACACGCCGATGCCGACCGCGATCGCGGACTTCAGCGAGGCGGGCACCGCCCGGAACACCGCGGTCCGGAACCCGGTGAGCACCAGCAGGACGATGATCACGCCCTCGATGACGACCAGGCCCATGGCCTCCGGCCAGGTCATCTGCGGGGCGATGGTGACCGCGACCAGGCTGTTGATGCCGAGGCCGGTCGCGATGGCGAACGGGTAGTTCGCGACCAGGCCCATGAGGATGGTCATGACGCCGGCGACGAGCGCGGTCACCGCGGCGACCTGCGGCACCGGCAGGATGCCGCCGAGGACGTCCTTGTGCGCGCCCGCGTCGTCGGCCGAGAAGCTGCCGATGATCAGCGGGTTCAGCACTACGATGTAGGCCATCGTCACGAAGGTGACCAGACCGCCGCGCAGCTCGCGCGGCACGGTGGACCCCCGCTCGGTGATCTTGAAGAACCGGTCCAGTGTGGACGTCCCGGTGCGGGTCGTCTCCTGCTCCGCCATTCGCCTGCCCATTCTCTCGCTGCTGCGGAGTACCCTGCACCTCGTGAGTGAACCGATCAATCCACCGGAGGTTACGGGCTCGTTGCGGCACACGCCGGAGCTGCCCAAGAAGCTGACCGACCTGACGCCGGTGGTGATCGTAGGCACCTCGATCTGGGCTGTCGCGCTGGTGGTGCTCTTCTTCACGACTTCGGGGCTGTGGGTGCAGACGGCGCTGTCCGGTTTCGCGCTCGGCTTCGTCGGCATGGCCATCATCGCCTGGCAGCGCGCCGCCGCCCGCCGCGGGTCGAAGTCGGCCCAGCGGCTCTAGGGGTCACTCCTGCGAGGCGCTTCGCGCCCTTGCCTAGTTCAGCAGGGTCCGCGGCGACGGGTCGTCGAGCAGCGCGGTGATCAGGTGCCGGTCCGGCCAGCGCCCGGCCGCCCAGGCGAACGCGCGCGCCAGGCCCTCCGACGTGTCGGCCGCGTGCAGCCGGTCGTCGGACCACCACTGGACGTCGTGCTCGGCGCCCTCGACGCGCACGGTGAGCGGGTCGTGCACCAGGACGCCGCCGTCCGGGAGCCGGATGCCGAGCTGGTCCGCGACGAGCTTCAGCGCGGGGAGCTCGGCCCAGGGCGCGTACTCGCCTTCGCTGACGACCCGTGCCTCCTCGGTGCTCGCGAGCGGCAGGTCGAGCAGGTCCGCGAGCCGCTCCGGGTCCTCGGGAGCGACCACGTACCGATCGGGCTCGAGCGCCCCGGCCACCCACGGCACGTCCAGGACGACGGCGTCGTCCACAACGGACCCGTCGGCGGCCCGCACGGCCCGCGGCGCACTCGGCTCCACACCGGACTCGACGACGGCGGCGTAGGCGCGGGTGGTCAGCCCGGGTGAGACCACGCGGTCCGGGTCGGCCAGCCGGTCGAGGAGGTCCCGTGCTTCGTCCACACCGGACAAGCTCAGGTCTTTGCGCACCCCCGCGATTTCGAGCAGTTCTTCGCCGAGACTGACGTCGGGGACCTCGTCGAAGAGCCCGGCCAGGTCGGCGTCCGGCAGCCGCCACTCGTTCGGCGCGGCCCCTTCGAGCACGGCGTACTGGGCGATCCACCAGGCGGCGTGCCCGTGCGGCGCGCGGAGGGCGTGCCAGGTCTCGGGTCGCGCGGCGAGCAACCTCATGGCCGCGGGCCACGCGTCGTCGGCGACGAGGTCGAGGTCCCGGATCGCGACGAGCGTCGACGGCGGTTCCGGCAGGGAGTCCCACCAGGTTTCTTCGTCGGGCAGGTCGTGGTCGGGTTCGAACGGCTCGTCGTCGACGACCACGGCGAAGGAGTCGAGCACGCCGGCGGCCTCGAGGGTGCTCTGCGGCCAGTCCCCGGCGAAGTCCTCGTCCAGGACGTCCAGCGCGCCGTCTTCCTCGAAGACCTCTTCGTCGAAGATGTCGAGCAGCGGCGACGCCGGGAGCACGAGTTCGTCGGCGCGGCGCCAGGTGTCGGTGCCCGGCAGCGCGAGCGCGCCGACCCAGCGCGGGGCGTCGTCCCCGCAGTCGGCGATCAGCCGCAGCACCGCGCCGGCGAGCGTCGTACCGTCCAACCCGGACCGGACGTCCTCGACACTGCGCTCCACGGCGTCACGCAGCTGGTCGGCGTTGAGCAGCTCGCGGGCGTCGGCGTGCTTGGCGCCCAGGCGTTCCAGGAGCGGGTGCGACGCCGCGGGGTGCACCAGCCGCAGGCCCGGAATGTCCACATCGGACAGGAGGTCGAGCAGTTCGGCCGAGCCTTCGACGAGCAGGCAGCCACGGGCGCCCGGCAGCGTCCGGCCGTCCGAGAGGGGAACCGGCAGCCCGTCGAGCCGGTCCGCGGCGAGCACGTGCGACTCGACAGCGATCGTCAGTGCCGCGTAGACCTCCCGCCACCAGCCCGGATCGCGAGTGACACCGGTCAGCGTTTCCAGCACCTCTTCGATGCCGATTACCTGCCCCGCAACGGACTTGATGACCTGCGTGGGCCCTTCGACCAGACCGGGCACGAGATCGACGAGGAGCGCGGACAGCCCGGGCACGTCGACGTCCAGCACCCGGGCCCGCCGACCGGCGACCTCGCCGCCATCCTTTGTGGATACCCAGGGTTCCACGCCGAGCGCCGCCAGGACTTCGTCGCGCAGCTTGTTGTCCACAGTCGACTTCGGAAACCCGGGCACCGGAACGAGCGCGAACCGCTGCTCGGGCGGCAGCAGCCGCACGAGCCCGACGTACTCCTTCGCCGCCACCTCGAGTGCCTGCGCCAGTTCCGGACCGGGCAGCGCCCGGCGGCGCGACGGTTCGACCGGAACGGAGGCGATCAACCGGGCGGGCAGTGAAAGGCCGTCATCGGTCGGCGTCGGGGCGCGCAGAACGTCCTCTTCGAGCGGCCGCGGCGTGCCGTCGGCGTCGACCGGGACGGCCCACACGACGTCACCGCGGTGCGTCAGCCAGCGCGTTTCCGTTTCCGGGCCGCGGATGGCGACGACGTCACCGTCGGTTTCCCGGGTCCAAACGCGACCGTCGACGTCGAATTCCGCGAGCCAGGGCAGGGCGAGCAGCAGATCGGCGACGTCCCGGGCGAGCTCGTCGAGCAGCGCCCGCCCGTCGACGCCGTCCCGCAGCGGCAGCCGCACTTCGGTGTCGAAGCCGGCCGGCACGTCGGCGGGTACGGGCCAGGGCAGCCGCAGGACGGGAACGTCGCCGTCGATCCCCGCGGCGAGCCGGGTGCGCTCGGCGGAGAAGGCAACCCCACCGGTGGCGGAGACGACGACGGGTTCATCGGAGACGGTCCGCACGGCGGCGAACCCGACCCCGAAGCGCCCGACGGTGTCACCGGATTTCCCGGACGCCCGCAGCGACGCGAGCGAGGCCACCCCCCGCGCGTCGAGCGGAGCGCCGGTGTTGGCGAACCGGAGTTCGGAGTCCACAAGGGACACCCGAACCCGCCCGGGCCTGCCCGCGGCCATGGCGGCATCGGCGGCGTTCTGCGCGAGCTCGACGAAGAGCCGGTCCCGGTAGGCGCCGACCCGCAGGTCCCGTTCGACGTTGGTGTCTTCGGTGAGCCGGGTGGGCGAGTCCCGCCAGGAGCGCAGGGTGGCCTCACGGAGCCGGGCGGTCCCGAAGGGATCGCCCGGCTGAGGGGTGTCGCCGATCACCGTTCGGGAGCGCGGTCGACCTGGGCTTGCGCCTCATCCGCGGCTTCCGGGCTCCCCGCCGGGGCGACCGGAAGGTCGGTAGCGTCGGTGACTTCGGCCGGAGTCGGCTCGGCCTCGGCAGGCCCCGCCACCGCGGCCGGTTCCTCACCACCACCGGAGAACGGCTCGGCGACCTCGGCCGGGACCGGATCCACCTCAGCGGCATCCGACTCCGCAGCCACCGGGATTTCCCCCGCCGGAGTTGATTCCTCGCCACCGCCCGCGAGCGAGTCGGCGACCTCGACCGGAACCGGATCCACCTCAGCCGCATCCGACTCCGCAGCCACCGGAATCCCCTCAGCCGAAGCTGACTCCTCGCCACCGCCCGCCAACGAATCGGCGACCTCGACCGGAACCGGATCCACCTCAGCCGCATCCGACTCCGCAGCCACCGGGATTTCCCCCGCCTCCGACTCAGCCGGTGTTTCCTTCGGCTCCAGCGGGGCGGGCAGCACGGTCGCGTCGGTGACCTCGGCCTGAGTCGGCTCGGCTTCCGCGGGCTCCGGCACCTCGGCCACCACCGGCTCGGCAACCTCATCGGCCACCGGAGCTCCGCCCGGCTCGGTCCCCTCGACTGGCGCAGGCGCGGCACCTTCATCGGCCGCCTCCGGTGCCACCGGTTCGGCCGCGCTCTCGGTCTCCAGCTCGACCGGCTCAGCCGCACCTTCGGGCTCGGTCGGCTCGGCGACCGGTCCGGTCGCCTCCACCGGCGCCGGCTCAGCCGCACCCTCGCCCGGCTCGGCCACCTCTTGGGCCACCGCCGCTTCGCCCGGCTCGGAATCCTCCTCAGCCACGACCGGCGCCGATGGCTCAGCCACCCCCGCTGCAGCCTGATCGGCCGTCTGGGAAGTCACCGGCTCGGCCACGGGGGCCTCCGAAACCACCGGCTCGGCCACCGCGGTCTCCGGAGTCACCGGCTCAGCCTCCGCGCCCTCGGGCGCCGCGGTCTCCGCCGAGTCAGCCTCCGGCCCGGCCGCACCCCCGGCCACCGGCTCAGCCGCCGCGTCCGCCGACGACACGTCCGCCTCCGCGACCACCGGCTCGGCCGCCACCAACTCCGGCTCGACCTCCGCCGACGACACGTCCGACTCCGCCACCGCCGTCACCGGCTCGGCCGCCGGTGTCTCCACCACCTCCGGGGCCGGCGCGAAGTCCAACAACGAGTCGTCGTACACCAGCTCGGCCACCGGGATCGAGGATGTCACCTCGACCTCGACTTCGGAGTGCGCTCCGCAGCCGTACTCCACGTCCACCACGTGGCCGTCCGCCGGGGCGATGTCGTTGCTGCACACCCCGAACGCGCCGCGCAGCGAGCCCGCCAGCGGCACGAAGAACCCGCACGTCCCGCACACGTCCGGCGCGCTGCGGGCCATGTCCGAACGCGGGCCGAACTCGCCCGCGTGCCAGCGGCTCGCCGCCTCGGTGCGGCCGAAGCGGGACAGCACGTGGATGCGGCCCAGGCCCACCTCGTGGGCGGCCTCCTCCACCGCCGGGTCGTCCGACTGGACGTACGCCGGGGCCAGGCGGGGGTCGTTCTCCTGCGTCGGGAAGATGTCGCCCACACCCAGGTCGCCCGCGCGGACGCGGCGCTCCCACGGCACCCACGCCGGTGCCACCAGCGCCGACGGGCCCGGCACCAGGACGACCTCACTGACCGTCACCGGCTCGTCGTCGCCCGCCAAGGCGACCGTCACCGACCAGCGCCAGCCTCCGTAGCCCGGGACCTGGGCCTCGAACAGGTGACTCGCCGTGACCGCGTCCTCGCGGGTGACCCCCACGTGCGCGCCGAGCTGCTCCTCGGGTGCGTCCTCCAGCACCGCAGCTCGCGCGAACTCCACCGCATCGGCGAGTTTGCGCTGCACGGAACCGTCGTCCAGGGTCAGCAGCAAAGTCATGCGGCCAATTGTGCCGCACGCATCCGCGGCGCCCGTGCCAGGCTGTTCATCGTGCGCACGCCGATCGTCACCGTCCTGCTGCTGGCCGCCGCGCTCGGCGGCTGCGCCGGTGCCCAAGAACAACCCGCCGGCCCCGAACGGCTCACCGTCCAGGTGCTCGGGACCCTGCCGCACGACCCCGCCGCGTTCACCGAGGGCCTCGAGTTCGCCGGCGACACGCTGTACGAGAGCACCGGGCTCGCCGGGAAGTCCACCCTCACCGCGGGTCCGGCGGGCGGGCCGCCCCGGGTCACCGCCACCCTGCCGTCGCCGCTGTTCGGCGAAGGCGTCACCGTCCTCGGGCCGACGCTGTGGCAGCTCACCTGGCAGGACGGCTTCGCCATCGAACGCGACGCCGGTACCCTCGCCGAGCTGCGGCGCGTCCCGTTCCAGGGCGAAGGCTGGGGCCTGTGCCACCAGGCCGACGGGCGCCTGGTGATGAGCAACGGCTCCTCTCGCCTGACCTTCCGGGACCCGAAGACCTTCGCCGTCACCGGGAGCGTCGACGTCGGCCGCGACCAGCTCAACGAGCTGGAATGCGTCGGCGGCGACGTCTACGCAAACGTTTGGCACACCGACACCGTGCTGCGGATCGACGCCGCGACCGGACGCGTCACCGGCACCATCGACGCAGGTCAGCTGCGCGCGAAAGCGAACGCGACCGGCGCCGAGGACGTGCTCAACGGGATCGCCGCCGTCCCGGGCACCGGCGATTTCCTGCTCACCGGGAAGCAGTGGCCGGTCACGTTCCGGGTGAGGTTCGTCCCGGCTCCGGCGTGAAAGCACGGATGAGCAGGCGGAACCGGCCCCCGGTAAGGCAGGATTGACACGTGGCACTCTTCGGCTCCCGCTCCGACGGCACCCCGCCGGGGCAGCCGCGCGGCCGGAAGTCCAAGCGGCGCTGGACGCCGGAGCCCGGCGCCGCGCAGGCGCGGGACTGGCGGGACGCGGCCGCGCCCCGCGCCGCGCACGGAAGCCCGCCGCCCCCCACCCGCGTCGCCCCGCAGCCGGGCCGCGCCGAGCCGCCCACCCGCGCCGAACGGCCCGCGCCGCCGCGCGCCGGCCGTCCCCAAGACGCCGGTCGCCGGACCCCGGAAGACAACGGTCGCCGGGCCCCGGAGGAGGCCGGACGCTGGACGCCGGACGCGAACGAGGCACCCACCGCCGCCACCCGCCGGCCGCCGCCACCGCGCGGTGCCCGGCCGTATGACCCGCACCGCACCGAGCCGGTGCGCCGCGAGCCGCCCGGCAGTGGCTTCTACCAGGGTGAACGCCACCCCGGCAGCGGCGAGTACGAGCACTACGACACCGGCGGTTACGCGGGCGAGCCGCGGCCGCCGGAGCCCGAGGAGCCGCCGCGCGAAGAGCCGCGGACGCCGGGCGGCGCGCCGAAGCTGCCGAAGAAGATCACCGTCACCCGGGTGGCGGCGATGCGCAGCCGGCAGCTGACCGGCCAGGCCGTCGACGCCTTCCAGCGCGCAACGAAGGCCGACGGCGCCGAGAAGTCCGGCCTCACCTCGCTGACCTACGCCGTGATGCTGAACTACGCCAGCGACGCGGCGATGGCGATCGCGCTGGCCAACACGCTCTTCTTCGCCGCGACCAGCGGCGAGAGCAAGGGCAAGGTGGCGCTCTACCTGCTCATCACGATCGCGCCGTTCGCGCTGGTCGCGCCGGTGATCGGGCCCGCGCTCGACAAGGTGCAGCGCGGCCGACGGCTGGCGATGTGCGCGTCTTCGGTCGGCCAGGGCCTGATGGCCGTCGTGATGGCGCTGCACTTCGACGACTGGCTGCTGTACCCGGCCGCGCTCGGGATGATGGTGCTGTCGAAGTCGTTCACCGTGCTCAAGGCCGCGGTGACGCCGCGGGTGCTGCCCTCGGAGATCACGCTCTCCAAGACCAACGCGCGCCTGACCACGTTCGGGCTGGTCGCCGCGGGCGTCTTCGGCGCGCTGGCCAGCGGGGTCAACGCGATCACCGGCTCCGCGGGCGCGTTGTGGTTCACGGCGCTGATCTGCGTCGCCGCGGCCGTGCAGTCCATGCGGATCCCGGCTTGGGTGGAGGCGACCGAGGGCGAGGTGCCGACGTCGCTTTCGGCGCACCCGAAGGAGAAGAAGCGCCGCCAGCCGATGGGCCGGCACATCGTCGTCGCGCTGTGGGGCAACGGCTCGGTGCGCGTGCTCACCGGCTTCCTCATGATGTTCGCCGCGTTCGCCGTCAAGGCGCAGACCGAGGGCAGCGGGCAGACGCCGTTCATGCAGCTGCTGCTGCTCGGGGTGATCGGCGCCGCGGCGGGCGCCGGTGGGTTCCTCGGCAACGCGCTGGGCTCGCGCCTGCACTTCGGGAGCCCCGATCAGGTGATCGTCGGGTGCGTGGCGGGCTGCGTACTGGCCGCGCTGGTCGCGACGATCCTGCCCGGGCTGGCCACGGCCGCGATCGTCGGCCTGATCGGCGCGACGGCCAGCGCGCTGGCGAAGATCAGCCTCGACGCCGTCATCCAGGAGGACCTGCCCGAGGAGTCGCGCGCCTCGGCGTTCGGCCGCTCGGAAACCGTGCTGCAGCTGGCCTGGTGCGTCGGCGGCGCGGTCGGCCTGCTGCTGCCGCCGACGTACTGGATCGGGTTCCTCGTGATCACGATCGTGCTGGCGGTCGGCCTGGCCCAGACGTACCTGGTGCGCCGCGGCGGCTCGCTCGTGCCGGGCCTCGGCGGCGACCGGCCGCTGCGCCCCGAGCCGACCGGGAGCTTCCCGGCCCAGGGCCTGCCCAGGGACCCCGCGCCCCGCCGGTAGGCTCCTCAGCCATGCGACGTTCCCGGGTGGTGGCCCTGCTTGCGGCCGGTGGGTTCGCGGTGGCCGGCTGCTCGGCCCCCGGCCCGGCCGAGGTCACCTTCTACGCCGACGGCCACACCATCAACACCACACCGGTGCTCAGCTGCGACTATTCGCAGAAGCTCGCGCAGCCGTGCAGCGCCAAGGGCGACACGCGGACGCTGAAGGTCCGCCCGGGCAAGCCCGTGCAGATCTCGGTACCCGGCGAGGTCGCCGACTCGCCGTGGCAGATCGTCTTCGAGTACGTCACCCCGCGGGGCGAGTTCAAGCAGAGCGACCCGATCCCGTTCACCTCGCTGGACCGCTACGCCTACACGGTGACGCCGCCGACGCCCGCCGACCGCATTTCCGCGGTGGACGTGCAGAAGTACACGGCCGTGCTGAACGCGGAAACCGGCGAGTCGGGCCTGCTGCCCAGCGACGTCTGGGGCCTGCGCCTGGAGGCTTAGGGGTCGCGTTAGGGATCGCTTCAGGGATCCAGGTCCCGGGCGACCGCGCGCATGATCTCGCCGATCTGCTTGGTGTGCTTGCGGTCCGGGTAGCGGTTGCGCCGCAGGTCCGGCTGCACCTTGAGCTCGAGCAGCTTGATCATGTCCTCGATCAGGCCGTGCAGCTCCTCGGCCGGGCGGCGACGCGCTTCGGCGACGGACGGCGGCGGGTCGAGCAGCCGGACGGAGAGCGCTTGCGGCCCACGGCGGCCGTCGGCGACGCCGAATTCGAGCCGCTGTCCGGCCTTGAGCCCCTCGACGCCCTGCGGCAGCGCGGCCTTGCGGATGTAGACGTCGGCGCCACCGTCCTGCGTGACGAACCCGAACCCCTTCTCCGCGTCGTACCACTTGACCTTGCCGGTCGGCACTTCCCTCACCAGTCCTTCTGCTGTCCGCTCACGACTAACGCGCCCGGGGCGTACCCAGGGCGCGCTGGGTAAAGGGTATCTCGCCACAGGCCCTGGGGAGAAGTCGATACCGCCGGATACCCTCTTGCGTCATGGAGACCGCCAAGAAGGAGGCCGCTGTGTCCGCCCCCGGCAAACCGTTCCTGATGCGCGTCGGCATCGGCTTGTTCGGCCTCGGCATGCTCGCCGTGCTGGCGGTGTTCATCATGTTCGCCGCCGGCCTGGAGAACCTGCCGATCTGGCTTTCGGTCGCCGCCGGGGTGATCACCCCGCTGGGCCTGCTGCTGGGCTTGATCGCGCTGGTCCTCGAGGCGCGCGCCAAGAATTAGGGCACGGCTGCGAACGTCTTCTCGAACCATGCCGGGAACTCCGTCAGCGACTCGAACACCACCTCCGCTCCCTCGCTCAGCAGGAGTGTGCGGTCACACGGCCCGGTCGTGACACCGACCGGGATCGCTCCGGCCGCGAGCGCACCCCGGATGTCACCGGAGTGATCTCCGACATACACCCGCGCGTCGTGCGCCAGCAGCGCCTCGGCCTTCTGCGTCGACCACAGCTCGCCGATGACTTCGTCGACGTCCAGCCCGAGCGCGTCCACGTGCAGTTGCGCGTTGGGCCCGTACTTCCCGGTGACGACGAGCGTGCGCCCGCCCGCCTGGTGGACCGCGCGCAGCGACTCGACCGCGCCCGGCAGCGCGACCGTGCTCGGCACGACCACCTCGGGGTAGATCGCCCGGAACCGGTCGACGAGCCCGGGGATGCGTTCCTCGGGCGCTTCGAAGCCGCGCAGGATGTCGTCGAGCGGCGGCCCGAGATTGGCCGCGAACGCCTCGCCGTCCAGCGGCAGGCCGGATTCGACACCCAGCGCGTTCATCGCCGCGGCCATGCCCGGCCGGGCGTCGATCAGTGTCATGTCGAGGTCGAACCCCACGGTGATTCCACCCATGCCCCCACCACCACCCTCAACGGAGGCGCTTCGCGCCGCTGATCTGATTCCGCCCAACACGTTAGCTCCCGGCACCGACAGTTTTACACCGAAGCCGATCATGTACAGCGCCTTGACAGCAGGATGATCTGTGTCAAGGTGAGGTGTGACCAGCTTCACTGAGCGGACGAAGGCGTCCCTGCGCGAAGCCCTGCTCGACGCCGCCGCCGACCTGCTGCCGGACCACGGCCACGCGGGGCTGCGGATGGCCGACGTCGCCGCTAAAGCGGGCGTGAGCAGGCAGACGGTCTACAACGAGTTCGGCAACAAGGCGGCGCTGACCCAGGCGGTGGCGCTGCGCACCGCGGCGGAGTTCCTCGACGGGATCCGGCAGCGGTTCGAAACGGCGGACGGGCTCCTGGCGGGCATCCACCACGCCGTCGTCTACACGATCGAGCACGCGCGGGAGAACCGCCTGGTCGCGGCGGCGCTCGGGACCGAAGCGGCCGAGGACCTGCTGCCGCTGCTCACGACCCGGGGCGAGCCGATCCTCACCGCGGCCGCGGACCTCGCCGCCGAGCAGTACCGCGAGCGGGAACCCGGCCTCTCCGCCGAAGCCGCGGCCCTGCTCGCGGAGACCGCCGTCCGGCTTTCCCTGTCGCACCTGGTGCTGTCCACGCATTCGGCGACCGAAGCGGCCGACGCCGTCACCGCGGTCCTGGAACCCGCCATCCGCCAATTCGTCCAAGATGGAGTGAACCGATGACCGACACGCTGCCGGAGCTCCGAAGCGGCTTCTCCTCACTGCGCAAGGGCGGGCTGAACTGGGACTCGTTCCCGCTGCGGCTGTTCGCCAAGGGAAACAAGAAGTTCTGGAACCCGGCCGACATCGACTTCAGCCGCGAGCGCGAAGGCTGGGACACGCTCAACGCCGAGCAGCAGCGCAGCACGACCTACCTGGTCGCGCAGTTCATCGCCGGCGAAGAAGCCGTCACCGAGGACATCCAGCCCTTCATGCGCGCGATGTCGGCGACCGGCCGGTTCGGCGACGAGATGTACCTGACGCAGTTCTGCTTCGAGGAGGCCAAGCACACGGAGGTGTTCCGGCGCTGGATGGACGCCGTCGGGCTGACGGAGGACCTCCACCCGTTCGTCGCCGAAAACCCGCACTACCGCAAGCTGTTCTACGAAGAGCTGCCGCAGTCGCTGCGGGCGCTGGAGGACGATCCCAGCCCGCTCAACCAGATCCGCGCGAGCGTCACGTACAACCACGTCATCGAGGGCAGCCTCGCCCTGACCGGCTACTACTCGTGGCAGCTGATCTGCACCCAGCACGACATCCTGCCGGGCATGCAGGAACTGGTCCGCCGCATCGGCGACGACGAGCGCCGCCACATGGCCTGGGGCACGTTCACGTGCCGGCGGCACGTCGCCGCGGACGACTCGCTCTGGGACGCCGTCCAGCAGCGGATGGGCGAGCTGCTGCCGCACGCGCTGAACATGATCCAGTGGGTGCAGGACCAGTTCGAGGAACTGCCGTTCGACAACGACCCGCAGGAGATCGTCCAGTACGCGGCCGACCGGGCGCAGCGGCGGCTGGGCGCGATCGAATCGGCGCGCGGGATGCCGGTGGAGCAGATCGACCTGGACTACTCGCCCGAACACCTCGAAGAAACCTTCGGCGAGGAAGACGCGAAGGCGATCGCGGAAGCGGCCGCCGCGGTTTCCTGAGGCGCAGGGTGGGGCACCGCCACGAGGTGCCCCACCCGGCCGTTCACCATTCCCAGCCGAGGATGATCATCACTTGCCTCCCTTCGCGGAATCGCGAAGGACCAACGCCCGGCCGCGGCGATCGGTTTAGGCGTGCTTCGTCGCGGCCGCGTTCTCCAGCCCCAGCAGGGTGATCGACTTCTGGCGCATCTCGACCTTGCGGACCTTGCCGGTCACCGTCATCGGGAACTCCTCGACGACGTGGACGTACCGCGGGATCTTGTAGTGCGCCAGCTTCCCGCTGCAGAACTCGCGGACCTTTTCCGCGGTCAGCGGCGAAGCGCCCTCCCGCATCCGGATCCACGCCATCAGCTCTTCGCCGTACTTCTCGTCCGGGACGCCGATGACCTGCGCGTCGAGGATGTCCGGGTGCGTGTAGAGGAACTCCTCGATCTCGCGCGGGTACAGGTTTTCCCCGCCGCGGATGACCATGTCCTTGATCCGGCCGGTGATGTTGACGTACCCGTCGCCGTCCATCACCGCCAGGTCGCCGGTGTGCATCCAGCGGGCCGCGTCGATCGCCTCGGCCGTCTTGTCGGGCTGTTCCCAGTACCCGAGCATCACCGAATAGCCGCGCGTGCACAGCTCGCCCGGCTCGCCGCGCGGCACCGTGAGACCGGTTTCGGGGTCGACGACCTTGACCTCCAGGTGCGGCCCGACCCGCCCGACCGTCGACACGCGGCGCTCGATCGAGTCGTCGGACCGGGTCTGCGTCGACACCGGGGACGTCTCGGTCATGCCGTAGCAGATGGACACCTCGCTCATCCCCATCCGGTCGATGACCTGCTTCATCACCTCGACCGGGCACGGCGAGCCGGCCATGATCCCGGTGCGCAGCGACGACAGGTCGAACTCGCCGAAGCCGGGGTGGTTCAGCTCGGCGATGAACATCGTCGGCACGCCGTAGAGCGACGTGCACCGCTCGGCCGCGACGGCTTCGAGGGTGGCTTCCGGGTCGAACGCGGGCGCCGGGATGACCATGCAGGCGCCGTGGCTGGTGCAGGCCAGGTTGCCCATCACCATGCCGAAGCAGTGGTAGAAGGGCACCGGGATGCACACCTTGTCCCGCTCGGTGTAGCCGCAGAGCTCGCCGACGAAGTAGCCGTTGTTGAGGATGTTGTGGTGGGACAGCGTGGCGCCCTTGGGGAAGCCCGTGGTCCCGGAGGTGTACTGGATGTTGATCGGGTCGTCGGCCGACAGCCCGGCCTGCAGGTGCGCCAGCCGCGCCGGATCGCCTCCGCGGCCGGACTCCAGCAGCGCCTGCCACTGCTCACTGCCCAGGATCACGACCTGCTCCAGGGCGGCGCACTTCTCGCGCACCTCGTCGGCCATCGCCGGGTAGTCGGACGTCTTGAACCTGTCCGACGCGACCAGCAGCCGGATCCCGGCCTGGTTGAGGACGTACTCCAGCTCGTGCGCGCGGTAGGCCGGGTTGATGTTGACCAGGATCGCCCCGATCTTGGCCGTCGCGTACTGCAGGAAGGTCCACTCGGCCCGGTTCGGCGACCAGATCCCGACCCGGTCGCCCTTGCCGAGGCCCTGCGCGACCAGGCCCAGCGCCAGCGCGTTCACCTCGTCGGCCAGCTCCCGGTAGGTCCACCGCTTGCCGGCCGCGCGGTCCACGAGCGCGTCGCGATCACCGAACGCGGCCACCGTCCGGTCGAAGTTGTCGCCGATGGTGTCCCCCAGCAGCGGGACATCCGAGGTCCCCGAGGCGTAACTCGGCGGGGCGGGCGCGTCAGGCATGGTGCCTCCTGAAGTCGGCGGTGACTGGCGCCGAGTCTAAGAAACCGGTGCCGGGTCAGCCAGCACGGTGGCAGGATCCCCTCGGGAAGAGGGAGGGAACCCGATGCGAAGAATCGTGGCTCTGGCGTCCGCCGTCCTGCTGCTGGCGGTGGCCGCACCGGCGTCCGCGGCGACCCGCGTGATCGTGCTGCCCGGCGCCAGGTCGGCCGAAGGCATCACCGCGGCCGGCGGCGGCGAGTACTACACCGGCGACCTGATCGCCGGCACGATCTTCCGCGAGGACGTCCGGCGCGGCACGGCCGAACGGTTCATCGAGGCGCCGCCCGGCACCATGGCGGCCGGTGTCGACTTCGACCGGCGCCACGACCTGCTGTTCGTCGCCGGCGCGATCGGCGGCAAGGCCTACGTCTACGACGTCCGCACCAAGACCAAGGTCGCGGACTACACCTTCGGCGACCCGCAGACGTCCTACGTCAACGACGTGGTCGTGACCCCGCAGGGCGCCTGGTTCACTGACTCCTATCACCCGCAGCTGTTCTTCGTGCCGGTCGTGGCGGGCAGGCTCGGCACCCCGCGCACCCTGGCGCTGAGCGGACCGGGCGCGGGCGGCTCCCCCGGTGACTTCTTCATGAACGACATCATCGCCACGCCGTCCGGCAGCACGCTGCTGGTGGCCGCGACGATACCGGGCAAGGTGTACACGATCGATCCGCGCACCGGGGTCAGCGCGGAAATCGCGGGGGTGGACGCGCCCAGCGTGGCCAGCCTCGTCCTCGACGGCAACCGGCTCTGGGCCGTGCAGCTCGACGACAAGATCACCCGGTGGTGCCTCGACGGCGGCCTGAGCCACGGCGTTCCCGCCGGCACGATCACCGATCCACTGTTCGACCAGCCCGTCTCGGCGGCGAAGATCGGCAACCGGCTCGCCGTCGTGAACTCCCACATCTACAGCGGTTACCCGCCCACCAGCCCGACGTACGAGGTCCTCGTCGTCGGCGTGTGAGTTGGTAAGGTCGCAGCGGAGTTCGAGGGGGCGATCGATGGCCGGGTTCCGCGACGAGCTGACGCAGCTGCTGCAGGCGCGCTACCCGCTGCTCGTCGTCGAGACGCACGAAGAGCAGCGGGTGCTGCGGGAGATCCGTGCGGTCGCCGAGGACGCCGGCCGGCTGCGCACCCCGCGGCGGGTCTACGTCTGGTCGTCCACCACCGGGCTCGCCCCCGCGGGCGGCCCACCGATCAGCGAAACCCGCACCGCGGCCGCGGCCCTCGAACGGATCCACGGCTGGGGCGAGCCCGCCGTCTTCGTCTTCGCCGACCTGCACCCCTCGCTGGTGTCCGAGGGCGGGCACCGGCCCGATCCCGACGTCGTGCGGCGGCTGCGTGAGCTGGCCGCGGCGGTCAAGACGCGGCCGGTGCCGCTGAGCCTGATCCTCGTGTCGCCGTCGCTGCCCGTGCCGCCGGAACTGGAGCACGACGCCACCGTCGTCGACTTCCCGCTGCCCGACCGGCGCCAGATCGGCGAGCTGCTGGACGGCATGGTCGCCGCGCACCGGCAGCACGTGCGGATCAGCATCGACCGCGAGGACCGCGACCGGATCATCGCCGCCGCGCGCGGCCTCACGCTGCCGGAAGCCGAGAACGCGTTCGCCAGGGCCCTGGTCGAGGGCGGCGGGCTCGACCCGAGCGACCTCGACCTCATCCTCGCCGAGAAGCGGCAGGCCGTCCGCCGGTCCGGGATGCTCGACATCGTGCCGGCGGAGACGAGCTTCGACGCCGTCGGCGGCCTCGACCGGCTCAAGCGGTGGCTCACCAAGCGCACCGGAACGTGGACGCCCGCCGCGTCGGCGTACAACCTCGCGGCGCCGAAGGGCCTGCTGCTCACCGGCGTCCCCGGCTGCGGCAAGAGCCTGTCCGCGGTGTGCGTCGCGAACATGTGGCGGCTGCCGCTGCTGCGGCTGGACCTCGGGCGCGTCTTCGCCGGGCTGGTGGGCTCGAGCGAGAAGAACATCCGCACGGTCATCCGCACCGCGGAGGGCATCGCGCCGTGCGTGCTGTGGGTCGACGAGATCGAGAAGGGCCTCGCGGGCGCGGGCGGCGGGGGTGACGGTGGCACCGCGCGGCGCGTGTTCGGCACGTTCCTGTCCTGGATGCAGGAGAAGTCGGCGCCGGTGTTCGTGATGGCCACGGCGAACCAGGTCGGCTCGCTGCCGCCGGAGTTCCTGCGCAAGGGCCGGTTCGACGAGATCTTCTTCGTCGACCTGCCGTCGGCGCCCGAGCGCGCCGCGATCTGGCGGATCCACCTGGCCAAGCGCGTCACCGATCCGTTCGTGGGCAGCGAACTGCGGCTGGACGACGCCTTGTGCGCCGAGCTCGCCGACGTCAGCGCGGGCTACAGCGGCGCCGAGATCGAGCAGGCGGTGCTGTCCGGGCTGGTCGACGCGTTCGCCGAGAAGCGGCCGCTGCGCCGCGACGACCTCGTGCGCGCGGTGAAGTCGACCGTGCCGCTGTCGGTGACCCAGGCCGACGAGATCCTGGCCATCCGGAACTGGGCGGAGACCAGGGCCGTGGCCGCCACGGACACTTCGGAGCCGGTTGCGCCGCCGCCGGCGGCACCGGCGGCATCGGCCTCTTCGGGTGGAAGGACGATCGACGTATGACGCATCGCGTGACCGTGACCATCGGCAAGGACGGCTCGATCAGCGCCGAGACCCACGGCGTGTCCGGCTCGAAGTGCCTCGACTACATCCCGCTGCTGGAGGACCTGCTCGGCGCGGAGACCGTGACGTCGGAGTTCACCGAGGACTACCGGCGCACTTCCGTGGCAGACACCGCTTCGCAGCACCAGTCGCAATGGAACTGCTGAACCTGCACCGGATCGTCGACGTCACCGCGGCCGAGGGCCCGGGCCTGCGGTGTGCCGTGTGGACGCAGGGGTGTTCGGTGCGCTGCCCGGGGTGCTTCAACCCGCAGACGTGGACGACCCGCGGCGGGTTTTCCCTGTCGTGGGAGGACCTGGTCTCGCGCGTGCTCGCCGTCTCCGGGATCGAAGGCGTCACGCTGCTCGGCGGCGAGCCGTTCGACCAGGCCGCGCCGCTGGGCCGCTTCGCCGCCGCCGTCCGGTCCGAAGGGCTTTCGGTGATGACGTTCACCGGGCACGTGCTGGCGGACCTGCCGCCGTCGGAACTGCTGGCGTCGACGGACTTGCTGGTGGACGGGCCGTTCCTGGCCGATCGGCCGGAGACCGCGCGGCCGTGGGTGGGTTCGGCGAACCAGCGGTTCCACTTCCTGACCGGCCGCTACGACGAGTCGATCTTCACCACGCCGAACCGCCTGGAACTGACGATCGCCCGCGACGGCGCGATCGAGCTGAACGGGTTCGCCACCACCGAAGTACTCGAAGCGCTGCTCGAAGGGGATCGCCGATGAGTGTCACGCTCAAGCTGCGCAGCGAGGCGCTGGCCCAGCTCGACGCCGCCACGATCGCCGCGCACGCGCAGGCCCGGCCGGGGGTCGTCACCGTGCGGACGCGGATGCGGCACCGCGACCTGCTGGCCCGCGCGCTCGCCGGGCTGCGTGCGCAGGTCACCGACGACGGCACGTCGGTCGTCGCCGCGTGGGAAGGGCGGCGGATCACGTTCGGCTACGGGCCCGAGGGTGTCCAGGTGGCGCACGTCGACGGCCCGGGCCTGGTGCCGGCCGAAGCGTCGCGGCTGGTGCTGTCGGTCGACGAGGCGTACGCGGCCGAAGTGCAGCGGGCGGTGCTGGCCCGGCTGAAGGACCGGGCGGCCCGGGCCGGCATGCGCGTCGAGTCGGAGCGGGTCAACGCCGACCAGTCGATCAGCGTCACGCTGGCCGCCACGTCGTGACCGAGACGCGGGTCGGGCTGATCGAGTTCGGCAAGGCGATCCACGACTCGGTCACCGTCCCCGGCCTCGGGGAACTGCCCGGCGGGCAGGTGAGCGCGGGCCGCGCGGTCCGCGGCGCCCGGGCGCGGCTGCGCCGGGGCGACCGGATCGTCGAGGACAACCTGCGCCTCGGGATCATGGTGCGGAAGAAGTACTTTTCCAACGAGGTCGAGCCGGTGACGGAGGCCGGCTTCCTGAAGGACGTGTACGTCGCCGTCGGGCGGCGCGACCTCGGCAACGGCGACGCGCTGGAGCTCTACACCGACGACGCGGTGGGGCCGGACCTGACCCGCCAGGAGGGCGCCGCTTCGGTGGTGGCGCCGGGTTTCGACCCGCTGACTGGCTTTTTCGCACAGGTGCACGTCCGGGAGGGCGTCCTGCGGTCCGGGGCGCTGGCCGCGCTGTCGCGGGGCGGCCAGCCGATGCGGGTGCTCGCGCTGGCCGGGCCGCACGAGGAATGGCCGCGGGGCCAGGCGGGGACGGTGTTGCTGGGCTTCCAGTGCGACGTGCCGCCGCTGCCCGGGGACGTGCTGACGGCGTTCCCCTCGCCGGAATCGGTGGAGCAGCGCGCCGGGACGGCGGTGGTGCACGGCGTCAGCGACCTCGGCAACGGTTCGGTGGTGGCGGCGGTCGAGGTGCCGGAGGGGCGGGCGGCGACGTTCACGGTGGGGGTGAGCGTCCGGGTGCTGCGCCCGATCGGGACGACGTTCAACGAGCGCCACACGGTCGTCGCGGCGGGGCTGCCGGTGCTTTCCCTGGCGCGCGGCGGGGTCGCGGTGCGGAGCTCCGCGGGATCGCGGGTGTTCACGGTCGGGCTGGGGACGCGGGATCTGCGGCAGAACGACGTGCTCGAGGCTTATGTTCCGGGGGTTCCGATGCCGTTGGCGCCGTTGGCTCCGTTGGCGCCCCCGCCTGCGCCGCCGGTGACGCTGGTCGACGTCAACTCGGCTCCGGGAGAGTCGTTGGCGACCCTGCCGGGCCTCACGCCACCACGGGTGGCCACGGCGTTGGAGCTGCGCCGGCGCCAGGGCGGCTTCCCGGACGTGGAGGCGTTCGGCGTGGCGATCGGCTTGCAGCCACACGAAATCGTCCGCTTGCGCGGACGGGCGACGGCCGGCCGGGTGGCGTTGCCCGAGACGGGCGTTCGTCAGCTGGACATCTGAGGGATTCCGCTACGCTCGGGACTGTGCCGGAGGAATTCTCGCTGGGCTTGACGGAGGTCGCCGCCGCGATCCGGCGCACGGGCTTCCCGGCGCACTGGCACCCGTTCGAGATCCCCAGCCCGGGCCACACGCTGGCGGAGAACGACCGCATCCTGACGGCAGCATGGGACGCACTGCGCGCGCGGGGGCTGGCGGGCGTGGACAAGCTGGACATCGAGGTGGAGCAGACGCTCAGGTCGTGGACGCAGCCGGAGGTGCTGATCATCGTCCGGGCGGCGGAGGTGGCGGACGGCCGCCAGGTGTTCTACCGAGCCACCATCGCCCACGGCTTGGGTGTGTACTCGGAGCGGGTGCCGGACGGGATCAACTTCGTCCAGGTCCGCCCGGACCACCTGGTCGACGCCCTGGTCGGCATCCTCCCCCGCTACGGGCCGTTACCGGTGGCCCCGGTGACGACGACGCAGGGCCCGAACCGGCCACCGGACACCGAAGCGCTGCGGGAGTACGCGCAGTGGATACCGCACCGCCACGGCACGTTCGAACTGTCGACCCGCCCGGGCCAGGGCACCCTGCGACCGGTGGGCACGGTGACATTCGTGGACACCGACGCGGGCCGCTACTTGACGTTCACGGACCCCCTCCCCGGCGGCGAATCCCGCCTGCGGTTCACCCCTTCGGACGGGGGACACCTGCGAGGGTGGTTGCACGAGCGCATCGCGGAGACGACCCACCGGTGACCGGCGTCCTCGCACGAGGGCGTGATCTACCCGTAGTGTTCAGGTCGTGACCCGAGCAGTTCGCTTTCGCGCCGCCGTCCTGACCTTGGCCACCCTGGGGCTCGCAGTGAGTGCGTGTGACAGCAAGGTAGGCGGCACGCCGCAGGCCGCGGACACTCCGTCGAGCATCTCGAACTCGACACCGAGTAGCGCGACGAGCGGCAACCCGTTCGGGAACATGAAACCGTGTGCCACTCTCGACCAGGCGCTCAACGGTCAGGGCTATCCGGCATCGGTGCCGGCTACGGCAGATTCCGCCCGCACTTGCACGACCGAAAAGAAGACCGGCAACGACTCAATCCTCATCAGTCTCTCCCTGCACGCAGGTCAGACGATCAACGAGAACATCGCCGACCCCAGCAAGGCGTCGACCGGTACGGTCAACGACCGCCCTGCCGTGCAAGAGCGGGAGCCCATCGGCGCGAAGGGCCAATGCTCGGTCGGCATGGAGGTCAAGCCGAAGTCACGGGCGCTCGTATCGGTGACGCTCACCCTCGGCACCACAGATCAGGCGTGTACGGACGTCAACGACATCGCGACCAAGGTTGAGCCGCTTTTGCCGCGATAGCGACCTGGTAAACAGTGACACGGGGACCAGTCACTACTACAGTACTGGTGCCACACAGAGGGTGATCGTCGCACGCGAGGCGCAGGAGGGGATCGATGGCAACAGGAGCGCAGTTCGGGGGGCCACCTCCCACCCCACCAGCCGGCGACGCCGGAAACAACTTCCTGTCCAGCCTCCTCGACGTCCCGCTGGACGCGGAGGGAGCGAAGCGGGTCAATGAAGGCGCTCAGCGGTTCAAGACACTCGCCGAAGGCGGGGGGTTCGCCATCAATGAAGCGGGCTTTCAGCACTACCAGAAGGTCTGCGACACCTTCATCAACGGCTACGACGACATCAGGCGTGACCTGTACATTCTCGGCCATGCGGCACAAATGGGCGGCAGTGACTACGCCAACCAGGTAGCGAACTTCAACGTCAAGGTGGCTGTCAGCGATCCCGAGTCGCTCGTCCCGAACCTCGAACTGCTCGCGGACGGCTTCAAACAGGTTCGCGAAGCGCTCGAAATCGCCCGCAAGAACTACCGCGAAACCGAGGACGCGCACAGCCAGACCTTCGCCAAGCTTCGCGGGAGTGAGTGACGATGGCTCACGAGCACGCAGAACATCGCCAGTACGAAGCCGACTTCTACGCGCAGACGCAACAGAAGCTGCAGCAGAACGTGCACCGTTACGGTGCCGAAGACCAGGGCGACGCCCGCGACGGAGTCACCCCGCAGACGCAGAACCAGGCCGCTCAATACTCGGTCGAGCAGGGGAAGGTCCTGCTGCACAACCAGGCCACCCGCGGCGATGCGCCCGCGCCTGGTCAGAACTACGCGGCCAGCACGCACGAAGACCTCTACAGCATGGTTCACGAAAACATGAACCCCGGCGATCTCGATGATCGCGGCCGGGTGGCCAACAAGCTCGGCAACTGGCTCGCCGATGTCTCCACCGCCGCGAACGACGCCGTCAACTCCAGTGAAATCCAGTGGCAGGGCTCCGGTGCCGCGCAGGCGCACGGGTTCTTCCAGAACACCGCCAACTACACCGCCGAGACGGCCAATGCCGCCCAGCTCAGCTCGAACCGGTACTCGCAGCAGGCGGCCGCCGCCGACTATGCGCAGAAGAACATGCCCGAACCCACCGGGTTCGACCAGCAAGCCGAAATCGCCAAGGCCACCAAGCAATACCAGTCCGGCGATGTCGTCGGCGCGACGCAGACCATGAACAACGTCGCCGCCAAGCAGCAGCAGGCCGATGCCGCTCATCAGCAGGCCGTGCAGGTCCTGCAGAACCTCGACTCCACCTACCACGAGACCGCCAGCACCCAGCCCACCTACACCCCGCCGCCGCAGCTGGGGCAGGGTGACTCCACCTCTGCCAGCGGGTTCCACGGCACCAGCAGCGCCGGCTTCACCGGCACCCCCGCCATCGGCGGAGGCGGAACCGGCACCGGCACCGGCGGGATCGGCACCGGCATCGGCACCGGCGGAACAGGCATCGGTGGCACCGGGATCGGCGGAACGGGAACACCCCCGGGAACAAGCCCCGGCATCACCCCACCCGGGACGACCACCTACGTCCCCCCGGGCGCCACCAGCGGCACCGGCACCTTCAGCGGCAACAGCAACTTCCGCGCCACGCCCGCCGCCACCTCCTTCGGGCGTGTCACGCCCGATGGGCTCGCCCTGCCCGGGACCACCGGCGGCGGCGGCACTTCGGGCGGCGGGGACATCACCCGCGGCAAGGGCATCGGGTCCGGGCGGGCCGGCGCCGGGTTCGCCGGGTCGCGGGTGTCCGGCAGTGCCGGTGGCGCCGGCGCCAAGGAGCTCCCCGGCGAGGGCGGGAAAACCGGGAGCAAGACCGGCGAACGGCTCGAACGCGGGGCGACCGCGGCCGCCGCGGCCAAGGGTAAAGGCGGTAGCGCCGCCGCCGGACCCGCCGGGGCCGGTAAGAAAAAAGACGACGACAAAGAACACAAGAACAAGTACGCCGTCGACGAAGAGGTCTTCGATCTCAAGCCGGAGCGCGGCCCGGATGGGGAAAAGATCGTGAAGCCGACCATCGGGGAGACCTCTTAGGGGGCATCCCTGGGATCCTGCTCGATCCCGGCTCAGGCGCAAAACCCGCCGCTACATTGGGTTCATGCCCTTCTTCACCGTACCGAGCGGGGAGCTGCACCGCTGATGCGCACACTGCTGAACATCATCTGGCTCGTCCTGTGCGGCTTCTGGATGGCCGTGGGCTACCTGATCGCCGGCGTGCTCTGCTGCGTCCTGATCGTCACCATCCCGTTCGGGCTGGCGTCCTTCCGGATCGCGCACTACGCGTTCTGGCCGTTCGGGCGCACGGTCGTCGACCGGCGGGACGCGGGCGCCGCGTCCTGCCTCGGCAACGTCGTCTGGTTCGTCTTCGCCGGGTGGTGGCTGGCGCTCGGGCACGTCTTCACGGGCATCGCGCTGTGCCTCACGATCGTCGGCATCCCGCTCGGCATCGCGAACTTCAAGCTGATCCCCGTGTCCCTCGTGCCGCTGGGCAAGGAGATCGTCGAGATCGCCTAGGACTCCGGTGAGAACGGCAGCCGGACCACCAGGCACGGCCCGCCCACGAACAGGCCGCCGTCGACGCCGAGGGCCTTGCCGCCCGCGTACAGGAACGGGCCCTCGATCTGCGTCGGGTGGATGCCCAGCTGGTCGGCGATGACGCTGTGCCCGTGCACGATCCGCGACCCGCCGAGTGCGTCCATCAGCTTCTGCGCGTTCTCCTCGCCGTCCGGGCCGCGGAAGGCGTAGCGCGTCGTCATCCGGCGCCAGACGTCCCACCACGCCTCGATGTCGCTGCCTTCGAGGATCTCGCGGGCGGCCTCGTTGATCTCGTCGACCGACGAGCCCCAGTCGAGGTACTCCAGCGTGTCCGAGTGCAGCAGCAGGTGATCGGCGGCGACGGCGGCCAGCGGGCGCGCGGTCAGCCACTCGATGTGCTCGGGGGTCAGCCTGTCCTGGTCCGACAGCAGGCCACCGTTGATCTCCCAGCTGCGGGCGAAGCTGCGCGGGCCGAAGTCGGACGGCACCGGCTCGTCGCCGAAGTGGTACATCCCCAGCGCGAGGATCTCGTGGTTGCCCAGCAGGGTCTGGACCTGGCCGCCGGCCTCCGCCGCCTGCGCTTCGAGCCGCATGACCAGGTCGATCGCGCCGACGCCGTCCGGGCCGCGGTCGACGAAGTCGCCGAGGAACCAGAGCTGGTCCTCGCCGCCGGACCAGTTGTCGTCCTCGTCGACCAGGCCTTCGGATCTCAGTGCGTCGGCGAGTTCGTCCCGGTGGCCGTGGACGTCGCCGACCACGTACGTCGACTTGCTCATCCGCTGACGATATGCCCTCCGGCCGCCCGGCTCGCGCTCAGCCTTCGCCGAACGGGTCCAGGGTTCGCCCGATCAGGTCGGCGACCGAGTCGATCACCATCGTGGGCCGGTACGGATAGCGTTCGGCCGACTCCGGGGTGGAGATGCCGGTGAGGACGAGGATGGTCTGCAGCCCGGCCTCGATGCCGGAGTGCACGTCGGTGTCCATCCGGTCGCCGATCATCAGCGTCGACTCCGAGTGCGCGCCGAGCCGCCGCAGCGCCGAGCGCATCATCAGCGGGTTCGGCTTGCCGACGTAGTACGGCGAGCGCCCGGTGGCCTTCTCGATCAGCGCCGCGACGGACCCGGTCGCCGGCATCGAGCCCTCCAGGCTCGGGCCGGTCGCGTCGGGGTTGGTCGCGATGAACTTCGCGCCGCCCTCGATCAGCCGGATCGCGCGCGTGATGGCGCTGAAGCTGTACGTGCGGGTCTCGCCCAGGACGACGTAGTCGGGGTCGCGCTCGGTGAGCACGTAACCGACCTCGTGCAGCGCCGTCGTGAGGCCCGCTTCGCCGATGACGTACGCCGAGCCGTTCGGCCGCTGCGACGAGAGGAACTTCGCGGTCGCCAGCGCCGAGGTCCAGATCGACTCCTCGGGGATGTCGAGCCCGGTGCGCTCCAGCCGCGCCCGCAGGTCGCGGGGGGTGTAGATCGAGTTGTTCGTCAGCACCAGGAAGCCGATGCCGTTCGCCTTCAGCTCGCCGAGGAACTCGTCGGCCCCCGGGACGAGGTGCTCCTCCTTCACCAGGACGCCGTCCATGTCGGAGAGGTACGTCCACCGGCGTTCGCTCATGGTGCGAAACCTATCACGCGCGCGAGACACCTGCGTGCCGCGTCGAAAAGGGTTACCATGAGAATTGCCGGTAACGCGAGGGGAGTCGCGGGCCGGTCACCGAGGGGGTTCGGGGGAATACTTTTCGACGTCGACGGCGTGCGCGCCGCCGCGCGATTCTTCCTGCCCCCGTTCCGAAGGGGGAGAATCATGACCGAAATCATCGAGCGCCCGGCGACGACCGGGCCGATCACCGCGCCGAACTGGGGACTCACCAAGTTCCTCGACCCGCTGCGGGTGCCACCGGTGTTCCGGCCGCGTGGCCGGGAAACGATCACCATTCCGATGATCGTGAAACGCCAGCAGCTGCATTCGGAATTGCCCGAAAGTACGTTGTGGACGTACGCGGGACATTTCCCGGGTCCGACGATCGAAGTGCGCAGCGGCCGGCAGCTGCGGATTTCGTGGTCGAACGAAATCGAGGGCGAGTTCCCGCTCGTGGCCGTTCAGGGGCCGCTCGCCGACGCGCCGACCAGCCGCCCGGGCCGCGAACTGGACAAGCCGGGCTACTCGATCGTCGACGGCGTCGCCGACCTGCCGGCGTGGACCGTCGTCCACCTGCACGGCGCCCGCACCAACGCGGGCAACGACGGCTGGGCGCACAACGCGGGCCTCACGGGGACGTCCCAGCTCGCGGAGTACCAGAACCGCCAGCAGGCGATGCCGCTCTGGTACCACGACCACGCCATGGCGATCACCCGCTTCAACGTCCACACCGGCCTGGCGGGGATGTACCTCCTCCGCGACGACGAGGAGGACGCGCTCGGCCTGCCGCACGGCGACCGCGAGATCCCGCTGATCATCACCGACCGGAACCTGGACGTCGACCCGGCAACCGGCGCGCTGACCGGGCAGCTGCTCTACAAGTTCCCGGTCATCCCGGGCGGCCCCGCGATCCCGTTCTCCGGGCCGTTCAACCTGGTCAACGGCGTGATCTGGCCGCACCTGGACGTCGACGCGCGGTGGTACCGCTTCCGGCTGCTCAACGCGGCCAACTCGCGGTTCTACACGCTCGACCTGGTCGACGAGGACAACGCGCCGGTCAACGACGCCGTCCGGCTGATCGGCACCGACGGCGGCCTCCTGCCCGCGCCGGCGCCGCTGCCGGCCGGCGGGCTGACCGTCGCCCCGGCCGAGCGCTTCGACGTCCTGATCGACTTCAGCCGCTTCCCGGGGCAGAAGCTGAAGCTGCGCAACGCCGACCCGCGGCTGGGCGTGGTCGAACCGGACCTGATGGAGTTCCGGGTGGAGGGCCGGGCCGGACACGACCCCTTCACGCTGCCGGAGAAGGTCTCGACGTCGTACGTCCGGCTGCAGCACGGCACGACACTGCCCGAAGACCACGACCACGTGTGGATCGCGCTGCTGCTCAACAAGGCGGGCCACCCGGAACTGTGGGACCTGGAGCAGGTCGAGGCGGACCCGGGCGGCGAAGGGGTCATCCAGCTCCAGGACCCGAACGGCGGGCTGAAGACGTTCCGCATGATCGGGCGGATCTTCGACGACACGACCGGCGTCTTCATCGACCACGACCGGTGGGCGGTGTGGAACATCGTGCACGTGGCGAACGGCGGCCCGGCGCACCCGATCCACATCCACCTGACCGAGTTCCAGGCGCTGTTCCGGCGGGCCTTCACCACGACGTTCGACCAGGCCACCGAGCGGACGACGGCGCCGATCGACGGCTTCACCGACGTCCCGCTGGAGAAGTACGAGGAGGGCTGGAAGGACACGATCATCGTGAACCCGGGCCAGTGGGTGAGCGTCGCCGGGCGGTTCGGGGGCGGCACCGGCGAGTTCATGTACCACTGCCACATCCTCGACCACGAGGACGAGGGCATGATGCGCCCGTTCGTCGTGCACCCGCCGGCGGTGGCGAAGTTCCACGTCCACCCGGGCGGCGGCCACCACCACGACGGCGCCTGACCCGGCTCTCGAGCGCCCCAATGTGGCCTTGGGTGCGTCCCACGCACCGAAGGCGGCCTTGGGGCGCTTGGGGTCAGGAGGCGGCGGCCGGGTGGATCGCCACGGTCGCCGCCTTCACCGACAGCGTCACCGGCGAGCCGGGTTCCAGGGCGAGCTCGGCGACGGCGGCCGGGGTGAGGTCGGCGGTGAGGCCGTGGGCCCAGCCGTCGGCCTCCGCGCGGACGCGGATCACCGGGCCGTGCGGCTCCAGGGCCGCGACGACGGCGCCGGCCGTGTTGCGCGGGCTGCCGCGGTGCTCGCCGTCGCGGGCGTAGACGGCGACCGCGTTCGGCGGGAACACCGCCACCGCGGGCTCCCCCGGCACCACGTCGTCCGCCGGGAGGCCGCTGACCACCTCACCCGACGCCGTCCGCAGGCCCTGCGCGACCGCGGTGCCGGCGACGAGGTTGAGGCCGGCGATCCGCGCGGTGAACGCCGTACGGGGAGCCGAGAGGACTTCTCGGGTGGGGCCGCGTTCGACGATCCGGCCGCCGTTCAGCACCGCCACGTGGTCGGCGAGCGCGAGCGCGTCCAGCGGGTCGTGCGTGACGAGCACGGTGGTCGGGCCGGTCTTGAGCACCCGCCGCAGCAGGCCGCGGATGGCGGGCGCGGCGTCGACGTCGAGGGCGGCGAACGGCTCGTCGAGCAGCAGCAGGTCCGGTTCGGCGGCCAGGGCCCTCGCGATCGCGACGCGCTGGGCCTGGCCGCCGGACAGCTGCGCGGGCCGCCGGTCGGCCAGCGCGACGGCGTCCACTTCGGCCAGCCAGTAGAAGGCCCGCTCGCGCGCGGCCCGGCGGCCGGCGCCGGTCGAGCGGGGCGAGAACGCCACGTTGTCCACCGCGGACAGGTGCGGGAACAGCAGCGCGTCCTGGGACAGCAGGCCGATCCCCCGGCGGTGCGGCGCGACGCCGGCCAGCGCGCGCCCGGCCACCGTGATCTCCGCCGACCTCGGCGTGACCAACCCGGACAGGCAGCCCAGCACGGTCGACTTGCCCGAGCCGTTCGGGCCGAGCAGGGCCAGCACGTGCCCGGCGGGCACGTCGAACTCGACGTCCAGGTCGAACGAGCCCCGCACGGCGGTGATCCGGGCGGCGAGGCTCACCGGAGGCCGCCTTCCCACGAGCGCGGCCGCGCGACGGCGATCACGAGCACCGCCACGACGATGAGCAGCAGCGAGAGCGCGACGGCGCTGTCGATGTCCACTTCGGCCTGGGTGTAGACCTCGAGCGGCAGCGTGCGGGTGACGTCTTCGAGGCTGCCGGCGAAGGTGATCGTGGCGCCGAATTCGCCGAGCGCGCGGGCGAAGCTGAGGACGACGCCGGAGCCGAGCGCGGGCAGCAGCAGCGGCAGCGTGACCCGGCGGAACACCGTCCAGGGCCGCGCACCGAGGGTGGCGGCGACCTGCTCGTAACGGTCGCCGGAGCCGCGCAGGGCGCCTTCGAGGCTGACGACCAGGAACGGCATCGCGACGAACGTCTGCGCGATGACCACCGCGGTCGTGGTGAACGGCACGGACTCCCCGGTCAGCGCGGTGACCAGAGCGCCGAGGAAGCCCCTGCGGCCGAGCAGGTACAGCAGCGCCAGGCCGCCGACGACCGGCGGCAGCACCAGCGGCAGCAGCACGATCGAGCGCAGGACCCGGACCCCGCGGAAGCGGGCCCGCGCGAGGACGACGGCCAGCGGCACGCCGAGCAGCACGCAGGCCAGCGTGGACAGCGCCGCCGTGAGCAGCGACAGCCGCAGCGCGTGCCACGACGACGGCGTGGCGATCAGCGACGGCAGCCGCGTGAGGTCCGAGCGCACCAGGAGCCCGACGACCGGGAGGACGACGAGGGCCAGCGCGAGGGCGGCGGGGATCCCCAGGACCCACGGGACGCGCGAACGGCCGGCCGGGACGGATCCCGGCCGGCCGTTCGCGAGGCGCTCACTGCGCAGGGCCGAACCCGACCTTGCTCAGCTCGGTCTTGCCCTGGGGGCCGAGGACGAAGTCGTCGAACTCCTTGGCCAGCGCACCCTGGCCGCCCTTGACCGCGGCGATCGGGTAGCTGTTGACCGCGCCGCTCGCCTCGGGGAAGTCGACCTTGTCCACCTTGCCCGCGGCGGAGGTGGCGTCGGTGACGTAGACGAGACCCGCGTCGGCGTCACCGGAAGCGACCTTGTTCAGCACCTGCTTGACGTCCTGCTCCTCGCTCTTCGGCTTGAGCGTGACGCCGGTGGCCGTCTCCACCTTCTTCGCCGCCGAGCCGCACGGCACCTGCGGAGCGCAGGTGACCACGGTCAGGCCGGGCTTGTTCAGGTCCGCGAAGGACTTGATCCCCTTGGGATTGCCGGGCGCGACCGCGATGGCGAGCTTGTTGGTCGCGAAGACCGCCGGCTGGCCGTCGATCACGCCGCCCTGGACGGCCTTGTCCATGTTGGCCTGGTCGGCCGAGGCGAAGACGTCGGCCTTGGCGCCGTTGGTCAGCTGCTGGACCAGGCCGGACGAGCCCGCGAAGCTGAACTTCACGGTGACGCCGGGGTGCTGGGCCTCGAACGCCTTGCCGAGCGCGGTGAACGACTCGGTGAGCGACGCGGCGGCGAACACGGTCAGCGTGCCGCCGCCGGAGCCGCCAGCCCCCTTGGGCGCGGGCGCAGCGACCGACGCGCCGGGCTGCGTGCTGGGCTCGTCCGAGCTGCTGCACGCGCCCGCGAGCAGGGCGACGGCGGCCACGACGAGAGCGAGCTGTGTCAAACGGGGCTTCGCCCCGAGCCGGGGGCTCCGCCACCCGGACCCCCGAAAAGCGGGCTGTGTCAAACGGGGCTTCGCCCCGAGCCGGGGGCTCCGCCACCCGGACCCCCGAAAAGCGGGCTGGTTCATCTACTTCCTTCCGGTGTTTCCACCACAACAGTGGTCGCCTTGACCACAGCGACCGCGAGCACCCCCGGGCGCAGGCCCAGCTCGCGGACGGCTTCCGTACTCATCAGGGACACCACGCGGTGCGCCCCGCACTGCAGTTCCACCTGCGCCATCACCTTGTCGGCGATGACCTCGGTGACCAGCCCCACGAACCTATTGCGGGCGGACCGGCCGACCGCCGACGGGTCGTCGGGTGCGGCGGCCTGCGCCCGGGCGAACCCGGCGAGCTGGGCGCCGTCGACGACCTTGCGGCCGGCGGCGTCGTCGGTCGCGGTCAGCTGCCCCGCGCGCACCCACCTCCGGACGGTGTCGTCGCTGACGCCGAGCAGGCGTGCGGCCTCGGACAACCGAAATTGCGGCATGCCGCAGACATTATCTCCGCAGTTGAGGAAAAGCTACGCGGGACGCGAATTGCCCATGACCTCGGCGCGCAGCTGTTCGAGGATGACATCCTGATAACGCTCGATGACTTTTCGATCGGCCGGGGAGAACTGCGCGAGCACGTCGCGGAGGGCGCCGAAGGCCGACTCGAAGAGGGGGGCGAAGCGGTCGGCTGCCCCCGGCACCACCTCGACGAGGACCTTGCGCCGGTCCTCGGGGTCACGCACGCGGCGGACCAGCCCGACCTTCTCCAGCCGGTCGACGACGCCGGTGACCGCGCCGGTGGACAGGCCCGTCAGCCCGGCGATCCGGCCGGCGGTGAGCGGGCCGCCGACCTGCACGAGCAGGTCGAACGTCTTGTGGTCGGTGCCGGACAGGCCCATCCGCTCGGCGATCCTGGCGTGCCGCAGGACGGTGAACGTGCTGCCCGCGCGCCCGAGTTCCGCGAACCGGAAGAGCTCCTCTTCCGTGACCGGGTAAGTCTTTTCCGTCACAAGCCCTCATTAGTTCGGCCGCTGAACCACTCACTGCGCAAAGTATCCCAGAGAACAAGTCACTCCGTCCGTTCCGGAGCTACGCTGTGCGTAATGACGGCAGTGGATCTCGGGTTTCCTCGCGTCCCCGGCACACGAGGGTCATCTCGCGCGCCCAGGCCCGAGAACCCGCACCTCATCGACACCTTCGGCCGGGTGGCCACCGATCTCCGGGTCTCCCTGACCGATCGGTGCAACCTGCGCTGCACCTACTGCATGCCCGCCGAGGGCCTCGACTGGATGCCCGGCGAGCAGGTGCTGACCGACGACGAGCTGGTCCGGCTGATGCGGATCGCCGTCGAGCAGCTCGGGATCACCGACATCCGGCTCACCGGCGGGGAACCGCTCCTGCGGCCGGGCCTCGAGGACCTCGTCGCGCGGATCACCGCCTTGTCGCCCCGGCCGCGGCTGTCCATGACCACCAACGGGATCGGGCTGGCCCGCCGGGCCGCGGGGCTGGCCGAAGCCGGGCTGGCCCGCATCAACGTCTCGCTCGACACCGTCGACCCCGAGCTGTTCAAGACGATCACCCGCCGCGACCGGCTCTCGCACGTCCTGGCCGGGCTCGCCGCGGCGCGCGACGCCGGGATGTCGCCGGTGAAGGTCAACGCCGTGCTGATCCGCGGGCTCAACGAGTCCGAAGCCGTGCCGCTGCTGAAGTTCTGCCTCGCCGAGGGCTACCACCTGCGGTTCATCGAGCAGATGCCGCTGGACGCCCAGCACGGCTGGAACCGCGGCGAGATGATCACCGCGGCCGAGATCCTCGGGATGCTCGGGGAGGCGTTCACGCTGACGCCGGCTTCCGAGGCACGCGGCGGCGCGCCGGCCGAGCGCTGGCTGGTCGACGGCGGTCCGGGCGACGTCGGCGTGATCGCGTCGGTGACCCGGCCGTTCTGCTCGGCCTGCGAGCGGACGCGGCTGACCGCCGACGGCGCGGTGCGCTCCTGCCTGTTCAGCAACGACGAGACGGATCTGCGGTCCCTCGTGCGCGCGGGCGCGCGCGATGAGGAGGTGGCGGACGCCTGGCGGGCGACAATGTGGGGCAAGCTCGCCGGCCACGAGATCAACGACGCCGGGTTCGCGCAGCCGATCCGGCCGATGAGCGCGATCGGCGGTTGAGGTGGCGACGGTGACCATCGTGGTGCGGTACTTCGCGGCGGCGCGGGCCGCCGCGGGCGTGGACGAGGAGAAGGTGCAGCTGCCGGACGGCGCGACGGTCGCCGACGCGGTGGCCGAGCTGCGCCGCCTCCACCCCGAGAACCTGCCGCGCCTCCTGGCCGCGGTCAGCTACCTGCTGGACGGCATCGCGGTCCGCGACCTCACGAAGCCCCTGCGCGACGGCGCCGAGCTGGACGTCCTCCCGCCCTTCGCCGGCGGCTGACCACCCGACACGCGTGATCGAACGGTCGACACGCGTGATTGAAGAGTCGACACGCGTGATGGAGGGGTCGACACGGCGCGGGCAGGCCGCGGCAGCGTGTCGACCCTCTGATCACGTGTGTCGACCTCCTGATCACACGTGTCGACCCTGCGGACACATCTGTCGACCCTTCAGGCACGTGGGTCGACCCTCCGGGTACGTGGGTTGACCATCCAGGTGCGGGGTCGAGTTGAGCCGTCCGGCGGAGGGCTCGGAAGTTCGTCCGGCCTGTAGAAGCGCGACCGCTCGGGCGGCGCCGCCGACCGCTCGTCGACCCGGCTTGCGTCCCCTCGGCGTGGCGCGTCACCGGATCCGGGTGTTCGCGGGAAGCTGACCGCGTCCGGCCGCCACCCGTCCGGTGACCCGTTTCACCTGGTCCGTCGCCCTGCGTCGGCGTCGGTGCGCGGGACGGGCGGTCGGCGTCGCTCCGACCGGGTCGGGAAACCCACGAACAGGTGAGGCTCTTGTGACTGGTGGGGCAGCCGAGGCAGGATTGTCAAGTCTGGCGCGGTCCCCGCACCGGTCATAAGATGCGCGCTCCAATCGCGATCCGGGCGGCACGAATGGGCCATTCGCTGCGCGAAACACGTGATGCAAGCCTCACGATCCGTGTTTTATCTCGGCAAGGAAACGGGCAGATAACGGCCCTCTGACCTGCGCAAACACCCGTATCGACCGGGGTTGCGTGCCGTTACTGTGACGTAGGTCACGCCCCGAATAATTTCCGATCACGGCCATCGTTACGTACCGTCGCTTTTCGGTTGGCCCCGACCGACCGACGCAACACCGGGAATCCGTAGCGCCTAGCCCTGTCCAACGGATCCCCGGACCCATACCCCGAGCGAAAGCATTTCCGGACAGGGACGAGGGGACGACGAAGACGCGGCGTGCGTCGGACTCGTCTGCCGGTCTGAGATGGCCGGCGCAGGACCCCGATCCTGAACCCTCAACACAGGTTCGTAGGCGCTGGAAGCCGAGAAGCATCCAAATGTCTTACCGAGGCAAGCACCGCAAGATGTCCGCTGCCACCCGCACCGTCGCTCGCGTCGCCATCGCGGGCATTGCGGTCGGCGCTCCCCTCGCGATCGCCGCGACCCCCGCGTCGGCGACCAACTGGGACGCCATTGCGCAGTGCGAGAGCAGCGGCAACTGGAACACCAACACCGGCAACGGCTACTACGGCGGCCTGCAGTTCACGCAGAGCACCTGGAAGGCCTACGGCGGTACCGGCAGCGCGGCGAACGCTTCCCGCGATGAGCAGATCGCCGTGGCCGAGCGCGTCCTGCAGGGTCAGGGCATCGGCGCGTGGCCGGTCTGCGGCAAGAAGGGCGGCGGCGGTTCGTCGGCCCCCAAGGCCACCGGTCACACCACCAAGAAGGTGACCCCGAAGAAGAGCACGACCGCGCCGGCCCCGAAGAAGGCGGCGGCCCCGGCTGCTCCGGCTGCCCCCGCGGCGGCGGCGACCGGTGTGAACAGCTCCAACCCGAACGGTGACTACACCGTCGTGGCGGGCGACACCCTGTCCAAGATCGCCAAGCAGTTCAACGTCCAGGGCGGCTACCAGAAGCTGCAGGACCTGAACGCGAAGTACATCCCGAACAAGGACCTGATCCTCGTCGGGCAGAAGATCGCCACCAAGTGACGATCTCGCAGTGATGCACGGGTCCGGCCTCGGGCCGTGACCTGAACGGGCTCCCACCGCCGATCCCCCGGGCGGTGGGAGCCCTTCACTCGTTTTCGGCCGCCAAACGCGCCGTGACGCGCCGGAGACCGGTTCCGGGCCTCCGGACCGGCTCTCCCGCGCAGGACGCGCGTACGGCGCGCTCAGGCGTGCCGGATCAGGGCGAGTTGACCCATTCGTCCGAGCCGTCCGTGAAGTGCTGGTGCTTCCAGACCGGCAGCCGGGCCTTGACCTCGTCCACGAGCTCCGCGCACGCCGAGAACGCCTGCCCGCGGTGTTCCGCCGCCACGGCGCACGCCAGGGCGACGTCGCCGATCGTCAGGGCCCCCAGCCGGTGGCTCACGGCCACCGCGCGGACGCCCGTCCAACGCGCCGACAGGTCCGCGACGACGTCCGCGATCACCTGGCTCGCGCTCGGGTGGCCTTCGTAGGTCAGGTCGCGGACGCCCTTGCCGCCGTCGTGGTCGCGGACCACCCCGGCGAAGGTCACCACCGCGCCCGCCGCGTCGTCCTCGACCAGGCGGGCGTGCTCCTCGACCGACAGCGCCTCCTCGGTCACCAGCGCCCGGGCCACGCGCACGGCGGGCCCGGTGGCGGCCGGCCGTGGGTGGTCGCCCCCGGCCAGCTGGTCGACCGCGTGCTCGAGGATGCCGTCCAGCACGCCCAGGCCGTCCTTGACGCCGCCGGTGGAGCCCGGGAGGTTCACGACCAGGGTCCGCCCCGCCACGCCGGCCACCCCGCGCGACAGCACCGCCGTCGGCACCTTCGGCAGCCCGGCCGCGCGGATGGCGTCGGCGACCCCCGGCAGCTCGTGATCCAGGACCCCGCGAGTGACGTCGGGGGTGCGGTCGGTCGGCGAGATGCCGGTGCCGCCCGTGGTCAGGACCACGGCGACGCCGTCGGCCAGCGCGGCCCGCAGCGCGACGCCCACCGGGTCGCCGTCCTCGACCACGACCGGCGCCGGCACGTCGTACCCCCGGCCGGCGAGCCAGGCGGCGATCACCGGGCCGGTCTTGTCCTCGTAGACGCCCTTCGCGGCGCGGTTGGACGCCACGATCACCCGCGCACTGCGCTTCACGGCCGCTCCCAGGTTCCGGTCTTGCCGCCGTCCTTGCGGAGCAGGCGGACCTCGTCCAGCGTTGCCGCCGGGTCGACGGCCTTGATCATGTCGTGCAGCGTCAGGCCGGCGACCGCCACCGCGGTCAGCGCCTCCATCTCGACGCCGGTGACGTCGGTGGTCTTCGCGGTCGCCCGGATGCCGACCTCGGCCTCGCCGAGGGTGAACTCGACCTTGACCCCGGACAGCGCGATCTGGTGGCACAGCGGGATCAGCTCGGGGACGCGCTTGGCGCCCATGATCCCGGCGATCCGCGCGGTGGCGAGGGCATCGCCCTTGGGGAGGCCGTCGGTGGCCAGCAGCCGCAGCACCTCGGCGGTGGTCCGCACGGTCCCCGCGGCGAGCGCGGTGCGCGCGGTGGCGGTCTTGCCGGAGACGTCGACCATGCGGGCGGCACCGGTCTCGTCGACGTGGCTGAGTTCACTCACGTCCCGAGGCTACTTCCGGCGCCGGGCCGGGCCGATGCGGCCCGGCAGGCCGGGGGTGCCGCACCTCGACGATCGTCGCGGTGCCCGCGATCGGCGATCGTTCGTGCATGATGATCGAGTCACCGGGTGCGAGATGGCGCCAGCTCGCCGGCACGAGCGGGACGAGCCGGACCGAGCCACGCCCACCGGGATCGAGGGCGGGCGCGGACTCGACCCAAAGCCTCGCGACGTGCAGGTCGGCGGGCCCGCCGGAGGCAGACCCGCCGAGTGCCCACATCGGCAGCAGCCGGCCCTCCCCCGGAACCGGGGTGCGACGGCCGCCGGCTTCGGGGGCGACCAGCCGGAGGTCGGCTCTGATGATGCCGTGGCGGGTTTCCCAGCCCCGCCACCGGCACCAGGCGGCCTTGCGTTCGAGGTACATCTGCCGGGCAGCCTCTTCGAGGAGCTCCCAGTATTCGACGGTCTGCCACTGGACGCCGTCGAAGTCCACGAGGACGTCGAGCGCGGCCTCCCAGTCGTCGTCGCGAAGACACTCGTGGACGTCGACAGCCGCGAGACCGGCGTCGCTCCTGGCGTCGTCCGGGACGAGGCCGGCGGCGCGCCGGAGAATCTCGCAAGTGTCCATGAGCCGACTCTCGGTCCGCCGGCTCAGCGCTCCGCGACCACAGCCTTCCGGACCGCCTCCGCGACCGCCGGGGCCACGGCGCTGTCGAACACGCTCGGCACGATGAACGACGCGTTCAGCATGCCGTTGTCCACCACGTCCGCGATCGCGTCGGCCGCGGCCAGGAGCATCGAGTCGTCGATGTTGTTGGCGTGGGCGTCGAGCAGGCCGCGGAACACGCCCGGGAACGCCAGGACGTTGTTGATCTGGTTCGGGAAGTCGCTGCGGCCCGTCGCCACCACCGCGGCGTGCTTCTGGGCCTCCAGCGGGTCGATCTCCGGGTCCGGGTTGGCCAGCGCGAAGACCACCGCGTCCGACTTCATCGTCGCCACCTGCTCCGCGCCGAACAGGTTGGGCGCCGAGACGCCGATGAACACGTCCGCGCCGGCCAGCGCGTCGTGCAGGGTGCCGCTGACCTGCTCCTTGTTCGTGTGCGACGCGATCCACGTCAGGTTGTCGTCGAGGTTGCCGCGGGCGGAGTGGACGATGCCGTCGATGTCCGCGGCCACGATGTCGGCCGGGTTCTTGTGCAGCAGCAGGCGGATGATCGCCGATCCGGCCGCGCCGACGCCGCTGACCACGATCTTGCAGTCCTCGATGTTCTTGCCGACCACGCGCAGGGCGTTGCGCAGCGCCGCGACGACCACGATCGCCGTGCCGTGCTGGTCGTCGTGGAACACCGGGATGTCCAGCTGCTCGCGCAGGCGCTTCTCGATCTCGAAGCAGCGCGGTGCGGCGATGTCCTCGAGGTTGATGCCCGCGTACACCGGGGCCAGCGCCTTGGCGATCATGATGATCTCTTCGGTGTCCTGGGTGTCCAGGCAGACCGGCCACGCGTCGACGTCGGCGAACTTCTTGAACAGCGCCGCCTTGCCCTCCATCACCGGCAGCGCGGCGGCGGGGCCGATGTTGCCCAGGCCCAGCACCGCGGAACCGTCGGTCAGCACCGCGACGGTGTTGCGCTTGATGGTCAGCCGGCGCGCGTCCTCGGGGTTCGCGGCGATCGCCTGGCAGACGCGGGCGACGCCCGGGGTGTAGGCGCGGGAGAGGTCGTCACGGTTGCGGAGCGCGACCTTCGGCGTCACCTCGATCTTGCCGCCGAGGTGGATCAGGAACGTCCGGTCCGAGACCTTGCGGACCTTGACGCCGGGCAGCGAGTCGAGGGCCTGCGTGATGTCGTTCGCGTGGTTCTCCGACAGCGCGTTGGCGCTGATGTCGACCACGATCGCGTCGGAGTGCGACTCGACGACGTCGAACGCGGTCAGCACGCCGCCGACGCGCCCGACGGCGGTGGTCAGGTCACCGGCCGCGGTGGACGAGGCCGGGGCCTCGACCCGGACGGTGATCGAATATCCGGGACCGGGAACCGGCATGGCACTTACCCCCGCATGGGAAAGGTGGCTGGGACGGGAGGAAACCTACTCCCGTGACCGCCCTCACCAGGCCCCGATACCGGTACTGACCAGTAACTATGCGGTCAGCGGTTGATCTCGGTCTCGGGGTGCACGTAGGGCACGGTGTCGAGCGGGAAGGTGACGTCGCCGAACGGCGACAGGGCGCCCTGGCGGTCCGACGCGAGCTCGGTCACGGGGTGCTCGCCCGCCTCGCCCGGCCAGGTCGGGTCGATGCCCTTGTGCTTCTTTTCACCCTTGGCCACAACGTCCTCCACAGCCGGTCTCACGTCTCCGAAGGACAGTCTGCCTGAGGCCGGACAGCCTGTCGCAACCGCCCGGTACCCTGGTCGTCTATGCCCGCGACCTCTTTGGCGGACTGGCTGCGTGCGGAGTCCGACGACGCACTCACAGAGCTGCTCCGCACGCGGCGCGACCTGTCCACGCCCCCGCCCTCCGACAGCACGGTGCTGGCCACCCGGGCCGGCACGCCGGGCTCGGTCGCGCGCGCCTGCGAGGACCTCGACACCTTCACCCTGGCCGTGCTCGAAGCGTGCCTGCTGGCCGGCGCGGACCGCGATCCCGTGCCGGTCGGCGACGTCGCCGAGCTGATCGGCGCCGACATCGCCGCCCCGCTGACCTGCCTCCGCGCACGGGCGCTCACCTGGGGCCCGGACGACGCCCTGCGCGTCCCGCCCGCCGCCCGGGAGGCGCTCGGGCCGTTCCCCGCCGGGCTGGGGGCGTCTTCGCCGTCGCTGGCCGGGGAAGACCTCGGCGCGCGGCTGGCCGAGCTCTCCGACGACGAACGCGGCGTGCTGACCGCCCTCGCCGCCGGGCCGCCGATCGGCCGCACCCGCGACGCGGGGCTCGACCTCTCGCTCGACAAGGCCGAGACGCCGGTGCAGAAGCTGCTGGCCCGCGGCCTGCTGCTGCGGCGCGACGACCAGACCGTCGAGCTGCCGCGCGAGCTCGGCGTCGCGGTCCGCGGTGCGGTCTTCCCGCCCGGGACGCTCACCGAGCCCGAGCTGCCGGTCCACCCGCACCAGCCGTCCACTTTGGACGAGGCGGCGGCCGGTGAGGCGATGGAGTTCCTGCGCCACACCGAATCTCTGCTGCGCGCGTGGTCGGCGGCGCCCCCGCCGGTGCTCAAGTCCGGCGGCCTCGGCGTGCGGGAGCTGAAGAAGCTCGCGAAGGACCTGGAGATCGACGACACGCAGGCGATCCTGCTGGCCGAACTGGCCGTGGGCGCCGGGCTCGTCGCCGACAGCGAGGCGAGCGTGCCCGAGTGGGTGCCGACCACGCTGACCGACACGTGGCTCGCGTCGCCGACCGCGCAGCGGTGGATGACGCTCGCCCAGGCGTGGCTGGAGCTGCCGCGCCTGCCCGGGCTGGCCGGCGGCCGCGACGCCAAGGACAAGCCGATCGCGCCGCTGTCGGAAGACCTGCGCCGCCCGCTGGCGCCGGTCGCGCGGCGGCGGGTGCTCGCCGCGCTGGCCGACCTGCCGCCGGGCGCCGGGGTGAAGAGCGTCGACGAGCTCGTCTCGGTGCTGGCCTGGCGCGCGCCGAGGCGGGGCGGGCGGCTGCGCGACGAGACCGTTCGCTGGACGATGGCCGAGGCGAGCGCGCTGGGGCTCGTCGGGCTCGGCGGCGTCACGACGGCGACGCGGGCGCTGCTCGCCGACGACCGGCCGGGCGCGGTCGAGGCGATCCTGGACGCGCTGCCCGCGCCGGTGGACCGCGTGCTGCTGCAGGCCGACCTGACGGTCGTCGCGCCGGGGCCGCTGGAGCCGGAGCTGGCCGCGGAAATCTCCGCCGCCGCCGACGTCGAGTCGGCGGGGCACGCGACGGTCTACCGGATCACCGAGGCCTCGATCCGGCGCGCGCTGGACACGGGGCGCACGGCCGACGAACTGCACGCGCTGTTCAAGTCGAAGTCGGCGACCCCGGTCCCGCAGGGGCTGAGCTACCTGATCGACGACGTCGCCCGGCGGCACGGACGGCTGCGCGGCGGCGTCGCGGCGTCGTTCCTGCGCTGCGACGACGAGGCGCTGCTGGCGGAGGTGCTGGCCCACCCGGTCGCGGCGGAGCACGCGCTGCGGCTCATCGCGCCGACGGTCGTGATCAGCCCGGATCCGCTGCACGAGGTCCTGGCGGCCCTGCGCGGGGCCGGGTTCGCACCCGCGGCGGAGGGCCCGGACGGCCGGGTGGTCGACATCCGGCCCGGCGGCCGCCGCCTGCCGGCCAAGGCGCGGGCGGCCCGCCGCAGCCCCGGCGAGCAGGCGGTGCTGACGGAGGACCAGGCGGCCCGCATCGTCTCCAACCTCCGAGCGGGCGACGCGGCATCGGCCCGCCGCCGGGGCTCGGCGGTGCGCGCCCCGGTCGGCGGCGGCGCGGACACGTCGGCGACGCTGGAGCTGCTGTCCCGGGCGACGCTCGAACGCCGTGAGGTCTGGATCGGCTTCGTCGACTCGAAAGGCATCGCCAGCCAACGCGTCGTCCGGCCCGTGCGCGTCGGCGGCGGCGTGCTCGAAGGCGACAACAACGAGCGGTACTCCCTGCACCGCATCACCTCCGCCGCCCTCGTCGAGGACTGACGCCGGATTCGGTGAATTACCGGCGGACCGCGCCGGCAGGTGGTAAGCCTGAGCCATGAAGTGGGGAACGCGCGTGACCGCGATCGCGGCCGCGGCGGTCGTGGGCGGGGGTGCCTTCGCCGGGGCGGCCGACGCCGCCGGGCCGCCGGTCTACTCGAAGTACACCGTCGCCGGGACCACGCACATCGCGAAGCCGGACGCCGACCTCGCCCTGGGGCCCGGGCAGTTCGACATGTACACGCTGATCGGGCCGTACACCTACACCGGGACGTTCACACTGCCGCCGGTGCAGGTCAGCTGGGCCGTGGCGGGGGTCGGCAAGGTCAGCGGCACCGTCACCTTCGGTCCCGGCCACGCCGAGGGCTCGGTGTTCGGCGGCTTCTCCGGCTCGGCGACCTGGCCGGTGACGATCTCCGGCGTGCGGGTCAACGGCGTGCCGTTCGACGTCGGTGACGGGTGCCGCACGGCCGAGCCGGTGACGACCGAGCTGACTTCAGACGACTTCGCCACGGGCAAGGGCGGCCACCTCGAGTCGACCTACGCGATCGGCGCCTTCGAGAACTGCGGTCCGGCGACGCCGCTGATCAACGGGTTCGTGCCGGGCGACGGCAACACCCTGGCCCTCGACCTGGCCGGCTAGAGCGCGCGCAGGCCGGCCAGGACGCGTTCCATGAACTCGCGGGACGACCGGTCGCCGAGGATCAGCTCGGTCTGGTGGATCAGCACCAGACCGATGTCGGCCATGTCGCCGACCAGGACCTTCACCACGCCCAGCGGCAGCCGCAGGTGCGCGGCGATCTCCGCCACGGACCGGGTGTCGAGGCACAGGTCGCAGATCCGGCGGTGCTCGACCGAGCGGACCCCGCGGTAGCGGCGGCCGTCGTCGGACGTCGAGACCAGCGCTTCCAGGGCCAGGTTGTGGTCGGAACGGGTGCGGCCGCCCGTGCGGGTGTACGGGCGGACCCGCGACCCCGGCGAAGCGGCCGGGGCCGGGCTCGCCACGCGGGCCGGCTCGTTCCAGGCCGGGTCTTCCCACGGCTCCGGATTCGGGATCCAGCGGGTCTCGGGGTCCGGCGGCGGTGTCCAGTCGGCGGGCGGCGGCGGGGCCCAGGCGGGCGGCGGTGCGGCCGGCCGCGCCACGGGCGGAGCCGGCGGGGCCGCCGGGGCCGGCGGCCGTGAGACCGGAGCGGGTGGCCGGGGCGCCGGTGGCCGGGGCGCGAGCGGGCGCGGGGCGGCCGGGTGCCGGAACGGCGGCGCGGGCGGCCGGGCCCCCCGCGGCGGGGTCCACTCCGGCTCCAGCGGCGGGGGTTCCGGCTCGTACCGGTCCTCGTCCTGCCACTCGGGCTCGACGGGGTCGTAGCCGTCGTCGGCCACCACCGGCGAGTGCGTGCCCGGGAAGCCCAGCGGGTCCGGGCTGCTCTGGTACCCCACGGGCTCAGGACGGTCGTGGTCAGGCGCGCGCCTGGCCCGGCGGCCCGTGGACTCGTAGCTTTCGTAGTCCTCGACGGGCTCCGGAACGGCGTACTCGTCGTCGTCCGTCGAAGAACCCCACTCTCGGGTGTCCTCGTCGGTGTAGCCCTGCGCGTCCGGCTGCGGGCGGGCCGGCTTGCGCTTGGGCATGATCATCGACAGCGTCGACATGTCGAACTTGCTGGGCGAATCGAAACCCTCGCGCTCGGTGCCGCGGTGCAGTGCGTCCCAGCCGCTGGAGTCCGGATCGTCGAATCCCGAAATCCTCATCTCGCCCTACCCACGCACGCCGCCCTGCAGCTGGGCGCGCAGTTCGGGGGTGATCTGCTGGCCGACCCGCTCGACGAGCAGGGTCATCTCGTACGCGACCGTGCCGATGTCGCACGTCGGCGCGGCCAGCACCGCGAGCGACGAGCCGTCGGACACGGACATGAGGAACAAGTAGCCGCGCTCCATCTCCACCACGGTCTGGTTGACGCCGCCCGCCTCGAAGCAGCGCGCCGCCCCCTGGGTCAGGCTGATCAGCCCGGACGCCACCGCCGACAGCTGCTCGGCGCGTTCCTGGGGCAGCCCTTCCGACGGCGCCAGCAGCAACCCGTCCGCGGACACCAGAACCGCGTGCGCGGCGCCGGGTACCCGGCGGACGAAGTCCGTGATGAGCCAGCCGAACGTGCCCTGGCCGGAAGCCGTCACTCCTGCTCCTCCTTGCTCGTGCGGCGTCGCCCGCCGCACCCCGGAGCGCCCGGCACGGCCGGTCGGCGACGCCAAGGTAAAGCGTATTCGCACCGCCGGTGGTGTCGAGTCCGCCACCGGACGGCCGCTGCGCACCCTACGGGCCCACCCGGCCGAGCTCCGCCGCGACCCGGCCCACCTCCCCCATTCGGGGGACACCCCGCGGCACGAACCCGCGGGTTGTCCACGCAGGTCAGCCCGGGTGCCGACGCCGAAGGCACCCGGGGCCGCCGGGTCAGGCAGGCAGGCTGGACCTCCGGACGGTGACCGCACTCCCCGAAGCGGGTGAAGCACGTGGAGTTCACTCCAACGGCCGCATCCGGATCGGGTGACATGGGCTAGCCCGCGCGCAACGCCGAATCGTGCGCGATCGCGTGCTGGACGACCGAGATCAGCACCTGCTTCGCGGACTCGCGTTCCCGCGCGTCACACGCCATGATCGGGACCGACGGCGCGATGGTGAGCGCGTGCCGGACGTCCTCGATCTGGTGGTGCAGCAGGCGGTCGAAGCAGTTGATGGCCACGACGTAGGGCAGCTTCCGGTTCTCGAAGAAGTCGATCGACGGGAACGCGTCGGCCAGCCGCCGCGTGTCGACCAGCACGACCGCGCCGATGGCGCCGACCGCGAGGTCGTCCCACATGAACCAGAACCGGTGCTGACCCGGGGTGCCGAACACGTACAGCACCAGGTCCGAGTCCAGCGAGATGCGCCCGAAGTCCATCGCCACGGTGGTGGTGGTCTTGTTGGGCGTGGCCGAGGTGTCGTCGTGCCCGACGCTGGCCTCGGTCATCATGGCCTCGGTGGTCAGCGGGTCGATCTCGGAGATCGCCCCGACCAAAGTTGTCTTCCCCGAACCGAACCCGCCGGCGACCACGATCTTGGCCGACGAGGTCGGACCCGTCACCTGCGGCGCGTTCGCGTCGGAGTCAAATTCTCCGAAGCCCACTGAGCACCCTTTCCATGAACTCGATACTCGGGCGGTCGCCCACGGTCGGGCTGCTGGAGTGCACCAGCACCAGCCCGAGGCCCGCCACGTCACCAATCAACACGCGCACCACGCCGAGCGGCAGGCGCAGCAGCGCCGCCACCTCGGCCACCGACCTGGTGTCGAGGCACAGGTCGCAGATCGACCGGTGCTCGGGCACCCGGACCCGGTCGAGCATCCGGCCCTGTTCGCTGGTCGAGATCAACGCCTCGATGGCCAGGTCGAGAGTCGCCTTCGTCCGGCCCCGGGTCCGGAAGTACGGCCGGACCAGTCCCGAGGTCTCCATCTCGGTCGGCGGCGGCTCGTCGACGTACTCCTGGCTGGCCTGCCTCGGCAGCGCCGCGGCGAACTCACCGGAGTCCGGTCCCGAGCCGAAGTCACGCTCGGTCGTGTACGCCGCGAAGTCGCGCGCGTCGTACAGCGGACCGCTCGAGCCGCCGAACAGCTCCGAGCCCGGACCGCCGAGCAGGCGGTCGCGGTACTCGGTGCCGCCGGCGATCGGCCGGATCGGTTCCTGCCCGGCGTTGCTGTCGGTCAGCCAGTTCGGCGGCTCCCGCACGGGGTCGCTGTCGGAGGCCTGCACCCGCCGGGCACGCCACTCGCGGTCGACGCGGTCCCGGAACGACTGCCAGTCCTCCCGGCCCTCGTCCGACTGATCGGACCACCCGCCGGAGAAGTCGTCACCGAGCCGGCCATCACCCCTCAAGCGCCCGTCGTCCACGGCTCTCTCCTCGGTTCCCAGGTCCTCAGCGGCGGACGGCCGCACCCTGCAGTTGCGCCCGCATCTCCGGAGTCAGCTGCTGGCCGACCCGCTCCACCAGCAGGGTCATCTCGTAGACGACCAAGCCGATGTCACTCTCCGGCGACCCCAGCACCGCCAGACACGAACCGTCGGAAACCGACATGAGGAAGAGGAAACCGTTGGCCATCTCGACCACGGTCTGCGCCACCGTGCCGCCCTCGAACACCTTGGCCGCGCCGCGCGCGAGGCTGGTCAGCCCCGACGCCACCGCGGCCAGCTGGTCCGCCCGGTCCTTCGGCAAGCCCCGTGAGGCCGCCAGGAGCAGGCCGTCGGCCGACACCACGACCGCGTGGGCCGCGCCGGGCACCCGGTGCACGAAATCCGTGATCAGCCAAGCGAAGCTGCCGGCATTGTTCGCCTTGGCATGCGCCTGGCCGTTCGGCTGCGCGGAGCCACCCGGCTGCATTGCACCCGCCCGTGTCACTTTCACTCCTCACTGCTGTCTGTGGTGTTGCCACGCCCCGGAACCCTGCTGCCTTGCAGCTGTTCTTCGGCCGGGAGTTCCTTCAAGGCGTGCCGTCCCGAGGTGTAGCCCCGTTGGAAGCTTGCCATCCGGCTCCGCGCCGCGGACGCCGAGCGGGTGATCGCACCCGTTCCGGGCATCCCCGCGGTGTTGTCCGCGAAGCTGTTCTGCGGCGGCGCGTCGACCGAAGGGCTGCTGATCGACCCCGGCACCAGGTACTGGTTCGGGACGCGCTTGGGCAGCCCGGCCGGGGTGATCTCCTCGTTCTTGGACTCCAGCAGCGACTGCGCCGCCTGCCAGCCGTCGTCGGAAGCGCTGTGCCAGCCGTCGTCGGCGGGCAGCAGCGGGTGCCGGGTCGCCGCGGTCGGGCGGAGCTCGTCGCGGGACGGCTCTTCGGGCGCGGGCGGCAGCGGCTGCTGCTGCTGCTCGCCGTTGCCGGTGAGCGGCGGCAGGTTGGGGTCTTCGCCCTCGCTCTGCGGCGGCACCGGGTCGGCGGCCGAGTCGTCACCCTCACTGAACCAGCGTGACAGCACCGACTGGTAGATCGGCAACCGCCGGGTGGGTACGTCGTCCTCGAGCGCGGCCGAGCCGACCTCGTTCGCGGGCGGCGGCGCCGGGGGCGGCTCCTCCGGCGGCACGAACTTGGGCTCGCGCTTGGGCAGCACCAGCGGCGCGAACTGCGTGTCGCCGGCCCGCGAGCTCGCGCCGTCGCCGTTCTGCGACGGCGTCAGCGGCGCCAGGTCCTCGGCGGTCGGCCAGGCCGGCGTCTCGGACTTCGGCAGCTCCGGCGAGAGGAACGGGCCCGCCGCGCGGCCGCCGCTGACCAGGTCGTCCAGGCTGATCGGCTGGTCGAGCGGCACCAGCCCGCCCTGGCTCGGCACGGGGTCGTGCGCCGGCGGGGCCGGTGGCGGCGTGGGTGTCGGCTTCGACGGCGGCGTCTGCGCGAACGACTGCGTCTGGTCGAAGTCCGAGCGCGCCGCCGGGATCGGCGGGATGCTCGGCAGCGACATCGACGTCTCGGACCGGTTCGCCGGCGGCGGGGTCTGCCGCTGCATGCCCGGGCGGAGCTGGGTCAGCAGCTCGGCCGGGACGACGACCCGGGCGATCACGCCGCCTTCGATGTCCTCGTTCTCGCGCAGGCGGACCTCGATGCCGTGGCGCTTCGCCAGCCGCGAGACCACGTACAGACCCATGCGCCGGGTCACCGACACGTCCAGGTCCGGCGGGTCGGCCAGGCGGGCGTTGACCTCGGCCAGCCGCTCCTCGCTCATGCCGACACCGTGGTCGGTGACCTGGATGGCCAGCGCCTTGCGGCGGGTGACCACGGCCCGCACGATGACCTTCGTCTCCGGCTCGGAGAAGTAGGTCGCGTTGTCGAGCAGCTCGGCGAGGACGTGCACGAGGTCGTGGATCGCCAGGCCCTGGACCGCGACGTCGGGCACGATGCCGACCTCGATCCGGGCGTACTGCTCGATCTCCGACACCGCGGCGCCGATGACGTCGGCGGCGGGCACCGGCTTGGGCACCGACTTCGCCAGGCCGGCGCCGGAGAGCACCAGCAGGGACTCACCGTTGCGCCGCAGCCGCGTCGCGAGGTGGTCGAGCTCGAACAGGCTGGCCAAGTGGTCCGGGTCCTGCTCGTCGGCCTCGAGCCGGTCGATGACGCCGAGCTGGCGTTCCACCAGCCGCTGCGAGCGCCGGGACAGGTTCACGAAGATGCCGTTGACGTTCTCGCGCAGGAGGGCCTGCTCGGCGGCCATCTTGACGGCCTGTTCGTGGACGATGTCGAACGACCGCGCGACCTCGCCGATCTCGTCGCGGGAGGTGACGGGCACCGGCTGGACGGCCTTCTTCGAGGCGCCGACCGGGTCCGGGTCGTCGAGGATTGCCTGCACGGTTTCCGGCAGCCGGGTGTAGGCGACATCCAGCGCGCTCTTCCGCAGCACCCGCAGCGGGCGCAGCATCAGGCGGGCGACGACGAGCATGAGCGCGATCGCGGCGGCCAGCGCGAGGAGCACCACGGCACCGCCGACCCACGCGGAGTTGACCGCCGCCGTGGCGAGGTCGTCGGCGCGGGTCTTCAGCTGGGCCAGCAGGTTCGACTCGACCGCGTGCAGCTTGTCGGCCGACACCGTGCTGTCCTTGCCGAGCGCGGTGGTGTCGATGTTCGGCGGGTCACCCAGCTGGGCGAAGGAGAACGCCGCGGTCTGGATCCGGCGGCGGTCGTCGACCTCCGGGCCGGAGTAGGTGTCGTTGTAGAGCTGCCGCTGGTCGTCGTCGGCGTTCGCGAGGAATGCCGCGACGGAGGCGTCCGCGCTGGAGGCCGACGCGCGCGTCTGGTCCAGCAGGTCGCCGGGGAAACTCCCGCGGAACGCGGCGATCTGCAGTTCGGCGTCGGAGCGGGTGGTGAACTCCTTGGCCTCGCTGATCGCCTGCGTGCTCGTGCCGAGGCGCAGCACGTCCCGGTCGGTGACCGCGGTGGTCACCTCGCGGCCCAGCTCGATGAGCGAGTCCAGGACGCCCGAGTAGGCGGTGAGCACCGTGATGTCCGGCAGGCTGTTCTGCGTGTTGAACGCCGCCCGCAGCGGACGCAGCGCGTCGAGGCGCTGGAGACCGCGGGTGTAGCGGTCCTTCGTCGCCTGGTCGTCGTACTGGAGGTTGCTCGCCGAGCCGCGCAGGTCGGCGACCTCGCGGTCGACCTTGGCGATCTGCGAGTCGAGCCCGGTCTGCAGCAGCGGGTTGTTCGAGGCGATCCGGGCGACGGCCAGCGACCGCTCGTTCTGCAGCTCGTGCACCACTGTGGTGACCTTGACGGCGAACGCGACCTGGTCGGCGGTGCGCTGGAACTCGGCCGCCTCGCGGGCGTCGTCGATCACGCGCAGCGCGCCCAGTGCGAGGGCGGTCAGGGTGGGGATGATCAGGACCGCGGCCAGCTTGGACCGCAGCCGCCAGTCGCGCATGCCGGAGAACAGCCCGGCTTTCCGGCCCGGATCCGCTCCGGGTGACTGCGCAGGGGTCCCTCCCACCCCCGCGGCGTCTTCGTTCGGCACCGCCGCTCCACCATCATCGTTCGTGCTCGGGAAACCCTGGTCGGTCCAGCGCCCGCCAGGGCGCATCGCGTTCTCCTCAGCCACTCGTCTGCACGCTCCCGGCGTTCCGGCGCTCCGGCCCATCGGAAGGAGCCCAGCGCAAGACGCTACCCGTACGGGTGAAAAGATCGTCTCCAGTGTCGGCACTGGGGGTGCCTGAACCCCGTCCAGCCGGACGGAATCGGTTCAGCTCGAGCATCACGGTCGGGTCCCTGCGCTGGTCCTGCATCGGTCTGTTGATTCGGCCTAACCCACCGGCGCGGCGGTCGTGCCCGGCCAGGCAGTGGTCTTCGCGGGGAAGATTCTCTCAGGAAAAGCACAGTGTGTGCTGGTACACCGAAGGGGGACTTCTTGATCGGCCATCCAGGCACTCTCTCTCACTACATCGGAGGTTGATACCTCCCCGCAGGTGCAGAGGGTAGCGAACGGCAGGGGAAGATGTAACCCTCCCGACAGGACCCGCTCAATCTTGCACAGCGTTCGCTCAGTCGACGCACAGCAGACGTCGCTGATTCAGGAACCTCACCCTACGCTGGGTAAACCGTTACTGCGAGTGGAGCAGTGGGTCTAGACCAGAGGCCGAAAGAGTGACGTGTACCACTCGGTCCGGTAGTCATTCCACCCATTGTGAGCGAGCTGTCACGTTCTCTACAGTGGCCCGCGTGACTTCCGAGAATGAGTCACGCACTTCCACTGGATTCGGTTCCCGAACCGTCACTTTCTTCAAGGAGCAGGCCTTGCTTGGAAACGCCATGAGCAGTGGCCGGGTTCGCACTCGCCGCGCCGCGCTCGGGCTCGCCCTCACCGTCGCAGCCGCCACGGCCCTCACCGGCTGCAGTGCGCTCGGCTCGGACGACTCGAACGCCTCGTCGAACGGGGGCGGCCTGGAGAAGTCGAAGATCAAGGTCTCCATCATGCCGACCACGGACCTCGGGCCGTTCTGGCTCGCCCAGGACGGCGGCTACTTCAAGGCCGAGGGTCTCGAGGTCGAACAGATCGTCGCCAAGAGCGGCCAGGAGTCGATGCAGAAAGCGATCTCCGGCGAAGCGGACATCGCCCTCTCGACCTACACGCCGTTCTTCGTCGCGAAGAGCAAGGGCGCCGCGGACGTGCAGCTCGTCGCGGACGGCACGTCCGTGAACGCGAAGAGCAACGCGATCGTCACGGTGCCGAACTCGAACGTGAAGACCGTGAACGACCTGGCCGGCAAGCGGATCGCGATCACGGCCAAGAACACCGCGTCCGACATCCTCACCAAGTCGGTCATGAAGGACCACGGCGTCGACTTCAACGGCGTCAACTGGGTGCTGATCCCGCTGCCGAACATGGCGGCGGCGCTGAAGGACAACCAGGTGGACGCGGCCTACATGCCGGAGCCGATGCTCACGCAGGCGGCGAAGACCGTCGGTGCGACGCCGGTCATCGACATCAACACCGGTGCCAGCCAGGACTTCCCGCTGACCGGCTACGGCGCGGCGACGAAGTGGGTGCAGGCGAACCCGAAGACCCTCTCGGCCTTCCAGCGGGCGATGAAGAAGGCGACGAGCGACGCGATCAACGACCGCTCGAAGGTCGAACCGCTGCTGGTCAAGTACGCGAAGATCGACGAGGACACGGCCAAGCTGCTCACCCTGCCCGGCTACGGCTCCGTCCTGGACCCCCGGCGCCTGCAGCGGGTGCCCGACCTGCTGCTGCAGATGGGCGTCATCACCACCAAGGTCGACGCCGCGCCGATGATCGCCCCGCAGGCGACCAACTAACGTGAAGAAACTGCTCCGCGGCCTGGCCGGCCTGGTCGGCTTCCTCCTCTTCTGGGAGGTCGTCGTCCAGGTCGGCCTGGTCAGTAAGACGTTCACCCCGCCGCCGAGCGTCGTCCTGGTCACCGTCGGGGACCTGCTGGGCGACCCCGAGTTCATCCGGGACATCGTCGCGACGATGCTGGCCTGGCTGATCGCGATCATCGTCGCGATCGCGATCGGCGTACCCGCCGGGCTGCTGCTCGGCAGCGTCCCGGCGTTGCGCACGGCCACCGCCGCGATCGTGGAGTTCCTCCGCCCCATCCCGGTCACCGCGCTCGTTCCGCTGGTGCTGCTGGTGATCGGTTCGGGCCCGGACGCGAAGATCACCCTCGCCGTCTACGCCTCGCTGTGGCCGATCATGTTCAACACGATCTACGGCATGGGCGAGATCGACCCGGTGCTGATGGAGACCGCCCGTGCGTGCGGGACAAGCCGGTTCCGCATCCTGTCGTCGGTCGCGCTGCCGCAGACCGCGCCGTTCGTCTTCACCGGCGTCCGGCTGTCGGCGACCATCGCGCTGATCGCCGTCGTCAGCGTCGAGTTCCTGGCCGGTTCCCAGCTCGGCCTCGGCAGCTTCATCATCGTCGCCAGCACGGGTTCGACGCGGTTCGACCTGGTCCTGGCGGGCACGGTGGTCGCCGGGACGCTGGGCTACCTGATCAACGAAGGGCTCGAACAGCTCGGCAAGCGGCTGTTCCGGTGGAGCACGGTGGACCGGGAGGCGATCGCGTGACGGCGGCGACCCTTTCGGGCCGGGTGGGCCGGCGCGCCGCGCGCGGTGCCGCCGCGGTCCTGCGCAACTGGCTGCTGTTCGCGCTCATGGTGGTCGGCTGGGAGTTCGCCGCCCAGGCCGCCGGCAGCAAGTACTTCCCGCCGCCGACGGAGATCGCGGTCACCGCCGCCAAGCTGTGGTTCACCGGGCCCGCGTCGCACCTGTTCCTCACCGACGCGGTGTTCGACAACGTGTTCCCCAGCCTCGCCCGGACGCTCGGCGGCTGGGCGCTGGCCGCGGTCGTCGGCATCGTCCTCGGCGTGCTGTTCGGCCGGTCCGCGACGGCGATGGACTACCTCGGCCCGCTGTTCGCGTTCTTCCGCTCGATCCCGCCGCCCACGCTGATCCCGGTGTTCGCGGTGCTGTTCGGGCTGAGCTCGGGCATGCAGGTCGGGTCGATCATCTTCGGCGTGGTGTGGCCGGTGCTGCTCAACGCGGTCGACGGCGTCCGCTCGGTCGACCAGGTGAAGGTGGAGACGGCACGGTCGTTCCGCACGCCCAAGGCGTACTGGCTCGGCATGGTCGTGCTGCCGGCGGCGGCCCCGAAGATCTTCGCCGGGCTGCGGGTCAGCCTGTCGATCTCGCTGCTGCTGATGGTCGTCTCCGAGCTCGTGGGCGCGTACAACGGCATCGGGCGGTCGCTGCTGAACGCCCAGCAGGACTTCGACTTCCCGACCATGTGGTCGTGGCTGGTACTGCTGGGCATCCTCGGCTACGTCTTCAACACGATCTTCCTGGCCGCGGAGCGGCGGGTGCTGGCCTGGCAGCCGACCCGCCTCGGCCGCGACTGACGCTTCGAAAGGCCTCTCCCCATGTCCACCATGCTCGAAGTGTCCGGCCTCAGCCACACCTACGGCGCCGGCGCGAAGGCGCACACCGCCGTGACCGACCTTTCGTTCACCGTCGAAGCCGGTCAGCTGGCCAGCATCGTCGGCCCGTCGGGCTGCGGGAAGTCGACGCTGCTGCGCTGCATCGCCGGGCTGACGCCGCCGACCGGCGGCACGGTCAACCTGCACGGCGACCGCGTCTCCGGGGTGCCGGACGACCTGGCCGTGGTGTTCCAGGACTACAGCCGGTCGCTGTTCCCCTGGCTTTCGGTGCAGAAGAACGTCGAGTTCCCCTTGCGGTGGCGGCCGATCCCGAAGGCCGAACGCCGTCAGCGCGCGGCCGAGGCGCTCGAGCAGGTCGGTCTGTCCGGCGTCGGCGGCAAGTACCCGTGGCAGCTGTCCGGCGGCATGCAGCAGCGGGTGTCGATCGCCCGCGCGCTGGCCAGCCGCCCGGCCCTGCTGCTGATGGACGAGCCGTTCGCCTCGGTCGACGCCCAGACGCGCTTCGAGCTCGAGGACCTGACCCGGCGCGTGCAGCGCGAACAGGGCAGCACGGTCCTGGTCGTCACGCACGACATCGACGAGAGCGTGTACCTGTCCGACCGGGTGCTGGTGCTGTCGAAGTCACCGGCGTCGATCGTGGCGGACCTGCCGGTAGGCCTGCCCGCTTCGCGCGACCAGATCACCACGCGCGAGTCGGCGGAATTCGTGACCCTGCGCGGTGAAGTGGCGCGCCTGCTGCACGGCGGCACGTCGGAAGAGGCCGCCACGGCCGCGTCCGACGCCGCCGAGTGGGAGCTGGCCGAGCGGACTCCGGACGTCTCGGAAACCAAGACGCGGAGCTGATCCCCGGGCCGCCCGGGAGAAATTCCGGGCGGCCTGTCGGATCGTGGCGGCGGCGTTCGTGGCCGGGGTGAGGCCGGGCACAAGCTCGGCCCGCTTCCCGCAAGGAGTCCCGATGACCGCCACCTACACCTTCGACGTCTTCTCCTCGCTCGACGGCTTCGCCAACCACAGCGGCGACTGGGGCGGCTACTGGGGCAAGCAGGGCCCCGAATTCCTCGCCCACCGCGCCGCCACCTACCGCGACCCTCTGCGCATGGTGCTCGGGGCCCATACCTACACGTCCAACGCGCCCTTCCTGAGCCCGGGCGTCGACCGCAGCCGGTTCGACGAGTGGATCACGCGCATGTTCGGCTCCCCCGTCACGGTGCTCTCCAGCCGGCTGACCGAGCCGCTCGACTGGCCGGGCACGACCATCGAGCCCGGCGATCCCGTCGAGGTGGTCGAGCGCCTCAAGGCCGGATCCGACGTGCCGCTGCGGTCCCACGGAAGCCTGACGCTCAACCGGGCGCTGCTGGACGCGGGCCTGGTCGACACCATCGAGCTGACGGTCTTCCCGGTGCTCACCGGGAAGACCGGCGTGGCCCGGGTCTTCGACAGCGTGGCCGACTTCGACCTCGAACTGCTCGAAGCCCGGACCTTCGACGGTCACACCCAGGTGCTGACCTACCGGCCGGCCCGGCACGGTTGAGCGGTTCGGCGTCAGTACAGCGTCTTCGACGACGCGGCCACCCGGACGTGGACGAGCGTCGGGCGCGGGTCGGCCAAGGCCTCGGTGAGGCCGGGGACCAGACCGTCCGGCTCGGTGATCGTCACGCCGTGGCAGCCCATGCTCTGCGCCAGCGCCGCGAAGCCGATGCCGCCCAGTTCGGTGCCCGGCAGCTTCTCGCCGCCGATCGCGTCGCCGAGGATGCGGACCGCCGCGTACTCGGAGTTGTCGAGGATCACGAACGTGACCGGCAGTTCGTGGCGGGCCGCCGTCCAGAGGGCCTGGATGCCGTACATGCTCGAGCCGTCGCCGATGACGCCGACGACCTTGCGGTCCGGCCGGGCGAGCGCGGCGCCGACCACGCCGGGGACGCCGTAGCCGAGCGTGCCGCTGGCCATCGTGAGGAAGCCGGTGTCGGTGGCCGTGATCGGCAGGTGCTCGTGCAGGATCCCGCGGTGGCTGGGCGCCTCTTCGACGACGAGAGCGTTGTCGGGCAACACATCCGCGAGCGTCGAGTAGACGAACTCGGCGGTCAGCTTCTCGTCGCTCGGTTTCGCGGGCCGCGTCCGCGGGGCCGGCGCGGGCCGGGTGCTGCGCTCGACGACGTTGAGCAGCGCCCGGATGCCCAGCTTCGGCGTCGCGCGGATGCCGGTGCCTTCGAAGGCGCGGGCGAGGACCTGCTCGTCGTCGCTGACGATGAACAGCGGCGGCAGCGGGGTTTGCCCGCGTCCGCGGTCGACGTGGTAGGTGAAAGCGGGCGCCCCGAGCACGACGACGAGGTCGTGCCGCGCGAGCGCGTCGGCGACGGCTCCGCGTTCGGGATCGAGGAACCCTTGGAACAGCGGGTGGTCCTCGGGGAACGAGCAGCGGTAGGACATCGGCGCCACCCACACGCCGGCGTTGAGCCGTTCGGCGAGCGCGACGGTTTCGACGACGGCCCCGTCCTGGTCGACGGCGCCCCCGACGACGAGCGCCGGCCGCTCGGCGGCTTCCAGCGCGGCGACGAGTTCGTCGACGGCCTCGGGATCCGGGGCGAACCCGCGGATCCGCGGCCGCGACACGATGGGCCGTTCGGTGGTGGCCGACCAGTCGTCGGCCGGAACGGAAACGAAAACCGGACCGGACGGCGCCTGCGTGGCGATGTGGTACGCCCGGGCCAGCGCGGCCGGAACGTCTTCGGCGGAGGCGGGTTCGATCGACCACTTCACGTACGGCTTCGGGAACTCGGGCGCTTCCACGGCCCCGAGGAAGGGATCGTGCGGCATGAGCGCCCGGATCTGCTGCCCGGCGACGACGATCATCGGCGTGCGGTTCCGGTAGGCGTTGAAGACGCTGCCGAGCCCGTGCCCCACCCCACCGGCGGAGTGCAGGTTGACGAGCACGGCTTGCCGCGTGGCCTGCGCGTAGGCATCGGCCATCGCCACGACGGCGGATTCCTGCAGGCCCAGGACGTAGTCGAAGTCGTCGGGCCAGTCGGTGAGGAACGGCACCTCGGTGGTGCCCGGGTTGCCGAACACCGTGGTGAGGCCGAGTTCGCGGAGGAGTTCGCGGGTGGCGTCCAGCACCGTGCGCTTGATCATGCGGACAGGTTAACGCTTAGCCTTGCGAAGGAAAGCCCGCCAAGCGGCCGAACTGATGGTGAGGGTGCCCCCGGAGCGGTCCTTGGTGTCGCGGATCTGTGACACCCGCCCGAGATTCACCTCGACGCAGTTGGTCTCGTCGGTGTAGCTTGACTTACGCCACTCGCGCATCTCACTCCAGTTCGGTGATGACCCCCTGGATGAAAGCGAACGATTCCTGCTCGTCCAGTGCCAGGGCCGACAGGGCATCCGCCGCCGCACGGTAGGCGGCCACGTGATCCCCATCGTAGACATGGGCGCTCCCGCGGATGTGCTCGATGTGCACCACGGACGGCAGGTGGGCGAAGTCGAAGATCACGAAGTGCCCGTACAGACCGGGGTGGTACCCGGCACCGGCGGGCACCACCCGGATAGTGATGTTGCGCGGCTGCGCCGCGCGCAACAACCACCGGAACTGCTCGGCCAGCACGGCAGGTCCGGCAATGGGGCGGCGAAAAGCCTCTTCGCCGAGGAAGAGCTTGAGCACCAGCGGATTGCGGCGGGTGAGCAACTCCCGCTTCCGCAGCCGGACCGCCACCTGCTGCTCGACCACCCCGGGCGGAAGCCGGTTGGCGGTCAGGATCGCCTCGGCGTAGCCGGGGGTCTGCAGGAGCCCGGGCACCACGAAAGGCTCCCAGTTCACCATCTCCGTGGCCGTGCGCTCGTACTCGGCGTAGGTCGAAACCGCAGGCGAGATCCCCGGCACGGTGCGCTCGAGCCAATTGGGCTCGCGGGCGTTTCTCGCCAGCTCCAGCAGCCTTTCGCGCTCGATCGGCTCCAGCCGCAACGCACCCAGCAGGAGCGCCACCTGCTCGATCTGGGGCACGCGCGTCCCGCTCTCCCAGTGGGAAAGCTCCTGCGCGCTCACCTCGGCCAACCGCGCCAGTTCGCGCACACCCAGGCTGCGGGACTTCCGCGCCGCGCGGATGCCGAAGCCCAGTGCGCGGGACCGCGGTGTTGCTACCAGTGTCGCCATCTACGCAGTCTGTCACCGGGGACCGGCAAAAACGGCAGACGGGGCCGTAGCGAATCCGCTACGGCCCCGTCTTCACACCATCAGCCGATCAGGCCGGACAGCCCGCTCGCCTTGAACGATCCCCAGCCCGTGACCTGGTCATACCCCGTCCCGGCGCTGTACCCCGTCGTCCCGTGCAGGGTGTTGTTGCCCGACGTCACGTCGTGGAAGCCCGTGCCGTACGACGACTCGTTGCCGATCGCGTAGAACTTCGGGTTCAGGTTGCCCAGCCCGCCACCGTGCACCTGGTTCTGCAGGGCCGCGAAAGCCGCCCACAGCGGCGTGGCGCCCGACGTGCCGCCCACCGTCTCCCACGTGCCCGCGCTGTAGATGTAGTACCCCGATGTCGGCGAAGCGTCCGCCGCCACGTCCGGGACCTTGCGGTACGTCGTGCTCTGCGAGGACTGCCACGACGGCGCCGTGAACACCGTCGAGATGCCGCCGCCCGTCGATCCGCCGCTGCTGCCGTCGTTCCAAACCACTTCGCTGCTGTAGCCGTTCGACGACGTCACGCTCAGCTTCGTGCCGCCGACGCCCGACACGTTCGGGCTCGACGCCGGGAAGTCGACGCCGCGGGCCGCCGAACCGGTCTGGCGGTAGCAGTCGGTCGTGCCGTCGTCGCCCGCCGCCGCGAAGTACGAAATGCCCTCCGCCGTGCCGGTCGCGATCGCGCTGCTCACGCTCTTCGCCGCGCTCGAACCTTCGGCCGCTTCGCAAGCGCCCCAGGAGATCGAGACGACGTTGACCTTCGCGTCCGAGGCGATCTTCTGGTACATCGCCAGTTCGCCCGCGCTCGTGTTCGGGGCCTCGTAGACGTAGTCGTTGGCCGCCGCGGCCACTGCGTGCACGACCTCGATGTCGAGTTCGACCTCGATCTGGCCGTCGCCCGGCGCGGAGTCGTAGTTGGCGCCGCTGACCCCGACCGTCGTCACCGAGCCCGCCGACAAGCCGTACGTGCTGTCGTACTTGGTGATGTTGGCCTTCTGGTAGCCGTCGAACTCCACGAAACCGACGTTCACCCCGCGGCCGGTCGCCGACAGGTCGCTGGTGTTGTAAGCGGTCTTGAGCACCGGCGGGGTGACGGACTTGACGACGTTCGGCTGCGCGAGCGGCTTCGACGCGTGCGTCCGCACGGCGTGGTCGTCGAGGCCGACGACGCCGCCCACGACGTCCGAGACGCTCGCGGGCACGGCCGGCACGGCGTCGTTGGCGAAGAAGTCCCGGCCCGACACCCGGTCGTGGTAGGTCCCGATCCCGGTCCGGAAGGCCGACTCGAGCTGCGCCGCCGAGCCGGTGAACGTGATGGCCTGCCGGTTGCCGGAAACCTCGATCCCGGACACGCCCGCTTTCCCGAGAAATGAGACAGCCTTGTCGACGTCGGCCTGCGTCGGGCCGAACTCGGCATTGAACTGCGCCGGGGTCAGGAACCGGTGGTATTGCGGCGAGGCCGGATTTTGCACGTCGGCGAGGAACTTTTCCAGCGCCTGCTGGTTGTGCAGTTTCAGCGACAGCGCGGCGGTGATCGGCCGGTCGGGCGCGACGTCGCCGGTGCGGGCGCTGCCGACCAGCGGCGCGGCGTTATCGGCCAGCGTGACCAGCGGTTCCGGCGCGGCTGCGGCCGGGACGGCCACAGCGAGGCCGAGCAACGCCGGCAGCGGCACAGCGGCCGCGACGAGCTTGCGCAAGCGCATGGGGGAATTTCCTCTCGGCGGTGGGGACCGGGCCTGCGCGGAATGCTCGCCGCAGGTTGCCGAGAAGCATAAGAAGCCGTGATCACGCGGAGGAACCTACTTTTGTCTGTCCTTCCGCGAATCCCATTTTCATTTTCCGGGCGGTTTACCTCCTCATGGCAAACCGATTATTGTCCGGATTGCCCGACCGTTTCGATGCGTTCGATGAGCTCCCGGGCCGCGGCGTTGCCGTCGAACCGGCCGGCCGCCGCCGACAGCGAGTGCAGCCGCTGGCGCACCCGCGGGGACCGCAGCGCGCCGGCCAGCTCGACCGCCTCTTCGCCGACCGTGGTGGCGACGTCGAGGTCGCCGTCCAGCGCGTGCACGGTGGCCAGCCAGATCAAGGTCAGCGAGCGGCTGCGCGTCATGCTCCGCGGGTACCCCTCGATCGCCTCGGCGAGTGCGGGAATCCCGTCCCGCCCGTGGCGGATGTCGACCGTCTGCGCCAGTTCGCCGTGCACCGTGCCGACCATGGCCGCCATGTCGGTGGCCCCGAAGAACGCCGCCCACGGTGACGGTTCGCGCCCCTCGGCCTCCGCGAACTCCTGCCGGGCGCGGCGCAGGTAGGTCAGCGCGCCGGTGACGTCGGCCTTCTTGGCGTGCGCCCACGCCTGGTTGGCCGACAGGATCGCCTGCGCGAGCTTGGAGTGCGCCGCCAACGCCGCCTCCCGGCCGTGTGCGAACTCCACCAGCGCCGCATCGACCGCTTCGTAGTGCAGGTGGAGCCGCCCGATGCGGTACCGGATGTTGGCCTGGAGGTCGTCGTTGCCCGCTTCGATGGCCAGCTCGAGGGCCCGTCCGAACGCCTCCAGCGCGGCGGCCGGGCGGTCCTGGTCGAAGTTCGTCCAGCCGGCGAGGTTGTACAGGTCGGCGACCGCGGTGTACAGCCTCGCCAGGACCACCGTCTTCGTCACGCCGTCCAGCAAGGCCACCGCGGCAGGCAGTCTCGTCTCGACGGCGACCCGGCACGAGCCGCCGCCGTAGCGGTAGTCCAGCGCCCTGAGCTCCGCAACGCTGTCTTCGAGCCGCCGCACGTCGGCCAGGCCCACGCGCGTGCCACTCCGTTCTTCGCGCCCGTCGCTGCCGGTCATGGCAGCCCTCCGTCCGTAGAGAGCTGCCGATCGGGCAGCTCCGCTCATTCCCCGCCGGGCCAGGCCGGAGCCCGCTCCTTCGAGGGATTGGCACCGGGCAGCACCCCGGTGGCGGTCAGCACCACGCCCGTGGCGGTTTCCGCGATCTTGACGGCGGCCAGCAGGCCGGTGAGGACGAGGGAGCCGCCGAGTCCCAGTTTCGCGAATTCGTCTTCGGAGGTCTCGGTTCCGCGTTGTCGCGGTATCGTGCCGGTCACGATTCCGCCTTCCGGCGGCCCGGGGTGGCACCCGGGCGATATCCCCGGGGAATCAACCTGCCCCAGGTGACGGATATCCACCTGATCGTCGAACTCCTGACTTCTTGCTGTCCACGCAACGAGTTCCCGAACTGAATACGCGCGCACACGGCGCCGCCTCCCGCACTGCAGATCGATTCCTGAAGATCGGCCGGATCGCGAAATGCGGGACAACCGTAGCCAGCCGCTCGCCGGAAAATCAGCCACCAACCAGGTCAAACCTGGAACTGCCCGTGCAGCCGCACACGCAACGCCGCGCGCGCCACCCGAACGGGCGGATGCAATTTCACCAGCCGGGCCAAAGATTGACGCGGACAGGGAAAACATCGGCGGAAATCGTTGCACTCCGCCGATTCTCCGTGAGATGCGCGTAATCGATCAGGATTTGACGAGGTCGACCCAGGTACGCACGGTTGCGGCGTCCACGGGCGCCTGCCAGCCGCCGGGCCGGACGGCGCTGCCGACGTGGAATCCCCGTACGCCGCCCGCGCGCAGGAGGTGGACCTGCTGGGCGCGCAGGCCCCCGCCGACGAGCAGTTCCGGCCCGCTGTCGCGCTGCGCGAGCCGCTGCAGCACCGAAAGGCCGCTCGCCACGCCGTTCGGGTGACCGGCGGCGAGCACGGTGTCACAGCCGAGCGAGGCCAGCTGGTCGTAGGCGCGCAACGGGTCCCGCGTGCGGTCGATGGCGCGGTGGAACGTCCACGGCAGGCCGTCGACCTCCTTGATCAGCGCCTCACAGGCGTCGAGGTCGATTTCGCTGTCGACGTCGAGGAAGCCGAAGACGAACTCCCGCGCGCCCGCGTCGATCAGCCGGGCGGTGTCCGCGCGCAGGCCCTCCAGGTCGCCGACGGCGAAGGAACCGTTGTCCCGCAACATGACCCGCACCGGCAGGTCGGTCGCCGAGAGCACGTCACGCAGTGTTTCGACCGAGGGTGTCAGGCCGTCCTGGGCCATGTCCGCAACCAGTTCGAGGCGGTCGGCCCCGCCCGCCTGCGCGCCTTCGGCATCCGCCGCGTCCAGCGCGATCACTTCCAGCAGGGGCGTCTTCGAGCTCATGCCTCAATCCGTTTCACTGGTTCCGGGTGTCGTCCCCCCTCGCATGCCGCCCTCGCCGGAAGCCGCCTTGAAGGCTCGTCATCCGCTCGCGCACCGCTTCCGGGGAAAGAGAGAGTATCGGCCGCTGCTCGGGGACCGCTCCCGGGCTGGCCGCCGAATCCAGCGGCTGCAGGAACGGCCAGGTGTCCTCCGCGCCGTCCTCCTGCTCCAGCTCGGCGGGGGTGGGCCAGTCGTAGGAGGGCTCGATCGCGGCGGGCGGCGCGACGGGCGTCAGCCGCGGTTCGGTGTCCTCGTCGTCCGGCCCCGGCCGGCCGGATTCACGCGAAAGCGGCGCCTCGGCGGGGAGCGGAGCGGAGTTCTCCCGCGGCGGCGGGGGCGGCCAGAAGCCTTCCCGCGAGGGCAGCGGCGGGGGCGCTGCGGAGCCCTCCCGCGACGGCAGCGGCGGGCGCGACGCCGAACTGTCCCGCGAAGGCAGCGGCGGCGGGGCGGAGTTGTCCCGCGACGGCAGCGCGGATCTTTCCCGCGACGGCAGCGGCGGGGCCGAACCTTCCCGCGACGGCAATGCCGGACGCGACGCCGAACTGTCCCGCGAAGGCAGCGGCGCGGAGTTCTCCCGCGGAAGTGCCGCCTGGACGGGAGCGGGGGCTTTTTCACGTGAAGGCGCCCCGGCGTCGGGAGGCGGTGGGAGTGGCGGCGGCGCGGCCAGAGCGTGGCGCGGCTGGGAATCAACGGGCCGCGACTGCTCGGCAGCCGGGCGCGGCGCCTCGGCAACCGGGCGCGACTCCTCAATGGCCGGACGCGGCTGCTCGCCAACCGGGCGCGACTGCTCAATGGCCGGGCGCGGCACCTCGCCAACCGAGCGCGACTGCTCCGCAAGCGGGCGCGGGTGCCCGGCAGCCGAGCGCGGCACCTCGGCAACCGGACGCGACTGCTCAGTGACCGAGCGCGGCACCTCGGCGACCGGGCGCGGGTGCTCGCCAACCGAGCGCGGCGCCTCGGCAACCGGGCGCGGCTCCGCCGGTTTCCGCGGCTGTTCCGGCGCGGCCGCGGCGTCGAACCAGCGGGACAGAACGTCGCGGTAGGCGGGCATCCGCTCGGTCGGGGCGTCGAGGTCGAGGTGGGCTTCGTCGTCCGCGGTCGGCCACTCCGGCGCGTGGTCGCGGGCCACCACCGGCGCCCGGCGCGGCGGGCCGGCCTCGATCGACGGCGGCGTCAGCTCTTCCGGCTCCGGCTCGGGTTCGGGCTCCGGCGGTGTCAGCGGGGCGAGCGGCGCCAGCAGCTCCGGCTCGGGCGCGGCGGGCGGCTCGGCGGGCGGGGGCGGGGCCGGCATCGGCGGGAGCTCGACGATCAGCGCCGCCGGCACCAGCACCGTCGCGACCAGCCCGGACTCCGCGCCCGCGCTGAGACTGACGTCGATGTGGTGCCGCGTGGCCAGCGTCGCGACGACGAACAGGCCCATCCGGCGGGACACCTCGACGTCGACGTCCGGCGGGTGCGCGAGCCGCGCGTTGGTGCGGTCGATCTCCGCCTGCGGCATGCCCGCGCCGTGGTCGATGATCTCGATCTGCCAGTCGCCGTCGTGGGTTTCGGCGCTCGCCACGGTGACCGTCTCGCCGCCGGAATAGCGTGTCGCGTTCTCCAGCAGCTCCGAAACGACGTGCACGAGGTCGTTGACGGCCTCGCCGCGGACGGCCACCTGCGGCGCCGGGCCGAGTTCGATCCGCTGGTAGTGCTCGACCTCCGAGAGCGCGGCGCCGATGATCTCGTCGGCCGAGACGGGCCCGGCGTCCTCCCGCGCGGAGTCCTGGCCGGACAGCACCAGCAGGTTCTCGCTGTTGCGCCGCATCCGCGTGGCGAGGTGGTCGAGCTCGAACAGCCCGGCGAGGGTGTCCGGGTCCTGCTCGTCGGCCTCCATCCGGTCCAGCACCGAAAGCTGCCGTTCGACGAGGTCCTGGCTGCGCTGCGACAGGTTGACGAACATCGCGTTGACGTTCTCGCGCAGCATCGCCTGTTCGCCGGCGAGCCGGACGGCCTCGCCGTGCACCGCGTCGAACGCGCGCGCCACCTGGCCGAGCTCTTCGCGGGTGAACACCGGCACGGGCGCGACGGCGAGCCGTTTCCGCAGGTTCTCGGGGGCGGGCTCGGGATCGGTGAGCAGGTTCTGCACGGCGGCGGGCAGCCGGTGTTCGGCCACTTCCAGCGCGGTCCGGCGCAGGATCCGCAAGGGGCGCAACAGGGACCGCGCGATGACCACCGACAGCACGCCCGCGACGAGCAGGACGCCGAGCACCACGCCGCCGTCCCACAACGCGGCCGTGCGCGCCTGCGCCGCCAGCGCGTCGGTGCGTTCCTGCAACTGGACCAGCAGTGCCTGCTGCACCTGGTGGGCGAGGTTGACCGTGTGCGTGGCCGAGGTGTCCCACTGGTTCGGGTCGAGGCCGGAGAGGTCCTGGCCGTTTTCCGTGCGGGTGAGCGCGGATTCGACCATGTCGTTGCCGATGTCGACGACCAGGCCGATCACCGTGTCGTCGAACATCCGCTGCTGGCCGGGGGTGGCGAAGGTGCGGTAGTCGCTGCGGGCGGCTTCGAGTTCGGCTTCCGCGCCGAGCAGCGCGCGCGTGCGGTCGCGGTTGAGGCTGCCCGCCGCGAGCGCCTCGGCCATCACCGCCCGCTTGACCGACATCTGGTCCTTGATCCGGGCGAGTGCGTTGCCCGCCAGCCGCATCCGCGCGAGCTCCGGGTCGGAGACGTCGGCGGCCGCGGAGTCGCTGATGTCGAGCAGGCCGGAGATCAGCTCGCTGTAGGAGCGCAGCACGGCGTCGGCCGGGAAGGCGGAGTGCTCCGCGGAGAACCGGAGGCCGCCGAGCACGCGCAGCCGGTCGTCGGTCTGCTGGAGGCTTTCCGCGGCCTTCGCGTCGAGCCGCGGCTTGCTGTCGGCCAGCGTCCGCTCGAAGGCGCCGATGGCCCGGTCGACGCGGGTGCGCTGGGCGGTGAGGTCGGCGGTGTCGCCCTGGCGGTTCTGGGCGACGAACCGCACGGTGAGGTCGCGCTCGCGTTGCAGCTCGTGCAAGGCTTCGGCGACGGTGCTGTCGACGCGGCCGCGCGTGGCGAACTCGGCCAGCTGCCGGGCGTCACGCAGGTCGGAACTGATCCGCAGGCCGACGAGCGCGATCACGGCCAGTGCCGGGATGAGGAGGACGGCGAAGAGCTTCGTGCCCAGGCGCCAGTTCCGCAGCCGCCAGCGGCCACCCGCCGGACGCGGATCCGCCGCGTCGCCGCCCTTGCGGGGACGCTTGTCGCGACGGGTCACCTGGTTTCCTTTTCCGCCACGGGCGGGAACCCGCGGATCGAACGACACATCGAACCTACTGAACGGTAGCCCGCCCCATGGAGATCCGAAAGCCGCGCTGGCACGATACGGCCCTGCCCGCGATCGTATGGGGCGCGGACCATACGATCCAGCACGAGAACCAGATTCTCGCGGTAGGTGAAGGTGCATGATCGGACGCGGACGGCTGATTCCGCTGGTAGCGGCGCTCCTGGCGACCGCGGGCTGTTCCGTGTTCTCGTCCGGCTCTCCCGCCGCCCCGCCGCCCCTTGAGCGCAGCACCCTGCGCGTCGGTGTGGGCAACGCCATCGACACGGCCCCCCTGCGGATCGCCGTCGCGGCCGGGAAGTTCGGCGCCGCCGGGCTCACCGTGCAGCTCGTCGAGCTCGGCGCCGACGACGGGCTGGCGAAGCTGGCCGCGGGCGACCTCGACGTCACCTTCGCTTCCGACATCGCGACGTTCCGCGCGGCGGCCGGCGGGACGGCGTTGCAGCTGCAGGGCGAGGCCTACACGTCCGGCCCCAACACGATGGCCCTGGTGACGCTGCCGGACTCGGACTACACCGTGCCGACCGGAAAGCGCTCGCCGAAGATCGCGGTGAACATGCTGGACGACGTCGGCGCGCTCGTCGCGCGTTCGGTGCTGGTCACCGCGGGTGTCGACCAGGCGAAGATCAAGTTCACCGCGGTGCCGTTCGACCGGATGCCGCAGGCCCTGCAGGCGGGCGACGCCGACGCCGCCCTGATGATCGAGCCGTACATCACGCGCGCCGAGAAGGACCTCGGCGCGCACATCCTGGCCGACGGCGCCCGCGGTTCGACGCTCGACTTCCCGCTCTCCGGCTACGCGGCCGCCAAGCCGTTCGCGCAGGCCAACCCCCGGACCCTCCGGGCGTTCCGCACCGCGCTGGGCGCGGCCCAGCAGAGCGCGGCGGACCCGGCGATCGTGCGCGACGCACTGCCGAAGTTCTCCGACATCGACGCGACGACGGCCGCGCTGATCTCGCTCGGCTCCTACCCGCCGTCGCTCAACGGCATCCGGCTGCAGCGCGTCGCCGACCTGATGCACAACTCGGGCCTGCTGGCGAACCGCCTCGACGTCCAGGGCCTGCTGCCCGAGCAGACCGGCTACTAGCTTCGTTGACGGCGGCCCGGCTCAAGCGCCCCAAGGCGGCCTTGGTTGCGTCGAATCAGCACTGCGGCGCGGAGCGCCTCCGTTGAGGGTGGTGGCGGGGGCATGGATGGAGCACCGAAGGCCACATTGGTTGCGTCTGACGCACCGAAGGCCACATTGGGGCGCTCGGGACCCGCACCCATCCCCGGCTCGGTGAGCGTCAACGAACCTGGGACGCGCGAAACTAGATGTTCTCGCCCGACTTGATCAGGCACACCGTGCGGGACGGCGGGCCGGAGTAGCTGAGGACCTTGTCGGCGCCTTCGCACTTGTCGTCGCGACCGAAGCCGGAGAGGATCTCGACGCGCTCCTGCGCCGCCGGATCGGCGCACGAAACCTTGCCGATCGCGCTCTCGTCATCGACGTCGCGCAGGCAGTCACCGGCCTTGACGTTCAGCGCCAGGCACAGCGTCTGCCCGGCGCCCGAGCCGAGCCGGAATCGCACGTAGTCACCGGACGCGCACGCAATGCCGCCGCGGTAGGTGTTTTCGACCTTGTACGTCGCGTTGTTCGCACTGCACGTGACGCGGTGGTAGGCGAGCTTGCCCGCCCCTTCGCGCGTCAGGTACAGGCAGTCGCCGTTCGACGGCGGCCCGCTGCGGCTGATCCAGTAGACGCCCATCGCGCCCAGCGCCCCCAGGCCCAGTGCGACGACGACGCACGCGGCCATCGTGATCTTCACCTTCGTGGTGAACCAGTGCGGGATCGGCTGGTGCCCGGGCCCCGGCGGCATCGGCGCGGGCGGTGCGTAGCCCGGCGACCGGAACGGGTTGTCGTCGAACGGTGGTGTGGTCAACGTGCCCTCCAGTGGTCCCCTCGGCACCCCGTCCCACCGGTGGACCGGAGCGAGCCACGTATAACAGTAGTTGTGACTGATGGCCCACTGATCGTCCAGTCCGACAAGACCGTGCTCCTGGAGGTCGACCACCCCCAGGCCGATGACGCGCGCATCGCGATCGCGCCGTTCGCGGAGCTGGAACGGGCGCCGGAGCACGTGCACACCTACCGGATCACGCCGCTGGCCTTGTGGAACGCGCGTGCCGCGGGCCACGACGCCGAGCAGGTCGTGGACGCGCTGACGACGTACTCGCGCTTCCCGGTACCGCAGCCGCTGCTGATCGACGTCGTCGACGTCATGGGCCGGTTCGGGCGGCTGCAGATCGCCAACCACCCGGCGCACGGGCTGGTGATGTCCACCACGGACCGCGCGGTGCTGACCGAGGTCGTCCGGAACAAGAAGATCAGCCCGATGCTGGGCGCCCGGATCGACGAGGACACCGTCCTCGTCCACCCGTCCGAGCGCGGGCGGCTGAAGCAGGCGCTGCTGAAGGTCGGCTGGCCGGCCGAGGACCTGGCCGGGTACGTCGACGGTGAGGCGCACCCGATCGCGTTGGACGAGACGGACTGGCAGCTGCGCGACTACCAGCGGCAGGCCGCGGAGGCGTTCTGGGCGGGCGGCTCCGGCGTCGTCGTGCTGCCGTGCGGCGCGGGCAAGACGATGGTCGGCGCGGCGGCGATGGCCAAGGCGGCGGCGACGACCCTGATCCTGGTGACGAACACGGTCGCCGGGCGGCAGTGGAAGCGCGAGCTGATCGCGCGGACGTCGCTGACCGAGGAGGAGATCGGCGAGTACTCCGGCGAGAAGAAGGAGATCCGGCCGGTCACCATCGCCACCTACCAGGTGATCACCCGCAAGACCAAGGGCGAGTACAAGCACCTGGAGCTGTTCGACTCCCGCGACTGGGGCCTGGTCGTCTACGACGAGGTCCACCTGCTGCCGGCGCCGGTGTTCCGGATGACGGCGGACCTGCAGTCCCGCCGGCGCCTCGGCCTGACGGCGACGCTGGTGCGCGAGGACGGCCGCGAGGGCGACGTCTTCTCGCTGATCGGCCCGAAGCGCTACGACGTGCCGTGGCGCGACATCGAGGCCCAGGGCTGGATCGCCCCGGCGGAGTGCACCGAGGTCCGCGTCACGCTGACCGACGCCGAGCGGCTCGAGTACGCGACGGCCGAAGCCGACGAGCGGTACAAGCTGGCGGCGACGGCGCTGACGAAGACGCCGGTGATCAAGTCGATCGTGGCCAAGCACGCGGGCGAGCCGACGCTGGTGATCGGGGCGTACCTGGACCAGCTGGAGATGCTCGGCGACGAGCTCGACGCCCCGGTGATCCAGGGCGCGACCCGCAACAAGGAGCGCGAGGAGCTGTTCGACAAGTTCCGCCGCGGCGAGATCCGGACGCTGGTCGTGTCGAAGGTCGCGAACTTCTCGATCGACCTGCCGGAGGCCTCGGTGGCGATCCAGATTTCGGGCACATTCGGCTCCCGGCAGGAGGAAGCGCAGCGGCTGGGCCGACTCCTGCGTCCGAAGGGCGACGGCCGGCAGGCGCACTTCTACTCGATCGTCTCGCGCGACACGGTGGACACGGAGTACGCGGCGCACCGGCAGAGGTTCCTCGCGGAGCAGGGGTACGCGTACCACATCGTGGATGCGGACGACCTGCTGCGGCCGCTGTGACACCCCGGTCGTCCGTGACCCCTTCGGCCTAGCGAATCGTCACAGGAGCAACTTCCGCAACTTTGCTCTCACGCAGCGCGCTGACCTGCGGTTTTCCTGATTCACTCGAACGGATGAGCGGCTGCGCCGCTGGAAATTGTCGGACCCTCGAACTACTGTTCGACATGCAGCAGCCGAACACAAGTTCGAGGGGACGCTCCATGACGATCGCACCGCTCCGCCCCGGTACGCCCGCGCCGCCGGTCCAGACCCTGCCACCGGGGTCGTGGCACGGCCGGCTGTGGGTGTCCGACCTGCCGCTGACCCGGCCCGAGCGCTACCTCGGCTGCGTGGCCGAGTTCGAGCGGTCCGGGCTGTGGCCGGTGCTGATCCCCCACGACCAGCGCTTCGCGGCGAACGGCGAGGACTGGATCGACGACCGCGGCCGCCTGGCCCCGGCCGGCCACCGGGTGGCGGCGGCCGACCCGGCGGGAGCACTGTCCCGCTGGTGGGACACATCCTGCTGCGACGGCGCCTGCCTGCGGCCGTTCGGCGCCCGCTTCCCGGGTCTGGCCAAGCGCAGCCCGCGCCGGTCCGACCCACTGGCGGAGGCGGGCAACACGGGCTCGATCCTGGCCACACGCGCCCCCCACCGGCTGGGCCTGGTCCAGACAGAGCGGCCGGCCGACATCCCGGCCCTCCTGGGCTGGACGGGCATGATCAAGTGCACGGACCAGGTGGCCGAGCTGTCGGCGGTGCTGCGCAGCTGGGAGGACCGCTTCGGCGCAACGCTGGTGGTGCTGGGATTCGACGCGATGGAGCTGTCGGTGGCGGCACCCCCAAGGAACCAGGCACGCGCGTTGACGGTGGCGGCAGAGCATCGCGCATTCAGTTTGCCGACGTTCGCGGGGCAGCCGGGAAATCTGCGCGAGTACGCATCGGGCTTGGTCCAGTCCCGGCACTGGCGGTTTTCCTGGGCGTGAGGGAGGTCGCCGGGGTTGGCTGGACTGGGAACCGAGCCGCCGGGAGGGTCCGGCCGGGGCAAGAGCCGGGGCCGCCGGGAGGCGGAGGACCGGCCGGGCAAAGAGCCGGGGCCGCCGGGAGGCGGGAGGCAGGCCAGACCCCCGGGCGGACCCAGATCCCCGGGGCGGACCCGGACCGCGAGCGGCAGCAAGCGGCGGCGGCCGCCAGGCCGCCAACAAAAGAGCTGGGTGGTCATCCCGTCGCCTGAGGCCGTCAAATCACTTTGAGCCAGGCCCGCAACCCACCAACCCACGCAAGCCAACAACGCAACCTTGCGGGCCTGGCTCAAAGTGATAGGCCTCACCCAGGCGACGGGATGACCACCCAGCGACCCCCACGAAAAAGCAGGAGAACAGCGTTCCCCGGCCATCCCGGAGCCTGCCCGTCCGGCGAGGACAGTCTTTACACCCCGGAAGACCTCACACCGCACCGAATCCCGCACCGAATCCCGCACCGACGGCAGATAACAACCACCCGCGGAAGCGTCCACCAAGACAACCGGCCCCCAAGTCAGGTCACCCGTCCCAACCCCCGGTCCACCCGTCCAACCCACCCCGCGTTTGACCCCCCGACCGAACGGGAATCACCCCTCCCGGAAAGGCGGTGAGGGAGATCGCCGAGATCCGGATCGGGACCTCAGGGTGGCGGTACCCGCCGTGGCGCGGGGTCTTCTACCCACCCAAGCTCGCCCAGCGACGGGAACTCGAGTACCTCTCGCGGCGGATGAACGCCGTCGAAATCAACGGGTCCTTCTACTCCCTCCAGCGTCCCGAGCGGTACCGCGCCTGGTTCGACGAGACCCCCGCCGACTTCGTCTTCGCCGTCAAGGGCGGCCGCTTCATCACGCACATGAAGCAGCTCCGGGACGTCGAGACCCCCCTCGCGAACTTCTACGCCTCCGGCGTCCTCGCGCTCGGCGCGAAACTGGGCCCCTTCCTCTGGCAGCTCCCGCCGAGGCTCTCCTTCGACCCCGAACGGCTCGAGAACTTCTTCGCCCTGCTGCCGCGCACCACCACCGACGCCGCCCAGCTCGCGATGAAGCACGACGACAAGCTGAAAGGCACCCCGTACCTCGAAGCCGGCCCGAGGAGACCCCTGCGGCACGCCCTCGAAGTCCGGCACCCCAGCTTCGCCGAGCCCGCGGCCATCGACCTGCTCGAACAACACGACATCGCCCTCGTCGTCGCCGATACCGCCGGCAAATGGCCGTTCCTCGAACACCAGACGGCCGACTTCGCCTACGTCCGGCTGCACGGCGACGAGGAGCTCTACGTCAGCGGCTACTCCGACCGAGCCCTGCGCACCTGGGCCGAAAAGATCCGGACCTGGCACGACGGCGGCCGGCGGGACGTGCACGTCTACTTCGACAACGACGTCAAAGTCGAGGCGCCGCGCAACGCCGAAAGCCTCGCCGACCTGCTCGGCGTCGCACCGGTCACGAGACAGTGAGTGCGCCGGCTCGAGCGGGCACGCAAGCCGGGCACTCGGTGGCATGATCGGGCTCGATGAAGGTCTACGCGATCCCCCTGCGCACCCGGTTCCGCGGCATCACCGTCCGTGAGGGCGTGCTGCTGCACGGCCCGGCGGGCTGGGGCGAGTTCTGCCCGTTCGCCGACTACTCCGACGCCGAGAGCGTGCCCTGGCTGCGGGCGGCGGTGGAAGCGACCGAAGCCGGCTGGCCCGCCCCGATCCGCGACCGGGTCGAGGTGAACACGACGGTCCCGGTGGTCGAGCCCGCGAAGGCGCACGAACTGGTCCGCGCGTCCGGCTGCCGGACGGCGAAGGTGAAGGTCGCCGACCCGCGCGTCTCCCTCGTCGAGGACTGCGCGCGGGTCGAGGCGGTCCGCGACGCGCTCGGCCCGGGCGGCGCGATCCGCGTCGACGCGAACACGGCGTGGGACGTCGACACGGCGGTGCGCGCGCTCGCGGACCTCGACAAGGCGGCGGGCGGCCTGGAGTACGCGGAGCAGCCGTGCCCGTCGATCGAGGAGCTGGCCGCGGTGCGGCGCCGGGTGGACGTCCGGATCGCGGCCGACGAGTCGATCCGCCGGGCCGAGGACCCGCTGAAGGTCGCGGTCGCCGGAGCGGCCGACATCGCGGTCCTGAAGGTCTCCCCCCTCGGCGGCGTCCGGCGGGCCCTGGAGGTGGCCGAGGCGTGCGGGCTGCCGTGCGTGGTGTCGTCGGCGGTGGAGACGAGCGTGGGCCTGGCGGCGGGCCTGGCGTTGGCGGGTGCCCTGCCGTCGCTGGAGTTCGCTTGTGGACTCGGCACGCTTTCGCTGCTGGAAGGGGACGTCTGCGCCGCACCGCTGTCCCCTGTGGACGGATACCTGGCGGTCCCGCGCACGGCACCGGAACCTTCTCCGGTCTACGCGGCGACACCCGAGGTGGCAGCGGCCTGGGCCGCCCGGTTGAACCGGGTCCGCGCGCTGAGCTGAGCGCGATCGGCCCCGGCGTCCGGCCACGCCCGGGGAGCACGTGGTTTTCCCCGAGGCGAAGTTCAGGGTCGGGGTCCGGGCCGTTCCCGATGTCGGGCCACGGCCTCGGAAGACACCATTGAGCCATGACCAACAGCGTGTACACCCCGGAAACCACCAAGAAGCTCCGCCGCAGCCGGACCGACAAGATGCTCACCGGCGTCTGCGGGGGCTGGGCCACCTACCTCGGCGTCGATGCCAACGTCCTGCGCATCGGGCTCGTCGCCGCCGTGTTCCTCTCCGTCGGCATCGCCATCCCGATCTACGTCGCCGCCGCCATTCTGACGCCGGAAGAGGACTCCTGAACGCGGGCGGGCTCCGGCTCGCAGGGGGAGCCGGGGCCCGCCGGGGGCCGGGGGTGCACTGAGGACAACCCGCGCCGGGGGGCGTGGGTCGGGGGGACGCCGCCGTCGGGGGACGCGGTGGGGCACGAAACGATCGGCCCGGACGCCAGGGGACGTCCGGGCCGTTCGGTCGTGGCCGTTGGGCCGAGTGGCCCAAAACCGCGACGCGGAACCCGTTCGAGGGGCTAGGGTTCGCGCTCGTGGATCACGGAAACACCGCACCGAAGGTCGTCGTCGGGATCTTGGGCGGGTTGTACCTGATCGCCGGGCTGGGGCTGACCGCCTTCGCCGCCTACGCCGTGCTGTCCGCCGGGGACCCCGGTGGGGTCAAGGCCACCAAGACCGTGCTCTACACCGCCGCGGCGCTGGCGATCTGGGTCCTGCTCACCGGCATCGGGGCCATCGTCGTCGGGCTGGAAGCCGAGCGGAAGACCACCGCCTGGCTCGGCGGCCTCGGTGTGCTCGCGCTCGGCGTCGTCATCGTCGGCGCCTACGCCGTCTGGTTCTTCACCAAGCCGTAGAACGTGCGCAAAAGAAGGCCCGGCCCGCCGAAGCGGACCGGGCCTTCCCGGAAAGCGACCGGACTCAGAAGTCCATGCCACCCATGCCACCGGACGGGTCGGCGGGAGCGGCCGAAGCCTTCTCCGGCTTGTCCGCCACGACGGCCTCGGTGGTCAGGAACAGCGCCGCGATGGACGCGGCGTTCTGCAGCGCGGAGCGGGTGACCTTCGTCGGGTCCGGCACGCCGGCGGCGAGCAGGTCCTCGTAGACACCCGTGGCGGCGTTGAGGCCGTGGCCCTGCGGCAGGCCCTTGACCTTCTCCACCACGACGCCGCCCTCGAGGCCGGCGTTGATCGCGATCTGCTTGAGCGGGGCCTCGACGGCCACCTTGACGATGTTGGCGCCAGTGGCCTCGTCGCCCTCGAGCTTCAGGCCCGCGAACGCGGCTTCGGCGGCCTGGATCAGGGCCACGCCACCACCGGCGACGATGCCCTCTTCCACGGCGGCCTTCGCGTTGCGCACCGCGTCCTCGATGCGGTGCTTGCGCTCCTTGAGCTCGACCTCGGTCGCGGCGCCGGCCTTGATGACGGCCACGCCGCCGGCCAGCTTCGCGAGCCGCTCCTGCAGCTTCTCGCGGTCGTAGTCCGAGTCGGAGTTCTCGATCTCGGCGCGGATCTGGTTGACGCGACCCTGGATCTGGTCGGCGTCGCCCGCACCCTCGACGATGGTCGTCTCGTCCTTGGTGATGACGGCCTTGCGGGCCTTGCCCAGCAGGGACAGGTCCGCGTTCTCCAGCTTGAGGCCGACGTCCTCGGAGATGACCTGGCCACCGGTCAGGATCGCGATGTCCTGCAGGATCGCCTTGCGGCGGTCACCGAAGCCCGGCGCCTTGACGGCGACGGACTTGAAGGTGCCGCGCATCTTGTTGACGATGAGGGTGGCCAGGGCCTCGCCCTCGACGTCCTCGGCGATGATCAGCAGCGGCTTGCCGGACTGGATGACCTTCTCCAGCAGCGGCAGCACGTCCTTGACGGTGGAGATCTTGGAGCCGAAGAGGAGGATGTACGGGTCCTCGAGCTCGGCTTCCTGACGCTCCGGGTCGGTCACGAAGTAACCGGAGATGTAGCCCTTGTCGAAGCGCATGCCCTCGGTGAGCTCGAGCTCGAGACCGAAGGTGTTGCTCTCCTCGACGGTGACGACGCCTTCCTTGCCGACCTTGTCCAGCGCCTCGGCGATCAGCTCGCCGATGGTGCGGTCAGCGGCCGAGATCGAGGCGGTAGCAGCGATCTGCTCCTTGGTCTCGATCTGGACGGCGGCCTTGTGCAGCTGCTCGGTGATGGCCTCGACGGCCGCCTCGATGCCGCGCTTCAGGCTGATCGGGTCGGCGCCGGCCGCGACGTTGCGCAGGCCTTCCTTGACCAGGGCCTGGGCGAGCACGGTGGCGGTGGTGGTGCCGTCACCCGCGACGTCGTCGGTCTTCTTGGCAACTTCCTTGACGAGCTCGGCCCCGATCTTCTCCCACGGGTCCTCGAGCTCGATCTCCTTGGCGATGGAGACACCGTCGTTGGTGATGGTCGGCGCGCCCCACTTCTTTTCGAGCACGACGTTCCGGCCCCGCGGGCCGAGGGTCACCTTGACGGCTTCGGCGAGGGTGTTCAAGCCGCGCTCGAGACCGCGGCGGGCGTCCTCGTCGAACGCGATCAGTTTGGCCATTGCGGTGTGGTCCTCCGGTATTGGGCGCAGCCGCCGCGCTGTGGTTCTTGCAGCGGCGGCAGCAGGACTCTTCCTCGGCCAGGCTCGGTGCCCGCGACGGACGACTGGACCCGGGTGGGGGTTCAGCCTCACCGTCCCGACCTTTGGCACTCGACGGCGTCGAGTGCCAAGTCCGTGTTTAGCACTCTCGGGGGGAGAGTGCAAGAAGCCCAGCTCAGCGTCGCACGATCAGGCACGGTCCCGTCAGGAGCTCGGCTTGATGCTGATCGACGGCGGGGGTGCGTTCAGCGACGACGTCGGCTTGCCCTGCGAGTCGCCGCCGGGGCCGACCGGGATGTTCGGGGCCGTCGTCTGACCGCCGCCGCCTCCGCTGCCGCTGTCGCCGAACAGGAAGATCGCACCCACCACCAGGCCGGCCACGACCACCAGGCCGAGCACGACGAAGAGCCACTTCTTGCCGCCGCCGCTCTTCGGCTGGTGGAACGCACCCGCGCCGCCCGCGGGCATGGGCGGGCGCAGGCGCATCGGGTCCTGGCCGTAGCCCGGCGGGGGCATCCCCGGCTGCTGCGGGTAGCCGTAACCCTGGGGTGGCATGCCCTGCGGGGGCATGCCCTGCTGCGGCGGGTAGCCGTACCCGGGCGGCGGGCCCTGCGGCGGCATCCCCGGCGGCGGGCCTTGCGGAACACCGGGGCCCTGCGGTCCGGGCCCCGGACCGTAGCCGGGCTGCTGCTGTCCTCCGTACGGGTGCACGGGGGCCCCCTCTCCCTGCGGTGCGCTGTTCTGGTGCGGCCCCTGTTGTACCTGACCAGGACGCTGCGGCGCGGGGATTCCGCCCGAATGGGACCCGGGCGGGCCCGGCGGGGTGTCGGACGTGGCGAGGGGGCCGAGCGCGCGGCGCGCGGCCGCGACCATCTCGACGCAGCTGGGGTAGCGGTCGGCCGGGTTCTTGGCCATGCCGCGCCGGATCACCTCGTCGATCGACGGCGGCAGCGCGACCGCGCGGGAGATCGCCGGCGGCTCGCCGTTGAGGTGCCCCTTGATCACCGTCGGGACGTCGCCCTTGAACGGCGGGCTGCCGGTGAGGCAGGCGTAGAGGACGCACGTCAGCGCGTACTGGTCGGTCCGCCCGTCCAGCGGCTCCCCGCGCAGGTGCTCGGGGGCCGCGTACGTGGGCGAGCCGAGGAAGTCGCCGCCGCGTGTCCGGTGGCCCGTCGCGCCGCGCCGGGTCAGCCCGAAGTCGGCGACGTACACGTGCTCGCGTGACGTCTCCTTCTTCGTCACGAGCACGTTCGCCGGCTTGACGTCGAGGTGGACCAGACCACGGTTGTGCAGTGTGTCGAGCGCGTCCGCAACCTGGTCGAGCATCGTCAGGGCGCGCGCGGGCGCGATCGGACCGCCGGAGATCAACCCGGCGAGATCGCCGCCGTCGACCATGCGCATGGCGATGTAAAGCATGCCGTCGAGCTCGCCGAAGTCGTACAGCGGCACGACGTTGGCGTGGTCGATCGCCGACGTGTTGCGCGCCTCGTCGACGAACCGTTCGCGGAACTCGGCGTCGGCCCCGAGGTGGTCACCGATGACCTTCAGGGCCACCTTGCGGCCGAGCCGCACGTCGGTGGCCTTGTAGGTCACGCTCATGCCGCCCTTGCCGAGCACCCCGTCGATGCGGTAGTTGCCCAGCCGGCGACCGGTGAGGTCCCCCGACACATCGCCTGTCACGCCCGCAGCCTAACGCCCCTGGTTCGGCGCCTGCCGGGGGTTCACCGATCAACTGGCAGGCGTGTTACGAAACCTTGCGCACGTCGGCTGCCTGGCTACGACCATCGCGGCCGGACTGCACTTCGAACTCGACCCGGTCGCCTTCGTCCAGAGTGCGGAATCCTTCGGACTGGATGGCCGAATAGTGGACGAACACGTCCGGGCCCTCCGTGGATTCGATGAACCCGTAGCCCTTTTCCGAGTTGAACCACTTGACGGTGCCGACAGCCACGGCGCCCTCCCTCAGCACAAAGGATCCGCTGGCCCGAGCGGATGCCAGCGGCGGAGTGTCAATCACGCTACCGGAATTATTGTCCGCGGCAATGGGCAATTCGTCCGAAGATCACGAACCCGAAAGGCGTCTGTTCCGCGCGTGCACGAGCACCGTCCCGGGACCCGCGAAGTCGACCGCGAGTCCCTCGCCGGTGCGCAGCGACTGCGCGCCGCCCGGGTCGAGGGCCCGCAACCGGCACTGGACGGTGTCCGGATAGGCCAGCAGGTAGTCCGGCCGGACCGTGACCAGCTCGCCCTTGCCGAGTTCGAAGGCGTCGACCGGGCCCGGCGCGGCCAGCACGAGCGGCCCGGTGCCGCTGTAGTGCTCGAGGAATCCCGAATCGGCGCCGAACAGCTGCTGCAGCGGCACCCACCCGCTGTCGTGCCGGACGGACGAAGGCTGCACCAGCACCGCGTCGCGGTGCACCGACCAGCCCGTGCCCCCGCCGACGTCGAGCGGGTAGACGTCGCCGGGGCGCAGCGGCGCGAAGTCGATCCAGCCGCCGTCGGACGGTGCGGTGTAGACGGCGACCGCGCTCTTGCCCGCGCGGACGCCGCCGCGGCCCGCCGGCGTCTCGGTGACCCCGAACCGGCTGGCAAGCAGGGTTTCCGGCGCGGCCCGCACGGCCTCGCCCGGGTCCAGCAGGACGCGGGCGACGCCGAAGGCGGGCGTGTGCCGGGTCTGGACGCGCATCAGCGTGACGGGACGTGGGAGACGAGCCAGCTGATCAGCGCGGACGGGTTGCGCGTCTGCGTCATGATCTGGCCGGGGCCGACGAAGTCGAAGACGAGGCCTTCGCCGCTCTTCATCGACTGGATGATGCCTTGGGCGACCTTCCGGATCTGGTACTGCACGGTGTCGGCGTAGGCGACGACGTGCCCGGTGTCGATGGTCACCATCTCGCCCTGCTGCAACGTGATCGTCTCGACCGCGCCGTAGCAGCTGACGAGCAGCTGGCCCTGGCCGGTGGCGTGGGTCAGGAACCCGCCCTCGCCGCCCATCAGGTTCTTCATCCCGCCCCACTTGGTCTCGGTCTGCACGCCGTGCGACGACGCGAGCCAGCAACCGCGGGTGACCGCCCACCCGGTGCGGCCGTCGAGGGTGATCACCTGGATGTCGCCGGGCAGGTTCGCGGCGACGTCGACCCAGCCGCCGTTCGGCGGCGCGGTGAAGGTGGAGATGAAGAAGGACTCGCCGGAGAGGAACGCGCGGCCGAGGCCCTTCATGATCCCGCCCTGCGCCTGCGACTGCACCTGCACGCCGTAGCTGGTGGCCATCATCGCGCCGGACTCGACCTGGCACGGCTCCCCGGGCGCCAGCATCAGCCGGGCGACGGCGAACGAAGGCTGTTGACGGATTCCGACCTGCATGCGTGCTCCCCATCGGCGTGCCTGTGACGGGGCAGAGTCTTGCACGCGCCCGGAACACGGGGAGGATGGTCCGGTGATCTCCGTCGACGACTACCGCGACCGGGTTGCCGCACTACTGGGCACCTCCCCCGCGACCGCCCTGCCCCTCGCCGCCGCGGCCGGTCTCGTCCTGGCCGATGACGTGACGGCGACCGTGTCCCTGCCGCCCTTCGACAACTCGGCGATGGACGGCTACGCGGTGCGCGCGGCCGACGTCACGGCGCCGGTGACCCTGCCGGTCGCCGACGACATCCCGGCCGGCCGCGTCGACGTCCGGCCGCTCGAACCGGGCACCGCGCAGCGGATCATGACCGGGGCCCCGCTGCCGCCGGGCGCGGACGCCGTCGTCATGGTCGAGGACACCGACGCCGGCACGGAAACCGTGGCCATTTCCGCGCCCGCCCGCGAAGGCGCGCACATCCGCCGGACCGGCGAGGACGTCGTCGGCGGCAGCATCGCCCTGCACGCGGGCACCGTGCTGGGTCACTCCCAGCTGGGCCTGGCGGCCGCGGTCGGGCTCGCCGAGGTGCGGGTGCACCGGCCGCTGCGGGTGCTGGTCGCCTCGACCGGCACCGAGCTGATCGACGCGCCGGCCCCGCTGCGCCACGGCCAGATCTACGAGTCCAACAGCGTGATGCTCGCCGCGGCGATCCGCGATCTCGGCTGCGAGGTCGAGGTGGTCCGCAGCGTTGTCGACGACGTCGAGGAGTTCCGGAAGGTCATCGAGCCGAAGCTGGCCGGCGCCGACCTGCTGGTCACCTCCGGTGGCGTCAGCGCGGGCGCGTACGAAGTGGTGAAGGACGCGCTGACCGGTCAGGGCGTCGAGTTCGCGAAGATCGCGATGCAGCCGGGTGGCCCGCAGGGCAGCGGGCGCTGGCAGGGCGTGCCCGTGGTGGCGCTGCCCGGCAACCCGGTCAGCGTGCTCGTGTCGTTCGAGGCGTTCCTGCGCCCGGCGATCCTGACGGCGCTGGGCCACACCGACGTCTCCCGCCGCCGCGTGCGCGCCCGGCTGACCGAGGCGATGAGCTCCCCGGCCGGGCGCCGCCAGTACCGCCGGGGTGTGTTCGCGCCGTCCGACCGGGAGGTCACCGGCATCGTCGGGCCGCGCGGCGGGCCGGGCTCGCACCTGCTGGCCGCGTTCACCCAGGCCAACTGCCTGATCGTGCTCCCGGAGGACGTCACGTCGGCTGCGGTTGGGGACGAGGTGGACGTCCTGCTGCTCTGACCGGGAAGTCCCGCAGCTTCCGGTAGGGCGCGAGCAGCGGCAGCGCGAGGATCGCCACTCCCGCGGCCGCCCAGAGGGTCTCGCGGATGCCGATCGCCTCGCCCAGCAGGCCGCCGAGGACCCCGGCCAGCGGGATCGACCCGTAGTTGACGATCGACATGCTGGAGTTGACCCGGCTGAACAGCTCGGGCGGGCAGTACTGCTGCCGGAACGTCGTCACCAGCACGTTGCCGGCGACGACACCGCCGCACACCCCGAACAGCGCGAGCCCGAACGGCACCAGGCCCCAGCCGGGCCCGCTCAGCGGCCCGAGCAGCAGCGTCGGTGCCGCGGAGACCTCGCACAGCAGCCACGCGCGCACGGCGCCGAGGCGCGCGGCGAGCCGTCCGGCCGCGGCCGCGCCCACCACCCCGCCGGACGCACCCAGCGCCAGGACCAGTCCCACGAGGCCGGGCGCGGCCCCGAGCGTCCGGGACAGGAACACGATCTGGATGGCGCTGTAGCCGGTGAGCGCGAGGTTCGAGACGGCGCCGAAGGTGATCAGCGACCGCAGGTACCGGTCGGCGGCGACGAACCGGAGTCCCTCGGCGATCTGGCTGCGCAGCGGCGCGCGCTCGCCGGGGTCGACGGTTTCGCGCGCCCGGATCGCCCGCACGCACAACACGGAGACGCCGAAGCTGACCGCGTCCGCCAGGATGCCGCTGACCGGCCCGAACGCCTGGGCCAGCAGCCCGGCCAGGCCCGGTCCGGCGACCTGGGTCGCGGACTCGCTGCCCTGCAGCTTCGCGTTCGCTTCGAGGAGTTCGCCGTCACTGACGAGCGCCGGGAGGTAGGCGCGGTAGGCGAGGGTGAAGAACACCTTGGCGACCCCGCCGAGCAACGCGGCGGCCAGCAGGTAGGCCATGGTGAGCGCCCCGAACGCGGCGACGACGGGGACGCTGCCGAACACCGCCATCGACACCGTGTTGCAGAGCAGCATGACCGGGCGCTTCGCCAGCCGGTCGACCCACGCGCCGGCGGGCAGTCCGATCAGCAGCCACGGCAACCAGGCGACCGCGGTCAGCAGGGCGACTTCGAACGTGCTCGCCTGCAGCGTGACCACCGCGACCAGCGGCAACGCCGTGGTCGCCACCATGCTGCCGAGCATGCTCGTGGTCTCGCCGGTCCACAGCAGCCGGAAGTCCCGGTTCCCCCAGAGCCCCGTCACGGCTGGCCCAGCGACGCTCGCGCGGCGAAGAAGACCGGGCGACGCTCGACGCCGTCGCCGGGTTCGGTGCGGTTCTCGAACTCGCTGATCAGCAGGAAGATCCGCTCGTTGAGCTCGTCCAGTTCTTCGCGCGACAGCCGCACCCACGTGTCGATGCTGAACGGCCCTCCGCGCCACTGCTCGGGGTAGGTCTCGCGGCTGGCGATCCACTCGCGGGCGACCGCCGTCTGGTGGTCGAGCACGAGGATCTCGGCGGCTTCGGCGACCGGGTCGCCGGGGAAGTCGGCCGAGGCCCACCGCAGCGTCCTCGCACTGCGCTTCCACCAGCGTTCCCGCTGGTCGCGGGCCAGTTCCGGGGCCTGCTCGACCAGCTTCGCGGCGGCCAGGACCTTCATGTGGTGGCTGATGTTGCCGACCGCCTGGCCGGTCTTCGCGGCGAGCATCGACGCCGTCGCCGGGCCGTCGAGGTGGAGCAGTTCCAGGAGCCGGCGCCGCAACTGGTGGGACATGGCGGCCAGCACCTTCGAATCCCGGATCTCCCGGATGTCCTCGGTCATGGTGCACAAGAGTAGTTGTACAACAACTCTTGTGCAATGACGCTTGTGCAACCCGCTCGCGTAAACTCCCGCCATGGGTTTCGTCGCATGGGTGATCTTCGGCGCCATCGTCGGCTGGATCGCGAACCTGGTCGTCGGCGGACGGGCGCGGCAGCGCCTGGGTTGCCTGGTCAGCGTGCTCGTCGGGATCGTCGGCGCCGCCCTGGGCGGGTTGCTCTACCGGCTCGCCACCGGCCAGGCGAGGACGTTCGACTTCGACTTCCCGAGCTTCGGCGTGGCCATCCTCGGCGCGGTCGTGCTGCTGGCGATCCTGCGGCTCGCGGGCGGCTTGACCCGGCATCCGAGTGACCGTTCGTAACATTTGCCGGACGAACCGTGATCAACGGGCCGTCCAGCGCTAGACTGCTCCCTCACGCGCATCTCCCGGTGGCCGGGTGCGTGCGCCGTCGGGGGGCGGATGCACCCGGCCCCGGTTCCTCACCTTCGCCGCCTTCTTCGCTTCGATGACGACGTCGACCGCGCGCAGCGGGTCGACGAGCGACGGCACGGGCACCTCGTCGATCTCCAGACGCCACGCGCCCAAGAGCTCGCGAAGCTCGGCTTCGGCGGGATCTCGGCGGTCGCTCATCGGTCCTCACAGGTCAGGCGGGGCAGCGCCCCGAACGGCGGCAACTACTCGGTGTCGTCGGCGAAATCGACTTTGCGTTACGACGAGCCGATCATTCCCACCCGCCGCGGTGACCCCCTCCCGGAGGAGCCGCCGGGGGCGCAGGGACACCCTCACCTGGGGCAGCGGTAGCGTGGGGGCGCCCGTACGCGGCCGCCGGACGCCCGGCGCCCACCGTTCTTCCGACACGAAACCAGGGGACCCGACCATGAGCGGCACCCGGCCGGAGCCCGCCGGCAACCCAGTCGCGCACGCCCTCCAGCTCGCCCGCGAAACGCTGCCGCCGATGCACCCCGCCGGCCGCCCGTTCGTGGCAGGCGGCGTCGCCGCGACGCTGCTCGCCCGCCGGTTCTCCAAGCGCCTCGGGCTCGTCGGTGCGCTGGCGACCGTGGCCACGGCCGCGTTCTTCCGCGAGCCGAAGCGCGTCCCGCCGCCGCGTGACGGCGTCGCGCTCGCCTCGGCCGACGGTCTCGTCTCGCTGATCGAGGAAGCCGTCCCGCCCGCCGAGCTCGGCCTGCCCGCCGAGCCGCGGATGCGCGTGTCGGTGTTCCTCTCGGTGTTCGACGTGCACGTCCAGCGCGTGCCGGCGAACGGCGTGATCGAGCGCGTGGCCTACCGGCCGGGCAAGTTCCTGTCCGCGGACCTGGACAAGGCCAGCGACGACAACGAACGCAACTCCGTGCTCATGCGCACCGAAGACGGCCACGAGCTCGTCGTCGTGCAGATCGCCGGCCTGGTCGCGCGCCGCATCCTCTGCGAGATCAGCGAGGGCGACAAGGTCGCTGCCGCGTCGACGTACGGGATCATCCGGTTCGGCTCGCGGGTCGACCTCTACCTGCCGCCGGGCTCGACGGTGCTGGTCAGCAAGGGCCAGCGGACGGTCGGCGGCGAGACGGTCATCGCCGAACTCCCTGCCGCGCCTGCGAAAGGCTGATCGATGGTCCGCGTGACCACCCCCGGTGTCCGGCTGCTGCCGAACGCCATCACCGTGCTGGCGCTGTGCGCGGGCCTGTCGGCCGTGCAGTTCGCGCTGACCAGGAACTACGCGATGGCCATCGCGTCGATCGGCATCGCGGCGGTGCTCGACAGCCTGGACGGCCGGATCGCCCGCCTGCTCGACGCGACGTCGAAGATGGGCGCGGAGCTGGACTCGCTGTCCGACGGCATCTCGTTCGGCGTCGCGCCGGCGCTGGTGATCTACGTGTGGCAGACGGGCGCGGACCGGATCGGCTGGGTGGCGTCGCTCATCTTCGCCGTCTGCATGATCCTGCGGCTGGCCCGGTTCAACACGCTGCTGGACGACACCGAGCAGCCGCCGTACGCGAGCGAGTTCTTCGTCGGCGTCCCGGCGCCCGCCGGCGGCCTGCTGGGGATGCTGCCGCTGGTGGCGTACCTGCAGTGGGGCGAGGGCTGGTGGTCGTCGCAGTACGTCGTGTGGGCGTGGACGGTCGCCATCGCGGCCCTGCTGATCAGCCGCATCCCGACGCTGTCGCTGAAGACGGTCAAGGCGCCGCCCCGGGCGATCGCGCCGCTGCTGCTCGGCGTCGCCCTGCTGGCCGCGGCGATCATCCAGTTCCCGCTGGTCGCCCTGCTCGCGGCGATGGTGCTGTACCTGGCGCACATCCCGTACTCGATCCACCGGCACCGCTGGCTGGCGGCCCACCCGGAGGCGTGGACGGTCCCGCCCAGCGAGCGCCGCGCGATCCGCCGGGCCCGCTCCTCCCGCCGTCTCGGCCTGCGTCCCCCGCTGCGCCGCCGCGTCGCGGGCGCGGCCATGCGCGCGGTCCGCCTCCCCCGCACCGGCGAGACGGTCCGCACCCCCCGCGGCAGCCAAAACGGCCAGGGCCCCCGCCGCCGCACCTGGCGCCAGATCGGCCTCCGCCGCAAGTAGCCGTGTCGACCCTCCAATCACGCGTGTCGACTCCCCAATCACGCGAGTCGACTCCCTAATCACGCGAGTTGGCTCCCCAATCACGCGAACCGACCTTCCAGGCACGCGAACCGACCCTCCAGGTCCGGGAACCCGACCGTCCGGACGTGATCCGGCGGCCATCACCCGTGATTGAGAGGTCGGCACCCGTGATTGAGGGGTCGACACGCGTGATTGGGAGGTCGACACGCGTGATTGGAGGGTCGACACGGGGTGGCCGTCCGGGAGCCCCGGGGGACGCGGGGGATCGCTAGGGTGAACGACGTGAGCCACCCGCAGATCACGCTGACCGTCCGGCACACGCCGTCGGCGCTGGACACGCGCCGCGGCGTCGTCCGGCTGCACCCCGAAGTCCTCGACGCGCTGGGCCTGCGGGCCTGGGACGCCGTCCACCTCACCGGGGCGCGGGTCAGCGCCGCGCTCGCCGCGCCCGCCGACGAGGCGGGCGTGCCCGGGGTGGTGCTCACCGACGACGTCACGATGTCGAACCTGGGCGTCACCGAGGGCTCGGAGGTCGTCGTCGCGCCGGCCGACGTCGCGGCGGCCAAGACGGTGACCGTGGCGGGGTCGCGGCTGGCCAGCGTCTCGGTCAGCCCGCACATGCTGCGGCTCGCGCTGATCGGCAAGGTGCTCACCGTCGGCGACGCCGTTTCGCTGCTGCCCCAGGACCTCGCGCCGACGCCGGGATCGGACCCGGCCGGCCTGCGCGGCCAGCTGTCGCGGGCGGTCGGCGCGACCTGGACGAACGAGCTGCTCACCGTCACCGCCACCGAGCCCGCCGGCACCGTCGCCGTCGGACCGTCCACAGTGGTCACCTGGCGCGACGGCGCCCGGCCGGGCCCCGCCGGGCAGGACGCGCCACGGACGGCGACCGCGCTGGTCCGCACCTCCGCGGTGACCGCGGCCGAGGAATGGATCGACGCCGAGATCGTCGAGGACGAGGTCACCGCCCAAGAAGAGCCGGCCGTCCCGCTGGCCGACCTGATCGGCGCCGAGACCGCCGCGCGCAAGCTCGCCGAGTGGTTCGACCTCGCCTTCCATCGGCCCGAGCTGCTGGCCCGGCTGGGCGCCCCCGCCCACCTCGGCGTCCTGCTGTCCGGCCCCGAAGGCGTCGGCAAGGCGACGCTCGTGCGGTCGGTGGCCCACGACGCCGGGATCAAGACCATCCCGCTCGCCGCGCCGAACCTCGCGGTGCTGGACCCGAACGTCGCCGTCACCCGCCTGCGCGAGGCCATCCGCGAGGCCGACGGCCCCTCGGTCCTGCTGCTCACCGACGTCGACGCACTGCTGCCGGCGACGACTCCCCCGCCGGTGGCCACGGTGGTGCTGGAGGAACTGCGGACGGCACTCAGGCGCGAGAGCTTCGCCGTCGTCGCGACGACGGCCCGTGCCGAGTCCGCCGACCCGCGGCTGCGCGCCGCCGACCTGCTGGACCGCGAGCTCGGCCTGGCCCTCCCGGACGCGAAAACCCGCCGGGAGCTGCTGAACGTCCTCCTCCGGGACGTCCCGCTCGAGCAGGGCATCGACTGCGGCGTCCTCGCCGAGCGGACGCCGGGCTTCGTCGCGGCGGACCTCATCGCGCTGCGCCGGGACGCGGCCCTGCGGGCGGCCCTGCGCCAGCGCGACACCGACGAGCCGCGCATCTCGCAGCAGGACCTGCTGGACGCGCTGGCCACCGTCCGGCCGGTCTCGATGTCCACTTCGGACAACCTGGCCACCGGCGGGCTGACCCTGGACGACGTCGGCGACATGGTGGACGTCAAGCAGTCGCTCACCGAAGCCGTGCTCTGGCCGCTGCGGTACCCCGACTCGTTCGCCCGGCTCGGCGTCGAACCGCCGCGCGGGGTACTCCTGTACGGGCCGCCCGGCGGCGGCAAGACCTTCCTCGTGCGGGCGCTGGCCGGCACCGGCGCGCTGAACGTCTTCGCGGTCAAGGGCGCCGAGCTGATGGACAAGTGGGTCGGCGAGTCCGAACGCGCGGTGCGCGAGCTGTTCCGCCGGGCCGCCGAGGCCGCGCCCGCGCTGATCTTCCTGGACGAGATCGACGCGCTGGCCCCGCGCCGCGGCCAGTCGTCCGACTCGGGCGTCGCCGACCGCGTGGTCGCGGCCCTGCTCACCGAGCTCGACGGCGTCGAGCCGATGCGCGAGGTCGTCGTCCTGGGGGCGACGAACCGGCCGGAGCTGGTCGACCCGGCGCTGCTGCGGCCGGGCCGGCTCGAGCGCCGCGTCTACGTGCCGCCGCCGGACGCCGAGGCCCGCGCGGCCATCCTCGCGGCGAGCTCGAAGAACACGCCGCTGGCCGAGGACGTCGACCTCGCCGCGGTCGCGTCCACTCTGGACGGTTACTCGGCGGCCGACTGCGCGGCGCTGATCCGCGAAGCGGCATTGACGGCGATGCGCGAGTCACTGGAGGCCCGCGAAGTCACCGCGGCGCACCTGGAGACGGCCCGGAAGGCCGTCCGGCCGAGCCTGGACCCGGCCCAGCTGGCCGCGCTCGAGGCGTACGCGAAGACCCAGACCGGCGAATGAAAAAACGGCCGTCACCCCGCGGGGGGTGACGGCCGTTCCGGTCCGGAGCTCAGCTGCCCTTGTGGGCGCCCTGGTACTCCTTCGTCACGATCACTATCACGCCGGGGCTCGCGCTCTGGATGCCCTCGAAGCGCGGCTCGGCCTTGATGCCGAACTCCTGCGCCAGCTGCTTGGCGGCGGCTTCCTCGTCGGTGCCCGGCCGGAAGTAGGCCGTCGTCGTCGGGATGATGCCCTGGGAGTAGTTGCCGACCTCGTTGACGTTCCAGCCGGCGCCGCGGAAGTCATCGGCCGCCCGGTCGGCCAGGCCCTTGATCGTCGAGTTGTTGAACACCCGGACGGTCACCCACTTGTTGGACGCCTGCTGGTCACCGCCCGGCTGACCGGGCTGCCCGGGTTGACCGGGCTGCCCCGGCTGACCGGGTTGCCCCGGGCCGGCCGACGTCGGCTGGCCGGGCGCCGGTGAGCTCGGCGACGGCGGCGCGGGCGAGGAAGCGCCCGTCGACGCCGAGGACGACGACGGCGCCGTCGAAGAACTGCCCGAAGACGGCGCCGAGGACGTCCCCGGCTGCGTCGACGTGCCGCTCGGCCCGGCTTCGTTCGATCCTTCGCCCCCGCCGAGCGCGGTGATCCCGCCGATCACGGCGGCGATGATCGCCACCCCGATCAACGCGACGCCGGCGGCCTTCATCGGCCGGGACATTCCGGAAAACACACTCATTTCAGCTCGATCCCCAGTCGCCGGGCGCCTCGCTTGCGCTGGCGGGCGGCGCGGGTCTTGCGCAGCCGCTTCACCAGCATCGGGTCGGCTTCGATCGCCTCCGGCTTCTCCAGCAGCTTGTTGAGCAGCTGGTAGTAGCGCGTCGCAGACAAGTCGAAGCGTTCGCGGATGGCGTTCTCCTTCGCCCCGGCGTGCCGCCACCACTGGCGCTCGAAGGCGAGGATCTCGACCTCGCGTTCGGTCAGGCCGGGCACGGGCTTCGGCGGCGACGGCTGCGGCTCAGCCATCGACTCCGCGGCGTCCATCCGAGTCCCTCTCAATCGGGCGTCATGGCGAATCAGACCTAGCTCTTCCGCGGGCGCCATTCAACCACGGAAGCCACCGCCGACGTGGGCATCGACGTCGGCGCGTCACGGTCTGATGCAGGTCTACCAGAGGGGTCCGACTAAACTGGCTCGCCGTGACCATCCACCCCATCGTTATCGCCGGCGAGCCCGTGCTGCACCAGCCGACTCGGGAGATCACCGAGTACGACGAGAAGCTGCGCACGCTCGTGGACGACATGTTCGAGACGATGTACGCCGCCGAGGGCGTCGGCCTCGCGGCCAACCAGATCGGCCTCGACCTGCGCGTGTTCGTCTACGACTGCCCGGACGACGAGGGCGTGCGGCACAAGGGCGTCGTCGTCAATCCGAAGCTCGAGACGTCGGAGATCCCGGAGACCATGCCGGACCCGGACGACGACTGGGAGGGCTGCCTCTCGGCGCCCGGCGAGTCGTACCCGACGGGCCGGGCCAAGTGGGCGAAGGTGACCGGCTTCGACGTCGACGGCACCCCGATCGAGGTCGAGGGCACCGGCTACTTCGCGCGCTGCCTGCAGCACGAGACCGATCACCTGGACGGGTACATCTACCTGGACCGCCTGGTCGGCCGGCACGCGCGCGCGGCGAAGAAGATGTTGAAGCACAACAAGTGGGGCGTCCCGGGCAACTCGTGGCTCCCGCCGAAGACCCCCGAGGACGACGGCGCCGTCATCTGACCGCCCGTCCCCAAGCGCCCCAAGGCGGCCTTGGTTGCGTCTCACGCACCCAAGGCGGCCTTCGGTGCGTCTGACGCACCGAAGGCCACATTGGGGCGCTTGGGACTCAGCAGCCGAGGAAGTGGCAGCGGACCACCTTCGGCGTCTCCAGGACCGAGCCCGCCTGGACGTCCCAGGCGAGGCGGACGTACTGGGCGTGCGTCCAGGCCAGCGGGGTCGCCGACGTGTTCGGCGTGCCGGCCGGGAAGCCGGTCTGGCCCGACGGCGGGTTCTCGTCCCACACCTGCTCCGGCATGGTCTCCGCCGAGCTGCTCACCCGGCCGAGGTCACGCAGCCGCCGTGCGGCCGACGCCGGATCGCCGAGCGTCAGCTCGTACTCCCCGCGCTCGCCGGCGAGCAGCGGCCACAGCCGGCCGAACGTCGTGCGGCTCTCCGCCGGGAACGTGTAGTCCCACGGCGAGCCGTCGGCCTGCTCGCCGTAGCCGTCCTTGGTGTAGCGGTGCCAGAACTGGCCGGTCGGCGTGGTGAACGCGATGTCGGAGTCGGTCACCCGGATGCTGTTGCGGATCACCGGGTCGTCGGCGCGGTAGACGCCGAGCCGGACCAGGTCGAGGAAGCCCGCGTCGGTGACCGCGCGCTGGTCCATCGTCACGCTCGAGTTGCCGAGGTTGTACGTCGTCCCGTTGTTCGCGTTCGCGTCCTTGGTCAGCCGGACGAAGTACGGGTCCTTCGACAGCGGCCCGTTCGTGGTGATCGTCTGCTTGGGCAGGTCGGCCTTCATCTTGTCGGCCGCGGCGAGGTACCGGGCCGCGTCGGCCGGGGCGCCGTTGTGCGTGGCGATGTCCGCGGCGCAGACGAGCCCGGCGATCACCGAGGCGATGGTCGACGGGGACCAGCCGTCCTGCTCCTCCCAGCGCTCCTGCTGGGTGTACGGCGACGGCTGCCCGTTCGGCCCGCGGTAACCCAGGATGAAGTCGGCGGCCTTCCGGACGCCGGGCCACAGGTCGGTGCGGCCGAGCTGCTGGGCCAGCACGATCGGGAACGCGGTCTCGTCGAGCTGGATCGACGTCCAGTACGGGACGCCGTCGACCCGGCTGTTCTGCGGCATGTGCCCGTCGGCCTGCTGCTGCGTGCCGAACATGTACGACACCGCCCGGTTCGCGGCCGCCTTGTCGCCGCCGGCGGCCAGGCCGGTCGCGATCTGGTAGAGATCACGCGGCCAGACGAGGTGGTAGGTGCCGGACGGCGACCACTCCGGGTCGTTGTTGCCGAACCGCCACGGCATGCTCGGCGACGCGATGAAGGCACCCGGGTGGTGCTTGTCCTCGCTCGCGGCGAGCGTCAGCATCGACGCCTTGTAGAGGTCGCGCTCGGCGTCGGTCTTCAGCGACGCCGGCGGCTTGCCGATCCCGCGCAGGTACTGGCGCCAGCCGCGGTCGTAGGCGCGCGTGATGTCGCGGACCCCGCGGCGCTGTGACGCCTGCGCGCTCTTCAGCGCGTCGGCGGCCTTCGCGCCCATGCCGAGGGCGAGGGTGACGTGCCGGTCGCGGAGACCGTCGGCGGTCGTCTGCCCGGTGAGCACGACGTTGCCCTTGGCGGCGGTGTCGTAGGAGGTCAGCTTGAAGGTCTTGGCGAGCTGCGTGTTCCCGTCGGACGCGCCCGCGTAGCCGACGCTCGTCTTCGCGAACGCGGGTTGCGCGGTGAGGGCGGCGGCGTTCGCGGCGTCCTGCGCGGTGACGGCGTCACCGGCGCGGGCGGCCGAGTCGTCGGAACCGTCGTTGGTGAGGTCCGGGTCGGCGACCGCGTAGAGCTGGTAGGGGCGCCCGGTGAGCGACTGGAAGTCGACGTCCACCAGCACGGTCGTGGCGGCCGGGTCGGTGACGTAGGTCTTGCGGATGCGCCAGCGGTGCTGGTCGTCGGTGATGGTCTGCTCGTAGGTGAGACTGTCGTCGTCGGTCCGCCGGACCTGCTGGGACTTCGCCGTGTGGTCCGCGACGGCGAAGCTGCGGCCGTCGGTGACGACGAAGTTCAGGGAGCGGACGCTGGGCGTCGACAGGTCCGGGTAGTAGACCTCGGACAGCTGGCCGCCCTGGAGGGTGAACCAGACGTTGCTCGACCGGTCGTGCGCGGTCCCGAAGCCGGTCTTGTTCGCGGGCAGCCAGCTGGGATGGCTCCCGGGCGCGCCGGGAGCCTCGCCCTGGGCCACCGCGGTCGCCGGGATCAGGCCGGTGACCAGCAGCCCGGCGAGGGCGCCGAAGATGAGTTTTCGCATATCAACCCCACAGAAGATCGCTTCTGCACCGTTACAGAAGCGACTTGGGAGTCTGCCGCCGATCCTTCACCGGCGCATGAGCCGATCCGGTGAACCACCGACCGTCACTGGTCCGGTGAACCGGTTCACGGACAGCGAACGGACTTCCCCCGTCGACCGGCGCACACTTGTAGTACCTGCAAAGCTGTAATCGAGGTACGCATGGACGACGCGATGGACGCCTACTCGCGCGCGGTGAGCACGGTCGCCCGGACCGTCACCCCGCACGTCGCCGGGGTGCAGCTCGCGCGCGGCAGCGGCTCAGCCGTCGTCTTCACCGACGACGGGCACCTGCTCACCAACGCCCACGTCGTCAGCGACCACCGGCGCGGGGTCGCCACTTTCGCCGACGGCAGCGAAGTTCCCTTCGACGTCGTCGGCGCCGATCCGCTGTCCGACCTCGCCGTGCTGCGGGCCCGGGGCGGGACGCCGGCGGCCGCCCAACTCGGGGACGCCGACCGGCTCGTCGTCGGGCAGCTCGTCGTCGCCGTCGGGAACCCGCTCGGCTTCTCCGGGACCGTCACCGCCGGGGTCGTCAGCGCGCTCGGGCGGGCGCTGCCGGTGCGGCAGGGGCGCACCACTCGCGTGATCGAGGACGTCATCCAGACCGACGCCGCGCTCAACCCCGGCAACTCCGGCGGCGCGCTCGCCGACTCCGCCGGCCGGGTCGTCGGCGTCAACACCGCCGTCGCCGGGATCGGCCTCGGGCTTGCCGTGCCGATCAACACGACGACGCGGCGGATCATCGACACACTCCTCGTCGAGGGCCGGGTGCGGCGCGCGTACCTCGGTGTCGTCGGCGTGCCCGCGCCGCTGCCGGACGACGTCGCCGGGCGCACCGGGCAGAGCGCCGGGCTGCGGGTGCACGAAGTCGTGTCCGGCGGTCCCGCGGACCGGGCCGGCCTGCGGGCCGGTGACCTCGTGCTGACTGTCGGGCGCACGCGTGTCTCGGACGCCCAGGGCATCCAGCGGCAGCTGTTCGCGGAAGTGATCGGCACCGCACTGCCGATCACCGTGCTGCGCAACGGAGCCATGGTCGACGTCTACGCCACCCCGGCCGAATTGGTCGGGTGAGGTGAGCGGACTTGAGTCTGCGGCTCCGGCGTGGCATGGTCGGGGTACAACACCAACGCGGGAGCTCGCGCCATGGCGGGCTGAGAGGGTGACTTGCGTTTCGCAGGCGTCACCGACCGCATGAACCTGACCGGGTAATGCCGGCGTAGGGAGTGAAAGTCGTTGACGACGCTGGAAAACTCTGCTGCCCAAAAGCAAGACCTCTCCGTCACGACCGGGCCGATCACCGGCTCGCGCAAGGTGTACCACCAGACCGAATCGGGGCTGCGGGTGCCCGCGCGCCGGATCGAGCTGTCCAACGGTGAACACTTCGACGTCTACGACACTTCGGGCCCGTACACCGATCCCGAAGCTTCGATCGACGTCCACAGTGGACTTCACCGGCTGCGCACCGGCTGGGCCGACGGGCGCGAGCACAACACCCAGCTCGGCTGGGCCAAACAGGGTGTCATCACGCGGGAAATGGAGTACGTCGCCGCACGTGAGCGGGTTTCTCCCGAGTTCGTGCGCGACGAGGTCGCCCGCGGCCGCGCGGTGATCCCGGCCAACCGCAAGCACCCGGAGTCCGAGCCGATGATCATCGGCAAGAACTTCCTCGTGAAGATCAACGCCAACATGGGCAACTCGGCCGTCTGGTCGTCGGTCGAGGAAGAGGTCGACAAGATGGTGTGGGCCACCCGCTGGGGTGCCGACACGATCATGGACCTCTCCACCGGCAAGCGGATCCACGAGACGCGGGAGTGGATCATTCGCAATTCGCCGGTGCCGGTCGGCACCGTGCCGATCTACCAGGCGCTCGAGAAGGTCAACGGGGAGCCGGAAAAGCTGTCGTGGGAGGTCTACCGCGACACGATCGTCGAGCAGTGCGAACAGGGCGTCGACTACGTCACCGTGCACGCCGGCGTGCTGCTGCGCTACATCCCGCTGACCGCCCGGCGCGTCACCGGCATCGTCAGCCGCGGCGGCTCGATCATGGCCGCGTGGTGCCTCGCGCACCACCAGGAGTCCTTTCTGTACACGCACTTCGAGGAACTCTGCGAGATCCTGCGGCAGTACGACGTCACGTTCTCCCTCGGCGATGGCCTGCGCCCGGGGTCCATTGCGGACGCCAACGACCGCGCCCAGTTCGCCGAGCTCGAAACCCTCGGCGAGCTGACGCACCTCGCGCGTTCGCACGACGTCCAGGTGATGATCGAGGGCCCGGGTCACGTGCCCATGCACAAGATCAAGGAGAACGTCGAGCTCGAGGAAAAGCTCTGCGGCGAGGCACCGTTCTACACCCTCGGTCCACTCGCGACGGACATCGCGCCGGCGTACGACCACATCACGTCGGCCATCGGCGCGGCGCAGATCGGCTGGTACGGCACGGCGATGCTGTGTTACGTGACGCCGAAGGAACACCTCGGGCTGCCGAACCGAGACGACGTCAAGACCGGGGTGATCACGTACAAGATCGCCGCGCACGCCGCGGACCTGGCCAAGGGGCACGAGTACGCGCAGGAGTGGGACGACGAGCTGTCGAAGGCGCGGTTCGAGTTCCGCTGGAACGACCAGTTCAACCTCTCGCTGGACCCGGACACCGCGCGCTCGTTCCACGACGAGACCCTGCCCGCCGAGCCGGCCAAGACCGCGCACTTCTGCTCGATGTGCGGCCCGAAGTTCTGCTCGATGCGGATCACTCAGGACGTCCGCAAGTACGCCGAGGAGCACGGCCTGTCCACTGTGGAAGCGATCGAGGCCGGCATGGCGTCGAAGTCGGCGGAGTTCACCGGGTCCGGCGGCCAGGTCTACCTGCCGGTGGTCCGGCCGTGACACCGAAGACCGCCCTCACCATCGCCGGGTCCGACTCCGGCGGTGGTGCGGGCATCCAGGCGGACCTGCGCACGTTCTTCGCGAACGGGGTCCACGGTTTGGTCGCCTTGACGGCGGTCACCGTGCAGAACTCCCTGGGCGTGCAGGGGTTCACCGAGATCCCGGCCGACGTGGTCACCGCGCAGATCAAGGCGGTGGCCTCGGACATGGGCGTCGACGCGGCGAAGACGGGGATGCTGGCCACGGCGGAGATCATCCGCGCGGTGGCGAAGACCCTGGACGAGCTCGAGTCCGGCTTCCCGCTGGTGGTCGACCCGGTGGCGGCGTCGATGACGGGCCACTCGCTGCTGCGCGAGGACGCCCTGGAGGCGATCCGCACGGAGCTGTTCCCGCGGGCGACGCTGATCACCCCGAACCTGGACGAGGTCCGCTTGCTGACCGGGGTTTCGGTGGTCGATTCCGCTTCCCAGCGAGCGGCGGCCGACGCGCTGCTGGAGTTCGGCTCGCGGTGGGTCCTGGTGAAGGGCGGCCACATGCAGGGCACGACCGAGTGCGTCGACCTGCTGACGGACGGCAGTTCCTACGTCGAGCTGACCGGTCCGAGGTACGCGACGGACAACACCCACGGCGGCGGCGACACCATGGCCTCGGCGATCACGGCGGCCCTGGCGAAGGGCGCCTCGGTCCCGGACGCCGTGGCGGCCGGGAAGAAGTTCATCGAGCGCTGCGTCGCGGAGGCTTACCCGCTGGGTGCTGGCGTGGGGCCGGTTTCGCCGTTCTGGGTGCTGGGCAAGAGCTAACGGACCGGCTGCAGCTCGCGGCCGTCGTACTGCTCGCGGGCCGTGCGGATGCGGTCGAAGTTCGCCTGCGACCACGTGCTCAGCGCGATCAGGTGCGCGCCCACCTCGGCGCCCATCTCCGTCAGCGCGTACTCCACCGTCGGCGGCGTGGTCGGGTACACCGTGCGCGTCACGAAGCCGTCGCGCTCCAGCTGGCGGAGGTTCTGGGTCAGCATCTTCTGGCTGATGCCGTCCACCGCGCGGCGCAGCTCGCCGAAGCGGTGCGGGCCGCGGGCCAGCGCGCCCAGGACCAGGGCCGTCCACTTGTTGGCCAGCAGGTCCAGCACGTCCCGGCACGGGCAGTTGCGCAGGTACACATCCCAGGGTCCGCCCTGGTCGCAGGTGGTATCCATCAGGTACCTACTTTACGGGAAAGTGCCTTCTGGCGAAAAGTGACGAACGACCCGAGGATGGAGGCGCCCCCCACGACGAAGGAGTGAAGCAATGCGCATCGTGACCCAGCAGGCCCTCGGTGGACCGGAGGTGCTCCGCGTGACCGAGGCACCGCGCCCCGACCCCGGGCCGACGGAGGTCCTGGTGCGGGTACACGCCGCCGGGATCAACCCGGTCGACTGGAAGGTCCGGCGTGGCGGCGGGTTCCTCGGCGAGCCGCCGTTCACCGTCGGCTGGGACGTCGCCGGCGTCGTCGAAGAGACCGGCTTCGGCGCGACCGGTGTCGAAAAGGGCGACGAAGTCCTCGGCATGCCGTGGTTCCCGCGCCCGGCCAACGCCTACGCCGAGTACGTCACCGCGCCCTCGCGCCAGTTCGTGCGCAAGCCCGCCGGGCTGTCGTTCGCCGAGGCCGCCGCGTTGCCGCTGGCCGGGCTGACCGCCTGGCAGGGCCTGGTCGACGTCGCGAACGTCCACGCGGGACAGCGGGTGTTCGTCGACGCCGCCGCGGGCGGGGTCGGGCACCTCGCCGTGCAGATCGCCAAGGCGCGCGGCGCGCACGTCATCGGCACCGCCAGCGCGAAGAAGCACGACTTCCTGCGCGAGCTCGGCGTCGACGAGCCGATCGACTACCACGACGAAACCGCGACGGCGTCCGATGTGGACGTCTACTTCGGACTCGTCGGCGAGGACAGCGACCTGCGCTGGCTGCCCGCGATCAAGGAGGGCGGCCTGCTCATCGGCGTGCCCAGCGGGGTCGGCGATCGGATCGAGAAGGCCGCCGAGGCGCGGAACGTGCGCACTCGGCGGATCCTCGTGGAACCGGACCTCGGCGGGCTGACCGGCCTCGTCGAGCTGGTCGAGGCCGGTCAGCTGAAGGTCCGCGTCGAGCGGACCTTCCCGCTGGAGGACGTGGCCAAGGCGCACGAGCTGGGCGAAGCGGGCCGGGTGTCCGGCAAGCTCGTGCTGACCGTCTAGCCCCGCGCGAGCACCTGGGGCAGCACCGTCGTGAGCCCGGTCCAGTCCGCGGTGACCACCGACGCGTGCTGCTTCGCCAGGTCGGCGACGCGCTGGTTGGCCTGGTCGACCGTCGGGTTGTGGGCGTCGATGGCCGGCGCCACGTTCTGCCCGTCGGTCATCACGACGTAGTAGTGGTTGGCGTCGTACCACCACGGCCCGGTCTGGGTCACCCACGCGTTCGCGTCGCCGTCGAAGACGACGAACCACGGCTTGAGGTCGGCGGTGTACTTGTCCCGCGGGTCACCGCCGGCCGCGCCGTGCACGGTCGGGAAGATGTTCGCGTCGCCGAGCTTGCCCGCGTTCTTCAGGCCCACCAGGTACCGGGCGTACTCGACGTCGGTGTGCAGCGTGTCCGTCGGGTTCTGCTCCTCGACCGTGCCCGGGATGATCTCGGTGAGCACCCGGCCCCGCAGCGCGTCCACGGACGGCCAGTTGTCCGCCTTGGCCGCGTCGTCGAGCGTGGCGTACCCGCCGAGCAGCTCGGAGGGGCGGAAGGCGACGCTGCCGAGGTGCGCGCGGAACGTCGCGTCCAGCTCGTCCGGGCCGAGGCCGTTGTTGTCGGAGAAGCCGGTCTTCATCTCGATCTTGAGCGTGAGCGGCGGGTGGCCGGGGTGGGCGGCCAGCCAGATCCGGATGTCGTCGAGGCAGTACTCCAGGTTCTTGTTCTTGCCCCCGCTGTACAGCTGCGACGCCGAGGTCGCGGCGACGCAGTTGTTGTTGTTCCCCAACGGGTTCGAGTGGCTGACCTTCCACTCGTGGGTGATGAAGTCCGGCCAGACGTCGAGCTCGATCAGCGACGAGCCGGCGTCGAGCGCCTGGGCCAGGTAGCCGTAGGCCGCCGGGTCGTAGGTGTTGTGCACGCCGACGGTCGTGACGTGGGACAGCTTGGGACTGTCGGCGTTGGCGGCGGTCGCCCCGGAGAGCGTAAGCGCGGCCGTGAGGAGTGCCACCGAGAAGAGCTTCATCCAGGCTCCTTCGAACGTGAGTAACGTTCACAATGTCCCACCGTGGTTGACTGTTGATGAAGCAAAAGAGGCTGATTGGCCTAGACCAGAAGTCGGGAAACCACCATGACCACGAGCCCTCCCTCTGCGCTGACCATCGCCGGGTCGGACTCCGGCGGCGCCGCCGGGCTGCAGGCGGACCTGCGCACCTTCCTGACCTGCGGCGTGCACGGGCTCGTCGCGGTCACCGCCGTCACCGTGCAGAACACCCTGGGCGTGCACGACCGCGCCGATCTGCCGCCGCACATCGTGGCCGGGCAGATCGAGGCCGTGGCGGCGGACATGGGCGTCGGCGCGGCGAAGACCGGCATGCTGGCCTCGGCCGAGATCATCCACGCCGTCGCCGCGGCGTGCGACAAGGCGGGCATCGGGCGGGACGAACAGATCCCGTTCGTCGTCGACCCGGTCGCGGCGTCGATGCACGGGCACCCGCTGTTCGACGAGGCGGGGCTCCACGCCCTGCGCGACGAGCTGCTGCCGCGCGCGACGGTGCTGACGCCGAACCTCGACGAAGTCCGGCTGCTGACCGGGATGACCGTGACCGACCGCGAAGGCATGCACACCGCGGCGGTGGTGCTGCACCGGATGGGCCCGCGGTACGTCCTGGTCAAGAGCGGCCACCTGCAGGCCGACCCGGAGTGCGTGGACCTCCTGTTCGACGGCTCGACGTTCGTGGAGCTGCCGGGCAAGCGGTACTCGACCCCGCACACGCACGGCGCGGGCGACACGATGGCGTCGGCGCTCACGGCGGGCCTGGCCAAGGGCATGTCCGTGGTCGAGGCCGCGCGGTACGGCAAGTGGTTCGTCTCCCACGCCGTCGAGCACGCGTACCCGATGGGCGCGAAGGTCGGCCCGGTTTCGGCCTTCTGGCGGCTGGCTCCCGAGGAGCGCTGACCACGCGTCGCGCTACATCCCTGCGTTCGATTTTTCCTTGACCAGCGCATCCTCGACGAGCTCCGCGCCCTGAGCGCTGAGCTCGCCGGACTGCGGCAGCAGGCGGCTCAGTCGTCCGCGATCAGGGCCTCGAGCGCCGGGATCGCCGCCGTCAGCGCTTCGCGGTGTTCCGGCGAGAGCCGGTCGAGACGCCGGTTGAGCTCCTGGACCCGCGTCGACCGGACGCCGGAGACCAGCCGCTCGCCCTCCTCGGTCGCCTTCGCGAGCCACGCGCGGCGGTCGACCGGGTCGGACTCCCGGCTGACGTACCCGGCCTCGACCAGCGACGCGATGATCCGCGACATCGTCGCCGCGGCCACGCCCTCCTTGGCCGCGAGGTCGCCGAGCCGGAGCTGGCCGGCGTGTACCAGCGTCGCCAGCGCCGAGATGGCGCCGTGGCCCGGCCCGGGCACGCCGGCTTGGCGCAGGGACCGGGACAGCCTGCCGACGGCGAGGTACAACCTGCCCGAGGTGTCCTGAACCGATGTGGTCACGGCTGGCTCCTTCTGCCCTGCCCGGCCGCGGGTGCGCCGGAAAGTGCCGTCCACCTTACGGGCTCGCGGTGCACACTCGGCGTTAAGCCACACTGCGTTATAACGGGGCTCCGCCCAGGACCGGGAGCTGCGCCACCCCGAGCCCCCGAAAAGCCGCAGTTCACCGCGGTGGACTCGACGCCTGCGCCCAGAAGCGCTGCGGCACGCGCCCGGCCTCGCGGGCCAACCGGCCGGCGACGACACCCGCCCGCATCGCCGCGGCCATCCGCTCCGGATCGGCCGCCCGGGTGACGGCCGTGGACAGCAGGACGGCGTCGCAGCCGAGCTCCATCGCCAGCGTCGCGTCCGACGCCGTGCCGATTCCGGCGTCCAGGATCACCGGGACGCCCGCCCGCGAAACGATCAGCTCGATGTTGTGCGGATTCCGAATGCCGAGGCCGGTGCCGATGGGCGCCCCGAGCGGCATCACCGCGGCGCAGCCGGCCTCCTCCAGGCGCAGCGCGAGCACCGGGTCGTCGTTCGTGTAGGCGAACACGGTGAACCCGTCGGCGGCCAGCCGTTCGGCGGCGTCGAGGGTCTCGAACGGCTCCGGCAGCAGCGTCCGGTCGTCGGCGTGCACCTCGAGCTTGACCAGGTCGGTTTCCAGCGCCTCGCGCGCGAGCTGCGCGGTGAGCACGGCCTCGGCCGCCGTCCGGCAGCCCGCGGTGTTCGGCAGCAGCTCGATGCCGAGCCGCTTGAGGAGCTCGAGGACGCCGGAGCCGCCTTCGGCGTCGGCGCGGCGCATGGCGACGGTGGTCAGCTCGGTGCCGGACGCCACCAGCGCGCGTTCGAGCACGGCGAGGTTGGCCGCGCCGCCGGTGCCGATGATCAGCCGGGACGTCAGCTTGGTCGTGCCGATGACCAGCGGTGCTTCGTCCACGTCAGCCTCCCTGGACCGCGGTGAGCACGTCGAGGACCGCGCCCTTGGGCACCGCGGTGGTGGCCCAGTCGGCGCGGCGGACGACGACGCCGTCGACCGCGACGGCGATCCCGGGCCGCGGGCCGCCGGTCGTGTCGAGGACGTCGGCGACGGTGGCGTCGTCCGGGACCGCCGTCCACTGGCCGTTGAGCTTGATCTCCATCACACGTGCTCCTTCTGGTGCAGGCGGGCGGGGGACGCGGCCGCGGTGCCTTCCGGCGGCGTGTCGCCCTCGAGCCAGGCGACCACGGCGTCCGCGGTCACCGGGGCCATCAACAGGCCGTTGCGGTGGTGGCCGGTCGCGGCGAAGACACCGCCGTCCAGGAGGCCGAGGTAGGGCAGCGCGTCCCGGCTGCCGGCGCGCAGGCCGGCGGCGGTCTCGGTGAGCTCGTACTCGGTGATCGCGGGGAAGACGCGTTCGGCGCCGTCGAGCAGCTCGCGCACGCCGCGGGCGGTGACGGCCCGGTCGAAGCCGGCCTCGTACTGGGTGGCGCCGAGGACGATTTCGGCGTCCCCGCGCGGGACCAGGTAGATCGGGCGGCCCTCGACCACGGCCCGGACGGTGTGCCGCGGCGGCGGCAGGCAGCCGCGGCGGGGCTTCAGCCGGAGGATCTCGCCCTTGAGCGGGCGGACGGCGCCGGCGAGCTGCGGGTGCAGCCGTCCGGTCCAGGCGCCGGCGGCGAGCACGACGGCTTCGGCGTCCGGGAGATCTTCGACGCGCTCTCGCTGGAACCGGACTTGGCGGTTGACGCAGGCGTCGTACAGGGCTTGCAGCAGTTTCCGGTTGTCCACGGCCAGGTCACCGGGCACGTGGAGTCCACTTCGGACGGATCCGATGCCGGGTTCGAGCCGCTTGGCCGCCCGGCCGGTGAGCCGCTCGGCCGCGCGGCCGAGGTCGCGCAGGTGGGCCGCCAGGATCTCCAGGTAGCCGGCGTCGGCGCTGTCGAAGGCGACGACGAGCGTCCCGTGGTCGGCCAGGCCGGGATCGACACCCTCTTCCTGCAGGTCACGCGCGAAGCCGGGCCAGCGCTTGAGCGACTCTTCGCCGAGGCGGAGGACGTCCTCCTCGCCGGGCCAGGCCTCGGTGACGGGGGCGAGCATGCCGCCGGCCAGCCAGGACGCGCCACCGCGGGCGGGTTCGGGGTCGTAGAGGGTGACGTGGTGACCGTGCGCGGCGGCGCGCCACGCACAGGCGAGGCCGATCACGCCGCCGCCCACCACCGCCAGGTTCGTCATGGAATCACGCTCCCTGCGCCGGCATGACCCGGATCAGGTTCCACGGTCGGAGCGGCAGCTCCCTCTCAGCCCGTGCCTCGGGCTCCCGTGCGGACACGTCCACCTTAACCGGCGGGGTACGGTCCCCGCTATGCCCGCCCTCTCCGGTGACAAGATCCGCGCCCGCCTCGACGCGGCGCGCCTGTACCTCTGCACGGACGCCCGCACGGACCGCGGCGACCTGGCCGCCTTCGCCGACGCGGCCCTCGCCGGCGGCGTCGACATCATCCAGCTGCGCGACAAGACCGGCGCCCTGGAGGCGGCCGGCGAGATCGCGGCGCTGGAGGTCCTCGCGGAAGCGTGCGCCCGGCACGGCGCCCTGCTGTCGGTGAACGACCGCGCGGACGTGGCGCTGGCGGTCGGCGCGGACGTGCTCCACCTGGGCCAGGACGACATCCCGGTGCCGCTGGCCCGCCGCATCCTGGGCGACGACGTCGTGATCGGCCGCTCGACGCACTCGCTCGACCAGGCGCTCGCCGCTGCCGCGGAGCCCGGGGTGGACTACTTCTGCACGGGTCCGTGCTGGCCGACCCCGACCAAGCCGGGCCGCCCCGCCCCGGGCCTGGACCTGGTCGGGGCGACGGCGGCCTGGGCCCCGGACCGCCCGTGGTTCGCGATCGGCGGCATCGACGGCGACCGGCTGCCTTCGGTGCTGGAGGCCGGCGCCTCCCGGATCGTGGTGGTCCGGGCGATCACCGAGGCCGAGGACCCCGAGGCGGCGGCGCGCGCGCTGCGGGCACGCCTGCCCTGAGTCAGGGCGTCGGCGTCGGCGCGGCGCCCTTGCTGGTCGGCGGGGTCGCCGTCGTGGCCGGTGCCGAGGTCGACGGCAGCGCGGCCGTGGTGCTCGGGGTCGGCGTCGGCGTCCGGGACGACGTCGCCGGAGCCGTCGACGTCTCCGTCGGGGTCGTCTCCGTGGGGGACACCTGGGTGTCGTTCGCCGAGGTCGGCGGGGTCGGCGGGGTCGTCGACGGCGTCTCGCGCTGCTGGCCGGAGCTGCCGCCGAAGATCTTGCCGACGCCCGCTCCGGTGCCGCCCGCGACCTTGCCGCCCGTCGCCGCGTCCACGCCGATCATCGACAGGATCGCCACCGCGAACGCCACCACGCTCGTGCCGATGAGCAACGGCCAGCGCAGCTTCTTCAGCCGGGACGCCGCCGGTGGCTTCGCCAGGGGGACCGTCGGCTGGTCCGTGATGGGTATCTCGGGGAACGCCTCCGCGGGCCCGCGTCGCCGGATCCCCGACGTCGCCAGCTGGCGCGCTCTGAGCGCCGCCTGCCGCGTGCGCTCCAGCGAGCGCAGGTACAGCTCACTGCCGACCGTCGACACCACGCTCGCGACGCCGGCACCGATCACCGTGCCCGCCACGCCCAGTGTCGAACCGAGCAGCGCCGCGGTCACCGCCGCCAACGCCGCTGCCAGGACCTGCGCGATCCGCAGGCCCGGCTTCTCTTCCTTCTCCTCCGATGCAACTGCCGCTGTCGCTGTTTTCTCCTTGGTCATGATCCCGATCTGCGTAGTCCGTGTTCTCCCCTGTCCAACGTCTAAGGCGCCTGAGGAACTCCCCTCGTTGCCACGGCGTGAGGAGGACCACTCCGTCTGTCCATAATAGACACTCCAGACCGAACGTTTTCTTGACATACTCGGCACATGGAACTGGTGACGATCTCTGACATCGAGGCCGCCGCGAAGCGCGTCGCCGATGTCGCCGTACGCACGCCCCTGTTGCTCCAGACGTGGGATCCCCGCGGGACCCTGTGGCTCAAACCCGAAAACCTGCAGCCGGTCGGAGCGTTCAAGGTGCGCGGCGCGTTCAACGCCATCGCCGGCCTCGACGACGCGGCCCGCGCCCGCGGCGTCATCGCCTACTCCAGCGGCAACCACGCGCAGGCAGTCGCGTACGCCGCGCAGCGGTACGGCGTGCCCGCGGTGATCGTCGTGCCGGACGTCGCGCCGCGGATCAAGGTCGAGGCCACCCGCTCGTACGGCGCGGAGGTCGTCGAGGTCCCGATCGGCGAGCACGAGGCCAAAGCGCGCGAACTGGCCGCCGAACGCGGGCTGACCCTCGTCCCGCCCTTCGACGACGCGGCCATCATCGCCGGCCAGGGCACCGCGGGCCTCGAGATCGCCGAGGACCTGCCGGACGTCGACGTCGTGCTGGTCCCGATCAGCGGCGGCGGGCTGGCGGCCGGCGTCGGCACGGCGATCAGGGCCCGCTGCCCGCGGGCGCGCGTGATCGGTGTCGAGCCCGCACTGGCCGCGGACGCCGCCGACAGCCTCCGGCGGGGCGAGCTGGTCCGGTGGCCGCAGGCCGACCGCGCCCGCACGATCGCCGACGGCCTGCGCTCGCAGCCGTCGGAGCTGACCTTCGCCCACCTGCGGGAGGTCGTCGACCAGATGGTGACGGTGACCGAGGACGAAATCCGCGAGGCCGTCCGCGTCCTCGCGACGAAGGCCCGGCTGGTGGCTGAGCCGAGCGGCGCGGTGACGACGGCGGCGTACTTGTCCCACGCCGACGAGCTCCCGGCCGGGAAGACGGTCGCGCTCGTCTCGGGCGGCAACGCCGACCCGGCGATGTTCGCCGAGATCCTGGCAGGCTGACCCGCCCCCAAGCGCCCCAATGTGGCCTTCGGTGCGTGAGACGCACCGAAGGCCGCCTTGGGTGCGTCAGACGCAACCAAGGCCGCCTTGGGGCGCTCGGGGCTAGGAGCCGGCGACGGAGGAGCCTCGGCGGATGTGCGTCGGCGGGCCCTCCACGCCGCAGTGGTAGCACTCGCCCAGGTGCGGGCACTCGTCGTCGGGCGTGGGCGCCGACGGCGCCGACGGCGAGGACGGCGGTGCGAGGACGCCGTTGTGGATGCCCAGTGCGATCAGGCCGCCCGCGATCGCCAGGGCCGCGCAGATCACCAGCGCCGTCCGCCAGCCCGCCGTCAGCGCCACCGGATCCGCGTACGCCTCGCCGGTCAGCCCGGCCGCCGCCGGCAGCACCGCCACCGCCAGCAGGCCACCCGATCGAGCGATCGCGTTGTTCACCCCGGACGCGACACCGGCGTAGCGGTCCGGGGCCGCGGCGAGCACCGTCGCCGTCACCGGAGCCACCACCGTCGCCAGGCCGAGCCCGAACACCACCACCGCGGGCAGCACCGCGCCGAGGTAGGACGCACCGGGCGCGATGCGGAGCATCAGCAGCATCCCGATGCCGACCACGATCGGCCCGACCACCAGCTGCGTGCGCGGGCCGATGCGCTGCGCGAGCGCGCCGGAGCGGCCCGAGAGCAGCAGCATGATCACCGTCAGCGGCAGCCCGGCCAGCCCCGACGCGGTCGGCGAGTAGCCGAGCGACACCTGCAGCTGCATCACCAGCAGCATCATCACCCCGCCGAGCGCCGCGTAGACGACGAAGGTCAGGGCGTTCGAGAGCGTGAACGTGCGGTCGCGGAACAGCGACGGCGGCACGAGCGGCTCGTGCGAGCGGTGCTGGACGGCGACGAACGCGGCCAGCCCCGCGATCCCCAGCAGGCCCGCCACCAGCACGATCGGGTCGCCGATGCCGCGGGCGGGCGCCTCCACCAGCGCGCCGGTCACCCCGGCGAGGCCGAGGGCGCCGAGGGCGGCGGCGCCGAAGTCCGGGTGCCCGGTGGCGTCCGGGTCGCGGGATTCGGGGACGAACTTCCGCGCCATGAGCACGACGGCGACCGCGATCGGCACGTTGATGAGGAACGCGAGCCGCCAGGACCACACCTGCACGAGGAAGCCGCCGAGCAGCGGCCCGGCGGCGGCCGCGATGCCGCCGAGGCCGGACCACGCCCCGATCGCGCGGGCGCGGGCGTCGTGCGCGAAGGACGACTGGAGGATCGCGAGCGACCCGGGCGTCAGGAGGGCGCCGCCGATGCCTTGCAGGATCCGCATCGCGACGAGCATCTCGGTGGACGTCGCGGCGGCGCAGAGCCCGGACGCGACGCCGAACCAGACGACGCCGACGAGGTACGTGCGGCGCCGGCCGTACCGGTCGCCGAGCGAACCGGCGACGAGGATGAGCGCGGCGAGCGCGAGCAGGTAGCCGTCGAGGATCCACTGGAGCCCGGCCACCGACGCGTTCAGCTCGGCGCCGATCCGGGGCAGCGCGACGTTGACGATGGTGCCGTCGAGCATCGCCATGCCGGAGCCGAGGATGGTGGTGGCCAGCACGCCGCGGGCGGCACCGGTGCCCCACCGGATCCCGGTGTCTTCAGTCGCAGTCACCCTCTGAACCTTATTCAGCCGTCGGTCGGCGCAACAGTCACCGCAGGTGCGCGACCTGCGGCGCGTTGCACCGACCCAGCCCGAACAAGGTTCTCGCTCCACCGCGACCGGGGACTGTCGTCAACCGCGCGCTTACGGCAGCAGCGTCGTCACGAACTTGTAGCGGTCGCCGCGGTAGACCGAGCGGGCGAACTCGACCGGCTTGCCGTCCGTGGCGAACGAGTGCCGGGTCAGCATCAGCACCGGCATGCCGACGTCCGCGCCGAGCATCTCCGCTTCCTGCGGCCCGGCGAGCGACGTTTCGATCGTCTCTTCCGCACGCTCGAGTTCGACGCCGTAGTGTTCACGTAGAACGGCGTACAACGAACCGCCCGCCGAGACGTGCTTGCGCAGCCCGCGGAAACGGCCGAGGGGAAGGTGGGTCGTCTCCAGCGCCATCGGCTGCGAGTCCGCCAGCCGAAGTCGGCGAAGGCGGAGGATTTTTGCGCCGGTCCGGATTCCGAGCAGCTTGGCGAGATCGCCCTCGACCGGCATTTCCTCGACTTCGAGGAGCTTCGACGACGGCTTCAGGCCCTGCTTGCGCATGTCTTCGGTGTAGGAGGACAGCTGCAGCCGCTGGGCGAGCTTCGGCTCGGCCGCGAACGTGCCCTTCCCCTGCACCCGGTGCAGGCGGCCCTCGGCGGTCAGGTCGGCCAGCGCCTGGCGCACGGTGGTGCGGGAGACCGTGAACTCCCCGGCGAGCGCGCGTTCGGTCGGGATCGGCGACCCCGGCGGCAGCACGTCGAGCAGGTCGAGGAGGTGCTGTTTCAACGCCCAGTATTTGGGCTCGCGCTGCCCGCGCATCCCGGCGACGGCGCCCGCCTCGCCCGTGGTGGTGGTCTCCAACATGCCCGGCTCCCTATGTCTTCCCTCATCGCACGCCACGTCCCCGTAAGAAACGTACCCTTTTCCCCAAACGCGCCGCCCCTATAACATTGGTCTAGACCTGACCGACGCCGCCTGAGTCCGGTACATAATGCCGGAGGTGGAGAGGAAAATGATGACCGAACAACGGCCCGGCGCGCACATGGCCGCGGAGATCGCCCAGCAGCCGGACGTCTTGGCGGGACTGGTGGCGCGTCAGGCGGAAATCGCCGAAGTGGCGGAAAAGATCTCACAACGCCCCCCGCGGTTCGCTTTGCTCGCGGCGCGTGGATCAAGCGACCACGCAGCGTTGTACGCGAAGTACCTGATCGAGGTACTCCTCGGCCTTCCGGCCGGTCTGGTTTCCCCGTCGACGGCCACGCTGTACGGCGCGCGGCCGGATCTGCGGGACGTGCTGTTCGTCACGGTGAGCCAGAGCGGCGGCTCGCCCGACCTGATCGAGGTCACCGAAACGGCGCGGCGCCAGGGCGCGCTGACGGTGTCCGTCACCAACACCCCGGACTCGCCGCTGCGGGCGGCGTCCGAGCTCGGCGTCGACATCGGTGCCGGTGTCGAAAAGGCCGTCGCGGCCACCAAGACGTACTCCGCGACGCTGATGGCGCTGTACCTGCTCGTCGACGCGGTGCGCGGCGGCAAGGCGGCCGACGCCGAGAAGATCGGCGAGCTGGCGCAGCAGACCCTCGACGGCGCCACCGAGGGCGTGCAGCGCGCGGTCGACCGCTACCGGTTCGTGAACCGGGTCCTCACCGCGGCCCGGGGCTACTCGTACGCGACCGCGCTGGAGGCGTCGCTCAAGCTCGCCGAAACCAGCTACCTCGCGGCCCGCGCGTACAGCGGCGCCGACCTCCTCCACGGGCCGGTCGCGGCGGTCGACGACCAGACCGCGGTCCTCGCGGTGACCAGCGCCGGGCACGGTGCCGACGCGATGCGCGAGGTCATCGACGCCGTCGGCAAGCGCGGCGCGGACGTCGTCGCGGTCGGCTCCGCGTCGGCCCAGGCGCCGGCGGCGCTGCGCATCGACGTGCCGCAGACCGTCGAGGAACTGGCACCGATCCTGGAGATCCTGCCGATCCAGCGGATCGCGCTCGGCCTGTCGCTGGCCCGCGGCGGCGACCCGGACAGCCCGCGTGGCCTGCTGAAGGTGACCAAGACGAGGTGAGCTTCGCGATCGGCGTCGACGCCGGCGGCACGTCGACCAGGGCCGTCCTGGTCGACGCCGCCGGTGCGGTGCTGGGCACCGGGCGGGGCGAGGGCGCCAACCCCAACGCGCACGCGCCCGAGGTCGCCGCGGGCCGGATCGCCGACGCGATCACCGCGGCGATCGGCGGCCGCGACCCCGGCGCGGTGCGGGCGTGCGTCGTCGGCATGGCGGGGGTCAGCAAGCTGAGCGACCCGGGCGTGGCGGCGGTCTTCGACGCCGCGTGGAAGCGGATCGGCCTCGTCTGCGGCGTCCGGACCGTCGCCGACGCCGAAGTGGCGTACGCGTCGGCGACCGCGGCGCCCGACGGGACGGTCGTCGTGGCCGGCACCGGCTCGATCGTGGGCCGCATCCGGAACCGGCGGCTGGCCGGCACGACCGGCGGCTACGGCTGGCTGCTCGGCGACGAAGGGTCGGCGTTCTGGCTCGGCCGCGAAGCCGTCCGCTCCACTTTGGAGGCACTGGGCCGAGGGCTGCCCCTGGCGGGGCTGCCCTCGGCGGTGCTCACCGCCGCGCTCGGACTGTCCCCAGTGGACGTCCAAGCAGTGGACGTCCGGGGCGACGACGGGCGGCTGGCGGCGTCCCGGGCGCTGATCACCGCGGCCAACGCCGAGGCGCCCGTCCGGCTCGCCCGGTTCGCCCCGCTGGTGAGCGCGGCGCACGACGCGGGCGAGCCCGCGGCCCGGGAGATCGTCGCCCGCGCGGCCTGGCACCTGGCCGAGAACGCCCTCGCGGCGCGCGAGCCCGGCGAGTCGACCCCGGTCGTGCTCGTCGGCTCGGTGCTCACCGGCACGAGCCCGATCGGCGGGCTCGTGCGCCGCCGTCTGGCCGGTCTCGAGGTGCTGACCAGCTCCGATGGGGTGCTGGGGGCGGCCTGGCTGGCCGCTGTGGACGCCTTCGGCGAGGGCGCGCCGCGGCCCCGGCCGTAGAGATATCGAGCAAAACGCGGCGCAAAGACGCGAAAACGTCGACTGAACCCGGGTAGTCCGGGTACCGTAGGCAGTGGCCCCCGGACCCTCCCCCCTCGCCGGGGGCCGCCTTATGCCCCGGGTACGTCGTCCGAGCGGGTTTCCGGCGCCAGGCGCAGGCCGGGGTGCTCCGGCGGCAACGCCCGGTAGAGCACCCAGCCGCTGACCGCGACGGTCAGCGCGACGAGCGGCCACGACAGCACCGTGCGGGCCACACCGAGCGCGATCACCTGGCCGGCCCACCACAGCAGGCCGTAGACGACCACGCGCACCGTGTACTGGAGCACCCACACCCAGCTGGCCCGCGAGTAGGCCTTGAGCAGCACGGCGTCGCGGCGCCAGCGCGTCTTCTGGCCCAGCAGCAGGCCGACGACGACGCCGAGCAGCGGCCACCGCACGACGATGCTGGCTGCCCACAGCAGTGCGCTGGCCACATTGGACATCAGCTGCAGCAGGAAGAAGTCCTGGGCCCGGCCGGTGTGCAGGGCGATCAGCGCGGCCGCGACGACGGCGGCCACGCTGACGACCAGCGCGCGGACCTTGCCGCCCCGGGCGATCCGGTAGCCCCCGACCACGACGGCGACCGCGAGGGCGGCGCCGGCACCCCAGGCGACGGACTGGCCGGCGGCGAGCCAGCCGGCGACGAAGCCGACGGGCGGGATGCTGGCGTCGAGCGCGCCCCGGCGGCCACCGAGGATCTGCGCGAGCGATTCGCGGGGTTCTCCGGACACGTGTCCAGCCTGCCGGATCGCGTCCCCAGCGCCCCGGCCAGGGAGATCTTCGCCACATCCGCGTCCGGATTACCTCCGAGTGTGCGGTTTCACGGCACGCCGACCGTGAAGACCGCGTAATAGAGAGGCGGAGAAGGCCGACAAGATAAGACACTGTTACCGCAGGCTGAACGCCCGGGGGTGGAGCGGGTTTGCGGTCGACGGTTAGTTGAGGTGTACAACTACATGTCGGGGTGTGTCGGTCGCAGGGATGGGAAGGGGACCCACGTGTACGGATTCGACAGCTACGTAGCCCTTGGTGACAGCTTCACCGAGGGACTCAACGACGGCCTTCCGGACGGCTCCTTCCGCGGGTGGGCCGACCGGCTGGCGGAGGTCCTGGCGGGTGGCCGCAGCGACTTCCAGTACGCCAACCTGGCCCTACGGGGCAAGATGCTCGACGAGATCCTGGACGAGCAGCTGCCGATCGCGCTCGAGCTGAAGCCGGATCTGGTCACGCTGTGTGCGGGCGGCAACGACATCATCGTCCCGGGCGCGGACGTGGACGCGGTCACCGCGCGCCTGGAGGAGGGCGTGGCGAAGCTGCGCGAGGCGGGCATCCCGGTGCTGATGTTCAACGGCCCGGACACGAAGGTGCTGTCGGTGATGTCGGTGCTGCGCGGCAAGGTGGCGATCTACAACACGAACCTGTGGGCGATCGCCGAACGCTACGGCGCCCGCATGGTCGACCTCTGGACGATGGGCCCCCTGCACGACCGCCGAGCCTGGAGCGACGACCGGCTGCACTTCTCCCCGGAGGCCCACCACCGCATCGCGTTGAAGGCGGCGGAGGTCCTGGGCATCCCGGTCGACAGCGACTGGCGCGAGCCGTGGCCGCTGGAGGAGACGCCGAGCCGCTGGATCGACTCGCGCCGCTCGGACCTGACGTGGACGAAGGTGCACCTGCTGCCGTGGATCCGGCGCCAGCTGCGCGGGGAGTCGATGGGGGACGGGCTGTCGCCGAAGCGGCCTCAGCTGGCGCCGCTGGTGCCGTTGGAAGTGATCGAGGTGCCGGACACCGCTCCGCAGCAACAGGCCAGCTGAGGGTTTCTCGACGGGACCTTCGGGGCTCTGGCTCTCGGGGGCTTCAGGCTTTCCGGGCACTCGCGGGGGCTGAGTGACCGGCGCTCGGGGGTCACCCTTCCGGGTGGATTCCGCCACTTCGCGACCGCGGAGGGCCCGCCCTGGACCTGACCCGCCCTCCCAGGGGGAACCACCCGCATCCACCCTACCCACGACCTCCGACAGAAAGTGCCCAACCGATCACGATCTCTCCAGTTGTCCACATGTCGACTTACCTGGGGACAACTTGTGGATCGTCACCCGGATTCGGCTCGCCAACCTGCGGTACCCGGCTTACAGTCCCCTTATGCGTCGGCGCTGGATCCTCGTGGTCCCGGTTGCGGTGCTGGTCACAGCGCTGCTCGCGGGGGTCGCCACCTGGACGCGGTCGGGCAGCATGGAACGCGACCTGGCCGCCCGGGCCCAAACCGCCCTCTTCCAGGCCGGGCTGCCCACCGGGGACGTCCGCTTCGACGGCCGGGACGCCACCCTCAGCGGCTTCCCGCCCACGCTGGCGCTCCGCGCGCTCGAAATCGTGCAGAACGTCGACGGGGTCCGGGCCGCCAAGGTCAACGGCGATGTCACCCCCGTCGCGCCGAGCGGCAGTGCCACCGCCACCGCCACCGCCACCACCACCACGAGCCCGCCGGCGGAAACCACCACGACGAGCAGCAGCCCGCCGCCGACCACGAGCACCACCGCGCCGCCGCCCACCGACAAGGCCGGCGTGCAGGCCGAGATCGATCGGATGCTCACCGAGACCCCGATCGCCTTCGTGCCCGACTCCGCGCAGCTCACCCCCGACGGCGAACAGGCCGCGCGCAGCATCGCGATCGCCCTCGCCAAGGCGCCCGACGGCTTCCGGTACCGCGTCACCGGGCACGTCGCGCGGGGGCCCGGCGGGGAGAACGCCGCCCTGCGGCTCTCCCAGGCCCGGGCCCGGGCCGTCGCGCGGATCCTGACGGCCAACGGGCTGGCGGTGCGGCGCGTGACCTACCGGGGGCTGGGCGACACGCGGCCGGTCACCGGCGGCGAAGAAGACCGGCGTGTCGAGATCACGGTCGTTTGAGGGGTGAGGAACTGATGTTCTGGCTGTTCGCGCAGATCTGGCTGTGGCTGGTCGTCGCCTTCGCCCTCGGCGCGCTGACCTCGTGGCTCGTGCTGCGCGCCGCCGCGCGGCCCCAGGCCGAGCCCGTGGAAGAGCCCGTCGAAGAAGAACCGCCGTACGAGCCGCCACCGCCGCTGTCGACCGAGCAGACGCAGTTCATCCCGGCCGCCTGGGCGCAGCACGAGTCCGACCGGCGCCCGGCCGTCGCCGACGACGAAGAAGCCGATCCCGTCGGCCACCGCGAAGGCCGCCTGCCGCTGCCGCCGCAGCGCGGCCCGCAGGCCGAAGACTGGCCCACCGAGGACGAGCCCGCCTGGCCGCAGGCCGAAGAACCCGAGAACGCCCCGAGGCCGTGGCACCAGCCTGGGCGCGGTGGCTGACACCCATCCTGGTAAGTTCGGCTACGCACTGTGAGCGAGGGCTGAGGAGGGGGTGGAGTGGCGCTCCCCCATTGGACGCCGCAGCAGGTCCTGCCGCCGGGCCGGCACGCGGGCGACCTCGCCGACGTCTACGAACGCCTGGTGTTCGACGCCCCGCACCAGAACGACCGCGAGATCCTGTTCAGCGCGCTCAACAGCTACCTCGGCGTCGCCCGGCGGATCATCCCGTCCGGCCGCGCCTGGATCGGCGGGGAGCTCATCACCCGGACCGCCCACCCGCCGCAAAGCCTCGACGTCGTCCTCATCCCGGACGAGTGGGGCGCGCTCAAGCGGCTCGACGACGCCGGCCGCTCCGCGCTGTACGGCCTGCTCACCCTGCGGGGCGTGATCGTCGGGCAGCCCGCGATGTACCTGGACCGGGTGCAGCCGGTCGGCGGGATGCTGGACGGCTTCCTGTGCCGCCCCGGCGACGAGGACGTGTGGGCCGAGGTCTGGGGCGAAGGCGGCAGGGGCTACCCGGAGATGATCTGGTGAGGAACGAGTTCCGGCGCATCGCCGACGAGATCCCCGGCGGCACCTGGCTGGACGACCTGGCCCGCGCCTCGGCGATGGCGGCCAACGCGAAGTTCGAACGGACGTCCCGCTCGCCGCTGCTGCACGTCTCGGTGATCGGCGAGCAGACCATCGACGCCTACACCTTCTCCGACATCAGCCGGGCCCTGCAGGACGCGACGGCGAAGATCGGGCACATCATCCGGAACCCGTCCGGCGAGGTCACCCAGGTCCAGCAGACCGACCGGGACAAGGCGCCGCTGATCCAGCGCGGCCAGGCGGGCAACGCGATCTTCTTCGGCTTCCCGGAACCGCTGGCCGACGACGCCCTGATCGTCGACGGCATCGAGACGCTCTCCGAGCGCGCGGTGAAGGAGCTGTGCGACTTCCTCCCGGCGAACGGCTCGGACGACGGTGCGCTCGACGCCGTGCTGCTCCAGCGCGACACCGTCCGCAACGCCGTCAGCGACATCGTCAACGCCGTCGCCAAGAACGCCGGCATCGGGATGGCGCTGACCCCGACCGCGGGCGAGCAGGTCACCCGGAGCATGACCACCGAGCAGGCGCGGATCCTGCAGGGCAGCCTCCGCGAGTCCCGGGAAGAAGTCGGGTACGAGACGGTCCGCGGGCGGCTCGACGGCGTGCGCACCCGGCGGCGGATCTTCTACCTCGACCGCGAGTCGGGCGGCACGATCCAGGGTGCGGTGGCCCCCGATCTGCTCGACCAGATCAAGGAGAACCTGGACCGGCCGGTGACCGCCCGGCTACGCGTCGTCCGCACGACGACGATCGACGGCCGCCGCGGCCGGCCCGTCTTCGAACTCCTCGAAATCACCCCGGAAGTAAGCCTTTTCGACTGAGAAGTCCGTTCTGCGACTTTCGGCTTGCACGCCGGTACCGACGTCCGTCGTAGGCTTCACGGCGGTGCCCGGAGGTCGGCCGGATATTTACGATACCCGCTGCGAGGTCGCGAAAGACCGCGTCGAACAGTGGGAACTCCGATATTCTTCCCATTGATCACCGGGCCACAGCCTGCCCACGATGTCAGGAAATATCGATACCTGGCCCCAAATGGTGGGACAATGACTTTTTCCGGAATGTAACAATTTCGTCCTGGGCCACACTTATGGGTTAACGTCGTCGCACTCCCACCCGAAGGGGTTCGCATGATGACCGACCCGCAGTACCCGCCGGCCACCGCGCGCCACGGACGGCCCGCGCCGCCGGTGACGGCTACGCAGCGTCGTCAAGCCAATGCGAAGTCCGCACGGAACATCCTCGCGATCGTCGGCCTGCTCCTCGGCGTGGCCGCCCTGGTCGTCACGTTCGTCCCCGGCGTCGAGTTCGTCGCGTGGCCGCTGGGCGGCATCGGGCTGGTCCTGGCGATCGCCGGGCTCGTGCAGGTCAAGAAGGGCACCGCGGGGGACCGCGGGCTGGCGATCACCGCCACCGCCGTCACGACCGCCGCACTGCTCACCACGGCCGGGACGCTGCTGTACTCGACCTTCCTCGGCGGCGGCGAGACCGGCCTGCACATGCCCGCCGTGGCCGGCGACAAGCACGCCGTGACCTTCCAGGTCACCTCCGCGGGCGGCGCGACCGTGCGCTACGGCAGCCTCAGCGACCAGCGCACCGAGAACGCGCCCGCGAGCACCGACGCGTGGCAGGGCCAGGCCTCCTACAACAATGGCTCCTACCTGCTGACGCTCACCGCGGACACCCGCAATGCGACGGTCAGCAACGAAATCAGGTGCGCCATTCTGGTCGACGGCAAGAAGGTCGCGGAAAACAGCGGCACGACCATCGCGCTCTGCACGGCGAACGTCGGCTGAGCGGCGACTCCGGCCCCGCCTGGCGACCGGCCGGCCTACCCCCACTTCGGCCGGCCGGGCCGCCACGAGCCGCTCCTGGCGGCTCCGGGCCCCGTCGCGGTTTCCCGCGCGGGACCTGGCGCCGGCGTCTCAGCCTGCCCCTCCCCTAGGGCTCAACCGGCACCGCCGAACCTACGCGGACACCGCCCGCGCGCACTAAGAATCCACTAAGGATTCAGCGTGCGGGCGGGGTCGTGACCCATTCGCAACGAAATTCCCGCGCCGCGAAACTGTCGGAAAGCCTTCACTGCAGATCGGCGAGTTCGGTGCGGACCTCACCGACGAGCTTCGGGTGCACGCGCTCGTAAATGCGCACCGACAACGACAGTTGTTCGCGGGCGCCGTCGATGTCGCCCCGGGCCCGCAGCACGCGGCCCAGCGTCAGCCGCAGCGTCCCTTCCCGTGCGACGAACTCCCGGCTGATCGCCAGGTCGATCGCCTCCCACGCGTACCGCTCGGCGGCCTCGAGGTCCCCGGCGCGCAGGCTGAGCTCGGCCAGCTTGTCCAGCGAGACGACGACCTGGTCGTCGTCGCCCAGCTCGCGGTCGATCCGCAGGCCGGCGCGCTGGTGGGCGATCGCGTCGGCGAGCCGGCCCGCCCGCTTCTCCGCCTGCGCGCAGCTGCTGAGCGCCTGCCCGCGCAGGGTGACGTCGGGGGCGTTCGCGACGGCCTCGGCCAGCCGTTCGATGGCCTTCTCGTGCTCGCCGAGCCGGCTCAGGGCGCGCCCCAGGTGCAGGTCCACCGACGTGCGCAGCCACCCGTCGGGCCGGCCGGCGGACAGTTCCGCCGCTCGTTCGGCGTCGGCGAGCCCGAACCCCGGCAGCTCGAACGCCAACGCGATTTCGCACCGCGCGAGCCGCAGCCAGCACTGCCCGGCGACGTCGCCCGCGGCTTCGGCGGCGGCGACACCGAGGTCGGCCATCCGCGTCCACTCGTCCAGCAGCGGGCACGCGACGCGGTAGGTGTGCGCCAGCCGGGCCAGCCGCCAGACGTCGTCGTGGCGGCCCGCGGCATCCGCGGCGTCCAGGACGGCCAGCAGGTTCGGCCACTCCGCCGCGAACCAGGCGTGCGCCTCGGCGAAGCCGGGCAGCGGGGGCATGGCGTCTTCGGTGAGCACGCCCGAGAAGTCGAGCGGGTCGGCGACCCGGCCCAGCCGGCGCCGCGCCCGGTCGGCCACCGCCTGGTAGTAGCGGACCGTCCAGCCGAGCGCCTCGTCGCGTTCCTTGTCCGTAAGCTCCTGTTCGGCGAGCTCCCGCAGGTACAGCCAGACGAGGTCGTGCGGCACGAAGACGTCCCGCTCGGTCTCGGCGATGAGGTTGTGCGCGGCCAGCGCGCGCAGCCGCCGCCGGGCCTCGGCCACGGTGATCTGCCCGACCGCGGCCATCACGTGCGGGCCGACCAGCACCCCGGGCACCGCGCCCAGCTGCAGGAACGTCTCGGCGACTTCGCCGGGCAACCCGCGGAAGGAGACGTCGAAGGCCGCGCGGACGCTGTCGTCGGCGCCGTAGACCTGCAGCCCCGCCAGCCGGGTGCGTTCGTTGCCGAGTTCGTCGACGAGCTCCTCGGCGGTCCGCTGCGCACCCGCCGAGAGCCGCGCGCCGGCGATCCGCAGCGCCAGCGGGAGGTACCCGCAGAGCCGCGCGAGGGCGTGGTTGAGGCTCGCCGGGCCGGCGAGCTCCTCGATGAGCGCCACGGCGTCGTCCGGGGCGAGCGTGCCCAGCACGCGCTGCTGGGCGGCGTTCGACACGGCGAGCCCGTCGAGGCGCGAGCGGCTGGTCACCACCGTCATCGTCCGCGCGCTCGGCGGCAGCAGCGGGCGCACCTGCTCGGCGGTCCGGGCGTCGTCGAGCAGCACCAGCATCCGCCGTCCGGCGATCAGCGACCGGTAGAGCGCGACGCGCTCGTGCAGCAGCTCCGGGACCTTCGCGGTCTCGACGCCGAGGCCGAGCAGGAACTGCGTGAGCAACTCGGCGGGCTCCAGCGGCGGGTGGTGCGCGTCGAAACCGCGCAGCGACGCGAACAGGACGCCGTCCGGGAACCGTGACGCGACCCGGTGCGCCCACCACACGACGAGGGTGCTCTTGCCGACCCCGGCGGTGCCGGTGACCACGGCGATCGTCGTCTGCCCGGCTTCGGCCCGGGTGACCAGGCCGTCGAGCCACGCGAGTTCCTCGGCGCGTCCGGCCAGGCTCGGCACCGCCGCGGGCAGCTGCGAAATCGCTTTCGCCGGCTCGCCGCCGCCGGCCGGGGCGACGACGTCCCGCGCCGGAAGGTCGTCGTTGAGCACCCGCTCGTGCAGCCAGCGCAGCTCCGCGCCGGGCTCGACACCGAGGGTGCGCAGGGTCGCGCGGGAGACGGTCCGGTACAGCTCGAGCGCGTCCCCGCGGCGGCCGGCGTGGTACAGCGCCCGCATCAGCTGGCCCGCGGTCCGCTCGGCCAGCGGGTCGGCCCGGACGATCGGGCTGAGCTCGACGATCAGTTCCGCGTGCCGGCCGAGTTCGAGGTCGGCGTCGACGCGGGCGCCGTGCACGGCGCGGCGGAGATCCTCCAGCTCCGGGGCCCGCAGGGAGTCCGGCACCCCGCCCAGCGCCGGGCCCTGCCAGAGCGCGAGCGCTTCGGCCAGCAGCACGGCGGCGACCTCCGGGGTGGCCACCGACGCGCGATCCAGCAGCGTGCGCGCCCGGTGGACGTCGATCCGCTCGGGGTCGACGTCCAGCCGGTAGCCCGGCGGGGTGGTGAGGATGCGCGGGCCGTCGAGGTCGCGCAGGACCCGCCGCAGGTGGGAGACGTTGCCGTGGACGATGGTCCGGGCGGTCGCCGGCGGGTCGTGGCCCCACAGGGCGTCGATGATCTCGTCGAGGCCGACGACCTTGCCGGGCCGCAGCGCCAGCAGCGCGAGCAGGCCGCGGACGCCGGGGCCGCCGATCGGGACGGGCTCGTCACCGTGGAAGAGCTGGACGGGCCCGAGCAGCTGGAGCCGGGTCTGGGCCATGTTCGCGCCCACCTCCCGGGTCCACGGTGTCCCCCGGCGCGCCCCCGCCGGAAAAATCAACCTACCGTGATCGCCGCCTGGCGAATACCGCCCCACCGGGCCGGGACCAGGACGTTCCCCGCCGCTGCGGAATCCGCTGCCACCGCGCGGAGGACCTGCGGAACGGCGCGGACATGACAGGACCCCGCACCACCGGTCCCGATCCGGTGGTGCGGGGTCACTGGCAAAACTCCCGGCCGGGCCGCCAGGGGGCCGGTCCGCCCGTCCGCCACCGAGGGCAACCAGACAGGTGAGCTCACCCCGAGCGAAGCACCCGCCGCCGGTCGTCGACGAAGACGTGTTGCGCGAGCCACACACTCGCGCGGTGGCGACACGGTAACAGGGCGCACCGGGCCGGTCACCGGCGGGTGGCGATTCGTTATCGTCCCCGGGTTTCGAGCGTGGGAACCCGGGTAACGCCGTGCGAAACCGTCGAGCACAGCTGCCTCCCGGGCCCGAGCGGCAAGCCCCGGCTTGGGAAAGCCGCTTCAGCGCGTGATCGGCGTCGAATCACGGCCGGCGATGAACGCGGGGCGCGGGGCGCTCGCCGCGAACGGCTCCTGCAACGCGTTCTCCACGCTGTTGAACACCAGGAAGATGTTCGAGCGCGGGTACGGCGTGATGTTGTTGCCCGAGCCGTGCATGGTGTTCGAGTCGACCCACAGGGCCGAGCCCGCCTGGCCGGTGAACTGGTCGATGCCGTACTCGGCCGCCAGCTTGGTGATGTCGTCCTCGCTGGGCACGACCACCCGCTGGTCCTTGGGCGAGCTCTGGTGGTTGCCGTCCGGCGTCTCGCCGGTGCACTGGACGAACGTACGGTGCGAGCCCGGCATGATCATCAGGCCGCCGTTGAACGGGTGGTTGTCCGTCAGGGCGATCCAGCAGCTGACCGCCCGCGGCGCGGGCATGCCGTCCTCCGCGTGCCAGGTCTCGAAGTCCGAGTGCCAGTAGAACCCGGTGCCCCGGAACCCCGGCATGTAGTCGATGCGGCTCTGGTGGACGTACACCTCGGAGCCGAGCAGCTGCCGGGCCCGGTCGAGCACGCGCGGGTCGCGCACCAGCTCGGCGATCAGCGCCGAAATCTCGTGGACGTCGAAGATCGACCGGACCTCACCGGTCTTCGCCTCGGTGATCACCCGCTCGTCCCGGGCGAGCTCCTCGTCGGCGGACAGCCGCACCAGCTCCTGCCAGTACGTCTGCACCTCGCCGACCGAAAGCAGGCCGTCGACCACGGTGTAACCCTTGGTCTCGTGGTGGGCCAGCGTGGCGGCGTCGATCGGGCCGTCGGCTCCGGGACCCCACACGGTGGGGTGCACGCGGGGCAGGTGGGCCGGTGTGCCGGTGATCCGGGTCGGGTACACGTCCTCGACCCGGGTGTCCGTCAGCGTCACGGGGTTCGCCTCCTGATCCCTCGGCGGTTCCTACTCGGTGATCAGCGGGTACACGCCGTTCTCGTCGTGCACCTCGCGGCCGGTCACCGGCGGGTTGAACACGCACACGCACTTGATCTCGGTCTTCGGCCGGACCTGGTGCTTGTCGTGGTCGTTGAGCAGGTAGAGGGTGCCGGGCTTGAGCTCGTAGACCTTGCCGGTGGCCAGGTCCTCGATCTCGCCCTCGCCGGAGGTGATGAACACCGCCTCGATGTGGTTGGCGTACCAGAAGTCGTTGACCGTCCCCGCGTAGAGCGTGGTCTCGTGCACCGAGAAGCCGACGCCCTCCTTGGCGAGGACGATCCGCTTGCTGCGCCAGTTCTCGGTCTTGATGTCGGCGTCGGTGTCGGTGATCTCGTCGAGCGTGCGGACGAGCACGGTGGAACTCCTTACTTGGTCAGGACGGCCTTGATGGACTCGTCGATGATCGACAGGCCCTGGGTCAGCTCGTCGTCGGTCAGCGTCAGCGGCGGCAGCAGCTTCATGACTTCGCCGTCGGGGCCGGAGGTTTCCATCAGCAGGCCGCGCGCGAACGCTTCCGCGCAGACCCGGCCGGCGAGGTCGCCGTCGGCGAACTCCAAGCCCCGCGCGAGGCCGCGGCCCTTGGCGACCAGCTTCGCCTCCGGGTACGCCTCGACGATGCCGGAGAACGCGGTGGCGATGCGCTCGCCCTTCGCCTTGGTCGACTTCTCGAGCGCGTCGTCGCTCCAGTAGAGGTCGATCGCTTCCTTCGCGGTGACGAACGCCGGGCTGATCCCGCGGAAGGTGCCGTTGTGCTCGCCCGGCTCCCAGACGTCGAGCTCCGGCTTGATGAGCGTCAGCGCCATCGGGATGCCGTAGCCGCTGATGGACTTCGACAGGCAGACGATGTCCGGCGTGATCCCGGCGTCCTCGAAGCTGAAGAACGGGCCGGTGCGGCCGCAGCCCATCTGGACGTCGTCGAGGATCAGCAGGATGTGGTGGCGCTTGCAGAGGTCGTCGAGCCCCTTCAGCCACTCCAGGCGCGCGGCGTTGATCCCGCCCTCGCCCTGCACGCCCTCGACGATCACCGCGGCCGGCTCGTTGAGCCCGCTGCCGGAGTCCTCGAGGAGCTTCTCGAAGTACAGGAAGTCCGGCATCGCGCCGTCGAAGTACTTGTCGTACGGCATCGGAGTGGCGTGCACCAGCGGGACACCCGCGGCGCCGCGCTTCATCGAGTTGCCGGTGACCGACAGCGCGCCCAGCGTCATGCCGTGGAAGGCGTTGGTGAAGTTGATGACCGATTCGCGGCCGGTCACCTTGCGCGCCAGCTTCAGCGCGGCCTCGACGGCGTTCGCGCCGCCCGGGCCGGGGAACACGACCTTGTAGCCGAGCCCGCGCGGGTCGAGGACCTTGTCGCGGAAGGTCTGCAGGAAGTCGCGCTTGGCCACGGTGAACATGTCCAGGGCGTGGGTGACGCCGTCGCGCTGGATGTAGTCGATCAGGGCCTGCTTCAGCTGCGGGTTGTTGTGCCCGTAGTTGAGCGCGCCGGCCCCGGCGAAGAAGTCCAGATAGGGTTTCCCGTTTTCGTCGTACAGGTGGCTGCCCTGCGCTCGGTCGAACACGACCGGCCAGCCGCGGCTGTAGCTGCGTACTTCGGATTCGAGCTCTTCGAAGATGCTCATGTGTTTCTTTCTCTCCTAATCGCCCGGATTCGTCGGCGCCGTCAGCAGACCGATGCGGTAAAGCTCTTCCGGCAGGTGCCCGGCTTCGGGGAAATCCTCGCCGTCGAACAGCACACTGGTTTCCGTCGCGGCGTTCCACCGCTTCGCGAACGACGCGAACAGCCGGATGGACGCCTCGTTGTCCGGGGTGATCGTGGTCTCGAGGTAACGCACGCCCTGGCCGACCAGGCGCGTGTACAGCGCGTCGAGAAGGGCGCCCGCCAGGCCCTTTCCGCGCTGTGAACCGTCCACCGCGACCTGCCAGACGAACGCGGTCTCCGGCTCGTCCGGTCTGCGGTAGGCGATGACGAAACCGACCGCCTCGCCGTCCTCGCGCGCGACGACCGAAGACTCGGCGAAATCGCGGCACCACAGCATGTATGCGTACGGCGAGTTGAGATCGAGCTTGACGGAATCACGCGCGATTCGCCACAGCTGCGCGCCGTCCGCCTTGGTCGGGGATTCGATCAAGTGCGTTACAAACATACTCAGGAAACGTAACAGAGAAGTTTCCGCGTGCCAGCGACGCAGCTCACGACCCCCGCGGTGACCTGCGACGACGCCAAGTACCCGGTGAGCAGGCACACAAACATGTTTGGTGCGTCCGGAGCATGGGCAAACGCGCGCCCGGGTCGCGGACCATTCCCCGCGACGTCTTCGCACGATGAACCTTCGCGCCCGTGATCGCAAGCGACGGGCCGAAACCGCTCAGCGCGCACTCGTGGCCGGGGTGCGCTCCTTCGCCTTCTTCCGGGCCGATCGCCCGGCCACTTCGAGCACGACCGGCTTCGCCGCCCGGGACCGGGCGCGGCGGTGGCCGAGGCGGCGCCGGAGGGCACCCACCGGCGTCACCACCGCGGGCAGGACCAGCAGGCCGGAGACGACCAGCCACCACACCGCACCCTCGCCGCGGCGCCAGCCGGCCACGACGTCGCCGAGCCAGCCGAAGAACGGGCGGGCGAGCGGCGGCAGGAACGCGGCCAGCAGCAGTGCCGCCACGACCAGCGTGCCCAGCGCCGTGAGCAGCCACCGCGTCCGGTGGCCGGTCGTCAGCAACGCCGTCGCGAGGTAGACGGCCGCGCCCGCGAGGACCGGGAGGCCGACCCACTGCAGGACCGCACCGCCGTTGTTGCCGAGCACCAGCCCGGCCAGCAGCGCCAGCACCCCGGCGGCGAGCGAACCCGCCGTGCCGAGCCGGGACGCGCCCTGGGAGACCCTCGCCGTGCTCCTGGCGACCGTCCGCAGCACGCCCGCCACCGTCCGCGGCCAGCCACCGGGCAGCCGGAAGGCGACCGTTCCGGCGTTGACGGCGGCGGCGCCGAGCGCGACGAGCGTCCGGGTCAGCCGGGCGGTGCCCTGCTCCCCGGCGATCTTCTCCGCCGAGACGCGGCAGGCCTGGAACTGGGCCTGCGCGGCGCCGACGTCGACGCGAGGCAGGTCGCCGGCCAGTGCCTTCCCGATGCCGGGGCGGTCGTCGGCGTCGTAGCGCGACGCGAGGGCGACGACCGGGAGCTCCGCCGCGGCGATCTCGGCCTGCCGGGCGCGGGCCAGCACCATGGCCGTCACCGGCAGGCTGACCGGGCGCGCCGCGCCCGGCTTGTCCACCGGGTTCAGGTCGGCGTCGAGGCCGAGGAAGGCCAGCTCGGCCGTCAGCTGGTCGCGCAGCTGTCCCGCCTCGGCCGGGGTGCAGCGGTCGCGCTCGTCCGGGGTGCGCCAGACGGGCTTGAGCGCGGCGACGAGTTCGTCGCGGAACGTCCCGGGCCCGACGACGTCCCGGAGCGTCTCGAGCCGGACCGGGTCGAGCAGGCACTGGACCAGCCAGCCGGCACCGTCGATGCGGCCCCACATCCAGTCGTTGGCTCGCCAGGACGCCTTGTAGAAGGCGCCGAAGTAGCTCGCCTGCATCCCGGTCAGCTTGTCCCACGACCGGCGGCGCGTCATGTCCAGCAGCGTCCGCGAATCGGCGCTGACCTGCACGAGGTCGACCCGCTGGTCGACCGAGGGCGCCTGCGCGAGCAGCCCGCGCGTCGCCACGTGCAGGGTCAGCAGCCGGGCCTGGACGACCTCGTCGCCGCTCGCCTCGTCCGGCGCCTCCGGGCCGAGGGCCAGCCAGTCCAGCAGGGTCGTGACGGTCGCGGACTGCTCGGGCGCGGCGTCGGCGAGGGTCCGCAACGTCGGCGCGGCCGCCCGCAGGCCCGCGACGACCTTCGGCCACGCCTCGGCGACGGCGGCCGAGCGCCCCAGCCCGGCCCACTCCTCGGCGAGCTCGCGGATCCAGGTTTCGAGGGTGCTGCTCGCGCCCGGCCCGGCGTGCGCGGCCACCCACTGCGCGAGCCGCACACCGCGGCCGGCGGTCCGGCGCGCCGCGTGCAGCCGGGCGCGCGCGTCGTTGAGCGTGCCCGCTTGCGCGGCGTCCGGCCGGAGCCGGAACCCGGCGTTGACCAGCTGCAGGCCGGTGGCGACGGCGTCGTCGAGTGCGGTCGTCCGGTAGCCGACCAGGTCCGCCACCGCCAGGCCGGCCGGGGGCGGCCCGGTGGGCACGCCGGTGCTCAGGCCGGTCACGGCGATCGCGCGCAGCTGCCGCGACATCCCGGACGCCCAGTCGCGGTCCGGGGTGTCGGCATCGGACAGCGCGTACCGGCGGGCGGCGACGCGCACCAGCTCGGCGGCGTCCTCGGCGGTCCGGCGCTCGAGGTAGGCGGCGGCGATCCGCGCGTCGACCAGGCAGCCGGGGCCGCCGCGCAGGCCGAGCGCGGCCAGCGAGACGCGCGTGTCACGGGCGCGGAGCACGGCGTCGTTGTGGCGGGTCAGGTCGTCGAGCTCGGCGCTGATCGACTGGCTCATCACGGTGTTGACGACCTTGGCCAGCGCGCCGGAGAGCAGCGGCGGGTCCGCCGGATCGCAGCCGACGGCGTCGGTTTCGCGTTCGCCGGTCGGCACGACGTAGAGCAGCAGCCGCCGGACGTCGGCGTGCGACGAGCGTTCGAAGATCTCGCGCAGCGCGGGCCGCAGCGGCTTGTTGAGCAGCACCCCGCCGTCGGTGAGCCAGTGCGAGCGGGTCAGTTCCGTGTACGGGGTCATGTCGGGGTGCAGCCGATCGGTGCCGTCGGCGCCGATCGGCATCCGCGAGAGTTCGAAGGCGCCGGGGAAGGACGCGGTGGAGCGGGCCGCCAGCGCGAGCGGCCCCTCCACCCCGATGGTCCACAGTGGACCACAGAAGCGGAACAGCATCCGGTGTTCGGTGTCGCGCACCAGGTTCCCGAGCGCGTCGTCGAACCGGGTGGTCTCGCCGTCGATCATGGTGCCGGTGAGCAGCACGGTGATGTCGGGCTCGCCGGCGGGCGGAGTCCCGTCGGCGGTGATCTGCCGCAGCGCCCGTTCGAGGTCCCCGAGCAGCACGCGATCGCCGTCGAGCACCGACCGCGGCTGCGCCTCTTTCGGGTCCCGCACGAGGTTTTCCAGCGAGCCGGTGGTGATCCAGGTGTCGCGGAGGACCTGCGGCGTGGCCCCGAAGGCCTCGGCCAGGCCCAGGCAGGCGGCGTTGATCCCGCCGGCACTGGTCCCGGTCAGGACGTCGATCGAAACGCTGGCGCGAAGCAGGTCGAGCAGTTTCCGGTACAGCCCCGGCGCGGTGTCCCGGCGCGACTGCCGCAGCAGCTGCGACGTCTCGGTGGCGACCCCGCCCATCCAGATGGCCAGGCTGGCCCCGCCCACCATGGTCATCGCGAGCCGGATTTCCTGCTGCCACGGTTGCGCGGTCCCGTCCATGGGCGTCTCCCGTCTTCCCGGAGAGTAGAGGCGGAAGGTGACCGCGGGGATACGTCCGGGGGTACGGCCGTTCGGGTGGACTTGTTCACCCGCTCAGCCGCCTGCCGTGACCACCACCTTGCCGAACTGGCCGTTGGCCTCGAGGTAGCGGTGCGCGTCGACGATGTCGGCGAGGTCGAAGGTCCGGTCGACCCGCGGCCGGAACGTACCCGCCCGGACCCGGCGCGGACGAAGTGTTCCGCGCGGGCCAGCCGTTCCGGGTCCAGCGTGAGGTCAGACGAGAGCGCCATACGCGGTGAGGAACGGCCCCCACAGCGCAACGGTCTCGGCGGCGCCGAGCCCCTCCGGGCGCCGGAGGACGGCCGACGCGGGAACGATCGCCGCTTCGCCGTAGACACCGTAGTTGCGCATCGAAAAGCCCGCGACCGTGCTGACCGCGTCGCCGACCTCGAACCCGGTGACACCGTCGCCGAGGGATTCGACGATGCCGGAGGCGGAGTAGCCCAGTCTGGCGGGGAACGCGCCGGGTCGTTCGAAGTAGGTGCCGGAGCGGAACATCGCTTCGGCTCGGTTGAGCCCGATCGCCTCGACGCGGGGGCTGGAGCGGAACGGGTTGGTGACGCGAAGGTGTACCCGGGGGTCCCGCCGCGGGTGGAGTACACGATGACCCCGCACGCCGCGGAGCTGGACGAGCCGCTGCACGCCCTTTCGGCGTGGGCGGCGAAACACCGTTCGAAGGTCGCCGAGGCGAGGCGGGCGTTCGACTTCGCCTAAGCCGCCAGGTGCTCCAGCAGCAGGACCTGCGCCTCACCGACCGCGAACCCCAGCACCGCGCCCGTCGCGATCAACATCCACTCGTCCTGCTCGAAGGCCGGGCGCAGCAGCCGCTCGAACTCGCGCGGGGCCAGCTGCTTCATCTTCGACACCAGCACGTTCCGGATGTCCATCGCGTCGGCCGCGTAGTCCTCGATGTAGCGCATGGTTTCCGGCAGCCGCGACATGATCCGGGACGAGATCGCCAGCTTCATGTCCTGGTACCTGCGGCTGCCCACCGCGAACACCAGCAGGGGCTTCGCGACGCTGCCCAGCTCGCGGTCGAGCTGGCGCTGGATCAGGGCCAGCACCCGGTCCGACAGCGGGCCGTGCAGGATCGCCTCGATCACGTTGTGCGGGGTGATGATCTCCTTCGCGATCAACGACCCGTACGCCTCCGCGACCTCCGCGCGCCGCTTCAGGAACAAGCCCTGCCACTCCACTCCGAAGTACCGGCGCGGCTCGATCGGGTAGAAGATCATCCACAGCGCCAGCCAGTCCGTGAACCAGCCCGTGAACAGGCCGAAGATCGGCATGATCGGCGGGAACTTGAACAGCACCCACGCCACCATCTGGACCACGCCGATCGCGCCGCCGAAGACCCAGGCCCGACCGGGCGATGAACTTGAACTCGCGGGCGCCCGCCTCCTGGAAGATCCGGTTCAGCAGGCGCTTGTCCTTGACCAGGCTGGTGACCACCATGCCCTTGAGGTCGAACACGCTGTCCACATCGGACTTGATCAGGTCGAGCACGGCCGCGATCATCCGCGGCGACTCGTGCTGGACGCGCTCGATCACCAGCCGCCGGACCCGGACCGGCAGCGACTCCCAGAGTCCCGGCCGGTAGTGCCCCGCCACCTCGCGGACGATGTCCTCGACCCCGGCCAGCAGCGGCTTCTCGATCTCTTTCGCGATCCGCCCGGCGTCCAGCCGCGCGACGACCTCGGCCGGTTTGATCAGCTGCTCGGTCATCGTGTCGCAGGCGATGCTCGCCATGCGCGCCGCGCGCTTCGGCACGATGCCCTGCCAGCCCAGCACCGGTTTGACGCCGATGAACTCCACGGGCTGGAACATCATCCGGATCGCGACGAGCTTCGTGCCGTAGCCGATCAGGGCCGCGACGACCGGGATCGAGACGTAGAGGGGCCAGTGCCGCGCGAAGTCCGCGAGGACACCGCCGAAGAAGGCCCCCACCCCGCTAACCCAGGCTCGGGTCGCAGGCCTGCCAGAACTGCGCGCCGAGGCGCGACACGTGGACCGTCCGCCGGACGAACTTCGCGCGCCGGACGTGCTTCTCCGCCTCGCGCACCGTCTCGTCGGCCAGCAGGATCTCGTACTGCGTCTCCAGCGACGGCACCTCTTCGTCGAGGTCGACCAGGCCCAGCCCGATCAGCCGGGTCACGTAGCCGGGCACCTGGTCCGGCAGCGACACCCCGGCCGCCTTGCCGACCGTCGAGGCGTTGCGCAGCACGACGCGGCCGTTGCCGCCGAGACTCGTCCGCTCGACGACGTCGACGGCGGGGAACGGCGAGCCGTCGGACAACGCCGAGAGGATGCGGGCCTCGTCCGGCGTCAGCTGGCGCAGGATGATCGCGTAGAAGTACTCGCGGGCGCGCTCGCGGCCGAAGCCGATGGAGTGGTTGAGCAGCTCGGCCATCGCCGCGCGCAGCGGCTCGGCGTGGTTGTCGCGCGCCGGCACGAGCGAGACGGCGGCTTCGAGCCGGCCCGGTGCCGCCGGGCGGTTCATCGCCGACGCCGCGGTGAGCGCCGCGTGGTACGGGTCGTCGACCTCGTCGAGCCGGCGGCGCAGCTCGGTCAGCACCTGGCGCTCCACCTGCCGCACGCCGCGTTCCGCGGTCTCGACGCCGGGCAGCTTGCGGCCGAGCGCGAAGCCGGTGCGCGCGGCCCAGCCCGCCAGCTGACCGGCCCGGCGGGCCAGGCCGGCCCCGTCGTCGGCGGCGCCCCGGCCGTTCGGTCGCTGTGCGTTCACGGGTGGGCTCCCCTCTGCGTACGCGGGTGATGCTACCTGCGGGTAGGCCGAACGGAGGTGTGACTTGCGTGTTGGATGGACGCATGAGTCCGACGCGCTGGGGCCCGCCGATCGACGTCCTCCCGTACTTCTCGAAGGAAGAACAGGCGCTGCTGACGCTGCTCGGCGCCCTCACCGAAGAGGACTGGACGCGGCCGACGATGTGCGCCGGCTGGACGGTCAAGGACGTCGCCGCCCACCTGCTGGGGGACAAGGTCGGCCGGCTGTCCCACGGCCGGGACGGGCACGCGGCGGAAGGCCCCCGTCCGGGTGAGGCCTTCCCGCGGTTCATCGACCGGATCAACGAGGAGTGGGTCGTCGCGTGCCGTCGGCTCTCGACGGACGTCCTGCTGACGATGCTCTACGAGTTCATGGGCCAGACGACCGAGTACTGGGCGCAACTCGACCTCGATGCGCCCGGCATCCCGGTGTCCTGGGCCGGCGACGAGCCCGCGCCGCGCTGGCTGGACGCGGCTCGCGACTATTCGGAGTTCTGGGTCCACCACGTGCAGATCCGCGAAGCGCTGGAGCACACGCCGCTCGACGCGGAGTACGCCGAACCGATCGCCGACACGTTCGTCCGCGCGCTGCCGTACACCCTGCGTGACGTCGACGCCCGCGTCGGCAAGCAGGTCGGCTACACCGTGACCGGCCAGGGCAAGTGGTACGCGCGCCGCGAGCGCGACGGCTGGACGCTGGACCGCGGCGCGCCGCCGTCGCGCACCCCGCTGGCCACCGTGACGACGGACCTGGACACGTTCTGGCGGCTCTGCACCCGCAATGCCGCGAACCTCGACGGCGTCCGGACGACCGGCGACGAAAGCGTTTGCGCGCAGGTCCTGACGATGACGTCGATCATCGTCTGAAGGGCGCTTCCAGGTGAAGGTGCCCTTCCTGCGGGTGGAGCTCCGGTCTAGCGGCCGCGCGCCTGCTTCCGCAGCTGCAGGATCCGGGCGCCGCCGATGAGGGCGACCAGTGCCGCCCCGCCGATGGCCGAGAACAGCATCGCGATGGCCAGCGGCAGGCTGCCCTCGCCACCGAAGAAGTGCACGGTCACCGAGTCCAGGTTCTGCAGGATGAAGATCAGCAGCAGGACCAGCACGAGCAGGCCGGCGATGACCGCGACCCAGGTGCCGCTGATCCGGGTCCGCTTGATCTTCGCGGGCGCGGACGCGGGTCTGGCCGGCGCCGGGCGCACCGGCGTCGCCTCCTCCGCGCCCGGCCGGACGTCGCCGGCGCGCAGCTCGGCTGGTTCCAGGGCGCCTTCGGGCACCTCGGTGCCCGGCAGGTCGTGGTGGGTGGGACCGGTGGGGCGGTCGGCCGCGCCCCCGCGCGCGTGCGTCATGCCTTCAGTGTCCGTCCGGCGCGCGGAGGCCGCTGACTCAAACCCCCTAACGGGCGAAACCGTCGACCTCCCGCAGGACACGGAGGGTGTTCCGGCCGGCCAGCTTCGCGCAGTCGTCCTCACTCCACCCGCGCTCGAGCAGCGCCGCGAACAGCACCGGGTACTTGGACGTGTCCTCCAGCCCCTCCGGCAGCGAGCCGACGCCGTCGTAGTCGCCGCCGAGGCCGATGTGGTCGATCCCGGCGACCTCGCGGGCGTGCTCGACGTGCGCGACGACGTCCTCGACGGTCGCGAGCGGCTTGGGCGGGCCGTCCCACTCCTTCATGAACTTGCCCCGCAACGCCAGGTTGCGGTACTCCAGCCCGGCTTCGGCCATCGCGGCCTCGAGCTGCTCGTTCCAGGCGGCGACCTTCGGCGAGACGAACGCCGGCACGAAGGTGATCATCGCGACGCCGCCGTTGCCGGGCAGGTTCGCCAGGACGTCGTCGGGGATGTTGCGCGGGTGGTCGTTGACCGCGGTGCAGGAGGAGTGGCTGAAGATCACCGGCACCGAGCTGACCTCCATCGCCGCCCGCATCGTCGACGGCGCGACGTGCGAAAGGTCGACCATCATGCCGATCTTGTTCATCTCGCGGACGACGTCCCGGCCGAACTCGGTGAGGCCGCCGTGGGCCGGCTCGTCGGTGCCGGAGTCGGCCCACGTGGTGTTGAAGTTGTGCGTCAGCGTCATGTAGCGGACGCCGAGGCGGCGCAGGATCCGCAGCACACCGAGGGACTCGGCGATGCTGTGCCCGCCCTCGGCGCCGAGCAGCGACGCGATCCGGCCGTCGGCGAACGCGGCCTCGGCCTCGTCCGCGGTGGTGACGAGCCGCAGCCGGTCGGGGTAGCGCTCCACCAGCTGGTGGACGACTTCGACCTGTTCCAGGACGGCGGTCACGGCGCTGTCGCCCGCGAACTCACAGGGCACGTACACCGACCAGAACTGCATGCCCAGCTTCCCGTCGGCGAGCTTCGGGAAGTCGGTGTGGAGGGCGGGCTGCCGCACGGTCAGGTCGAGCGACGCGGCCGCCTCGACCGGGTTCGGGCCACCGTGCTGCCGCAGCTCCCACGGCAGGTCGTTGTGCCCGTCGGCGAGGATGACGGCGTCCAGCAGTTTGGTAGCACGCTGTAGTGCCTCGTTAGTCATCGGCCGATCGTAGGGACGCCGGATATACACCTCGTACAAACGCCCTGACATCTTTCCCGGAAGAAGTAATCCGGCGAGGTGTTGCGGTAGAATCCCCGCCGTGGACACCGACGACGACGAGATCGTCACCTGGTGGGGCCTGGTGATCGAAGGCTACCTGGCCACCCAGGACAGGCTGATGGGCGAGATCGCCGACCGATTCGGGCTCGCGCCCGCGTCGTTCGACATCCTGCTGCGGCTCGTGCGCTCCCCCGAGCACCGGATGCCGATGACCCGCCTGGCCACCGAGGCGGCGCTGTCCAGCGGCGGGTTCACGAAGGTGGCGGACCGGCTGGTGGCGGCCGACCTGATCTGCCGCATCCCGAGCCCCGACGACCGCCGCGTCACGTTCGCGTCGCTGACCGACCACGGCCTCGACGTGGCGAACAAAGCCCGCGCGGCGGCGGCCGGCATCCTGCGCCGCATCGTGCTGACGCCGCTCGGCGAGGACGCCCCGGCACTCGCGGAAGCGATGCGGACACTGCGCGCGTTCAACGCCGACCGTTGAAAAAGTCGAGGTCACCGCGGTGCGCTTGCGGGCGCACCATGGGAGACAGGCCGACCTGCTGGGGGCGCGGGGGTGCCGGGCCCGGTTACCGGCACCCCCGCGTGCGCACCCGCTAAGCCAGCGACGGCATCAGCTTGACCGCGTTCCCCGACAGCACCCCGCTCAGCACGTCCTCCGGCCATCCCAGCCCCGCCAACGCCCGGACGTTCGCGGCCACCGAAGGCACGCCCGGCCAGTCCGTTCCGAACACGAACTTCCCCGCCAGCCGGGTCAAGTCGAAGCGCCGGTAGTACTCCGGGAGCTTCTTCGGCGGCAGCCCGGCCAGATCCAGCCACACGTTGTCCCGGGCCAGCGCCAGGAACGCCGCCACGTCGTACCACCACCCGCGGCCGCCGTGGGCGAAGACGAACTGCAGGGCCGGGAAGTCCTCGACCACATCGGACAGCAGCTCCGGGTTGCCGAAACTCGTGCGGGAACCGGGAAGCTCGACGTTCCCGAGTGGATGATCACCGGCACCCCGCGCTCGAGGCACAGCTGGTAGACCGGGTACAGCTCCTTGTCCGCCGGCGAGAACGCGCCGTGCACCGGGTGGATCTTCAGCGCCACCGCGCCCAGGTCGAGCTGCCGCGCGACCTCCGCCGCCGCCGGGTGGTGGACGTACGGGTTGACGTTCGCCACCAGCCGGAACCTCGCGGGGTTGAAGGCGACCAGCGGGAGGTTGTCCTCGATCGGCTGGATCCCGGTCGCCCGCGGGCTGTACTCGCAGAACAGCAGCACCCGGTCGACGCCTTCGGACTCCATCAGCTCGTCCATCGCCGCCGGGACCACCTCCCCCGAAGGCGAATACACCGAACGCCAGGGGTACGCGCCCGCGAAGTCGTGCGCCCACTGCAGCCACGCCGGTTTGAGCGTCGGCAGCCGCGGCGTGTGGACGTGCGCGTCGACCACGAACCGACCGTCGATCATGGGTGCGGCGCCACCGCCCGCAGCACGTCGCGGACCTGCTCGCGGATCACGTTGCGGCGGATCTTGCCGGTCGCCGTCTTCGGCAGCTCGGCCAGTTCGACCACCCCGCGCGGGCGTTTGAACGCCGCCAGCCCTTCGCGGCAGAACTCGATCAGCTCGTCCGGGTCCAGGGCGAACCCCGGGGCGGGCACCACGCACGCGACCGGCTTGTCGAGGCCGTCGGCGTCCGGTGCGGCGACGACCGCGACCTCCGCCACCGCCGGGTGCTGCCGCAGCCGTTCCTCCACTTCGGACGGTGACACCCAGATCCCGCCAGCCTTCAGCATGTCACCGAACCGGCCCAGGCACGAGAACGTCCCGTCCTCGTTCCGGACGTAACTGTCGCCGGTCCGCAGCCACTCACCCTGGAAGACGAGCTTCGTGGCCTCGTAACGGGCCCAGTACCCGGTCGCCGTCGACGGTCCGGCCACGAACAGCTCGCCCGGCTTCCCGGCGACGTCGATCACCGCCCCGGCTTCGTCGCGAATCTGCACCGCATAGCCGGGCACGGGGACGCCGGTGCTGCCCGGCCGCACCGAACCCGGCTGGTTCGACAGGAAGATGTGCAGCGCCTCGGTCGACCCGATGCCGTCGAGGATCTCCAGCCCGAAGCGCGCCCGGAACCGTTCGAACAACGACGCGGGCAGCGGTTCGCCGGCCGAAACGGCGTACCGCACCGACGAAAACGAGTCGTCCGGGACGTCGCTGGCGAGCAAGGCCGCGTAGAACGTCGGGACCGCGAAGAACAGCGACGGCCGCTCCTCGCGCGCGCGTGTCGCGAACAACGCGGGTGTCGGCCGCGAAGGCTCCAGCAGCGTTGTCCCGCCCGCACCGAGCGGGAAGAAGCACGAGTTCCCCAGGCCGTAGGCGAAAAAGAGCTTCGGTACCGAAAGAAACCGGTCCGCCGACGTCGTCGCCAGCACGCCGCGGGCGTACGTCTCGCAGACCGCGCGGATGCTCGCGTGCCGGTGCATCGCGCCCTTCGGCTGTCCCGTCGTCCCCGACGTGTACAGCCACAGCGCGGGTGAGTCCGCCCACGTCCGTCCCTTCGGGACCGGGCCGGCCAGCGACGGCCAGTCGTGCGTCCGGACGCCGAACCCGGCCGCGTCGCAGCGGTCGAGCACGACGTCGGTGACCTCGGGAGCCAGTGCCAAAGCCGTCAGCGCCTGCCCGGCGAACTCCCCCGACACGCAGAGCACGCGCGCCCGCGAGTCGGCCAGCACCTGGCCCAGCTCCGGCCCGGTGACCATGGTCGACACCGGGACGGCGACCGCACCGGCGAGCATCGCGCCGAGGATGCCGGTGAGCAGCTCGACGTCGTCGACCATGCAGAACATGACCCGTTCTTCGGGCCGCACGCCCAGTTCGGCGAGCCCGCCGGCGACGCGCCGCGACTCCTCCGCGAGTTCGGCGTAGGTGAGGGACCGCCGGGGCGACACGACCGCGGTCGCGTCCGGGTGCCCGGCCTGCAGCAGGTACTCCGCGGCGTTGAACCCTGTCGCCACCAGGCCTCCTACGTGAGGTGGACGTACTCGTAGTCGACGGGCTTGCCGTTGATGCCCTGCCGCGGCGGCGCCACCCAGCTCGCGATCTTCCCGCGTTCGTACACCGGCTGCATCAGCGAGCGGACGAACGTGAGGTCCTCGGTCGTGGGCAGCCACTTGCGTTTGCCCGCCTCCCAGGTCGCTTCGTCGACGATGGTGCCGTCGGGAGTGACGTGGTGGCCGGAGTTTATGCCCACTTCGCGGTTGAAGCCAGGGTGCGGCAAGCGGAAGGTGAAGTCGATGCCCGCCTCGGCGAGGATCTTGTTCCAGCGCTTCACGCCGGTCTGGCAGTCGGCCACGTACTCGCTGCGCAGGTCGAGGTTCAGCAACAGGATCGCCTGCATCTCCTCGGTGGTCCAGGTGCCGTCGCCGGTCGGGCGCTCCAGCGTGCGGGCGTCTTCGGTGAGCTTGTGGTCGTCCTTGCGGCGGGTCTCCTGCCAGCGGCCCTTGAGCCCGGCGGTGTAGTAGTTCGCCGCGTTCGTCGACGTCTCGCTGCCGAACAGGTCCAGGGACACGGTGTAGTGGAAGTTGAGGTACTTCTGGATGATGTCGAGCGGGATACCGCCGTGCGGGCCGATGTCGTACGTGTCGTGCTCGCGGATCAGCTCGGCGCTGCGGGTCACCACGCGGTCGACCCCGGTGGTGCCGACCATCATGTGGTGCGCTTCCTCCTTCAGCATGAATTCGCAGGTGCGCGAAAGCGGGTCGAAGGAGGACTCCTTGAGCGTGCCGAGCTGGTACTTCCCGTCGCGGTCGGTGAAGTAGGTGAACATGTAGAAGGCCAGCCAGTCGGCGGTTTCCTCGTTGAACGCGCCGAGGATGCGGGGCGCGTCCGGGCTGCCGGAGTTGCGCAGCAGCAGCCCCTCGGCCTCGTCCCGGCCCTCGCGGCCGAAGTAGGCGTGCAGCAGGTACACCATCGCCCACAGGTGACGGCCTTCTTCGACATTGACCTGGAAGAGGTTCCGCAGGTCGTAGAGGCTCGGCGCGGTCAGGCCGAGGAGTTTCTGCTGCTCGACCGACGCCGGTTCGGTGTCGCCCTGGATGACGATCAGCCGCTGCAGGTCGGCGCGGTACTCGCCGGGCACCTGCTGCCACACCGGCTCGCCCAGGTGCTCGCCGAAGGCGATCCGGCGGTCCGGGTCGCGCTCGGCGAGGAAGATGCCCCAGCGGTAGTCGGGCACGTTGACGTGGTCGAAGTGCGCCCAGCCTTCGCGGCCCACGCTGACGGCGGTGCGCAGGTAGACCCCGTGCGTCTCCAGCGTCGGCCCCATCTCGCCCCACCAGTGCAGGAACTTCGGCTGCCAGCCCTCCAGCGCCCGCTGCAGCCTGCGGTCCTCGGCGAGGTTGACGTTGTTGGGGATCTTGGCGTCGTAGTCGATCTTCTCGGGCATCTGCGCTAGACCCGCTTCCTGTCGAAGACGGCCTTCTGTCCCGTACCGTAGCGGCGCAGCGCGCCTTCCGGGCCGGATGCGTTCGGCCGGGTGAAAATCCAGTTCTGCCAAGCCGCCAGCCGGCCGAAGATCTTGGTCTCGATGGTCTCGGGGCCGACGAACCGGTGGTTGGCCTCCATTCCGGTGAGCGCGTCCGGCGAGAGCGACGCCCGGCCTTCGAGGGCGATGCGGATCTCGTCCTCCCAGTCGAGGTCGTCCGGGGCGTCGGTGACCAGGCCGAGTTCGAGGGCTTCGGCGGCGCTCAGCTCGCGGTTCTTCTCGCGCGCGAGCCAGGCGAGGTGGTCGTCGTCGCCGTAGAAGCGCGCTTCGAGGCGGGTCAGGCCGTTGCCCATCGGGAAGGCCCCGAAGTTGGCGTCGGTCAGCTCGATCGAGGCGCGGTCTTCGGAGTCTTCGTCGTCGATGGGCGGGCCGTCCAGGATGTACTGGCGGTCCGCGGCCAGCGCGATCTCCAGCAGGGCGCCGGTGAAGCAGCTGCCCGGTTCGATGAGCGCGATCAGGCTGCGGCTGGTGACGTCGAGGCGCTTGAGGGTGCGCTTGAAGTAGTGCGTGATCTCGTTGGCCAGCCAGTCCTTCTGCCCGAGGACGGCCTGCTCGTGCGCCCGGACCTTCGCCGGATCGCCCTGGGTGCGCAGGATCCACGTCCCGGCCTCGACCTCGTTGGTGCGCAGCCGCAGGATGGCGTCGTCCAGCTCGCGGGTCATGGCGAGGAACCAGCCGTCCGCGCCCTCTTCGTGCAGGTCACCCGGGTCGTTCTCGGGTCCCTTGACGGTGATGGTCGCCTGGTGCCGCTCGACCTCGATGTCGACATATCGATGACTCAGCGGCGTCAGCTCGATGCCGTGGTCCGCCTGCTTCCCGGACGCGCGGGCGAGCTCCCGCGCCTTTTCGAGGACCCGCTCCCGGAAGTCCTGCCGCGGCACCAGTTCGTCGACCAGGCGCCAGTCGACCGCCGTCTTGCCCTTGACACCGTCCGGGCGGGTGGCGAAGACGTCCGCGAGGTCCCGGCGCACCCGGCGCTTGTCGACGACCCGGGTGAGGCCGCCGGTGCCGGGCAGCACGCCGAGCAACGGCACCTCCGGCAGCGCGACGGTCGAGGAGTTGTCGTCGATCAGGAAGATCTTTTCGCAGGCCAGCGCGATCTCGTAGCCACCGCCGGCGCAGGTGCCGTTCACCGCGGCCACGTACGTCTGGCCGGAGTGCTCGGTGGCGTCCTCCATGCCGTTGCGGGTCTCGTTGGTGAACTTGCAGAAGTTGACCTTCCAGTGGTGCTCCGCCGCGGCGAGCATGCGGATGTTCGCGCCGGCGCAGAACACCTTCTCCTTGGCGCTGGTCACGATGACCACGCGGACCTCGGGGTGCTCGAACCGCAGCCGCTGCGTGGCGTCGTAGAGCTCGATGTCGACGCCGAGATCGTAGGAGTTGAGCTTGAGCTCGTACCCCGGGACCAGGCCGCCCCGCTCGTCGACGTCGAGCTCCAGCCAGGCCACCTCCCCGTCGACCCGCAGCCGCCAGTGGCGGTACTCGTCCGGACGGCGGTCGAAGGCAACCGGTGTGGTGGTGGTCACCACCCGATTGTCTACATTAGTCAGACGAACGTCAATGTAGTGTAGAAACTTGATCTCGGGTGGTCACCCGGTTGAACCTGGCCCACGCCCAGGTCAGGAAAACCCACAGGGCCAGCCCCGCCGCGGCGTCGGTGAAGATCGTCGCGAACCAAAAGGCCGGGAGCCGCGGCACGCCGGTCAGGAAGTGGCCCAGCGTGAGCATTCCGCTCAGCGAATAGACCAGGAGGAACGCCAGCGCCCGGTGGTACCGGCCGTGCGTGTACGCCCGGTAGCCGAACCAGCCGAACGTCGTGAGCACCACCCAGGCCAGGGCGACCGCGATGCCGCCGGCGAGCGGAGAGACTCCCCGCAGCTGCGGGTAGTCGGCGTACCGGACGGTGTTGTGCGTGTAGTGCAGCGTCGTGCTGAGCAGCGAAAAGCCGAGGATCACCCGAAGCGGTGCCAGTCCCTTGTCCATCCCAGCCCCCCAGATTTGATAGATCGCTCTAGCGAGGCTACCGCCCGGGCGCTTTCACGCGAAAGTGCCCGGGCGGCACTTTCCCCTGGAAGCGGCGATCAGACGAGATCGATGCGGTGCTGGACCACCGGGTAGCCCGCCTTCGCGAACGCCTTGGCCATCGGGACGTTGCCGACGTCGGTGCCCGCGACGATCCGGTCCGCGCCGTACCCGACGAGGTCGTGCGTGGCCTCGGCCAGCAGGTCGTAGGCGTAACCGCGGCCCCGCTGCTCCGGCACCACGGCGATGTAGCCGATCACCCGGTCGTGGACGTTGCGGCTCGGCAGGGTGAGGCCGACGAGCTCGCCTTCGGGCGTGTACGCCAGCCGCCACCACTCTCGCGGCGCCGGCATCCACTTCATGATGGCCAGGTCCTCCTGCGCGGCCGCGCCGAGGCCGTGCTCTTCGACGGTTTTCCGCACGTGCGCGTCGAGACTGCCGACGTGCGCCCGCTTGAAGACGCCGAGGATGACGTCGTCGTCCGGCTCCGGCCGGAACTCGAGCCGGCCGGGCTTGTCCGGCAGGCCGTCCTCCGGGGTCCAGCGGAAGCGGTAGCGCTCGACGAGCTTGCGGTAGCCCGCCTGCTCGGCCGCTTCGACCCGCCCGTTGACTTCGCGCGCGACGTCCGGATCGTCCGGCCACGCCGGTGGCGTGTGCAGGGCGTATTCGGCCCGCAGCGGCGCGGCCTTCAGCAGCCGGACGGCCGCGTCGAAGTCGGTGAAGTCGAACCAGTCCAGCGCGACCGGGGTCTCGTCGCCGGGCTTGGCCCACCAGGCCGCGCGGGCCACGACGACGTCGTCGCGCAGGGCGACCCAGGTCCACTCGGGCCGGTACTCGCCCTGCTTCGCCATCTCGGCGAAGTCGTCGCCGAGCAGCGCGCGGCCGACGAGACCGCGGTCGGGCAGGGAGGTGAAGAGTGCTTCTTCGCCCGCTTCGAGCGGGCGAACGACCAGATCGGTCATGGTGATCCTTCCGGGAGCGCGCTCCCGGGGTCAGGTACCCGGCACCCTCATACCGGGGTGGGAGCGCGTGATCGAGTGGGTGATCATCGGTCCCACCTCCTTTCGCCTGGTCGAGGGTGCGTTCGCGACCCTAGGGCGTCCGCCCGCGGTGATCAACGGATTTTCTGCAGCACCACGCGCGTGCTCAGCCGCGGTTCGGCGTAGGAGTGCGACGCCGCCACGACGTACTCGCCCGCGATGTGCTGCCAGCCGTCGCGCCAGACCTCGGCGGACCGCGGCGCGATGACGATGTCGGCCTCCGCGGTCTCGCCCGGCCCGGCTTCGACGCTCGCGAACCCGGCCAGCCAGCGGTGCGGCCGGTCGCCGCGTTCGGTCGGCGCCAGGTAGAGCTGGACGACTTCGCGCCCGGTACGCGTTCCCGTGTTGCGTACGCGGACCCGGACGCGCGCGCCGCCTTCGTCGTCCGGGTATGCGTCGAGTTCTTCGTACTCCCACGTCGTGTAGCCCAGGCCGTGGCCGAACCAGTACGCGGGTTGCCGTCCTTCGCGGGTCCAGGCGCTGTACCCGATGTACACGCCTTCGCGGTACTCGAGTACGCCCCCTTCCGGTGTCACGTCGGTGACGGGCGCGTCTTCCAGCTTCGCCGGCCACGTCGTGGGCAGGCGGCCGCCGGGCTCTTCGCGGCCGAAGAGGACGTCGGCGAGCGCGTCGCCGCCGGACTGGCCGGGGAACCAGGTGAGCAGTACCGCGGCGACGTCGTCGCGCCACGGCAGCTCCACCGGGGAGCCGGCGTTGACGACCACGACGGTGTTCCGGTTCGCTTCGGCGACCCGGGCGACGAGCTCGTCCTGCCGCCCGGGCAGGCGAGGGAGGTGCGGTCGAAGCCTTCGCTCTCGACCTCGGCGGTCGTGCCGACCACGACGACGGCGACCTCCGACTTCGCCGCCAGGGCCACGGCTTCCTCGAGGCTCGCGTCCGGGTCGAGGACCGGGCCGCGGTGGCCGAGCGCGAAGGTGACCCAGGCGAAGGTGCCCCTGGCGAACTCCGCCATCTCCGAGGGGATCCAGTAGGTCAGGCTGACGTCCACCGGCTCGCCCGCGGTCAGCTCGGTGTCACGCCGCTGCTCGTGGACCTGCATGATGGACGTGAAGATGTCCCCGCCCTCCGGCAGGTTCACGCCGTCGAAGAGGGTCTGGCCGGCGACGGTGAGGCGGAGGTCGCCGGGTCCGGTGATGCCGAAGGTGTGGGTGCCGCTGCGCTCCGGGAGGAACGTGCCGGCGATCTCGACCGAGGCGAGCGTGCCGATGTCGAGGCCGGCGGGCAGTTCGCCGATCCAGTCGATCCTGGCGCTGCGCAAGGGAAATTCCGCGAGTTCGGTGCCGTCGGCGGCGCGGGCGGTCGCGCGGAGCCGGAAACTGTCGGTGGCGGCCGGTAACGTCGTGCGCGGATCGGCACCGGGTGCGTAACCGAGTTCGGTGCCCGCGGGAACGGCGGCCCTCAGGCCGTCGAGGGGGGAGACGACGTGGTCGGGGAACACGGTGGCACTGCCACCGCCGAGGATCTTCGGGTCCGCGGCGAGCGCGCCGATGAGCGCGATGCTCTGCGGCTCCCGCAGCGGCAGCAGCCCGGTTTCGTTGCGGAGCAGCACGAACGACCGGTGCGCGACCTCGCGCGCGACCGCGTCGCCGTCCACATAGGACTTTTCCGGCGCGGGACTCCCGCCGAGCGCGCCGGTCCGGTGGGCGAGCAGAAGCACGCGGCGGACCATGGCGTCGACGACGGCTTCGTCGACTTCGCCGCCGCGGACCGCTTCGGCGAGCCGTTCGCCGAAGACCGTGCGAGGGCCGGGCATGGCGACGTCGAGGCCGCCGTTGGCGGAGGCGACGGTGTCGCGCGCGGCCAGCCAGTCGGAGACCACGAAGCCGTCGAAGCCCCATTCGTCTCGCAGCACGCCGTTGAGCAGCTCGGCGTGCTGGGTCATCGTGACGCCGTTGACGCTGTTGTAGGCGGCCATGATTCCCCACGGCTTCGCCCGCCGGACGATGAGCTCGAACGGCGCGAGGTAGAGCTCGCGCAGGGCGCGTTCGCCGACGCGCACGTCGGCGGTGAAGCGTTCGGTCTCGAAGTCGTTGGCGACGAAGTGCTTGACCGTGACGGCGACCCCGCCGTCCTGCACGCCGGTGACGTAGCCGGCGCCGACCATCCCGGTGAGGAGGGGATCTTCGGAGTAGCACTCGAAGTGCCGGCCGCCCAGCGGCGAGCGGTGGAGGTTGACCGTGGGGGCGAGCAGCACGTGCACGCCCTTGCGCCGGGCCTCCTGGGCGAGCAGCCGGCCGGCCTTGACGGCCAGGCGCGGGTCCCAGCCGGCCGCGAGCGCCGTCGGGCTGGGCAGGGTGACCGAGGGGTCGTCCGGGCTCCAGCGCGTCCCGCGGACGCCGACCGGGCCGTCGGAGAGGACCAGCGAGGCCAGCCCGATCCGCGGCAGCGCGGGCAGGGACCAGACGTCCTGGCCGGCGAGCAGGCTCGCTTTGGCGTCCAGATCGAGTTGGGCCAGCAGCGCTTCGACGTCGAAGCTCATGGGCATCCTCCGCGGTCAGTCCTGCCGTCACCCTACCTGGCGAAGAGTAGTGAACGTTATAATTCCGTGACACTTTCTCCCGTAGGCTCGGGCTCATGACCCGGGCCAGGGGCGCCGACCGCCGAGCCAGCATCGTCCGAGCGGCGTTCGAGGTGATCGCCGAGCGGGGTTACCGCGGCACGTCACTGGCCGCGGTCGCCGAGCGCGTGGGGCTGACCCAGCAGGGGCTGATGCACTACTTCCCGACCAAGGAGGACCTGCTGACAGCGGTGCTGGAGACCCGCGACGAGTGGGACCTGCTGCACTTCGGCCACGACCGCTCGGCGATGACGGTGAACCAGCTGGCGGACCTGGTCGACTACAACGCAACGCGGCCGGGCATCGTCCAGACGTACACGGTGCTGTCGGCGGACAGCGTCACGGAGGACCACCCGGCGCGCAAGTACTTCCAGGACCGGTACGCCCGCGTCCGGGCGGGCATGACGCAGATGCTGGAGCGCCACCGCGACGAGCTGCCCCCGGGAACGACGCCGGAACAGCTGGCTCCCTTGGCGATCGCCATCCTGGACGGCCTGCAGCTGCAGTGGCTGCTCGACCCGGAGGAAGTCGACATGTCCGCCGGGTTCCGGATGTTCCTGACCCTGCTGGGGGTGAAGCCGGACTGACGTCAGCCCATCCCCACGCTCTGCCGGTCCACCTCGATCAGCGCGACCACCCGCTCCTGCTCCCGCGAGTACGGCCCCCCGATGTACTTGGTCGCGATCCGGTCCACGATCGCCCAGGCGGCGTCGCCCTCGACCCACTCGGTCACGCGCCCGCGGATGACCACCGGCTCGAACGGGTTGTCCGGCGGCGTCAGCGAAAGCGCCACCCTCGGGTCGCGCCGCAGGTTGCGGGCCTTCTGCGAGCCCGGCCCGGTCAGGATGGCGATGCGGTCGCCCTCCGGGTCGACCCAGACCGGGACGACGTGGGGCGCGCCGTCGGGCAGGACGGTCGCGAGGTGGCCGATCGCGGTGGTGGCGAGGATGCGGCGGACGTCGGTTTCAAGCATGGTGATCCTCTCTTGGGGTCAGGCGACTGCGTAGTGGAGGTGGGTGACGCCGGGCGCGGCGACGGCCTCGACGAGGCGGAGCCGCACCTGCGAGGGCAGTTCCCGGAAGAAGGACCGGCCGCCGCCGAGCAGGACCGGGACCTGGTGGAGCACGACCTCGTCGACCAGGCCGGCCTGCAGCGCCGAAGCCAGGACGCCGCCGCCCATGAGACCGACGTCCTTGCCGCCGGCCGCCTCGCGGGCCGCCGCGATCGCGTCCTCGACGTTGCCGACGAGCGTCTGCCGCTCGGTCAGCTCCGGCGCCGGCCGGGTGCTGACCAGGAACAGCGGTGCGCCCGGGTGCGGGCTGCCCCCGCCGAAGTGCGCCGAATCCTCGTAGGTGTTGCGGCCCGCCACGACCGCGCCCACCCGGCCCGCCAAGGCGTCGAAAACGCGGGCGCTCGGCTCGCTGAGGGTGAAGGAGTCGAAGACCTCGCTGCGGGTGTCCCCGTCGGTGTACCAGTCGAAGAGCATTCCGCCGTCGCCGAGGCCGTGGCCCGGACGGGCGCCGCGACCGGTGATGTAGCCGTCGACCGACACGGCGTGGGCGCTGAACACCTTGCTCATCGGGACGTTCCCTTCTGGGTTCCTTCAGGAGACTCCAGAACCGTAGCAGGTTGAGTTCCCTGAGGGAACCCCAAGTGCTAACCTCGGCTCATGCAGCGCACCAACTTCAGCGAGCTGGCCGCGTGCTCGATCGCGCGCACGCTCGACGTCATCGGCGAACCGTGGTCACCGCTGATCCTGCGGGACGTCTGGGCGGGCATCAGCCGGTTCGAGCAGCTCCAGGCGGACCTCGGCATCTCGCGCAAGGTGCTCACCGAACGGCTGAACCACCTGGTCGAGGCGGGCGTCCTCGAGCGACGGCCGTACGACCGGCGGCCGCGCCACGAATACGTCCTGACCGAAAAGGGCACCGAACTGGTCGACATGCTGATGGCGATGACCCGGTGGGGCGACAAGTGGCTGGCGGGCCCGGCAGGCCCGCCGGTGCTCTACCGCCACCACGCGTGCGGCGAAATCAGCAGCGTCGACCTGCGCTGCGCCCACTGCGGCGAGCCGATGCACGCCAACGACGTCGACTTGCTGGCCGGGCCGGGCGCGTCCCGCTGAGCTACCGAAGCGGCGGCCGGGTCACGACTTCACGCAACCGCTGCAGCGTGCGCAACGTCGTCTCCAGATCCGCCGGCGAAACCTCGGCCGCCATCTCTTCCGCCCACTCGACCTGAGCCTCCCCCAAGGCCCGCATCGCCGCGCGCGCCCGCCGCGTCAACGACAGCAACGGCGCCCGCGCGTCGGCCGGGTTCGGCCGCCGGTCGAGCATTCCGTTGCGCAGCAGGCGGTTCACCGTCTCCTGCACGCTCTGCCGGCGCAGCCCGCGGCGGCGGGCCACCTCCGCGGCGGTGGCCGGGCCGTCCTCGAGGAAGCCGAGGACCTGCCACTGCGCCGCCGTCAGCCCGACCGGCTCGGTGAGCGCGTCCCCCACGGCGAGGAACCCGCCGTTGCACGCGAAGACGGCGTCGATCACGCGGGTGAACGTTTCGGCTCGGGGCGACCGCATGCGTGCTAGTCTCGCACATCGACAGGCACCTGTCGAAATGGAGACGACCATGGACATGCCCCGCCTCGGTCCCGCGCACGAAGCGCTGAAGGCGTTCGTCGGCGACTGGACCGGCACCGAAGAACTCGCCGCCTCGCCGTGGGCGCCGGCCTCGACCGCGCACGCGGACTGCGAATACCGCTTGGCGCTCAACGGGTTCGCCGTGGTCCAGCACTACCGGCAGCGCCGCGACGACGGGTCCGAGTTCCTCGGGCACAACGTCTTCACCGCCGATCCGGTCACCGGCGAGACGCTTTGGTACGGCTTCGACAGCTACGGTTTCCCGCCCGAGTCGGCCGCGCGCGGCACCTGGACCGGCGCGACGCTGACGCTGGAAAAGAAGACGGCGCGCGGCGTGGCCCGGCACCGGCTCACCCCGGACGGCGGAACGCTGACGCACGAAATCGACGTCCGGATGGGTGAAAACTTGGAGTACAGCCCGTTTTTGCGCGCGCGGTACACCCGGAAGGGCCAGTAGCGGACCAGAAACTGTCGGACCCCCGGAGTACAGATGGAGGCGTGACCAGAACCGCCGGCCCGCCCCCGCTGATCGGGGTCGAGAACGTCAAGATGCCCGAGTGGGCCCGCGTCGACGAACGCGTGGCCGCGGCGGGCTTCGGCCAAGCCGTCCGCGCGCTGCCCACCGCGATCTCGGTCGTGCTGCGGCTGGCGTGGCGGACGTCGCGGCGGCTGACGCTGCTGGCCGCCGTCGTGCACGTCGTCTCCGGCTGCGTCACGGCGTTCGGGCTGCTCGCCACCGCGAACGTCTTCACCGCGCTGCTCGAGCAGGGCCCGACGCCGGAGCGGGTGCTGCAGTCACTGCCGGCGATCGCGGTCGTCACCGGGTCCTACGCGGCACGGGCACTGCTGGACGCGGCCGTCGCCGCCGTCGAAGGAGCACTGCGGCCACGGGTCACCGCCGCGGCGGACGACGCCGTGACGGGCGCGGTCGTGCGCGTCGCGCTGATCGCGTTCGAGGACGCGGACTTCCGCGAGCTGGCGCGGCAGGGCGCGCGGTTCGGGGTGCGGGCCATCGAAACAAGCCTGCGGCGGCTGGCCGACCTGACGTCGTCGGTGATCTCGCTGGCGGCAGCGATGCTCACGGCCGGGCTGCTGAACCCGTGGCTGGCCCCGGTGCTGCTGCTCGCCGCGGCGGCCGACGGCTGGGCGGCCGCGCGCGTCGCGAAGCTGAACTACCGGCACTTCCTGGACACCGTCGGGCGCAACATCCGCAAGTCGGTCGTCGAGGAGGTCGCCACCTGGCGTTCGATGGCCCTCGAGCGGCACGCCCTGACGTTGCAGGAGCCGCTGCTCGGCGAGTACCGGCGGATCTCGCGCAGCCTCACGCGCGAGGAGATCCGGCTGGCGCACCGGAGCAACCTGGTGCGCACCAGCGGGCGGGCGGCCGCGGGTTTCGGCACGGCCGTCGCGTACCTCGTGCTCGGCTGGCTGCTCTACACCGGCGGCATGGAGCTGGCGCTGGCCGGCACGGCGGTGCTCGCGATGCGCACGGCGTCGACAGCGCTGTCGAACACCATGCGCGCGGTCAACTCGCTGTACGAAGACTCTTTCTACATCGGGTTCTACAACGAGCTGCTCGCCGAGTCGCGCAAGCGGCGACCACCGCCGACGTCGGTGACGGCGCCCGCCGACCCGGCCGAGATCCGGCTGGAGGGCGTCACGTTCACCTACCCCGGCCGGGAGAGCCCGGCGCTGCGGGACGTCTCGGTGACGATCCGGCGCGGCGAAGTGGTCGCGCTCGTCGGCGAAAACGGCTCGGGCAAGACCACCCTCGGCAAGCTGCTCACCGGGCTGTACCCGCCGGACGAGGGCACGGTCCGCTGGGACGACGTCGACCTCGCGCGCGCCGACCCGGCGTCGGTGCACGCGAACATCGCGGTGATCGCGCAGGAGCCGGCGGAGTGGCCGATGACGGCGGCGAACAACATCACGGTCGGGCGCCTCGGCCGCCCGGACCCGGATCGGCGGGCGTGGCGCGAAGCGGTCGATTGCTCGGGCGCGGACGAGGTGATCGCTTCCCTGCCCGCGCGCGAGAACACGGTGTTGTCGAAGAAGTTCGACGAGGGCCACGACCTGTCCGGTGGCCAGTGGCAGCGCATGGGCATCGCCCGCGGCATCTACCGCGACGCCTCGGTCCTGGTGGCCGACGAACCGACGGCGGCGCTCGACGCCCGCGCGGAGGCCCGCGTGTTCGCCGGCCTCCAGCACGCGAGCCGCTCGGGCCGCGGCCGCCGCACGACGGTCCTGGTGACCCACCGGCTGGCCAACATCCGCTCGGCCGACCGGATCCTGGTGCTGGAGAAGGGAAGGCTGATCGAGCAAGGCACCCACGACGACCTCATCCGCGCGGGCGGGGTCTACCACGAGCTGTACGAAATCCAGGCCCGCGCCTACCGCACGGACCCCCCATGACCGCCCGACCCTCCAGTTACGCGATCCGACCCTCCAGCTACGCGATCGACCTCCAACTACGCGATCCCACCCTCCACCTACGCGATCCCACCCTCCACCTACGCGATCCCACCCTCCAGCTACGCGCTCCGGCCCTGCGGGTACGCGAGTTCGCCGCTCCGGTCCGCGTCACTCGCGTGATTGAGCGTGCATCACTCGTGATTGAAGAGGCATCACTCGTGATTGGGGGGACGACACGGGTCAGGTGGCGAGCGTCAGGGAGCCCAGGTGGGAGAAGTGGGCCGCGACTCGGGAAGCCGGGTGGAGGGGGACCGCGTCCGTCATCCCGCCCGTCAGGACCAGCCAGCCCTCCTCCAGGGCCAGGCCTCGCGCCGCCAGGGTGTTCGCGGCCAGAGCCAGGGCCTCCGCCGGGTGGCCCAGAACCGCCGCGCCCGTTGCCGTGTCCACTATCTGGCCGTCGACCTCCAGCAGCGCCGCCTCCAGGGACAGGTCCAGCGCGGCAGGCGGCAGCCCCACCGGGCCCACGCTGAAGTACGCCGACGAGCCGTTGTCCGCCACCGCGTCCGGGAGCGTGAACCGGTAGTCCGCGTACCGGCTGTCGATCACCTCGATGCCGCCGTACACGCGGTCGACCGCGGCCAGCGCCGTCGCCGCCGTCACGCCCGGGCCCGCGAGACGGCGGCCCAGCACGAACACGAGTTCCGGCTCCGCGCGCGGGTGGATCAGCGACGGCACGGGGACACCCGCCGGCAGCACCATCGCGTCCGTCAGCCAGGCCAGCAGCGGTGCGTCGATGCCCATCCGCTGCTGCTTCGCCCGGGACGTCAGCCCCAGCTTCACCCCGATCAACGTCTCGCCGCGGGCCCGGCGCTGCCGCAGTGCCTCGTCCTGGATCGCGTACGCCGTGTCGACGTCCAGGTCCGGCCAGTCGGCCGAGAGCGGCGCGCGCTCCGAAACCGTTGCCAACAACGAAGCAGCTGCTTCTCGCACGTTCATGCGTCCTCCGAGGACGGAGCCGGAGCGAAGACCGCGGTGACACTGCCGACGCCGGCGATGGTGGTGACGATCGTGTCGCCCGGCGACACCGGGATCGCCCGGGTCATCGAGCCCGGCAGCACGACGTGCCCCGGCTCGAGGGTGACGCCCAGCGGCCCGACCGTGTTCGCCAGCCACACCAGCGAGTTCACCGGCGAACCCAGCACCGCGCCGCCCGCGCCCGTCGCCGCCACCTCGCCGTTCCGGTACAGCACGCAGCCCGCCAGCCGCAGGTCGGCCGCGGAAAGCGACGTCGGGCTGCTCCCCAGCACCACCCCGCCCGAGGACGCGTTGTCCGCGATCGTGTCGAACAGCGAGATCCGCCAGTCCCGGATGCGGGAGTCGACGATCTCCAGCGACGGCAGCACGAAGTCGACCGCCCGGACGGCGTCGGCGACCGTCACGCCCGGGCCGCGCAGGGCCGAGCCGAGCACGAACGCGATCTCCGGCTCGATCCGCGGCTGCAGGAACGCCGACGTCGGGATCGGCTGGTGCTCCAGGTGGAACATGCTGCCGGTGAGGTGCCCGTAGTCGGGCTGGTCGACGCCCATCTGCCGCTGCATCGCCGCCGACGCGAGGCCGACCTTGTGCCCGCGGACGGCGTCACCGCCGTCGACCCACTGCCGCACCTGCTCCTGCTGGATCCGGTACGCGTCCTCGACGCCCGCGCCCGCGTACGCCTCGATCAGCGGCTCGATCGGCTCGCGCGTGGCGTAAGCCCGCGCCAGCGCCGATGCGGCCTCCTGCACCTCGCTGACATCCACCCTCGCGACTCTGCCGTGCGCGGCGAACCCGCACAAGCGACCACGTTCCGCTCAGCGGAACTCTCGCCAGACAACATCTTGCGTGCGAGATATATCCGGCGTACCGTGAAGAACACCACCAGGAAGGGACGTGAGGGACATGGCACCGACCGAGGCCGAGGTCACCCAGCTCGCCGAAGCCCGCGACGCACTGCGCGAGCGCCACCTGCGCCCGGCCGCCGACCGCCCGGCGACGAACGGCCGCGGCATCCACCACACCGCGCTGATCTCCAGCGACGTCGAGCGGACCATCGAGTTCTACCAGGACATCCTCGGCTTCCCGCTCACCGAGCTGATCGAGAACCGCGACTACCCCGGCTCCAGCCACTTCTTCTTCGACGTCGGCAACGGCAACGCGGTCGCCTTCTTCGACCTGCCCGGTCTGGACCTCGGCCCGTACGCGGAAGTCCTCGGTGGACTGCACCACCTGGCCCTGTCGGTCGAGCCGGAACGCTGGGCCGCCATCAAGGACAAGCTCGACGAAGCCGGCGTCCAGTACCTGCTGGAGAGCCAGACGTCCATCTACCTGTCCGACCCGGACGGAGCCCGCGTCGAGCTGATCTCCGACCCGCTCGGCGAGATGTACGGCGAGAAGATCGGCTGAAAGCGTGGTCCGGGCGTCGCGCGCCGCATACCCTGTGCGCGACGTCTGGAGGCCCGATGTCCGATTGGTCGCTCTCCCGCGCGAAGGCGCGGCTCGATCGCCGTGAGCAGCTCGACGAACTCACCGCGCGCACCCGCTTCGAGGTGCGGCTGCACCTGAACGAGCCCGGCACGAACGGCGCCTACGACGAGCTGACCAGCATCTTCGCCATCGGGCACGGCGAATGCGCCGCCCTGCTGGCCCACCACCGCCTGCTGCCGTGGTGGGAGCGCACGCTGCTGTTCCGCTACGCGCGGCGCATGCACGGCAAGGCGATCACCCGCAGCGTCGGCGCGGTGCCGGCCGAAATCGCACCGCAGGCGGCCCGCGCGTTCGGCGCCGAGATCGCGGAGCTGGCCCCCGGCTCCGGGGACACCGGCGCGAAGTACGACCTGCAGGGCCGCGGCCTGCTGACCGTGTTCCGGATCGCCGTCGGCGCCAGGGGCGCGACCTGGGCCGACCGCCACGAAGTCGCCACGACGTCCGCCCGCAACATCCTGACCTGCGCCGCGACCTTCGCCCGCCGCAAGCCGTGGCACGTCGTGTGGCCGGTCTACCGGGTCCGCGGCCTGCGGGTCTGGAAGCTTTGACGCCGATCGCGCGTTCCCCCGGTATGAACGCAGAAGAAATCCTCGCCGGTGCGAACACCATCGCCGTCGTCGGGCTGAGCCGCGATCCGGCCAAGGCCGCGCACGGCGTCCCGGCGGTCCTGCAGGCGCACGGCTTCCGGATCATCCCGGTGCACCCGACCGCGACCGAGCTGCTCGGCGAGAAGGTGTACCGGTCGCTGAAGGACATCCCCGAGCCCGTGGACCTCGTCGACGTCTTCCGGCCGTCGCCCGAAGCTGCGGGCATCGCGCGGGACGCCGTCGAGATCGGCGCCAAGGCGCTGTGGCTGCAGCAGGGCATCGTCTCCGCCGAAGCGCGCCGCATCGCCGAAGAAGGCGGCCTCGCCTACGTCGAAAACCGGTGCACCGCCGTCGTCCGGGCGACCGCCTCGATCTCGAAGAGCTAGCCGGCCGCTCCGAAGTGGACGATGCGGTGGTTGCCGGTTTCGGCGACCCAGACACCGCCCGTGCCGTCGTCGGCCATGTCCCGCGGTGAGCCGATCGGCTCGGCCGTGTCGGACAACGCGGCGCCCGTGCGGGTGTCGAAGCGGGCCACGCGCCCGGTGTCGTCCACCAGCAGCCGCCCGGCGTGGTCGAGCGCGACCGCGCGGGGCCGGGCCAGGCCGCCGTACTCGCGCACGAACCCGCCCCACCACGAAAACTGGACCACCCGGCGGTTCCCGGTGTCGGCGACGTAGACGTTGCCGCCCGCGTCGATCGCCACGCCTTCCGGCGCCTTGAGCCGCCCGGCCAGGACACGCACGAGCGCGCCGTCGCGGGCGAACGCCTGGACCCGGTCGTTGCCGGTGTCGGCCACCCACACGCGGCCGCGCGGGTCGACGGCGATCCCCGACGGCGCGCGGAACTGCCCCGGCCCGGCGCCGGGCCCGCCGAACGCACGCGGGAGCGCGGCGACTTCACTGCTGGTCACGGCACCAGGATCACCGGCCGCGAGCCATGGTGGCCAGCGCCGGGACGAGTGTTCAGCGACTGTTCCGCCCCCGCTCACCAGCTCCACCGCGAGCACGTCCGCCGGTCGAGGAAGCTGTACGCCGGCAGCGGCCCGAGCCAGTCGGCCTGCACGCCGTCGTCACGGCCGAGCCCGGCCACGGTGTCCCGCACGACGAGCAGGTCGCCCAGTCCGACCAGGAACGCCCACCGCTCGTCGGCGCTCTCCCCCGCGGGCAGCGCCACGGAATCGCGGGCCCGTTCGGCGACCCGCGCGAGCAGGACGTCCGAGCGGGCCGCCCGCCACGCCGACCCCGGTTCGGTGAACCGGAGGCAGACGTGCACCTCGGCCAGTCCGTCGAGCCGGTCGAGGTCGGCGCGGTAGGTGGCGGCGGCCGGAGCGAGCACTTCGGTGCGGACGGCGTCTTCGTCCGCGGCCACGGTGCCGAACCGGGCCGGCAGCACCGGGCCGCCTTCGACGAGCGCGGACACCACGGCCAGGTGCGCCGCCGGATCGGGCTCGGGCTCGCCGACGACCATCGCGAGGTCCTCCCAGCACACCGTCCGCGGCGCCCGCGGGTGCCCGGCCCGCACGACGCCGTAGAGCTGCAGCGTCACGGCCGGCCGTCCGGGTCGCCGCCGCCGCGCATCCGGTCGTCCACCACCCTGGCCGGCACACCCGCCGCAATGTCCGCCGAAGAACCGGGCGAAACAGCCAATGTGTCGACCTTCCTTTCCGGAACCGGTGGTGCTCCGTGGCGGGAAACGGATTTCTCGCCGGACTTGCGATTCACGTGTTTCCGGCGCGGAGCAGGGTCGGCGATTCCGTCATCGCTTTCCTCGCCGGTGGATGCTCACCGTAGCAACCGGGACAATCGCACGTATGAGCGCCGGATCACGGCTTTTTTCACCGGTTCGCCGGAACGATTGGGCGGTCCGCGCCAACCGGCGGGAGCAAATGGCGCAACTCGCGGACGGCCGGCGGAACCAATTCCCGGAAACGCCTGTTCGATTACGATCGAGTAACGTCCACGAGCCGGTAGCCCACTCCGCGGACCGTCTCGATGGTGTGCGTGCCGAACGGCGCATCGATCTTGCGGCGCAAGTAGCCGATGTACACCTCGACGACGTTCTCGTCTCCGTCGTAGTGCGCGTCCCAGACGTGGCTCAGGATCTCGTTCTTCGACAGCGCCGTGCCCGCCCGCCGCAGCAGGAACTCCAGCAACCCGAACTCCCGCGCGGTGAGCTCGATCCGCTTTTGTCCCCTGTGGACGGTCCGGGCGGAGGGGTCGAGCCGCAGGTCGCCCGCCTCCAGCACGGCCGGCCGGGCCGGGGCGCCGCGCCGCAGCAACGCCCGCAGCCGGGCGATGAGCACGACGAAGGAAAACGGCTTGGACAGGTAGTCGTCGGCGCCGAGGTCGAACGCGTCGGCTTCGTCGTATTCGCCGTCCTTCGCCGTCAGCATCAGCACCGGCGTCCAGTTTTCGGCCGCCCGCAGGCGTTTGAGCACCTCGTAGCCGGACAGCTCGGGCAGCATGATGTCGAGCACCACGACGTCGTAGGCGTGCTCGGTCGCCCGCCAGAGACCCTCGCGACCGGTGTGCGCGACGTCGGCGGTGAACCCCTCCGCGACCAGCCCCCGCCGCAGCGTCTCCGCGAACTCGCGTTCGTCCTCCACGATCAGCAGGCGCACTACTCCTCCTTCGGCAGGTCGATCACCGGCAGCTCGATCACGAACCGCGCGCCCGGCTCGTCGGACTCGGCGTAGCGCGCCCGGCCGCCGTGACGCGCCGCGATGCCGGCCACGATCGGCAGGCCAAGGCCGGTCCCGCCGTGCCCGCGCTGCCGTGACGCGTCGAGCCGGACGAACCGCTCGAAGATCCGTTCCCGGTCCGCTTCCCCGACGCCGGGGCCGTCGTCGCTCACCTCGACGACGGCGAGGTCGCCGCGCACCGCGCTGCTGACGCGGATCCGCGAGCGCGCGTGCCCGCGCGCGTTGTCGACCAGGTTCCGCACCGCCCGGCGCAGCTGGGCCTCGCTGCCGTGCACCTTCGCCGGCCCGGCCCGGACCTCGACGTCGACCGTGCTTTCGCCGCGGAGCCGCTCGGCCTCGGCGCGGACGATGTCGTCGAGGTCGACTTCGGTGCGCTGCGGCCGGTCGGTCGCGTCGTCGGTGCGGGCCAGCATGAGCAGGTCGTCGACGAGCTCCCGCAGCCGCGCGGTCTCCCGGGCGATCACCGGCACCAGGTCCCCGGTGCTCTCCGGGTGCCGCCCGGAGACGTCGAGTGCAGTGCTGATCGTCGACAGCGGCGAGCGCAGTTCGTGGCTGGCGTCGGCGACGAACCGGCGTTGCGCGGCCTGGGCCGACGCGAGCCGGGACAGCATTTCGTTGAGCGTCACGGCCAGGCGGTGCACCTCGTCGCCGCCCGGCGGCAGGGGCACGCGCGCGGCGAGGTCGCGCGTCGAGATCTCCGCGACGGTCCGGCGCATCCGTTCCACCGGCCGCAGCGCCGAGCCGACCGCGCGGTACACGGCGAGCCCGGCGATCGCCAGCAGCGGCACGGCGATCAGGCCGAGCAGCAGGGTCAACCGCGTCGACGCCTCCGTCACCGGCTCCAGCGAACGCGCGGAAATCACGGTGAACGGCCCGCCCGGCCCGTTCACCTCCTGGGACACCACGCGGTAGTCGTCGTTGTCGCCGTTCAGCCCGAGCGGCAGCGTTTCGACGATCTCGAGCCCGACGGCCGGGCGGGCCGCGGTCAGCGGCGGGTGCCCGACGATCGCCGGGTCGCTCGCGATCGGCGTCCCCCGCGCGTCCAGGACCTGCGTGACGGCTTCGGTGTCCCCGGTGCTGGCGACGTCGCTGGCGCTCAGGTCACGCGCCCCTTCGCGGATGAGCTGGATGGCGACCTGCCGCCCGGTGCTGCGGGCACTCTCGGTGACACTGCGGTCGAGCGACTCCTCCAGCAGGAACACCACGACCACGCCCGCGGCGGCGATGGCCAGCGCGAGCGCGAACACCGCCACCGCGGTGGTGCGCATCCGGACGCCGGTCGCGGCGATCACCCTGCCCAGTCTCACCAACGCAGCGTAACCACGAGCGAGCCCCCCGCGCGGGCGGACCAGCGGCGGGGCGCTCGCGGCCACCCGTCACGCGCCCCGGCGGCGGCGCGGGACGGCGAGCCGTTCCGCGCGCAGGCGTCCGACCTCGGGCAGCTCCAGCGGCCCCAGGGGGTGCCCGACCGTCCAGGTCAGCAGCAGGTCGGCCAGCGCGGGGTTGCGGGCCAGCGCCGGGCCGTGCAGGTAGGTGCCGACGACCCGGTCGGTCACCGCGCCCTCGGTGCCGTCGCCGTTGCCGGTGCCGCGCACGACCCGCCCGAGCGGCTCACTGTCGGCGCCGAGCTTGCTGACGCCGAGGTGGTTCTCGAACCCGGTCAGGGCCTGCCCGTCCAGCAGCCGGGACGGCGTGGCCACCAGCTCGGCGACCGCGCGCTGCTCGCCGGGTTCGGTGGTGAGGTCGAGCAGGCCGAGCCCGTCGTGGTCGACGCCGTCGAGGCCGCGGAAGCGGGTACCCAGCACCTGCAGGCCGGCGCACACGCCGAACACCACCGCGCCGCCCGCGACCGCCCGCCGCAGGCCCGGGTACTTGCGCAGGTGCGCGGCGGCCAGCGCCTGGGCGCCGTCCTCGCCGCCGCCGAGCAGGTACAGGTCCAAAGTGGACGGCACCGGCTCGCCGAGCCCGACCGGGACCACCTCGGCGTCGAGCCCGCGCCAGTGCAGCCGCTTGCTCAGCACCTGGGCGTTGCCGGTGTCGCCGTAGGTGCCGAGCACCTCCGGCAACAGAAGTCCGATGTGGACGGTGGAATCAGCCACTGGGCAGCCTGCCCACCAGGTCGCGGAACGCGGTGTAGTTGGCGACGAGCTCGACGGCACCGGGCGGCAGCGCGTCGATCGCGGCGACCGGGTCCGGCTCGGCCCAGTGCGCGACTTCGGCGTAGCAGAGCCGCACGGAAAGGTCGGCGCCGCGCTCGCCGGTGACGACCACCTGACGCCCGCGGAGCCGCTCGAAGTGCACGTCCCACAGCCAGGACAGGTCCCGGCCGTCGGCTTCCTGCGCGTTGACCGCGACGACGACCGGGGTGTCCTCGTCCAGCACGCGCAGCGTCTCCACCCAGCCGGCCGGGTTCTTCGCCAGCATCAGCCGCACGGAGTGCCGCGACCGGCGGATCGTCCGGTAGCGGCCGCCGATGTCGGTGATGGTCCGCAGCCGCGCCGCGGCGGTGTGCGGCGGGACGCCGAGCCGGTGCGCCGCGGCGAGCGCGAGCGCGGCGTTCGCCCGGTTGACCTCGCCGGGCAGCCGCAGGTCGAGGTCGACCTCGCGGCCGCCGGGGGTGCGGACGAGTTCGCCGTCGAGCGTCCAGCCGGGTTCCGGCCGGGCGAGCCCGCACTCGCAGCTCCAGTGCCGGTCGTGGGTTTCGACGCGGCCGTCGCAGCGCGGGCACGCCGTCGAGTCGCCGGTCCAGCGGCGGCCCGTGCTCACCCACACGAGCTTCGCGGCCGCGCTCGCCGCCGACGTCACCAGGACGTCGTCGCAGTTCGCGACGACCACCGTGCCGGGCAGCCCGGCGATGGCGGCCCGCAGGTCGCGTTCCATGGCCCGGACTTCCCCGACCCGATCCAGCTGGTCGCGGCTCAGGTTGAGCAGCACCAGCACGGCGGGGCGGACCTGGTCGGCCACCCACGGCACGTAGGTCTCGTCGACCTCGAGCACCGCGTAGGGCGCGTCGGGGCGGGCGGTCAGCGCGGCGAGGACGCCGTCGGGCATGTTCGAGCCGTCGCTGTTGGCGGCGACCTCGGCCAGCGTTTCCAGCGCGCGGGTGAGCATCAGCGACGTCGTCGTCTTGCCGTTGGTGCCGGTGACGAGCACGACGGTGCGTTCGCGGCCGAGGCGGCGGAGGGCGGCCGGGTCGAGGGCCAGCGTGACGCGGCCACCGATCATGCCGCCGCGGCCGAGCCCCGAGCTGCGTGACAGCCAGGCGGTCAGCCGCCCGGCGGCCACGGACGCGCGGGTGCGGAGGGGACTTCGGACGGACACCGGCTGGATGGTGCCCGCCGGGCGCTGTGATTTTCCTGAGTCCGTGACCCCGCTCTCCAGTGCGTTCCTTACAGCGTCACGACGACCTTGCCGTGGACGTGCCGCCCCGCCTGCAGCGCGACGGCGTCGCGGATCCGGTCGACCGGGAAGACGGCGGCTGTGGGCACGGTGAGCCGCCCGGCGGCGACGGCGTCGGCGATCCGCTCGACGGCCCCGGGTTCGGCGTCGTAGCCCCCGGTGGCGCGCACGCCGCCCGGCGGGTTGGGCCCGGCGGCGATCGTGGCGATGCGCTCGGGCGGGACCCCGAGTTCGAGCGCGGCCTCCGCGGTCTCCGTGCCGAAGAGGTCGATGGCCGCGGTCGGTTTGCCGGCCCGGCCGGCCAGTCCGGGTCCGTAGGCGACGGGCTCGGCGCCGAGCTCGCGCAGGAACGGGAAGGTGGCTTCGGAGGCGGTGCCGATGACGGTGGCGCCGGCCAGCCTCGCGAGCTGGACGGCGAAGATGCCGACCCCACCGGCGGCCCCGCCGATCAGGACGGTGTCCCCGGCCCGCAGGCCGACGGCGGCCAGCGCGGCGGCCGCGGAGGCCCCGGCCACGGGGAGGGTGCTCGCGACTTCGTCGCTGACGCCGTCCGGGGTGGGGAAGAGCGAGTCTTCCGCTTTGACGACGACGAAGTCGGCGACGGCCCGCCCGAGCGCCCCGCCGTAGACCCGATCGCCGGCGGCGGCTCGCGGCCCGCCTTCGTCGACCACGCCGGCGAAGTCGTACCCGAAGCCGGACGGCAGGGTGACACCGAACCGCGCGGCGGCTTCGGGCCGGGCGGCGAGGGCCCAGTCCATGGGGTTCAGCCCGGCGGCGGTGACGCGCACGCGCACCTCACCGGGGCCGGCGTGCGGCTCGGGGACTTCGCGCAGGTCGAGCACCTCGGGGCCACCGAACTTCTCGTAGACGACGGCTCGGCTCATGGGAACCTCCTTGCGATGGGACTTGGTCTCATCACCGTACACGGTCCGACGGGACTTGGTGCCGTAAGCTGGCGGACATGGCTCGCTGGGAACCGAACGCCCCGGAGCGGCTGAGCAGGGCGGCGCTCGAGCTGTTCGCGGAGCGGGGCTACGAGAACACGACGGTGATCGACATCGCCCAGCGCGCGGGGTTGACGAAGAGCACGTTCTTCCGGCACTTCCAGGACAAGCGGGAGGTGCTCTTCGGAGGCGGCACGCTCACCTCGATACTGGGCGCGGCCGTTGCCGCCGCTCCTTCGACGGCCGGCCCGTTCGAGGCGGTGGCGTGCGCCATGGAGGCAATGGGCCGCGAGGCGTTCACGGCATCGCGGCGGGAGTTCAGCGCCCGCCGGCGGTCGGTGATCGAGGCGCATCCGGAGCTGCGGGAGCGTGAGGCACTGAAGGGCCTGGCGCTGACGGCGGCGATGGTCGAAGCGTTGCGCGGGCGAGGGGTGGCGGAGTTGCCGGCGCGGGTCGCGGCGGAGCTGGGGGCGCTGGCGATGAAGATCGCCTATGAGCGGTGGAGTGCCGGGGAGGCCGGGGAGTTCGGCGAGGCGGCACGGGTGGCGCTCGAGGAGGTTCGGGCCGCGGTCACTTCCTGAGGGGACCGAGCGGCTTGCACTCTTTGCCCCTCGCGGGTTCCGCGGTTGGCTGCCTGCCGCCAGCGCTGCACCCGGGCCCGCGGCGACAGGTCACCGCGGTTCGGGCCCGCAAGCCCGTCCCGGTCAAACCCGCCCCGCCCACTGCGCCGCGCGAGCCGGAAACCCACCCCTCCCCGCGGGGGCGCCCCCCGGGTCCAGCGTATCGGCGCGGGCCGACAACAACCGCTGAAGAACCCGCACTCGAGCCGGTTTGTCCACATTGCGCTCCCCCTGTAGATAACCCCCCACCCATTCACGGACATGAACAAAACCGCCCGTCGAACCCGTCGAACGCGCCCGTCAAGACCAGCACAACCGCCATAGGTAGGAAACTTAACCATCGGATGTTGAACCAATTAGCATCCACAACCACCCGCATTGTTCCGACTTATTCCAAGATCTACCGCAGATACATCGGAGGTGTTACCGTCCAACCCCAGCCAGCGGAAAGGCGTGCCGCTGAGCGGGAAAACGTCCAACGGAGGGCAGCGTGGGACCGGAACGCGGGCTGGAACAAAGCGGAACCCTCGAACGCGGGCTCGCCGTGCTGGAGCACGTCGGGCGGCACCAGGAGATTTCCACCAATGCGATCGCGCGGCAACTGGGGCTTTCCCGCAGCGCCGCCTACCGGATCGTCGGGACCCTGAAGAACCTCGAGTACCTCGAAGCCGACCAGGTCACCGGGCGGGTGCGGCTCGGCACGCGGCTCGTCGAACTCGGCGCGCGGGCCATGGCCGCCACCGATCTGCACCGGTGCGCTCCGCGGTACCTCGCCTCGCTCGCCGAACGGTCCGGGGAGACCACCTACCTCGCCGTGCCGGACAACGACACCATGGTCTACGTCGCCACCGAACGCAGTGCCAGTGCCGTCACCCTCGCGTGCCGGCTCGGCACGCGGCGGCCGCAGCACGCCACCTCGCTCGGGAAGGCCTGGCTCGCCGCGCTGCCCGAGGCCGACCGGCTCGAACGCGTGCGCCGGATGAAGCTCGATCCGCTCACCCTCAAGACGATCAGCGATCCGCACCGGCTGCTCGACGAGCTCGCGAAGACCAGCCGCCGCGGCTGGGCCGTCGACGAGGTCGAGAACGAGCCGGACGTCGGGTGCGTCGCCGCCGCCGTGCGGGACCACTCGGGACGGCCGATCGCCGCCATCAGCATCGCCGGGCCCGCGCCGCGCGTGCTGCGCCGCCTCGACGAGCTCGGGGCCTCCGTCGCCGGGACCGCCGCCGCCCTCTCCCTGCGGCTCGGGTACGTCCGGAGCCGGCCGGCCTGACCGACCCGGACAAGGAGCCGATCGTGACCTGGATCCAGGACTACCAGCCGGCGGGCGGGCTGTGGGTCTCCGCGCTGCTCGCCGCCCTCCCGATCATCGTGCTGCTCGTCGCGCTCGGGGTGGTCCGCTTCTCCGCGCACCTTTCCGCCGCGCTCGCGCTGGTCACCGCGCTCGGCGTCGCCCTGCTGCGCTACCGCATGCCCGCCGCACTCGCGTTCGACTCCGCCGCGATGGGTGTCGTGTTCGGGGTGTGGTCGGTGGCCTGGATCGCCTTCCACGCCGTGTACTTCCACAACGTCACCGTCGCCACCGGCCGCTTCGACGCCATCAAGCGCGTCCTCGCCGGGTTCAGCGAGGACCGGCGGCTGCAGGCGCTGCTGATCGCGTTCGGCTTCGGCGCGCTGCTGGAAGGCGTCGCCGGCGGCGGGTCCCCGATCGCGATCACCGCGGCGATGCTGGCCGCGCTGGGGTTCCCGCCGGTGAAGGCCGTCGTGCTGGCGCTGCTGGCGAACACCGCGCCGGTCGCGTTCGGCGGGCTGGGCAACCCGCTGATCGTGCTCGGCCGGCTGACCGCGCCGATCATGCACCTCAAGCCGGACCAGGCGACCGAGCTGTTCTCGGCGGCGGTCGGCCGCCAGGTCCCGGTGCTGGCCCTGATCATCCCGGCGTTCCTGGTCGTCGTCCTGGCCGGCTGGCAGCGCATGCTCGAGGTGTGGCCCGCGGTGCTCACCGCCGGGCTCGCGTTCGCGGCCATGCAGTTCGCCGCGTCCAACTACATCAGCGCCAGCCTGGTCGACGTCCTCGCCGCACTGACGGCGATGGCCGCGCTGTGGATCCTGACGCGGTTCTGGCAACCGGCGGCCGTCTGGCGGTTCGACGGCGAAGAAAGCGCTGTCAAAAGCCTCGGTGCGGCCCGGAGCGAGCGCGGCGCGCTCTACGCGTGGATGCCCTACATCGTCCTGGTCCTGGCGATCTTCCTGTCGCGGATCGGCACGATCTTCAAGAACCTCCCCGCGTGGCTCGACCTGACCAAGCTGCTGCACCGGGCGGACTGGGTCTTCGCGTGGCCGGGGCTGCACAACCACGTCGTCCAGCACCCGCCGATCACCGCGAAGAACACGCCGTACGCGGCGACGCTGACCATCGACTTCCTGTTCTCGCCCGGCACGGTCGCCCTCGTCGCGGCGGTGATCGCCGGGTTCGCGATGGGCGCCCGGCCGAAACTGCTGCTGACGACGTACCGGAAGACGCTGGTCCAGATGCGCTGGGCCCTGGCGACGATCTTCGTGATCCTGGCGATCGCGTTCGTGATGAACTACTCGGGCGCGACGCAGACCCTGGGCCTGGCCCTGGCGACGACCGGCGCGGTGTTCCCGCTGTTCTCGGCCTACATCGGCTGGCTGGGTGTGTTCCTGACCGGCTCGGACGCGTCGACGAACAGCCTGTTCGGCCCGATGCAGGTGATCTCGGCCCAGCAGCTGGACCTCAACCCGGTCCTGGCCGGCGCGACGAACACCTCGGGCGGCGTGATGGGCAAGATGATCTCGCCGCAGAACCTGTCGATCGGCGCGACGGCGATCGGGCAGAGCGGCAGGGAGGGCTCGCTGCTGCGGCAGACGTTCCTGTGGTCGCTGCTGCTCACCGCGGTCGTCGGCGTGATTTCGCTCCTCCAGGCGACGATCCTGACGGCGATGATCCCGTCGCCCTAGGCTGGGCGGCATGAGTGAGCCGCTGGCGTCCTTCGGTTACGAGCTCGGGCTCCTGAAGCGCATCAGGAGGTCCGGCTGGTGGCACGCCGGCGTCCGCGACCCGGAATCGGTCGGCGAGCACAGCCTGCGCGCCGCCCAGCTCGCGGCGCTGATCGCGGTGGAGGAAGGCGCGTCGCCGGAGCGGGCCGCGTTCCTCGCGCTGTGGCACGACACGCAGGAGACGCGCACCGGCGACCTGCCGCTGACCGCCACCGAATACCTGCGCAAGCCGGAACCACGGGACATCACCGCCGACCAGACGGCGTCGCTGCCGGAGCGCTCGCGCGAGCTCGTCCGCGCGGCGGTGGAGGAGTACGAGACCCGGGAATCCGCGGAAGCGCTGTGCGCCAAGGACGCGGACAAGCTGGAGATGCTGCTGCAGGCCCTGGAGTACCGCGACATCGGCGTCCGGCCGGTCGACGAGTGGATCGCGTCCGCGCGGAAGGGCCTCAAGACGGAGACAGCCCGGAAGGTCGCGGAAGCGGCGTTGACGCTGTCACCGCTCGCGTGGCGGGGCCGTTAGGCGCTGACGGCCTTCGCGCGGTTGAGGAGCAGCTCCCGCTCGCGGGAGTTCTCCGTCATCTCCGCCGCCCGCCGGTACTCCTGCTCGGCTTCCGGCAGCCGCCCGAGCTTCTCCAGCAGGTCGCCCCGGACGCTGGGCAGCAGGTGGTAGTCCTTCAGCGCCGCCTCCCCGGCGACGGCGTCGACGACCGCCAGGCCCGCCTCGGGTCCGTACGCCATCGCCACCGCCACCCCGCGGTTCAGCTCGATCACCGGGGACGGCTGGAGCTTGCCGAGGCCTTCGTAGAGCGCCGCGATGCGCGTCCAGTCCGTCTCTTCGGCCGTCCGGGCGCGCGCGTGGCAGGCCGCGATCGCCGCCTGGGCCGAGTACGGGCCGTACGCGCCTTCGGCGATCTCCTCCGACAACGCCAGCGCCGCGAGGCCGTGCTGGATCAGGAACCGGTCCCACCGGGAGCGGTCCTGGTCCAGCAGCAGCACGGGTTCGCCGTTCGGGCCGGTGCGGGCCTTCGCGCGGGACGCCTGCAGCTCCATCAGCGCGACCAGGCCGTGGACCTCCGACTCACCCGGCATCAGGCCGGCGAGCACGCGGCCGAGCCGCATCGCCTCCTCGCACAGCGCCGGCCGCATCCAGTCGTCGCCGCGGGTGGCCGAGTAACCCTCGTTGAACACGAGGTAGATCACTTCGAGCACGGACGAAAGCCGGGCGACGCGCTCCTCGCCCTCCGGCACCTCGAAAGGCACCTTCGCCGCGGTCAGGGCCTTCTTCGCGCGCACGATCCGCTGGGCGATCGTCGATTCGCGGACCAGGAAGGCCCGCGCGATCTCGTCGGTGGTCAGGCCGCCGAGCATGCGCAGCGTCAGCGCGACCCGGGCCTGGGTGTTCAGCACCGGGTGGCAGGCGACGAACAGCAGGCGCAGGACGTCGTCTTCGATGTGGTCGTCGAGCGCGGTGTCGAAGTCGGGCAGGACGCCCTCGCCGAGCCGCTGGTCGCGCCCGACTTCTTCGAGCTTCTCCGCGTACCGCTCGTTGCGGCGGAACTGGTCGATCGCGCGGCGCTTGGCGATGGTCATCAGCCAGGCGCCGGGATTGCGGGGCACGCCGGACTCCGGCCACTGCTCCAGCGCCGCGACCAGCGCGTCCTGCGCCAGTTCCTCGGCCAGGCCGACGTCACCACGGGCCATCCGGGCCAGGCCCGCGATGAGCCGCGGCGACTCGATCCGCCAGACCGTTTCGACCGTTCTCCGGGCCTCCGCAACCGTCACCCGGCCATCAGACAGGGTGCGGCGGCGGGGTGCAACCCGCTACTCGCTGATCGGGCGGATCTCCAGCACCCCCGTCCGCGCCTCGGTGCCGGGCGCCTGTTTCATCAGCGCCACGACGTCCTCGAGCGACTCGCCGTTCAGCACCCAGAACCCGGCGATCAGTTCCTTCGTCTCCGCGAACGGCCCGTCGACGACCTTCGGCTCTGTCTCGCCCTGGAAGAGGATGCGCGCGCCTTCCGCGCTGGACGTCAGGCCCTCGGCGTACTCGATGCGGCCCTCCTTGAACAGCCGGTCGTTGAACTGCGCCATCTCGGCCAGTTCCGCGGCGGTGGGCTGGAAGCCGGGCGCGTCGGTCTCGGGTGCGGCCTTGACCATCACCAGGAAACGCATCACGCGTTCCCGGTGCTCTGCGCGCGCAGCCGGCCTTCGAGCGCTTCGACCTCGGGCGTCATGTTCTCGAAGTCGGCCGCCTCGGCGACGCGCCGGATCTCGACCTCGCCGGCGTGGCCGTCGGGGTTGGGCATCCGCTTGATCCACTCGATGCACTCTTCGCGGTCGCGGCACTGCAGTATCCAGAAGCCGCCGACGAGCTCCTTGGTCTCGGCGAACGGGCCGTCGACGACCTTGGGCTCTTCGCTGCCGGAGAAGACGACCCGTGCGCCCTGCGAGCTCGGCGTGAGCCCCTCGCCGGCGAGCAGGATGCCGGCCTTGACCAGCTCTTCGTTGAACTTTCCCATCTCGGCCAGCAACTCGGCGCTGGGGCCCCGGCCCGCCTCGGACTCCTCGTTCGCCTTGACGATCACCATGAACCGCACTGCGGTCTCCCTTCGTTGCCGTTGCCCACGCGTCGAACGGCCGGACGCCGGATCGACAGCGTCCACCGAAAAAGTTTTGCGCGGGAAAGCTAGCAGCTCAGGGCCCGGGGGACGGGCGGACAAACCGGACAGGGGAGAATCTTGAGCCGTGGCGGTACTCCCCGACGACCTCTCCTCCGCGCTCGACGACGAGCTGGCCCGGCACCCCGTGGCCCGGCTGACGCAGTCCGTCGACCGGCTCAGCGCGCGCTACCGCCAAGGTGACGCGGCGACTTCGCCGATCCTCAGCTCCGAAGCCGACATCGCCGCCTACGCCGGTTACCGCATGCCGGCGACGTACGCCGCCGTACACGCTGTGCTCGCCGAAGCCGCGTCACGCGCTCCCGGCTTCGAACCGCGTACGCAGATCGACGTCGGCGGCGGCACCGGCGCCGCCGTGTGGGCGGCCGCGGCCGTGTGGCCTTCGCTGGCCAAGTGCACCGTGCTGGAGCAGGTCGCCGGGGCCATCGGGCTCGGCAAGCGGCTCGCCGCGGGCGCCGGGCGAGCCGCGGTCCGGGACGCCGAATGGCGGCGCGGGCTCGTCGACCCCGCCGCGCCCGCCCCCGCGGCGGACCTCGTCACGCTGTCCTACGTGCTCGGCGAGCTCCCGGAGGCCGGCCGGGCCGACGTCGTGCGCTGGCTGGCCGCCGAAGCCGGCGCGGTCGCCTTGATCGAGCCCGGCACACCGGCGGGCTACGAGCGGATCCGCGCCGCCCGCGCCCAGCTGATCGAGCTCGGCCTGCACGTCGTCGCGCCGTGCCCGCACGACGGCGCGTGCCCGATCGCGCCCGGTGCGGACTGGTGCCACTTCGCCGCGCGGCTCCCGCGCTCGGGACTGCACCGGAAGCTCAAGGCGGGCACGCTCGGGTTCGAGGACGAGAAGTACGCATACGTCGTCGCGTCCCGGCTCGAGCCCGAACGGCCGGACGCGCGGATCATCCGGCACCCGAAGAAGCACAAGGGCTGGGTCGCGCTCGACCTGTGCACGGCCTCCGAAGGGCTGAAGCCCGCGGTTGCCGTCTCGAAGAAGCAGGGTCCGCGCTACCGCGCCGCCCGCGACGCCGAATGGGGCGACGGCTGGTCTTCCGCCTGAGCCGGTGGCGAGGTGCGGCCCTCGGTGCGGAACCCGCGGCCGGGGCGAAGCGGCACGTAAGCCGGAGCGCGCCACCGTGAGTAGGGAACTCGCAGCGGTAACCGGCCAGTCGGGGGGCGTGCCGGCCGGTTACCGCCGCACCGAGGAAGAGGGAACCCTGCTCCAGGAATGACGCGCGGCTCCGCGCTTCACTCGATCGAGTGACGTCGGGCCGGATCGGCCGGGGAACCGTTGACATCCGCGCCCGGTGGGTGATCGGGACGGGAGTCAGCTGCGGCCGAAGCAGACGAACGGCATCAGCGGTTCCGCCTGCGCCGCGTCCGCGAGAGCCCGCGCCGGCGGCGTGCCGACCGCCAGGGCTTTGTGGAACGCCAGCATCACGCCGCCCGCGGTGCGGTCGTCGACGCGGGCCACGCTCGAGACCACCGTGCGGCTGCCGCCGTAGAGCAGCGCCGCCGTGAAGCCCAGGACCTCGTCGCCCGCGCGCACCACCGTCTGGCCGACGTCGCACGAGGACAGCACCACCTGCTCCGGCGCCGTCGCCAGCTGCTGGACGTCGTAGGCCATCAACGGCCCGTCGGCCAGGTTGAGCCGGGAGAACAGCACGTTTTCCTGCTCGTGGTGGCCGTGCGCGGCGAAGTGGGCCAGGCGGCAGCCGTCGAACGCCTTGAGCGTCGCCGCGACCGTCGCGTCCGGGCCGGTCAGCACCTCCGCGTCCGGGTACAGCGGCGCGAGCCGGGCGACCTCCGCCTCCGCGTGGGTCAGGTCGGAGCCCGCGACGAGCAGCGGCGGGCCGGTCGCGCGGCCGGACCGGCGGCCGGCGTCGAACCAGGTCGACGACGACGGCGTGACCGTCACCGGCCGGCCGCGCAACGTCGGCAGCAGCCCCCACGGGACCGCCGAAAGCGCACCCGTCGGCACGACGACGACGTCGAGGTCGCCGAGCCGGGCGGCCAGCGGGGCCAGCAGGACCGCGTCCAGCGCGGTGACCTGCGTCCGCACCGAGCGGCGGATCACCTGGTCCAGCTGCGGCGGCAGCCGGCGCCCGCACAACGCGTCCAGGTCGCTGTGCAGCCGGGCGACCGGCTCGGCGACGGCCGCCACCGGGCCGAGCTCGACCAGCGCCACCCGGTGGTTCGCGATCACCTGCGCGCACAGCGCGCCGCGGTCGGCGAGGAAGCACACCATCGCGCTGCCGGTCGCCGCGAGCTCGTCGCCGATCTCGCGCAGCTTCGCCTCGGCGTGGCCGGCGTCGGCGCCCTCGGCCTGCCAGCCCTTGGCGCGGATCTCCCGTTCCAGCGCGGCACACCGCTTGACGGCCTGGGTGTCCGGCTTCCCGGCGAGCTCGCCCGCCCGGATCTGCATCGAGAGGAACCGCAGCTCGGCGACGGCGTCGACGGTCTCCGGGTGCGCGGGCGGGCGCACCGGCCGGAACCGGAACGCCTGCGCGCGCGAGCGGTCGAGCCAGCGGAAGACGACGCCCGGCGAGCGCTGGGCGAGCGCGGCGGCGAGGCCGGCGGTGGCGAGTTCCTTGCCCAGTGACGTCGTCCCGGTCTGCAGGTCGACGCTGCCGAAGCGGCTGCGGTGCCGCTGCAGCTGCGCCAGGCCGGCCCGCGCGTTCGCGAACGTCACCCGCCGGTGCCCGCTCGCGGCCCCGAGTTCGGCCAGCGCGAGCCGCCGCACCAGGCGGTTTTCCAGCGGTGCGGTCCGGCGGTCGCGCGGGGCGATCCCGGCGCGGGCGGCGTCGAGGTCGCCGAGCGCGATCCGGGCCCGCGCGGCCAGCAGCGCGGCGATTTCCGCGTCGTTGCGCAGGCCGAGGCCGGTGAGCCGGCCGGCCAGCGCGGTCGCCTCGGCACCGACGCGGGAGATCCGCCGCCCGGCCGCGAAGTCCGCGCGCAGTACGGTCAGCCGCGCGACCGCCGCCCAGGTTTCGTTGCCGCGGCGGCGAAACCGGCGTTCGGCCCGGCCCGCCCAGCCACGCGCGGCGGCCGGGTCGCCGCTCGCCAGCGCGGCCAGCGCCCTGGTCAGCTCGGCCTCGGCGTGTTCCTGGTTCATCCGCAGCCGCGGGAACTGCTCGAGCGCCGCGTCCAGTTCGGCGGCGGCTTCGTGGGGCAGCCCGGCGGCCAGCAGCGCCCGCGCCTTGTCGACGGCCAGCACCGGCAGCATCCCGACGCTCTGCTCGGCGTAGAAGCCGCTCGCCGCGTCGAAGTCCCGCAGGGCACCCGGGATGTCGCCGGTGAGCACCCGCGCCTGGCCGCGGCCGTGCGCGGCTTTGGCGAAGATCCGGGCCAGGCCTTCTTCTTCGGGCCGGCTCGCGCCGATCTGCTCGCACTGGTCGAGGTCGGCGAGCGCGAGCCGGACGCGCCCGGCGTACTGGTGCAGCATCGCGCGGTTGAGCAGCGTCCGGGCGAGCACGACGAACTCACCGGCCTGCCGCAGCAGCGGGATGGCCTCGTCGAAGCAGGCCAGTGCCTCGTCCAGCCGGCCGATGAGGATGAGCACGAGACCGCGTTGCTGGCGCAGGATCCCGCGCCCGGCGTCCGACACGAGCACGTCGGCCTCGTCGAGCAGCGCGAGCCCGCGCGCGCTGTGGCCGAGCGCGGTTTCGACGGCCGCGTACGTGCCGAGCACGCGGGTGGCGAGATCCGGCCAGGCCGGCCACCCTTCTGGTGGTTCGGTGGCGGGCAGGCCGAGCAGCCGCGCGGCGGACCGGATCAGCCGCCCGCCGACGACCGGCTGGCCGTCGTTGGTCGCCGCGACCGCCCGCCGGTGCAGGTCGCGAACCCGGTCTTCGACCCTCGGCGACGCGACCACGGGCTGCCCTTTCGGCCGGGGAAGGACGCCCCGGATCGTACCTCCGAGCCGGAGGTATCAGGCAGCTTCTCGAGTTCCGCGCTCGACGCCGAGGTGCGCCCCCACCGCCGTGTCGACCCTCCCATCACGCGTGTCGACCTCCCGTTCACGTGTCGGCCTCCCGATCACGCGTGTCGACCTCCTGATCACGCGTGTCGACCCTCCCATCACGCGTGTCGACCTCCCGATCACACGTGTCGGCCTCCCGGCAATCAGAGTTCGATGGCCGGGGTGCTCACCGTCCTCGCCCGGCCGACCGTGCGCACCAGGACCTGGACCATCCCGTGCGGCACGCCGCCGACCGCGAACCGGCCCTCCGCGTCGGACGCCGTGGTCAGCGGGCCGTTCGCGGTGCGGACTTCGATCGGGTGCTCGGCCGGCGGGGTCAGCCAGCCGTCCAGGCGGATCGTCCCGCCCGCCTCCGGGCTCACGTTCACCATGATCGTCAGGCTTTCGCTGTCGAACGTGATGAGCCTGCCCTGCTCGGCGGAACTGCGCGCGTCCGCGAGCTGCTCCTGGTCGCGGACGCGCATCACCTCCAGGTCGACGTCCTCCAGCTGGATCGCGAACCGGATCTGGTCCAGCAGCGTGGCGGGCATCGGGTCGGCGTCTTCCCACAGCTCGCGCACGCCGGCCAGCAGCCGGAAGTCGAGCTCGTCCAGGGGCTCGTTCGCGCCGGGTGGTTCGACGGTGGTCACAGCCAATCTCCTTCGCCGTTGGCGAGTAGCTGCTCGCGCAGGCGCGCGAGGCAGCGTCCCCTGGTCGGGCCGATACTCCCCCTCGGCATGCCCAGCCGGGCGCCGACTTCGGCGTAGTCCGGCCGGTGCACGAACGCCACGATCCGCAGCAGGCTGCGGCAGCGCTCGGGCAGGTTGTCCACCGCGCGCCACAAGCGCACGCGCTGGTCCTCGCGCAGCACCCCCTCCTCGGGTGCCGGTGACGCTTCGGAAAGCCGCTCCGGGAGCTCCGGCAGCGGCCGCTCGACCTGGCGCCGTTCCCCCGTGCGCCAGGCCTCCCGTTTGGTCACGGTGATCAGCCAGCCGGTCAGCGCGACCGGCGAGCGGATCTCCGCGAACGAGCCGAGCAGCCGCAGCCACGTCGTCTGCACGACGTCGGCCGCGTGCTCGGGGTCGAGTCCCTGGTCACGCGCCACCTGCCAGAGCAACGGCGTGAGCAGGGAAACCAGCTCGTCCAGCGCCGCGCGGTCGCCCGCCCGCGCGGCGTCGAACAGGGTCGCCACGCGAGCGTGGTCGGTCTTGGCCACGTTCACAGCGAGCTCAGCGCGGTCCAAGCGCGCTTGACGACGGTTTCGCGGTCCACCGTGGCGAGGTCGCCGGACTGGAGCAGGGCCTTGCCGAGTTCGGCGGCGGCGAGCGGCGCGGCGAACGACGTGCCGTCCCAGACCGCGAAGCCGGCGCTGTAGTCGTCCGGGTCGAAGGAGCTGCGGCCGAAGCCGGGTACCTCGTGGTCGGCGGCCGCGGTGCCGCGGACGTCGGTCGGGTAGGTGCTGACGACGCCCGCGCCGGTCGCCCAGCAGCGCACCCACGGACCTTCGTTGGAGAACAGCGCCTTGCTCGTCGTGACGTCGGGGTTGAGCGCCCCCACGCTGATCACCTGCGGGCCGCTGCCGCCGCCGAGCGGCTGGTCGGCGAAGGCCGCCGGGTAGAACCGGCGCGTGGTGGCGTCGTTGCCCGCCGCGGCGACGACGAGCACGCCGAGGTTCAGCAGCTCGGCGACGGCCGCGCCGAACAGGCCGGTGTAGGCCACGTCCACCGGGTTTTCCTCGTAGTAGCCCAGCGACAGCGAGACGATGTCGACCATGTCCTCGGGCCGGTTGTCCGCCTGCGCGGCGCGGACGCGGTCGGCGAGCAGGTGCAGGGCCAGCAGGACGTCGGCTTCGTAGGCGACGCCGTCGCTGTGCACCACGCGGATCGCGAGGGTGTCGGCTTCGGGGCAGGCCTGCCGGATGATCCCGGCGATGAACAGGCCGTGCCCGGTGTCGGTGTCGACGTCGCCGATCAGCGGCTGCCCGGTCGTCGGCGCGTCCCAGTAGTCCCGGAGCAGCTGGGTGGGCAGGGTGGTGCCGGCGTCGAGCTCGCCCTGCCGGATCGCCGCCTGGATGCCGGGCGCGACGGCGAGCCCGGCGCCGGCGGCCGGCGGCGCGGAGCGGTCGGCCAGCCCGAACCACGGGTGCGGGCCGATGCCGGTGTCCAGCACGGCGATCACCGGCCGCCGGTGCGCCGGTTTCTCGCTGCGGTACGGCGGGGCCGCGGCCAGCGTCACCGGGATCCGGTTGGCGCCGCGGGTGCGCCCGTAGGAGCTGCCCGCGCCGAACCCGCTGGTCTCCCACGGCGTGCCGCCGAGGCCGCTGGTCTCCCACGGCACCCCGCCGAACACCGGCGTCGTGAACAGCAGGTGCTCCGGCGAGATGCGCGCGACCATGTCCGGGTCGAGCTCGGGCCGCTCCCCCGACGCGGCGGACCGCAGCAGCTGGAGGGCCTTCCAGCAGTCGAGGACGACCGGGTCGGCGTCTTCGCGGACGCGCAGCAGGACGCGCACGGGCAGTTCGTCGAGCTGCCGGTGCCGGGCGTCCTCGTCGCCGTCGCGGCCGGCCGGTGTGGCGGACACGCCGATGCGGGCCAGCACGCCGTTGATCGTGGTCAGCGTCTGCTCGTCGCGGACGTACTTCTGCGGGACGAGGAACGTGCCGGGCCGGTACACGGTCGTGCGCGGAGCCGGCTGCCCGGCCGCGACGACGGCCGTCGCCGGGTCCAGCACGCGTGCGCCGTGCCGGTCGAGCACCTGCCTCGGCGGGACCGGGAGCTCGTTGAGCGTGCTCGCGTCCTCCGTCGCTGCTTCCGCGGTCTCGTCCCGCAAGAACCTGACGACCATCGGGTCCACCCTCCTGCTGCCTCTGCCCCCGCCATTGATCACCGCCGGCACCCGGGAAAGACCCGCGGGCCGAGACCGGGATACGACATGCGCGTCACGAATGCATAACGGCGACGGCAAACGGGTGACGACGTATCTGGCGGGCCCAGATCACCCACTTGGCCCTCCGGAAGTCACGGGTTTCACGCGGGGAGATCACATGGTTGTGCTCCGGCCGAGCACGCAGGAGGCGGCCTTCACACCGGAACCGGCGACCGGCGGTGGCTGCTTCTCGGTGCCACTCGACCTGCCGCCGGGTCCCGGCGGCAGCGCGCCGGCGCTCGCGCTGCGCTACACGACCGGCGCGCCGGACAGCCCGTTCGGCAGCGGCTTCACCGTCCCGCTGCCGCACGTCGGCGCGGTCGGGGACCCCGCGCCGTCCGAGGCGGCGGGCCGGCTCGTCCGCCACGGCGACGGTTTCCTGCTCACCACGGCCGCGGGCCTCCGGCACTTCCTCGCCCCGGGCGGCGGCGCCACCTGGTACCTCGACCGGACCGAGGACGCCTTCGGCACGGCCGCGACGTTCGGCTGGGCGCACCACAGCGGCCAGGCCTACCTCACGCGCGTCTCCTACGGCCCGTACGAAGTCGAGTTCGGCTACGAGCCCCGGCCGGACGTGCTGCGCCGGGGCCGCGACGGCACCCTCGTCACGACGGCGCTGCGGTGCGCGCGGATCGACCTGCGGGTGCCGGGCTCGGCGCGGCCGCTCGTGCGGCGGTGGGCCCTCGGCTACGACGCCGACGACGTGACCGGCGCGTCCCTGCTGACGTCGGTGGCGCTCACCGGGTTCGGCACCCACGGCGCCGAAACCGCCGCGCCGGTCCTGCGCCTGGCGTACGCCGCCGTCGAAGCCCCGGCGCCGCGGCGGGTCCGGCTGACCGCGCGGGCGCGCTCCGGCGGGGTGTCCGTGCTCGACGCCGTGCCGTACCACGCCCTCGACGACCCGCCCCGCACCGGACGGCTGACCGAGATCGACAACGGGGCCGGGCTGCGCACCGCCATCGAGTACGCGACCGTCGCCTCGGTGCCGGTGGTCCGGCGCGTCTCACGGCGCGAATCGGCCACCGGCCACGCCGGTGTGACCGAGTTCGCCTACCACGACAGCCGGCCGCCGGGTTTCGGCCGCGTCGTCCAGGACGACCTCGGCGACGAGTACGCGCCCACCCTGCGGACCGTGCGCTGGTACGGCGAGGGCGGCCTGGACAAGGAGGAAACCTACGGGCTCGACGGATCGCCCGAGGCCGACCGGCCCTACCGCCGCGTCGAGCACTTCCGTCGTCCACAGTGGACGAAGACGGTGACGACGGAGTTCGAACGCCGCGAGGCACCGGTTTCGGTCACCACGAAGGAGACGGTCCTGGACGCGGCCGGGAACCCGGCCCGGGAGGTGGAGACGACCGAACGGCCCGGGCGCGCGCCCGTCGTGCGCGAGACCCGGACCGCGTACGCCACCGACCCCGAACGCCGGTTCACCGCACTCCCGGCCCGCGTCCGCGAGGTCGACGGCACCGGGAAGGTGCTGTCCGACCGGATCTTCCGGTACGACGAGGAGCCCGACGGCTCGGCCGGCTCCCACGGCTTCCGCACCGCCCAGGAAGAACTGGTGCTCACCGACGCGCTCGTCGCCGACGTCTACGGCCCGGTCCCGCCGGACCTGCGGCACCACGGCTACCACCGCCGTGCCGGGGAGGACGGCTGGTGGGTCACGACGTTCCACGGACGGCTCGCCACCGTCACCGGGCTGCGGACCACGACGACCGATCCGCTCGGCCACACCCGGGAGGTCCGGTATTCGGCCGACCGCTGCTTCCCCGAGCTGGCCACCGACCCGCTCGGGAACGTGACGATCACGCGCCACGACGTCCGCACGGCGCAGGTGTGCGAGGTGACCGACCCGGCGGGCGCGGTGACCACGGTGACGCACGACCCGCTGGGGCGGCCGGAAACCGTGGTGCGGCCGGGTGACTCCGCCGGCCTGCCGACCGTCCGGTACCGCTACGACGGCACGCGCGTCACGACCGAGCAGCGTGCGGTGTCCGGCGAGGCGGAGGTGCTGGTGACCGCCGAGCTGCACGACGGCGCCGGGCGGCTGCTGGAGCGGCGGCACGCGGAGCTGCTCGGCGACGTCGTCGACGAACACCACGAGTACTGCGCGCGGGGCCTGGTGTGCCGCACGAGCCGGGCCTTCCGCGACGGCGATCCCCTGCCGCCGCCGGCCGAGTTCCGGTACGACGCACTGGGCCGTCCGCTCCCCGTGGCCCGGCGGGACGCGGACCCCGGCGAGGGGGCCGTACCCGACCTGCTCGGGCGGGAGCTGCGCGCCGCGGACGGCACCGTGCACGTCCGGGACGCGGCCGGGAACGTCGTCGAGTCGCGGACTCCGGGCGGCCACACGGTGTTCCGCGTCCGGGACGCGGCCGGCCGGGTGGTCGCGGTGCTGGTCGACGACCCGCGCGGCACGCCGGTCACGACGTTCACCCACCACGACGGCGGCCTCGCCGTCCCGCTCGGCGCGGGGCCGCACAGCTGCGGGCGCCTGGTGCGCGTCACCGACGAATGCGGCGTGACGCAGTTCGGTTACGACGCGCTCGGTCACCCGGCCGAGACGCGCTGGCGCCCGGCGCACGTCGCCGTCGAGTACCGGCTCGACGTGAAGCGCCGGGCCGACGGCCGGGTTTCGGAGGTCGTCCACCCCGACGCCGGTGACGGGCGGCTGACCGTGCACCACCAGTACGACGAGGTCGGCAGGCTGGTCAGCGTGCCGGGGTTCGTCGACGCCGTCGGCCACGACCTGAGCGGCCGCCGCACCGCGGTGCACTACGCGAACGGCGTCAGCGAGCACTGGGCCGGCGGGCGGCACCTGCTCACCGGGCCGGGCGGGCTGGTGCGGGAGATCGAGCCCGTGCACGTCCCGGAGCCGCTGACCGGCAGCGAAATCCGGGACGCGTTCGGCCGGTTGCGCGGGGTGCACGGCGACGACGGCGTCAACGCCCTCTACAGCTACGACCACTCCGGCCGCCGCGTCCGCACCCTGGTCACCGACGGCTCGCGCATCCACGAAGTCCTCACCCCGGACGACCACTACGCCATCGAAGACGGCGAGCTGGTGATCGTCGTGGCGGACGCGGTGCGGCAGTACGCGGACGGGCGGCGGCGGTACCTGCACTTCGACGACGCCGGCGGAATCGCGCTGGTGACGGACGAAACGGGGGCCGTCGTCGACGACGCCGGCGCGATCAGTCGAGCACGGCCAGGTCCAGCCGGCTGAGGCGCGCGGGATCGGCGAGGATGTCGATCTCGACGATCCGGCCGCCCGAGACCGTGAAGCCGAGCACGGAGAACGGCCGGCCGTCGCGGGTCGCGACCACGCCCGCCGCGCCGTTGACCAGCGCGCGGTGCACCACGCCACCGCCGGCGCCCAGGCGCGAGAACGTCAGGGCCTGGTTCGCCACCGCCGCCGCGCCGCGAACCTCGGAAGAGCCGCCCAGGGCCGCCCCACGGTCGGCGCGCAGCACGACGTCGGAGTCGAGGACCGAGACGAGCGCATCGAAGTCCCCGCCGCGAGCGGCCGCGAGGAAGGCGTCGACGACTTCGCGCTGGCGGCCGAGATCGGGATCCGGCGCGACGGGGGCACCCTGGACCCGCCGCCGCGCCCGGCTGGCGAGCTGCCGCGTGGCGGCCTCGGTCCGGCCGACGATCGGCGCGATCTCCTGGAACGGCAGCGCGAACATGTCCCGCAGCACGAAGGCCAGCCGCTCGGCCGGGGAAAGCGTGTCGAGCACGACGAGCAGCGCAAGGCCGACCGAATCCGCCAGCACCGCTTGGTGTTCGGGGCCATCGTCGTCGCGGCTGACGATGGGATCGGGAATCTCCCACGGCTCTTCGCGCCGGGCCTTGCGGGAGCGAAGCATGTCGAGGCAGACCCGCCCGACGACGGTGGTGAGCCAGCCCCCGAGGTTCTCGACGGCCGCGGAGTCACTCCGGCTCAGCTTCAGCCACGCCTCCTGGACGGCGTCCTCGGCCTCGGTCAGCGAGCCGAGCATCCGGTAGGCGACGGACCGCAGGTGGTCGCGGTGGGTTTCGAAGCTGCGGGCGAGGAGCTCGTCGTTCACGGGCCGGTCCTTTCGCGGGGGCGATCACCACCTTGACGGACGCGGGCACGGGTTTGTGACAGGCCTGACGAGATCCGGTTCGCCGTGTCCACTTGCTGCCCTGTTTTCACGACAAACGGAATTCCAGTATGAATGAGCTTCGGCGCTTCTCCGGCACGGGTGGATAACGGCTGGGCGAAGCTCCCGAGCGTCACGAAGAACTGCCCAGCATGAGCGAAACTTCACCCCGTTGCCCTAGCTGACACAGTCTGACCTGCCCTTACTCTGATGATCGACGCGAAGGTGAACAGCGAACCCGGCGTCGCCCACTCGTTTCGGTCGCGCGGGAGGAGGCGGAGCAAATGTTGAAGAGCTTCGTCTCCTGGCTCGACTCGTACACCTCTCAGCGAGGAGCGCCGGGGGTGATCGGCGACCTGGTCGGGGTGCTGAGTTTCGCGGGCCTCCTGGGGACGCTGTTCGGCAGCCAGCTGGTCCGCGCGGGAGCGTTCCTGGCGGCGGCACTGCTCGTGATCGTCGGGATCCTGTTCGTCCTGGCCGGCAACCGGCGGCTGCGGCGGGACTATGCCGTGTACCGCGAGCTGCTCGCCCAGTACTGCGACTTCATCATCGACCACCGGCCCGAGCCGCTGGTCCTGGTGAACGACTGGGACCAGACGGTGTTCGTCCAGCGCAACGGTGACGTGCGCGAGAGGTTGATCATCAGGGCCGTGGCGCTGCGCGAAGAAGTCCACTTCATCAGGTTCTACGCCGGCAGTGGCTGGGACCAGCCGGAGAAGTACCGGGACAAGGTCGCGATCAACGCCCGGAGCCTGAAGGTGAACGGCAAGCCCGGACCGCACTGGAACGTCACGAAGTCCTGGTTGACCAGCCGGCAGATGGCGATGATCGTCCACCTGCACGAACCCATCCGGCAGGGCGAGGAAATCCGTCTCGACATAGAGCGGTTCTGGCCGAAGAAGTGCAAGCCGATCATGTGCGACGGGCAAGCCGAGGACTTCTACTTCCACTCGGGCAAGGTCCTGCAGATCGACAAGGTGACCCACCGGGTCGTCTTCCCGGACGAGTTCACCGTCTCCTACGACGCCATCGGGTTCCGGGACGACCCGGCGACCGGCACCTTCATCACGTCGGACACCGACGCCGACGGCCGCACGGTCGTCACCCTGCACATCGACCACGTGCCCGTCGACGCCAAGTACGGCCTGAAGCTGGACTTGGGGTAGCCCGTCCGCGGGCGGCGCGGGCTACCCCGGCAGTCAGTCGCCGCCTTCGGAACCACCCATGGGAGAAGTCACTTTCGTGTCGCGTGCCGGGTTCACGCCCGCCGGGGAACCGGACGGCCGTGAATTGCGAGGAATACCTGTTGTGGCGTGCCGCAGGGGAAGAAGCCCGAGTGCGGCACGCGGCGACGCTAGCGCATGGTCGGCCGAACCGTCCACAGTGAAGTGTCCCCGGTTCAGGTGATCTTGACGCTGACCCATGCCTCCACCCCGCTGCCGCGAGCCCGGCGTCGCCGATCGCCGGGCCATCTCGATTAGTCGTCCGGAACGCACGATTGTTACAAGGGCACAGATCAGACGACTGCGTGCCGATGAGCGGCATCTTCCCTTGACGTACCGAACACGAGCATCCAATCATCGGATCTCTCCGGACGAGGAGGTCCCTTGAGAATCCGACTGCTCGCCTGCCTCGCCGCCGCCGTCGCGCTGGTGGCGGGGCTGGTCACTCCCGCGCACGCCGAGCTCCACCACCCGCGCCAGGACTGGCTGCGGGCCTCGACCGCCGGGCTGTTCCTGCACTGGGGCATGTTCACCGCGCCGCGGCACACCGATTGTGCCGCTTGGGAGCGGGACGTCACCGATGGCGGGTGGACGCCGGGCTACTGGATCGACGAGGCCGGGAAACTGGGGGCGTCCTACGTCGTCCTCACCACCTTCCACAGCCGGCTGGGGTACGCGCGGCCGTGGCCGTCGAAGGTTCCCGGCAGCTGCTCGACCCAGCGGGACTTCCTCGGCGAGCTGATCGCCGCGGGCCACGCCAAGGGTGTGCGCGTCCTGCTCTACCTGACCGACGACCCGCAGTGGCACAACGAAACCGGCCACGAATCGCTCGACTCGGCCGCCTACTCCGCCTACAAGGGCAAGCCGGTCGACCTGACCACCCGGCCCGGCTTCGGCGAGTTCGGCTACGACCTGTTCGACGAGGTCATGGACCGCTACCCCGGCCTCGCCGGGTTCTGGATCGACAACGACAACGAGTACTGGGAGCAGCACGGGCTCTACGAGCACATCCGCGAGAAGCGGCCGGCGATGTTGCTGAGCAACAACAACGAAGACACCCCGATCATGGACACCGTCAGCAACGAGCAGAAGACCGGCATGACGCCGTCCTACGACTACCCGCAGGCGGTCTACACGCCGATGCCGCGGCTCACCGAAGCCGACTACAAGCTGCCGACCAACGGCGACTGGTGGTACAGCGGCGGCGACCAGGCCGTCGACTTCCGGCTCTCCATCGGCCGGTACATCACGAACGCGGGCTCGTCGATCAAGTCGCTGATGGCCGAAACCGCCATGCTGAACGGCAGGTTCCCGCCGCAGCAGGAGGCGTTCAACAACTTCATGGCGTCCTGGACGCAGCCGATCGAGGAATCGCTGACCGGCACCGAAGGCGGCGGGTACATGTACGGCGGCCTGCAGCCCGGCTTCTGGAACGACGGCGCGCACGGCGTGATCACGGTCAAACCGGGCGCGAAGACGCAGTACGTGCACGTCGTCACGCGGCCGTCGACCGACCTGGTCCGGCTCCGGGACAACGGCTACCGCGTCACCGGCGTGTTCGATCTGCGCACCGGCAAGCCGATGCGGTTCGCCCAGTCCGGCGGCTACCTGTCCATTCTGGACATAACAGACTGGGACACCTACGACACCGTGTTCAAAGTGGACACCGCCGGGCAGCAGTACTTCTACGACAAGAACACGATCAGGGCGACCGCGTCGGCCAACGGTTCCGAAGCGGCGAACCTCGTCGACGGCAGCTACCTGAACTACTGGGACGCCGGCGGCCGGCTCCCGGTGTCCGTGACGCTGGACCTGGGCCGGAAGCGGTCGACGGCCTACCTCGCGGTGCACGAACGAGAGTCGTCGCCGACCTACGCCCGGGAGTCCTTCGGCCGCGCCGAAGACTCCGCGCGGATCAAGGACTACCGCGTCCACGCCAGTGACGACGGGAAGAACTGGCGCACGGTACGCACCGGCGCCCTGCCCAGCGCCCGCGGCGTCCAGTTCATCGACGTCGGCGAAGTGCACGCGCGGTACCTGAAGCTCGAGGTGCTGAACACGTGGGCCGGCCCGCAGGCCAAGGCGTTCCACCGGCAGCTCGCGCTCGACGAGGTCGACGTCGCCTACGGCTACCCCGACCCGCGTGGCGAGGTGCCGCTGGAAGCGGAGTCATGGCGCAACGGCTTCGAGGGCAAGGCGACGCCGGTGTGGTGCGAGGCCTGCTCCGGCACGAACGCGGTGACCGGCCTCGACCGCGGCGCGGTCGTCTTCCGGGACGTCCGGGCCACGGGGCCGTCCCGGCTCCAGCTGGACACGACGGGCCCGGGGACGCTTTCGGTGAGCGTCAACGGCGCCGCGCCGATCGCGGTCGCCGCACCGGGGGCGATCCCGGTGTCGCTGACCGCCGGGGCCAACACGATCAAGGTCTCCGGGACCACCGGCCTCGACCGGATCGCGGTGGCGCCCCTGCCACCCGAGTCGTACACGCCGAAGACGACCTTGACCGTGCAACCCGCCGGCGTGCAGTGGGTTTCGCCCGGTCAGCAGGCGCTGCGGATCACCGCGTCGCTGCGGCTGGACGTCGACGACCCGATCGACCAGGTGTCGCTGGCGCCGGTCGTCCCGGCCGGCTGGACCGTGCAAGGCGACGCCGTGACGGCGCCGAACCTGGGCCTCGGCCAGGTCCTCAGTGGAGCGTGGACGGTGACCGCGCCGACGGCCCAGGACGTGAGCATCCCGGTGACGGCGTCGTTCCGGACGCTCGGACGCGCGAAGTCGGTCAGCAAGCCGGTGCAGGTCAGGCCGCGGCCGGCGGACCGGGTGTTCATGCGCGAGGCGGAGGACTCGGCCAACGACATCGGCGACGCCGGCGTCACCAGCTGCTCGGCGTGCTCCGGCGGGCAGAAGGTGCGCAACATCGGTCCCGGCGCGGCGGTGACTTTCCCCGGCGTGCCGGTGCCCGCGGCGGGGCAGTATCCGCTGTTCCTCGACTGCACCGTCAACGGCGACCGGTCGTACTTCGTGTCGGTCAACGGCGGCGCGCCGACGGAGGTCAAGGTCAGTGGCGCCGGGAACAACACGCCGTACACCACTTCGGTCCCGGTGACGCTGACCGCGGGCGCCAACACGATCCGGATCGGCAACGACCGCGCCGGGGCACCGGATCTGGACCGGATTTCACTGGGTTAGCTCCCGCCGCACCCGGGCCGCGTCGATGTCGACGGCGCGGCCCGGGTCCCCGCCCCGCTCGCTCCAGGCCACGGTGACCCACAGCTCCGCGTAGTCCCCGCGATCGACGCGGGGCAGCCGCCAGGTGAGCCGGCCGCCGGTCCGCTCGACGACGTCGCCGCCGACCAGCCGCGACCAGTACGGCGGCACGTGCTGCCCGGCCAGCGAACACCGCCGCAGCAGGTCGGCCCCCGGCCCGCCGACGCTCACCGCGGCGTCGGCGGTCTCGGCCGTGAATGCGCTTTCCCAGATGCGGTCCTCGTCGGGCGCACCGGCCAGTTCGGCCCGGACGACGAACTCGCCGACGTCTTCCCGGGCCAGCACCCGGAAGATGGCGGTCTCGCGGGTGACGCCCGGCAGCCCGGACGCGGTGGCCCCGCACAGCACGTCGAGCCGCACGGAGTCGTGCCGCCACCGGCACAGCCGCGCGCCGGACGCGAGGCCCCAGGTCAGCTCGGGTCTCGCGGGCACGTCCCAGCCCCCGACGCGGACGGCGAACCGCACCTCGCCGAGCGGGGTGACGACGTCGAGCGCCCGCGGAACCGTCCGCGACAGGACTTCGGTGTCCAGCATGCAGACATCCTGGCCCCACCGCGGGAGCGGCGAAAACGCGCCGCGCGAACGTCACCCGACCGGGGACCCGGCCGGAGAAGCTTCAGTCATTCACTCCACGTGGCGGCCAATTGCCAAAAGTGACGAACCACCTCACCAGTCGTGTATTGGTCCAGACAAGTGTTATCGAACCGTGACCGAAGCACCGCTGACTGGGAGCTACTTTGTTGCGACTGGCAACAAATACCTCGTGGATCCCCAACGGCGGAGGTGTCACGGCGTGAACCGGACCTTGGACAAGTTACGACGACGCGGCCCGGGGCTCGCGCTCGTCGCCTCGGCACTGTTAGTGGCAGCCGGGCTCAGCGCCCCGGCGGCGCTCGCTGCGGACGACTACACCCAGAGCGTCACGCAGCTCAGCTCGACGCAGGTGCAGCTCAACTTCACCCCGACGACCCCGGCGCTGTACGTGGACGTCCACTACACCGGCGTTCCCGGCCTCGGCCAGCAGAACGTCCGGATGACCAACGGCTCCGGCACCTGGCGCACCACCGTCGGCGGCCTGAGCAGCGGGAACGTCCTCGACTACTGGTTCACCTACGAGAAGAGCGGCCCGCAGTACGACACCCCGCACTTCAGCTACACCGTCGGCGGCGGGGGCACGACGACGGTCGCGGCGCCGACGTTCAGCCCGCCCGGCGGCACGTATTCGACCGCCCAGACGGTGACGATCAGCAGCGCCACCTCCGGCGCGACCATCCGGTACACGGTGGACGGCTCGACGCCGACAGCGTCCTCGACCCTCTACAGCGGACCGATCAGCGTCCCGAACTCCCGGACGGTCAACGCGATCGCGCTCAAGTCCGGGTCGACGACGTCCCCGGTGTCGAGCGCGACCTACACGATCGGCACCCAGGCGGGCTGCCCGACGCAGTCGGACACCCCGAACTTCGGGTCGAACGTGCGGATCTTCGACCCCGGCATGTCGGCGGCGACGATCCAGGCGCAGCTCGACACGGACTTCAACAACCAGAAGGACACGCTCACCGCGCAGTTCGCCGAGCGCCGCGTCGCCCACCTGTTCAAGCCGGGCACGTACAACAACGTGCACGACAACGTCGGCTTCTACACCTCGGTGGCCGGTCTCGGCCAGAACCCGGGCGACGTGCTGATCAACGGGGACGTCACCGTCGACGCCTTCAACGCCTCCGACAACGGCGTGGCGCTGCAGAACTTCTGGCGCTCGGCGGAGAACATGGCGGTCAACCCGTCCGGCGGCAACGAGCGCTGGGCGGTGGCGCAGGCCGCGCCGTTCCGCCGGATGGACGTCCGCGGCGGGCTGCAGCTGTACCCGGCGAGCTACGGCTACGCCAGCGGCGGCTACATCGCCGACACGAAGGTGGCCGGCCAGGCCGCGTCGGTGTCGCAGCAGCAGTGGTACACCCGCGACTCGGCGCTCGGCAGCTGGAACGGCGGCGTGTGGAACATGGTCTTCTCCGGCACCAGCGGCGCGCCGGCGACCACGTTCCCGAACCCGCCCGAGACGACGCTGGCGACCACGCCGGTTTCGCGGGACGTGCCCTACCTCTACGTCGACGCCACCGGCAAGTACCGCGTGTTCCTGCCTTCGCTGCGCACCAACGCGTCCGGCCCGAGCTGGGCGAACGGCAGCACCCCGGGGTCGTCGGTGCCGATGAGCCAGTTCTACGTCGTGAAGTCCGGTGACACGGCCGCGTCGATCAACAACGCGCTCGCCGCCGGCTGCAACCTGTTCTTCACGCCGGGCATCTACCACCTGAACCAGACGCTCAACGTGACCCGCGCGAACACGACGATCCTCGGCATCGGCTACCCGACGCTGGTGCCCGACAACGGCGTCAACGCGATGCAGGTGTCCGATGTGGACGGCGTCCGGCTCAAGGGCCTGCTGTTCGACGCGGGCACGACGAACTCGCAGGCGCTGCTCACCGTCGGGCAGTCCGGCTCGTCGGCATCGCACGCGTCGAACCCGACGACCGTCCAGGACGTCTTCTTCCGGATCGGCGGCGAGATCGCCGGCAAGGCGACGAACAGCCTGGTCGTCAACAGCTCCGACACGATCATCGACCACATCTGGGCGTGGCGGGCCGACCACGGCAACGCGGGCACGGTCGGCTGGACCACGAACACCGCGGACACCGGCCTCGTGGTGAACGGCGCGAACGTGCTGGCCACCGGCCTGTTCGTCGAGCACTACCAGAAGTACCAGGTGATCTGGAACGGCCAGGGCGGGCGGACGATCTTCTTCCAGAACGAGATGCCCTACGACGTGCCGAACCAGGCGTCGTGGAACGCGCCGTCGGGGGTCGCCGGGTACGCCGCGTACAAGGTCGCGTCGAACGTGACGTCCCATGAGGCCTGGGGCCTCGGGAGTTACTGCTTCTTCGACACGAACCCGGCGGTGTCCAGCTACCACGCGTTCGAGGTCCCGAACACGAGCGGCGTCCGGTTCCACAGCCTGCTGACGGTTTCGCTCAACTACCGGGGCACGATCACGCACGTCATCAACGACACCGGCGGCGTGACGCCGTCGGGCACGGTGCCGGTGAACGTGGTCAGCTACCCGTAAGCTCCAAGCGCCCCAAGGCGGCCTTCGGTGCGTCCCACGCACCGAAGGCCGCCTTGGTTGCGTCTCACGCACCGAAGGCCACATTGGGGCGCTCGGGACGGCCGGCCGCCGCGGTGTCAGGCGAGGTGCCACACCGCGGCGGCGCCGTCGAGCACGTCCTGGTCGAGCCCGAAGTAGCCCCGCTCCGGTTTGGTGTCGGTGCGCTTCCGGCCGGCCGGGACTTCGGCCAGCCGCCAGGTCTTCGTGCCCGGCTGCAGCCGGCCTTCGTACGTGTCCGGCGCCGGTTCGCCGAGGCCGAGCGCTTCGCTGTGGCCGAGGCTGCCGGCGACGAAGGCGTACCGGTCGCCGAGCAGCGCCCCGACGATCGCGCCCGCGCCGGAGCCCGAGCGCTGCAGGTGGCCGTTGTGCGCGAACACCAGCGTCGGGCCGCGGCCGGCCTCGATGGCCCGGATGTCCAAGAGGTTCTCCGCCATGAGCACCGCGCGCAGGCCCGCGAGGCGCGCGATCCTCGTGTCCCGGTCCCCGGGTTCGGCCGACGCCGCGTGGTAGCGCAGCAGGCCGCGTCCCGCGATGGCGTGCACCTCGGCTCGCCGCCAGGCAGCGTCCAGCCGTGGGGCCCGGGCGCGGAGGGCGACGAGCAGATCGTCGGCGAGCACCCGCAGCTCGCGGGCCTCGGGCGACGCGCCCGGCGAAGCCGCCGGGTCCAGGATCGCCTCGGAGCGGCTCCACCGCTCGTCGTCGCCGGCCAAGGCCGCGATGTCGACGTCGAGGCCGAGGTAGTCGCGGGCGTGTTCGAGGTAGGCGCGCGGGCTGGGGGCGCTGAACATCTCCATCGGCGCGTCGAAGCCGTGGCAGGCCAGCGGCTCGTCCGCGGTCTCGTTGTACTCGCGCAACCACTGCAGCAACTCCCGGTTGGCCGCCACTTCGCCCAGGTCGTGCGAGAAGCCGCCGTCGAGCGCGGCCACCCGGTCGGTCTCCAGGGCGATCGACCGGAATCCGTGCGCGGCGAGCCGGGCGAACAGGTCGTTGCGCAGGCGCGCGAAGGCCGGTTCGAAGTGGGTGGGCTCGCCCAGTGCGAGCAGTTCGGCGGTGAAGTCGGCGATGTCCATGTGGTTGAATCGTATCCTTGAACTCCCGATTGAGACCCGCTGATCTCGCGCGCGAACACGGCCTCTCCACGCAGGCGGTCCGGAACTACGAGCGCGACGGTTTCCTCCCGCCCGCCTCGCGCACACCGAGCGGCTACCGGGTCTACACCGAGGTCCACGCGGCGGCGCTGCGGGCGTTCCTCGCGCTGGTCAAGGCGTACGGGCACGCGACGGCGGGCGGAATCATGCACGCCGTCAACACCGCCGACGTCGAGCGTGCGCTGACGCTCGTCGACCGCGGCCACGAGCAGCTGCTGCGGGATCGCGAAACCCTCAACACGGTCCGCGCGGCCATCGGCTCCCTGCCGATCGGGGCGGTCCCGGAACCGGCCGGGGGTGCGCGGACCGTCGGCGAGCTGGCGCACCGCGTCGGCGTCACCGCGGCGACGATCCGCGCGTGGGAACGCGCGGGCATCCTGGTCCCCGCGCGCGACCGGGCCACCGGCTACCGGGTGTTCCGCGCGGCCGACGTCCGCGACGCCGAGCTGGCCCACCTCCTCCGCCGCGGCGGCTACCCGCTCACCCGCATCGCGACGGTCGTCGAGCAGGTCCGCACCGCGGGCGGCACGGAATCGCTGGCCCGGGCGCTCGAAACCTGGCAGGACAAGCTGACCGCGCGTGGCCTGGCGATGCTGGACGCCGCCGCCCGGCTCGGCGCGTACCTGGCGTCACGGTCGTGAGCCCGGGTGCAGCCGGTCGTACTCGTGCGCGGCCGAGCGCTGGGTGCGCGCCGGCAGCAGCTTCTCCTCGTCCTCGTCGTCGGTCTCGTTGAGCCCGAGCTGCACGGCGAACCGGATCTGCTCGCGGTTTTCGCGGACCACGGCGGAGAAGAAGTCGTCGATCCGCGGGTCGAGGAGGACTTCGAGCAGCACGCGGAAGGAGGTGTCGACGCAGGCCCGCACGATTTCGTCGTGGAAGGGCAGCCGCTTGAGCTTCCCGAGCTGCGGATCCACGGCGATCTTCTCGGCGATGATCGAACGCAGCTCGTCCTTGTGGGCGCCCAGCGACTTCGCCAGGTTCTCCGGGTAGTTGCCGGTTTCCAGCACCTTGACGACTTCGTCGAGCACCGCGATCGTCACCGGCTTCTTGATCGCCTTGACGATCGGCTCGGACAGCTTGTCCACGAGCCGGTAGGTGAACTGCTCGCCGACGGCCCGGTCCGCCGCCCGTCCGATCCGGACCAGCAGCAGCACGACGCTGACGAACTTGTGCGCGGCCATCGCGGGGTGCGCGACCGGGATCATCGCGAACAGCTCGTACCAGTTGCGCACGAGGAACTTCTTCGCCCACCGCCGTTTCCGCCACCGCCACAGGAACTCGAGCAGGAAGACCGCGCAGATCCCGCAGTCGACGAAGAAGATCACCAGGCCCGCGTCCCGGGACGGCGGGCTCAGGACCATGAACCCCAGCAACCCGGCGGAACCGGCGGCGAGCAGGAGCATGATCCAGTCGTCGGCGCGCACGTTCCCGGGCAGGATGCCGCTGTTGAGCTCGGGTTCACGAGTGACCATGCCCGATGATGGCACGGGCACCGCTGATCAGCCGGGTAGGACCGCGGTCCCGCTGTCCGGTTTTTGTCCGCTTTTCGTCGCGTTGCGACCCCTCCTGATAGGGCATCGTGGACGGTGGCGGTCACGGCGAGGAGGAGCATGGAGCGCACACCGCACAGCCGGCCCGCTCCGGCTCCCGGGGATGCGGCGGCTGGTGGTTCAAGAAGCGGGCTGCCAGCCCACGCCGTACGACCGCGCGGGCCGCAGGTTGTGGAAACCCGTGCGCACCTCGCCCGCGTTGTCGAGGAACAACGGCTTGCGCGCGGTCAGCGGATCCTGGGCGTCCTTGGAGAACTCCCCGTCGATCCGCCACACCCGCTGCGGCGGCTTCGCCCGATCGAACCGGACGTTGAGGTCGAAACTCTCACACGGGAACTCCGGCGTGCAGCAGTAGAACGGCGACGGCAACTCGGCCACCCGGATCCGGAAGAAGAACTCGTGCTCGTCCCCGGCGTCCAGCGGCTGCGGCGGCCGCAGCGTGAACGCCACCCGCGACGAACTCACCATGCGCACCGAATGCACCTCGCCCCCGGCGACCACGTCGATCCCCAGACCCGAAAGATCCGGCTGCCCCGCCGTGCTCGCCGGCCGGGCCAGGGAAATCGCGTGCTCCACCTCGGCCAGCCCCGCGACGTGACTGACCACCCGGCGCGTCTCGAACACCTCCGCCGCCGCCACGCCGGTCAAGGTCAGCCGCACCGCCAGCGCCGAGGTGTGCCACGGACCGTCCTGGCTCAGGTCCGAGAAACCCCGATACGGCGACGGCGCCCCATACGCAGCCTCCGCCAGCAGGTAGATCACGTCGTCGGCACGCCGCTGCATCGTCCGCACGTTCCGGTCCGCGCCCGAACCCAGCCGCTCCAGACGCTGCGTGTAGCGCTCGTTCGCGCCGGTACCGAAACCCAGCACGATCCGCGCCGTCGACCGCTGCGAATCGGGCAGCTTCTCGATCAGCCGGCGCAGCGTTTCCACCACCTTGCCGCGCACCGTTCCCGGGTTGTCGTCCTCACCGACACCGCACACTTCGCGCAACTGTTCGCCGACGAGCGCAGGCAGGGTCTTCGCTTGGATGCCGAGCCCCTTGCGAAGCAGTTTCAGCTCCGTTGAGAGAGCGATGATCTTCGCTTCGGCCGCCTCCTGAGCCAAGCCGCCACCTCCGTCTTGGTCGTTGCGGGGAAGTCTACCCATCTTCGCCGTCCACCACGACGGCGTCACCTGTTTCCGGTTGTTTCCGGATGCGGGAAACAGCGCAGGTCCACGGTTTCCCCCGACAGGCAACGGGAAACGTCTGTCGCCGGGCAATTCGCCGGGTCAAGCTTGTGTCGTCGAAATCCTTCGGCAACCAAGGAAGTCGCCGCACGGAAAAGCGCGGCGACGGCGATCCGGAAAGGGGAACGCGATGCACACGCACCTCGTCATCGTGCTCGGCCAGCTGGTGTCCCTCCTGGGCTGACCAGCGAGTCGCCGGCGGGCCCGGGCCGCCGGCAGACCTTCCCCCCGTTCGCCGATTACAGGATGATCGACCCATGCCGGACTTTGGAGCTGAATTGAAGCGTCGACGGTTGTCGGTCGGCATGTCACTGACCGGACTAGCGGCGTCCGTGCATTTCACCAAGGGCTACCTCAGCAAGGTGGAGAACGGCAAGGTCCGCGTGAACCGGGACCTCGCCAAGGCCTGCGACCAGGCGCTGGGCGCGGGCGGAGAACTGCTCGCCCTGGTCGCGGAAACCACATTCACCGGCCGCCGCAGCGCGGGCGGGATCGTCGGGCTGCCGGACAGCGGCCGGTACTTCGTCGGCCGCGACACCGAACTCGAAGCGCTTTCCGCGCTGCTCCGGGGGCGGGACGACGGCCGGGTCGGCGTGGTGCACGGGATGGCCGGAGCCGGCAAGACGGCACTGGCCGTCGCCGCCGCCCGCCGGGTCGCGGACTCCTTCCCCGACGGCTGCCTGTTCTTCGACCTCCGTGGCCACACGCCCGGCGCCGTCGAACTCTCGCCCGGCGAGGCCCTGCACCGGCTGCTGCGGCTGCTGGACGTGCCGGCCGACCAGCTCCCGGCCGACGACGACGGCCTGGCCAACCTGGTCCGCGACCAGCTGCGCGGGCGGCGGATGATCCTCGTGCTCGACAACGTCCGTTCCGCCGAACAGATCCGCGGCATCGTCGACGGCGAGACGCCGTCCCGGATCCTGGTGACCAGCCGGGGCCGGCTGCCCGCGCTCGACGACGCCTGGCACTTCCCGGTCGGGGTGCTGCCGGCCGCGGACGCCGTGCGGCTGTTGCGGTCCGTCGCGGGCGACCGCGCACCCGAAGACGAAACGGTGGCGACCGAGATCGTCCGGCACTGCGGGCAGCTGCCCCTCGCGGTGCGGATCGTGGCCGCCCGGTTCGTCGCCGGCGGCTGGACGGCGGCGAGACTGCGTGACCGCCTGGCCGACGAGACCACCCGGCTCGGCGCGCTGGAGGACGGCGAGCGGAGCGTCGCGACCGCGTTCGCCGTCTCCTACGAAGCACTGCCCGGCGACCAGCGGCGGCTGCTGGGGCTGCTCGCCCTGCACCCCGCGGCCGCCGCGGAAACCGGCACCGTCGAGGCGCTCGCCGGGCTCGAGGCGGGCGAGGTCGACCGGCTGGTGGACCGGCTGCACGACGCCCACCTGGTGGTCCGCGACGAACGCGGGTACGTCGAACTCCACGACCTCATGCGGACCTTCGCGGCGAGGCACGCGCTTCCCCAGGTGGCGCCGGGCGAGCGCGACGTCGCCGTGCGGCGGCTGGTCGAGCACCTCGTCGCGATGACGGTGGCGGCCGACGAACTCGCCGAGCCCTACCGGTTCCGCCCGGCCACCGGCCTGCCGGCGCCGTCGGGCGTGCCGTTCTCCGACGCCGAGGGCGCGCTCACCTGGCTGGGCGCGCAGTGGCCGGCGCTCGCCGACATCGTCGGCACCGCGGCCCGGCACGAGCTGTACGACCGCTGCTGGCAGCTCGCCTTCGTGCTCCGCGCGTTCTTCTTCCGCGAGAAGCTGTTCGAGCCCTGGATCCGCACGCACGAGTGCGCGCTGGCCGCGGCGCGGGCGGCCGGCGACCCGAGCGCGACGGGCATGATCCTCAACAACCTGGGCATGGCGCACCTCGAGGCGGGCCGTCCCGACGACGCGGTCCGCCTCCACCAGCAGGCCCAGGAGCAGTTCGCGCTGGCCCGCGACGACCGCGGCACGATCGACGCGCTGTCCAGCCTGGCGTGGGCGCGCCTGTACCGCGGCGAAGCCGAGCCGGCGCTGGCGGACCTGGCGACGGTGCTGACCGTCTACCGCCGGACCGGCCGCACCCGCAACGTGGTGATCGCGCTGCGCGGCATCGCGCTCGCTTCGGCGGCGCTGGACCGGTTCCCCGAGGCGCTGGCCGCCGCGGCGGAGGCGGCCGCGCTCGCCCAGCTGCCGGTGGACCGCGCGATGTCGGCCAACTGCGAGGCCTGGGTGCACTTCCGCGCCGGCCACTCGGCGGACGCCGAACGCTGCTACCACCGGGCGGCCGAGGTCGCCGACGACGCGGGCAGCGAGTACGAGCGGGCCCGCGCCTTGACGGGCTTGGGAAACACCGCGGCCGCCCGCGGCGACCGCGCGACGGCGTCCCGCTGGTGGGCGGAGGCCGCCGAGTACCGGGTCACGCTCAACCCGGCGGTGCTCGGCGAGGCGGAGTACCGGAACCGGCCGGCCTTCGCGGAGTGACCGGCGGGTGATCCTCCGGCCTCCGGTTTTTGTCGGACCCCGTCGCTAGGCTCCACGACATGATCACCGGGGGCGCCGGGTTCGGCGAAATCGCGAGAGCCATGGCCGAAGCGCTGCGCAACAGCGCGGGTACCGCGCCGGCCACCCTGCAACTGCGGCACACGGGCGGCGTGGTTTCGAGCTGCGCCTGGAGCGAACGGCGGGGAAACCTCTCCGTCGACTTCCTGGCGATTGCCGAACTTCTGCGGGACCGTCCACCCTCCGCGCTGGAGGTGCGGCTGGACGCCGACGGCGGCTACACGTTCACCGCGCGGCCGGATGTCGCGGCCGTGTCCCCCGGGCGGCTCGTCTTCGACGCCGGGTTCCGCTACCCCGGGCACCCGCGGCCCGGCCTGCCCCGGCCCGCGGCCGCCGAGCCGACCGGAGCACCGACCGATCCGGCCGTGCGCGCCGAGGTGACCCGGCTGACCGGCGAGTTCGCCGAGCGGTACACCGCGATCAAGGGCGGTCCGCCGCCGTGGCCCGCCGGGCGGACCGAGGCCGACCTGGCGGCCGCCGAAGCCCGGATCGGCGTGCGGCTGCCGGAGGACCTGCGCGCCCTGTACCTCGTGGCGGACGGCGACCCGGAGGAAAGCGGCCTGCTCGGCCCCTACTCCCACGATTCCCTCACGGTGCTCGTCGACCGCTACCTGGAGGGCGATCCCGGCTCCTACGGCTGGGAAGACGAACCGGACGACGACGGCGTGGTGTTCGAGACCGCACCCGCCGGACACGTGAAACGCCTGTCCCGCAACGACTGGTGGGTCACCTTCGGCAGCGACCGCTCGGGCAACTACCTCGCGGCCGACCTCGACCCCGCCGAGCGGGGGCGGCCCGGCCAGGTCCTCGAGTACGGCCGGGACATCTACGGCCCGCTGCGGTACGTGTCGCCGTCGGTCACCACCATGCTCACCGAGGTCGTCGAGGCGCTGCGAGCCGGCCGGTACGAGGACTGGGACGTACCCTCCGTGGCCCCGGAAACCGAGCTCCGCGGCGATCCGGCGCGGTCGTACGACGAGGTGATCTCGAACGCGGCCGACATCGACCTGACGGCGACCGTGGCCGGGCTCCCCGAGCGCGACCTGGTCCAGGAGGTCTACCTCAACGACGCCGGCGACGTCGATCTCACCGTGTTCGAACCCCTGGTGTCGTTGCGCTCGCTGCACGTCAACCGCGCCCGGGCGGTGACTCCGGCGATCCGCGGGCTCGAAGTGCTGGAGTCGCTGCAGATCACCGCGGACCGGGTCGACCTCGCCGCGGTCGCCGGGCACCCGGCGCTCTGGGACCTCCAGCTGACGGGCGTCGGCGCGCCGCTCGACCTCACGGTGCTGCGCAACCCTGCCGCGCCTGACCCGGCTCGGCCTGGAGAGGTGCGCGGTGCCGGACTGGGGGCCGGTCTGCGACCTGCCGGCCCTGCGCGTGCTGAAACTGGACACGGACCAGGTGCGCGACCTGCTCGCCTCGGGCCGGCCGCTGCCGCGCCTGGCGGCGTTGTTCGTGGCGGGCCGCACGACGCTGCGGGAGATGCACGAACTGCGCGCCGCCTTCGACGAGCGCGCTCCCGAGGGAACGGTGACCGAGTTCTCCGGCGTCCTGGCCTGACACCGCGTGGAAACGGGTCAAAAGCTGGACACTTACCGGCCACCGCGTGTCGGGAGGTAGCGAAGGTGCCCGCCGCGGCGATCAACGCCGGGAAAGCCCAATTCGTCGTGAGGTGGCCGCCATGACTACCCATTGAGCTTCGGGGGCCGAGCCCGCCGCCTGTGCCGTTGGCCGGGGTTTCCCGAGGCAGAGCTGTTTCCGGCAACGGGAAACGCCTTGTCGCACCCGGCTTCGGAGGCGCACCATCAATGCAGACCGAATTTCGCAGCGGACCGCGAAATGAATCGAACCCCGGTGATTCGGGGAAATCACGAGGAGCCTGCCATGATGGTCGTCTGTTCCGTTTCCGCCCTCATCCGCACGGCCCTGTTCATCGTCATGCTGGCGCTGGTCGCCGGGCTGGCGCTGGCCGGGCCCGCCGCACCGGCGACGACGCCCGGCTCCGGCGCGGCCGTTCCGGCCGCCACCGCCTCCGCCTCCGCCGAACCCGTTGCGCACTGAGCTTCCTGGCCGCGGTGCCGGTGGTCGTGGGTGGGTGCACGCCAGGGCCACTCGGACGAGGCTCGCGGCCGCGCGTTCTCCCGCGGCGGGTCAGGGCGTTTCCGCCGCCAGGTGCTCGATCAGCCTGGCCAGCTGGTCGGCGTACTGCCGGACGAACTCGGGCGAGTCGCCCGGCTTCCCGGTCAGGCCGTCCACCACGTGCGGCAGCGTCACCGGGGCCATCGCCGCCGCCATCAGCAGCACCGTCAGGCTCGCCGGATCCACCCACTCCGGCAGGCGGCCTTCGGCCTTCAGCGCCGCGATCTGCTCCACCGTCCCCGTCAGGCGCCGGGTTCGCGGCCCGTGGTCGGGGTCGGTGTCCGGGCCCGCGTACTCCAGGCCCGACCACGCCAGCAGCTTCACGCCGTCGCGGCTGGTCAGTGCCTCCAGCGCGAACCGCCGCACCAGCTCCGACAGCGGCAGGTCCGGCGCCGCCAGCTCCCCCTGCCGCTGGCCCCACCCCTCCGACAGCGCCCGGTACAAGCCTTCCTTGCCGTCGAAGTAGTACGAGATCAGCTGCTGGTTCACCCCGGCGCGCGCCGCGATCGCCGCGATCCGCGCCCCGGCGTAGCCCTTCGCCGCGAACTCCGCGCCGGCCGCCTCCAGGATCAGCCGGCGGGTGCGCTCGGGGTCCCGTCGGCGCTCCTGCGGTTTCGGCGAACGGCGGGGCTTCGGCGCGGTCACGCGGCGACTATACGTCAACCAACCGCTTGACTCTGCGGAACAGCCGGTTGAGGCAGGGTGGCCGTCAGCACGAGAGCCAGCAGGAGCACGCCGGCGCTGACCGCGAGCGCGCCCACCGTCGCGGAGACGGACCCGCTGTCCAGCCGGGCGAAGAAAACCGTGCCGAACAAGGCGATCCCGGTCGCCGTGCCGAGCTGGACGGTGGTGTTCACGACGCCGGACGCCGCACCGGCCCGCTCGGGCCGGATCCCCGCCATCGACGCGGCGAACAACGCGTTCAGCACCGCACCCATCCCGAGGCCGACGGCGAGCACGGGCACCAGCAAGGCCCATCCGCTCAACGCGGTGTCCAACTGGGACACCAGCACCGCGAGCAGCACGAGCCCGGCGAGCAACACCGCGACGGCACCGGCGGTGAACGCCCGCCCGAGTTTCGGCGCGAAGCGCATGGCGAGGACGTTGCCCGCGACGATGCCGAGCGTCGAGGGCGCGAACGTCAACGCCGCCTCCCACGGTGAGAACCCGAGCCCGAGTTGCAGGTGCAGCGTCAGGACGAAGAAGACCCCGACGCCGGTGTCGACGCAGAGCAGGACGGCCTGGCTGCCGGCGACGTGCCGCAGCAGGTCCGGCGGGAGCAGCGGCTCTCCGCCGCGGCGGAACAGGCGCCGCTGGTGCCACGCGAACACGCCGGCCAGCGGGACGGCGGCGGCCGGCAGCACGATCGACCAGACCGGCCAGCCCAGCTCGCGCCCCTGCACCAGCGGGTAGAACACCGCGAACAACGCGGCGGTCAGCAACGCCAGCCCGACGGGATCCATGCGGTGCCGGACGAACCCCGGCCGGCCCGGCATGGTGATCACGGCACCGGCCAGGGCGAGCACCCCGATGGGCAGGTTCACCAGGAAGATCGCCCGCCAGCCGGTGCCGAACAGGTCGGCCTCGGTCAGCGCGCCGCCCAGCAGCGGCCCGGCGAGCCCGCCGACCGGGAACGCGGCCGCGTACCACGTCATCGCCTTCGGACGCTCCTGCTCGCCGAACTCCGCGTGGATGAAGGACAGCACCTGCGGCACCATCAAGCCCGAGCCGACGCCCTGCACCACCCGCGCGGCGATCAGCACCCCGGCGTGCCCGGCGAGACCGGCGGCGAGCGAGGCGCCGGTGAACACGAGCATGCCCGCGACGAACAGCTTCTTCGTCCCGTGGCGGTCACCCAGCCGGCCGCCGGTGATCAGCGTGAGCGCGAACCCCAGCGCGTACCCGGCCGAGATCCACTGCAGGGCGGACTCGCCGGTGCCGAGCTGCCGCCGGATGGTCGGCAGGGCCACCGCGACGATCTGGTTGTCGATCATGTCCACCAGCACGGCGAGCACCGCGACCGCCAGTGCCCACCACCTGAGCGCGTGCTTCTCCACGCCGTACCTCTTCTCCCCGCAGTGACCGTGACGCAGCCATGGTCAACCACCCGAAGGACTCTGTCAACCAGACGTTTGATTGAGTCCTCCGGGTGCCGGAAAGAGCGGGCTCAGCCTTCGAGCACCTCCCGCAGCTTCTTGGCGAACGCCTCGGGCTGGCCGGCGTAGCCGAACTCGCCGCTCAGGAAACCGCCGTGGTGGCTGGGGAAGACGGTGGCCTCCTGTCCGAGCAGCGCCGCCGTCCCGACCGCGGCACGCCCGGTGAAGACCTCCCGCGACTCCTCGCCGACGGCGATGACGATGCGCGTCGGCGCCGCGGCCAGCGCTTCGACGTCGAGCCGGTAGGTGGTCACCGGGAGGGTGCGGTCGGTGAGCAACGGGTCGTTACGACGGCCGTCGTCGTCGGTGGGCAGGCCGAACTGGGCCGGATCCGCGGGCGGGAGCGCGAAGTAGGCGTCGGTGAACTCGCCCGGCCACGACGTCATCGCGAAGAACGCCGCCATCCCGGCGCCGAACCCCTTGGCCTGGTAGGCGTCCCGCACGGCTTGCCAGGCCCGTTCGGCCGCGGCGGCGTCCGGCAGCGTCCGCACGAGCGGCGGCTCGTGGGCGACCAGGGTGCGGACGTCCCCGGGGTGGGCGGTGACGAGCGCGAGCGCGGCGACCGCACCGCCGCTGCTGCCGAACACCTCGACGGCACCGGCCCCGAGCGCCTGGACCACGGCGTGGATGTCCTCCGCCTGCACGGCGGGCACGTGGTCCTCGCGGCCGTCCTTGCGGACGCTGCGCCCGAGGCCCCGCGGGTCGTAGGTGACCACTGTGCGGTCGGCGAAGTGCGACGCGAGCGCACCGAACCCCTCGGCGGTCATCGGCTGCCCGATCATGAGCAGCGGTGGCCGCGGGCTCTCGTCGGGCGCCGGGCCGTGGACGTCGTAGACGATGTCGGCTTCGGGTGTTTCCAGTGTGTACGTGGTGCTCATGGCTTCCTCCCCTGGTTCAGCTGTTGCCGAGGACGTTAGCCGGGGGTACCGACAATTCCGGTCGCGCGCCGTGGTGTCGATCCACGTCAGCGGGGCTTATGAGGCCCCGCTGGCTGCCGAGCCGCGCGCGTGAGTGGCCGACCGGACTCGCACCGGCTTCGCCCGGGGCCACAGCCTGGGGCCTCGTCTCCTTCGGCATCGGCCACGGTGGAAGACGTGGGTGTCGAACCCACCGGGGCGATCGAAGGATCACCCGCGCTCCGGCGCGTCTCCCGAGTAGCGCGTCCGGGAGTCGAACCCGGGTCTCCCGGGTGAGAACCAGGGATCCGTACCGCTGGACCAACGCGCCGAGCGCGCTCGCGTCGCCCGCACTGTTGCGGCCGAGACGAGCGCAGGAAAAAAGGGCACCGGCGGAAGGAGTCGAACCCTCGGGCCGCGGTTTTGGAAACCGCGCCGCTTCCGAAGCACGCCGATAAAAGAACAAAAGAGAAAGCCGCCCGAGTCGGTTCCCCCGACGGGCGGCTCCGGACCACGACGCGGACTACGTCATGGCGAGGAGCCGGGAAGACCATGCCACCGCTGGTGACGCGCAGGCATCGCACAGGCGACGGCTTCGGCGCGCCACGCCTCTCGCATCCCCGCGTGCGTCATGATCACTCCCGATGTTTCTGTGGTGTGGAGCCATCATCACGCACCCGTAGACATCGGGCAACCGCATTTCCAGGGAGCCGGCAAGGGGGCTCGAACCCCTGACCTTCTGTTTACAAGACAGATGCTCTACCAGCTGAGCTATACCGGCCTGGCGCCGAGGCGCCGGACACAGTGTACCGAGCCGCCCGTCGTGATCGGTTCGGGAGGCAGCCGCCGCAGGGCGCCGCCACTATGGAGCGACGTGGCGGACGCCACTCCATGATCCGTGCAACGGCCGGTGGGTAGCCGTCGATGGTCATCGGGGAACGAGCGAGGAGGTGGATGGATCATGAAGATCAACGAGCGCGCCAACGGGGGCCGGGTGACCAGATGGCCCGTCCTGGAACCTCCCGCTCAACGCCCCCGGGCCCACCACCCGAACCTGCTCAAGCGCCGCCCGTGGCACGTCCTCGAGGCGCCGACCGGGGAGTTCCCCGCCGTCGACGCCGCCGAGGCGATGGGGCCGCAGCTGCCCGACGAGGCCACCGTCAACTTCGTGCTCGACCTGAGCCTGCGCATCGGCGAGGTCCAGATGGCCAGCGGCGCCGGCGCGTCGGACGTCACCGCGACGATCCTCTCCATCGCCGGCGCGCTCGGGCTGCCGCACTGCGAGGTCGACGTCATCTTCACCTCGATCACCGTGACCTGTCACCGCGGCACGGACCTGACGCCGATCACCGCGCTGCGGGTCGTGCGGAGCCGGAGCCTCGACTACACGCGGCTGACCGAGACCGAGAAGCTCGTCCGCAAGATCGTCCGCGGGCACATGGGGGCCGAACAGGCGCAGACCGAGCTGGAGCGGATCACCTCCGCGCCGCACCCGTACCCGCGCTGGGTCGCGACGCTGTCCTGGGGCGGGGTCGCCGCGTTCGTCACAATCCTGCTCGGCGGCGGCTTCGACATCGCGCTCGTCGCGTTCGTCATCAGCGGCGTCATCGACCGGGTCGGCCGGGTGGTGAACCGCTACGGGCTGCCGTTCTTCTTCCAGCAGGTGATCGGCGGCCTCGTCGCGACGCTGTCGGCCATGGTCATCGTCAGCAGCAACGTCCTGACCACCGACAAGCCGACGCTGGTCGTCGCGGCCGCGGTCACCGTGCTGCTGTCCGGGCTCTCCACCGTGTCGGCCGTGCAGGACGCCATCACCGGCTACAACGTCACCGCGGCCGGCCGCACGATGGAGACCGTGCTCATGTCGGCCGGCCTGATCTCCGGGGTCGTGCTCGCCCTGCGGATCGCCGTCATGCTCGGGCTGCCGCGCACGCCGCTGCCCGAGGTCACCGGGTCGACGCCGCAGCAGCTGCCGCTCGTGGTGCTCGGCGGGGCGGGCGCCTCCGCCTGCTTCGCGCTCGCGAGCTACGCCAAGGTGCGCGCCATGCTGGTCGCGGCGGCCGCGGGCGGCATCGGCGCCGCCGTCTACGGCTCGCTGACGCTGGCCAAGCTGGACGGCGTCAGCTCGTCCGCGGTGGCCGCCACGCTGGTCGGGTTCTGCGGTGGGGTGCTCGCGCGGCGGCTCGGCGTTACTCCACTGGTCGTAGCCGTGTCCGGGATCACTCCGCTGCTTCCCGGCCTTTCGACCTACCGTGGTCTGTACCAGATGGGGGTGGAGCCGAGCGGCGACATCTCGACGCTCATGACGGCCGTCGCAATCGGGCTTGCGCTGGCCGCGGGCGTGGTACTCGGGGAATGGCTGGCCCAGCCGGTGCGCACCGGACTGGGCCGGCTCGAGCGGCGGTTCGCCGGACCGCGCATGGCTGGTCCGCTCGAACCGACCGAACGAAGCTTGGAGTAATACCGCGGTCACCGAATGTTCATCGCTCACGCGATAGGGTTTCACTCTGGGGCCGCGACCCAGAACGCGAGGAGCAGGCGACGTGAGTGACCAGAAGGAGAACTCGAACCAGGCCGATTTCGTCGTGGTGGCGAACCGGCTACCGGTGGACCTGGAACGCACGGCCGAAGGCGAGCGCCGCTGGACGGCCAGCCCGGGTGGCCTGGTTTCGGCGCTGGAGCCGTTCCTCCGGTCGAGGAAGGGCGCCTGGGTGGGGTGGCCGGGCATCCCGGACGTCGACGTCGAGGAATTCGACGACGACGGCCTGGTGCTGCACCCGGTTTCGTTGAGCGCCGACGAAGTGCGCGACTACTACGAAGGTTTCTCCAACGCGACGCTGTGGCCGCTCTACCACGACGTCGTCGAGCGCCCGGTCTTCGACCGCGCGTGGTGGAACAGCTACGTCAAGGTGAACCGCCGGTTCGCCCAGGCCAGCGCCGAGGTGGCCGCCCCGGGCGCGACCGTGTGGATCCAGGACTACCAGCTCCAGCTGGTGCCGGCGATGCTGCGCGAACTGCGCCCCGACCTGCGCATCGGCTTCTTCCTGCACATCCCGTTCCCGCCGGTCGAGCTGTTCATGCAGATGCCGTGGCGCGCCGCGATCATCCGCGGCCTCACCGGCGCCGACCTGGTCGGCTTCCACCGCCCCGGCGGGGCGCAGAACTTCCTGTGGCTGTGCCGCCAGCTGATCGGCCTCGAGTCGACGCGCGGTGCGGTCGGCGTCCGGTCGCGGCCGGGCACCATGCAGGTCGGCGACCGGACCGTGCGGGTCGGTGCGTTCCCGATCTCCATCGACGCGGCGGGTCTCGACAGCCTCGCGCGCACCAAGGGCGTCCAGGAGCGGGCCGCGCAGCTGCGGCGCGACCTGGGCAACCCCAAGACCGTCCTGCTCGGCGTCGACCGGCTCGACTACACCAAGGGCATCGACCTGCGGCTGCAGGCGCTGCACGAGCTGCTGCACGAGGGCAGGCTGCAGCCGGACGACGTCACGTTCGTCCAGCTGGCCACCCCGAGCCGCGAGCGCGTCGAGCACTACCAGCGGATGCGCGGCGAGATCGAGCAGATGGTGGGCCGGATCAACGGCGAGTTCTCCCGCGTCGGCCACCCGGTCGTGCACTATTTGCACCAGTCCGTGGACCGCACGGAACTGGCCGGTTTCTTCGCCGCGGCCGACGTCATGGTGGTGACGCCGCTGCGTGACGGCATGAACCTGGTCTGCAAGGAGTACGTCGCCGCCCGGCACGACCTGGGCGGAGCGCTGGTGCTTTCGGAGTTCGCGGGCGCGGCCGCCGAGCTCTCTAGCGCATTCCTCGTCAACCCCCACGACCTGGACGGGGTGAAGGACGCCCTAGTGGCTGCCATTACGCTCGACCCGGCTGAGGGCCGTCGCCGGATGCGCGCCATGCGTCGCCAGGTCCTCACGCACGATGTCGATCGTTGGGCGCGCTCTTTCCTACAGGCTCTGGGTGCCGAAGCGGTCGATTGACCCGAACGACCACGCACGAGCTCCTGAGGAGGAGTGTTGACTGCCGAGGCCCTGCCCGCCGAGCTGCGGCGCGCGATCGTCCAGATCGCCCGTACGCCGCGTCTGCTGGTCGCCTGCGATTACGACGGCACGCTGGCACCCATCACGCTCAACCCGGACGAGGCCCGCCCGCTGCCCGAGTCCGTCGGGGCCCTCAGATCGCTCGCCGGTCTGCACGAGACCACCACGGCGGTCATCTCCGGCCGCGCGCTGCGCGACCTGGCCACGCTCTCGCGGCTGCCGTCCGAGGTGAACCTCGTCGGCAGCCACGGCTCCGAGTTCGACATCGGCTTCATCCACGCCCTCGACGAGAAGGCGCGGGAGCTGCACCGGCGGCTGGAGTCCGAGCTCGAACAACTCGTCCTGGACGTCCCGGGCGTGTCGCTCGAGGTCAAGCCGGCGAGCATCGCGGTGCACGTACGCCGAGCCGAGCACGAGGCGGGCCGCCGCGTGCTGGCCGCCGTGCACTCGGGACCGTCCACCTGGGAGGGCGTGTCGACCACCGACGGCAAGGAGGTGGTCGAGCTGGCGGTCGTTCAAACGGACAAAGGCCGCGCACTGGACATCCTCCGCCACCAGGTCGGCGCCACGGCGGCGATCTTCCTCGGTGACGACGTCACCGACGAGAAGGCGTTCGCCCGGCTGTCCGGGCCGGACCTGGGCATCAAGGTCGGCGACGGCGAGACCCTCGCCGGGTTCCGCGTGCCCGACACCGTGGACGTCGCCCTCGTCCTCGGCTTCCTCCTCGAGGAACGCCGCAACTGGCTGTACGGCGAGTCCGCCCCGCCGATCGAGCGGCTGTCGATGCTGGCCAACGAGCGCTCGGTCGCGCTGCTGACGCCGGACGCCAAGCTGACCTGGCTGTGCCACCCCGGGCCGGACGCACCCGCGGTGTTCGCCGACCTGCTCGGCGGCGAGGGGGCCGGCCACTTCTCCATCAAGCCCCACCGCAACGGCCTCCCGCTCGGCCAGCGCTACCTGCCGAACACGATGACGGTCGAGACGCGCTGGTCGCGCCTGCTCGTCACCGACTACCTCGAGCCGGAGAGCGCGCCGCACCGCACGGACCTCGTGCGCGTGATCTCGGGCGAGGCGGCGGCCAGCGTCAAGTTCGCGCCGCGGCCCGAATTCGGCGGCGTGCCGGTGAAGCTGGAGATCACCGAAGGCGGCGTGCGGGTGCTCGGCACGTCGGAGCCGTTCGTGCTGTACTCGCCCGGCGTCGAGTGGACCATCACCTCCGACGGCCTGCACGACACCGCGACCGCGCTCGTGCAGCCGACGCCGACCCAGCCGGTCGTGCTGGAGCTGCGCTGCGGCACCACGGACCTCGGCGCGCACGAACTGTCCGAAGTGGAACGCCGGGACCGCGCGGGCCGCTACTGGAGCGAGTGGACGTCGAAGCTGCAGCTGCCGACGGTGCAGACCGACCTGGTGCTGCGTTCGGCGCTGACGCTGCGCGGGCTGGTCAACACCGACACCGGCGGCGTGCTGGCCGCGGCGACGTCGTCGCTGCCGGAGGAGATCGGCGGCGTCCGCAACTGGGACTACCGCTACTGCTGGATCCGCGACGCCGCGATGACCGTGCGGGAACTCGTGCACCTGGGCTCGATCGAGGAGGCCGAGGGCTACCTGCGGTGGCTGCACGGCGTGCTCGCCACGCTGGCCGGCCCGGAGCGCCTGCACCCGCTGTACACCCTGGCCGGCAGCGTCATCGGCGCCGAGGCGGTCATCGAATCGCTGCCCGGTTACGCCGGGTCCCGCCCGGTCCGGGTCGGCAACCTGGCGAACCACCAGGTGCAGCTGGACGTCTTCGGCCCGGTCGTCGAGCTCGTGCAGACGCTGGCGTCGGCGCGCGGCGAGCTGCGCGACGAGGACTGGCAGATGGTGCGCGCGATGGCGGAAGCCGTGACGCGGCGCTGGCACGAGCCGGACCACGGGATCTGGGAGGAGCGGCACGTGCCGCGCCACCGGGTCTACTCCCGCGTGATGTGCTGGGTGACCATCGACCGCGCCATCAAGCTGGGCGAGCAGTACGGCCGCGAGATCCCCGGCAACTGGCCCGGCCTGCGCGAGGAGATCAAGTCCGACGTCCTCACGCACGGCTGGAACGACGAAGTCCAGGCCTTCACCACGGCCTACGACGGCACCGACCTGGACGCGGCCTCCCTGTTCGTCGGGCTCACCGGCCTGATCGACCCGGCCGACGAGCGGTTCCAGCAGACGGTGACGGCGATCGAGGCGGAGCTGCGCAGCGGGTCCACTGTGTACCGCTACCGCCGCGACGACGGCCTGCCGGGCGGCGAGGGCGGGTTCCACATCTGCGCGGCGTGGCTGATCGAGGCGTACCTGCTCACCGGGCGGCGCACCGAGGCCCAGGAGCTGTTCGACCAGATCGTCGCGGCGGCCGGCCCGACCGGCCTGCTGCCGGAGCAGTACGACCCGATCGCGGAACGGTCCCTCGGCAACCACCCGCAGGCGTATTCGCACATCGGGCTCATCCGGTGCGCCAACTTGCTGGCGGCCAGTTAGCCCTTTCGGTCCGAAAGTCCGTGAAGGCCACGTTGGGGGACGGTTAGTCCCTTACTGTGGCCTTCACGGCGTTCGGAGGTGAGACGGGTGCAGGGGACCTTCGGCCAGGTCGAATTCGTGCCGCTGCCCCCGCGGTTCGCCGACCGGGTGCGCTGGGGCTCGGTGGTCGTCGGCTGCTCGATGATCGCCGGGATGGTGCTCCTGTTCGGGCTCACGACCTACCTGCAGGGCATCGTGCACGGCCGCGCCTTCCCCGACACGCTCCTCGGCAAGGCCGCGGCAGTGCTCCCGCCGCTGGGCGTGCTCGCGCTCGCCGTCCTGGTGCTGACGTGCCGCCGCTGCCTCCGCGGTGACTACCTGGTGGTGGCCAGCGCCGCCGCCACCCGCGGGGCCCTGCTGTTCACCTACTTCCTGACGCTGCTGCTGATCCTCGGCTCGTTCGCGGTGCCGATCGTCTTCCGGGTCTGGCACGAGACCCCGGAGCTGCAGGCCCCCGACCTGCTGACGACGGTTTCGACGCTCGCCTTCGCCACCCTGGGGCTGGTGGCCGGGATGAGCTACGTGCGGCCGTCGGTGCAGACACTGCGGAAGTACAGCGACCACCCCATCTGGTAAGTCCACTTTAGACAGGCCGCTTCGTGGCCGACGTCTGCGCCAACTTGCAGAGATTTCTTTGCACATTTTTCTTTGCATGGCTACAGTGGGGCCATGACCAGCGCTCCACCACCGGAAGAGCTCGATCCGGACGCTCTCAAGGCCGTCGCGCACCCGCTGCGCCGCCGGATCCTCGGCGTGTTGTCGGCGGGCCCGGCGACGGCCACGAAGCTCGCCAAGGCACTGGGCGAGAACACCGGCGCGACCAGTTACCACCTGCGGGAACTGGCCCGCTTCGGGTTCGTCGAGGACGCCCCGGAGCTCGCGCGGGGCAAGGAACGGTGGTGGCGGACGCGGCCGCGGGACATCCGCTGGCCGCGCCGCAGTGCCCAGAGCGCCGAATCCCGGGTGCTGTTCGACGACATGCAGCGCCAGGGGTTCGAGGACGACCTCGAAAAGCTCAACCGGTTCGCCGAACAGCGCGACGAACTGCCGGGCGACTGGCCGGACGCGCTGCTCCACGCGCGCGGCGGCACGTGGCTCACCACGGAGGAGCTCAAGCAGTTCTGGGACGACTACATGGAGCTGTACCGCCGGTACTGGCGGAGCGAGGACGACCGGTCACCGGAAGCGCGGCGCGTGCTCGTGCGCTGGCTCGCGTTCCCGGATCCAGGGGAATGACATGACACCAGGGGGTTTTCCATGCGAAGAGGGGCACTACTGGCCGGGGTGATCCTGGCCGTCACGGCGTTGGCGCCGCCGGCGTCGGCATCGGCGGCGTCGGCGGGGGCGGGGGCGGGCGAAGTGACGTTCACGAACGGCGGCGTGACCTTGCACGGCACCGTCGTCGCCCCACCGGGCGGGTCGAAACTGCCGGGCCTGGTGATGGTCCACGGGTCGGGGCCGCACAGCCGGGAGGACTACCGCGACCAGGCGGAAGCCTTTGCGCGGCAAGGCATCGCGACCCTCATCTACGACAAGCGCACCGAAGGCTACTCGCAGTTCTCGCGGTCGTACTCGACGCTGGCCGACGACGCGCTCGCCGCCGTGGCGGCGCTGCGGAAGCGACCGGACGTCGACCCGGCTCGCGTCGGCGTCTGGGGGCTGAGCGAAGGCGGCTGGGTGGCGCCGCTGGCGGCTTCGCGCTCTTCGGACGTCGCCTTCGTCGTGACGCTGGGCGCGAACGGCGTCGAGCCGTCGCGGCAGCAGGCGTGGGCGGTGGAGAACCAGTTGCGGCGCTTGGGAATGGACGGGTCGATCGTGCGGATGGCGTCGTCGACGATGATGCGCCAGCTCGTCGGCGGCGGCGTGTTCCCGGAGGCGCACTACGACCCGGTGCCGGTGCTGAAGAGCCTGCGCCAGCCGGTACTCGGGCTGTGGGGCGCGAAGGACGTCCTGACGCCGCCGGGTGAAGCCGTCCGGATCTTCCGGGAGTCGTTGGCGCACCACACGTTGCGGGTCTTCCCGGACGCGCAGCACCAGCTCCGCCGCACCACCGACGGCTTCGACAAGCTGCCCGGGTACGCGCCCGGCTACCTCGAGCTGGTGGGCACCTGGGTGCACGACCAGCCCACCGCGTCGACGGCCGACGCACCACCGGCGCAGGACCGGCCGAGCACCGACGTGACGCCGCTAGCCTGGTACGAACCCCTGTGGCTGCAGCTCGCCGTGCTGGTGTTGCTGCTGGCGGCGTTCGGCTCGGGCCTGGTCCGCCGGATCGCGCGCCCGGCCCGCTGGCTGTCGGTCCTCGGCTTGCTGTCCGTGCTCGGCTTCGTGGTCCTCGACGTCCTGATCCAGCTGAGCATGGGCAAGGGACTCGGCCCGGTGGTCCTCGGGCGCCCGCTGCCGTGGCTGGCGCTGCAGCTGCTGTCGCTGGGCACGGTGGCCGCCACCATCGGCACGGCGGTGGCGTGGTGGCGGACCCGTGGTGTCCGGCTCGGCGTCCTGCTGGCCGGCGGTGCGGTGTTCGTCCCGTGGGCGGTCTACTGGGGACTGCTGGGTGTCTAGGCGGAGTAGCCCTTCGGCGGGATCAGCGTCGCCAGCTGGTTGAAGGTCAGCCAGTAGAGCTGGTTCCCGCCGAAGCTCGCCGGGTCGGCGATCTTGACGGTCATGTGGGAGCTGTCGTACCCGATGACGGTGAAGTAGTGGTAGACCGTGTAGTTCGGGTAGCCCGGCGGGTGGTTGTTCGCGGGCGCGACGATGTTCGCGACGATCGGGTAGCCGTTGTCGATGTCGAGCACGATGTCGCGCCACAGGAGATCGCGCTGGGCTTGGGTGGGCGGGTCGTTCGGCATCTCCTTGGTTTCGTACCAGGAGGTGCCGAGGTCCCGGTTGAGGACGCCGGTGACCTGCCCGACCCAGTCGGTGCCGTTGGTGGTGGTGCCGAGCTGGGCGGCCAGGGTGGCTTGGCTCGGCAGGTTCGAGGTACGCGCGGACAGGGCGATCCGCGTGGCGGCCGGCCCGCACCAGTAGCCGGTTTGCTGCACCTGGTACTGGACGTTGAGCACGGCTTCGGTGGCGGCCTCGGCCACGGCGGGCAGGGCGACCAGCCCCATGGCGGCCACGAGCGCGACGAAGCCCAGGCGGAATCTGCGCATGACAATCCTTCCCCAGTTGTGGCACCGGCTGGCCAGCACCTCACCTCGGGATGATCTCGGCAGAACTCGCCGGTTGTCCCTCACCCGCCCCCGGACGGATCACGACGAAGGTAGGTTCCCCCCGTGAACGCTCGCGAAGGCTGCGGGCAACTGGGGGCATGCAGGTGATCCACGAGGATCCGGAGCTCTGGGGGCACGACCGGCCCGACCTGGGCGGACCCGAGCCCGGGCCGGCGTTCGGCCGGCTCTTCGACGTCCACGCCGCCCCGCTGCGGCGGTACCTGGCCCGGCGGGTCGGCACCGAACCGGCGAACGACCTCGTCGCCGAGACGTTCCTGGTCGCCCTGCGCCGCCGGGAGACCTACCGGCCCGAGCTGGGCACCGCGCGGTCGTGGCTCTACGGCATCGCCACCAACCTGCTGCGCCACCACGTGCGGTCCGAACTGCGCGGGCTGCAGGCCACCGCGCGGCTGGCGCGGACCGGCGAAGCGAGCCACGCGGGGCACGACGGCCGCGTCGCCGAGCAGGTCGACGCCCAGGTGCGCGCCGCGCAACTGGCCGGTGCGCTCGCCCGGCTCAGCCCGGCCGACCGCGACACGCTGCTGCTCGTGTCGTGGGCCGGACTGGAGCCGGCCGAGGTCGCCGAGGCCCTCGGGATCCCGCCCGGTACCGTCCGGTCGCGGTTGCACCGGATCAGACGCTGGCTCAGGACGAACGCCCCGGCCCCGGAGGAGGTGCAGGACCTTGCGTGAAGACAACGTCCGGAAGATCTGGTCCGAAGCCGAACTCGACTCGGCGCTGGCGGACTTGAACAGCGACTTCGAGGAGGACGACGGGCTCGCCTTCGCCCGCGCGTCCCTGCTCGCGGCGGCCGGCGTCGAAGAAGCGCCGCCCGCCGGGCCGCGCCGGAGCGGGGCGTGGCGGTGGCTCGCGGTGGCCGCGGCCGTCGTCACCCTGGTCGGCGGGCTCGGCGTCGCCACCGCCCTGTGGACGCCGGACCCGCCGGAGATCTCCCGGCCCGCCGTGCCGGTCGACCTCGACCGCCCGCTCGCGCCCGGCGAGTTCCGCTACGCGCAGAAGCTCGGCTGGGAGCTCCAGATCCGGTACCAGCAGGCGGTCTGGGTCCAGCAGAAGGTGGAGCTGTGGATCCCGGCCGATCCCGCCGGCGTCTGGCACCGGCGGACGATGTGGACGGGTGTCGTGCAGGGCCTCAGCCCGGCCGACGCCCAGCACGTCCAGGTGGACCTGCCACCCAAGGACGAGTTCGGCCCGGGCGGCGTGTTCCCCGGCGATTTGCCGGCGCCCGGCGCGAGCACGCCGCCCGGGAGGACGCCCCCGCAGCAGTGGCTGCAGCCCGACGCCGCGTTCGTGGCCTCGCTCGTCCCGGACCGGTCGAACCTGGCCACGCGGCTGAAGTACGACCCCCTCAACAACTTCTACAACGGCCGGGAGCACTCCGCCACCGAGGCGCTCACCATGGTGCGCAGCGTGCTGGAACTGGGACTGGCCCCCAAGAACGTCCGGTTCGCGCTGTCCGACGCCTTCGGCCGCGTCTCCGGCGGGTTCGTGGTGCCGGGGCACACCCCGGACGGCCGGCCCGCCAGCATCCTCGGCGCCAAGGACTCGGACCAGCGGCTGTACCTCGACCCGGCGACGGCTCGGCTGCTCGCCTGGGACGCGGGGCAGCCGGCCCCGGCGATCACCTCCACGCCGAACTCCACGCCCTCGCGGACGACGACGGAACGGCAGAAGCCGCAGCGGCGGCCCGGTGACCCGACGTCGGTGTACTCGTTCGCCATCACGCAGACGCCGGGGTGATCAACGGGCGTGGTTGGCGGCGTTCAGCGCGTCCGCGACGTTCGCCACCTCCAGGACCCGGATGCCGGCGGGCGGCTTGCCCGAGTCCGGCGGGACCAGGGCGTGCGTGAACCCGAGCCGGGCCGCCTCCGCCAGGCGGCGGCTCACGCTCGGCACGCGCCGGATCTCGCCGGCCAGCCCGACCTCGCCCACCGACACCAGCCGGGGCGACAGGGCCACGTCTTCGAACGAAGACGTCAGCGCCAGCACCAGCGCCAGGTCGATACCCGGTTCGGTGATCTTCATGCCGCCGACGGTGGCCGCGTAGACGTCCTTGTCGCCGAGCTTCAGCCCGCCGCGCTTCTCCAGCACCGCCAGCACCATCGCCACCCGCGCGGAGTCGAGGCCGCTCACCGCGCGCCGCGGCTGGGGCGCCGCCGTCGACGACACCAGCGCCTGCACCTCGCCCAGGAGGGGCCGCTTGCCCTCCAGCGAGACGGTGATGGCCGTGCCCGACACCGGCTCGGCCGTGTGGCTCATGAACAGCCCCGACGGGTCCGGCACCCCGACGATGCCTTCTTCCTGCAGCTCGAAGCAGCCGATCTCGTCGGCCGCGCCGAAGCGGTTCTTGATGCCGCGGACCATGCGCAGCGTCGAGTGCTTGTCGCCCTCGAACTGCAGCACGACGTCCACCAGGTGCTCCAGCACGCGCGGGCCGGCCACCGAGCCGTCCTTCGTGACGTGCCCCACCAGCACCACCGGCAGCCCGCGCTCCTTGGCCAGCGCGACCAGCCCGGACGTCACCGCGCGCACCTGTGTCACCCCGCCGGGCGACCCGTCGACCTGCGGCGACGCCATGGTCTGCACCGAGTCGACGATCAACACGCCCGGCTTGACGTCGTCGACGTGCCCGAGGATGGCCGAAAGGTCGCTTTCGGCGGCCAGGTACATCCGGTCGTGGACGTTGCCCGTCCGCTCCGCGCGCAACCGGACCTGCCCCGCGGACTCCTCGCCCGTGACGTACAGGGAGCGGTCGACCGTCTTCGCCCACTGGTAGGCGACCTCGAGCAGCAGGGTCGACTTGCCGACGCCCGGTTCACCGGCGAGCAGCACCACGGCGCCTGGCACCAGGCCACCGCCGAGCACCCGGTCGAGTTCCGGCACCCCGGTGCGGCGGGCGCGCGCGGCTTCGACGTCGACCTCGCCGATCGGCCGCGCGGGTGCACTGGGCGCCCCCGCCGCGACGCGCTGGATGGCCGGCTTGACCGGCGCCCCGCGCTCCTCGAACGAGCCCCATTCCTGGCACTCCGGACACCGGCCCAGCCACTTGGCCGCTTCGTACCCGCAGCTCCCGCAGCGGTAGGTGGTCCCCTTCTTCACCCCGCGAGGCTATCGGCGACCACCGACAAAACCGGGGACCTACTCCTTGACGTGCGCCGGAGCCGCCACCGGCAGCTCGACCGTGACCGGCCCGGCGTTCTGGAAGACGAAGGTGACCTTGATGACCTGACCCGGCCAAAGCGGCTGCTTCAGCGCCGCCAGCGTCACGGTGGCCTGGCCGACCTTCTCGGGCGCGGTCGGCGTCGCGGCCGGGCCGGACGACGGGACCTCGGAGGTGGCCGTCGCCGTCAGGTGGCCCGGGCTGTTGCTCGCCGAGCTGCTGCCGGGCGGGGTGGCGCTGGACGGGGCACTCGACGGGGCACTCGACGACGAGGTCGGCGCGGTCGGCGCGGTCGGCGCGCCCGAGGACGTGGGCTGCACCTCGTTCGTGGACTCGGCGGCGGCGTCGGGACCGATCACCAGTGAGTGCGCCGCGACGACGGTCTTCGAGCCGTCGATGGTCGCCTGCCCGCCACCTTCGGTGGTCACCGAAACGAGGGAGTCGTCCTGGGCGCCCCGGTTCACGATCGTCAGGGTCAGTGCGGGGGTCGCGCCGGCCGCGTAGCCCGGTCCGGACGTCGGGTACTGGACGGCGGCGTTGCGCAGGTCGATGTTCTTGACCTGGGCGTGCGTCCCGTTGACCGCGGCCTGCTGCGTCGAGGTCTGGGTGATCTGGCCTGCCCCGCACCCGGCGAGCGCGAGCGCGGCACCGAGCGCCAGCACGCCCGCACCGAGCACGCGACGATTCTGCAGCCTCACGTCGCAGTCCTTCCCTTTTCAACGGCCTCGTCGCCCCGAAGACTAGCCGGGGTCGATCTCCGCCGCGGAACGGGTGTGCGTTGCCGGGACCCGGCGACCAAGATCAACCGTCCACAAAGGAATTCCCAGCCTGTGACGAAACGCTTCCCCGCTACCTGCGTGAGCACGGGGGTCCGACGTTTGTCAACCCCCGGCCAGGCCGCTGACCTGCGAGGACGAGTCCGGCCCGCTAGGTGGGCACTGGCGGCCCGTGCTAGGATGGAGTCAGCGAAAGGGGCAGAGGACACATGGTTTTCAAGGTCGGAGAGACCGTCGTCTACCCGCACCACGGTGCCGCACTCATCGAAGCCATCGAGACCCGCGTGATCAAGGGCGAGGAAAAGAAGTACCTCGTCCTCAAGGTCGCGCAAGGGGATCTCACGGTTCGCGTGCCCGCAGACAACGCCGAAATCGTCGGCGTCCGCGATGTCGTCGGGCAAGAAGGACTGGACAAGGTCTTCGACGTTCTGCGTGCTCCGCACACCGAGGAGCCCACCAACTGGTCTCGTCGGTACAAGGCCAACCTCGAGAAGCTCGCCTCCGGCGACGTGAACAAGGTGGCCGAAGTGGTGCGCGACCTCTGGCGGCGAGAGAAGGACCGCGGACTTTCAGCCGGTGAGAAGCGCATGCTGGCGAAGGCGCGGCAAATTCTGGTCAGCGAGCTCGCGCTCGCGGAGGGCACCGACGAGGACAAGGCTGAGGTCCTCCTCGACGAAGTTCTGGAAACCGCGACGGTCTGAGCCCAAGGCGTCCTGCCCGACGGGCGGGTGGGTGCCTCTACGATCGCGTACCGATGAACGTCGTCGCGATCGTGACCGTCGCACATCATGCCTCCGACGGAGAGTCCGCTCTCACGCCGGTCCATGGTGAGGCGCTACTCACGCACACCGTGCGGGGGCTGCTCGGCGTACCGGAGATCGATCTGGTGCTCGTGGCGGCCCCCCAGCGGTGTGCGTCGTCGTTTTCCGAGGCGGTCGGCGGCCTCGGCTGCCGGGTCGTGCCCGGCTCGCTCCGGCAGGCCTTCGCCGCCGTCGAGCCCGAACTTTCCCGTGACTCAGTTGTACTCCTCCACGACGCGCTGCGTGCCTTAATTCCTGCGCAAACGGTGAGTGATGTGATCGGCGCGGTCCGCGACGGCTCGCCGGTGGTGGTCCCGGTGCTGCCGATGGCCGACACCGTGAAGGTGACCGACGCGGCTTCGCTGATCGTCGGCACGGAGGACCGCACGCGGCTGCGCACGCTCCAGACGCCGGTCGGCTACGCGCTGGAAGCGTTCCGGCCGGACCTCGCACCCACCGGCGCGGCGACGGTCCCGGGCCACCCGGACGCGATGCGCGTGACCAGCGAGTTCGAACTGTCACTGGCCGAGGCGATCGCGGCGGCACCGAAGAACGAGGAGACGCTGTGAGGATCGGCAACGGGGTCGACGTCCACCCGGTCGAGCCGGGCCGCGAGTGCTGGATGGCGGGCCTGCAGTGGCCGGGCGTGGACGGCTGCGCGGGCCACTCGGACGGCGACGTCGCAGCTCACGCCCTGTGCGACGCCCTGTTGTCGGCGGCCGGCCTCGGCGACCTGGGCGCGGTGTTCGGCACGGGCGACCCCCGCATGGACGGCGCCCACGGCACGGACATGCTGGCCGAGGTCAGGGCCCTGATCGAGGCGGCGGGCTGGCGGGTGGGGAACGCCACGGTCCAGATCGTGGGCAACGCGCCCCGGGTGGGCAAGCGGCGCGAGGAGGCCCAGAAGGTGCTGTCGGAAGCGGTGGGCGGCCCGGTGAGCGTGTCGGGCACGACGTCGGACGGCTTGGGGCTGACGGGGCGCGGGGAGGGCATCGCCGCCTTCGCGACCGCCCTGCTGCTGGCGGCGGAGTAGATCCCGCCTCTGTGGCGAGTATCGCACCCGGCACGCGGTCCCGTGCCGCGGCGACCAGGCTGCCGAGTTGTCCACAGGCCGCCGCGAATGTGGACAGGCCCGGCGCAGGATGTGAGCTTTCCCGCTTTTTGTCAGACCGGCCCGATACGCTGGAGCGGGGCCGGTCCCCCGGAGAGGGTGGGGGTCTGTTCCGGGGCGGCGATCGGCGGCCGATGCCCAGCCACAAGCACCTCGCCCAGGACCCGCCGCCCGAGGGGGCCGATGTCCAGCGGGTGGTCGTGCGCCCGAAAACCGAGCACATCGCCGGGAACGTCAAATAGGGTCCAGACCATGACCGCGACCTTCAACGAAGCCACCAAGGCCCTGCTCGACGGCACGAACTACCCCGTCGTCGCCACCACCAACGCCGACGGCTCGCCGCAGAGCTCCGTCGTCTGGGCGCGCCGGGACGGCGACACCGTGGTCTTCGCCACCGTGCAGGGCCGGCGCAAGGAGCGCAACATCCGGCGCGACCCGCGGGTGTCCGTCTCCGTCTTCGACCTGGCCGATCCGGAGAACTACGTCGAGATCCGCGGGCGCGCCGAGGTCACCGTCGAAGGCGGCCGCGAGCTGATCGACGAGCTCTCCCACAAGTACGTCGGCCAGGACTTCCCGCCCGAGCCGGCCGACGTCGTGCGCGTGCTCGTGCGCGTGGTCCCCGAACACATCACAGGGCATTCGGCCTGAGGGTCCCGTTAGGCTGAAACCCATGACGATCAGTGCGGTGTTGTTCGACTTTTCCGGCACGTTGTTCCGGCTCGAGCAGGACGAGTCGTGGCTCACCGAGCTGACCGACCACCGCGGCGACCCGCTCGACATCGAGGCGCAGGCCGAGCTCATGCGCCGGATGACCGCCCCGGTCGGGCAGGTCGTCGAGCTCGACGCCGAGCACGTGCACGCCTGGCACCACCGGGACCGCGACCCCGCGCTGCACCGGAAGGTGTACCTCGAGGTGCTCAAGAAGTCCGGCGTCCCGCACGCCGACCAGGCGAAGGCGCTGTACGACCGGCTCATCGACCCCAGCCAGTGGACCCCGTACCCGGACACCGAAGCCGCGCTGAAGGCCGCCGCCGAGCGGGGCCTCAAGGTCGGGGTGCTCAGCAACATCGCCTTCGACATCCGGCCGGCCTTCACCGCGCGCGGGTGGGACGCCTACGTCGACGAGTTCGTGCTGTCCTTCGAGGTCGGGGCCATCAAGCCGGAGCTGGAGATCTTCCGCAAGGCCGTCGGCGCGCTCGGTGTCCCGGCCACCGAGACGCTGATGGTCGGCGACAGCGAGGAAGCCGACGGCGGCGCCCGTGCGCTCGGCTGCGAGTTCGCGCTGGTCGACCCGCTGCCCACGGCCGACCGGCCGGACGCCCTGCTCACGGCGTTGCGCGCGCACGGCGTGGGCTGAGGGCCTGCGACGTCGCTCACGCCCGACCCCGTACCCTTCGAGGGTGGCCCTTCACCTTTTCGACACAGCGACCCGGAGCGTACGGGAGTTCCACCCCGTCCGTAGCGGAACGGCGTCGATCTACGTGTGTGGGGCCACCGTGCAGGGCGTGCCGCACATCGGGCACGTCCGCGGTGTCCTGAACTACGACGTCCTGCGCCGCTGGCTCGTCCACAGTGGACTGGACGTGCTGCTGGTCCGCAACGTCACGGACATCGACGACAAGATCCTCACGAAGGCCGCCGAGCACGAGCGGCCCTGGTGGGAGTGGGGCGCGACGCACGAGCGCGCCTTCGAGACCGCGTACGAGCAGCTCGGCTGCCTGCCGCCGTCGATCAACCCGCGCGCGACCGGGCACGTCACCCAGATGGTCGAGCTGATGGAACGCCTCATCGAGCGCGGCCACGGCTACGTCGCGGACGGCGACGTCTACTTCTCGGTGAAGTCGTTCGACGAGTACGGCAAGCTCTCCGGCCAGGTCCTGGAGGACGTCCAGCAGGGTGAGACGCCGACCCGCGGCAAGCGCGACCCGCGCGACTTCACCATGTGGAAGAGCGCGAAGCCGGGCGAGCCGTCGTGGCCCACACCGTGGGGGCACGGCCGGCCGGGCTGGCACCTGGAGTGCTCGGCGATGGCGACGGCGTACCTCGGCGCGGAGTTCGACATCCACGGCGGCGGCATCGACCTGGTGTTCCCGCACCACGAGAACGAGCGCGCCCAGTCCAACGCGGCCGGCGACGCGTTCGCGCGGTTCTGGCTGCACAACGCCTGGGTGACCATGTCCGGCGAGAAGATGTCGAAGTCGCTCGGCAACACCGTGTCGATCCCGGCGATGCTGGAGCGCTACCGGGCGCCGGAGCTGCGGTACTACCTGGTCCAGCCGCACTACCGGTCGACCATCGAGTACTCCGACGCCGCGGTCTCCGAGGCCGCGCAGGGCTACCGGCGGATCGAAACGTTCCTGCGCCGCGCCGCGCAGTCGGGAGAGGTCGTGCTGGGCACGATCCCCGAAGCGTTCGCGAACGCGCTCGACGACGACCTCGCCACCCCGCAGGCGCTCGCCGTGGTCCACACCACGGTCCGGGACGGTAACGCCGCCCTCGACGCGGGCGACACCTCCAAGGCACTCGGATTCGCCGCGGCCGTCCGCGCGATGACCGACGTGCTCGGCCTCGACCCGCTGTCCGCGCGCTGGTCCGAGGCGGGCGGCTCCGAAACGCCCACCAAAGAAGCGCTGGCCCGGATCGTCGAAGGGCTGCTGGCCGAGCGCCAGCAGGCCCGCGCCGAGAAGGACTTCGCCCGCGCGGACGCCGCCCGTGACCGCCTCTCCCAGGCGGGCATCGTGGTGGAGGACACCCCCAACGGTCCTCAGTGGACTGTGAAGTCCGACTGATCTCGTTAGACAGCAAGGAACTTTCACCATGGCAGGCAACTCGCGGCGCCAGGGCGCGATCCGCAAGACGGGCACCAAGAAGGGTGCCGTCGTCGGCTCGGGCGGTCAGCGCCGCAAGGCCCTCGAAGGCAAGGGCCCGACCCCGAAGGCGGAGGACCGCCCCGGGCACAAGGCCTACCGCCAGGCGAACGCCCAGACCAAGCGCGACCAGGCCCGGCAGAAGAAGGCCGACAAGCCGGAGCTGATCGCCGGGCGCAACCCGGTGGTCGAGGCGCTGCGCGCCGGCGTCCCGGCGACGGCGCTGTACGTCGCGCTGAACATCGAGATCGACGACCGCGTCAACGACGCCGTCCGGCTGGCCGGCGACAAGGGCATCTCGATCCTGGAGATCCCGCGCGAGGAGCTGGACCGCAAGACCAACCGGGCCGTGCACCAGGGCCTGGGCCTGCAGGTCCCGCCGTTCGAGTACGCCCACCCGGACGACCTGATGGCGGTGGCCCGCAACTCGGGCGAGGTCCCGCTGTTCGTCGCGCTCGACGGCGTCACCGACCCGCGCAACCTGGGCGCGGTGATCCGGTCGGCGGCCGCCTTCGGCGCGCACGGCGTCCTGCTGCCGGAGCGGCGCAGCGCGGGCATGACGGCGGTGGCGTGGCGGACGAGCGCCGGCACGGCGGCGAAGCTGCCGATCGCGGTGGCGACGAACCTGACCCGTCAGCTCAAGGCGTGGGCGAACGACGGCCTGATGCTGGTCGGCCTGGACGCCGACGGCTCGGTGGACATCGACGAGCTGGAGCTGGCGGCCGACCCGCTGGTCATCGTGCTGGGCTCGGAGGGCCGCGGCCTGTCCCGCCTGGTGCGCGAGACGTGCGACGCGACGGTGTCGATCCCGATGGCGGCGGGCGTCGAGTCGCTGAACGCGTCCGTGGCGGCGGGGGTGCTCCTCGCGGAAGTGGCGCGGCGCCGCCGTGCCGCCGGGCGGGTCTGACACCGCCACCCAGTCGGGTTAAGGTCCCCTCGGACCAGATCGAGGGGACCCGATGTCGTTCGTTTCGCCGCTCTTCCTGTGGTACTTCATGCCGGCGGTGCTCATCGCCGTGCTGGTGTGCCCGCGGACGTGGCGCAACGGCATCATCGCGGTCGGCAGCCTGCTGTTCTACACGATCGGCGCCGGCGCGTTCGTGTTCCTGCTGTTGGGCTGCATGGTCGTCAACTTCCTGGCCGGGCCGCTGCTGGCCCCGAGCCCGTGGGACGTCCACGGCGTCCGGCGCCGGCGCATCCTCATCGCGGTGGTGTCGCTCGACGTCGCGGTGCTGCTGATCTGGAAGTACGCGGGGTTCGCGACGCAGCAGATCGCGGCGGTGGCGCACTGGTTCGGCGGCAGCGTGCCGGTCGCGAGCCTGGTCGTGCCGATCGGCATCTCGTTCTACACGTTCCACCACATCTCCTACGTGGTGGACATCTACCGCGGTGAGCGCCAAGCGCTGCGCAACCCGGTGTCGTTCGCGGCGTACATCGCGATGTTCCCGCAGCTGGTGGCGGGCCCGATCGTGCGCTACCGGGAGATCGCCGACCAGCTTCCCCAGCTGAGGTCCCACCGCCTCGACGACATAGCGGCGGGCTTCCCCCGGTTCGCGCTGGGCCTGTGCAAGAAGACGATCATCGCGGACTCCCTGAGCCCGCTGGTCGAGGCATGCTTCAAGGTGCCATCGGACCAGATGACGTTCGCGACGGCGTGGCTCGGCGCGATCGGCTACACGCTCCAGCTGTTCTTCGACTTCTCCGGCTATTCGGACATGGCGATCGGCCTGGGCCGGATGCTGGGCTTCCGGCTGCCGGAGAACTTCGCCCGGCCGTACTCGTCGGTGACGATCACGGAGTTCTGGCGCCGCTGGCACATGAGCCTGAGCCGCTGGTTCCGCGACTACGTGTACATCCCCCTGGGCGGCAACCGCCGGGGAGCGGCGAAGACGTACCGCAACCTGTGCACAGTGTTCGTGCTGACGGGTTTCTGGCACGGAGCGCAGTGGACGTTCCTGGTGTGGGGCTGCTACCACGGAGCGCTGCTGGTGATCGAGCGCCGCTTCGCGCTGGACCTGGACCCACCCCAGCCCTGGAAGCGCCACCTCCGCCGGGCGCTGACGATGCTCCTGGTGGTGTTCGGCTGGGTGTTCTTCAGGTCCCCGGACCTGGGCCACGCGCTGTCGATGCTCGGCCACATGCTGATCCCCGACTTCGACGGCCTCGGCTCGGGGGTCGAGCAGGCGTTCACGAACCAGCGCCTGGTCCTGCTGCTGGCGGCACTGGCGGTGTTCCTGCTCCCGGCCCACCCGGTGACCGGCCCCCTGCTGGAGTCGTCCCGAAGCCGCCCGGCAACGGCGTTGCGCATCGGCGTGATGACGGTGGGGCTGCTGTACGCGGCCATCCTGATCGCCACGGGAACGTTCAGCCCCTTTTTGTACTACCAGTTCTGAGCAACGGCCCCGAGGAACGCGAGAACGTGACCGACCTGTCCAGCACCCCGGGCGTGATCCCGTACGTGGACCACCACAACGGCCCGCGCCGCCTCCTCACCGTGGAAATCCCCCACCTCGGCCACACGGTCCGCGCCTACGCCCCCATCGCGAGCGTCGACGGCCGCCAGTACATCGTCACCTGGGGTTCGGTCTCCTTCGAGATCCCGGCCGACCGCAACGTCCACGTGAGCGTCCACCTCCAGACGAACAGCGGCCACGACCACACGATCACCCCGTTCGCCTCGATCGTCCTGTCACCGCACCCCGCGCCGGTGCGCCTGGTCGCCCAGTTCGCGCCCAGCCAGCGGCCCGAGGGTGTCCTCGTTCCCGTCGGCTGACTCCGCCGCAGCGATCCGGTCTCGTGGTCGCTCTCGACCGGGTTCGCTCACCCGTTCAGTATGCTCAACCCGCTCACCCGAACGGCTCAACCGTGAAAGCCTGGCCCCGTGCTGACCACGCGGTACCTCTTCCTCACCCGCCACGGTGAAGCGGGTCCGGACGGGAGACTCACCGAAGCCGGCCAGCGGCAAGCCATCCTGCTCGGGCTGCGCCTGCGCGACGTCCCCGTCACCTCGATCCACCACGGTCCCCTCCCGCGCGCCGCCGAGACCGCCCAGCTCATCGCCGCGCAGCTGCCCGGTGTGCCCACCTACGTCGACGAATCGGCCGGCGACTTCGTCCCCTACCTGCCGATGCGGGAGGAGCTCCCCGAGACCTCCGGCGACCTCCTGCTCGCCTTCGCCCGCCAGTTCCCGCCCGCCGACGAAGAGCTCGCCGCCGAGGCCGAACGGCGGTTCAGCGGGCCCGTGCCGGGGTCCGAGCCGCGCTATCAGGTGCTCGTCACGCACAACTTCCTCGTCGGGTGGCTCGTGCGCGCCGCGCAGGACGCGCCGCCGTGGCGGTGGCTCACCTTCAGCCACGCCAACGCCGGGCTCACCGTTGTCCGGTACTCGCCGGGACGGCCCGCCGCGCTGCTGACCTACAACGACCTCAGCCACCTGCCCGCCGAGCTGCGCTGGACCGGCTTCCCACCGGATTTCTACATTCCGTAATCGACGAACGCGGAGCGTTGCGACGCCGGAAAACCGGTCTCGCCCGAATGGCCGTACCTGTCAGGATGCGTGGATGAACTCCGGCCCAACGCCCACCTCCGATCGGCTGAGCGACTACCTCGTCGCCGACGCCGTCGTCGATCACCGGCACCCGTCGATCCGCGCGCTGGCCGACGCCTGGCGCCGCGACGGCGGGGATCCCGTGGCGGGTGCGAAAACCGCGTTCCTCTTCGTGCGGGACGAGGTCGAACACGTCATGGACGCCGGTGATCCGCGGGTCACCTGGCGGGCGTCGGACGTTCTGCGCGAGCGCGTCGGCATCTGCCACGCGAAGGCGCACCTGCTCGCTGCTTTGCTGCGGGCGCAAGGGATTCCCGCCGGGTTCTGCTACCAGGAACTCTCCGCGCTGCACGGGCTGAATGCCGTGTACCTGCACGGCAAGTGGTCGCGGCTGGACGCCCGCGGCAACCGCACGGGCGCCGGCGGGGAGTTTTCGCTCGACGCGGAGAAACCGGCCTGGCCGGTCGACCCGGCCCGCGGCGAACGCGATCACCCGGAGATCCATCCCGCGCCGGCCCCGGTCGTCGTGGATTTCCTGATGACGGCCGAGCCGGGCCCCGGCTGGTACGAAAAGGGGCTGCCGCGCACACTTTGATCATGGTTTTCCGGTATTTTCGTAAAACCGGTGGACCCGGTGAATTATTGCCGAGAGTGACGTCTGTCCGTCAGTCCTGTCCCCCGAACTTCTTATTTCGCACACCCTGCGAGGCGCGTAAAGTGACTCCCCGCGCTCGAACAGACACTTTACGCGTTCGTCCGTTCGGGTGGTTCGAGGGAGGTGAAGCACGTGGCCGCGGCTGGCGGACGCCTCCGCCGTACCCCACTGCAGGAGATCTTCTGGACCAGGACGAGCCTGCTCCTCACGGTGCTCGTCGTGGTCGCCGGCCTGAGCCTGTGGATCGCCGGTCTGATGGACCCCGGCACCGGGAAGAACCTGGTGACGTCGCTGGGCACCGGCACGCTGATCTCCGCGATCGTCGGGTTCGGCCAGACCTTGATCACCGCCAGCGCCTCGCAGCAGGCGCTCGTGACCCCGGTGATCGAGGAAAGCCGGCGCGCGCTGGAGGACCTGAGCGCCGAATACCGCGCGCTGAATAAGGAGTTCTTCCCCACCGACGTGTTCGAGGCGACGACCGATCCCGACCCCGCGTTCAACCGCGCGCTGATGGCCGACCTCGACGCGACCCGGCAGTACTTCTTCCGCGGCTTCTCCGGGCGGCACGCGGCCGCCCGCCTCCTGCTTTCCCGCACCGAACGGGAACTGCGGGCCGTCATCGCGGATCCGCGCGACGCGAACTCGATCAGCGGGCGCGCCCGCTACCTGTTGCGCCGTGAGGCCGCCGACGTCGACTACGAGCAGATCCAGACCCGGCTCGAAGAAGAGATCCGGATCGGGCTCGTCGGCCTCTTCCTGGCGCGCAGCCGGTGCGCGTCGGTCGACATCACCGTGGTCGCCGACCCGCCGCTGGACCGGCTCGAACTGTTCGACGACAGCGTCTGGGTGTCGCTCTACAGCGACGTCCGCGGCGCCACGAAGCTGTACCCGCGATCTCTGCGGTTCACCGAAGGTTCCTTCCTGTACAACATGGAACGCGCCGAATTCCTGCGCGTCTCGCAGTCCCGGACCGGCCGCCACTTCCGCATCACGTCCGCGACGACGCGGACGGATTTCCTGGCGCTGTTCGAGAAGATCACCGGATCCCCGTTGTCCGAGGAGCAGTTCCGCGAACTGGAGGGCAAGTTCCACGCCTTCCGCGCGGAGTTCTCCGCAGTCGCCGAGCTAGGGAGCTGACCTTGCTCACCCGCCTGTCCCCCCTTTCCGAACTGGCCACCCGCCTGCGCACGGCCGGTTTCCCGCTCGCCGCGGACTGGCGCGCGGTCGACGGCTGGTTCCGGCCGTGGGCCGCCCAGCCCGGCCTGCGGGAGGAACTGCGCACGCAGCTGCGCGCCCTGTCGGCCGCGCAGGCCACCAAAGTCCTGCGCTCGTCCCGGGAAACGACCACCCACTTCGCCTGGTGCCTGCTCGATTCGCCGTGCGACCCGTTTTCCTTCTGGCTGCACGAATACAAGGCGCAGCAGGACTGGCGGGAAGGGTACGCGGATTCCGTGCACAACCACAGGTACCACTTCTGCACCACGATCCTCCGTGGTGACTACCTGCACGAAAGGTACGAGACGACGATCGACGCCGGCACCGGGCTGATCTCGTCCGCGCGGCTGCGCCGCCGGACGCGGTGCGCGGCAGGGGCCTGCGCCACCATGCTGGCCGACGAATTCCACCGGATCCCCGAAGCGGGCACCGGCACGATGACTTTCCTCGTTAAATCACGCCCGGTGAGCAGTTTCAGCCTGTCTTTCGACCCGGCCAGCGGAATCGGGCATCGTCACGTTCCGGTGGAGGTCCGATTGGGGGACTTGGCCGACCGCATCTAGCTACACACCGGCGTCAGCGGCGCTTACCATTACTCCACCCGTCTGAACACCACGGCCGGGATGGGAGAGGTGTATGCGCACGCAGGAAAGCACGATCGACCACGTGATCGTCGACGCCGTTGAGAACCGGGTCCACCGGCTCTGCCGGCAGTACGCCGATCGGCTGCAGTTCCACGGCTGGCACCACGTGAGTTTCGTCCGCGCGAAGGCGGTCGGTTTCGCCCGGCACAACGGGGCCGACGAAGCGGTGGTGGAAACGGCCGCGCTGGTGCACGACGTCAACTACCTGGTGCTCCGGAACTCCCCCGCCGCGGCGGGGAGCGGTCTGCGGCGGGAAATCCTCGCCGAGTGCGGCGTTCCGGCGCGGATCGCGCAGTGGATCGACGAAATCGTCGACGAGGCGGAAATGGCCACGCGTGGCCGCGACATTTCGCTGGAAGCGCAGGCGTTGAGCGACGCGGACACGTTGTTCAAGGCGCTGCCGGTGACGCCGGTGGTGCTGGCGCACCGGTACCTGCGCGAGAACGGCCTGAGCCTGCGCGAGCTGGCGGACAAGATCGTCGGCGAGCAGTGCGACGTCCACGACGAGGGGTACTACTTCTACAACCCCGAGGCGGCGGCGACGTACTCGCGCTGGGCGACGGCGAACCTGCAGCTGTGGCAGTGCATCAAGGAGGCGGTCGACGACCCGACGGTGGTCGAGCTGCTGGACGCGGTCGCGTCCTAGCCCTGCCCGTAGCCGCGAAGCCGCTCGACGACGTTGGCGACCTCGGGCGGCGGCAGCAGGCTGGGCCGGCCGGCGCTCTGCGCGAGCAGCCACACGCGGCAGGCCCATTCGAGCTGCTGGGCGCGGTGGTAGGCGGCCTCGAGGCCGTCGCCGTAGGTGAGGGTGCCGTGGTTGGCCATGAGGCAGCCGCGGCGCCCTTCGAGGGCTTCCAGCACGGCGGCGGCGAGCTCCGGCGTGCCATAGGTGGCGTAGCGCGCGACGCGCACGGAGGGCCCGATGGTGGCGACGATGTAGTGGATCGGCGGAACTTCCCGAACGAGCGTCGAGACGGCGGTGGCGTGCGGCGAGTGCGTGTGCACGACGGCGGTCACGGGCTCCCCGTCCGGGTCACGAACGTCCCAGTACACGGACAGGTGAACCGGCAGTTCACTGGTCGGCTTGAGCGAGCCGTCGACAACCTGCCCGCCGAGATCGACGACGGGGATGTCGGCGGGGGTGAGACTCGAGTAGGCGACCCCCGTAGGGGTGACGGCAACGAGGTCCCCACCCCGCACGGAGACGTTGCCGGAGGTACCGACGACAAGGCCATCCCCCACCATCCGGCGCGCGTAGGCGCAGACTGCGGCCCGCTCGGTCTCGAGGATCATGCACAGGTCCCATCTCGTGGGTGATCGGCAACTGCTGTGCAGATTGCCAGCCACCCCCGAGTGTCGGCCACCTCCCCGACCGGGGGATCTTCGGGAGCAGTGCACCGACCGGGTCAGGACAAGCGGCGCGCCGAAACGGCACGCTGAAGCAGGACCGGCGCCCCCACCCGGACCTCCCCCCGCCACCCCGATACGAAGCCGGAAACACGGGCGGTGGCGCCGGGTCAAGGCACAAGGGCGGCCCCCACCCTCTCCGGGGGGCGTCCCCTGTCCCAGCGTATCGGGAGTGGGCTGCACAAAAGGGTGACGGCGGAAATCTGTGGACAACCCAACCCGATGTGGATAACTACGCCTTCGCCGAAGCAGGAGGAGCAGCAGGAGCGGCAGGACCAGCCGGGGACTTCGGCCCCGGGGCCGGCTTGCGGTCACCGTTCGCCGGAGCGGCTTCCTTCGCGCCCGAAGCACCGGCCTTCTCCGAAGGAGCAGCGGGAGCGTCCCCCTCAACCGGCGCCAGCAGCCTCATCGCCTCCTTGACCGCCTCATCCGTCGCCGCGATCCGCTCGGCCACCTTCGACCTCAACTCGAACGCCAGCTTCCGCGCCTGATCAGCCGCGGCCTGCTGCGACCGGGCCGACTCCAGCGCCGCTTCCGTCTCGGCCTTCTTGCGGGCGAATTCCTCCTCGAACGCCTTCTTCCGCGCCGCCAGCTCCTCCGCGGCCTTGCGGTCCGCTTCCTCCCGCACCGCCGCCGCTGCCGCCTCCGCCGCCGCGTCCGCTTCCTTGCGGGCGCGCTCGGCCGCCGCTGCCTGCTCGACCCGCTTCGCGCCCGCCGCCGCGTTCAGCTTCTCGATCTCGGCCCTCGCCTCCGACAGCAGCCGCGCGCGGTCCTCCTCCGCGTCCTTCGCCAGCTTGTCGGCCGTGCGGCGGGTCTCGTGCGCGTACTTGTCCGCCTGGTCGCGGGTCGATGCCGCGTCGGCCTCGGCCGCCGACCGCAGGTCCGCGATCTCCTCCTCGGCGAGCTGCATCATCATCCGGACGCGCTCGGCCATCGCGCCCGCGCCGGACGGGCTCGAGCTCATCCGCGCCAGCGCGGCCTTCGTCTCGGCCAGCTCCTTCTGCGCGTACGCGAGGGCCTTCGTGAGGTCCGCGGACGTCGCGACGGCTTCGTCGCGGCTGCGGGACGTCTCGCGCAGGTCCTTGTTCAGCTCGGCGAGGCGTTCGTCGACCTGACGCTGGTTGTAGCCGCGGACACCCACGGCGAACTGGGCGGTCTTCGGGGCGGACGGGGGCTTCTCAGGCGCGACCATCGGGCCACCTTAATGAGCAGGGGTCCGTGAAGACGTACCGCCAAACGGATGCATCACGATTTCGGCAACCCCCCGTGACGCATGGCATTCCGCGCTGGTGGAGGCCCGAGCCGCTAACGTTCGCCGCGTGGACTTCGGCGCGCACTGGCAGGTGTACGTCAGCATGCCGTTCATCGCGGCCCTCATCGGCTACGTCACCAAGCGCGTCGCCATCGAGATGATGTTCCGGCCCCTGGAGTTCGTCGGCGTCAAGCCGTTCGGCTGGCAGGGCGTCCTGCCGGCGAACGCCGAACGCATGGCGGCCACCGCCACCGAAATGCTGACCACCAACCTCGTCGACCCGAAGGAGATCTTCGCCCGGCTCGACCCGGCGGAGGTGGCGAAGGAGATCGAGGAGCCGCTGCTGCGGGTCGTCGAGGACGTCACCCGCGAGGTGATGGAGACCTACCAGCCGCGGCTGTGGGAGGTCCTGCCGAACAGCGCCCAGCAGCTGCTGCTCAAGCGCGTCCAGGCCGAGGCGCCGAAGGCGATCACCAAGATCATGCGGGAGATCGCCGGCGACATCGAGGACGTCCTCGACCTCAAGCACATGGTCGTGACCAACCTCGTTCGCGACAAAGCCCTGCTCAACCGCCTGATCCGGGACATCTCGCGGCCCGAAATGCGGTTCATCGCCCGGTCCGGCGTCGCCTTCGGGTTCGTCCTCGGCTGCGTGCAGCTCGTCGTGTGGGCACTGACGAAGTCGCCGATCGTGCTGCCGCTGTTCGGCCTGGGCATCGGCTGGTTCACCGACTGGCTCGCCCTCAAGATGATCTTCCTGCCCCGCGAACCGCGCCGGTTCTTCGGCCTCTGCACCTGGCAGGGCATCTTCCAGAAACGCCGCGACCAGGTGGCCGCCGACTACGGCGACATGATCGCGCGCGAGATCATCACCATCCCCAACCTCCTGGAAGCGGTGCTGCGCGGCCCGAAGTCGGACCGGCTGTTCGCGATGATCACCCGCGAGGTGCAGAAGACGATCGACGCGCAGGCGAGCGTCGTCAAGCCGTTCGTCGCCATGGCCGTCGGCACGAGACGGTTCCAGGAGATGAAGCAGACGGCGGCGGCGAAGGCCGCGGAGCGCGTCCCGGAGACGATCCGGTACGCCGAGGACTACGCGGTCAACGCCCTCGACGTGCGCAACACGATCGTGGACCGGATGAAGCAGCTGAGCGCGCTGGAGTTCGAGCAGCTGCTGCGGCCGGCGTTCCGCCAGGACGAGTGGAAACTCATCGCCGTCGGCGCGGTGATCGGCGGGCTCGTCGGTGAGCTGCAGGTGCTCGCCCTGCTCGGATAGCCGGTACGGTTTCGATCTCGGGATCGCGAGGAGGCCGGAATGGACACTGTCCTGCACGACCTCGCCCTGCACTGGCCGCTGTATGCGGCAATGCCGTTCATCGCCGCGCTGATCGGGTACGTGACCAAGCGCGTCGCCATCGAGATGATGTTCCGGCCGCTGGAGTTCGTCGGGATCCCGCCGCTGCTCGGCTGGCAGGGTGTCGTGCCGAAGCACGGCGGCCGGATGGCCGCGGTCGCGACCGAGCTGCTGACGGCCAACCTGCTCGACCTCCGCGAAGTACTCGACCGGATCGACCCGGTGATCATCACCAGCGAGCTGGAGCAGCCGCTGCTGCGCGCGGTCGACCACACCGCGCGCGAGGTGCTGGCCGAGCACCACCCGCGGCTGTGGGAGATCCTCCCGACGCTGGCGCAGGAGATGCTGATCAAGCAGGTCCAGGCGGCGGCGCCACGGCTGGTGCGGGAGTTCCTCGACGACGTCCGGGAGAACCTCGAGGACGTCCTCGACGTCCAGCACATGACGGTCCAGCGCCTGACGCGGGACAAGAAGCTGCTGGTCCGGCTGATCCGCGAAACGTCCCGCCCGGAGATGGCGTTCATCGCCCGGATGGGAATCTACTTCGGGTTCGGCCTGGGTCTGGTGCAGACGCTCGTGTGGGCGGTCACGCGCGAGCCGTGGATCCTGCCGGTCTTCGGCGGGGTCATCGGCCTGTGCACCGACTGGCTGGCGATCAAGCTGATCTTCGTCCCCCGCGAGCCGGTGCGCGTGGGCCGGGTGATCTTCCAGGGCAAGTTCCAGCGCCGCCGGGCCGAGGTGGCGCGGCAGTACGGCGAACTGATCGCCAAGGAAGTCCTGACCGTCCAGAACCTGCTGGACGCGATCCTGCGCGGCCCCCGGGCCGACCGGCTGGCGGCCTTGGTGGAGAACCTGGTGTCGGAAACGGTCGACACGCAGATGCCACTGGCCTGGACGGTGGGCGGCACGCGCCTGCGCGAGATGAAGCAGGCCGCGGCCCGGAAGGCCCTGGAGCAGCTGCCGGTTACCGCCCGCTACGCCGAGGGGTACCTCACCGAGGCGATGGACGTGGCGAAGGTGATCGAGCAGCGGATGCTGGCGCTGACCCCGCTCGAGTTCGAGGGCCTGCTGCGGCCGGCGTTCCGCCAGGACGAGTGGAAGCTCATCGCGGTCGGCGGGGTGATCGGGTTCGTGGTCGGTGAGCTGCAGGTCCTGCTGATGCTCGGCTGACAAGCGCCCCCGATGTGGCCTTGGGGCGCCTGGGTCAGGCCGCCGCGACCAGGTCCGGGGCCGGGTCCACCGAGCGGACCCGGCTCCGGCGGTCGCGCTGCCAGGCGAGCACGCGGCAGACCACGTAGATCAGGAACGAAATCGCCGTCACGAAGGCGCTCACCGGCAGCCCCGGCGCCAGGGACAGCACGATCCCGCCGATCGCCGCCACCTCGGCGAACACCACCGACAGCACCGTCGCCTTCCAGGGGGACGCCGTCACGCGGGCCGCGGCCGCGGCGGGCGTCACCATCAGCGCCACCACCAGCAGCGACCCGACGACCTTCACGCTCAACGCCGTCGAGACGCCCACCAGCAACGCGAACACCACCGTCAGCGTCTTCACCGGGACCCCGCGCGCCACGGCCACGTTCCGGTCCACCGAAGCGAACAGCAACGGCCGGTACACCAGCGCCAGCACCGCCAGCACCACCACCGACGACACCACGAACAACGTCAGGTTCGTCGAATCGATCGTGATGATCTGGCCGGTGAGGATCCCGAACTTGTTCCCGGACCGTCCCTTGTAGAAGGACAGGAACAGCACGCCCATGCCCAGTCCGAAGGACAGGATCACGCCGATCACCGAGTCGCGGTCGGCGTCGCGGGCACCCAGGATGCCCAGCAGGAGCGCCGCCACCACCGCGCCGATCAGCGCGCCGTACTCGACGCCGATCCCGAGCAGCAGGGCCGCCGCGCCGCCGGTGAAGGCCAGCTCGGACGTCCCGTGCACCGCGAACGACATCCGCCGCATCACGATCAGCGGACCCAGCACGCCCGCCACCAGGCCGAGGATCGCGGCCGCCAGCAGCGCCGTCCGGACGCCGTCGAGCTCGGTGATCAGCTCCCAGGTCTTGCCGAAGTCGAACAGGTTCAAGACTCAGCCCACTTGCTCTTCGACGTCGTGTTCGTGGTGGTGCGGCTCCGCCTCGCACAACGCGCTCTGCGCGCCCGCGATGTGGATCTGGCCGCCGACCTTGAGCACCTCGACGCGGGTCCCGTACAGCTGCGACAGCGTCCCGGTCGTCATGACCTCGTCCGGCTTGCCGATCCGGAACTGGCCGTTGACCAGGTACAACACCCGGTCGACGAAGGGCAGCACCGGGTTGATCTCGTGGGTCACGAACAGCACCGCCGTGCCCGCCGTGCGCCGCCGCCGGTCGATCAGCTCGCTGATCGCGCGCTGGTGGGCCAGGTCGAGCGACAGCAGCGGCTCGTCGCAGAGCAGCACCTCGGGGTCGCCGACCAGGGCCTGCGCCACCCGCAGCCGCTGCTGCTCACCGCCGGACAACCGGCCGACGGGCTGCTTCGCGTACCGGGTCGCGCCCACGGCTTCGACCGCTTCGGCCACCAGGCGGCGCCGGGCCGCCATGCCGAACAGGCCGGGACCCCAGCGGTGCCCGTCGAGACCGAGCCCGACCAGGTCGACGCCGCGCAGCGTCAGCGACTCGTCGATCGCGCGCTGCTGCGGGATGTAGCCGATCTTGCGGTTCGCGCCGCCCGGACGGCCGCCGGCGATCTCGACCGAGCCCGCCGACAGGTCCTGCATGCCGAGCAGCGCCTTGAGGAAGCTGCTCTTGCCGGAGCCGTTGGGGCCGAGCACGGCGAGGAACTCGCCCGGCTCGACGACGAGGTCCAGCCCGGACCAGAGGGTGCGGGTGCCGAACGCCAGGCCCGCCCCGCGGACCCGGACCGCGGGACGTAAGTCGTCGGATACGAGCGCCATGGCTACTTCAACGCCCCAGCCAGCTCGTCGACTTCCCCGGTCATCCAGCCAATGTAGTCCGTCACACCCGCGGGGAGCGTTTCGGTCACGCCGACCACGCCGATCCCCGCTTCCTTCGCCTGCTTGACGACGTCCTGGGTCAGCGGCGTCACCGTCTGCTCGTTGTCGATCAGCGCCTTCACCTGCTTGGTGGCCAGGAGCTGCTTGTAGGCGCTGACGGCGTCGGCCGGGACGTCGGTGTCGTTCTCCACCGCGTCCGAGAACGCCTTGGGCGTCGCGTCGGTGATCTTCGCGCCGGTCAGCAGGTAGTGGGCGACCGGCTCGGTGACGACGACCTTCGTACCGGGGTGGGTGGTGCCGAGTTCTTCCAGCCGTTTCTCGAGCGTGCCGACCTTCGCCTTGAAGGCGGTCGCGTTGTCGGCGAACCGCTGCTTGGCCGCCGGCTTGAGCTCGCCCAACTGCGCGGCGAGCCGGTCGGCGACCTCGCCGACGCCCGGCAGGTCGTACCAGACGTGCTCGTTCTCGTCGCCGGTCGCGGCGATGTCGTAGGCGACGAGCTGCTTCGCGCTGCTCGCCTGCTCGGTGAGCTTGCCGAAGAACTCGTCGTACCCGCCGCCGTTGGACAGCAGCAGCTGCGCGCCCTTCGCCGCGAGGGCGTCGTCCGCGGTCGTCTCGTAGGAGTGCGGGTCGGCCGACGGGTCGTGGATGACCGACTTGACCTCGACGTCCTGGCCGCCGACGGCGGTCACGACACTGCCCCAGACATCGGTCGAGGCGACGACCTTCACCTTGCCGTCGCCGCCCTGCGCGCCGCCGTCGGAGGACGTCCCGCCGGAGCACGCGGTCAAGGCGAACACGGACAGGGCCGAAGCGGCGGCGAGCACGCTCCTGGTGCGGCGAGAACTCATCGAGGAACTCCTGGGTCGAACACAGACGCTAATGGAAACCGTTGTCAGATTCACCTTACCCCATCCGGATGACTTTCTGGCCATCAGATCCTGCTTTGGTGTATGCGTCTTCGCGCATGCGGATCGAGACATCGACCACGCGGGGTGTCTCTTCAGGAAACCGATCTGAACCGTTACGGTTTGCTGATGGGCCGTCCTATTCGCACCCGGAGGCAGGCGACACTGGCGTCGCTCGCGGCGGAGCTCGGTGTGTCCAGGACCACGGTGTCCAACGCCTACAACCGGCCGGACCAGCTGTCCCCGGAACTGCGCCGACGCGTCCTCGAGACCGCGCGGCGCCTCGGCTACCCCGGTCCCGACCCGGTCGCCCGCTCCCTGCGCACGCGCAAGGCGGGCGCGGTCGGCCTGCTGCTCACCGAGAACCTCTCCTACGCCTTCCGCGACCCCGCCGCCGTCGGTGTCCTCGAAGGACTGGCGCTGGCCTGCGAAGACGCCGGCGTCGGCCTGCACCTGGTGCCCGCCAGCCCCGGCCGCGAAGACGTCGCCGCGGTGCACCGCGCGGGTGTCGACGGCTTCGTCGTCTACTCCGTGCCGGACGACGACCCGCACCTGGCCGCCGTGCTCGAGCGGCCGGTGCCGACGGTGATCATCGACCAGCCGAGCCTCGAAGGCATCGACCGCGTCGGCCCGGACGACGCCGCCGCGGTCGGCAAGATCGCCGAGCACCTGGTGACGCTGGGCCACCGACAGGTCGGCGTGATCTGCATGCGGCTGGCCCGCGAGCGCAACGACGACTTCGTGTCGGCGACCCGGCAGAGCGGCGCGCACTTCCACGTCCAGCGCACCCGGCTGGAGGCGCTGGCCGCCGCGTTCTCGGCGGCGGGCGTCGACTGGGCCGGCGTCCCGGTGGTCGAGCGCTTCGACCACACGGTGGACGACGGCGCGTCCGCGGCCCGGCAGCTGCTGGACGCGTACCCGCAGATCACGGCGGTGATCTGCACTTCGGACATCCTCGCGCTCGGCGCCATGGCCGAGGCCGAGCGGCGCGGGCTGCGGGTGCCGCAGGACCTGACGGTGACCGGCTTCGACGGCATCGCCGAAGCCGAGCGCATCGGCCTCACCACGGTCCACCAGCCGGTGCTGGAAAAGGGCAAAACGGCCGGGCGGCTGCTGCTCAGCTCGGGCGAGCGGAGCGCGCCGAAGGTGATCACCCTGCCGACCGAGCTGCGCGTCGGCCGGACGTCGGCACCGCCGCGGACCGTCGAGGAGCCCTGGTTCGGGGGCTGAGCTGGTGACATTGCTCTTAACGCATTGCCCAGCCGGGTAGTCACCCGGTCAAATGGAGTGGCAAGCCCGCGCCGCGGGGCCACTGGCCGGAAGGTGACCGATGACCTCGATCGACGTACTGCTCAAGCGCAACCAAGAGCTCGGCGAGGTGACGCCGGGTGACCGGTCGTCCCCGAAGCCCTCGCTGCAGGTGGCCGTCCTGACCTGCATGGACGCCCGGATCCGCGTCTTCGAGCTGTTCGGTCTGCTGCAAGGCGAGTCGCACGTCCTCCGCAACGCGGGTGGCGTGGTGACCGACGACATGATCCGCTCGCTGGCCCTGTCGCAGCGCAAGCTCGGCACCCGCGAGGTGCTGATCGTGCAGCACACCGAGTGCGGCCTTTCGATGGTCACCGAGGACGACTTCAAGGACGAGCTCGAGGAAGCCACCGGGCTGCGCCCGACGTGGGCGGTCGAGGCGTTCCGCAACGTCGAGAACAGCGTCCGGACGTCGGTGGAGCGCGTCCGGCGGAGCGCGTACCTGCCGCACACGGACAACGTCCGCGGCTTCGTCTACGACGTTAAGACCGGAAAGCTCACCGAGGTCAAATAGCAGCCGCTAACCTCCGGATGTTGTGAACATCCGAATGGGAGCGACATGCGTATTCTCTTCGCCGGCCTGGCGTCGGCCGGGCACACGTACCCGATGGTCCCGCTCGCGGTCGCGGCGCGGGACGTCGGGCACGAGGTGCACTTCGCCGCCGGCGAACACGTCCACGCGGCCCTGCGCCGGTTCGGCCTGAACCCGTTCCGGCCGGCGGACTCGTTCTACGAGATCTACGCCGAGGACCTCGAACCGGACCTGGAGCGGCTGCGGCCGGACCTGGTCGTGCACGGGTGGGGCGTCCCCGAGGTGGCCGTGGCCGCGCGGCGCGCCGGGATCCCGGCGCTCTGGCACGGGTTCGGCCGGATGATCCCCGACGGCATCGGGTTCGACCGCCCCTCCGGCGGCGTGCACCTCGACATCTGCCCGCCGTCCCTGCAGGACACGGACTTCGTCGCGAGCGCCGCGCGCATTCCGTTGCGGCCCGTGGCCTTCGCCGAGCCCGGCGACTTCCGGCGGCCGCTGATCTACCTGACCCTCGGCACCGCCTTCGGCACCCCGAGGGTGCTCGAGACGGCGATCGAGGGCCTGGTCACGCTCGGCACGCACGTCGTGGTGGCCACCGGCGGGGTGCCCCTCGGGCCGCAGCCGGCCCACGTGACCGCCCAGGCCTGGGTACCGCAGGCAGTGGCGATCGCGCACGCCGACCTGGTCGTGCACCACGGCGGCAGCGGCACCACGCTGGGCGCGCTCGCCGCCGGCGTTCCGCAGCTCGTCCTGCCGCAGGGCGCCGACCAGTTCGCCAACGCCGAAGCACTCCTCGCCGCGGGTGCCGCGGTGCGCCTCCTGCCCGGTGAACTGAGCGCCGAGGCCGTCGCCGAACAGGCCCGGAAGGCGGCCTCCTGCCGGGACGCCGCCCGGGCGATCGCCGGCGAGATCGCCGCCATGCCGTCGCCGGACGAGGTCGCTCGCGAGCTGCCGAAGCACGCGAAGTAGCCTCCCCGGCGTGGCTGTGGACGCTGACGTACTGCTCGACTGGTTCTCCGCGCACGGCCGGGATCTCCCGTGGCGCGAGCCGAGCTGCTCGGCCTGGGGTGTCCTGGTCAGCGAAATCATGCTGCAGCAGACGCCGGTCGTCCGCGTGCTGCCCATCTGGCACGAGTGGATGGCGCGCTGGCCGGTGCCGTCGGCACTGGCGGCGTCGGCGCAGGGCGAAGTCGTGCGGGCGTGGGGCAAGCTCGGCTACCCGCGCCGGGCGCTGCGGCTGCACGAGGCCGCCGGCGTCATCGCGAAGGAGCACGGGGACGTCGTTCCGTCCGATGTGGACACCCTGCTCGCCCTGCCCGGGATCGGCGCCTACACGGCGCGGGCCGTCGCCGCGTTCGCCTACGGGCGGCGGGCGCCGGTGGTCGACACGAACGTCCGGCGAGTCGTCGCGCGGGCGGTGCACGGGGCCGGGGACGCCGGACCGGCGTCCAACACCCGGGACATGAACGACGTCGAGGCGCTGCTGCCGGCCGAGGACGCACCCGCCGCCCGGTTTTCGGCGGCGATCATGGAACTGGGTGCGCTGATCTGCACCGCGCGGGCGCCCAAGTGCGCGGACTGCCCGATCTACGACGAATGCGCGTGGCAGCTGGCGGGGCGCCCGGAGTACACCGGCCCGGCCAAGCCGGTGCAGCGGTACGCGGGCACCGACCGGTACGTCCGCGGGCGCCTGCTCGACGTATTGCGCGGCAGCGAAGGACCGGTCGAGAAGGCCCGCCTCGACCTGGTGTGGCACGACGGCGGGCAGCGCGACCGCTGCCTGGACTCCCTGCTGGTCGACGGCCTGCTGGAGCAGACCCGGGACGGCCTCTTCGCCCTACCGGGTGAACACTAACGCGCTACAACCAAAGTTGGTCAATAGTTGTCAATGGCGCGATGCGGAGTTACCGTTTTCCGCATGGTCACTGTTGACCGCCGGACCCTGCTGAAAGCGGGGGTGACCGCGACCGCGGCCGGCGCACTGGGGATGACGACCACCGGCACGGCCGCCGCGGCCGTGCCGACATCGACGATCCACCCGACCTCCGACTGGGGCGCCCGGCCGGCCAGCGGGACCATCGTGGTGGAGAACCACAAGCCGACGTACATCGTCGTGCACCACGCGGTCGACCCGCCGATGAACGACGACTTCTCGCTGGCCCGCGCGTACTACGTCTCGCGGTTCATCCAGAACCTGCACATGGACAAGAACGGCTGGATCGACAGCGGCCAGCAGTTCACGAACAGCCGCGGCGGGTTCATCACCGAGGGCAGGCACCGCAGCCTGGAGATCCTGCGCGGCGGCACGCAGCACGTGCAGGGCGCGAACGTCGGCAACCACAACAGCGAGGTCATCGGCATCGAGAACGAGGGCCTCTACAGCACGGTGGACGTCCCGCCGGCGCTGTGGAACTCGCTGGTCTCGCTGGTCGCCTACATCGCCCACCAGTACGGCATTTCGCCCGAATTCATCAAGGGCCACCGCGACTTCAACTCCACCGAATGCCCTGGTCAGGTGCTCTACAACCGGCTGCCCGAGCTGCGGACGGCCGTGGGGCAGGTCCTGGGGGTCGCGGTGGCGCGGGCGGAGGCCGAGTGGCCGCTGCTGAAGCCGGGTGACACGGGCCGGCGGGTCCAGCTGGCGCAGCAGTTCCTGCGCGCGTCCGGCTTCGGCGTCCCGACGGACGGGGTGTTCGGAAAGTCCACAAAGGACGCCGTGGCCGCTTTGTCCGTTCAGGCGGGCTTGGCCCGGGACACGTGCACCGCGACCAAGGTGACCGACGAGACGGGATTCCTCGGCGCGGACGTCTGGCCCCTGATCGTGCCCGCGGACCGGTCGGCGGCGGCCTGGCGGGCGGACCTCACCCGGGCTTGACCGGCCGACACGCGTGATAGAGAGGCCGACACGCGTGATCGGCAGGTCGACACGCGTGATTTGAGGGTCGACACGGCGGTACAACGGCGTGCGGCGTGTCGTCCCTCTGATCACGCGTGTCGTCCCTCTGATCACGCGTGTCGTCCCTTCAATCACGCGTGTCGACCCGGCAATCACGCGTGTCGACCCTTCAGCGGGCCAGGACCTGACTGAGGAACGCCTCCACCGCGCCTCGGTACGTCTCCGGGGCCTCGTCGTGGGGCAGGTGGGCCGAGCCCGGCACCACCAGGTGTTTCGCGCCCGGGACGCGGTCGGCGACGAGGGCCTGCTGGCCGGGTGGCATCGCCGTGTGCTCGCCCTCGACCAGCAGCAGCGGGCAGCGGATCGCCGCGACGACGTCCCAGTAGTCCCGGCGGCCCCATTCGGCGGCGATGACGTACAGGTCCTCGAGGTCCGCGACCAGGTGGAAGCCGTCGTCGCGCTCCTCGACGCAGTCGGTGAAGTACTCGCCGGCGTCGCCGAAGAACTCGCGGACGTGGTCGAGCGATCCGAAGGGCACCGGCCAGCTCTCGAAGTACCCGCGCCAGGCCTCGACGGTCCGGCCGCGCTGGTCCGGCGGGAAGTCCTCCGACACGACCGCGCGCACCAGCTCCGGGTGCCGCGCGGCGGTCGCCCAGGCGTGCAGGCCGCCCATCGAGTGCCCGATGAGCACCGCGGGGCCGGCATCGAGGTTCCGCAGCGCTTCGGCGACGTCGTCGGCGAAGCGCTCGGTCGTCCACGGCCCGACGCGCGGGGCGTTGCCGTGGCCGCGGGCGTCCAGGCCGTACACCGCGCCGTAGGGCCGAAGCCACTCCGCGACCCGCCACCACGTCCGCGCCCGGCCCATCAGACCGTGGAGCAGAACGATCGGCACACCGCTGCCGCCGAAACAGAGCACGCGGCCACCTAACCACAAAACCCCTGGTGCAGAACGTGACCAATCGATCGCAGTGCATCACCTATGGTGGTGGGTGTGCGCCGACGACTCACCGCCCTGGCTGTCTGCGCCGCGGTGGTGCTCGCCGCGGCGTGCGGCGGCGACGCCGTCACCGTGGCCGCCCCGCCGCCGCCGATGCACCCGGTACCGGGCGCGTCCGGCGCGGGCGATCCGTACTACCCGGACGACGGCAACGGCGGGTACGACGCGCTCGGCTACCAGGTCGACGTGAAGTACGACCCGCCGAGCGGGCACCTCGACGGCGACACGACGGTGACCGCGAAGGCGACCGAGGACCTGAGCCGGTTCGACCTCGACCTGCGCGGGCTGGACGTGCACAGCGTCGAGGTCGACGGCAAACCGGCGACGTTCCGCCGCGAGAAGGCGTTCGAACTGGTGGTCACCCCGCCGGCCCCGATCCGCGCCGGGACGACGTTCCGCACCCGCGTGCGCTACGGCGGCGACCCGGCCAAGACCCCGCGCACCGGCGGCAGCGAGAACGGCTGGCAGCACTCGGCCGACGGCGGCGCGTTCATGGTCGGCGAGCCGCACTCGGCGGCGTTCTGGTACCCGGTGAACGAAACCCCGCGCGACAAGGCGACCTTCACGCTCACCGCGCACGTCCCGGCCGGGTGGACTGTGGTGTCGAACGGTCGCGAAGGCCCGCCCGGCACCTGGACCGAGCCGAACCCGGTGGCGAGCTACCTGACGACGATCGCGATCGCCAAGTTCGGTGTCGACAGATCGACGTTGCCGGACGGCACCCCGGTGGTCTCGGCGTACGCGCCGGACGCCGAGGGCCGCCGCGCGATCGGCGCCCGCCTGCCGGAGGTGCTGGCCTTCCTGAGCAGCAAGTTCGGCCCGTACCCGCAGTCGGCGGCGGGCGGCATCTACCTGAACGAAAACGTCCCGTTCTCGCTCGAGACGCAGACGCGGCCCACGTACGCGAAGTGGGCCGACCTGCCGACGCTGGTCCACGAGAACGCCCACCAGTGGTTCGGCGACTCGGTTTCGGTGCGCAACTGGTCCGACGTCTGCCTGAACGAGTGCTTCGCGTCGTACTCGCAGTGGCTGTGGGCCGAGCGCGAGGGCCAGAACCTGGACGACCGCTACCGCGCGGCCATCGAGATCACCCACGGCAGCACGGACTTCTGGGCGCAGAAGCTGGTCGGCATGGGCCAGGGTCACGAGTTCGAGGGCGTCTACAACAAGGGCATCCTGGCGCTGCACGCCCTGCGCCGCGAAATCGGCGACCCGGCGTTCGCCCGGTTGCTGCACGAGTGGCCCGCCCGCTACCGCCACGGCAACGCGAACTGGGCCGACTTCGAGGCGATGGCGACGCGGGCCGGCGGCAAGGACCTGCGGGAGTTCTTCGACACGTGGTTCCGCGGCACGAAGCTCCCCGCGGACGCCGACCTGTTCCCCGGCTCACTGCGCAGCTGACCAGCGCCCCAATGTGGCCTTCGGTGCGTCTCACGCACCGAAGGCCACATTGGGGCGCTTGGGCCTCAACTAGGGTGGGAGGCATGAGTGTCGTGAAGATCAACGCGATCGAGGTTCCCGAGGGCGCCGGCCCCGAGCTGGAGAAGCGGTTCGCCGCGCGCATGCACTCCGTCGACGAGCAGCCCGGCTTCCTCGGCTTCGAGCTGCTCCGGCCGGTTTCCGGCGAGACGCGCTACTTCGTCTACACGAAGTGGGAGACCGAGGAGCACTACCAGGCGTGGGCGAAGGGCGGCCCGGCCGCCGCGGCGCACGCCGGCGAGCGCGCCAAGCCCGTCTCCACCGGGGCGAACCTGCTGGAGTTCGAGGTCGTCCTCGGTTCGCAGCCGGGTGCGTGACGACGCCGCGAAGCTCCTGGACGGCGCCGGCGCGCTGCTGATCTGCGCCGGCGCCGGCATGGGCGTCGACTCCGGGCTGCCGGACTTCCGCGGCGGCGAAGGCTTCTGGCGCGCTTACCCGCCGTATGCCCGGCTGGGGTTGCAGTTCGAAGAGCTCGCCGACCCGCGGCACTTCGCCGAGGATCCCGAGCTCGCCTGGGGTTTCTACGGTCACCGGCTGGAGCTCTACCGCCGGACCGTGCCGCACGACGGCTTCCGGCTGCTGCGCGAGTTCGGCGAGAAGCTGCCGCACGGCCTGCGCGTGTTCACGTCCAATGTGGACGGGCAGTTCCAGGCGGCGGGCTTCGCGTCCGTCGCCGAGGCGCACGGCTCGATCCACCACCTGCAGTGCCTCGCCGGGTGCACCGACGACATCTGGCCCGCGGACGTGGCAGTCGTCATCGACGAGGACACCATGCGCGCGGTGCCGCCGCTGCCGTCGTGCCCCCGCTGCGGCGGCCTCGCCCGGCCCAACATCCTGATGTTCGGCGACTACTCGTGGGTCCCGGACCGCAGCCAGGCCCAGCTGGACGAGCTGACGGCGTGGCGCCGGACGGCCCGGGACCTCGTCGTGGTGGAGCTGGGCGCGGGCCAGGCGGTCCCGACCGTCCGCCGCTACGCCGAGCTGGCGAGCGCGGCGACGGGCGCATTGATCCGCATCAACCCGCGGGAACCGCAGATCCGCCACGGCCGCGGCGTCTCGATCGCGGCCGGCGCCCTGGAAACGCTGAAGCGGTTCCTGCCGCGCTGATCACGGCAGCCGGACCTCGGCGAACACCGCCCGGTGATCGCTGCCGGGGACGTCGAACACGCGGTAGTCCAGCACCGCCGCGCGGTTGTCCACCGCCACGTGGTCGATCGTCACCACCGGCAGCGACGACGGCCACGTCGGGATCAGTCCCGCGCCGCGTTCCTCGCCCGCGTCGTGGTAGCCGCGGGCCAGGATCGTGCGGTAGGCCGCGTGGTCCAGCGTCGCGTTGAAGTCGCCGGCCAGGATGCGCAGGCCGTGCTCGCCCGCCGGCTGCGAAAGGTCCTTGATCTCGCGCTCCCACTGCGGCGTGTCGACGTCCGGGGAGATCGGGTGGACGGCGACGATCTCGGCCACCACGCCGTCGCCGAGGTCGGCCTCCGCGCCCGGCTGCTTGGCCGCCGAGTCGCCGGTCAGGTTGACCTCCTTCAGCGGGAAGCGCGAGACGATCCCCGAGCCGAACGCCCCGGGCGCGGGGTGCAGCACCCGGTACGGCAGCGTCTCGAACAGCCCCGCCGCGGTGAGCCCGTCGACCACCCGCGGGGTCATCTCGACCAGGTTCAGCACGTCGATCCGCTGCGTGCGCACCAGGTCGACGACGGCCTTCGGGTCCGCCTGGCCGTAGAGCAGGTTCGACGAGAGCACCCGCAGGGTCTTGCCGTGCAGGTCGCGCTGCTCGCTCACCGACATCCGCGGGAGGACGAGGAGGGTCAGCGCGAGCGCCAGCACCAGGGCGACCCCGCCGGTCCACCACCGCCGCAACGCCAGCGCGAGGCCGCCGAGCAGCACGCCCGCGGCCGCCGCGTACGGCGTCAGCGACAGCGCGACGAGCGTGTACCAGCCGCCGTCGTACCCGACCAGGCGCAGGGCCGCCAGCACGGCCAGCGGCACCACCAGCACCGCAACCAGGCCCGTGACCAGCGGTTTCTTCCGCCGCAACCGCGTCCGTTCCGCAACCACCATGCTGCCGAGTATGCCGAGGCCGGCGCCGGGCGGCGCGGGCGGCGACAACTCCTCCACAAGATCTCCACCAGCGCCTGCCAGCCGCTGCCAGCGCGCTGTGCGCGGGCTACCAGCGCGGCCGTCCAGAGTGGCTCCCACAGCGACAGTGAAGGAGGACGCCCATGTCGCACGCAATCCAAGCCGAGGGCCTGGTCAAGCGGTTCGGGGAGACGAAGGCGCTGGACGGGGTGGACCTCGAAGTCCCGTTCGGGCAGGTCGTGGGGGTGCTCGGGCCGAACGGCGCCGGCAAGACGACCGCCGTCCGAATCCTGGCGACCCTGATGAAACCGGACGCCGGCAGAGCCACGGTCGGCGGCTACGACGTGGTCGCCGACCCGGTCCGCGTCCGCGGCATGATCGGGCTGACCGGGCAGTACGCGTCGGTGGACGAGGACCTGAACGGCATCGAGAACCTGGTCCTGATCGGCCGGTTGTACGGCTACTCGCGCGGCGACTCGAAAGCCCGCGCCACCGAGCTGATCGACCGGTTCGAGCTGACCAAGGCGGCCAAGCGGCCGATCCGCACCTACTCGGGCGGCATGCGGCGGCGGCTGGACCTGGCGGCCAGCCTCGTCGGCCGGCCCGAGGTGCTCTACCTCGACGAGCCGACCACCGGCCTCGACCCGCACGCCCGCAACGAGGTCTGGGACGTCGTCCGCGGCCTCGTCGCCGAGGGCGCCACGGTGCTGCTGACCACGCAGTACCTGGAGGAGGCCGACCAATTGGCCGACAAGATCACCGTGTTCGACCACGGCCGGGTCGTCGCCGACGGCCGGGCGGACGAGCTCAAGCGCCGCGTCGGCGGGCAGACGCTGCAGGTCCGCCCGACCCAGCTGTCCGACATGGACGCCGCCGGCCGGATCCTCGGTGACCTCTCCGGCGTCCGGCCGACGCGCGACGACGCGACCGGCCTGCTCACCGCGCCGGTCAACGACCCGGTGCTGCTGTCCACCCTGGTCCGCAAGCTGGACGAGGCCGGGATCACCGCGGACGAGCTGGCGCTGCGGCTGCCCAGCCTCGACGAGGTGTTCCTCGCACTGACCGGGCACACCGCCGAAGAGCCCAGTGAAGAGCCCACTGAAGACAAGACCCTGGAAGGGAGCCTGGCATGACGACGCTGGCCCTCGACCGCCCGGCCCCGCCGCGGCACATCAGTCCCGGCAAGGGGCTCCAGCACGCGCTTTCGCTGGCCTGGCGCGGCATCCTGAAGATCCGCAAGAACCCCGAGCAGCTCGCCGACGTCACCTTGATGCCGATCGTCTTCCTGGTGATCTTCGTCTACCTGTTCGGCGGCGCGCTGTCCGGCTCGACCGACGCCTACCTGCAGATGGTCGTGCCCGGCATCATCGTGATGAACATCCTGCAGGCCTGCCTGACCGTCGGCGTGCAGCTCAACACCGACGTCACCAAGGGCGTGTTCGACCGGTTCCGCAGCATGCCGATCGCCCGCTCGGCCCCGCTGATCGGCGCGGTGCTCGCCGACGTCGTGCGGTACGTGGTGTGCCTGACCGTGCTGATGGTCGTGGCGACGATCATGGGCTACCGGATCGCGACCAGCCCGGGCGAGTTCGCGGTGGCGATCCTGCTCGCGCTGGCGTTCGGGCTGAGCTTCTGCTGGGGCTCGGTCTTCGTCGGCATGCTGATGAAGACGCCGGGCTCGGCGCAGGCGCTGATGTTCGTCTTCATCATGCCGCTGACGTTCGGCAGCAACGTGTTCGTGCAGACGTCCACCATGCCGGGCTGGCTGCGGGCGTGGGCGGACATCAGCCCGGTCAGCCTGATGGCGAACGCCCTGCGCGGCCTGATGAACGGCGGCGCGGTGGCCGGTCCGCTGACCGGGGCGCTGGCCTGGATGGCCGGCGCCGTCGTCGTGTTCTTCCCGCTGGCCACCTGGGCCTACCGCCGGCGGGTCTGAGAAGGCGCACACACGGGGGTGAGTAGCGCCAGGGGAAGCCGGAGGGGACGGTCGCGGGGGCGGCCGTCCCCTCCGGCGTGCGCTAACCCAGCTCGGCCAGCAGCCAGCCGATGACATCCTTTTTGGACTGGCGGCGGACGTCACCGTGGATGGTGTCGTAGTCCGGCAGCACCGTGCGGAGCTCGGCGATGAGTGCTCGGACCTCGGGGCTGCCGAGGTCGAGCCGCCCGCGCACGACGGCCGACGCGGCGAGGACCCGCGCTGCCCGCTCGTACCGGCCCTGCCGCGCGCGGATCATCGCGAGCAGTTCCACCGCGCCCGCCATGTCCGGCATGTCCCCGCGCTGGTTCGTCGCCCGGATGGAGAGGGCGATGTGCGGTTCCGCCTCGTCGGGGCGGTCCTGGGCCAGCAGGATCCGCGCCTCGAAGGCGTGGATCCACTCGTCGCCGATCCCGCCAGGGAACCAGTCTTCGCCGCCGAGCGTGGCGACCCGGTCGAGCAGTGCCCGCGCTTCGGCCACCTCGCCCGTGCGCAGCAGCAGCTCGAGCCGGCCGAACATCAGGACGGCGCGCTGCTGCGGGTTCGTGATCTCCCGGCCGTAGCGCTCGGCCGCCTCCTGATCGCGCCAGGCTCCGGCGAAGTCCCCGGCCCGCGCCCGCTCCACGGCCAGCCGCCACCAGTGCTGCACGGCGTCCTCGTGCGACCGCAGCTCCATCGAAAGCGCCAGGCCCCGCTGGTAGGTCTCGATCGCTTTCGCGCTCTCGCCGTCCTGGGACAACGCGAAACCCTTGAAGCTCAGCGTCATCGCGATGCCCCAGCGGTCGCCGACCGCCTCGAACCCGGCGTGGGCCTGGTCGCGCGCACGGTCCGCGCCCTCGACGTCACCGGCGTCGTCGAGCAGGAAGCTGTCCACCCAGTACCCGCCCGCGCGGGTCCACGGATCGGCGTGCTGCTGGGCGCGGCGCACCTCCCGGACCGCGACTTCGCGGTCGCCGCCCAGGAAGGCCAGCATCGGCAGCGCCACCGCGAGGCCGGGGTAGTGGTCCACCGCACCGGTGCGGACGCAGTCGTCGACCAGCGCCACGATCTCGGTCCGCTCCGAGCGCACCGGGATCTCGTCCATGAGGTAGACGAGCGCCCGGTAGGCGGCCGAGACCGGCTCGGGCAGGCGATCACCGAACGCCAGGGTGTCGCGGATCAGGCTGCCGACCCGGCCGCCCTGGCCCAGGATCGTGAAGTACCAGAACATCCCGTCCAGCAACGCGACCGCGTTGTCCACATCGGACATCTCGATCGCGCCGCGCAGGGCCGCGATCATGTTCGCGTTCTCGGCTTCGAACGCGTCGATCGCGGCCAGCTGGTCGGCGGTGCGCAGCGTCGGCTCCAGCCGCTGGGCGAACTCGGCGTAGTAGGCCGCCACGACCCGGCGCGTCCGGTCGTGCTCACCCGACTCCACCAGCCGCTCGGTCGCGTACGCGCGCAGCGTCTCCAGCATCCGGTACCGCGGCTCACCGCCGGTGTCCACAGTGTCCACTGTGTCCACTATCGACTTTTCGACCAGGCTGCCGAGCACGTACGGCACGTCGGCGGCGGGCAGCAGCTCGTCGGCGCACACGGCTTCGATGGAGGCCAGCTCGGCCCCGCCGGCGAACACCGCGAAGCGCCGGGCCAGCACCAGTTCCGGCTCGGTCAGCAGTTCCCAGCTCCACTCGACGACCGCGCGCAGGGTGCGCTGCCGCGGCAGCGCCGTCCGGCTGCCCGAGGTGAGCAGGCGGAACCGGTCGCCGAGGCGGGCGGCGATCTGGGCCACGGTCATCGACCGCAGGCGCGCCGCGGCCAGCTCCAGCGCCAGCGGCATCCCGTCGAGCCGGCGGCAGATCTCCCCGACCTGGTCCACAGTGGACTCGTCGAGCAGGAAGTCCGGCCGCACCGCGGCCGCCCGGTCGAGGAACAGCCGCGTCGAGTCGAGCTCGGCGGCCTCCGCGGGTGCGGCGCGTTCGGCGGGCACCGGCAGCGGACCCAGCGGGCACAGCGCCTCCCCGGTGATCGCCAGCGGTTCGCGGCTGGTGGCCAGGATCCGCAGCTTCGGCGCCCGGTGCAGCAGCTCGTCGGCCAGCCGCGCGGCGGCGTCGACGACGTGCTCGCAGTTGTCCAGCACCAGCAGCGCTTCCTCGCCGCCGAGCACCTCGACCGCCTGTTCCACCGGGCCCTGCTGGCGGCGGTTGATTTCGGTCTCCGTGCGTATCTCCCGGACTTCGAGCGCGCCCAGCAGCGCACCGGGGACGTCCTCGGGGTCACGGACACCGGCGAGCGCGGCGAACCAGACCCGGCCCCGCTGGTGCGCGGGGTGCCGCGACGCCGCTTCGGTGGCCAGCCGGGTCTTGCCCGCCCCGCCCGGCCCGGCCAGGGTGACCAGCCGGGCGCCGGCCAGCAGCTCGGCCAGCAGCTTGAGCTCGTCGTCGCGGCCGACGAACGTGGTCAGCCGGGTCGGCAGCCGGTCGGCCACCGGCGACGGCGGCGCGAACTCGCCGCGCAGTGCGGCGAGGTGGATCTCCTGCAGCTCGGCCGAGGGGTCGACGCCGAGCTGGTCGGCCAGCGTGCGGCGGATCCCGGTGTAGACGGCCAGCGCTTCCGACTGCCGCCCGGCCGCGCACAGCGCGCGGATCCGCAGCCCCGCGAGCCGCTCGCGCAGCGGGTCGGCGTCGGCCGCCGCGGTCAGGTCGGCCAGCACCCCGGCGTGCCTGCCCAGCCGGATCAGGGCCTCGAACCGGTCCTCGGCCGCCTCGGTGCGCAGCTCGGTGAGCCGCCGGGCCGGCGCCGGGGCGAACGGCGCGTCGAGGACGTCGGCGAGCGCGGCGCCCTGCCACAGCGCGAGAGCCTCGGTGAGCAGGTCGGCGGCGCGGGCGTCGTGGCCTGCGGCCAGCTCGCGGCGACCCTCGGCGGCGAGCCGTTCGAACCGCTCGGCGTCGACGTCGGCGGCCGCCACCGCGAGCCGGTAGCCGCCCGGACCGGACTCGACGGCCACCGGAAGCACCTTCCGCAGCCGCGAGACCAGCGACTGCAGGGCGTTGGCCGCGTCGGACGGCGGCCCGGCGCCCCAGAGGCCGTCCACCAGCACGTCGGCGGGAACCGCGCGCCCGGCGTCCAGCGCGAGCCTGGCCAGGAGCATGCGGAGGCGGGCGCCGCCGATGTCGATCGGCGTGCCGTCGTCTTCCGCCGCCCGCAGCGGGCCCAGCAGCGCAACGCGCATGCGTCCAGCTTTCCAGACGCACGCCCGCCGCCGGGGCGGGCCGACGTAAGTGCTGATTATCCGGACAAAAAAGACGAGACCGGCAGGGTCACCCGTTCGTGGCGATACGTTGCCGGCGAGGTCCACCGACACGGACAGGAGCGTTCATGAGGGGACAGAAACCGGTCGTGGTGGCGGCCGCCGTGGTCGCCAGTCTCTGCCTCGGCACCGGCGTCGCCGCGGCGGGCGACGGCCGGGGCCCGGCCAAGCCCGGCAGCGACGGCGCGGGCGACAGCTACTACCCGCAGGACGGCAACGGCGGCTACGACGTCGCCGACTACAACCTCAAGGTGGGCTACGACCCGGCGGCGCACCAGCTCACCGGCGTCCAGGACATCTCCGCCCGGGCCACGCAGTCGCTGAGCTCGTTCGACCTCGACCTGCACGGCCTGACCGTCGACTCGGTGCAGGTGGACGGCCGGGCCGCGGGATTCGGCCGGACCGGGGACCACGAACTCGTCATCACGCCGTCGCGGCCGCTGTGGCGGGGCCAGAGCTTCCACGTCAAGATCGCCTACCACGGCGTGCCGGCACCGATCAGCGACCCGTCGCTCGGCGACAACGGCTGGCAGTACGCCAAGGCGGGCGGCGCGTTCGTCGCCGGTGAGCCGAAGTCGGCCACCACCTGGTACCCGGTCAACGACACCCCGCTCGACAAGGCCACGTTCCACCTGGCCATCACCGTGCCCGACGAGTGGGGCGTGATCGCCAACGGCCGCGAACGCGGCTCGGCCAAGGCTCCGGGCGGCACCACGCACTTCTGGGCCGAAGAGACGCCGATCGTCCCGTACATGACGACGGTGGCGATCGACAAGTGGACCTTCGACCGCCAGCGGCGCAAGGACGGCACACCGGTCGTCAGCGCGTTCGCCCCCGGCGTCCCCGACTCGACGAAACAGGCCGAGGCGCGGCTGCCGGAGATCCTCGACTTCCTGGAGTCGAAGTTCGGCCCGTACCCGATCGACGCGGCCGGCGGCATCTTCCTCAACGAGGAGATCGGCTTCTCGCTGGAGACGATGAGCCGCCCGATCTACTCCGCGGGCTGGGCCGGCACGGTGCCGACGATCGTCCACGAAAACGCCCACCAGTGGTACGGCGACTCGGTGGCGGTCGCGCACTGGCGGGACGTCTGCCTCAACGAGTGCTTCGCCTCCTACGCCGAGTGGCTCTGGGACGAGGCCAAGGAAGGCGTCGACCTGGACAAGCAGTACGCCGACGACGTCAAGAAGGCCTCGGCGCGGTTCTGGGACGGCAAGCTCTACGACATGGGCGCGGGCAACGAGTTCACGTACGTGTACTCGAAGGGTCCGCTGATGCTGCACGCCCTGCGCCACTACATCGGGCAGCCGGCGTTCGACTTCGTGCTCAAGACGTGGCCGTCGCTGCACCGGGACGGGAACGCGAGCATGCCGGAGTTCCAGCGGTTCACCGAACTCGTCGCGCACCGGAACCTCCAGGGCTTCTTCGACGCCTGGGTGTACGGCACCGGCAAGCCGGCCGACCAGTACCTCTTCCCCGGCGGCCTGAAGCCCGCCGCCTGAACGCGGTCGTCGAGGCCACCCCGCGGACGTAGGGTGGCCTCGACGCATTCGCATCGGGAGGGCGCATGACGACGGTGCTGATGACGGGGTTCGCGCCGTTCGGCGGCGAGGCGGTGAACCCGTCGTGGCAGGCGGTTTCGCGGGTGGCCGCGCGCCGGGACGACGTCGCGGCGGTGGAGCTGCCGTGCGAGTTCGCGGCGTCACTGCCCGCGCTGCGGCGGGCTCTCGAGGAGCACCGGCCGTCGCTGGTGGTCTGCACCGGCCAGGCGGGCGGCCGAGCCGGCGTGACACCCGAGCGGGTGGCGATCAACCTGATCGACGCCCGCATCCCGGACAACGCGGGCGCGCAGCCGATCGACGTCCCGGTGGTCCCGGACGGCCCGGCGGCCTACTTCACGACGCTGCCGGTGAAGGCGGGCGTGGCGGCGATCCGCGCGACCGGCGTCCCGGCGTCGGTCTCCCACACCGCCGGGACGTACGTGTGCAACCAGGTGTTCTACGGCCTGATGCACCTGCTGGCCACGGAATTCCCGGGCCTCCGCGGCGGTTTCGTGCACGTGCCGTTCAGCCCGGACCAGGTCGCGGCTTCGGGCAAGCCGGAACCCTCGTTGAGCGTGGACTGCATCGCCGGCGCGCTGGAAGCGCTGGTGGACACGGCGTTGCGGGTCACCGAGGACTTGGCGGTCCCCGCGGGCGCGGAGCATTGACCACGCAGCGGAGCGACCCACGGGTACTCGCCGCCGTGGGAACGCTGGGCGCGCTCCTCGGCGCCGGCACCGGCGTTTTCTGGGTCGCCATGGGCGGCCGCTACCACCACGTGTGCGATGGCGGCGAAGAAACGTGCGGGCTCGGCGTGGTGCTCCTCGGCCTGGTCGTCTTCTTCGCGACCGCCGCCGGATCGGCGCTGCTCACGCTGCTCGCGGTGAAGATGACCCGGATGTCGCGGAAAGCGCCGATCGTGCTGACCGCATTGCTGGCCCCCGCGGCGCTGGTGATCGTCTACAACATCAGCGGGGCCATCGGCGCCTTCCGGATCCTGCTGCTGGCCGCCGTCTCCGCACTCCTGCACATCCTCGTGGCCACGGCCGCCCGGATCCGCGTCCGCTGACCGCCGCAGCTGGTGAGCTCGACGAACGCCGCCGGACCCGGAACGTTGTGATGAACCGTCAGATCCGCGACGCGGGTCGCCGCCCCCGGCCGGCGTGAACGGCAGCGCGCTCGCGCTGACGCTGCAGACCGCCACCACGCCAGGTCGCCGCCGTGTGCACAGGTGTCGTACCGCACGTGACCGACTCCGGGACGATCACCCGCGGTTCCGCGGCCACCGGCACCTCGGGGAACTCGCCGGGCGCCCGCACCCGCGGTTCCGGCCGCCGAGCCGGGCGGGAAGGTGCCGAAGGACCGGTCGGCGGACACCCGGCCGAGGCGCCGCCCGGGCCGGCCGCCGACGACTGGTACGGCCGCGGCATGCGGCTCCACCGGGCCTGGTGAGTCAGGCCGGCTTGATTTCGCGGGTGAAACCGGCGATCAGCTCCTCGAGGCGGTGGGGTTCCTCCGTGAGGTAGATCGCGGCCACCCGGCGCTCGTGCACGCCGAAAAGCACGATCGACGACTTCTTGCCGGCACTGGCGAGGTACTCACCGTGCAGCCCGCCGCCGTCCCAGGTGCCGCGGCCGACGGCGCTGCCGGGGGACGCCGGCTTCGCGTTCACCTCGATGTATTCGGTGGTCAAGCCTTGGAAGTATCGGACGCTGCCGCCCGTGAAGTCGCAGACGACCGAGAGCTGACCGCCCAGTAGCTGGGCGAAGTGGTCGCTTTCCTTGCAGGTGCCCCGGTCCGCGACCGACCCGGCCAGCAGGCGCAGGCACGGGGTGAACCCGGCCCGGTCGCGCTGCGCCGTCTGCGTGCAGTCCGCTGCGACCCGCGCGGCCTGGTCGCGGAGGACGAAGACGACCACCGTAGCCACGACGGCGGCGACCAAGAGCACGGCGAGCGCGAGGAACCACGGCTTGGGTTTCCGGCGCGGTTCCGGCGGTGGAGGAGCCGGCTGCCAGGGTTGCGGCCGCGGCGGCCGCACCGGCGGGGGGACGGGCGCGAAGGCGGGCACGGTCAGGTCGGAGGCGTCGAGCGGCACGTGGTGCAGCCCGAACGCGACGGCCGTCTCGGGCTGGTCCTGCGTGGTCGGCGTGACGCCGAGCTGCCGTCCCAGGAGAGCGGCCAGCAGCGGCATCCGGCTCGGCCCGCCGACGAGGTAGACGCCGCCGAGCTGCGCGGGGGTCAGCCCGGCGCGAGCGATCGTGGCGGCGAGCAGTTCGGCACTGCGCAGCAGGCTGGGCCGCACGAGCGCCTCGAGTTCGTCCCGGCTGACCAGGACGTCCCCGAACGGCTCGGGCAGCGGCACGTGGGTCTGCGCGTGCCGCGAAAGGCTTTCCTTGGCGTCGCGGACGTCCTGCAGCAGCGCCCGCCGCGTCCGGCGGTCGGCGGTGGTCTGCGGGCGCAGGAGGCGTTGCCACTGCGCCGGATCGGCGTGCGAGACCGAGCGGCCGATGTGGACGAGCAGGGCCTGGTCGATGTCGAGGCTGCCGAGGTCGGGCAGGCCGTCCTCGGCGAGCACGGTGAACCCCTGCCGGGTGACCCCGACGACGGCGCAGTCGAAGGTGCCGGCCCCGAGGTCGTAGACCCCGATGGGGCCCGGGGTCCGGCTGCCCAGGCTGGCGTAGTGCGCGGCGGCGGCCACGGGTTCGGGGACGAGCCGGACCTCGGCGAGCCGGGCTTTCGCGGCGGCGTCCCGCAGGACGTCCTGCCGCGGGGCACCCCAGCCGGCGGGGTGCGAGATCCGGGTCTGCGCGGGCGGCCGTCCGAGCTGCCGTTCGGCCTCCTCCCCGACCCGGCGCAGGACGGCGGCGAAGGCGTCTTCGATGCCGACCTCGGTGTCCCCGAGCCGGATCGTGCCCTCGTCGATCCGCCGCTTGGGGTGGGGTTCGAACCGGCTGGGATCGAGCCGCGCCCGCCGTTCGGCGTCCTGCCCGACGACGAGCAGGCCATCGTCGTTGAGGTAGACGGCGGAGGACACGGTGACGGACCCATCGACCTCGACGGCCCGCGCCCCGCGTCCGAAGGCGGCGAGGACGGCGACGGTGCTGGAGGTGCCGAAGTCGATCGCCAGCACGTCCACGCGGATTCCCCTCCCAAGGTCCGCGGGCATCGTCTCACGCCCGGAAAGCCGAAGGGCGGCTCCCCCGAACCGGGGGAACCGCCCTTCTGGCGTACTACTCGGCGATCACTCGCCTTCGGCTTCGCCGCCCTGCTCCTCGTGGCCCGCGCCGATGCTGACCGGCGGGGCGTCCGGGATCGACGACGGACGGCGCTCGCCGCGGAACGTGAACCGCGCCTGGTCGTCCTTGTCCTCCGGGTTGCCGCTCCAGCCTTCGACGTCGACCAGGATGATCTGGCCGGGCTCGACTTCGCCGAAGAGGATCTTCTCCGACAGCTGGTCCTCGATCTCGCGCTGGATCGTGCGGCGCAGCGGCCGCGCACCCAGCACGGGGTCGAAGCCGCGCTTGGCCAGCAGCGACTTGGCCTTCGCCGTGAGCTCCAGCTCCATGTCCTTGGCCTTGAGCTGGGTCTCGACCCGGCCGATCATCAGGTCGACCATCATGATGATCTGTTCCTGCGTCAGCTGGTGGAACACGATGATGTCATCGATCCGGTTCAGGAACTCCGGGCGGAAATGCTTCTTCATTTCCTCGTTGACCTTCTGCTTCATCTTCTCGTACCGGGTGCCGGTGTCGTTGGACCCGGCGAACCCGAGCGAGACGGACTTCGAGATGTCCGAGGTGCCCAGGTTGGACGTGAAGATGAGGACCGTGTTCTTGAAGTCGACCGTGCGGCCCTGACCGTCGGTCAGGCGGCCGTCCTCCAGCACCTGCAGGAGCGTGTTGTAGATCTCCTGGTGTGCCTTCTCGATCTCGTCGAACAGGACCACCGAGAACGGCTTGCGCCGCACCTTCTCGGTCAGCTGGCCGCCCTCTTCGTAGCCGACGTAGCCCGGAGGGGCACCGAAGAGCCGCGAAGCGGTGTAGCGGTCGTGGAACTCACCCATGTCGATCTGGATGAGCGCGTCGTCCTCGCCGAACAGGAACGAGGCCAGCGCCTTGGACAGCTCGGTCTTACCGACACCGGACGGGCCGGCGAAGATGAACGAGCCCGACGGGCGCTTCGGGTCCTTCAGACCGGCCCGCGTACGGCGGATCGCCTGCGAGACGGCCTTGACCGCGTCCTCCTGGCCGATGATGCGCTTGTGGAGCTCGTCCTCCATGCGCAGCAGCCGGGTGGTCTCCTCCTCGGTCAGCTTGAACACCGGGATGCCGGTCCAGTTGGCCAGCACCTCCGCGATCTGCTCGTCGTCGACCTCGGCGACGACGTCGAGGTCGCCGTCCTTCCACTGCTTCTCCCGCTCGCCCTTCTGGCCGAGGAGGGTCTTCTCCTCGTCACGCAGGCGGGCGGCCCGCTCGAAGTCCTGCGCGTCGATCGCGGACTCCTTGTCGCGGCGGACGTTCGCGATCTTCTCGTCGAACTCGCGCAGGTCCGGCGGCGCGGTCATCCGGCGGATGCGCATCCGCGCGCCGGCCTCGTCGATCAGGTCGATCGCCTTGTCCGGGAGGAACCGGTCGTTGATGTACCGGTCCGCCAGGGTCGCGGCGGCGACCAGCGCCGAGTCGGTGATCGAGACGCGGTGGTGCGCCTCGTACCGGTCGCGCAGGCCCTTGAGGATCTCGATCGTGTGCTCCAGCGACGGCTCGCCGACCTGGATCGGCTGGAACCGGCGCTCGAGAGCGGCGTCCTTCTCGATGTACTTGCGGTACTCCTCGAGCGTGGTCGCGCCGATCGTCTGCAGCTCACCGCGGGCGAGCATCGGCTTCAGGATCGAAGCCGCGTCGATCGCGCCCTCGGCGGCACCCGCCCCGACCAGCGTGTGCAGCTCGTCGATGAACAGGATGATGTCGCCGCGGGTCTTGATCTCCTTGAGCACCTTCTTCAGGCGCTCTTCGAAGTCACCGCGGTAGCGGGAACCGGCGACCAGGGAGCCCAGGTCCAGCGTGTAGAGCTGCTTGTCCTTGAGCGTCTCGGGCACCTCGCCCTTGACGATGCTCTGCGCGAGGCCCTCGACGACGGCGGTCTTGCCGACGCCGGGCTCGCCGATGAGCACCGGGTTGTTCTTGGTCCGGCGGGACAGCACCTGCATGACCCGCTCGATCTCCTTGCCGCGCCCGATGACCGGGTCGAGCTTGCCCTCGCGGGCGAGCACGGTCATGTTGCGGCCGAACTGGTCCAGCACCAGCGACGACGACGGGGTGCCCTCACCGCGGCCGGAACCGGTTTCGGTGGACTCCTTGCCGCCCTGGTAGCCCGAGAGCAGCTGCAGCACCTGCTGGCGGACCCGGTTGAGGTCCGCACCCAGCTTGACCAGGACCTGCGCGGCGACGCCCTCGCCCTCGCGGATCAGGCCGAGCAGGATGTGCTCGGTGCCGATGTAGTTGTGGCCGAGCTGCAGCGCTTCGCGCAGCGACAGCTCCAGCACCTTCTTGGCGCGCGGCGTGAACGGGATGTGCCCGCTCGGCGCCTGCTGGCCCTGGCCGATGATCTCCTCGACCTGCTGGCGCACGCCCTCCAGGGCGATGCCCAGCGACTCCAGCGCCTTGGCGGCGACACCCTCACCCTCGTGGATCAGACCCAGGAGGATGTGCTCGGTGCCGATGTAGTTGTGGTTGAGCATCCTGGCCTCTTCTTGAGCCAGGACGACCACCCGCCTCGCGCGGTCGGTGAACCTCTCAAACATGTGCACTCCCTCGACTGCTGCGCCGGCGGCCCGTTTCCATCGCGTGCTTTCACCACGATGGATTCAGCACCGTGAGACCACTCTAGTAGCCAAGTCGTCGCGCTGGCGTACCACTACGGCTCTCGGCGGTCGTTTCCGCACCCGGACGTGGCATCTCCCGGGTACTCCCATCATCAGGTTGCCCTGCACCTTTACGTCAAGCCCAACGTGCGGACGGCCATTCGGATTCCGCCATCCGCGCGCTGTCCGCTCACCGCGAACAGTCCGCAACCTGGGAGGCCCGGATCACGTCGCCACCCGATTGGCGCAGCTCTCGCCAGCCTGTAAGGTTAGGCACGCCTAATCCACTACGGCATCCACTAACGGCATCCACTAACGGCATCCACTACGGCGCTTCGAGGAGGGCCGCGGTTGAACCAGCAGCGGTCCTTCCGTGACGCACGCGAGGTCGGCGACGGCCTCGCGTCGTCGTTGCGGCGGGTCTCCGGCCTGCAGGAACGCAGCGAACTCCGCCGGGACGTCCCCGCGGGCTGGATCCGCTGCTCGGAGCTGCTGGAGACGCCCGCGTACTTCGGCGAGTGGCGCGGCCTCCTCGGCGACTGGCTGCTGCGCGAGCACAACGCGACGCCGGCGCAGACCACGGCCAGCTGGGTCATGACGTGGTACCTGCACGTCCCGGCGTACGTCGGCGCGCTGTTGTGGCACCACGAGCGCCGGGTGCCGTCCCTGAAGCCGTCCGAGCTGGCCTTCCGGCTGGCCGACGACCGCCCCCACCCGGACGGCATGGCGGTGCTGGGTGACGCGTTCCACTGCCTCCCGACGGACCCGGGGTCCGCCCGCCCGGAGGCCACGGTGGTCCGCGACGAGCGCGCGTTGGCGGCGGTCCTGCGGGCGCGCTACCTGGCCCACGCGGCCCAGTTCGTCCGGGCGTACGCACCGGCGAGCAGACTGGGCCGCCGAACGCTGTGGGCGGCGGCGACGGACGCGCTGGAGAACTCACTGTGGTGGGCGGGCCTGCAGGGCGGCACGCCGGAGGCGGAGGGCGCGGGCGTGGCGGACGCGGCCCTGGTGCTGGACGAGCGCTACCCGCCGCTGACATCGGCATCGACGCTGCGGCTGGCGGAGGGCCCGGACGGCCACCGTTCGTGGACGCGGCGGCGCGAGAGCTGCTGTTTCTCGTACCTGCTGCCGTCGTCACCGGAGTGCGACGGCTGCCCGCGCACCTGTCCGCGGTAGGTCAGGTCCGGCGGCGGCGAGCCGATCACCAGACCGGATGCCCAACCTGATCGGACCGCCCTCGGGGTGGCCGCTGATCATCACCATCGGGGCCGCCCAATCCCAAGGTGGCGTTGCACAGTCACCCCGACATCGCGGCCGCAGCCGGGCGGCCTATTGCGGGCTCCACCGGCCATCCAGCCCCACCAGACAGCCCCCGCCGCTCCCTGGGGGGCGTCCCCGGTCCAGTCTATCGCCACCCCCCGACAAAACCCGCCGCTCAACCCGACCTGTCCACAGCTCAACCCACTTGTGGACAACTCCACCCCGGGTCCCGCCCAGCCGCCCCCAGTGCCCGCTCCAGCGGCGACGCCTCCGCAGGCACCGCCACCGCCGGCCCGTACACCCCCATCGCCCGCGCCTGCTCGCCCATGGCCACCGCGGACTCGTACACCGCCGTCGCCGCCTCCGGCGCGTACGCGCACGACTGGCCGCTCGCCCGGGCCAGGTCCCAGCCGTGGAGGACGAACTCGCCCAGCACCATCGCGCCCACCGCCGCCGATGGCATCGGTGCCGAGCCCAGTGCCGTCGTACCCGTCCACGCCGACGGCATCCCGAACACCGAAACCAGCGTCTCGGTCTGCTTCTCCAGGTCCGCGCGCCAGTCCTCCGTCACCAGCGCCGCCTCCGCCTCCCCGGTCGCCGGGGTGGGCGGGGACGACCGGCGGCCGGCGGCGATCAGCCACGGCCCCCAGTACAGGAGGTGGTTGAGCAGTCCGCGGACGTCGTACCCGGTGCACGGCGTCGGGGCAGTCAGGTCCGGGACCGCGCTCGCGATCCGGAGGAATTCGGCCGCGGCCGGGCGCAGCAGCGAAGCAGTCATGCCGGGGATCCAAACCCCCGGTGACCGGGACGTCTTGAACGAACGCGACAGCTACCGTGACCGTGTGACGCACCGGATCCCGCGCGGCATCGTGGCCGAGGCCACCGCGCGCACGATGTTCACGCTGACCCGGCACCGGCCCGCGCCGGAACTCGCCGAATTCGTCGAATACCACTGGGTCCTGCGCTGGGATCGGCGCAGGAAACCGCCGTACGAGCAGCGCGTGCTGCCGAACCTCTCGGTCCACGTGACGTTCTTCCCCGGCGCCTCCGGCGTCCACGGCCCGGCCCGCGACGTCTTTTCGCACCGCTTGGCCGGCCGGGTGCAGGGCCTGGGCGTCCGATTCCGCCCGGGCACCTTCCGTGCGTTCCTCGGCGGCCCGGTGCGTGACATCGCCGACCGGGCCGTCCCACTCACCCGCGTATTCGGGCCGGCGGCCGCGGCGGCCGCCGAATCGGTGCGCACGGCGGGCGATGACACGCAAATGGTGGGTGCGATCGACAACTTGCTGATCGCAAATCCTGTGCGGCTGTCCCCGGCCGCGCGCGAGGCGGCACAGGCGGTGGAATCAATCGCACGGGATCCGGGAATTACCCGGGTGGCGCAACTGTGCGCGGATACTGGACTAACCACCCGCTCTGTCCAGCGCATGTTCGCCGAACACGTCGGCTGCCCGCCCAAGTGGGCGATCCGGATTTACCGCCTCAATGACGCAGCGCAGCGGCTCGTCACCGAAGGAGAAGTCGATTACGCCGGTCTGGCGGTTCGGCTGGGCTATAGCGACCAGTCGCACTTCATCCGCGATTTCCGGACGGTGACCGGCCAGTCGCCTGGCGAGTACGCCCGAACCGCGCGCCCCGCCGATCGGGAACCGGACAGCGATCGGACATGAAGAAAGCCGCCGGGCGGAATTCCACCCGGCGGCCACCCCGCGTCGATGATTGGTCACGCCACCACCGGCGTGCGGATAACTGCTGGTCAACGACTCGCAGCCACTCCGCGCCCGTGCGGCCTGAACAATCTTCAGTTCTTCTTGTGGTAGGCCTCGACGACCTCGGAGGGGATGCGGCCGCGGTCGGAAACGGCGTACCCGTTCTTGCGTGCCCAAGAGCGGATGGCCTGGTTCTGTTCACGGTCGACGGCGGCCGGACGAGCCGAACCCTTACCGGCGACGGGGCGAACCGAGGCGCGCTTGCGACCGCCCGCGCGACGCGCGTGCTCGACATACTGAGCGAGCGCGTCCCGCAACTCCTCGGCGTTTTCCGAGGAGAGATCGATCTGGTAGCTGACCCCGTCCAAACCGAACTCGACGGTCTCTTCCGCCTCACTGCCGTCGAGGTCGTCGACCAGCGAGACGAGCACCTTCTGTGCCATCCGATTCCTCCTGCGGGGCTTACTCAATGATCTGGTACGGGGCAAGCCCCGGGACAGAAGACTTTGTCCAGATCATTAGTACCCGCTTCCGCGGTGCAGCGCAAATCTCATTGGGATAACTGGCAGCTATCCTCACACGCCCGGGTTATTCGGGTCGTACCAGCGGGAAGAGGATCGTCTCCCGGATACCGAGACCGGTCAGCGCCATGAGGAGCCGGTCGATACCCATTCCGACGCCGCCGCTCGGCGGCATTCCGTACTCCAGGGCCCGCAGGAAATCCTCGTCGAGCCGCATGGCTTCGCTATCGCCCTGCGCGGCCAGCAGTGACTGTTCGGTGAGGCGTTCCCGTTCGACGACCGGATCGACCAGCTCGGAGTATCCGGTGGCGAGTTCGAATCCGCGCACGTAGAGGTCCCACTTCTCGGCTACGCCCGGCCGGGACCGGTGCTGCCTGGTCAATGGCGACGTCTCCAGCGGAAAATCACGGACAAACGTCGGTGCGTGCAGGTGATCTCCGACGAGGTGTTCCCACAGTTCCTCGACGAGCTTCCCGTGCCCGAGCTTCGGGTCCACTTCCAGGCCCCTGGCCTGCGCGAATCCGAGCAGTTTGGCGGCGGGCGTCTCCGGTGTCACCTCTTCGCCGAGGGAATCGGACAACGACTCGTACATTCCGAGTGTGGTCCATTCGCCGGAGAGGTCGTACTCCGAACCGTCGGGCAGCGTGACGACCTGGGTGTCCAGCACCGCCTGCGCGGCCTCCTGGATCAGCTCGCGGGTCATCACCGCATTCGTGTCGTACGTGGCGTAGGCCTCGTAGTACTCGAGCATCGCGAACTCCGGCGAGTGCGACGAGTCGCTGCCCTCGTTCCGGAAGTTGCGGTTGATCTCGAAGACCTTTTCGATGCCGCCGACGACGCAGCGCTTGAGGTAGAGCTCCGGCGCGATGCGCAGGAACAGCTCCATGTCGAACGCGTTGGAATGCGTGACGAAGGGGCGGGCCGCCGCGCCGCCGTGCAGCGTCTGCAGCATCGGCGTCTCGACCTCGGTGAACCCGCGGCGGTGGAACGACTCCCGCAGCGACCGGACCACGCCGGCGCGCGTGCGCACGACGTCGCGCGCGCGGGGGCGCATGATGAGGTCGACGTAACGCTGGCGGATCCGCGTTTCCTCGGCCAGCTCCTTGTGCGCGGTCGGCAGCGGCCGCAGCGCCTTCGAGGTGATGCGCCAGGAGTCGGCCATCACCGAAAGCTCGCCGCGCTTGGACGTGATGACCTCACCGTGCACGAACACGTGGTCGCCCAGGTCGACGTCGGACTTCCACGCCGCCAGCGCGTCCTCGCCGACCTTCGCCAGGCTGATCATCGCCTGCAGCTCGGCGCCGTCGCCCTCGCGCAGGCTCGCGAAGCACAGCTTGCCCGTGTTGCGCAGGAACATCACCCGGCCGGTGATGCCGACGACCTCGCCCGTGGCGGTGTCGGCGGGCAGTCCGGCATGGGCCGCGCGCACCTCGGCGAGCGAATGCGTCCGGGGCACCTCGACCGGGTAGGGATCGATACCCTCGGCGAGGATCCGGTCGCGCTTCTCCCGGCGCACCCGCATCTGCTCGGGCAGTTCGTCTTCGGCGGGCTCGCTGGTGGAAGCGGGGTTTTCGGTCATGGCCATAGGGTACGAACCCCGCAGTCCGCTACGCCAACCGGATTACCTTTACCTTTCCCGCCATTAGCCTGGGCAGGGTGAGTGATCCCACCCGAGGTCAGCGCGCTTCTTCCTTCGGCGTCCGCGCCGCCGAGTACGCCCAGCACCGGCCCGATTACCCCCGGGAAGCCATCGAGTGGGGCCTTTCCGGAGCGAGCGGAACGCCGCGCAGAGTGCTCGATCTCGGCGCCGGAACCGGCAAACTCACGCTTGGCCTGGCCGCGCTCGGGCTCGACGTCACCGCGGTCGAACCCGATGCGGAAATGCGCGCGCAACTCGAGCGGGCCGTGCCGTCGGTGACGTCGCTGGCCGGGCAGGCGGAACGGATTCCGCTCCCCGACGGGGCCGTCGACGCGGTGTTCGTCGGCCAGGCGTTCCATTGGTTCGACGTGCCGGTCGCGTTGACGGAGATCGGCCGCGTGCTGCGCCCGGGCGGCGTGTGCGTGCCGCTGTGGAACTACGAAGACGAATCGGTGCCGTGGGTCGCCGAGTTCACCGCAGTCGGCCGCGACGGCGCCCCCCGCCCCACGAGCATCGAAGACATGCGCGAGGTGACGCACCCGCGGTTCGAGCCGTTCGAAAGCGGCCGGTTCCGCCACGCGCAACGACGCACGGCCGAGAGCCTGCTGGAAACGATCGCGACGTATTCGCAGGTGATCGTCTCGGCGCCGGCGGAGTCCGCGGCCCTGCTGGGCCGGCTCCGGCAGTTCCTGGCGGGGAATCCGGCGACGGCACACGGCGAGTTCGACCTGCCGCTGATCACGACGGCACTGCGCGCGCGACGGCGATGAGGACATTTCCGGCGTGCTGGTTTCGGGAGTGACCGATCCCGGGTCCCGGACGAGCGCGTCGTACCCGGTCAGGACAAGACGGCGCAGTGCCTGAAAACACTGCGAAAGGTCCCGCTCATGTTGAAACTGCTGCCTTGACCTCGATCGAGGTGGAGGTTCGATACTGCGGGGATGCGCAGGAAATCACTGGGACGGGCCTTGATCTCGCTGACCTCGTTGGTGACGGCCGTGGGCCCGTACAAGGCGGACTGGAACGAAACGCACGTGTACAACCCGCACTGGCCGCCGCACGCGAAGTTCCACAACGGCCAGACGATGAGCCTGGGGCTCGCGCTGGGGGCGACGAGCTTGTGGCAGCTCTGGCGGCGGCCGACCCGGGCGGGTCTCGACGCCGGGGCCGTGCTGGCGTCGCTGTACTGGCTGACGCAGATTTCGGCGCTGGCCTACCCGGGGTCCCGCGCGGTGGATCCGCCGGGGGCCGACCGGTTCCCGCAGGCGAAGATCGCCTTCCCGGCGCTGGCGGTGACGGCGCTGGGGTACGTGCTGGAGCGCCGTCGCCTGGCTCGCGGCTGACGGCTGGTCAGGGCCGGATGTTGCGCTCGTAGGCCAGCCGGAGGCCGAGCAGCGTCAGCTCCGGGACGTGGTCGGTGATCGTCTCCGACTCGCCGAGGACCAGTGGTGCGAGGCCGCCCGTGGCCAGCACCGCCACCGGTTCCGCGCCGCCCGGGGAGAGCTCGCGGACGATCCGGCGGACCAGGCCGTCCACCTGGCCCGCGAAGCCGTACAGGATTCCGGACTGCAGGCACTCCACGGTGTTCTTGCCGATCACCGACCGCGGCGGGACCAGCTCGACCTTCCGCAGGGCCGCCGCGCGCAACGCCAGCGCGTCGACCGAGATCTCGATGCCCGGGGCGAACGCGCCGCCCAGGAACTCGCCGCGGGCCGAGATCGCGTCGACGTTGGTCGACGTGCCGAAGTCGACCACCACGCACGCGGTGTTGTGGAGGTGGTGCGCGGCCAGCGTGTTCACCAGCCGGTCCGCGCCCACCTCCTTCGGGTTGTCCACCAGCAGCGCCACGCCCGTGCGCACGCCCGGCTCGACCACGATCTTCGGGACCCCGGCGTAGTACCGCCCGAGCATCACCCGCAGCTCGCGCAGCACCGCCGGCACCGTCGACAACGCGCTGATCCCGGACACCGCGTCCGCGTGCGGGCCGAGCAGCCCGCGGACCGTCAACGCCAGCTCGTCGGCCGTCATGCGCGCGTCCGTGCGCATGCGCCAGTCGCCCACGAGCTCCGGCCCGGACCACAGGCCCAGCACGATGTTCGTGTTGCCGACGTCGACGGTGAGCAGCAAGCGGGTCAGCTTTCCGCGTGCAGCAACGCGTCGAGCCGGCGGGCGTCCGCCGTCTCGGCGACCGGGAAGACCGCCGTCTCGTCGTCCGGCGGCAGCGTCACCGTGCCCGACAGCAGGCCCGATCCTTCCGGCGCGTGGCCGGGATCGGTGTGCCGGTGGACGATCCGGTTGTCGGCGTCGACGAACACCACGCGCGGCTGGTACGTCGCCGCTTCGGCGTCGTCCATCTGGCCGTACGAAATGAGGATGACCAGGTCACCCGGGTGCACCAGGTGCGCCGCGGCGCCGTTGATGCCGAGCACCCCGCTGCCGCGTTCCCCCTTGATGACGTAGGTCTCCAGCCGCGCCCCGTTCGTGACGTCCACAATGGACACCTGTTCCCCCGGCAGCAGGTCCGCGGCCTCCATCAGGTCCTCGTCGACCGTCACCGAACCGACGTAGTGCAGGTCGGCCTGGGTCACGGTCACCCGGTGGATCTTCGACTTGAGCATCGTGCGGTACATCGTGGACTCCTATTCCCCTGCGTCCAGCCGCTCCGGGTGCTCGACGGCGGCGCCGAGCAACACCGGAACGTTGTCGATCAGCCGGGTACTCCCCACCCGGGCCGCGATCAACAAGCGTGCTTCCCCATCGACGGGCGCGGGACCCAGGTCGGTTCCCCGCAATTCCAGGTAATCCACCTCGACCGCGGGCCGCGCGGCGAGGGTCTTCCACGCGGTCTCGAGGACCGCGTCCGCCCCGTCCCGGCCGACGAAAGCCCCCGCGGTGAGGGCGGCCGACAGGACGATGGCGTCTTCGCGCTGTTCAGGCGTCAGGTAGACGTTGCGCGAGGACAACGCGAGCCCGTCGCGCTCGCGCACGGTCGGCACGCCGATCACGCGCGTGTCGATGTTCAGGTCGCGCACCATCCGCTTGATCAGCACCAGCTGCTGGTAGTCCTTTTCGCCGAAGAAGGCGTAGTCCGGACGGAGCAGGTTGAACAGCTTCGCCACGACGGTGAGCACACCGGCGAAGTGGCCGGGGCGCGCGGCGCCTTCGAGCTCGTCGCCGAGCGGACCCGGGTGCACGGTCACCACGGCACCGTCGGCGTAGAGGGCGTCCGCGCTCGGCGTGAACGCGATTTCGATGCGGTCTTCGCGCAGGACGTCGAGGTCGGCTTCGAGCGGCCGGGGGTAGGCCTCGAAGTCCTCGCCCGCGCCGAACTGCAGCGGGTTCACGAAGATCGAGGTGGCCACGACGGTGTTCGGCAGCCGCTTCGCGCGGCGGATGAGCTCACGGTGCCCGGCGTGCAGCGCGCCCATGGTCGGCACGAGCGCCAGCTTGCGGCCGACGCCGTGCAGCGCCCGGCTGACCTGGCTCACGTGCTCGGGCGACGCGAACGTGTTCAGGCTGCCGCGGTTGAATTTCGGTGTGGTCACTGGTCTTGGTGCCCTTCGGCGGGATCGTCGAGGAGTTCGGTGAGGTCTTTGGCGGCCGCGGTGTCCAGCAGCCCGGCTGCCGACGAACGCGCCACCGTGCGTCTGGCCAGCGCGCGGTAGGCCGGCGCCACGTCCGGCGCCCGGTCCGCGAGCACCTCGAGGTGCTTGCGGACGGTGCCGGCGTCGCCACGCGCGACCGGGCCGGTGAGGGCGCGGTCGCCGTGTCGCAGCACATTATCCAACGCCGCCGAGAGCAGTGGTGCGACCAGGCGTTCGGATTGCCCGATTCCGGCTTGGCGCAACAGGTCCGCGCAGTCGGCGACCAGCGTCATCAGGTGGTTTGCGCCGTGGGCCAACGCAGCGTGATAAAGCGCTCGCGCGGAGTCGGGGATCCGCACCGGCTCGGCACCCATCTCGACGGTCAGCGCTTCGCCGACGTGCCACGCCGCTTCGTCGTCCTCGGCGGCCGTGACGCCGATGCTGCACGCCGCCAGCCGCTCGAGGTCCTCCTCGCGGCCGGTGAACGTCATCACCGGGTGCAGGGCGAGCGGCAGGGCCCCGGCTTCGGCCGCGGGGGCCAGGACGCCGACGCCGTGCGCGCCGGAGGTGTGCACGACGATCTGTCCGGGCCGCAGCGACCCGGTGGCGACGAGCCCGCGGACCATCCCGGCCAGCGCGTCGTCGGGCAGGGCGAGCAGCACCAGGTCCGCCCGGCGGACGGTCTCGTCGGGCGGCAGAAGGGGCACGTCGGGGAGGAGGCGTTCGGCACGGGCCAGCGACGCAGCGGACAGGCCCGACGCGGCGACCACGGTGTGCCCCGCCCGGGCCAGCGCGGCGCCGAGCACGCTGCCCACCCGGCCGGCGGAAACGACGCCGACCGCGAGGCGGGCGGGCCGCATCATGGCGTGCGCCTGTGGACGCTCATGCTGGCAGACTCCCTCTGCTCTCGTTCCAGTCCCTTTTCCGGGTACCGGACGACGGCGCGAGACTAACTCGGGCGAGCAGGCGCCGTTGAGCCCGGGTGACCAGCTTCACCCGGACCGGTTCACCCGCGGGCGGCCTCGTCGGCGAGGCGCGTCGCCTCCGCGCGGGCGGCCTTGAGGGTGTGCAGCAGTTCCTGCTGGCGCTTCCGGTCGGCGTCGCTGGTGAGCGGGTGCCGGTCGAGGAACGCGAGCTCCGTCACGCTGGCCTGGTACACGGCGACGGCGCGGGCAGCGCGTTTTCCGGACTGCCGTTTCGCCTGCCGGCGCCAGGCGCGGCGGCCGGGCAGGCTGGCCAGCAGCTCGACCTCCGAGGGCGCGATCCACCGCGCGGCGGCCATGTGCGGCAGCGCGGCGGCGATGATCCGCTGTTCGCGTTTCCGCTGCAGGACGACGAGGTAGAGCACGCCGACGAAGAGCGGCAGCATGATCAGGAAGTAGACGGTGAGGAACTTCGACCCGCCGAGCAGCGCCGCGCTGTTCCACAGGGCGTGCAGGCAGACGGCGGCGAGGTAGCCGGCGATCGGCGCGACGATCTTGAGGGCCTTGGTGGTCGTCCGGGCGGCGATGCCGATCCCGATGCCGGTGAGCACGGCGAACAGCGGGTGCGTGAAGGGAGCGAGCACCCCGCGGAGGAAGAACGCGGTGATGACGCCCTGGCTGTGCCCGTCCCCGAAGCCGTAGTCGGCGAAGGCGCGCCCGAAGTAGTAGATGTTCTCGGTGAAGGCGAACCCGGCGGCGCTGAACCCGGCGTAGACGACGCCGTCCACGACACCGTCGAACTCGCTGGACCGCCGCCAGAGGATGAGCACGACGAAGAGGGCCTTCGCGGCCTCCTCGACGACCGGGGCCGAGACGAGCGCGGCGACGGTGTTGCCGCTGCCCTGCCCGAGCAGCTGATCCCCGACGGCCTCGGCGGTGGTGTTGATGAGCAGCGCGGTGATGGTGGCGATGCAGGCGCCCCACGCGAAGGCGAGCAGCAGGAACTTGGCGGGTTCGGGCTCCCACCGGTCGACCCAGAGGAACCCGGCGACGACACCGGCGACGGGCACGAGCGCGGCGAGGACACCGATGGTGACGGCGAGCGGGCCCACCCGCGTGGTGGCGAGCCCGAACAGGAAGAGGCCGCACAGGGCCACCACGATCAGCCCGAACACCGGCAGCAGCACGGTGACCCGGCGAGGCCGCCGTCCGCGATCAAGTCCGGTCGCAGGCGAGAGGGTTCCGCTCACAGCGGGTCACCCTACGCAGACTGGACGGGAACACCAACGCCACCTGGCACAGAAGCGAGAGGTCCGGCCCGTCGGCCACGGCGGACCACGCCCCGAAGGCCACCTCGGGGCGCTTGGGTCGTGGGGGCGACCTTCGCGTGTGCGGCGCCTCCGAGGCCTACCTTGAGGCGCTTACCTCCGGGCGCGGCCTTCGCGCGTCCCGCGCACCCAAGGCGGCCTGCACCGCGCACAGCCACGGCCTTCGTCGCGTGACATGCGCCCCAAGGCGGCCTTGGTTGCGTCTGGCGCACCCAAGGCGGCCTTCGGTGCGTCTCACGCACCGAAGGCCACATTGGGGCGCTTGGGTCAGGGAGGCGAAGCCTCAGTCCTCCGCGCGCCGGCGGCGACGGGGCGTCGAGCCCGTTCCGCCGTTGGCCGCGAGGAGCTCGCTCACCGAACGGCCCGCCGCGTGGGAGCCGCTTCCCGGGGCCGGCTCCGGGGCCGCGCGGTGGCCGTTGCGGGAGCCGTTGTGGCCGTTCTGCTCGACCTCGGCCGGGTCGACCGGGGTCATTCCGCGGCGGGACATCGAAGCGCGCTCGGCGACCATGCCCTCCCAGGCCGGGGGCTCGCCGTCCGGACGGCGGCGGCGGCCTCCGCCCGGCGGCTCCGGCGCCGCGGGCACGGCCGGCAGCTGCTGCGAGTCCTCCGGCTTGCGGCGGCGGCCGCCCGAGCGGCCCTGGAAGTTGCGGACCGACTCCGGCAACGTCGGGTTCGCCATCGGCGTCTCGGCCTTGGCCGCCTCCGCCGGCGCGCGATGCGAACCACCGTGGCGGGACGGCGGCTCCTCCAGGATCGGCGACATGTCCGCCCGCGAGAACTGCTCCAACCGCGACGGGCGGCGGCCGTCGGCGGCCGGGACCGGCGTGGTCGGCGGCACCACCGGCGGCAGGTCCGTGCGCGACGGCTGCCGCGGCGACGGGCTCTTGCTCGGCACCGGCGTCGTCGGCGGGACCACCGGCGGGATGTCGGTGCGCGAGGCCGCGGCGTCCCGCGGCATCGGCGCCTTCGGCTCGGGCGGCTTCGGCCGGTTCGGCCGCTGGCGCTCGGCGAAGTCGTCGCGGTTCTGGAAGGCCGCGCTCAGGTCCTTGACCGGCCGGATGTCCGAACGCGACATCTCGGACGGCTTCGCGGGCGGCACGCTCGCCGCCGGACGCCCCGGCACCGCCCGCGGCGGCTCGGGCGCCTTGCGCGGCTCGGGACGCACGCCGTTCGGCTGGCCCCCCACGCGGGGAAGGTCCGGCCGGGACATCTCGACACGCGGGATGTCAGGCCGCGACATTTCCACGCGAGGAATGTCCGGCCGCGACATTTCGACACGCGGGATGTCCGGACGCGACATCTCCACCCGCGGGATATCCGAACGCGACGCTTCAGCCCGCGGAACGCTCGGCCGCGGCGCCTCGACGCGCGGCATCTGCGGTATCTGCGGCTTCTCCGGCCGTGGGGCCTCGACGCGCGGGAGGTCCGGGCGCGACATCTCCACCCGCGGGATGTCCGAACGCGACACCTCGACCGGCCGGATGTCCGACCGGGACATCTCGGCCCGGCGCGCGGGCGGCGGCTCGGGACGGCGGATCTCCGTCTTCGGTTCCGGCGGCTGCGGGCGGCGGATCTCGGTCTTCGGCTCCGGCGGGCGGCGGATCTCGGTCTTGGGGTCGGCGGGCCGCGGCGGCACGTCCCGGCGCGGCGGCTCGGCGGCGACCTCGGGACGGCGCTCGGACTGCTTCGCGACTTCGTCCGGCTTCGGCAGCCGCATCGGCTGCGACTCGGCCTGGCGACGCGCCGCCTCGGCGCGCAGCTCGGCGGCCTTCAGCTCACGCTGCGCCGCGTTCAGCGCCGGGTCGACCGGCGGCACCGGCGGACGGCGCTCGCTCAACGGCTTCGGCCGGGCGAGCTGCTGGGTGCTCTGCACGGAGACGTTCGCCGGGACCTTCGGGGCGGGCTTGCCGCCGAACCCCTTGCCCTTGCCGAGGCCCTTGCCGTTCGCGGGCTTGCCGTTCGACGCCTTGCAACGGCGCTCGTCGAGGACGCGGTCGATCAGCTCGGTCGGCCGCTCGCCGCCCTCGACCGGCTTCTTCCCGGCCATCAGCTGGGCGGGCTTCTTCTTCGGCGCGCTGTCGGGGATCATGCGGTTCTCGTCGGACACCTTGCGCATCCGGGTCGCCTGGGCGGTCAGCGCGACGCGTTCGAGCAGCACCTCGCCGCCGAACAGCGACTGGAGGCTGTCGCGCAGCGCGGACACCTCGGCGCGCAGCGCCTCCAGCTCTTCGCGGCCCTTGGAGTCGGCGACCGAGCTCTTCTCCGCCTCCACCTCCAGCTCGAATTCGCGCCGGGCCGCGATCTCGCGTTCCAGCTCCAGTTCGTACACAGCCTGCGCCTCGGCGACCGCGTCCTCGCTCTGTGCCGCGTGCTTGCGGTACTTCACGGCGAGGAACGCGCCGATCAGGGCGGCCCAGAGGGCCGCGACGATCCCGAGCCTGAGGTAGCGGAGATCGTCGCTGAGCACCAGTGCGAGGGTGGCTCCGATGGCGAGGACAAAGCCGACGACGAGCCACGGCCTGCCCAAGAGGCGGCCGCGCGAGTCGTCACCCACGCCGGTCATGTCTGACACCGTACCTGCTCGTAATCCGAACGAGACCTACTCCGTCCAGCGAGCGGTGGGATTCGAGCGCTAACCGGTCGTTCCGCGGGTGCGCTCACGATCGTGGTCGTTCGGGGTCCGGCAGCAGTGTTCGAGCCACAAAGCCGCTGCTACCAGGGCTGCGGCGGAGGCCGCACCGACCACCGCGGCACGCGTGTCGAGCACCGCCGCGACGAGTTCGTCACGTCGGGGAAAAAGATAGGCGAGCGCAGCCAGCCAGGCGCCCGCCATGAAGGCTCCGGCGAGTGACGAAGCCTTCGCCAGCGCCACCGATCGGGCGACCCCGATCGCGCCGGCGATCCGGCCGTTCCGGATCCGCGACCGGATCGAGAAGGCCAGCACGAGTTCGATCACGGCGAGCACGGCGAAGGTGACGCCGGCGAGCAGCGGCAGCTGCGGCAGCGAGCCGTACGCCGTCTGGAAGAGCAGGTAACCGAGGCCCAGGCCGAGCAGCCCGGCGACCACGAGGTCACGGGGCCGGGTGAAGTGCATGCCTCAACCGTACCGTGACAGAGTTGACTCTCCACCGACTGGAGAGTTCATCATGCGTCTTGTGGGCACCACCGCGACCTTCACCATCGGCGAGCTGTCCCGGCGGACCGGCCTGCCGGTCAAGACGATCCGCTTCTACTCGGACGAGGGCCTCCTGCCACCGACCGAGCGGACCGACGCCGGCTACCGGCTCTACGACGCGGCGGCGATGGCCCGCCTGGAGCTGGTCCGCACGCTGCGGGAGCTGGGGCTCGGCCTCGCCGACGTCTCGGCCGCCCTGAGCCAGCCGACAACCGTCGGCGAGCTGGCGACGCGGCACGTCGAGGCGCTCGACGAGCAGATCCGGCGGCTGCGGCTGCGCCGGGCGGTGCTGCGCGCGGTGGCCAAGCGCAATTCCGAACTGGAGGAAGTGAACCTGATGAACCGTCTCGCGTCGATGTCCGACGAAGAGCGCAAGCAACTGGTCGACGAGTTCTGGGACGAAATGGTCGCCGGGCTCGACATCGACCAGGAGTTCTACCGCCGGATGCGCTCGGGCAAGCCCGAGCTGTCCGACGACCCGTCGCCCGAGCAGCTCGAGGCCTGGATCGAGTTTGCCGAGCTGGTCCAGGACCCGGACTTCCGGGCCGTGATCCGCCGGATGAGCGAAACCCAGGCCCAGCAGATCAAGGACGGCGACTTCCAGCAGCCGGCGGACGCCTGGCGCACGCACTGGAACGAGTGGATGGCCCGCGCCCAGGAAGCCGTCGACGCCGGAGAAAGCCCGACGTCGGAGGCGGGGCAAACGCTTGCGGCCGACATCGCGGCGGCCTCCGCGCGACCGGAACAGGACGCGGCATCGGCCGGGTTCCGCCGCGAGCTGGCGGACCGCTTCGCGTCGAGCGGCGACGCCCGCGCCGAGCGCTACTGGCAGTTGCTCGCGATCATCAACGACTGGTCCCCGGTGGCGACGACGCAGCCCGCGGTCGGTTTCATGATCGCGGCCCTGCGCGGCTGAGCGCACGGAGAGGACAACTCGGCGACGGCCCGGGCGTGATCGGTAACGGTCACCCCCGGTTCACCGATGAGCCACCTTTCCGGCCCCGGGCCGCTTGGGGGACCCCCGGTTTCAACGTTACTCGCGGGGACCGACAGTTCCGGGGCCGCGCACGGGAGTTGTCCACAGGACTCGGCTTCTTGCCTGGGTTGTCCACAGGGCCCGCGCTCGGCTCGGAATCGGCCCGGAATCGGCAGTGAAGCCGCCGCCCAGCCACCTCGAGGGTGCACCGGTCCGGCCTGGTGTCAGCTCAGCTCGAGGTCCGTCCGGCGGACCGTACCCACTTCTTCCGCCGGGCGGGCCTTCAGCAGCTCCGCGATCGGGCCGTGGCCCGGCAGGACCGCGTCCGGGTCGATCTCCACCCACGGCACCAGCACGCTCGCGCGGTCCGGCGTCCCCGGGTGTGGCAACAGCAGCTCCGGGTCGTCCGACGTCACACCGTCCACCGTGACCACGTCCACGTCCAGGGTGCGCGGGCCCCAGCGCAGCTCGCGGACGCGGCCCGCCGCCTGCTCGGCGGCCTGGCCCGTGCGCAGCCACACCCAGTGGTCGCGCGCCGGGTCGTCGACGATGCAGACCGCGTTGAGGAAGTCCGGCTGGTCCTCGACGCCCCACGCCTTCGTCTCGTACACGCTCGACACCGCGACCAGCGCCGGCCGGACCGCGTCCAGCGCCAGCCGCAGGAAGCCCAGCCGGTCGCCCAGGTTGGAGCCGAGTGAGAGGACCGCCCGGGTCACCGGTCGCGCCGGACCGTGACGGCCACGTCGTCGAACGTCAGCGGGATCGGGGCCGACGGCTTGTGCACCGTCACCTCGACCGCGCTCAGGCGCTCGTCGCGCATGACCTCGTCGGCGATCTTGCCGGCGACGCTCTCGATGAGGTCGTACGGCTCGCCCGCGACGATCCCGGCCGCCAGCTCGGCCAGCTCGCCGTAGTGCAGGGTCTTGGTCAGGTCGTCCGACGCGGCGGCCGGCCCGAGGTCGAGCCACGCCGTGATGTCGACGAGGAACTCCTGGCCGTCCCGCTTTTCGTGCTCGAACACGCCGTGGCGCCCGAACACGCGCAAGCCGGTCAGCGTGATCCGGTCAGCCATTCGTCCTCCAAGCGGCGGCCACGGCGACCGCGTCCAACGATGCCCCCACCTCGTGCACGCGCACGCCCCACGCCCCGGCCGCCGCGGCGAGCGCGGAGATCGCGGCGGTGGCGTCCTCCCGGCCGTCCGGCGGGCGCGGGGTGCCGTCCTTCCCGGACAGCAGGCGGCCGAGGAACCGCTTGCGCGAGGCCCCGACGAGCACCGGGAAACCCAGTGAGAGCAATGAATCCAACCCGCGCAGCAACGCCCAGTCGTGCTCGGCGTTCTTCGCGAAACCGAGCCCGGGGTCCAGCACGATCGCGCTTTCGGCCACCCCGGCCGCGAGCGCTTCGTCCACTCTGGACAGCAACTCGGCGCGGACGTCGGCCACCACGTCTTCGTACTTCGCGAGCGCCTGCATGTCCTTGCTGTGCCCGCGCCAGTGCATCAGCACCCACGGCACGCCGGTCTCGGCCGCGACGCGCGCCATGTCCGGGTCGGCCAGCCCGCCGGAGACGTCGTTGATGACGTGCGCGCCGGCTTCGAGCGCCGCCGCGGCGACGGTGGCCCGCGTGGTGTCGACCGACAGCGCCACCCCTTCGCCGGCGAGCGTCTTGATCACCGGCAGGATGCGCTGCAGCTCCGTCTCGGCGTCCACCCGGGACGCCCCCGGCCGCGTCGACTCGCCGCCGACGTCGATCAGGTCGGCTCCGCGCGCCCACATCTCGCGGGCGTGCTCCAGCGCCTGCTCGAGCCCGAGGTACCGGCCACCGTCGGAAAAGGAATCCGGCGTCACGTTCAGCACGCCCATCACGACGCACCGGCCGGGCGCGGGGAGCCCCACGCTCACCGGCGCGCCTTGATGAGGTCGAGCGCCTCCGCCCGCGAAGTGGCGGAGGTCTTGAACTGCCCCCGCACGGCGGAGGTCGTGGTGCGTGCGCCGGGCTTGCGGATCCCGCGCATGGCCATGCAGAGGTGCTCGGCCTCGATCACCACGATCACCCCGCGCGGCTCGAGCTTCCGCACGATCGCGTCGGCCACCTGCGACGTCAGCCGCTCCTGGACCTGCGGCCGCTTGGCGTAGAGGTCGACGACCCGGGCGAGCTTCGAGAGCCCGGTGACCTTCCCGGCGGCGTTCGGGATGTACCCGACGTGCGCGACGCCGTGGAACGGCACCAGGTGGTGCTCGCAGCTGCTGTACATCGGGATGTCCGTGACCAGCACCAGCTCTTCGTGGGACTCGTCGAACGTCTTGTCCAGGACCGCGTCCGGCTCGGTGTACAGGCCGGCGAACATCTCGCGGTACGCACGGGCGACCCGGGCCGGGGTGTCCTTCAGGCCATCCCGTTCCGGGTCTTCGCCGCACGCCAGGAGGAGCTCGCGGATCGCCTTCTCCGCCCGGTCGTGGTCGAAGACCGGGCGGAGGGCGTCACTGGGACTTTTCGGGTCCATCCACGTCACGACGCTGCTCCCCCTCGCTTTGCTGGTTGCCGGCTTGGTCGGCGAACCAGCCGTGCTCACGAGGGCGTTCTTCACCACCGGGTCGCCACGACTGGCCCGGCTGACCGCCCGGCGAGGTCGCGGGCGTCCAGCCCGGAGGGGCACCGTAGTTCGGCGGGCCGCTCTGGCCGGCCGGGCCGCCCGGCTGGCCGCCGTACGCCTGCGGCCAGTGCGCCGTGCCGTTGGGACCGCCGTTCGGGCCGCCGTAAGGACGGCCGCCGTTCGGGTAGGCACCCGGCGGGGCGTACGGGTTCGCGTTCGGGTCGACCGGCGACGGGTACGGCGGCCCGCCGGGCAGGTCGCCCGCACCCTGGGCGGTGCCGACCGGGGTCGGCTCCGGCTTCAGGACCGGCTTCTCCTTCTCCGGCGGCGGCCACGGCTCGCCGCGCTCCATCGCCAGCTCGCCCGGGGTCTTGATCGGCGGCTTGTCCGACGGCGTCCGCTCACCGAACTCGTTGAACACGGTGATGTGCGGGCGCTTCTCGACCGTCGCGAAGATCCGCTCCAGGTCCTTGCGGGTCAGCGTCTCCTTCTCCAGGAGCTCGATGACCAGCTCGTCGAGCACGTCGCGGTAGGTGTTCAGCACGTGCCACGCCTCGGTGTGCGCCGTCTCGATGAGCTTGCGCACCTCCTCGTCGATCTCGTGCGCCACTTCCAGCGAGTAGTCCGCCTGCCGGCCCGCCGACCGGCCGAGGAACGGGTCGCCCTGCTCCTGGCCGTACTTGACCGCGCCCAGGCGGGCGCTCATGCCGTACTCGGTGACCATCGCGCGGGCGATCTTCGTCGCCTGCTCGATGTCCGAGGACGCGCCGGTGGTGGGCTCGTGGAAGACGAGCTCCTCCGCCGTGCGGCCACCCATCGCGAAGACCAGCCGCCCGATCATCTCGGAGCGGGTCATCAGGTCCTTGTCGTCCTCGGGGACGAGCAGGGCGTGCCCGCCCGTGCGGCCGCGCGGCAGGATCGTCAGCTTGTAGACCGGCTCGATGTCCGGCATCGCCCACGCGGCGAGCGCGTGCCCGCCCTCGTGGTAGGCCGTGATCTTCTTCTCCTTCTCGGAGATGATCCGGCTCTTGCGGGCCGGGCCGCCGACGACGCGGTCGACCGACTCCTCCAGCGCCGCGTCGGTGATCACGTGCCCGTTCTGGCGGGCGGTGAGCAGCGCGGCCTCGTTCAGCACGTTAGCCAGGTCGGCGCCGGACATGCCGACGGTCCGCTTGGCCAGGCTGGTCAGGTCGGTGCCCTGGGCGATCGGCTTGCCCTTGGCGTGCACCTCGAGGATCGCCTTGCGGCCGCGCAGGTCGGGCGCGGACACCGGGATCTGCCGGTCGAACCGGCCGGGGCGCAGCAGCGCCGGGTCGAGGATGTCGGGCCGGTTGGTGGCCGCGATCAGGATGATGCCGCCGCGGGCGTCGAAGCCGTCCATCTCGACGAGCAGCTGGTTCAGGGTCTGCTCACGCTCGTCGTGCCCGCCGCCGAGACCGGCGCCGCGCTGGCGGCCGACCGCGTCGATCTCGTCGACGAAGATGATGCACGGCGCGTTCTGCTTGGCCTGCTCGAACAGGTCACGGACGCGGGAGGCGCCGACACCGACGAACATCTCGACGAAGTCCGAGCCGGAGATCGTGTAGAACGGCACGCCCGCTTCGCCGGCGACGGCCCGCGCGAGCAGCGTCTTGCCGGTACCCGGCGGCCCGTAGAGCAGCACGCCCTTCGGGATCTTCGCGCCGAGTGCCTGGTAGCGCGCCGGGTTCTGCAGGAAGTCCTTGATCTCGTACAGCTCTTCGACGGCCTCGTCGGCACCCGCGACGTCCCCGAAGGTCGTCTTGGGCATGTCCTTGTTCAGCTGCTTGGCCTTGGACTTGCCGAAGTTGAGGACGCGGTTGCCGCCGCCCTGCGCGTTGTTCATCATCCACATCAGCAGGCCCAGCACGAGGGCGAGCGGGATGGCGAAGATGAGGATCTGCGTCAGCACGCCCTGCTGGGTCACCTTGGTGGTGAACTTGATCGGCTGGCCGCCGTTCTTCGCCGCGATCAACGAGTCGTAGATCGGGCGGGTGGCGTCCGCCGGGTACTGCGAAATGATCTGGGTGACCTGCTGGCCGTCGACGTCGACAGGTTTGTTCAGCAGCAGCTTGAGCTGCTGCTCCTTGTCTTCGAGGCTGACTTCCTTGACGTTGTTCGAGGTGATCTGGGAGTTCGCCACCGAGATGGGTGCCTGGGTGTACCCACGATCACTGTCGAAGATCGTGTTGTACGCGAACAACGCCAGCAACCCCGCGACGATCCACAGCAGTGGGTTCCTGAGCACGCTCTTCCGGTTCATACGACTCGGCCCTGGTGGCCTCGACCCTCCCTGGTTGGGCGGCTCCTGTGATACCCGCCATCACGATCTTGACAACCCGTGGTGCCTGGGCACCTGCCCATCAGGGTACCGTCCGCCGCCGCGTTCATCCCCTGTGAGCCTCTCGCAGGTCAACGGGCGATACCGCGCCCGGGTTCCCGGCCGGTGTCCACGACCGCCACGCTAGCGCGTGCTGTCCGACACACTGCCCACCATCTCGCCCAGCCGGGTGCGCAGCGTGGCCGGGTCCGCGGGGGCCACGGTGACCCATTCGCGGCCGTCCGTACCTGCGCGGGAGAGACTCAGGTAGCGCCCGGTCGCGGTGTCGAACCAGGCCAGCACGCGGGACCGCTGCTTGGCTCCGACCTGCGAACGGCTGTTCGCGGCCAGCTGACCGCCGCGCTGCCGCGGCTGCCCGGCGATGCGGCCGTAGGCCTCGCGCGGGTCGGCCGTGAGCCGTTCGCTCAGCGGTGTCCGGCGCGCCTTGCCCCGGCGGCTGTCTTCTTCCTCACCCGCGGACGGCAGCGGCACCGGCACCCGGATCGGCGCGGTGCGCAGGGCGTCGTCCAGTGGAAGTGTGACCGACGCCTCGGTGCCGCGCGGCCCGGCCGGCAACACCCCGACGACGGCGGAGACCAAGCCGTCCGCCGGGATGTCCCGCAGCCAGATCCCGTCGGCGTCCTGGACGGCGAGCACGCCGGTGGTCTCGTCGGCCGCCGCGAGCACGCCGACGGTGGGGGCTTCGAACTGCGGGATGTGCAGCGCGTCGATGGTCAGCGGGGCGAAGGCCAGCAGGTGCAGGGCGTCTTCGATCGGTGGCGCGAGCCGGCCGCGCGGGTCACGGATGCCCCGCGCCTTCAGCTCGACGTCGACGCGGTGACGCAGCGACACGCGCTCGTCCTCGGTCGCGCCGTGCGACCGGACGATCAGCGGGTACGGCAGCTCCCCGACCTGCGCGGACTCCCAGAGAAAGTCGAACGCCAGTGGCGAGAAGAACTCTTGCATCATCACTCTCCCGGATCGGACTCTTGCTCAGCGTAGCCCGCACCACCGACAAAACCGGATCGCTCCGGTGGCGAGCAGGGCACGGCCGAAGAATCCGGGCCGATCACACTGCGCTGGTCGTCGCGGCTCCGGCCAGCATCTCACCGAGGCGGTGGCGCAGCGTGGCGGCGTCGGCGGGAGCGATCGAGACCCAGTCCCGGCCGTCACGGCCACGCGTGGCCTGCGTGAAGTACCGGCCCGTCTCGGTGTCGAACCAGCTCAGCACCGGTGTCCGGGTGCGGCTGCCCACGCGGCTGCGGGCGTTGGCGCCGATCTGGCCGCCGCGCAGCCGGGGCTGGGCCTGCAGCTTCGCCAGTGCCTTGCGGTCCTCGTCGGCCGACGCGCGCTCGTCGCCGTTACCGCGGCGCTGCGGGAAGTCGCCGCCGGTCAGCTGGTCCAGCGGGACGGTGATCGACTTCTCGCTGCCGCGCGGCGCGCCCGGCAGCAGCGACACGATCGCGCCGGCGAGCCCGTCGGGCGGGCACGGCTGCAGGTGCAGGCCGCGGGTGTCCTGCACGGCCAGCAGGCCCCGACCGCCCAGCACACCGGCGACCGCGAGCAGCGGTTCGGCGTCCGGGGCGATCAGCTGGACGGCGTCCAGGCTCAGTTCCGGGCTTGCCAGCACGCCGAAGTAGTCCTCGACGTGCGGCTCGGGCCGGCCGCGGCCGTCGGCGAGCCCGCGCGCGGTGAGCCCCTCCAGCGTGCGGCGGCGCAGCAGCTCCCGCTCGTCGACGGTCGCGCCGTGCGAACGGATGCGCAGTGGGTACGGCGGCTCGCCCAGCCCGGCCGACTCCCACAGGAAGTCCACCTCGACCGGGGTGAGCAGCTCGGCGTTCGGCATCGAGCCCCCCGAAGATGCCGGGCCGGGCACACGTCGGCGTGCCCGGCCCGAGAAGGATCAGCGGTCTTCGTCGTCCTCGGACCACGCGCCGATGACCGGCGGCGGGGTCGCCTGGTTCGCACCGAAGGCCTCGTCCGGGTCCGCCTCGATGAGGAAGGACGCGTGCGTGTGCTCCTCGTCCTGCTCGCCCTGGGCGCCGTGCGGGGCCATGCCGCCCATGCCGGGGCTCATCGGCGGCGGGGTCTGCCCGCCGATCGTGCCCGCGGACGAGACGAGCCCCTGCTGCGGCGCCTGGGCCGAAGCGGCGCTCTGGCCCTGGCCCTGGGCCGCCGCCAGCCTCGTGTCGTTCTCGGACTTCGCGCCGGACTTGCTGCCCGCGCCCAGCACCCGCGACGCCAGCGCGCCGAGACCGCCGGCGACCCCGCCGATGCCGAGGCCCATGCCGACCTTGCCGAGCGGGTTGCTGCCACCCGTGTGGGCGCTGCCCGAGCCGACCGTGCCCGCACCCGTGCCGGAGCCCGCCCCGGTGACCGAGCCACCGGCGCCGTCGCTGCCGAGCGTGGCCGCGTCCTGGCCGAAGCCGGCCGCCGGGACGCTGCCGTGGGTCCCGTTCGGCCCGGTGACGCCGGCGTGCTGCGCCGCGATCGCGCCGCCGTGGCCGCCGAAGCCCGTGCCGCCGGCCGTGAAGAGCGCGCCGCCCGCACCGGAGAGGCCCTCGACCGGACCGGTGCTGCCGACGGTGTTCACGGCGTTGAACGAGAAGGAGTTGTGCGACGCCGTCGGCTGCATGCCGAGCGACTCGGGGCCGAAGCTCGGGGTCGAGTTGTCGACCTCCTTCATCGCCTGCGTGTAGGCGTTGAAGAACGCGACCTGCTGCGCCTTGACGTCGTTGGCCGCGTCCGCCTGCGCCTTCTGGTCGGCGATCAGCGCCGCCGGACCGCCGGCCAGCGCGGCCGCCATGGCCTGCTTGGGGTCGTAGTCCTTCGGGGCGGGCATCTTCTTGACCTCGGCGGCCGCGGCGGCCTGCCGGGCGAGCCGGTCGGACATCGTGTGCGCGGCGTCGGAGGCCTGCGAACCGGAGTTCGCGATGGCCACCAGCGCGCCCTGCGCACCCGCGGCGCCGCGGCCGACCCAGGCGTTGCCCAGCTCGGCGATCGCGTTGTACAGGTGGTCGGACGCCTGCTTCAGCTCGCTGCCGTGGTGCGCCCAGGCCTGCCCGGTCGCTTCGGCGGTGCCGGGGTCGTTGTTGTTGACCGCGCCGGCGTAGAGCTGCTGGCTTTCCTGCGCGTTCCAGTTCGGCGGGTTGGCGATCGCGCGGTCGCTGCCCATGTCGAAGCCGCCGGCACTGCCGCGGGCGCTTTCGACGATGTTCTGCGAAGCCGCGTTGTCGCCGAGCGGCACGAGCGAGCCCTGGTCGGCAGAGCCCGGAGTGGTCGAGGCCGGCTGGCCGGTGTGGTTCGGAGCCATGACTACGAGTTCCCCCTCTGGACTCAGGCGTTGCGGAACGGATCGGCGGCGGCCTGGTCGATCTCGTGGTACCGGGACATCGCCGTGACGATGCCCTCCTCGGCGGCGGAGTACTGGTCGAGCAGGTTCTGCAGGGCGGCGGCGTAGGAGTCGCCCCCACCGTCCGCACGCTGCACGAACTTCGCGGCCATCGCGTTGCCGACCGGGTTGTCACCGAGCTTCGGCGGCTGGGCGAGCGCGCCCGCCCCGGCGAGCAGGGCCTCCACCGCGTCCTTGCCGGTGCGGATCTTGTTCAGCACGGTCTGCGCGGCGTCGGGGTCGATCCCGACCTGACCCGCCGCGGCCGCGGCCTTGAAGGCGTTCGCGTCGGCAGCGCTGCTGTTCCCCATCTGCACTCTCTCCCGTTCCCCCGACCCGGACACCGCGGGCACGAATGGTCTTCGCATAGGTTAACGCACGTGATCAGAGCCTATGACGCAAACTTCGTGCCCGGGGTTCCGCGAATCCGGTAGTTGCGGTGAACGGTCGGTGAACTCCGCCGGTGGCACTCTGCCGGTGGCACTACTCCGATGCACTACGCCGAGTAGACCTTCGGGTCCAGGGTGCCGATGTAGGGCAGGTCCCGGTACCGCTCGGCGTAGTCGAGGCCGTAGCCGACGACGAACTCGTTCGGGATGTCGAAGCCGATGTACTTCACCGGCACGTCCACCTTTACAGCTTCCGGCTTGCGCAGCAGCGAAACGACTTCGAGCGACGCGGGGTTGCGGCTGGCGAGGTTCTTCAGCAGCCACGACAGCGTCAGGCCGGAGTCGACGATGTCCTCGACGATCAGGACGTCCCGGCCCGCGATGTCGCGGTCGAGGTCCTTGAGGATCCGCACGACACCCGACGACGAAGTCGCCGAGCCGTAGGAGGACACGGCCATGAATTCCAGCTGCGTCGGCAGCGGCAGCGCGCGGGCGAAGTCGGTCATGAACATGACCGCGCCCTTCAGGACGCCCACCAGCAGGAGTTCGCCCTGCCCGTTGGCCGGATAGTCGGCGGCGATCTGCTCCGACAGCTCCGCGATCTTGTCCTTGATCTGCTGCTCGGTGACGAGCACGGAGGCGATTTCGCCCTCGTACACGGGTCATTCTCCTCGGGTGGTGGGTTGGGAGGTGAGGCAGAGCCTGCCACGGCACCGGCGCACCTCCAAGTTGCCCGGCAGCCACACGCCGCCTTGACCACGCCACCGGGCGACCAGCGCGTCGACCGCGCGCAGGTGGGCGTCGGTGAGCTCGCGCACACCCGATTGCCGCAGCCACCTGCGGAGAACCCGGCGCCGGAGTGCCGCGGGCTCCGCCGCGAACGCACCCACATCCAGCCCATCGGAGCCGCCCGCGCGGGTGAAGATCATGTCCGCCATTGTGTCCAGCGCCTCATTGTCGTCACGCAGTTGCGCCGCCGTCCGGGCGAGCGCGGCGGCGACTCCGCCGTTGAGGACGTCTTCCAGCAGCGGCAGGACTTCGGTGCGCAGCCGGACGCGGGTGAAGCGCGGCTCGGCGTTGTGCGGGTCGTCCCACGGCTCGACGCCGAGCTCGGCGCACGCGGCCCGGGTGGTGGCCCGGGCGACGGCGAGCAGCGGCCGTCCCCACGGCGGGTCGTACGGGCGCATCCCGGCGACGCTGCGCGGGCCGGACCCGCGGCCGAGCCCGAGCAGGACCGTCTCGGCCTGGTCGTCGAGGGTGTGGCCGAGCAGCACGAGGTCGTGGCCGCCCAGCGCCCGGTAGCGGGCCTTGCGCGCGGCGGCTTCCGGGCCGCCGGATCCGGTCACCTCGACCCGGCGCACCTCGGTTTCGTCGACGCCCAGCGCCTTCGCCGCGGCCGCCGCGTCCGCCGCGACCTTCGCCGAGCCCTCCTGCAGGCCGTGGTCGACGACCAGCGCGCGGACGGCGTGCCCGCGGTGGTGCCCGACGTACGCCGTGGCCTCGGCCAGCGCGAGGGAGTCGGCGCCGCCGGACACCGCGACGCAGATTTCAGACGGCGCTGCGGTGCTCTCCATGCCCTCCATGCCCTCCAGGAAGGCGCGGACGGCCCCCCGGACGGCCGCGACCGCCGGCCCGGTCATCCGTGCAGGCGCCGGACCCACGCCGCCGGGTCGGAGATCTCGGCCCGCGAGGGCAGGGTGTTCGGCGACCGCCAGACGGCGTTGAAGCCGTCCATGCCCACGGCGTCCACGACGTGCTTGGTGAACTTCGCGCCTTCTTCGTACTGACGGATCTTCGCGTCGACGCCGAGCAGCGCGCGCAGCAGCCGGTCGAAGACGCCGCCGCCCTTGCGCCGGGCAGTGAACCGCGCGCGGATCGTGTCCACGCTCGGCACGACCTGCGGCCCGACGGCGTCCATCACGTAGTCGGCGTGCCCCTCCAGGAGCGTCGAAAGCGCCAGCAGCCGGTCGAACACCGCGCGTTCCTTCGGCGACTGGATCAGTTCCGCCAGGTTGAGCTTCGGGCCCTGCTTGATCGCCTCGGGCAGCCGGCCGAACAGGTCGGACAGGCCGTCGGTCGCGCCGCCCGCGAGGCCGGAGACCAGCCGTTCGACCTCGTCGGCGAAGTAGTCGCGCAGCCAGCGGACCGCGGTGAACTGGAGCCGGTGGGTGCATTCGTGCAGGCAGACCCAGAGCCGGAAGTCGCGGCCGGGCACGTCCATCGCCTGCTCGGCGGCGACGACGTTCGGGGCGACCAGCAGCAGCCGGCCTTCCTTGTCGGGGCCGCCGAAGGGGTCGTACTGGCCGAGGACGCGGCTGGCGAGGAAGGCCAGCACCAACCCCGTCTGCACGCCGGCGCCGCCGGCCAGGATCGGCCCCAGCGGACCGCCCTGCTGCGGCAGCGCCCGCCCGGTCAGCGCGTCCAGCCCGGCCGCGGCCGAGCGGACCCAGCCCGGCCGGTCGACGACCTCGCCGGGCAGCAACGGCAGGTCGAGCCCCAGGTTCGTCAGCTGCCGCACGTGCCCCTCGGCCTCGGCGGTCAGCTCGCGCAGGTCGGTGACGGCCTCCTCGGCCCGTTCCCGCGGCACCTGGGGGCCGCCGCGCACCAGCAACGCGCCGGTCTGCGCGGCGATCGCCCAGTCGACCATGGGCCGGGTCTGCGTTTCCTGACTCACCCTTCCGACGCTACCTGGCCCGGCGCGGGTTTCCGGCCACGATCTTCGTACGGTTCGGCGTCCGCTAGGCGCAGCCGCACTTGCGGAGGCTCGTCGCGAGGGCGTCGATGGCGTCGCGGCCGGGTTCGGTGTCGGAGCCGTTCGACATGAACGCGAACACCAGTACCCGGCCGTCCTGGTCGAGGACGAGCCCGGCGAGGGTGTTCACGCCGGTGAGCGTGCCCGTCTTGGCCCGCACCCAGCCGCGGCCCGCCTGCGACGCCGCGGTGTCGAACCGCTTGTCGGCGAGGGTGCCGGAGCCGCCGGCGACCGGGAGGCCGGCCAGCACGGGGCGCAGCTTCGCCGTGTTCGGGTTCTTGCCCTCCGGCGCCGCCGCGGCCGCCAGGAGCTGCGTCAGCAGCCGGGCCGGGATGCGGTTCTGCGCCGAGATGCCGCTGCCGTCGGAGAGCACGACCCCGCCGACGTCGAACCCGTGGTCCTTCAGGACCTTGATGGTCGCCTTGGCCCCGCCGGCGTAGCTGGCTTCCTCGCCGTTCGCGAGCGCGACCTGCCGGGCGACGGCCTCGGCGAGCACGTCGTCGGACAGCTCCATCAGGTCGGACACCAGCTCGGTCAGCGGAGCCGAGTTGACCTCGGCGACCACCTTCGCGTCCTTGGGCGCGGTCGCCTGGCCGGCCGCCGAGGCCCCCAGCTTCGAGGCGATCGACGACGCGAGCGCACTGCCCGCGTTCGCCGTGCGCTGCGAGTTGTTGTCCTTGGGGTTGATGCGGCCGCCGTCGGCCATCACGGGCGCCATCTGCGTCGCGTAGGTCGACGGCGCGTCGCCCGCCTCCCAGCCCGGCGCGGTCGTCGCCCCCTTGAACAGGGTCAGGTCGACCTGCACCTTCTTGACGCCCGGCACCGCCTTCTTGACCTGCGCGACGAGGTCGTCGACGTGCGCGGCTCCCGGGTACAGCGGGGAGTCGGTGCCCAGCGGCAGGTTGGTGAGCGTGGTGTCGCCGCCGCCGACCAGGATCACCGTGCCCGGCTCCGGACCCTGCACGATCTTGGTCGACAGGCGCAGGTTGTGGTCCAGCGAGAGCAGCGCGGCCGCGGACGTGAGCACCTTCGTCGTGGACGCGGGGGTCACCGGGGTCGACGAGCTGTGGTCCCACAGCACGGTCCCGGACACCGGGTCGATCACGCTGCCGGTGAGCTGCCCGAGTGCGCCGTTGCCGGCGGCCGAAGCCAGCGCGGACTTGACGCCGTTCGCGGTCGGCGTCGCGCCGGACGTGGCCGGCCCCTGCAGCTGACGCGTGGCCGCGGACGGCGGCGGCGCCTCTCCCTTGGGCGCGTTCGGCGCCCAGGGCAGGGCCAGCCGGTTCGCCACCTTCGGCGAAGCCGCGGCGACCCCGGCGCCGGCCAGCACCAGGAGGACGACCACGACGAGCGCGATCAGCTTGCCCTTCCGCTTCTTCTTCGGCGGCTCACCGGCGGACGACGCCTCGGCCGCGGACGGCGACGGCGGCTCGGCGGGCGGCTCCGGGGTCCGTGGCGGCTCGGCGCGCTGCTGGGGCTGCTGCCGGAAGACGCCGGGGAACTGGCTGGGGCGTTCGATGCCGACGGTGGCCTCGGCGTCGAACCGCTGCCCGTCCGGTTCGATCCGCTGCGGCCGCGCCAGCGTGCCGGCGGACGCCGAGGGCACCACCCCGCGCGGGGGTTCCGGCAGCACCGGACGGCGCTCGCCCGGTTCGGCGGGCCGGTCACCGGTGCGGTCCTCCCGCAGTTCGATGCGCTGGCTCCAGGGCGCGGCGGGCTGGGCCGAGGCTTCTTCGCGCTGCTGTGCGGGCCCGCGGCTCAGCTGCTCCTCACGGCGCTGCTGCTCCTCGCGCCAGTGCTGCAGCTCTTCCCGCCACTGCTGCGGCGACTCCTCCGGTTTCGGCTCCTGGCGGGGCGGGACGTGGCGCTCGATCGGCACCACCGGCACCGGCCCGGACGGCTGCACCTCGATGTACTGGGTGCTCTCCGCGGCCGACGCCGCCTTGGGCTGCTCGGCGTGCTGAGTGCTCTCCCCGGCCGATGCCGTCGCGGCGGGCTTGGGCTGCTCGACGTACTGAGTGCGCTCCGCCACCGACCCGGGCGCAGCGGCCTTCGGCTCGGGCGGGTTGGCGTGCTGGGTGCTCTCCCCAGCCGATGCCGTCGCCGCGGGCTTGGGCTGTTCGACGTACTGAGTGCTCTCCGCCACCGACCCGGGCGCAGCGGCCTTCGGCTCGAGCGGGTTGGCGTGCTGGGCACTCTCTCCAGCCGACGCCTCGGGGAGCTCCAGCTCGGACTGCTCGACCCGGATGTACTGGGTGCTCTCTTCGGCCGGCTTGGCCGCCGAAGAGAGCTGCTTCGGAGCCTGCTCGGCGGGCAGTTGCTCGGCCGCGGGCGATTGCTCGGCCGCGGGTGGCTGCTTCGGCGCGCGGCGGCCGAGGCGGTCGGCCAGGTCCTGCTTGGCCGGCGTCGGCGGAGGCGGCGGCTCCACCGCGGGGGCGTTCAGCCCGGGGATCGGCTCCGGCGGGACGTTCGGCGCGAACCACGAGCCCTTCGGGGCCTCACTGCCTGTGACCTTGGGCACGCCGGGGCGGTCGCCGCCGCTTTCCGGGGCGTCCGGCAGCGCCATCGGAGTGGTCTCCCGCGCGCCGGACGACGAGCGGTCTTCGTCCGACGAAGGCCACATCGGCTGGTCGTTTTCCGGCACCCACCACTCCTTCTCAGCTGCCCCGGGGAGGGGCCAAGCTCACATGCCGCGTGGCCGACATCGATGCGGCTCCCCGGCAGGGCGTAGTCCACACTAGGAGACGTCAAGACAGTCATGAAGGTTGCCGCCCACGACGTGTGGTGCCCGGATCTACAAGAAGCAGCGAGGACGCCGTGGAGTTCGACGTCACGATCGAAATCCCCAAAGGGGAGCGCAACAAGTACGAGGTCGACCACAAGACCGGCCGCATCAAGCTGGACCGGACCCTGTTCACGGCCACGCAGTACCCGGCCGACTACGGGTTCATCGACGACACGCTCGGCCAGGACGGCGACCCGCTCGACGTGCTCGTCCTCGTGCAGGAGCCGACGTTCCCCGGCTGCCTGATCCGCTGCCGCGCGATCGGCATGTTCCGGATGACCGACGAGAAGGGCCCGGACGACAAGGTCCTCGCGGTCCCGACGAACGACCCGCGCCTGGAGCACCTGCGCGACATCCACCACCTGAACGAGTTCCACAAGCTGGAGATCCAGCACTTCTTCGAGGTCTACAAGGACCTCGAGCCGGGCAAGAGCGTCGAGGGCTCGAGCTGGGTCGGCCGCACCGAGGCCGAGAGCGAGATCGCCCGCTCCTACGAGCGCGAGACCGACCGCCTGGCCAAGGAAGAAGCCGACGGCGGCCACTGAGCCCACGGAAAAGGCCCCCTCGGGAGATCCCGAGGGGGCCTTTTTCACGCGGTCAGTGCGCCAGGGCGAGTGCCGGGGCGTCCTCGGCCTCCGCGCGCTGCTCCATCGCCGACTTGTCCGACAGCGGCTTCTCCTTGAGGAACCACACGAGCGCGAAGCCCACGGTCAGCACGATCCCGCCGACCAGGAACACCGTGCTCATCGACTCGGCGAAGCCCTGCAGGATCGGCCGGGCCAGCGTCGGGTCGAGCGTCGAGAGGAACGACGTGTCGTTGACGTCGAGGCCGCTCTGCATCTGCTTCGCGAACTCGGGGTGCTGCGCCAGCGCCGTCGTGTAGGCCGGCGTGGTCAGCGCCGAGCGGATGGCGTTCGCGATCCGGTCGCCGACCGTGCCGAACAGGATCGACAGGAACACCGCGGTGCCCGCCGTGCCGCCGATCTGCCGGAAGAAGGTCGCCGCCGAAGTGGCGACGCCGATGTCCTGCGGGCGGACGTCGTTGGTCGCGGCCAGCACCAGCGTCTGCATCGAGGCGCCGAGGCCGAGGCCGATCACGAAGGCGATCACCATGACCAGGGCGAGCGAGCTGTCGACGGTGATCGTCGAGAGCGCGAACAGCGCCGCCGCCATCAGGCCGATCCCGGCCACCGCGAACATCTTGTACCGGCCGGTGGCCGCGATGATCCGGCCGCTGGTCAGGCTGGCGACCATGATGCCGAGCGTCAGCGGCAGCATCTGCAGGCCGGCCTGGGTCGGCGTCGCGCCCTTGACGATCTGCAGGTACAGCGGCAGCGACATCATCGCCCCGAACATCCCGGCGCCCTGCACCACGGTGACGATGGTCGACATCCGGAACACCGGACGGCGGAACAGGCGCAGCGGCAGCAGGGCGGCGTCGCCCATCCGGCGTTCGATCCAGACGAAGGCCGAGACACCCAGCGCGCCGACGACGTACATCGCGATCGAAGCGGCGGAGCCCCAGCCCCACTCGCGGCCCTGCTCGGCGACGATCAGCAGCGGCACCAGGCCGGTGGCCAGCGCCACGGCGCCCCAGTAGTCGACCTTCTGGTCCACGCGGGTGTGCGGGAGGTTCAGCACCTTGGAGACGACGACCAGCGCGGCGAGCGCGATCGGGACGTTGACCAGGAAGACCCAGCGCCAGCCGGTGATGCCGGCGAAGGTGTCGATGCCGGCGAAGAACCCGCCGACGACCGGCCCGGCCACGCTCGAGATGCCGAAGACGGCCATGAAGTAGCCCTGGTACTTGCTGCGCTCGCGCGGCGCGGTGATGTCGGTGATGATCGCCAGCGCCAGCGACATCAGGCCACCGGCCCCGAGGCCCTGGAAGGCGCGGAACGCGGCGAGCTCGTACATCGACGACGCCATGCCGCTCGCCAGCGAACCGACCAGGAACAGCGAGATCGCCGTCAGGTACATGGGCTTGCGGCCGTAGAGGTCGGACAGCTTGCCGTACAGCGGCGTCGAGAGCGTCGCGGTGATGAGGTACGCGGTGGTGGCCCAGGCCTGCAGGGACAGGCCGTGGAGCTCGTCGGCGATGGTGCGCATGGAGCTCGACACGATGGTCTGGTCGAGCGCGGCGAGGAACATGCCGAGCATCAGCCCGGACAGCACGGTCAGGATCTGGCGGTGAGTCAGTTTGCCGTTCGTAGCGGCTGCTCCTTCCGCCGTGGTGGTCTCGCTCATGGTGGTCTCCCTCGGAAAGCCTTCTTCGTAGTTGCTTGTACCTGTCAACTACTTGTCTGAGCCAAGTATTCCCCGGGACGCTTGTATCGTGCAACCAAATATTTTGTGACCCCGGTCTCGGACACGCCGAAGGCCGCCTCCGGGCTCCGGAGACGGCCTTCGGTCAGCTGGGCTCAGGCGGTGTAGCCGGGGATCGGGAACGGCGCCAGGAACTCGCGGATCTCCGCGGCGATCGTGTCCAGCGCGGACTCGTCGGCCGCGGCCGCCGCGGTGATCGTGCGGTCGATCCACGCCGCCACCTCGACCTGGTGCTCCGGCCGCAGGCCGCGGGTGGTGATCGCGGACGTGCCGAGGCGGATGCCGGACGGGTCGAACGGCTTGCGCGGGTCGAACGGCACCGTGTTGTAGTTCAGCTCGATGCCCGCGCGGTCGAGGGCCTGCGCGGCCGGCTTGCCCGCGACCCCCTTGTTCGTCAGGTCGATCAGCAGCAGGTGGTTGTCGGTGCCACCGGACACTAGGTCGTAACCGCAGGCCAGCAGCGCGTCGGCCAGCGCGCGGGCGTTCGCGACGATCGTGTGCGCGTAGTCGCTGAACGACGGCTGCTGCGCCTCCCCGAGCGCGACGGCGATCGCCGCGGTCGTGTGGTTGTGCGGGCCGCCCTGCAGGCCGGGGAACACGGCCTTGTCGACGGCCTTCGCGTGGTCGGCGTCGGAAAGGATCATGGCGCCGCGCGGGCCGCGCAGGGTCTTGTGCGTCGTCGTCGTGATCACCTGGGCGTGCCCCACCGGCGACGGGTGCGCGCCGCCCGCGACCAGGCCGGCGATGTGGGCGATGTCGGCGACCAGCACCGCGTCGACCTCGCGGGCGATCTCGGCGAACGCCGGGAAGTCGATCGTCCGCGGGATCGCCGTACCGCCGGCGAAGATCAGCTTCGGCCGGTGCTGGCGGGCCAGGTCGCGCACCTGGTCGAGATCGACGCGGCCGGTCTCCTTCGCGACGCCGTAGCGCACCGGGTTGAACCACTTGCCGGTCGCCGACACGCTCCAGCCGTGCGTGAGGTGGCCGCCGTCCGGCAGCGCCATGCCGAGCACGGTGTCGCCCGGCTGGGCGAAGGCGAGGTACACCGCCAGGTTCGCCGGAGAGCCGGAGTACGGCTGGACGTTCGCGTGCTCGGCGCCGAACACGGCCTTCGCCCGGTCGATCGCGAGCTGCTCGACCTGGTCGATGAACTGCTGGCCCTCGTAGTAGCGCTTGCCCGCGTAACCCTCGGAGTACTTGTTGGTGAGCACGCTGCCGGTGGCTTCGAGCACGGCCTGCGAGACGTAGTTCTCCGACGCGATCAGGCGGATCTTGTCGTGCTGCCGCTTGGCTTCGTCCTCGACGAGCCCGGCGATGGCGGGATCGGCGGCGGCGAGTGCGGTCAGTTTCGGCTGGTGTGTCATGGCGTACTCCGGCTCTGGAGTGGCCTTCACCCAGGCGCGCGGTGCCGGCCTCGTCGTCGCTTCCCGGTGGTGCTCCACCTCGATGGCGCCAGTCGCTGCTGCGCGTAAGAGCCTAGTCCACGGCGCTGGAAGCCCGACGGTGTTCGGGGCACCACTTGCGGGTGCAGCCGGAGGTCCGGTCGCAGAACGGACGAGCGCAGGTCGCGCAGCGCTTGACGCGCCGCCAGCCGCCGACGGTCACCAGTTCCGCCAGGCCCGCCGCGCCCGCGGCCAGCTCGCCGGTCTCCGCGTGCGGCGTCACGTACACGATCCGCCACGTCACGCCGGTGTCGACGAGCCGCGGCCGCGCTCCCGCCCCGGCCAGCACGGCGTTGAGGCGGCGCGCGGCCGCGTGTTCATCGGGCAGCTGCGCCACGATCCCGCACAGGTGACGGTTTCCCTGGCGCAGCAACCGTTCCGCGACCCCGAGCTCGGGGTCCAGCGCGTGGAACGGCGGCACGACCGCGTGCTTGCGCACGTCAGGGCACCACCACGACGCCCATGGACCGGGCCGTGCCCGCGATCGTGCGCATCGCCGCCTCGACGTCGGAGGTGTTCAGGTCCGGTAGCTTGCGCTCGGCGATCTCGCGCAGCTGCTGTTCGGTCAGCTTCCCGGCGACCTCGTGCCCCGGCCGCGCGGAACCCTTGTCCCCCAGCGCCTTCTTGATGAGGAACGACGTCGGGGGCGTCTTGAGCCGCAGCGCGAACGAGCGGTCCTCGAACACTGAGACGACGACCGGGACGATGTCGCCGCGCTGGGCCGCCGTCGCCGCGTCGTAGGCCTTCTTGATTTCGACGAGGTTGACCCCGGTCTGGCCCAGCATCTTGCCGAGGTCGACGACCGGGGCGTTGCCCGCGGTGAGTTCCAGGGTGACCTGGTGGGTGAGTTTCTTCTTCGGAGCCATGCCCCGAAGCTAGGGTCTCCAGTTACTGGAGAGTCAAACCGGTTTGGTGCCCGCCCGGTGCCGGCGGGCCAGCTCCTGGTAGATCGCCGCGTTGTGCTCGACCCACATCCGGGCCGAGTCGGTCAGCGGGACGAACTTCTTCGCCGGGCTGCCCATTGCGATCACCTCCGTCGGCACCTCCGTCGCCGGCGTGACGGTGGCCCCGGCCGCGACCAGCGCCCGCGCGCCGATCTTCGCCTTGTCGAGCACCGTCGAGCCGTTGCCGATCAGCGCCTGCTCCCCGATCGTGCAGTCGTGCACCAGGCACTGGTGGCCCACGGTGACGTTCCTGCCGACCTCGCAGACGCCGTCGTTGACGTGGATCACCGAGTTGTCCTGGATGTTGGCGCCCTCGCGGATGACGATCCGGCCGAAGTCGGCCCTGATCACCGCGCCGAACCAGACCGAGGCGTCCTTCTCCACGACGACGTCGCCGATGAGGGTGGCGGTGGGCGCGATCCAGGCGTCCGGGTGGACCTGCGGGCTGAGCCCTTCGAACGAGAACAGAGGCATGCCCGCACCCTAAACCGCGAGGGCCGCCTTCCCCGGCCGAGCGGGGAAGGCGGCCATCCGCAGGCCGCGCCGGTCGCTGGGGGTCAACCGGTGATCGCGGCGTTGATCAGGATGTCGACCGCCTGGTCGTTGCGCGTGGTCTGCGGGACGATCTGGGTGTCGCGCGGGTAGAAGCCCGGGCTGCTGCCCTTCGGGTACATCTCGAAGGTGAAGCTCCAGATCTTGTGCGTCGCCCACATCCAGTCGTTGACGCTGCCGTCGGTGATGTAGAGGTCGCTGGACTGCTCCGGCGTGTAGCCGTTGGTCGCGGCCATCTGCTTGCCGAGCGACTGGAACTTCTGCGCCTCGGCCGCGGTCATGCCAGGGGCGGTGTCGGCGTAGGTGTACCCGAACGGCCAGAGCACCAGCTCGGAGTAGGTGTGGAAGTCGATGTGCGTCTTGATCTGCTGGACGCCGCCGACGACCCGCGAGTTCACCCAGTTCGAGACGGCCCGGGTCTCGGGCGCGGAGAACGCCGCCGTGCCGCGGTAGGTCTCACTCGACGTCGAGCCCGACGAGCCGCCGCAGCAGCCCCACTGGTAGCCCCAGTTGCGGTTGGTGTCGGTGCCGGGGCCCTGGCGGTTCTTGCGCCAGCTGTGGAACGTGCCGCCGGAGATGTCGTACTCGGAGCCGTCCGGGTTGACGCTGGGGATCACCCAGATCTCGGTGCTGTCGACGAGCCGCTTGATCGCGGGATCGGTGGCGTAGCCGCTGGTCAGGCGCTGCACGATGTGGAGGCACATCTCGGTGGTGAGGTGCTCGCGCGCGTGCTGGTTGCAGGTGAAGAGGACCTCGGGCTCGTTCTCGTCGGTGGCGGCGTTGTCGCTGATCTTGATCAGTGACAACGCCCGGCCTTCGTACGAGGTGCCGGCGCTGCCGAGCTTGGCGAGCGTCGGGTAGTTCGCGACGGTCTTCTGCAGCTCGGTCTGGGTCTCGGCGTAGGTGTGGTAGCCGGTGTAGCCGGCCGGGAAGTCCGCGGCGGCCGCCGCGCCCTGCGAGCGGTCGACCTTGCCGAGCGCCTTGACGCCGAAGCCCTGCGCGCGCAGCTGGGCCGCTTCGCCGGGGTTGGCGATGACGGTGGTCGTCGCGCCTTCGGCGTCGAGGATGTCCGCGCCGGTGCGGGCGACCTGGGTGCGCTGCTGGGCGGTGGCGGCGCCGGTCACCTCGTACACCTGCGGACCGTCGGGCTGGGCGGCTCCGGCCGGGCCACCGCTGGTGAGCACCAAGAGGGCGGCCGCGGCCGCTGCCATGCACGTTCGTGTGCGCATCACGTCTCCTGCTCTCGGGGGTTCCTCGACCTTGGCCGGAGCCGGACGGAGGGCGCAATCCGGAGCAGTACGGATCTATTGGCGGTTTCTACCCGTAGTTCGCGAAGCAGAGCGCCTCGATGTCGGCACGCAGCGTGGCGAACGGCCGCGGGCGCACCCGCTGCTGGACGACCGTGCCCAGCAGGTACGACAGCAGTGCCCGAGCGCGGGCCCGCGGGTCGTCGACGTCGAGCGGGGCGAGGAGCTCGGCCAGCAGCTCGGTGAGCGAGGTGAGCATGACGTCGATGGCCTGCGGGTGCTGCGCGCGCCCGGCGGCGATCCAGTACTCGAACCAGAGGAAGGCGGCGTTCGGGTTCGCGGCGAAGACGCTCAGGTACTCCTCGAGGACGGCGAAGAGCCGCTCGCGGGGTTCGTCGTGCTTCGCGGCGACCTCGCGCAGGCCGGCGGCGAAGGCGGTGATGTGCGCGGCCATCGCCCGGTCGATGAGGACGTCGATGTCGGCGAAGTAGTAGTGGATCGCGCTCTTGGTGAGCGGGCCGGCGTCGGCGATGGCCCGGACGGTGCACCCGGCGAGGCCGTCGCGGGCGAGGACGACCCGGGCGGCTTCGACGATCTGTTCCTGCTTGGCCAGCTGGTTCGGCGAGAGCCGCTCGCTGCGGCCGGGGACTGCGCTCACGGTGATTCTCGTTACCTTCTTCCTGGACGCCGGACCCCAAACCCTAGGGCAGACGTCCTGTCGGCGGCTTTCGGGTGAAAAACCGGATTGGCCACCCCGCTCCGCGCAGCGGACAATGCCCGGCATGGTGATCTCAGGGGACAAGGGGCTCAGCCCGGCTGCGCGCAGCCAGCTGGAGAAGGAAATCGCGAACTTGCGCGCGCAGCGGGAAGCCCTCGCGCCGCAACCCGGCGAGCAGGAACGCACCGGGGACGCGGCGGACCAGGCGGACGTGATCGACCGGGCGGAAGCCGCGGCCCGCCTCGACCGCCAGATCGCCGACCTCGCGGCCAAGATGGAGCACGGCGGCTACGGCAACAGCCAGCTCCCGGACGGCACGGTGGTCAGCCTCCGCTTCCCGGACGGAGACGAAGAGACGTTCCAGGTGGTGACGGTCCCGGGCGAGGACGCGGACGCGATCACCTCGGACAGCCCCCTGGGCCTGGCTCTGGTGGGAGCGGCGGCGGGCGACGAGATCACCTACCGAACTCCCCGAGGTGACGCCAAGGCCACGGTGGTGAAGGTGACCCCGCCGAAGTAGCTCTTTCAAACGTAGGGCCCTGCCTCCAGGCGGGGCCCTACGCATGCCTCGACCCGGAAGAGTGGTTCCCCTCGAACGAATCGCAAGGGTTCGAGCGCACGCAACCATGACGGGGGGCCGGGGGCGGAGCCCTCCGGGCGGGGCGCGGGCGGAGCCCCGCAAGACACGCGGACAAGAAAGGCCCCTGCCCTCGAGGGGCAGGGGCCAACCACTTGTCGAGCCGCCTAGGGGAATCGAACCCCTGACCTATTCATTACGAGCGGAATTCGTCACTTGTTGACCTTGGTCGCAGGGCCCTGACCTGCGGGAGCACAGTCCAGCAAGGTCCGTGAACGTCCACGCTCAGCCCCTCCGGTTGTCACTCACTATGACACCCATGGGCCACAGGTCAGGCAGGTGAACTGACACGGATGACCGCCGGTGTCACGCCCGTCGTTGACGACCGTGGGCAGTCGCACAGAGACCCCAGTCGACCTCAGGGATGCAGGCCAGCAAGCCTCCTAGGGCGGCATCTACGTGAAGATCCCCCTCCCCTGTTTACCCGTCGAGAGTGGGCACACCGGCACACGAGCACGCGCGAGCTCCAATGAGCAGCCGTTGGCCTACCAAGCGCAGCCGTGGACCGACGTCCACGAAACTGTCAGGGGTGAGTGCCAGACTCAGGACCAAGGGCCAACGAACAGGGGGGCAGCATGTCAGTGGAGCAACTCAAGCCGGATGAGATCTACACTCGCGACGAGGTTCGGACGCTGATGGGCGGCTCAGGGCAGGGTGGCATCGTCCCTTCTACCAGCTCGAACGCCATCCTGATTTACTCCGACGACGAAGCCGGCAAACGGTACGGCTACGTTGACGGATGGCTGGACGAGGAGGACGCCGACGGTGTGATCTTCGAGTACACAGGCGCCGGCAACGACGGCGACCAGACCTTCGACGGCCTGGACGGTGCCAAGAACAAGGCCGTCCTCAACCACGCAGTTGCGGGTCGCGCCCTGCACGTCTTCAAGGCGGTAGGCAAGATACCGAGGACGGGCACCAAGACGCATCGGTACGTCGGCGAGATGGCTCTCGACGCGGCCCGGCCGTACTACGTTCGACGTTCTCCCGATGAGGCCGGCAACCAACGCAAGGTCATCGTCTTTCGCATGCGAGCCGCTGACGGCCGCGAACCCAAAGCCGAAGACAGGATCCCGCCAGCTCCTACGACCACAGCTGTGCTGGTACCGGCGGACGTGACCACCAGTTCCATCGTTCCGACGGAGCACTCGAAGACGAAGTCGAGCAAGCGCTCCGGTTCTGCGGCCACCGTCGCTGAACGACGAGAGACTGAGCTCACAGACCACTATGAGGCCTTCCTGAAGGAGCAAGGCCACGTCTTTGCGCGATTTCAGATCAAGGTCAAGGGAACCAACTTCCACCCTGCTCACCGACCTGTACGACCAGACCACGCAGGTCCTACACGAAGCAAAGGGCAGCGTCTCTCGGAAGGCCGTACGCGAAGCCATCGGTCAACTGCTGGACTACCGCCGCCATGTGACGCCACCAAACCCCGCCATCGCGATCCTGCTACCCACGAGGCCACATGACGACCTGCAAGACCTCATAGCCAGCGTCGGAATTGCCCTGATCTATCGCGACGGCGACGGCTACGTGGGCTACCCACCTAAGGCGCCGACGCCCAGCATGTGACGCATGTCTCGCTGTTCGATCTCGCACCGCGTAGGCTCCAGGTGCCGTGGTCGATGGGAGGCTGGATGCTGGAGCAATGGGAGGCGGACCACCTTCTCCGCCTGCCCAAGGTGTACAGCTTGTCGACCCAAGTCGACATGGCCCAGGGAGCTGATAATGACTACCAAATCGAAAGTGAAGACGGTAGTGAGCACTTCCTGCTGGACGTACGTCGCCCCCTACGCAACAAGCGCAAAGTACGCTTCCAGCTCCGATACAGGCGCGACATCGTGTTAGCGCGACTGTGTACCGCCGTACCACACGGCAACCCTGACGGCGAACAGATTGGCTTCCCACACCTGCATATTTATCGTGAAGGATACGACGATAAATGGGCAGAGGAGCTGCCCGAGGTGTCGGACATAATGAGCGCGATGGACAGGTTTTGCAAGACAATCAACCTGCCTTCACCGGACATTCAAGGAGGTCTGATATGAACGACAGTCAAGACCTTCTAATTAGCTCCTACCACACATGGCTCCGAGAGCGCGTATCAACAGAAGTCATGGACAATCGAACAACTGAGCTTACAACTCCATTCCTAGATCGGCACAATGACTACATTCAAGTCTATGCCGAGCAAGAATCATCTGGTAGTTATCTTTTAACTGATGACGGTTATATAATCTCCGAACTTCGCTCCAGCGGAGTAGAGAGTCGCGGGACGCGGCGCGAAGAACTATTCCACCGCTTACTTGCGGGCTACGGGATCACCCTCAAGGGGTCCGAACTGCAAACTCGCGCAACAAATAATGACCTAGGGCAGCGCCTACATAGCCTCATACAGGCAATGCTGAGCATTGACGACATGTTTGTACTTTCGCAGCCCACAATCGAAAAATTGTTCATTGAGGACGTGGCAAAGTTCTTAGATGACTGCGATATTCGCTACACTCCTGCGGCGAAGTTTGCCGGAAAGAGCGGACTCGACCATCTTGTTGACTTCGTCATTCCCAAGTCAAAGACCGCCCCTGAACGCTTCTTACACGTGGTCAACAGTCCTCGTCGAGACAGGATTGAGAATATCCTCTTCGCCATAAACGACACACGAGAAGCACGGCGTGGCGACACAAGTAGCCTCGCACTTATAAACGATACGAAGCGCGAAGTTTCAACCGAAACAATCGAAGCGTTTAAGCGTTATGACGTTGTAGCGCAACCTTGGTCCGACAGGGAAGAACTCGTTGAGACACTAGCTGCTTAAGTGCGCAAATAAACTCTCACCGCAAGCTCAAGGACAACAGATACTGACATCTAATTGAACTGAATGACTGACGTCTCTCAAACTTCCACCACACCATAGTGAGTGGCGAGCGCTGCAAACTCCCGGCCGCGGCGCCGGGTGGCCCGATCGACAAGACGGCGCATAGTGTTCTTACCGAGCGGTTGATAGCGCACCCAGTCCGGCGCCAGGTCTCGCGCCTCTGCGAGCCAGGCCAACGCGTCTCGATCGTGGTGCAGGTCGGTTGCTGCGGCCGCAAGCAACAGCCGGTGGCCAGCCTCCCAGAAAGCTGGCACGTCGCCCGCGGTGTCTGGCACGGTGACCGCCAGGCGAAGCGCTTGTTCGGGGTCGCCGGCACGGGCAGCAAGCTCGACGTTCTGGAGTGCAGCGACGCGGGGGCCGAAAATCGCGGCCTCAGTAGCCGTGTCGCCTCGTGACCGGATCGCAGCCGCGTGAGCGGCGGCAAGGAGGTCCTCTGCGCGGCCGGCGCTACCAGTGCGTAGGGCGGCGGTTGCGGCGTTGAAGAGCAGGTTGCCGAACACACCAGCGCGCACCGGGTCCCGGTCGAGCATCCGCGGTTCAATCGCGGCGGCCGCCTGCGTAGCGACGCGCTCAGCGTCCTCTGCTCGACCTTGACGGACCAGCGTCCACGCGAGGTAGCGCAGCGAGATTGAGGCCTCGACCTCGGGAGCGTCCGACTCGGCCGCAGCCTCGATCGCCCGAGCAGCAGAGGTGTAGGCCAAGTCGTCGAAGCCGAGCCGACCGGCGATGCCGGCGCCGAGCCTGTACGCGGTCGACAGGACGCGATGCGCTCCGGCGCGCTCCTCGTCGCGGGTGTCGCGAACGCCCCGGCGAGCATCGGCGAGGACGACCGGCAGTGCGTGCAGCAGCTCAGTGTGCCGGCCGTCGACGTACGCCCGCCAGGCCGCGTGTGCACTGGCTGTGAGTTCCGGGAGCGGCAGCAGCTCGCGGGTGTCGGCCAGGTCCTCAAGGCCGGGGATGGACGCGTCCGCGGTGATCGCCCGGCGGAGCGGGGCAATGTCTACGTCGCGGGAGTGGGGTGCCGGCATCGTGCCGAGCAGGGCATCGACCGAGACGCCGAGTGCGGCTGCGAGCTTCCGGAGAGTGGCGGGGCGGCTGGTCGTTCGAGTGCCCTGTTCGATGCGCGCCACAGTGTCAACACCGACTGAGGCGGCCTCGGCGAGCCCTTCCTGCGAGAAGTCGCGGGCCTTGCGGATGCGCGTCAGGTTCTCGGCGAGCGGGTTGTGAGCGGTCATCCGTCCTCCGACTGTGTGCGCCCAGTAACCAGGCTATCGCGCTATGCGCCTACCGTCTTCGCAGATCAGCAACTCACCGGCGTGTGCAGCGTGGAGCGCAGACGCCATCCGCCGGGCGAGGATCGGCTTGAGTCGCGGCGCTGCGGTGTCGAGTGGCAGCAGCGCCACCGACAGGATCTCGGGGTCCGTGATTGGCAGTGCTTTGATCTCGGCCTCGGTAACGAGGCCACCGTCGAAGACGAACGCGATCCCCTCCGGCATCCGTGAGTCGTCCGGGATGTAGTCGATCACCAGCAGGTTGCCGATCGGGCGGTCAATGCCGACTTCCTCGGAGGTCTCGCGGGCCGCGGTACGCCAGGGCGGTTCGCCCGCTTCACAGGCGCCGCCCGGGATGTCCCAGTGCGACTTGTACGACGGCTCGACGAACAGCACGCGGTCGGCCTCGTCACGGAACAGCACGCCGGCGGACATGCGCTTGCGGTTTAGCGAGCGCACGTAGTCGTCGAACGGGAGCAAGTCCACCAGGCGAGGCTACCGGCGGCGAGCGAAGCCCCGCTGATCTATGCCTTTCACGCCTAGTTCATGGGCTTTGACCAGCCGAAATCATGGTTACTGGCTGTGTTTTGAGTGTCCGCGTTCGACGACAGTTGATCAGGTGACGGCACAAGACGGGGGATCGACCGGGCGCGATGACCGGCCGACGTTCCGGTGCGGTGCGTCGCTGTTCAACTCCGGTGGTCAGCGGCTCAACGAAATCGACCTCGACACCTACCGGCATCCGCAGAAGCACGCGGACATGACCGACGCCGACTGGGAGCAGGCCGCCGCCGCAGTCCGGGCGTTCGAGGCCGAGCGGGGGCTTCGATGACCGCGTTGGACGACTGGCCGATGACCGACGCCGACTCATGCCAGGACTTCTGGGAGTGGCACGAGTTCACCGGGGGCGACGGGTGGGCTCACCTCTACCTGCACTCCCAGATGGCCAACCCGCGACTGTTCATGCTGCTGCCCTGGTGCCTGACCGACGTCCGCTTCCCGCTGGAACATGACCGGCCCAGCATCAGCCGCCGCCGGATCATCCCGAGGCCGGGCCGGGTGTGCCCGGTCTGTGCGGCCCAGAACGAGCACCGGCGGATCGGAGTGCCGCGTGCACGCTCGTGACCGCGAACTGCTCGCCGCGCTCTCGAAGGTCAACTCCACGATCGGAAGCGTGACGGTCGAGCTGCTGACCCTCCAGCCGGACGATGCAGCCTACGCCGCGGGTTTGCGCACCCTCGGCCGCCAGCTCGTCCACATCGGCGTCGCCCTCACTCGCCGAGCCGGCGAACTCGATGGCACCGAACTCGATCTATTTGCCCTGTTCACCGCACCCGACATAGAACCCCACGACCGAACGGAGCGGTCTGAACCGTGACCGAAACTGCACTCCGACCAGCCGTTATCGCCCTGGCGGGCGGCCTGCGCGAAGCCCGCAAAGAGCGCGGCATCGGCCTGCGCCGGCTCGCCGACATGATCGGCATCTACCCCGCCGTGCTATCGAGCTTTGAACTCGGCCACCGCGCGCCACAGGACACGATCGTGGCCCACATCCTTGGGGTCCTGCGAGCACCGCAAAGCGTGCGCGAACACCTCATCGACCTGGCCCGCCGGTCGCACGACCGCGACTTGATCGACCGCACCGGACGCGCCGAGAACTACTTGCGCACCGCCTTCGAACAGCGATCCACCCGCGTCACCGAGTGGTCGCCGACGCTCATCCCCGAGGCGCTGCAGACCGCCGAGTACGCCCGCGCCTTGCGGGACACCGGCCTGCTCGACCCGGAGGCCGCCGACGTGGGCTGTCTTCTCCGGACCGCACGCCAGCTCGCCCTATCCGACGAGCCGGGCCCGCCGCACACCTTCCTGGTCGGCGAGGCTGCCACGCGCCCCGACGCTTGCACCGCAGATGTCCTCCGCGACCAGCTCGACCAACTGCGCGCCTGGGCGAGAAGGGCGCGGATCGGCGTGCGGATCGTCCCCGCCGCCGACTGCCCGCCCGGCCTGGTCGAACCGTTCACCCTCTACGAACGCCGCGCCGGCGCCCTCGCTGTCGCACTGCGCCACCAGCACGGCGCCGTGTACTCCACCCACCAGGCCGCCTTGACGACCTACGAGAAGGCCGCCCGAGCACTACGACGCCACTCCGCAGAGAACGCGTGGCTCTAAGCCCCCGGTCGGCGCGTCCTGACCTCCCTCCAGGCGGCGCGCCGGCTGGGCCTCACGCCCGATTCGCCGAGGACACGTTCCTGCCGAAGCTCTAGCCTGGCCGAGGCACCCCGATAGAGGAGTCTGATGACATCGACGAAGGCTTTCACGACGGAGCGGACACAAGCTGTCTTCGAGGCAGCGTGCGCCTTCGCCGGGCTGGACGCGACCGACGCGAAACGAGTCCGGTTCGGGGAGAACGCCATCTACCGCCTGGCCGACGACTCCGCCGTGGTCCGCGTCGGCCGCTCCATCCCGGCCGCCACGAAGGAAGTGCTCGTCGCCGGGTGGCTTGCCGAGCACCGGTTCCCCGCCGCGACGGTGCTCGACGGCAACGAACAGCCCTTCGTCGAAGACGGGCTACCCGTCACCTTCTGGAACTGCCTGGAAGAAGACGACACACCGATCACCCCGGCCGAGTTCGGGAAGCTGCTGCACGACCTCCACGCGCTCCCCCACCCGACAGACTTCCGCTTGCCGGCCTTCTCCCCGATGCCGAAGGTCGAGCCGCGCCTACAAGCCCTGAAGGGCAAACTGCCCGAGGCGGACCTCGACTTCCTGCGCGACCGGTACGAGGAACTCTCCGAGAAGTTCCAAGACCTTGAGTTCCCGCTCCCCGCCGGCCCGGTGCACGGCGACGCACACCCCGGAAACGTCATGCGCTCCCCGGACGGGACGCTGAACCTGATCGACTTCGAGGACTTCGCCTACGGACCGCGCGAGTGGGACGCGGCCGTCCTCTCGGTCCGCCACCAGGCGTTCGGCTGGGCTTCCGAAGCCGAGTACGACTCGTACACCGCGGCCTACGGGTTCGACCCGATCGACTGGCCGGGCTTCCCCGTGCTCAGAGCAACACGAGAGTTGAACATGACGATGTGGCTCTCGCAGACCGTCGACGAGTCCGCCGAGGTCAAAGCCGAGGTCGAGAAGCGGATCAGTGACCTACGCGACGACCAGGCGCCCCGACACTGGAAGGTTTTCTGACGGCAGGTGGATGTTGGCGAAGTCGAGGAACTCCTTCACCAACGGGTCGCCGGCATGGCCGCCCAGTCGTCCGCGGAAGTCGTCGAGATACGAGATCACCCGGAACGACTTCAGCTTCGCCGCAGTCTCCACGACCGACCTGGCCACGTCCAACGCCTCTTCCAGGTTCCCGCCTTGCAGGTGAGACGTGGCCAGCACGGTTCGGCAGAACGAGAGGCTGCGGACGTAGGTCGACTCCGAGGCGGCGATCGACGCGGCCGCGTGGTGGTTCGCCAGCTCGGCGTTCCCGATGTCGCGGAAGCAGTGCGCGAACTCGGCGTGTAGCTCGGCCTCGTCGAAGTAGTGGATCCACTCGGGGTCGTTCTCCCGGATGCCCTGGCAGTGCCACCGCTCAGCCGTGAGCAGCGCGGCCGTGACGTCCTCTGCCCTGCCGAGCGAGGCAAGCGCTCTCGCTTCCATCGCGTGGAACAGCGCCATCGTCGTCGGAGTGGCGTAGCCGTTCGCGCCCTTGTACGCAGCTCGGGCCAGGTCGACAGCCCGCTGGAAGTGCCCGAGGAAGTTCGCCTGGTGCGACATGCCAGCGAGGATTCGACCGCATAGCGCCTTGTCGCCGGCCGCCTTCGCCAGGCGGAACGCCTGTGTCAGGTACCGCTGCGCGAGTCCGTGCGCGCCCGTGTCGTAGGCCGTCCAGCCGGCGAGCCGCGTCAGGGCAGCGACCTCCCGGAAGTACTCCCGTCCGATCGGGTCGTGTGGGGACACGTGCCTGATGTTCGGCAAGATCTCCTGGTCAAGGAACGAGGCGACGAGCGACTTCGGCCGGCCGCCGCCGTACTTGTAGTCGAAGCTGCTGAACATCGCGGTTGCCTCGCGAACCGCCTCGACGTCCACGACGGTGATCGAGCGCGGTTCGGTCGGCGGCCGCGATCCTTCGGTGTCCGAGTCGGTCAGCCACCGGATGACCAGACCGCTCCACGCCTCCGGCACGACGGACAGCGGGCCAACCCGCTTCGGCGTCCGCAGCTCAAGTTCGGTGATCGCGCCCAGCGCGACCAGGCTGTGAGCGATCTCCTCCGGGTACTCCAGGCCGACGTCATCCGAGGTGGTCTCGGACGGTGCGGCGAAGCCGATCTCTTCGAGGCCGACAGGCCGGCCGAGCAATTCGCCGAGGACGCCGGCGATCAGCTGACAGGTGCGCGGGTGCGGCTTCGTGCCGTCGAGCCAGCGCTTGACCGACACGTGGTCCGCGCTGACCAGCTCGCCGCCGTCTCTCTGGCTGCGTTCGCGCACCCGGCGGGCGAAGCCCTTGTTCGTCGCCCCCGCCTGTCGCATAACCGCAGCTAGAAGTGCGTTCGGCTGCTTCCCCTTGTCGACCACCGGTACCTCCGAAGGTCATTAAAGCACCCCCCGTGCACCCCCCACGTGCAAAAACGCACCCCCACGTGCACACTGCTGCACCCCCGCCCCTGCGCGGTTTCCTGAATTCATCAGCGACAACGCCGGATCGAAAACCCCGATCCGGACCGGCCTCCAGGCCCGTCGCAGAACGAAAGGAGACCGTGATGGCGAAGAACAACTTCCCGGTTATGAAGAGCGGGGGCGGCCTGATCGGCAAGGCGATCGGCCTGGTCATCGGACTCGCGATCGTCGTGCTGATCGTCAAGTACCCAGCCGATTCGGCGACGTGGGCCAGCGGAGCCGCTCATGGCATCGGCGCGGTGATCGACGGCGTCGTCCAGTTCCTCCGCGCCCTGTTCGGCTAGTTCTCCCCCAGCTTCCGCTCGATTTCGCCGAGACGCTTCCTGATCTCGGCAATGGCCTGCCAGACCCGCTCGTCCCCTGAGGCCTCAGGACGAGTCACGGAGTCACCTTCGGCCGGCTGGGTGCGAACGAACGAGCCCTTGCCGTGCCGGATCACCACCAGGCCCTCTTCCCTGAGGTGAGCAACGGCGCTCTTGGCCGTGTTCACCGCGACTCCCCAAGACTCAGCGAGTTCCTGAAGGGTCGGCAGCTTCGCCCCGGGGGCGTACTCCCCCGACAGGATCGCGGCCCGAAGACCGCCGGCTACTTGCAAGAACGGCGCACGTGGGTCGTCCGGGTCCAGGGATGCCATGCCAACAGCGTAGGCCAAGTCAGTTGGCTAAGTCAGTTCTCCCATGTCAGTTGACAGAGTTAATAGACAGGACTTACGTTGAGTTCCGGTCGCCACCGGCCGCTCCCGAGCGGGAGACCTACAAGTCGTTGGAGTTCACACCAATGGATGACCTCATCCCTTTGCCCAGCTACGCGCCGGACGGACTGACCGAGCCGGACATCGACGCGATGATCGCCGAGTACTTCGTGACGGCTCACGACCAGGAAGCGGTGAGCACCAGCCTGGCGCCGAGCACGGACCGGGCCGCGACGCATCGACACGTCCGGCGCATCAGCCGCCAGACCGTCAACTCGGTTCTCCGGGGCCGGTCGGACAGCCCCGGCGCGGCCGCTTGAAGCCGCCCCGGCCCGGCGCACGGAACCGCCAAGAACCACCCGCCGGACCGGGCTTCTCCCAACCACTTCCAAGCCAGTCAGGAGAACACCCATGGTAGGGCTCGACACGCCCACGAACACCCGAAGTGCGTACCCGCCTTCGGTCACCGACCTGCTGCCCCGCGTCCGTGAGTTCGCCGCGGACCTGGGCGAGTGCCCCTCCCGGAACCGGATCATGACCGAGTTCAAGGTGGGTGCGCCGAAGGCGCGCGCCATCTTGGCCGCGCTGAACGAGGAGGCTGACACCAAGCCCGTGCGGAAGCTGCACGCGGTGACGGAACCCGCCGAGGTCGAGGAACCGGATCAGGAGTCCGAGATTCCGGAAGGACCGGCCTCGGATGACGCGGAGCCGCAGGTCAGCGTCACCGCAGACCCGGGCGCGACGCCGGAGAAGGTGCGGCGGATCAAGCTGTGGCCGGTGCTCCTCCTGGCCCTGCCGGCGTTCGTCGCCGTCTGGAGCGGCTGGGTCGGTCTCGGCAGGCTGACCGGATTCGGCCCGATTCAGCTCCTTCCGGGCATCTGGGACCACCTGACGATCAACTCGGCGATCACGCTCCCGATCGGGGTCGAGACCTACGCGGCGTTCGCCCTGCGGGTCTGGCTGTCCCCGGCGACCCGGACCCACCGAGTCCGCAGCTTCGCGAAGTGGTCGGCCCTGGGCTCGCTCGTCCTCGGGATGGTCGGCCAGGTCGCTTATCACCTGATGTCCGCCGCGAACGTCGAACGGGCGCCCTGGGGTGTCACCACGCTGGTGTCCTGCCTGCCCGTCGCCGTGCTCGGCTGCGGCGCTGCCCTTGCGCACCTCGTACGCGACACCACCGACCAGGAGGTGAACGACTGATGAGCACCACCAACGAATCGCAAAGCGGCCGCGTGATCGCGTTCCCCAGTACGGCGCCCGTCGAGGCCGACCCGTTCGTCATCGACGCCGAGGCCGCGGAGCAGTCGCCGACCGTGCCGGTGGACCGCCCGGTCACGGACGGCTCGTCGTGGCTGGACCGCCTCCGCTCGCAGAACCGCCAGGCGATCATCCCCAGCTACCTCAAGTCGACGGCCGACGCGAAGGACGCCGCGAAGTGGGTGGGGAAGCACTACGCGCACAAGGCTGGCTACCACGCGGCCCGGTCACCGCTCTACGCGCTTCGACTCGCCGTGCGCTCCCCTCGTGGCCTTCTCCTCCTGCTCGCAGCGACCGGCCGGTACGTGACCGACGCCGAGGGGCGTCCGGCCCGCTCGGAGACGGCCACGGCAGACAAAGCTGATCTCTATCTGAAGCTGTCGCAGCAGCGAGACCGGCGGGTCGTCCTCCGCCTGATTCAGCTCGGTCTCGTGTCGACGGTCGGCCTGGTCCTGGTGTTCACGCTGCCGAACGTCCTGCCGGAGTGGGTGATCTGGACCTGCGGCGCCATCGCGGTAGGACTGCTCGGAAAGCTCGGCTCCACCCGAGACAACCCGGTGGTGTCGTCTCGCGCCATCCTGTCCACGCAGGTCCAAAAGCTCACGAGTGACAACGTCGTTCAGGCGCTGTCGGTGCTCGGCATCGCCGGCATCAACCAGGCCCTCGCCAAGAACCCGAACGCGATCGGGTTCACGGCACCGATCACCCGCGACGGCCCCGGCTGGCGTGCCGACGTCGACCTTCCGCCGGGCGTCACAGTGTCCGAAGTGGTCGAGCGGCGCGCGAAGCTCGCGTCCGGCCTCGGCCGCCCCCTCGGGTGCGTCTGGCCGGAGGGCAACGCCGAGGTTCACCCCGGGCGGATGGTCCTCTGGGTCGGCGATCAGGACCTGTCCAAGTCGCGCCAGGCAGCCTGGCCGCTGCGAAAGCCCGGCACCGTCGACCTGTTCAAGCCGCAACCGTTCGGCACCGACCAGCGCGGCCGGTGGGTGGACATCACCCTGATGTTCATCTCGATGGTCATCGGCGCGATCCCGCGGATGGGCAAGACGTTCACGCTGCGAGAGCTGCTGCTGATCGCCGCGCTGGACCCGAGGGCCGAGCTGCACTCGTTCGACCTCAAGGGAACGGGCGACCTCTCGCCGCTGGCGCCGGTGTCGCACCGGTACCGCGCCGGCGACGAGCCGGAGGACATCGCGTACGCCGTCGCCGATCTGCGGGCGCTCGCCGACGAGTTGCGTCGGCGCGCGAAGGTGATCAGGGAACTGCCGAAGGACCTGTGCCCGGAGAACAAGGTCACGCCGGAACTGGCCGGCAAGAAGTCCCTTGGCCTGCACCCGATCGTGATCGGTGTCGACGAGTGCCAGAAGTGGTTCGAGCATCCCGACTACGGCGCGGAGATCGAGGAGGTCTGCACCGACCTCGTGAAGCGCGGCCCGGCACTGGGCATCGTCATCATCCTGGCGACTCAGCGGCCGGACGCGAAGAGCATCCCGACCGCGATCAGCGACAACGCGGTGATGCGGTTCTGCCTCAAGGTCACCGGCCAGCAGGCCAACGACATGGTGCTCGGGACCTCGTCGTACCGGAACGGCATCCGGGCCACGACGCTGTCCTTTCGGGACAAGGGCATCGGGTACCTGGCCGGCGAAGGCGACGAGCCGCGCATCACCCGCGGCGTGTACATCGACGGCCCGGACGCCGAGAAGATCGCCGCCCGCGCACGAACAGCGCGGCTGGCGGCCGGACGGCTGACCGGCTACGCCGCCGGCCTCGACCTCACGCCCGAGGACGACGAGGACACGAGCACCTTGCTCTCCGACGTGCTGACCGCGATCGGCGACGCCGAGAAGGCGTGGTCGGAGCGGATCGTTGACCGGCTCGCCGAGCTGCGGCCGGCGGTCTACGGCCCATGGGCCGAACTGCCGACCGGAGCCGCGAAGGCAACCCAGCTCTCGACCGCGCTGAAGCCGCTCGGGATCACCACGAAGCAGGTGTGGGGCACCGACGTCGACACCGGCAAGGGCGCCAACCGGATGGGCGTCAAGCGCGAATGGATCGCCGACGCGCTGACCGAGCGTAATGGGAACCGCAAGAGCGGCTAGCTCCCGCAGGGCTCTAGGTCTAGAGCCTCGTCCCTCTAGACCTAGAACCCTCCCTAGACCACTACAACACCGCTGATCAGCGCCCTAGTACCTAGAGGCGCGGGCCGAGTGCGGCCAAAAACAGCCCCGGAGGCTCCGTTGAACCCCCTCAGCAACCCGACCGTCCTGCTCCTACTCGTTCTCGCGATCGTCACTCTCGGCTACTCATGGTCGTGCGCGGTCTACCCCTACAAGCCGTGCCGCTCCTGCCGGGGCTTCGGCGCTTTCCGCTCGCCGTTGCTCCGCGCGATCCGGCTCTGCCGCCGGTGCGACGGCACCGGCCGCACGCTCCGCGCCGGCCGCCGCGCCTACAACTCCTGCCTCCGCGCTCGCCGGTCGTACCGCGATCTTCGCGACCGCGACCGCCGCGACAACAGCCGCTGACGCGCAGCTCAATCGAAAGGCCACCCCATGAAGACCACATTGCTCGACCCCGAGCGTCAGTTCCTGGGCTGCGTGATGCAGGTCCGGCTGACCGGGGCCCGTCGGCTGCTCGCCGGCATGCGCGCCGACGACTTCGGCTCGCCGATCGCCGTACGCGTTCTCCAACTGGTCATCGAGCTGACCGGCGCAGGCCACGCACCGACCCCGATGGCCGTGATGGACCACGCCCGCGAGAGGACGGCGACCGAGCCGCGGTCCGGCGGCGCGCACCGCCTGCACAGCCTCGGCCTCTGGATCGTCGAGACGTATACCGACGGCCCGATCCTGCCGCCGCCGTACTACGGCGCCTGGCTCAAGGCCGTCGTGCTGAAGAACGCCTACCGCCGCGCCGTCCGGGAGCATGCGGCCCGCCTGGTGCAGGCCGTCGAAGACGACTCACCGACGGACGTCCTCCGCCACCAACTCAACGACACCGAGCGCCTTGACGACCTGTGGCGGCGCTACCGCGAAGCCGGAGGCGACGACGAACCGACCGCACGCCTGGAGGTGGCCGCCTGATGTCCGGATTCGACGACACCCTGTCCGTGATCGACTTCGTGATCTCCGACGAGCCGGCGCCGAACTGCCAGCAGTGCGGCCGACCGCGCGGTGACTCGCCGTCCGGTGACTTCTGCTCGGAGAACTGCCAGCGCGTCTGGCGCGCCCGCCACATCGCGGCCCAACCGGCTGAGGACGGTGGCGCCCAGCCGAGCGGCTCCCTGCCGGAGGCTGCGCCGGTCACGCCGCTCACGTGGCTCGGTCCAGCCCCCGCCGGTGTCTTCGTGAAGCCGGGTCACGAGGTTCTCGACGCGGTCGTGACGTTCGTGTCGCGCTTCTCCGCCTTCGCCAACGAGCACGCCGCGCCGACGCTCGCGCTTTGGTACGCCCACACCCACGTAGCCGAGCGGCTCTACGTGACGCCGAGGTTGATCCTCGACTCGGCGGAGCCGGGGAGCGGCAAGACGCGCGTGCTGGAGGTCGCGCAGTACCTCGTGGCCAAGCCGGAGATGACGATCAGCATCACGCCGGCCGCGATCTTCCGGATGCTCGCCGACGGGCCGATGACGCTGCTGTTCGACGAGATTGACGCGGTATTCAACCCGAAGACGGGAGGGAACAACGAGGATCTGCGCGCGCTGCTGAACGCGGGCTACAAGCGATCGGCGACGGTGACGCGGTGCGTCGGCGACGCCAAGAGCATGAACGTGACACGGTTCCCGGTCTACGCGCCGGTCGCGCTCGCCGGGATCGCCGGCGGCATGCCGGACACGATCACCACGCGGGCGATCACCGTGCACATGCGCAAGCGTCGGTTCGACGAAGTGGTCGAGGAGTTCATCGAAGAGGATGTCGAACGCGAGTCCGCGCCGGTGCGCTCCGAGCTGGCGGCATGGGTCGGTCGCGTCGGTGACGAGGTGAGCCGCGCGCGACCGGAACGCCCGGACGGCGTACGCGACCGGGCGGCCGAGATCTGGCGCCCGCTGCTCGCCATCGCGGACGCGGCCGGCGGGCACTGGCCAGAGACTGCGCGGCGGGCCTGCCGTCACTTCGTGCTCGAAGCCACGGCGCAACCGGCCTCGATCGGTGTGCGGCTGCTGGCCGACGTCCGGCAGATCTTCGCCGCGGAGAAGACCGACCGCATGGTCACCGCCGAGCTGATCCGCGAACTGCACGCCATCGAAGACGGACCATGGACCGACGTCCAGGGCAAGCCCCTCGATAGCCGCCGCTTGGCGAAGGAACTCGACCGGTATTTGGTCCGGCCGAAGGACCTCAAGGTCAGCGGCAAGACGCTCAAGGGCTACCGCATCGACGGCGACGGAGGACTCGCCGACGCCTGGAGCCGCTACCTCCCGCCGCTCGAATCCAGCGCGACCTCCGCGACCAGCGCGACCCTGCTGGTCAATGCCACATCCGGGGTCGCGGAGTCGCCGGGCTCGGCCGCGACCTCCGCAACCCGGGTCGCGGACGGTCGCGGCACCCAACAGCCGCTCGCACCTACGTTGACCAGCCCGGTCGCGGAGGTCGCGGACGTCGCGCCCACCAAGCCAGACCACGACACCGAGGGGGACCGATGAACGCCGCACCCATACCCGTCGCCGTGCCCGAACGGCACCTCTACCGGATCACCGAAGCCATGCGACTGCTCTCGATGAGCCGCTCGGTCATCTACGAACAGCTCCGCTCCGGCCGCCTGCGCTCGGTCAAGCAAGGACGCGCCCGGCTCGTCCCGGCCGTCGCCATCCAGCAGTACGTCGAGCTGCTCATGAAGGAAGCGGGGGTCAGCTATGCCGAAAACGCGTAGCAACGGAGACGGCGGCCTCTACTGGTCCGAAGCGCGCCAGCGATGGATCGCCGAGCTGACGGTCGGGTGGCGGCCGAACGGAAAGCGTATCGTCCGCAAGGCCAGCGGCAAGACCAAAACCGAAGCCAAGAACAAGCTCAAGGAGTTGGCTCGCAACCTCGAAGAGGGCGCCGTTGAAGCGTCGACCGCATACACGGTTGAGCAGGCTGTAAACGACTGGCTGGTGAGCTACGAGCGCGGAGAGCGGGACCCCAACACCGTGAAGGCCGTGCGGTCACTGGTGAACAACCACATCGTGCCCGCGATCGGCGCCCGGCCGCTGGTCAAGCTCGAAGTCGACGACGTCGAAGACTGGCTCGCGGAGAAGGCCGAAGTGCTGGTGACCTCGACCTTGCGCAACCTCCGCTCGATCCTCCGCCGAGCGATCAACCGCGCACAGGTGCGCAAGCGAGTCCGATACAACGTGGTGCTGCTATGCGACGAGCTGCCCGCCGGCAAGGGAGCCGGGCGTCCCTCGAAGGCGCTCACGCTCGCTCAGGCCGAAGCGGTGCTCGCGGCGGCGGAGTCGTCGCCGATGCGCGCCTACATCGTGGTGTCGCTGCTGACCGGCGCGCGGACCGAGGAGATGCGCCCGCTGACGTGGGATCACGTGGACCTGGTGGGCAAGCCGGACGCGTCGCCGGCGATCCCGCCAAACGTCAAGGTGTGGCGTTCGGTCCGCGCCAGGGGCGAGACGAAGACGCGGAAGTCCCGACGGACGCTCGCACTGCCCAACCGGGCCGTGAAGGCGCTGGAGGCTCACTGGATGGCACAGCAGGCAGTAAAAGCAGCCGCGGGCGACGACTGGCACGAACAGGCACTCGTGTTCGCAACCAACGTCGGCACCGAGCAGAACGTCAACAACGTCCGGCGAGACTTCCGCCGAGTGATCAAGGCGGCCGGGCTCAACCCGGCGCAGTGGACGCCCCGCGAGCTGCGGCACAGCTTCGTCTCGATCCTCTCGGACGGCGGAATGCCGATCGAGGAGATCTCGCGGCTGGTCGGACACAGCAGCACCGCCGTCACGGAGCTGGTCTACCGGAAGCAGATCCGGCCGGTGGTGGAGTCCGGGGCTACCGCAATGGACCGGCTTTTCCCCGCGACGGACGAACCTGCGGGACTTCCTCCGACCACTGATCAGGCGTCTTAGCCACCTACCCAACGAGGCCGGCCCCGCCCGAACTGTCGGTGAGGGCCTGCCCTCGTTGTACGACTGCCCCGGCTTCCACGTGGTCCGTTTAGATTAGATCTAAGCTGTATGACATGAGTTACACCGTAGCTTCTGAGCGGGTGAGCGAGACGCATAGCAACAGCACGCGTGCGGCCAAGACAGTTCGAAACACCCGCAGGGTGCCAGCTGGCACCTCCCATGCTATTGCACCGGGCGCCGATGTTACGCTTTGCGGTCTCCCTGCTGACTCTCTGCACATGTTCCCCGAATTGACCTTCGAGGCATTCTCCTTCGGTCAAAGTTGCCATAGCTGCTCTGGGAAGCTGGCAGCGCATACCTAGCCGAGCGAGAATCCAGGCTTTCTCGACGCATTGGCGGTCGTCGCTCATCAGTGTCGTCCGTGCCGGATTGCACCCGAACTTTACGTGACCAGTGGGCACGCGGAACACTTTAGGGCCAGTTCAAGACTCCCCATTTTAGGTCTTCAAAGACCTTTTCAATCTCCTTTTCAGAGTCCGGCTCAAATTCCTTTTTCATTCTCATCATGCGAGCTGCAACCCACCGGACGTCGGATGCCATCGACGGTAGGAACCCTCGCTCGTCTAGCCGCCTATCGCGACGACCATGAGCAACAGAGCTTCGAACCTCATACAAGTCACTATATCTCCGAGCTCGCTCAGATCGGAGCATGACATCGCTTTCTAACATGCCATAACGCTCAGCCATAACTCGCCCTGGAAGACCTGATTTTGAGCCAATCAATGAATCGAGTGCTACCCCGAGTGCCAGTGCGCCATCGTCGACTTCCGTCGACCAATAGTAGGCTGCGTACCAACGACTTGCCACCAGTATCCGCCGGGAAACGGGGTCCCTCTCAGCCATGATCGATGAGATTTCTCCCTTGATTTGACGGTCGCTTACTATGTCACTCAACGGAAATGGATCTGCACTGTACCAGTGCATACTCATGCCAGTGTTGGTTATCGACGATATGTAAGAAGGCGACCCGAGCTCATCAGTACCCTGCGAGTCCCGCAGATGTCGAGTGATCGCCTCGCGGTCTACGGAGAGCCCACGCGGTCCAGGTCGATTGACAGGGCCAGCCTGTTGAGTAAAGTCGGCACGATGACCAGCTACTCTTCTTGGTATCCTACCAAGAAGAAGACAGAGGCCAATAAGGCTATTGAACTTCTCGACGGCCTGGTCATGCGAAAGCATTCCTTGCCCGACCGTCCAGAAGGCTGCGACCGTCAAGGGGCGCGCTTCGACAAGCGCTAGCGCCTTGGCTTGAAGTTCGGCGAGCCCGATCCATCTGGCAGATGCCAATCCATGCAAGCTGTTTGGAATATGATGGCGGCTCTCGACTAGCTCAATCCAATCATCACCGAAATTTCCGACGACAATGTCGTCAATCCAACTTGGCTTACCTTTCCAGTCAACATTTGCCAAGCCGAAGCAGGTGAGAGCCTTTGGAGATGACCGTAGCTTTGCTATTCCATTATCCAAAATGCTTAGCGGGTTGCTCGCAGTTGACGCACGGCAAGTCAGGGCGGCTATCATCCCCCAGAAGTCCTCTTCCTTCCAGCGACTGGCAATTTGCTGCTCCTTGAGCAGCGACCCCACGGCCCCTTCGAATGGTTCGATGCCGTCACTGGTTATCGTCATTAGCACGTCGCCTGGCCCGTCGATTATCGGCTTTCCTCTGCGGTATTCTTCCACGCTCCAGCCAATCGACCAGGACTCTCCTAGCTTGACGACTCTAACGTATTGAGTGCAGTCTTTGAGTAGATCGATAACTGTATTGCTGGAAGGCTTGTTATTAGTGGCCATTCAGTTAGCCCTCCTGTCGATTAGGTACAAAGTCGGCTGGTCGTCCTGCGGCTTGACGGCGTCCTTAACACTCCGTGTCGAGGCCGCGACCGCGTCGGACGACCGACCGAAGATGCCAGGCTTGCGGCCCGATACGGCGTGATAGCCATCGGGTCTGCGACGGGATGACCAGCTGTGACCACAAGCCTCTTGATGATCGGCTCGAAGTTCCTGGGGCATCCCGAAGCCTGCCCGTCCGGCGACGACATCCTCTCGCACATCCGCGGCTTCCCTCGCCCATCACCCCCACTCGTCCCCAGCCGACTCGCGGGATCGACCGCCAGGCCGCACACTCCGCGACGGCTTAGCCGGGCGAAGGACTGGACAGGCGCGCCACGCTGAGGTACTTCCTCACCACGCTGCGCATACGCTGAAGCGTCTTGACGACGTCGGCCTAGATGAGTCCGGCGACCTCAGCGGCGCGCAGCTCCTGAGAGCGAAACTTGCCGAACGAACGGCGTCTGCGGGGGGCCAGCTTCAGCGTCCTCGGGTCCATCGCTGACCGACCGCACCCTCGAAGCTTGGTGCCCGCTGACGCCGCGGAGGCGGCCCTCAGCACGGTCGCGATGGACTGACCTTCCCCGCGACGGGTGAACTGTGGAACTTTCTCCGCCCACCGGTCCAGGCGCCTATGTCACTCAGTTTGTCACTCACCAGACAGGTCAGGCCCCATCCGAAGACTCTCGGATGGGGCCTGACCTGCGGAGCCGCCTAGGGGAATCGAACCCCTGACCTATTCATTACGAGTGAATCGCTCTGGCCGACTGAGCTAAGGCGGCGTGTCGTCTCGCTTGCGCTCGCGACGATAGCAAGTCTAGCGGACGCTGTGCGCGTCACTTTCCGGGGGGACCGTCGTTATGGCCCTATGACGCCGGTGTCATGCCGGCCGACCCACCATGGAGGCTCTGGCACATGCGGCGAAGACTGGCCCGCTCGGCGGCCTTGCCCGCGGCTGCGGCGTTGCTCCTGCTCAGCGCGGCGCCGGCGACTGCCGATACGACCTATCCGACCACGCCGATTCCGCAGCCGGCGCATCCCGGGCAGGCGCCGATCTCCGCGCCGAACGGGCCGCAGCCGCTGGGGCAGGCCGTCGGGGATGCCGGGACCGCGCTGGGGATCATCCGGTTGCTGCCGAACGCCGTGCCGACCAACACGATCCTGCCGGGGTTCGGGCAGACGCTGCCGAAGCAGTCGGCGCTCGAGGCCGGGATGGGCCTGTCGAGCGCGTCGGCGAACTCCGACGCCTACCTGAACTACGAGAAGGCGATCGCGCAGGCGTCGCCGTTCGGGCTGTCCGTCGGCGGGAACGCGCCGCAGACGCCCGGCAGTGTCGTGCAGACCGCGTTGCCGGACAACCCGCAGCCGATCAGCGGTGGGCTGAACGCGCCGTCGAACCCGCTGCTCAACGTCGGCCTGCTCAACGGGAGCGCGCACGCGCGGTGGAGTGAGACGCTCGGTCCGTGCGTCGACACCATCGCCGACGCCAGCACGTCCGTGGCGAGCCTGTCGCTGCTGAACGTCGTGCCGTCGATGCCGAACCTGAAGCTGGACGCGCTGCAGCCGAAGCTCGACCCGAGTTCGCTGGCGAGCGGGTTCGACCTGACCAAGGGCCTGCAGAGCCTCGGCGGGCTGCTGCAGGGCGGCGGGCAGACCGCCGCGGACGGCACCGGCTCGCTGCTGAGCCTGCCGAACACGCTCTCGTCGCGGTCGCAGGTCAAGCTGGTCGACATGCCGGGGTCGAAGAACAAGGCCGTGCAGTCGACGTCGACGATGCAGGCCGCGGACATCGAGATCCTCAAGGGCACGCCGCTGGCGCTGAGCATCAAGGTGGCCAGCCAGCCGACGCTCAAGGTGACCTCCACCGGCGACGCGAAGACGTCCAAGGTCGAGTACACCGCGCCGGTGCTGACCATCGCCGCCGGCGGGAAGACGCTTTACACGCTGGATGCCGCGCACCCGACGAAGGACATCCCGATCGGGCTGCCGCTGAAGGGGCTCAGCGACCAGTTCGGGCAGGTCGACGACATCCCGGTGGTCGGTGGGCTGGTCTCGACGCTCACCAAGGGCCTCCAGCAGGTCGGCAACACCGCGGGCACCGTGCTGGACCTCGGTGTGCTGCGGCTGAGCATCGCCGGGCTCGACCAGAAGTCGGCGAACATGACCACGCCGTTCGCCGGTTACCAGCTGGGCGCGTCGGCGCGGATGTTCGACCTGCAGCTGCTGCCGACGACCAAGCTCAAGAGCCTGCTGCCGGACGACCAGGCGAAGAACCTGCCGTCGTCGCTGGCCCAGCTGTCGCTGGGTGAGCAGATCGCCCGCGCGTACGCACCGACCGGCGGCGTGGTCTGCGGGACGACGTCGACGCCGCCGCCCGCCGGTGGTGAGGCGCCGAAGGGCCCGGTGAAGAACCTGGCCTACACCAGTGGGGCATACGACACCGTGCCGCTGTTCTGGACGGGTACGGCGATGCTGCTGCTCGGCGTGGTGATGGTGGCCGCGATGCCGGGCGGGCGGCGGCGTCCGCTGGCCGTGGCCGTCGAGGAGAAGCCGTTCAAGCCCTCACCTCGTCCGCGCGAGTGACCCGAGGGGTGTGAAGGAGCCCGCCGGGTTCGCCTGGCGGGCTCCTTCACGTTCAGCCTTGGCGCAGCGTCATGACCATCGCCTCGACGGCGATGCGCGGCTTCACGTTGAGCTCGATCGCCTCGCGGCACTCCAGCACCGCTTCGAGCCGCCGCAGCGTCGACTCCGTCGTCCACGACGCCGCCGCCTCGCGGATCTCGTCGGCGTGGTCGGGGTGGTTGAGCGTCGCGCCGGAGCGGGTCGCGGTCACCAGGACGTCGCGGTAGAAGCCCACGAGGTCGACCAGCGCCAGGTCGAGCGTGTCGCGCTGGGTGCGGGTCGCACGGGACTTCTGCTTCTTCTCGAGCTGCTTGACCGCGGCTTCGGCGGCTCTTTTGGCTCCGGCGACGCCTTTGCCGACGCCGTCACCGCCCATCGCCGTCCGCAGCTCGTTGCGCTCGTCTTCGTCGCGGGCCTTGCTGGCCTCGCCCGCGTCCGCCTCGGCCGCGCTGATCAGCTGGTCGGCGCAGGTGAAGACGTCGCCGATCCGGCGGAGGCCGAGCGGGATCCGCAGCACGGTGGCCCGGCGCTGCCGCGCGGCCTCGTCGGTGGCGAGCCGGCGCGCGCGGCCGACGTGGCCGCCGCACACGGACGCCGCCCACTGCGCGCGTTCGGCGTCGACGTGGTCGCGGCGCATCAGGACGTCGGCGATCGCCTCCGGCGGTGGCGTCCGCAGCGTCACCAGGCGGCAGCGCGACCGGATCGTCACGGAGACGTCCTCGGGGTGGTCCGACGGCGCGCAGAGCAGGAACACCGTGCGGTCCGGTGGCTCCTCGACGGCCTTCAGCAGGGCGTTCGACGCGCCTTCGGTGAGCCTGTCGGCGTCCTCGATGATCACGACCTGCCAGTTGCCGGTCGTCGGGCGGCGCGCGGCGGCCTGCACCAGCGCGCGCATCTCGGCCACCGAGATCGACAGGCCCTCCGGCACGACGAGCCGGACGTCGGCGTGCGTGCCCGCCATCGTCGTGTGGCAGCCCGGGCAGGCGTCGCAGCCGGTGCCGGTGCTGCACTGCAGGGCCGCGGCGAAGGCCCGGGCGGCCACCGAACGGCCGGAGCCGGGCGGGCCGGTGAGCAGCCAGGCGTGCGTCATCGCGCCGGGCGGCGCGGGCTCGCCGGCGACGATCTTGGCGGCGGCCGAAGCGGCCGAGCCCAACGTCTCGACCGCGGGCTCCTGGCCGACCAGCTGGTTCCAGACGCCGATGCGTTCGGTCGTCGTCACTTCGCCTCCACGCGAGGCTCTTCCGGGGTCTCGATGGCTTCGACGGCTTCGACGGTTTCGACGGGCAGCGTGTCCAGCGGGAGCGGCACCGGCTTGTTCGTCGTCGGCGCCAGCGCGGCCAGCCGTCCGACGAACACGGCCCGCAGCGCGGTGCGGATGCGCTCGGCGACCTCGGCGTCCGTGCCATCGGCGTCGATCACGACGTAGCGGTCCGGGTCGGCCGCGGCCATCTCGGTGAGCAGGTGCTGGACGCGCCACTGGTCGTTCATCGCGGCCGACTTGTCCCGCGGGGCCCCGTTCGGGGCCGCGTCCAGCAGGATGGTCAGGTCCGGGCGCAGGCGGCCGGTCGCCCAGTCGGCGAGGCCTTCGAGCTCGTCGCTGTCCAGCCCGGCGACGGCGGACAGGTGCGCCAGCGGCGAGTCGACGAACCGCTCCATGACGACCACCGAACCGGCGTCCAGCGCCGGCTGGACGTGCCGCTCGACGATGTCGGCCCGCACCGCGGCGGCGGCCAGCGCCTGGGCCCGCGCCCCGGTGAGCGAGGCGCCGGAGACGAGCGCGGCGAGCCGGTGGTCGTCGAGCGCGGGATCCGCCGCGACGACGACCGGCCGGGTGCCGCCGCGCAGCCAGTCGGCGAGGTTGACGGCCTGGATGGCGGTGTTGATCGCGGTGGTGCCCTCGACGGCGATGAGGAAGCCGTTCACGCGCCGCGGCGTGCGGCGCAGCGCGTTGCGCAGGTCGGCGAGGATCGGCTCGGTGCGCTTGTCGTCCATCTGCCGGTAGGCGAAGAGGCCGGCGACCAGCGCGATCGCGGCGCCGCCGAGCATCACCGGGCGGGTGCCGTCGATCCTGAGCTCGCTGCCCCAGACGCTGACGTTGCGCTGGTGCACCAGGCCGACCAGCAACGGCACGGTGACGGTGGTGCCGAACAGCACCAGCTTCATCATCAGCTGGTAGATCGCGTTGATCCGGCCGCGGATGGCGTCCTCGACCCGCGAGCCGATGATCGTGACACCGGTGAGGAACGCCGTCCCCGCCCAGATGCCGACGAAGAACACCGCGACCAGGGAGAACGCCAGGTGCGGCGACAGGGCCACCACCAGCAGCGAAAGCGCGGCGGCGACGATGGAGATGCCGAACAGGCGGTCGTGCGCGAGCCGCCGGGCGAGCTTCGGGGCGGTGGCCATGCCGGTGGCCAGACCGAGGAAGACGGCCAGCACCAGCAGGTTGAACGCCGAGTCACCGGCGCCCAGGCTCGAGGAGTAAGGCTTGGCCGAGCCGATCACCGCGCCGCCGGCCGCGAACGCGCCGAACGCGCCGACGAGCAGGCCCCGCACGAGCGGCGTGCTGCGGATGAACCGGAAGCCGTCGGCGATCATCTGGCCGACGCCGAACTTCTCCTCGTCGGCCGGCTTGACCTTCTGTTCCGGCAGCGCGTGGACGTTGCGCAGCGAGAGCTCGGGAATCCGGGTGGCGATGAGGATCGCGCTGGCCAGGTAGAGCAGGCCGGTGATGATGACGACCAGCTTCGCGATGTTGAGGCTCGGGTCACCGGGGAAGAGGTGGAAGGTCGTGTTGACGCCGGTGATGACCGCGTTCGCGCCGGCCGCGGTGATGACGGCGAGGCCGTAGGTCATCACCATGCCGAGCTGGTTGGCCGTTTCGACCTGGTCGGGACGGCGGAGCAGGTTCGGGACCGCGGCCTCTTTCGAGGGGATCCACATGCTCGACGCGCTGCCGACGAGGAAGTTGCCGGCGAGCAGCCACCAGGGCGCGCTGACGATGGCGATGGACAGCAGGAACCCGCACCGCAGCAGGTCGGCGACGACCATGACCTTGCGGCGGTCGAACCGGTCCGCGAGCAGCCCGCCGACCGGGGCGAACAGCAGCCCCGGGGCCAGGCCGGTCAGGACCACGCCGACGAAGGCGAAGTTCTGCGCGAAGTAGTTGTCCGTGAGTTTCGTGGCCAGGCCGGTGAGGGCCAGGATGTTCAGCCAGTCGGCCACGCTGCACAGGTACGTGACGCCCCAGAGGCGCCGGAAAGGTTTGATCGCCAGTACCCGCCGGACCCGGCTGATCGTGGACGCCTCGGCGCCCGACGACGCACCCGGGCCGGCCCCGGGTACCGATCGCACGCCCTCGCTGATACGCCCACCCCACTAGTCACCGCGGTGCCGGACGCCCCGGTGAGGGACCCGACCATGAAGCCAGGGTAGCCCGATCGGCCCCTGGCGCGGGGGACGGCCCCGTGGTGCGAGGCCCGCGGTGACCGGCGGAGGGACGCTAGTCGAACAGCCCGGTCACGCTGCTGACCAGGCTGGACACCATCTCGATGGCGACGAAACCGAACACGATCAGCAACACCACGGCGAGCATGACCCCCGCCGCACTCGACGACGGCCGGTTGAACGCCGGCATCGACATCGACGGCACCTTCGGCAACCGCCGCCGCTTGACGGGGACGAATTCGACGTCGTCGGCATCGCCTTCGGCGAGCGGATCCTGCCGCACGGACCGCATGATCTGCGGCGGCCGGGTCGGCCACGTGCGGCGCCGGTTCCGCTGCCGGGGCAGCAGGCCCATCGGCTGGCCCTGGTTCAGGGTGCCCGCCGGCGGGATGGCCTGGGGAGCCTTCGCCTGTTCCTCGCGGAGGGTCTCCTCGACCATCCGGCGCACGGCTTCCTCGTCCGGCTTGACCGGCCCGGCCACCGGGACGGCGGCGGGCTCTTGGCCATCCGGGACCGCGGTGCGCGGCTCGGGCGCCGCGGTGACCAGGCCCGAAACCGGATCCGCGAACATCTCGGCTGGTGCTTCGGACAGAGTGCCGTCGCGCTGAGTGAGCTCGGGGGCATTGAAGAAGGGAGCCTCACCGTTCGCGCTCATGGTGACCACCTCACTACTGAATGTCCTCGCCTTTCCAGGGTAGCGACGTCGGCGGATAACGCATCCGCCCAATGGCTCTGTCTCGATCGGCTGGTCCGTCACGGAGCGCAAGCCCGCACTCGAACCCCCTGCAGTGTCCAGTCCGCCGGTGGCCGGGTCGACCGCCGATCGTGACGGATTGTAGTGAGTCCGATCACAACGGCGCTGGCCGGCGGGTGGCCAGTGACTGGCCGCGGGTGGCCAGTTCGGCGGTGGCTCGAGCGGGCCGGAGTCCGCTGCCGGCTGGGCGCGCGGCTCCCTTCGCTCAGGGCATCTCCTCCTCCTGTCCGAGGTCGATCATCTTGCGGCACCAGTCGCGGAGCATCCCGCGGCTGAAGGGGCTCAGCACCAGCTGGCGGCGGCCGTCCCCGCGGTCCAGTGCGGCCAGGGCGAAGCGGCCCAGGTCCGTGTCGACCAGGACGAAGCCGTGGTCCGGGAACTCCGCGCACAGACCACCGAAGGCCAGCATGTCCAGGACCGCCGTTCCGGACCTCGGGCGGGCCAGCAGCTCGCGCATGGCCCCCACGTCGTCGTCCTGGCCGTCGTGGACCAGGCCGTCGTCGTCCACCGAGACCCAGATCGCCCGGGCCGAGGCGCCGAACGGGACCTCCGGCAGCTCGGCCACCAGCATTTCCGGCAGCTCCTCGAAGTCGGCCAGGTGGATCGCCGTGCGGCCGGGGAGGGAGCCCATCATGAACGCCCGCTCGCCGTCGGCGTAGCAGCGGATGTCCGCCACCTCCGGCCCTTGGTCGAAGACGCCGCACAGCGCCGCCCGGACCGAACCGCGCAGCATCAGCGACACCACCTCGAAGCCGACCTCGTTCAGCTCGCCGTCCTCGCCGAACGGGGTGCCGTCGATCCAGGCGGCCCACGCCACGTGCCGCTCGACCTCGGCCACCAGGTCCGCCGGGTCGTCCGACACCGGGCCGTGGACCAGGATGTCGTGGTCGCTCACGTCCGGGTTGTACAGCCGGTCGACCGGCTCGCGGTCCGGCATCGCCGCCAGCACCGGACCCGCGGCCAGCTCGAGCAGTTCCCTCGCCGCCGTGCGGTCAGCCATGCCGCCGCCTCTCCTCCGGACCGGGCCCGGCCGCCGGGTCACCGGCGGCCGCCTGCCTCGGCTCCGGGACGTCGTTGTTCAGCTCGGCGGCCGCCAGGATCGCTTCACGCACGGTCAAATCCCGAGGGGCCGCCGCGACCACCCTGTCCACGCCCTCACCGGCCGTCTTCCGCACCTCCACGTCCTCACGCATGGCTCTGCACCGCCTCGACGATCCACTGCTCGGCCGTGCTCCGCGACGCGGGACCCCAGGTGACCGTCCAGCGCCCGCTCCGGGCCACCGCGGCGCTGAACTGGTACCGGCCAAGGTCGTTGTCCACCAGCCCGAACGCGCCGTGCGGGTACTCGGCCAAGATCGCGTCGCGCACCGCGAGGTCGACCAGCACGGTGCCCAGCCGCGGCCGGGCCGCGCACTCCCGGATCAGCTCGATCGCCCGCTCGCAGCCAAGGGGAATCAGCCCACGCTCGTCGGTCTCGATGCGCAGGTGCTCGCCCGGCCCCGGCGGCCGGTCGGGCAGGCCGTCGAACACCCAGCCCGGCAGCTCGCTGAGGAAGCCCGACCGCAGTCGCGCACGGTTGCCCAGCTTGTGCAGGACCGTGGTGTAGTCCTCGTCGCCGAAGAACCGCACCTCCCACGGCTTGGCCCGGGCCGGGAAGACCCCGGTGACCACGCCGCGGATGAAACCGCCGCGCAGCGCCCGGTACAGCCCGACGGCTTCCGCCGTGACCTCGCCACCAGGCGCGAGGCCGAGCGCGGCCATTCCGGCGACGAACCGCGTGTACTGCTCCACCTCGTCCGCGAGGCTCGACGCCGGCGAGGGGCGACGGCCCGGCAGCGGCTCGGTGGCCGCCAGCACCGGCGGGATCTCGAACTCGGGGTCGTAGAACTCCATCACCGAGGGCCGCTCCGGCACCTCGGCCGACAGCGGGGCGATGACCTCGTCGATGACGTCGAAGACGGCGACTGCGTTGCTCACCCCTTGATTGAACACCCTGGCACCGACAATTTCTCGCACAGGTGTTCGAGCGGGTGACATCGGTCGGCGAGCGGTCGCCGAGCGGCTCAGCCATGCTCCGGCACCCGCCCTTCGACGAACTCCGCGAGCCGCGCCACGGTCCCGGGCAGCCACCAGAGCCGGCGGTGGCCGCCCCGCGGTCTGCCCAAGGCCGCCAGGTGCCGCCCGCGGTCGTCGTCGACAAACGCCAGCATCTCCCACCGGGACGGCGAGCCGTCGAGCGCGATGTCGAACTGGACGGTGCCGCGCCGGGTCCGCCGCAGGTCGTCCACCAGATCCAGAACCAGGCACTCCTGCTCCGGCTCCAGCACGCCACGTTCGTCGGCGTCGAGGTACAGGCCCTCGCCCGGTACCGGCGGCAGCTGAGGCAGGCGCGTCAACGCGAGCCGGAGCAGCTCCGCGACACCGCCCGGCGAAGGTCCGGACAGTCTCAGGCCGTCTCCGGCGATCGCGAACCTGATCCGGTCGTCGTAGAACGCCGAGGTCCACGGCTCACCGGACAGCGCGACGGCGACGCCACAGACGCCGCCGCTGCCGGCGAAGCCGTCCAGCGACTCCATCAGGTCCGCAGCGGTGGCACTGCCGGCGGCCGCCACCCGGACCGGCTTCAGGATCTTCGTGGTCAGTGCGTGCACAGTGCGTGGTGTTTTGGTCACGCGTCCATGGAACCCGGCACCACCGACAATTTCTCGAACATGCGTTCGAGGTGTCACCTGAAGGTGTGACGCCGAAGGCCTCCCCACCGGCCGGCGGGGAGGCCTTCGAGATGAGGACTTACTTAGCCTTCGTCGCGGTCGAGCTCGAGCGCTTGGCCGTGGTCGACTTCGCGGCGGCGGCCTTCTTGGTCGTGCCCGCCTTGACCGTCTTCGCCGTGGTCGACGCCGGCTTGCGCGCCGGTGCCTTCCGCTTCGGCGCCGGGCCCTTGGCCCGCTTCTCCGCCAGCAGCTCGGCCGCCCGCTCCGCGGTCAGCGACTCGATTTCGTCGCCCTTCCGCAGCGTCGCGTTGTACTCGCCGTCGGTCACGTACGGGCCGAACCGGCCGTCCTTGACCACCATCGGCTTGCCCGACACCGGGTCGTCGCCGAGCTCCTTGAGCGGCGGCTTCGCCGTCGCCGACCGCCCACGCTGCTTCGGCTCGGCGTAGATCTTCAGGGCTTCGTCGAGGGTGATCGAGAAGAGCTGGTCCTCGGTCGAAAGCGAACGCGAGTCCGTGCCCTTCTTCAGGTACGGCCCGTAGCGCCCGTTCTGGGCGGTGATCTCGTCGCCGGACTCCGGGTCCTTGCCGACCACGCGCGGCAGCGACAGCAGCTTCAGCGCGTCGTCCAGCGTGATCGTCTCGATGTCCATCGATTTGAACAGCGAGCCCGTCCGCGGCTTCGGCGCCTTCGCCTTCGCGGCCTTCTTCTGCGCGGCCGTGGCGTCCTCGGGGATCTCGATCTCCGGCAGCACCTCGGTCACGTACGGCCCGAAGCGGCCTTCCTTCGCGACGATCTCGTGCCCGCTCACCGGGTCGGTGCCCAGCGTGCGGCCCTCCTGCGGGGTCGCGAACAGCTTCTCCGCGATCTCCTGCGTGAGCTCGTCCGGCGGCAGGTCCTCCGGCAGGTTCGCGCGCTGCGAGTTCCCGTCGACCTCGCGCTCCAGGTACGGCCCGTAGCGGCCGACGCGGACCACGACGGTGTGCCCGTTCTCGTCGCTGAACAGCGGGATCGAGTTGATCTCCCGCGCGTCGATGTCCTCGACGCTGCCCTCGACCAGCTTCTTCAGCCCGCCCAGGCGGCCGATCGAGCCGTCGACGCCCATGTCGCCGCCGAAGTAGAACTTCGACAGCCACTGCGCGCGCTGCTCGTCGCCGGCCGCGATGCGGTCGAGCTCGTCCTCCATGCCGGCGGTGAAGTCGTAGTCGACGAGCCGCTCGAAGTGCCGTTCCATCAGGCCGATCACGGCGAACGCGACCCACGACGGGACGAGCGCGGCGCCCTTCTTCCAGACGTAGCCGCGGTCCTGGATCGTCTTGATGATCGACGCGTACGTCGACGGGCGGCCGATGCCCAGCTCTTCCAGCTTGCTCACCAGGCTCGGCTCGGAGTACCGGGCCGGCGGCGACGTGGTGTGCCCGTCCGGGCTCAGCTCGGCCGCGGTGAGCGCCTGGTCCTTCTCCAGCACCGGCAGGCGGCTCTGCTTGTCGTCGGCCTCGCCGCCGGTCTCGGTGTCGACCGCCTCGACGTACGCCTTCAGGAAGCCCGCGAAGGTGATCGTGCGCCCCGAAGCCGCGAAGGTGCACTCCTCGCCCGAGGTCGCGTTGCCGACGATGCGCACGGACATCGTGGTGCCCTTGGCGTCCGCCATCTGCGACGCGATCGTGCGCTGCCAGATCATCTCGTAGAGCCGGAACTCGTCGGTGTCCAGCTCGCCCGCGACCTGGCCCGGCGTGCGGAAGACCTCGCCCGACGGCCGGATCGCCTCGTGGGCCTCCTGCGCGTTCTTCACCTTGCGCGTGTACTGGCGCGGCGTCGGCGAGACGTACTCCTTGCCGTACAGCTGCGTGGCCTGGCTGCGCGCGGCCGAGATCGCCGACTCCGACAACGTCGTGGAGTCGGTACGCATATAAGTGATGTAGCCGTTTTCGTACAGCTTCTGCGCGATCCGCATGGTGCGCTCCGAGGTGAACCGCATCTTGCGGCCCGCCTCCTGCTGCAGCGTCGACGTCATGAAGGGGGCGTACGGCTTGCGCGTGTACGGCTTCTCCTCGACGCTCGCGACCTTGAAGTCACGCTGCTTCAGCGCGTCGGCGAGGCGCCGCGCGTCGGCTTCGGCGAGCACGCGGACTTCGTGGTTCGACGCCTTGAGCTGCCCGTCCGAGCCGAAGTCGCGGCCGGTGGCCAGGCGCGCGCCGTCGACGGCGACGAGCCGCGCGGGGAAGTTCCGCGGCGAAGCTTCTTCGCCGGCGTCCATGGTCGCCGAGATGTCCCAGTAGGACGCCGAGGTGAAGCGCATGCGCTCGCGTTCGCGCTCGACCACGATCCGCGTCGCCACGGACTGCACGCGGCCCGCCGAAAGTTTCGGCATGACCTTCTTCCACAGCACCGGCGAGACCTCGTAGCCGTAGAGGCGGTCGAGGATGCGGCGGGTTTCCTGGGCGTCGACGAGGTCGGCGTCGAGCTCGCGGGTCGAGTCGGCGGCCGCGCGGATGGCCTGCTCGGTGACCTCGTGGAAGACCATCCGGCGGACCGGGACCTTCGGCTTCAGCGTCTCGAGCAGGTGCCACGCGATGGCCTCGCCCTCGCGGTCGGGGTCCGTGGCGAGGTAGAGCTCGTCGACGTCCTTCAGCAGGCCCTTGAGCTCGGTGACCTTGGACTTCTTGTCCGGGGTCACCACGTAAAGGGCCTTGAAGCCGTTGTCGACGTCGACGCCGAGCCGCGCCCAGGCCTCGCCCTTGTACTGGGCGGGCACGTCGGCGGCACCGCGCGGCAGGTCGCGGATGTGCCCGACGGAGGACTCGACGACGTAACCGCCGCCGAGGTAGGGCGCGATCTTGCGGGCCTTCGTCGGCGACTCGACGATGACCAGCCGCCGGTGCCCGGCGCCGTTGCCCGCCGCGGCTCCGTTCTTCTTGGTCCGTGCTCCTGCCACGCTGTCCTGCTCTCCGCTCATCTCGTCCCGCCGCCGCGGGACTGCACCACGTCCCTGCCAGGGCCCGTGTCTCGACCTGCCAGTGTGCACGCTGTTCCCGGCCGGACGGCGTGGAGGTGGCCCAACACGCCGCCGGTCCTGTGCCCAGCGCATCGCCGCTGACCTCGACGATGTTTCCCCAACGTACCTGCCACGTGATTTCGGCCACGTCCTGCGCAGCCTAGCGCGTGACCGTCCGGATACCCTCCGTTCGACGGTGGTGGGCGCCGGGACGTCACCGCTTCACTGGGTTCCCCGCCCAGCCGAAAGGATCCGCCATGACCCGACGCCTGCTCGGCGCCCTCTTCACCGCCGCGACCGCCACAGTATTACTGGGCACCACTCCGGCGAGTGCGGCCGCGGCGAACTTCGCCGGCACGGTGGCGCTGTCCAACTGCTCGGGGTCGGTCGTCAAGCCCGCCGCGACGCCGGACACCGCGCCCGCGCTCGTCATGTCCAACGGGCACTGCCTCGAGACCGGCTTCCCCGGCCCGGGTGAGGTGATCACCAACCGCGCCTCCAGCCGGACGTTCACGCTGCTCACCGCCAGCGGCAGCAACAAGGCCACGCTCCGGGCCAAGAAGATCGTCTACGGCACGATGACCGACACCGACGTCTCGCTCTACCAGCTCACCACCACCTACGCGCAGATCAAAGCGAGTTACGGGATCTCGCCGCTGGAGCTGTCGAACGCGCACCCGGCGGCCGGCGCGCCGATCGACGTCGTCTCCGGTTACTGGAAGCGCATCTACTCCTGCAACATCGACGGGTTCGTCTACCGGCTGAAGGAGGGCAGCTGGACCTGGAAGGACTCGATCCGCTACACCTCCGCCTGCCAGACCATCGGCGGTACTTCCGGCTCCCCGATCATCTCCGGCGGCAAGGTCGTCGGCGTGAACAACACCGGCAACGAGGACGGCGAGCGCTGCACGGAGAACAACCCGTGCGAGGTCGACCAGGCCGGCAACGTCACCGTGCACTACAAGACGAACTACGGCGAGGAGACCTACGGCATTCCCGCCTGCCTCACCGCGGCCAACGAAATCGCGCTCACGCAGGCCGGCTGCACGCTGCCCCGGCCCTGACGCCGCTCTCGCACCCGGTCAGGCCGTGCTCGTCACGGCCTCCGGGTGCGGGACGGGTTGCGGCGCCGCACCCGGCCACGCCGCCTCGGCGCCCGGCGGCGGCTCCCCGATCAGCTCCAGCAGCGCCTCCAACCGGCGTTTCCCGGTGACCCTGACCGCCGGGACCTCGGCTTTCGGGCCGGTCAGCTTCGCCGTGACGCCCAACGGCGTCAGCGCTTCGACCAGCCGCTCGTGCATGCCGGGGGCGAGCGGGTCGACGCCCAGCAGGTAGCCCTGCGTCCCGGGACGGCCGCCGGCGAGCGCCCACATCCGCAGCATCGCGCCGCTCAGCCGGAAGCCGTCCGGCACCGCCTTGCCCGAATCGTCCTCGGCCGGGCCCGCGCAGCCCGCACGCAGCCACCGCACCGCGAGCGGCAGCAGGTCGACCCGGAACGACGTGCGCACCTGTGGACGGCCGCAGTCCGCCTTCGACACCTGGGCGTCCGCGCCGCGGCAACGGAACTCGCCGGCCAGGACGTGGGCCCGCCACGGCTCCTCGACGACCACCGACAGCCGGGCGGCCGTGCGCCCGAAACCGGTGATCTGGCCGTGGCAGCACAACAGGCCGGCCAGGTCGCCCAGACCCGGCCCGCTGGCCTCGGCGGAAAAGAGCGAGATCGTCCGATCCACCGCGCCATACTAGAACACAAGTTCGATTCGCGGCAGGTCCCGCGCGGATCTTCAGCCGGCAGGCTGATCCAGCCGGCGGCAGGACGGCGCGCGCTGCTGGGCCGCCGCCAGGGCCGGCACGTCCTTGAGGCCCTTGAGGTAGTCGAGCGCGTCGATGCGGTCGAGCGTCGCCCTGGCCTGGCCGAGAGCGTCCTTCGTCGCCGCTGCGTTCCCGCGGGCCGCTTCGATGCGCCGTCGCGCGTTCTCGGCCTCCGCGCGGATGCCGGCGAACTGCGCGATGACGTCCTTGCGGCCGCCGTCCGCCGACGCCACCGGCGGCGCCCCGAGCGCCTTCAGCCCGGCCAAGCTCTCGTCGAGGCCGGCGACGACCGACGAAAGGAGGTCACTGGACGTCCGGGACGCGTTCTGCGGGGTGCTCGGGTCGACGGCGGGCAGGGCCGCGAGCGCGCGGACCAGGTGCGTCACCGCGTCGCAGTAGCCGCCCGCCCACCTCGCCGCGGGATCGGCTCGGGGCACCACGGTCGTCACCGGCAGGTCCTGGTCCCGCGGCGGCGACGGCGCCGGGGCGGGCTGCCCGCACCCGGCGAGTCCGATGGTGATCGTCGTGGCGAGGGCGGCGAAGACGGTCGAGCGCTGCCGCACCCGCGTACCTCCTGCCCGACGGCGTCCCGGCAGGCCCGACGGTACCGACTCGGTGGTGCTTCGCAAGTCGCCGGGCCTTTCTGGGATGGCAGGCCCCGGGCCCGGCACGCGTCGCTGCGCACCGGGCCCGGGGGTCATCGTGGAACTCAGGCCTTGATCTCGGCCGGGGTGTCGGAGATGACGGTGCCCCGCCGCTTCGACACCACGATCGCCGCCACGATCACGGCGACCGCGACGAGCGAGATGATGATGCGGACCGCGGCGTTCTCGTCGGGACCGATCGAGAACTGCACGACGGCCGGCGCGATCAGCACGGAGACCAGGTTCATCACCTTGATCAGCGGGTTGATCGCCGGGCCGGCGGTGTCCTTGAACGGGTCACCGACGGTGTCACCGATGATGGTGGCCTCGTGCGAGGGCGAGCCCTTGCCACCGTGGTTGCCGTCCTCGACCAGCTTCTTCGCGTTGTCCCACGCGCCACCGGAGTTGGCGAGGAAGATCGCCATCAGGGTGCCGCAGGCGATCGCGCCGGCCAGGTAGCCGGCGAGCGCGCCGGTGCCCAGGCCGAAGCCGACCGCGATCGGGGCGAAGACCGCCAGCAGACCCGGCGTCGTCAGCTCACGCAGCGAGTCGCGCGTGACGATGTCGACGACCTTGCCGTACTCGGGACGGGTGGTGCCCTCCATGATCCCCGGGATGTCGCGGAACTGGCGACGGACCTCGAAGACGACCGCACCGGCGGCGCGGGAGACCGCGTTCACCGCGAGGCCGGAGAAGAGGAACACCACGGCCGCACCGATGATCACGCCGACGAGCGTGTTCGGGCTGACGATCTCGTTGACGAACGACTTGGCCGCGTCGAGACCGGTGACCACGCCGTTGCCCATGCCCGACAGCGTCTTGGTGATCGCGTCCGAGTAGGACCCGAACAGCGCCGTCGCCGCGAGGACCGCGGTGGCGATCGCGATGCCCTTGGTGATCGCCTTGGTGGTGTTGCCGACCGCGTCCAGCTCGGTGAGGATCTGCGCGGCCTTCTCGTCGACGTCACCGGACATCTCGGCGATGCCCTGCGCGTTGTCCGAAACCGGGCCGAAGGTGTCCATCGCGACGATGACGCCGACCGTGGTGAGCAGGCCGGTGCCGGCCAGCGCCACGGCGAACAGCGCGATGCCGCCGCCCAGCAGGTAGGCACCGAACACGGCGGCGGCGATCACGAGGGCGGTGTACACAGCGGACTCGAACCCGACCGAGATGCCGGACAGGATGACCGTCGCCGGGCCGGTTTCCGAGGTGCGGCCGACGTCCTTGACCGGCTTGTACTCGGTGCCGGTGTAGTACCCGGTCAGCTTCAGGATGATCGCCGCGAGCACGATGCCGATGATCACCGCGACGGTCGCGATGACCGCCGGGTTGCCGGTGGTCTGGGCGAAGTCCGCGCCGAAGTCGGAGAAGCTGCTCGGCAGGTACACGAACGCCGCGATCGCCGACAGCACCGCGGAAATCACCGCGGAGATGTAGAAGGAGCGGTTGATCGTGACCAGACCGCCTTCGCCCGCGCGCGCCTTGGTGATGTAGACACCGATGACGGCGGTGACCACGCCGATGGCCGGCACGATCAGCGGGAAGATCAGGCCGTGCACGCCGAAGGCGGTGCTGCCCAGGATCAGCGCGGCGACCAGCATGACGGCGTAGGACTCGAAGAGGTCCGCGGCCATGCCGGCGCAGTCACCGACGTTGTCGCCCACGTTGTCCGCGATGGTCGCGGCGTTGCGGGGGTCGTCCTCCGGGATGCCCTGCTCGACCTTGCCGACCAGGTCCGCGCCGACGTCGGCGGCCTTGGTGAAGATACCGCCGCCGACACGCATGAACATCGCGATCAGGGCGGCGCCGAAGCCGAAGCCCTCGAGCACCTTGGGCGCCTGGCCGGCGTAGACCAGCACGACGACCGCGGCACCGAACAGGCCGAGGCCGACGGTGATCATGCCGACCACGCCACCGGTGCGGAACGCGACGCGCATCGCCTTCTCGCGGCCGCCTTCCTCACGCGACGCGGCCGCGACGCGCAGGTTCGCCTGCGTCGCCAGCCACATGCCGAGGTAGCCGATGGCGAACGAGAACCCCGCACCGACCAGGAAGAAGATCGAGCGGCCGATCTTCTCGTTCCAGTCGTCCGCGGGAAGGATGAAGAGCAGGAGGAACACGATCACGCCGAAGATGGCGAGGGTGTTCCGCTGCCGCTTGAGGTACGCGGCCGCGCCTTCCTGCACCGCCTTGGCGATGTCCTGCATCTTGGCGGTGCCCTGGCCTGCGGCCAGCACCTCCTTGAGCAAGACGTAGCCGATGACGAGTGCGGCAAGCGCGACCACGGCGACTACACCGACAATCGTGTAGCCACCTCCGGAGAGGGCGATTTTTCCGCCGCCCTCCGCGAGGAACTGCCGTGACATTCGTCCTCCATGAGACGTCGCCGATCGCCAGCGTCGACGGCAAGCCGAGGGTTCGACACGGCCGGCGCTGGCATGGACCCTGTACCGAGCGACACGCTAGCCGGGCAGCAATGCACGTCTCACATGACGCTCACCACAGAGGGTGTGGATTGCGGGAGTGTATTGGTATCGCAACCAGCGTCTTCACGCCGTCCCGGTGACGGTACATTCCGTTACCTTGTGAGTCTCCTCACTTGATCGATCACCCTGCCGCCGATCCGTTGGCGCAGCTGGGGATGCCAGAAGTGTCGTACCCCTGTGCCAAGCTCGGCGGGTGGACGAATCACGTGGGCAGCGGCTGCTGAGGCGGGTGACCGCCGGCGTCCCGTCGCGCGAGCACCCGGTCACGCACGTCGCGGACCTGCCGGGCCGCGCCGCGCGCTACGCAGAGTGGCCGTCGTGGGCGGATCCGGCGGTTGTCGCTGCGTTGCGTGACTGCGGCGTCTCGGCGCCTTGGACGCACCAGGCGGAGGCGGCGTCGCACGCGTACGAGGGCCGGCACGTCGTGATTTCGACGGGGACGGCGTCGGGCAAGTCGCTCGCCTACCAGCTGCCGGTGCTGTCCCGGCTCGCGGCGGGCGAAAAGGCGAACGCGCTCTACCTGTCGCCGACCAAGGCGCTCGGGGCGGACCAGCTGCGGTCGGTGTCCTCTTTGGACGTGCCGGGGGTGCGGGCGGCCTCCTTCGACGGGGACACGCCGATGGCGGAGCGCGACTGGGTGCGCGCGCACGCGAACTGGGTGTTCACCAACCCGGACATGCTGCACCGCGGGATCCTCTCGGCGCACGGCCGGTGGGCGACGTTCTTCCGGCGGCTCAGCTGCGTGGTGGTCGACGAGTGCCACAGCTACCGCGGCGTCTTCGGCTCGCACGTCGCTCTGCTGCTTCGCCGGCTCCGGCGGGTGGCCGAGCACTACGGCGCTTCGCCGGTCTTCGTGCTCGCTTCGGCGACGACGGCTTCGCCTGCTTCGTTCGCTTCGCGGTTGACGGGGGTGTCGTGTGTCGCCGTGACGGAGGACGCTTCTCCTCGCGGCGCCCGGACGGTCGCGTTGTGGGAGCCGCCGCTGTTGGAGGAGCTGACCGGGGAGAACGGCGCACCGGTCCGGCGGTCGGCCGGCGCGGAGACGTCGCGGATCCTCGCCGACCTGGTGCTGGAGGGCGCGCGGTCGCTGGCATTCATCCGGTCGCGGCGGGGCGCGGAGCTGGCCGCGCTGGGGGCCCGTCGCATACTGTCCGAAGTGGACTCGTCGTTGACGGAAACCGTTGCGGCGTACCGGTCCGGTTACCTGCCGGAGGAGCGCCGCGCCCTGGAGGCCGCACTGCTGTCGGGGCGGCTGCTGGGCGTCGCGACGACGAACGCCCTGGAGCTCGGCGTCGACATCGCGGGCCTGGACGCGGTGGTGCTGGCCGGCTACCCGGGCACGCTCGCGTCGTTCTGGCAGCAGGCCGGCCGGGCGGGCCGTTCCGGCGATTCGGCGCTGGTGGTGTTCGTCGCGCGGGACGACCCGCTCGACACGTACCTGGTGCACCACCCGGCGGCGCTGCTTTCGCGGCCGGTCGAGACGGCGGTGCTCGACCCGGCGAACCCGTACGTGCTCGCGCCGCAGCTCGCGTGCGCTGTGGCCGAGCTGCCGCTGACGCTGCCCGAGCTGGAGGTGTTCGGCGGGGCGGCGGCCCAGGAAGTGCTGGCCGAGCTGGCGGAGCAGAAGCTGGTGCGGCGCCGGTCGAGCGGCTGGTACTGGACTTCGCGGGACCGGCCGCACGCCGAGGTCGGCATCCGCGGCACCGGCGGGGAGCAGATCGCGGTCGTCGAATCGGATTCCGGCCGGATGCTCGGGACGGTCGACCCGGGCTCGGCCTGTTTCGCCGTGCACCCGGGCGCGGTGTACCTGCACCAGGGCGCGTCGTACGTCGTCGACGAGCTGGACCTGGACCAGGGGCTGGCGCTGGTCCACGCGGAGAACCCGGACTGGACGACGACCCCGCGCGAGATCGTCGACATCTCGGTGCTGAGCACCCAGGAGAAGCAGGACCACGGCGGGGTGAGCGTCTGCCTCGGCGAGGTGGCCGTGACGTCGCAGGTGGTCGGCTACCTGCGGCGGCGGCCGTCCGGGGAGGTGCTGGACCACACGCCGCTCGACCTGCCGGAGCAGAGCCTGCGCACGCGCGCGGTCTGGTACACGGTGTCCGCGGAACTGCTCGGGAACTGCACGGCCGATGGCGAGGCGGGGACCGGGGGCCATCGGGTGGGGACCGAATCTGCGGGGCCGGTGGGGACCGGGGAGGAACCCCTGGCGAACGGTCGGGGGCCCGTTCACGAGGGTGGCAGGACACCGGGGGGTGCCGGATTGGTTCCGGCACGGGTCCCCGGTGCCCTGCATGCCGCCGAGCACGCGGCGATCGGCCTGCTACCGCTGTTCGCTACGTGCGACCGTTGGGACATCGGCGGGGTGAGTACCGCGTGGCACGAAGACACCGGGGAGGCGACGGTGTTCGTGCATGACGGGCATCCCGGGGGTGCGGGATTTGCCGAACGCGGTTATGCCGCGATTGTCCCGTGGCTGGCCGCAACGCGGGAGGCGATCGTCTCCTGCGAGTGCCCGACGGGGTGCCCGTCCTGCGTTCAGTCGCCGAAGTGCGGGAACGGCAACGAACCGCTGGACAAGGCGGGGGCGGTGGCCGTGCTGGGCGCCGTGCTCGGGGCGTTGCGTCAACACGGTGCTTAGAACGGCCACTTGGTGGTCCATGGAGTTGTGTCGTGCTCCGCCTCGGCCGGGCTGGGACCGGCCGTCGGCGGTGGTTCGAGTTGGTTCAGACCGCCGCGTCAGGCGGCGCTGGTCTGGACCAGCTGCGGGGCTGCGGCGCCGGCCAGCGCGCGGACGAGGACGTCGTGCACCTCGGCGGCGTCCGGCAGCTGCCAGCCGCAGACCTCGGGCTTGACGCGCCAGTGCACGACACCGTGCTGGAACGGCGACGGCGGCAGCGGGATGTAGCTGTCCTTGCCGTGCCACTGGATGGCGGCGCGGGTGGCCAGCTCGGCCGGAACGCGGTCGGCGACGGTGGTGAGGAAGAGCCAGCGGCCGTTCGGCAGCGCGATGATGGGCGCGGGGTGGCCGAGGGCGCGGAGGAGGCGGCAGGCGCGCTTGCCGAGTTCGTCGTCGACCTCGATGGCGTCGAGCACGGTGCCGGTGGCGACGAGCAGGCTGTGGGTGCGGTCGGAGAACCAGGTGGCGACCTCGTGGGCGTGGGTGCCGAGCTGCTCGCGCCAGGCTTCACTGGCCGGAACCGGACGGCGCCAGGCGAGGTCGTCGCCGTCGGTGAGCGGAGCGGGGTTGACGCCCGGGAGCACCGGCCAGCCGCGCCAGGCGAGACCGATCGCCTCCGCCCGCAGTTCGATGCGGAAGGCACCGCGCCAGCTGTCCGGCCAATTCGCGTCCAACATTGTGTTTCCTGCCTTCAAGTTCCGGTTCTCAGCGACCCGCTAAACCCGGTCGTGGTGTCGCACATCTCACTTAACGGCAAGTTGCACATTGCCCGGAACCCCCACGCGACAACCGGTGGTTACGAGGCGATGAACGCCCAGTGACCCCTACGGCCCGACCGAATCCCCGGGCGCGCCTGAACGGTGAACGGCGACCGCACACGGACCGTTCGTCGTGCGAAAGCCCAGGATCCGCGGCGTTCCGGACGCCGGTTCGACGGCTTCGGCGCACCGCTTCGGCGCAGGTGAGCAGCGAATTCGACCGCTCGCCGTGCACCAACGACCGCTGCCCGTGACAATCAGCCGCTCATCGCCCGGCCCGGCGGATCAGCCGGTCATCGCCCCATACCGACCGGTCGGCGTCCGCCGGGCGGCACGGCCAGGCGGCGCGACCGGTCGAGCTGTCGCAGAAGTGCGACACGGCCGGACAGCGCGGCCGACCGGCGCGGCCGAGCGGCGCTGGCGGGCGGCGCGGCCGGGCGGCGCTGGCGGGCCGGGCGGCGCTGGCGGGCCGGGCGGCGCTGGCGGGCCGGGCGGACGGGCGCGCTGGCGGGCGGCGCTGGCGGGCGGTGTGTCGCAGAAGCGCGACACGGTCGGCCGCGGGAGGGCGGCCTGCTCGACGAGCGCCACCGGAGGCCGCGATGGTGCGCCGGACAGGGTCGGGCGCAGCCGCGAACGCCGGTCCGATGCTGGACGTGACTCAGCGCCAGTCGCATGCCGAGCTGCGCGATCGCCCGGAGGTGGGCACGAGGGCTCGTCCACAGGGCCGCCGCGAAGTCGGCGGTGGAGCACGCCGAGGAAGCCGCGCTGATGGCGGTCCACCCACCGCACTCCGGCGCGCGGCAGGGCCCATCGATGCGGAGCCAGATTCGCCTGTGTTTGCGGGCTCACCGTGTTGCGAGCGGGGTTCATCCGTGGGTGCGCAGCGGGCTCGTGGGCGTATCGCCGAGGCCTCCCCACGGCACCGGCGTCGCTGGCGGTGGCGTCAGGTCGGCCGCCGGGCCGGCGCGGGCGTGGGCGGATGGGTTCGGCAGGCCTGCGAAAGCCGGGCCGTGCGCTTCGACCTCGACCAAGGCGTCGGGTCCTTGCCAGCGGCACGTTCGGAGCGTCACTCCCATCCGGTCAGCCACCCATCTCGCGCGTTCGCATGCCTGGGCCTGTCCTTCGCTCGCGTGGGAAGCCGCGGCCAACGCACCCAGGTCCGCTGCTGACTCCGCCCGGTGGCGAGCCGCCAGCGTTGCGCCCAGCCACAGCGCGAGCGTCGCCACTCCGGTCAGGGCCGCCACCGCCATTGCCGTCCAGATCGTGGCCGCTCCGGTGTCATCGCCTCGTCCGTCAGCCCGGGGCATCGGTCACCTCCGTGCCCGGCTCCGCCACCGCGTAGGCCGTGGCGGCCAGGTGGATGGCCGGGAGAAAGCCTGCCGCCGGGTGGGCCGTCACCTTCGCCGTGATCGTGTCGCCGGTTCGCTCGAAGGCCAGCTTCGCGTCCGGCGGACCTACCTCGTGGACCGCGGCCGCTGCCTGCTCGGGCTGGCCTCTCGCCAGCAGCCGTGCTGCTTCGCGGGCCGCGTCCGTGCAGCGCAGCTGGCTCGTCACGGCCATGAGGCCCGCGACGAGCAGGACCGTCACCACCGTCAAGCCGGCCAAGCCGAGCGCGGCCTCGACCGTCACCGAACCTTCGTCCCGGCGTCTCATGACGGCACCGACAGGGCCTTCATGACCAGGTTCGTCAGCCACGAGACGACCGAGTCCCCGGTGAGCAAGGAGTAGAGGACGGCAGCGAAGGCCGCGACGGCGACCGTGACGATGGCGTACTCGACCGTCGTGGAACCGTCGTCCGAACGGGGCCGTCGGCGGAACGCGCGCATGGGGTTTCCCTTCGATAGGAGTTCTGGGTCAGAAGAGCGGACCGAGCCGTCCCGCGAGGCCGAGGACGACCGGCAGCACGCCGAGGCAGAAGAAGGCGGGCAGGAAGCACAGCCCGACCGGTAGAGCGAGCGCCACGCCGGCCCGTTCCGCGCGTTCCTCGGCTTCGGTGGCCAGCTCGTCGCGGAAGCGTCCGGCGAGGTCGCCCGCCGCCGTGGCGAACGCCGCGCCCGACCGGGACGTCCGGATCGCCGCGGCTGCCAGCTCCCCCAGGCCCGGGACGGCTTGCACCGGCGCCCAGGCCTCGTCCGGCCGGGAGCCGAAGGCGAGCAACCCGGCCGTCGAGCTCAGCGCCGCCCTCGCGACCGCGGGCGCCGTGCCGGCCACGGCCTCCAGGGCCGAGGGCACCGGCAGCCCGGCGCGCAGGCAGGCGGCGAGGAGGTCGAGCGTTCCCGCCAGCCGCAGCTTGGCCGCGATGTCCACGACCGCCGGGCGCGGACGGCGGCCACGGCGGATCGCCCACCACCCGGTCGCCGTCACGATTGTGCCGGCCACCACCCCGGCGAACCCGCCGACCAGCACCGCCGCCGAGACGCCACCCACCGTCGCCGCGATGTGCGGGATCGCGCGGTACACCTTGCGGACGGGCTGCGGGTCGCCGAAAAGCCGGTCGAAACGCCGTGCGATGGCTTCGTCCGGCCAACTCAGCACCGCCCCGGCGAAGAGCAGGAGCGCGATGGCGGTCACCGGATCCGCACCCGTCCGGTCAGGGCCCGGCACCAGGCCGTTCCCGCCCAGAGCAGGACGCACCCGGCGACCAGCAGCACTTGACCGGTTGGGCTGCCGATCAGCACGGGCAGTGGAGCCGCGCCCATGGCCTGGCCGAGCAGCACGCACAGCACCGGGAGCCCGGTGAGCACCGCCGCGCTCGCCCGTGGCCCGGCCAGCTTGGTGCGCATCCGGCGGCCGAACGCCAGACCGGCCTCGGCGTCGCGACGGGCCGAGTCGAGGACGTCGGCCATCGGGAGGCCGTGCCGCTTGCCCAGCGTCCAGGCCGCAGCCAGCTGAGGCAGAGCCGGTGCGCGCAACTCGGTGTCGAGCCGGGCCGCCGTCGCCAGGGCGCGGAGTTCGCCCGCGACGGCCGGGACCACGTCCGCGGCGGCCTCCGCCGCCGTGACCGGGTGCGCACCGGATCGGAGCTCGGCCACCATGGTCCGCAACGCGGTCGCGGTGTGCGCGGCCAGCGCGAGCTCCGCGGTGGCCCGGCGGTGGGCTCGCCACTCCTGGTGCCACGCCAGTGTCAGCGCGACGGCGGCGAGCGCGCCGCCGACTCCCGCGAGCAAGCCGGCAAAAGCGGCCGGGAGCAGCCAGCGAAAGATGCGCCACACCTCGGGGATGCGGACGGTGGCCGGTGGCTCGACCGCCACCTGGAGCCGGTTCGGCGCGGCGGGCCAGCACGCCAGAGCCGCGCCGGCGCAGAGCAAGGACCACGGGGCGATCACGGCCGCCTCCTTCGGAGGCGCGGGAAAGCGTTCAGCAGCACCGAAATCCGCACCAGCAAGAGGCTCAGCACGCGATCGCCCCCGACGTCGCGAAGAGGTGGCGATCGACCGTCCACCGGCCCGCGCGCCACACCGGCACGACCCGGGCCCGGCCGTGTTCGGCGCGGAGCACGCCGACCTCGGCGAGCCGCCGGCGGCCGCCTGGCTCGCGCCGCATGTGCAGCACCACGCGGATCGCGGCGACGAGCTGGCTGTGCACGGCTTCACGGCCGAGGCCGCCGAGCGCGGCCAGTGCCTCGATGCGGGCGGGCACCTCGGCCGGGGAGTTGGCGTGCACGGTGCAAGCGCCACCGTCGTGGCCGGTGTTCAGCGCCGTGAGGAGCGCGCCGACCTCGGCGCCGCGGACCTCGCCGACCACCAGCCGGTCGGGACGCATGCGCAGCGCCTGGCGCACGAGCTCGGGCAGGCCGACCGTCCCGGCACCCTCCACATTGGGCGGACGGGCGACGAGACCGACGAACTGCGGGTGCGCGGGCTGCAGCTCGCCGGCGTCCTCGACGCAGACGATCCGTTCACCCGGATCGACCGCGCCGAGCAGGGCGGCGAGGAGCGTGGTCTTGCCCGCGCCCGTGCCGCCGGTGACGAGGAACGCCATCCGCCTCGAGACGACGGTGCGGAGGAGTTTCGCGCCGGCTTCGTCGAACGCGCCGAGCTTCTCCAGGGTGGCGAGGTCGTGCGTCGCCGGCCGGAGGACGCGGAGGGACAGGCAGGTGCCGGCGGCCGCGATCGGCGGGAGGACGGCGTGCACGCGGATCCGGCCGTGGGGACCGGCGCCGGGCAGCCAGCCGTCGACGTAGGGCTGCGCGTCGTCGAGGCGCCGTCCGGCCGCGAGGGCGAGGCGCTGGGCCAGGCGGCGGACGGACTCTTCGCCGGTGAAGTGGATGCCGGTGCGGACGAGGCCTTGCGGGCCGTCCGTCCAGACTTCATGTGGGCCGGTGACGAGCACGTCGGTGGTAGCCGGATCCTCGAGGAGCGGCGCCAAGGGGCCGGCGCCGACGAACTCGTCACGGGCCCGGCGGGCCGCGTCGAGGACGGCGTCGTGGCCGAGGACGCCGCCTGCTTCGGCACGGACGGCGGTTGCGACGGCGACCGGATCGGCCTGACGGCGGTCGCCGGCGAGGCGGTTGCGGACGCGGTCCACGAAGTCGATGGTCATGGATTCACCTGCCTTGCTCGACAGCTGCCGGGGTGGTGACCGCTTGCCGCGGTGACGCGGGTGCCCGAGGACGGCTGGGGAGGTGGCTCCGGATGCGGCCGCGAAGGATCGGTGCCCCGCTGCGCGAGGCGGGTTCCGGGCCCCGGCGGCTCGGGCGGAAGCAATGTCGAAAAGCTCGCCGCGGTGCCCGGGCCGCGGCTCAGGAGGGTCAGCACCGTCGGCAGCAGCAGCTCGGCCACTCTGGTCGGAGCGCTCGTGGGGCGGAGGTCGCCGGGCGTCATCGGGTGGCCGCCTGAGCTTCGCGGCGGGCGATCGCCAGGATGTCGGTCGCCGCCTTGGCCAACGGCCCCTTGCGCTTCACCGGGAACTCGCCGCGCTCCAGCGCGGCCCACAAGCCGCGCTCCGGAGGCATGGCGGCCATCAGGGGCGGCCCGAGGAGCGCGGCCGTGCGGACGGCCGGATCCTTCGAGTGTCCACAAGTGACCACGCCGATGCGGGCCGTCAGTTTCGACAGCCGGTTCAGCACCTTCTTCGCCGCCAGGCACGCCCGGATCTCCAGCGGCACCACCAGCAGCACCAGGTCCGCCCGCAGCACCACCTCCTCGGCCGCCTCGCCGAGGGTGCGCGGGAGGTCGCACACCACCGTGCGGCCCGACCGGCGACCGGCCGACAGGATCGCCGACAGCGACTCGGCCGCCGGGCCTTCGCCTTCGGGCGCGCACGTCAGCACCGGCAGGCTGCCGCCGCGGTGCCTTCGCTGCGGCAGGGACGCGGCCAGTGACGACACCGACGCGCGGCCGCTCAGCCGTACGTCCGGCCAGCGCGCTCCGGGTGTCTTTTCCAGACTGAGCAACACGTCCAGGCCGCCGCTGAGCGGGTCGCAGTCGACCAGCAGCGCGCCACCCGGGTCGCAGTCGGCCGTCAGCGCCAACGTCGCCGCGAACACGGACGCGCCCGCACCGCCCCGGCCGCCGACCACGCCGAGCACCAGACCCGGTTGCTCCGCCGGTGTCTCGACGACGTCGGCGAACGCGCCGGCGAGCGCGGTCTCTTCGTCGGGCAACGAGATCACGCGCTCGGCGCCGACGCGGAACGCGTGCTCCCACGTCTCCGGGCCCGGGCTGCCCTTGCAGACCAGGACGATCCCGCCGCGCCGCGGCAGTACGGGTGGCAGCCGCGCGGTTTCTTCGTCGAGGACCACCAGCGGCGCGCGGGCCCAGTGCCCGCCCGCCGCGATCAGGTCCGGGGCCCGGTCGAGTTCGCAGCCCGCGACCGCGGCCACCCGCAGTATCTCGTCGAGCACGGTTTCGTCCGCGGCGATCACCAGCGGTCGTTGCCCCGTCATGCGTTCCTCCCCCGTCGTCGGTGCGGGCCGTGGGTGGCCCGGCTTCCACCGTCGCGGGCGGGGGCGGTGGGGCACAACGGGGCGGGAGGCCGGCTGTGGACAACCGGGGTGTTGTGGACAACTGCCGCGCACGGACCGGCTCGCGGACGGTTCCGTCGGTGGGGTGTGGCAGGATCCCGGCCCGCCCGCGACGCATCTGCGGCGGAAAATGGGCACCGATATCCGCACGACGTGATTCCGGAAATCGGCGAAGGTAAGCGGAAGGTAAGAACGCCGGCGCGAAAGCGGAATCCACCCGGCGCGAAAGCCGGAAAAGGCAAACGGAAGGTAAGAGGGCGGCCCCCGCCAGGGGGGAGGGACGGGGGCCGCCGTGGGTTCAGCCCCGGGGGGTCGGACTGAACCGGCCCGGTTGGACACCGGGCTCCCTCACTGTAACTCCGCCCGGCGCCGGTTCGCGCACCGGATGAGGCACACAGTTCGGTAACGGCACAGCGCGCCCGAAGTGCCTGCCTGTAATGGATTTTCCGCCCGGCGCGGGGCGCGCGTGGTGGATCAACGGGACGCGCCTCGATCAAGCTCCTATCCTGGGCGGGTGGCCGAACCGAGCAGCGCCCCGTCGCGCATCCGGAAGCCGGGCCCGGAGCACGCGGTGGCCGCGTTCTTCGACCTGGACAAGACGATCATCGCTTCCTCGAGCGCACTGGCGTTCAGCAAGCCCCTCTTGAAAGAAGGATTGATCAATCGTCGCGCGGCGTTGCGAAGCGCCTACGCCCAGCTGGTGTTCTCACTCTCGGGTGCGGACGAGAACAAAACCGAGCGGCTGCGCGCCGAAGTTTCCGCGTTGTGCGCCGGCTGGGACGTCGCCCAGGTGTCGGCGATCGTCCGCGAAACCCTGCACGACGTCGTCGACCCGCTCGTGTACGCCGAGGCGGCCGAGCTGATCGCCCGCCACCGCGAGGACGGCCACGACGTGATCGTGCTGTCGGCGACCGGCGAAGAGGTCGTCGCACCGGTGGCGGAGATGCTCGGCGCGACCCGCAGCGTCGCCACGCGGATGCAGATCGTCGACGGCCGCTACTCCGGCGAAGTCGACTTCTACTGCTACGGGGCCAACAAAGCCGTCGCCGCGAAGCAGCTCGCCGCGACCCACGGTTACGACCTCGCGGAGTGCTTCGCGTACACGGATTCGAGCACCGACATCCCGCTGCTCGAGGTCGTCGGGCACCCGCACGCGGTCAACCCGGACAAGCTCCTGCGGCGCGAAGCGCTCGACCGCGGCTGGCCGATCCTGGCCTTCGACCGCCCGATGTCGCTGCGCACCCGGATCCCGACGCGGTCGGCCGGGATGGTCGCGCTCGGCGTCGGCGCGGTGGCCGCCGGGGCGACCTGGTACGGCCTCAACCGCCGCCGTCGGTCCCGGTAGCCGTCGACCACCACCCACACGGCCGTACGACCTCATCTTTGCTTGGCCCAGCCCCGAATTGTCCGTCGCGCAGGGTGCCGGTGTCACCCGATCCAGCCTCTGTACCGGTGCACCCGTCCGCGCACTTGAAGTGACCCGGCTCACGGCGTAGAAAGTAGGTGCGGACGTTCGGTCGGCCAGGGAACAGGTAGAAGAGAAGCCTGTTCCACCCCGGCAAACCTCCGTGCGCGGACTCCGGGTACCCACGCGCAGCGCGCCGCGGGAGGCTCGTCGTCTAGGGACTGCGTAGTGGGACGCCACACGCCGAGTCCATGTAGGTACGACCAGAGTTGCACGCTTGGTCGCCCGAGATGTTCGCGCTTGCAGGCGGCGCCCGTGACCCTTCGGTCACGGGCGCCGCCTCGTCCATGTGGGGGTACGCCGGGCTTCACGCGTGATCGAAGAGGCATTACGCGTGATTGAAGAGCCATCACGTGTGATTGGCGGGCCATCACGCGTGATCAGAGGGTCATCTCATGTGATCGGGAGCGGATCTCGCGTGAGCGGGGACGGAACTCCCGTGACTGGGACGGGACTCGCGTGACTGGGGACGGGACTCGCGGGGGTGGGGCCACCCGTTCGGACCTGGGGGCGGGCGGCGAACGGGGGGCTTTCTTACCGATCCGGGTACGACTGGGCCGTTCGTGCGGTCGGTCGATGGACATCACCGGATTCGGTGAGTAGCTTCCCGATACTGGCGCCTCCGAGTGGACTTCTGACGTCCCGACCGGCGCCCGCTACTTCTGGGAGGCTGGTCGTGACGACCCGAAATCGGAGGTTCCATGCGCTCGCCCTGCCCGTCGCGGGGATGCTCGCCTTCACCGGTGTGGGTGTCGCGACCGCGGCGAGCGCACCGCGGGTGAGCGCGGACGCACAAGCCGAGGCCGCGGCGACGCAGGCGCTGCGGGGGCTGACGCTCGAGCAGAAGGTGGGACAGCTGTTCGTCACCTGGGTGAACGGCAAGACCGCCGACGAGGTCAACCCGAAGAACCAGAGCGACTTCGGCGTCGACACCCCCGCGCAGGTCATCGAGAAGTACCACCTCGGCGGCGTCATCTACTTCAACAACGCCACGCGCGACAACTTCGACGACCCCGTGCAGGTCGCGAAGCTGTCCAACGGCCTCCAGAGAGCCGCCGTCACCAGCGGGGCGCACATCCCGCTGCAGATCGCCGCCGACCAGGAAGGCGGCACGGTCACGCGGATGGGGGCGCCGGCCACCGAGTTCCCGAACGCCATGGCCATCTCCGCCGGCCGGGACACCGGCCGCGCGACGCAGGCCGCGACCATCCTCGGCCGCGAACTGCGGGCCGTCGGCATCAACCAGGACTTCGCGCCCGATTCGGACGTCAACTCCAACCCCGTCAACCCGGTCATCGGCGTGCGGTCCTTCTCCGGGCAACCGGGCCTGGCCAGCGACTTCGTCCGGGCCGAGGTCCGGGGCTTCCAGGACTCCGGCTTCCCGACGAAGACCGTGGCGGCGACGGCCAAGCACTTCCCCGGGCACGGCGCCGCGCCGACCGACAGCCACACCGGGCTGCCGCGGATCGACAGCACCGAGGCGCAGTGGCGGGCCACCGACGTGCCGCCGTTCAAGGCCGCGATCGCGGCCGGCGTCGACTCGATCATGAGCGCGCACATCCAGTTCCCGAGCCTCGACCCGTCGCTCGAACCCGCGACGCTGTCGAAGCCGATCATCACCGACCGCCTGCGCAACGAGCTCGGCTACCACGGCGTCGTGATCACCGACTCCCTCGAGATGGAGGGGGTGCGCAAGCTGCACACCGACGCCGAAATCCCGGTGCTCGCGCTCAAGGCGGGCGTCGACCAGCTGCTCATGCCGGTGCACCTGGACGTCGCCATCAACTCGGTCCTCGCCGCCGTTAAGTCCGGGGACATCCCGATGCGGCGGATCGACCAGAGCGTGCTGCGCGTGCTCACGCTCAAGTTCAAGCGCGGGATCCTGTTCTCGCCGTTCGTGGACCCGGGCAAGGTCATGCAGACCGTCGGCATCCCGTCGAGCCTCGCGACCGCGCAGGACATCGCCGACCGCGGCATCACCGCCATCTCGAACGACGCCGGGCTCCTGCCCCTGAAGCAGAAGCCCGCGACGACGCTCGTCACCGGCTGGGGCGTCTCGACGACGGCGACCCTCGCGCAGAAGCTGACGGCCCACGGCACCGCCGCGACGGCCTACCAAACGGGCCAGACGCCGACGGACGCCCAGATCGCACAGGCCGTCGCTCAGGCGCAGAGCGCGGACCTCGTCGTCGTGCTGACGAACAACATCGCCACCTACCCCCTGCAGACGAAGTTGCTCGACGCGCTGCAGGCCACCGGGAAGCCGGTCGTCGCGGTCGCCGCGCAGATCCCGTACGACGCCGGTTACCCGAGCGCCGTGCGGACCTGGCTCGCGACCTACGGCTACATCGGGCCGACCCTGGAAGCGCTGGCCAAGGTGATCCTCGGCGAGACGAAGCCGGTCGGGAAACTGCCGGTCGACATCCCGGCGGGCGCGGACGTGCAGACCGTGAAGTACCCCTTCGGCCACGGGCTGACCTGGTGAACCTCAACCGGCGCCACTTCCTCGGCGCGAGCGCGCTCGCCGTCCCGGCGCTGGCGGGCGGCTCCGCCGTGGCCGGGGCGCAACCGGAGCAGGCCGAAGGCCACGGCCGCGTGCTCACCGGCGCGGAGCAGCTGGCCGCGCAGGGCTGGCAGCCGCTCAAGGGCCGCAAGCTGGGCGTGCTGTCCAACCCGACCGGCGTCCTGCTGAACGGCGACCACATCGTCGACTCGATGGTGGCCGCCGGGGTGAAACCGGTGGCCGCCTTCGGCCCCGAGCACGGCTTCCGCGGCAGCGCGCAGGCCGGCGGCTCCGAAGGCGACTACACCGACCCTCGCACCGGCATACCCGTCTACGACGCGTACGGCGCCGACGCGACGAAGCTCGCTTCGCTGTTCACCAAGGCCGGCGTCGACACGGTCGTGTTCGACATCGCCGACGTCGGCGCCCGCTTCTACACCTACATCTGGTCGCTCTACACCGCGATGGCGGCCGCCGCGAAGGCGAACGCCGCCCTCGTCGTGCTGGACCGGCCCAACCCGCTGGGCGGCCGGGCGGCCGGGCCGGTGCTCGACCCGAAGTTCGCTTCCGGGATCGGGCGGCAGCCGATCGCCCAGCAGCACGGCATGACCGTCGGCGAGCTCGCCCGCTTCTTCGCCGGAGAGTTCTTGCCGGACGAAGCAGGGAAGCTCGACGTCGTCCGGGTCCGCGGCTGGCAGCGCGACACGCTCTTCGCGCGGACCGGGCTGAACTGGGTGCTGCCGAGCCCGAACATGCCGACGCCGGACACCGCGCTCGTCTACCCGGGCACCGGGATGTTCGAGGGCACGGTGTTCTCCGAGGGCCGGGGCACGACCCGGCCGTTCGAGATCATCGGCGCGCCCGGGCTCGACTGGCGCTGGCGGGAGAAGCTCGAGGACCTCGCCCTGCCGGGCGCCCGGTTCCGCGAGACGTACTTCGTCCCCACGTTCAGCAAGTTCGTCAACCAGACGTGCGGGGGCGTGCAGGTGAGCGTCGAGGACCCGCGGGCCTTCGACGCGATCCGGACCGCGGTCGCCATGCTCGTCACGGCGAAGGCGCTGCACCCCGACGTGTTCGCCTGGCGGCCGGACAACTACATCGACAAGCTGTCCGGGTCCGACCGGCTCCGGACCATGGTCGACGCCGGCGCGGGCGTCGACGAGGTCACCGGCGCCTGGCGGGCCGAGCTGGCCGAGTTCGACCGGAGACGTCGCCACTACCTGCTCTACCGCTGAGGGGGAACTCGTGCGTGCTAGGAAGGTCCTCGTCGCGGCCACCGGAGTGCTGGTCGCCCTGACCACATTGACCGTGTCCGACTCTGGAGCCAGCGCCATCACCAGCCACGATCCGGCGGCCGGCCGCTTCGACCGGCCGCAGCAGGGGTTCGCCCCGCCGTGGACGACGCTGCGCGACGGACCACCGCGGGACGTCCACCTGGACCCGGCGCCGATCAAGGCGGCCGAGGACTTCCTGGCGAGCTGGACCCGGCCGGACACTTCCGGGCACCCGCACTTCTCCGGGGCGGTGGGCCTGCTCGCGCACGACGGCGTCGTCGTCGACCGGTACGCGGTCGGCGGGGCGCTGCGGTACGCCGACGCCCAGGGCACCGAGCTGCCCGCGGACCAGCAGGTCCCGATGAAGAACGACACGATCTTCGACATGGCTTCGATCTCGAAGCTGTTCACCTCGATCGCCGTGCTCCAGCTCGTCGAGCGCGGCCAGTTCACCATCGACACGCCGGTCAGCCGCTTCTTCCCCGAGTTCGCGACCGGCGACAAGGCCGCCATCACGGTCAAGATGCTGCTCACGCACACCTCCGGCTTCGATGCGGACCCGATCCCGTCGCTGTGGGCCGGCTACCCGGACATCCCGTCGCGCCGGCAGGCGGTGCTGGACAGCCCGCTGAAGAACAAGCCCGGGACGACGTACCTCTACTCGGACATCAACCTGCTGACGCTGGGCTTCATCGTCGAGAAGCTGACCGGGCAGTCCCTCGACAAGGTCGTGCACGACCGGATCACCGCGCCGCTCGGCATGGCCGACACCGGGTACAACCCGCCCGCCGCGAAGCTGAACCGGATCGCCGCGACGGAGTTCGAGGCGAACCCGCCGCGCGGGCTGGTGCGCGGCAGCGTGCACGACGAGAACGCCTGGTCGCTCGGCGGCGTCGCCGGGCACGCCGGCGTGTTCAGCACGGCGGGCGACATGGCCACCCTGGCCCAGACGATCCTCAACGGCGGCAGCTACCGCGGGCACCGGATCCTGCGGCAGGAGACCGTCCGGCAGCTGCTGACGAACTACAACCAGCAGTTCCCGGACAACTCGCACGGCCTCGGCTTCGAGCTCGACCAGCCCTGGTACATGGGCGCGCTGGCGTCGCCGGTCACCGCCGGGCACACCGGCTACACCGGAACGACGCTGGTCATCGACCCGGAATCGCGCTCGTTCGCGATCCTGCTGACCAACCGGGTGCACCCGACCCGGAACTGGGGCTCGATCAACACCGCCCGCCAGGTCTGGGCGACGTCGCTGGCCCGGGCCATGGCGGTGCGGCCGGTGGCCGGGAAGGACGCTTGGACGAGCACACTGGGTAACGCCAGCGTGGCCACGCTGAGCACCCGGCCGTTCACTACGCATAGTGATCAAGCGCGCGTCTCGTTCGCTGCCTTCGTGGACACCGAGGGCAGCAGTGATCCACTTCAGCTGCAGGCCAGCACCGACGGCGTTAACTGGCAACCGGTCGCTCTGGCGGTTTCCGGACCGGGGGCACCCTCCGGAACCGTGACGTCGCTCTCCGGACACGGGCACCGCGCCTGGTGGCGGGCGGTGGGCACGCTGCCGCAGGGCGCGACGGTCAGCCTCCGCTGGCGTTACAGCACCGACCCGAGTTACACCGGAAGAGGCGTTTCGGTGGACGGTGTGAAAGTCACCGAGGGCGGCCGATCACTTCTCGACGGTGAACGGGACCCGGCAATTTTCGTCGCAGAGGGTTGGCAGCTGAGCTCTCGGTGACCGATCGGTCGCCCACCGTCGACCGCGCGGCCGAATTTACCGTCCGCTTGCTGCTTGCACCGCGACACTAAGTTGCCAAGTCGTTAGCTTGACCTCGTTAACAAGGTCGACCTGGTTGGCGACTTTCTGGTCAGTGATTAATCGCAAATCCAGATCCGCAGACACGGACGGGTTGCGATCCGACCGAAGGGTGTGGGTAGCCTTGTCACAGATGCCAACGGTTAGTAACTTTCCGACGGTGAGTGATACCGAATCCGTAGTCGACTCGGCACCGTCCGAGGCCGTATCGGTCCAACCGGCCGTGCGGGACGCCGACTCCAGCCCGCTGGTGCGGATCCGGTCGCTGCTCCCCGGCCTGGCCCGCGCCGAGCAGCGCGTGGCCAAGGTGGTGCTGGAAGACCCCGCGTCCGTCGCGCGGCGCAGCATCACCGAGGTGGCCCTGGCCGCCAACACGAGCGAGACCACGGTGACGCGGTTCTGCAAGGCCGTCGGGGTCGGCGGCTACCCGCAGCTGCGCATCGCGCTGGCCGCGGACACCGCCCGCACCGAGGCGCGCACCACGCGCAACCTCGGCGGCGAGATCGGCCCGGAGGACGACCTGGCCGCCGTGATCGGCAAGGTCAGCTTCGCCGACGCGCGCGCCGTCGAGGAGACGGCCGACCAGCTCGAAGTCGCCACGCTGCAGAAGGTGATCGAGGTCGTCGCGAGCGCCGGCCGCGTGGACGTCTACGGCGTGGGCGCCAGCGCGTTCGTCGCCGCCGACCTGCAGCAGAAGCTGCACCGCATCGGCCGCGTGTGCTTCGCGTGGTCGGACACGCACATCATGCTCACCTCGGCCGCGGTGCTGAGCCCCGGTGACGTCGCGATCGGCGTCTCGCACACCGGCGCGACCACCGACACTGTCGAGGCGCTGCGCGTGGCCCGCGAGCACGGCGCGATCACCATCGCCGTGACGAACTTCCCGCGCTCGCCGATCACCGAGGTCTCCGACCACGTTTTGACGACCGCGGCCCGGGAAACCACGTTCCGATCGGGCGCCACGGCGAGCCGCATCGCCCAGCTCACCGTCATCGACTGCCTGTTCATCGGCGTCGCGCAGCGGCACATGGACGCGTCGGTCAGCGCACTGGACGCGACCCGGGACGCAGTGGGCTCCCACCGCTTGGGGGTCAGGCCGGACGGTCGTCGCCGTCCGCGGGAAACCGGCAAGTAATGGCCGGAGAAAATGTGAGGCGCATGATGACCGTCCCCGTGCAGGCGGTGCACGTCGATTCGCCGACCGAGACCCGCAATCCCCGCACCCAGGACATCGACCTGATGTCCACCGCGGGGATCCTGGGCGCGATCAACGCCGAGGACCGCACGGTCCCCGGTGCCGTGGCCGCGGTGCTGCCCCAGGTGGCGCGCGCGGTCGACTACGCGGTGGACGCCCTGCGGGCCGGCGGCCGGGTGCACTACGTCGGCGCGGGCACGTCCGGGCGCCTGGCGACCCTGGACGCGGCCGAGCTGGTGCCGACGTTCAACGTGCCGGGCGACTGGTTCATCGCGCACCACGCCGGCGGCGAGCGCGCGTTGCGGCACGCCGTCGAAAACGCGGAGGACGACTCGGCGGCGGGGGCCGCGGAGATGGCCGCGATGGTCCAGCCGGGCGACTTCGTGCTGGGGCTGACGGCGTCGGGCAGGACGCCCTACGTGCTGGGCGCGCTGCTGGCCGCGTCGCGCCTGGGCGCCCGCACCGGCCTGGTGTCGGGCAACCCGAAGGCCGCCAAGCCGGCGGGCGTCGACGTGCTCATCGCCGTCGACACCGGCCCGGAGGCGATCGCCGGCTCGACCCGGATGAAGGCGGGCACGGCGCAGAAGATGATCCTGACGTCGTTCTCCACCGCGACGATGATCAAGCTGGGCCGGACCTACTCCAACCTGATGGTCAGCATGCGGGCCACTAACGCCAAGCTGCGCGGCCGGACCATCCGGATCCTGCAGGAAGCCACCGGTATGACGATGGCGGACTGCTCGGACGCGCTCACCGAGGCCGGGGGCGACCTCAAGGTGGCGCTGGTGCACCTGCTTTCCGGCGAGGACGTGCCGAACGCCGCCCAGGCGCTGCACGCGTCCGGCGGGCACGTGCGGAAGGCGTTGGACACTCTCCGGGTGCGCGCGAGCTGATGGCTTTCGGGGGCTCCGGGTGCGGAGCCCCCGGCGCGAAGCCCCGGCGGTCACTGTCCTTCATCTGTTCACCTGTCTAACCTCTCAGATGAGGAAGGGCGGGTGGCCATGGCGGACACGACGGAGGGCTCGTGGCGCGGGCTGACGCGCCGCGAGTGGGTCTCGATCGGCGGGATGGCCGGGTTCATCCTGCTGCTCAACGTCGTGGGCTGGGTGGTGCTGGCGGCCTTCGTCGTCCCCCGGCACTACGCGCTGGGCACGTCCGGCGTGTTCGGGATCGGGCTGGGCGTCACGGCGTTTACGCTCGGCATGCGGCACGCGTTCGACGCCGACCACATCGCGGCGATCGACAACACCACCCGCAAGCTGATGGGCGACGGCCAGCGGCCGCTTTCGGTCGGCTTCTGGTTCTCCCTCGGGCACTCGACGATCGTGTTCGTGCTGTGCCTGCTGCTCTCCCTCGGCGTCCGGGCGCTGGCCGGGCAGGTCGAGAATGGCTCGTCGGCGCTGCACCAGGCCGCCGGCGTGATCGGGACGTCCGTCTCCGGGGCGTTCCTGTACGTGATCGCGATCCTGAACCTGGTCGTGCTCGTCGGGATCCTGCGCGTGTTCCGGCGGATGCGCCGCGGCGAATTCGACGAAGCCGCGCTCGAACGCCAGCTGGACAACCGCGGCGTGCTGAACCGGCTGCTGCGTGGCGCGACGAAGGCCGTGCGCAAGCCGTGGCACATCTACCCGGTCGGGCTGCTGTTCGGCCTCGGCTTCGACACCGCGACCGAGATCGGGCTGCTCGTGCTGGCCGCGGGCGCGGCGACGTTCGCGCTGCCGTGGTACGCGATCCTGGTGCTGCCGATCCTGTTCGCGGCCGGGATGAGCCTGTTCGACACCGTGGACGGCTGCTTCATGAACTTCGCCTACGGCTGGGCGTTCGCGAAGCCGGTGCGCAAGATCTTCTACAACATCACGGTGACGGCGCTGTCGGTCGCGGTCGCGCTGCTCATCGGGACCATCGAGCTCGTGTCGATCCTCGCCGAGAAGCTGGCCATCACGAGCGGGCCGCTGGCCGCGATCGCCTCGGTCAACCTCGATTACGTCGGCTTCGGAATCGTCGGGCTGTTCGTGCTGACGTGGGTCATCGCACTGGCGGTGTGGCGGTTCGGGCGGATCGAAGAGAAGTGGTCGGCGAAGCTCTCCTGACCGCGACGCCCAGCGCCGCGAGCCCGGCCAGTGCGCCGGCCGGACCGACCCAGGCCGGCCCGGCGGCCGCGAGCACGAGGCCGCCCAGCGCCGAGCCGAGTGCGCCGCCGACGTAGATCGCCGAGCCGTTCATCCCCAGCGCGACGGTCGGGGCGTCCGGCGCGAGCGTGAAGAGCCGGTGCTGCTGCGGCACCATCAGCATGCCGACGAAGACACCGGAGAAGAGCGCGAGCAGCATCGCGCCGGGCAGCGACCGCACGGCGAGGTCCAGGACGGCGAGCACGGCGGCGGTGCCGCCGAGCGAAACGGCGAGAACGCGGGCCGGCCCGAAGCGGTCGGTGGCCCGGCCGGTGACCGTCGTCCCGATCACCTGGCCGAGCCCGGACCCGACCAGCACCCACGACAGCACCGCCCCGCTCGCGACCGGTGCGACCAGCACGGGCAGGTAGACGAAGACGGTGAAGCCGGCAAGGGTGCCGAAGACCGTTACGAGCAGCACCCGGGCGACCGGGCGCCGGACGACGACCTCGAGCCGCGCGCGCAGCCCGGCCGCGGGCACGCGGACCTCGGGGATGAGCGGGATCAGCACCGCGACGAGCACGGCGGCCGCCCCGATCCCCCACATCACCGCCCGCCAGCCGAACCAGGTGCCCGCCAGCACGCCGATCGGCACCCCGAGCACCATCGACACGCTCATCCCGGCGGCGACGGTCGCGAGCGCGCGGCCCCGGCGTTCCGCGGAGGAGAGGGCGCCGGCCAGGACGTAGGCGTTGGACTGGAAGGCGGCCGCGCCGACCGCGGCGAGCAGCCGCGCTACGGCGACCACGGCGAACGACGTGCCGAGCGCCTGGCCCGCCATGCCGGCGGTGAACAGGACCATGCCGCCGGCCAGCAGCCACCGGCGGTCCCAGCCGCCGGTGAACGCGGCGATGAGCGGGGACGCGATCGCGTACGTCAGGGCGAAGACCGTGGTCAGCTGGCCCGCGGCGGACTCCGTCACGTGCAGGTCGGCGGCGATGGCGGGCAGCAGGCCGTTGAGCACGAACCCGTCGGTGCCGACGGTGAACGTGCCCACCGCGAGGACGAGCAGGACCCCCAGCCGATCATTAGATGATCGTCGAATCGTCATACGGTCATGATGGAGCTACACTTCGATTGTTGTCAAACGATCCAAGTGTTGGGAGGCCATGGTGGCCAGGACGCTGCCCCAGCCGTCGTGCGACGCGATCGAGATCGTGACGGTGCTGCAGGCGCTCGCCGATCCCGTGCGTCTCGAGATCGTCCGCGAACTGTCGCAGGAAACCGAGCCGCGCAGCTGCGCGCTCGAGGAGTACGACGTCGACATCAGCGCCGCGACACTTTCGCACCACTGGCGCGTGCTACGCGAAGCCGGTTTGACGACGACGACCGTGGAAGGCCGGCGGCGGTGGATCGTGCTGCGGCGCGACGATCTGCAGAAGCGGTTCCCCGGCCTGTTGGACGCCGTGCTCGCCTAGGAAGCCGCGTCCGAAATACTCTTCGCCTCGCGCGCGCCGGCTTCGAACGCTTCGCAGCAGAAGAGCAGCCACGCGCGGACGCCCTCGGGCGTTCCGCTCGCGAAGCCTTCGGCCGCTTCGAGATAGCGAGGCACCCGGCGGAAGAACGCCACTTCGGGCACGCTCAACGACTTCGGGTCGAGGCCCGTGGCGACCATCGTCAGCCGGGCGGCCGCCCGGGCCACGACGCCGTCCGCGCTGCCGAACGGCTTGAGCGCCAGCAGTTCCCCGTGCACGACCGCCGTCAGCACCGGGCCCGGCACCGACGTCGCTCCGGTCACCAGCTGGGCGAGCAGCTCGAGACGGCCGCCGCCGGAGTGCGGGCGCCCCAGGGCGTCCAGGTCATCGACCAGGTCCGCGGCGGCGAGGACGTGCAGGCGCGCCAACGCCTGCAGCGGCGCGCGGCGCCACGTCGGCAGCAGCGACTCCAGCGTTTCCGCGACGCGCAGGGCGCCGGCCAGCACCGGGTCGGCGACCGCGCCATCGGCGGGCAGCTCGGGGTTCGCGCCCTCGATGCCCGCCGACGCGCGGGCCGCGCGGACCGACGCTTCGGCCGCTGTCGCCGCGCCGCCGCGCAGGTTCGCCGGGAGGCGGTGGACGGCGAAGACCGCGTCCTGAGCGGACTTCGCCGCCGCGGCGACGCCTTCGAGGTCGAGGAGGGGCTTCAGCGGATCAGGCATCGAGCACCTGGCCTTCGCGGGAGACCACGGGCGGCAGGACCGACCACGGGAAGTTGATCCACTTGTCCGTGTGGCGCCAGACGTACTCGCACTTCACCGTCGAGTGCGGTTTCTCGTAGACGACGGCCGAGCGCACCTCGGCGACGTGCTCGAGGCAGAAGTCGCGGACCAGCTTGAGCGTGGCGCCGGTGTCGGCGACGTCGTCGGCGATCAGCACCTTCTTGCTCGTCAGGTCGACGACGTTGGGCACCGGCGGGAGCATCACCGGCAGGTCGAGGCGCTGGTCGACGCCGGTGTAGAACTCGACGTTCATCACGTGCAGGTTCTTCACGTCGAGCGCGTAGCCGAGCGCTCCGGCGACGAAAAGGCCGCCGCGCGCGATGGAGAGGATGAGGTCCGGCGCGAAGCCGTCGCCGGCGATGGTGTGCGCCAGTTCACGGCTGGCCGTGCCGAACAGCTCCCAGCTCAGCTCTTCCCGCTCTTCGGCCATCGAGCCTGCCCTTCGTCGTGGTCGTCCGAGCATAGGCAACCCGCAAGTGGCCTCTGGAAATGATCAAAAATTGGCTATCCTGAGCAGCCACTGACCGCCCTACGGTGAGCGCGTGAGCGACTGGACCACGCAACCGACCCTCTCCGGCGAGCACGTCCGCCTGGAGCCGCTGACCCCCGAGCACGCCAAGGGGCTGCTGGAGGCCGGCGCCGACCCGGGCATCTGGGCGTGGCTGAGCATCCGTCAGCCGGGGGATCTTCCCGCCGCCGAGCGCATGGTCGAACAGGCGCTCGCCGACCCCGACCGCCGCCCGTTCGCGCAGATCGACGTCGCCTCCGGCCGCGTCGCCGGGACGACGTCGTACTACCAGGTCGTCGAGCAGCACCGGATCCTGTCCATCGGGCACACGTGGATCGGCGCGGACTGGCAGCGCACCGGGCTCAACACCGAGTCGAAGCTGCTCCTGCTGACGCACGCGTTCGAAACCCTTGGCGCGCAACGGGTCGCGTGGGAGACGGACATCCGCAACCTCCGGTCGCAACGCGCCATCGAACGACTTGGCGCGCTTCGCGAAGGCATCCTGCGAGCACACCGGATCCGGCCGGACGGGTCGTCGCGCGACACCGTCCTGTATTCGATGCTCGCGCCGGAGTGGCCCGCCGCGAAGGCCCGGCTGAACGAACGCTCAGTCACCGGGGCTCGCCTGCCGCGGTGAAACGAACGGGCCACGTGGGTGCAACCTTTTACAAGGCGGACTAACGTCGCTAGCGTGCCGCTAGCCGTCGGATCGGCGCACTACAGGAGGCCTTGCAACCATGACCGAGCAGTCCCCCGCCCTGGACAACCTGCTCACCGAGAGCCGCACCTTCCCGCCCAGCGAAGAATTCGCTGCTCAGGCCAATGCCAAGGCCGATCTGTACGCCGAGGCGGATGCCGACCGCGAAGCGTTCTGGGCCAAGCAGGCGGAGCGGCTCACGTGGGACACGAAGTGGACCACGGTACTGGACTGGACCAATGCGCCCTTCGCGAAGTGGTTCGTCGGCGGCAAGCTGAACGTCGCCTACAACTGCGTCGACCGGCACGTCGAGTCCGGCCACGGCGACCAGGTCGCGATCCACTGGGTCGGCGAGCCGGGTGACACGCGGGACATCACCTACGCCGAGCTGAAGACCGAGGTTTCCAAGGCCGCCAACGCACTCGCGTCACTGGGGGTCACCGCGGGCGACGTCGTGGCGATCCAGCTGCAGATGGTCCCCGAGGCCATCTTCGCGATGCTCGCGTGCGCTCGGATCGGCGCGCTGCACAACGTCGTCTTCGGCGGCTTCTCCCCGACGGCGCTGCGGGCCCGCGTCGACGACGCCGCCGCGAAGGTCGTCATCACCTCCGACGGCCAGTTCCGCCGCGGCAAGGCCGCGCCGATGAAGGCCAACGTCGACGAAGCGCTCGAAGGCGCCGAAACCGTCGAGAAGGTCATCGTCGTGAAGCGCACGGGCGACCAGCTCGAGGGTGAAGTGCCGTGGACGGATTCGCGGGACATCTGGTGGCACGACCTCGTCGACGGACAGTCCGAAGAGCACACTCCCGAAGCGTTCGACAGCGAGCACCCGCTGTTCATCCTGTACACGTCCGGGACGACCGGGAAGCCGAAGGGCATTCTCCACACGTCGGGCGGCTACCTGACGCAGACCGCGTACACGCACCACAACGTCTTCGACCACAAGGCCGGCGAAGACGTCTACTGGTGCACCGCGGACATCGGCTGGATCACCGGCCACAGCTACATCGTCTACGGCCCGCTCGCGAACCGCGTCACGCAGGTCGTCTACGAGGGCACGCCGAACACCCCGCACGAGGGGCGGCACTGGGAGATCATCCAGAAGTACAAGGTCTCCATCTACTACACGGCGCCGACGCTGATCCGCACGTTCATGAAGTGGGGCGCGGAAATCCCCGAGAAGTACGACCTGTCGTCGCTGCGCGTGCTGGGTTCGGTCGGCGAGCCGATCAACCCCGAGGCGTGGATCTGGTACCGCGAGAACATCGGCGCGGGCAAGGCCCCGGTCGTCGACACGTGGTGGCAGACCGAGACCGGCGCGATCATGATCTCGCCGCTGCCGGGCGTCACCGCCGCGAAGCCGGGCTCGGCGCAGAAGGCGCTGCCGGGCATCTCGGCGAAGGTCGTCGACGACCAGGCCAACGAGGTCGGCCCGGGCGGTGGCGGGTACCTGGTGCTCGACAAGCCGTGGCCGTCGATGCTGCGGGGCGTCTGGGGCGACGAGGAGCGGTTCAAGGACACGTACTGGTCGCGCTTCAAGGAACAGGGCTTCTACTTCGCCGGCGACGGCGCGAAGTACGACAACGACGGTGACGTCTGGCTGCTGGGCCGCGTCGACGACGTGATGAACGTGTCCGGCCACCGCATCTCGACGACCGAGGTCGAGTCGGCGCTCGTGTCGCACCCGACGGTGGCCGAGGCCGCGGTCGTCGGCGCGACCGACCCGACGACCGGCCAGGGCATCGTGGCGTTCGTGATCCTGCGCGGCAACGCGGTGGACGGGGGCGAGGAGGCCATCCAGGCGCTGCGCAACCACGTCGCGAAGGAGATCGGGCCGATCGCGAAGCCGCGGCAGATCATAGTGGTGCCGGAGCTGCCGAAGACGCGCTCGGGCAAGATCATGCGCCGCCTGCTGCGGGACGTCGCGGAGAACCGGCAGGTCGGGGACGTCACCACGCTGGCCGACTCGTCGGTGATGGACCTGATCTCGTCGGGCCTGAAGTCGGGCAAGTCCGAGGAGTGAGCTAGCGTCTCCCGGAGTCAGAGCCCTTCCGGCTTCGCGCCGGGAGGGCTCTGTCATGACACCCCGTGTGGCACGAGTCGAACGCATGTTCTACGCTGTGCCGCGAACCACACCCACTTCCCGGGCAAGGAGACGACACGACGATGACCGTGGATGTCCTGACGCACGACGAGGAAACGGCCGAGGCCCCGGTTTCCGCTCCGGCTTCGACCCCGGAGGTTTCGGCTTCGGAGGTTTCGGCTTCGAAGGATTCCACCGACGAGGCGGCCGTCACCGAGTCCGCGTCCCCGGCCTCTTCGGAGGGCTCCCCCGAGCCCGCCGAGGAAGAGGCCCCCAAGCCGAAGCGCGGCCGCCCGAAGGGTGCGGCGACGGCGTCGACGGCGAAGAAGACCCGCACGGTCGAGCTGATCCTGACGGTCACCGGCACCGCCGACGGCGAGTGGCAGGCCGAGCTGAAGAACGGCTCGAAGTGGGTCGCGAAGGGCCTCGAGATCCCCGCCGCGGCGGTCTCGCGCGCGGCGAAGGAGCTGCACAGCGACCTCTCCGGCCCGATCGACGAGGTGATCAACCAGGCCCGCGAGGCGCAGGCCGCGAAGGTCGCCGCGCTGGAGGCCGAGCTCGAGAAGGCCAAGCAGGCCCTGGCCGAACTGGACGCCTGAGCTTCATTCCGGGAAACGCCCGGTTCCGCTTCGAGCGGGGCCGGGCGTTTCCGCTCTTTCAGGGCTTCAGCCGCGCCTCGAAGTCGGCCAGCCAGGCCTGGAAGTCGAGCGGCCCGTACAGGAACTTGCCCGGCCCGGTGAGCATGTCGGCGCCCCACAGGTTCTGCAGCGCCTCCCAGACCAATTCGTCCTGGACCTCGCCTGCTTCTTCGGTGATCCACGGGCCGGCCCAATCGGATGCTTCGCCGGGGGTCAGCGTCCCCGCGACGAGGTCTTGGAGTTGCTTCCGCACCTCGCCACGGGTGGGCTCCGGACCGTCGAGCTGCACTTTCGGCTCCTTCGAGCGCTCAGGCGATGGGTGGGCGGGCCGGGAGCGGGGACTTGAACTCCACCCACATCGCGTCCGTCAACGCCGTCACGTGGTGGGGCACTCCGCGGGGGTGCACCACCGAATTCCCGGGCTCGAGGACGGCCTCCACGCCGTCGACCGCGCCGCGCAGGCGGCCCGACAGGACGTAGACGATCGAGTCGTGGTCGTGGGCGTGGGTCGGGGAGGCCACTCCGGCGGGGTAGTGGATCACGTACGCCAGTCCGCTCGCCGCCTGCTCCAGCAGCCGGAACCGGCCCTCGCCGCCGAGCAGCGGCAGTCCCTCGACCGTCGTCAGCGGCTGCCACACCTGCTCTTCCATGCCGACCATCATCACCCACGGCACCTGAGAGTCCACACAGGACCACTTAGGTAAGGCAGCCGTTATTTAGGCGTCCCTGACCGAAAACCCTGGTCTCGCCACGATTCCGCTTCCGTGTTTCACTTGTCCGGTGACCGATACGGCCGTTGAGCACGCGCACGAACCGCACCAGGGACTGGGCGGGAAGCTGAACTGGCTGCGGGCCGGGGTGCTCGGGGCCAACGACGGCATCGTGTCGGTCGCCGGCATCGTCGTCGGCGTCGCCGGGGCGACCACGGAAAACACCACCATCCTGACCGCGGGGATCGCCGGGCTCGTCGCCGGTGCCTTTTCCATGGCCGGCGGGGAATACGTCTCCGTGAGCACCCAGCGCGACACCGAACAGGCCTTGCTCCGGCTCGAAAAGCAGGAGCTCAAGACCATGCCGGAGGCCGAGGAGCGCGAACTCGCCGAGATCTACGAGGCGAAGGGCCTGTCGCCGGACCTGGCCACCCGGGTCGCGCGCGAACTGACCGAAAAGGACGCCCTGCAGGCGCACGCGGAGGCCGAGCTCGGCATCGACCCCGGCAACCTCACCAGCCCGTGGCAGGCCGCGTGGGCGTCGCTGGTCGCGTTCTCGGTCGGCGCGCTGCTGCCGATCCTGTCCATCGCCTGGGCCGGCGTCTCCCTGCGGGTGTGGGCGTGCGCGGCCGCGGTCGTCGTCGGCCTCACGCTGACCGGGTGGATCAGCGCGAGGCTCGGCGACGCGAACGTGGGGCGCGCGATCGTCCGCAACGTCGGCGTCGGCGCCCTCACGATGGTGGTGACCTACTTCGTCGGGGTGATCTTCGGGGTCACCGTCGGTTAGTGCACGCCCTTCATCAGCTTGCGGATGAAGGGGATGCCCAGGAACAGCAGCACGCCGACCGCGACCGCGACTCCGCCGACCGTGCCGAAGTACGGCGCTTCGTCGTCGACGGAGTAGTACTCGGCGAGCTTGCCGGACATCGCGGTGCCGAACGAGACCGACAGGAAGTTCAGCGCCACCATCTGCGTCGGGAACGCCGCCGGCGCGAGTTTCGTCGACAGCGACAGCCCCACCGGTGACAGGCACAGCTCGGCCATCGTGAAGACGAAGAGGATGCCCACCAGGGCCAGCAGCGGGCTCGCGTTCCTGCCGCTGCCCACCATGGGCAGGAACAGCAGGAACGCCACGCCCATCAGCACCGTGCCGATGACGAACTTCATCGGCGTCGACGGCTGGCGCTCACCCAGCTTGGTCCACAGCGCGGCCAGCAGCGGCGCGAACACGATGATGAACACCGGGTTGACCGAGTTGACCCAGGACACCGGCATCTGCCAGCCGAACAGGTCCCGGTTCAGCCGCTGGTCGGCGTACACCGTCACCACGGTGAACTGCTGCTGGTACAGCGAGAAGAACACCGCGCTGGCGATCCACATCGGGATGAACGAAAACACCCGGCTGCGCTCGTCCGCGGTGATCTTGCGGCTGACCAGGATGATCACGAAGTAGACCACCGAGATGACGCCGACCACCCAGACGACGACGTCGGCGAGGTTGCCGGGGTTGACGACCCCGGTCAGCAGCAGGACGAGCACGACGGCGACCAGCACCAGCGCGACACCGACGGCGAGCAGCCGCCGGGACGCGGGCAGCGGGTCGGGCACCGCCTTCGCCCGCTCGCCGAGGTTCTTGCGGCCGAGCGTGTACTGCACCAGGCCGAGGGCCATGCCGATCGCGGCCAGGCCGAAGCCCAGGTGGAAGCCGACGTCCTGCTGCGCCCACCCGGTCAGCAGCGGGCCGACGAACGCACCGAGGTTGACGCCCATGTAGAAGATCGTGAAACCGGCGTCGCGCCGCTCGTCGCCTTCGGCGTAGAGGGTGCCGACGATCGCGGTCGCGTTGGCCTTGAGCCCGCCGGAGCCGACCGCGACGCAGGCGAGGCCGACGCCCACGCCGGCGAAGCCCGGCAGCACCGCCAGGCTGATGTGGCCGATCATGATCAGCACGGCGCTGTAGAACAGGGTCCGCTCGGAGCCCAGGAGCCGGTCGGCGACCCAGGCACCGGCCACGGCGAACAGGTACACCAGCCCGCCGTACGCGCCGACGATGCCGAGGGCGTCTTCCTGCGGCAGGCCGAGACCGCCGTCGGCCGCGGTCCGGTAGAGGTAGAGCGCGAGGATGCCGAGCATTCCGTAGTAGGAAAACCGCTCCCACAACTCGACCCCGAAGAGGTTCGCCAGTCCTCGTGGGTGCCCGAAGAACCTCGTGTCCTGCTGGACCTCGGTTGAGGTGCTCACAACTCGTCTTCCTTTGTCTAGGGACTTCGTTGTCGGTTGGCATGCTAGGAGCCCAGCCGGTGACCCACCACCGACACCCCGTGTGGCGGCCGTCATGACAATGCGTGACAAAGAACGGGTAAACTGCCCGAGAGGTGCGCCGGGAAGTCTGGTCGGCAACAGTGATCAGCGACCCCTGGAGCCGCCCCGATGACCCGCCCGTTCAGCGAATTCGCCCGTTACCTGCGCACCGAGACGACCGGTGGGCTCATCCTGCTCGGCGCGACCGCGATCGCGCTGCTCTGGGCCAACTCGCCGCTGCGGGACAGCTACCACGCTCTGCGTGACTTCCGGCTCGGCCCGGAGTTCCTGCACCTGAGCCTGACGGTCGGCGACTGGGCCAAGGACGGCCTCCTCGCCCTGTTCTTCTTCGTCGCCGGGCTGGAGCTGAAGCGCGAACTCGTCATCGGCGAGCTGTCCCGGTTCAAGCAGGCCGTCCTGCCGGTCGTCGCGGCGATCGGCGGCATGGTCGTGCCCGCGCTCGTCGCCCTCGCCGTCGGCTGGGGGACGCCGGGCATCGAGCGGGCCTGGGCGATCCCGGTCGCCACGGACATCGCGTTCGCCCTCGGTGTACTGGCGCTGACGGCGTCGAACCTGCCCTCGAGCGCCCGGGTGTTCCTGCTTTCCCTGGCCGTGGTGGACGACCTCGGCGCGATCATCGTGATCGCCCTGCTGTTCACGACCGGGTTCGACCTGGTCGCGGTGGCCGTCGCCGTCGCCGCGCTCGCCCTCTACGCGTTCCTCCAGCACCGCCGCGTCCGGACGCCGTGGCTGTACGTCCCCTTGGCGCTGGTCACCTGGGTCGCGGTGCACTCGGCGGGCATCCACGCCACGATCGCCGGCGTCGCGCTGGGCCTGCTCACCCGCGTCCGCGCCGACGAAGGCGAGGCGGAGGCGCCCGCCCTGCGACTGGAGCACCGGCTCCAGCCGTGGTCGGCGGCCGTCGCCGTGCCGGTGTTCGCGTTGTTCGCGGCCGGGATTTCGGTGAACGCCGACGCGCTCGGCGCGGTGTTCACGACGGCGTTGCCGCTCGCGGTGCTCGCCGGGCTGCTCGGCGGCAAGGTCGTGGGCATCCTCGGAGCCAGCCTGCTCGCGGTGAAGCTGCGGGTGGCGGAGAAGCCGCGCGGGATGGGCTGGCGGGACATGGCCGCGTTGTCCGTGCTGGGCGGGGTCGGGTTCACCGTGAGCCTGCTGATCGCGGAGCTGTCGCTGCCCGAAGGTCAGAGCGAACTGGCCAAGGCCGCGGTGCTGATCGCGTCGGCGACGGCGTCGCTGCTGGCGGCGGCCTTGCTACTCCGTCGTAGCAAGGTTCACGCGCAAATGTCCGACACTGTGTCTTCTGGGGCCGAGCCCCAGACCCCAGCCGGGGGCAAGCCCCCTGGACCCCCGAACCCCGACACGCGGTGACTCCGCCGCGCCCGGTTTCGAGACACATGGCACGATGACCCGGTGAGCAGCCCCAAGCACGAGCGCACCGGTCCCGACGGCGTGGGGGCCGTGCCTTACCTCCCGCTGTCCTCCGCCGCCGACGTTCCCGGCGACCAGTCCATCGGCCGCCTGGTCGGCGACGCGACCCAGCACATCTCCACCCTGGTCAGGGCCGAGATGGAGCTGGCGAAGTCCGAGCTGGTCGGCGAGGTGAAGAAGGGCCTCAAGGGCGCCGTCTTCTTCCTGATCGCGCTGACGGTCTTCCTGTACAGCACGTTCTTCCTGTTCTTCTTCGCGGCCGAGGGGCTGGCCGAGTGGCTGCGGTACCGCTGGCTCGCGTTCGGCATCGTGTTCGTCCTGATGCTGCTCGTCGCGGGCGCGGCCGGGTTCCTCGGCTACCGCAAGGTGAAGAAGTTCAAGGCACCGGAACGGACCATCGCCAGCGTCAAGGAGACCGCCGCCGCGCTCAAGCCGCAGCGCGCTCCCGAAGCCGGCCCGCGCGACTGAGTCGTTGCACGCGTCCCCCGACCCGTCGATCGTCCGGCTCGACGGCCCGTGGGTCCACCGCGACGTGTCCGCGAACGGCATCCGCCTGCACGTCGCCGAGCTGGGCGACGGTCCCGTCGTGGTGCTGCTGCACGGGTTCGCCGAATTCTGGTGGACGTGGCACCACCAGCTGCGGGCCCTGGCCGGCGCCGGGTTCCGGGCCGTCGCCGTCGACCTGCGCGGCTACGGCGACTCCGACAAGCCGCCCCGCGGCTACGACGCGTGGACCCTCGCCGGTGACGTCGGCGGGCTGATCAAGTCGCTCGGGGCGCGGCGCGCGCACCTGGTCGGACACGCCTGGGGCGGCATGCTGGCCTGGACGGTCGCGTCGCTGCACCCGCGGCTGGTGTCCTCGATGTCGGCGATCGGCGCGGCCCACCCGCTCGCCCTGCGCTCGGGCGCGGCCCGCCCGTGGCGCGGCCAGGGCCGCGCGGCCGGGCACCTCTTCCGCTTCCAGGTGCCGATGGCACCGGAGAAGTGGCTCGTGAAGGACGACGCCCAGGCCGTCGCGGACCTCTTCGGCGGCTGGGCCGGCCGCCGCTGGCGGTCCACATCGGACTTCACCGGCAGCGTCGAGGCGTTCCGGCAGGCGATGCTCGTGCCGGGGGTCGCGCACAGCGCGCTCGAGTACTACCGGTGGGCGTTCCGCGCGCAGTTCCGCGGCGAAGGCCGCCGGTTCACCGACGCCGTCGGCTCCCGGATCACGGCGCCGACGCTGCAGCTGCACGGCGCCGAAGACACCTGCATCCTGCCCGAAACCGCGACGTCGTCGACCCAGTGGGCGGGCCCGCACGCCGAGCCGGAGATCTGGCCGGACGTCGGGCACTTCCCCCACCTCGAGGAGCCGGACCGCACGTCGGCGACCCTGGTGGACTTCCTCAAGCAAGGCTGATGGCGTTCTTCGCCCGCTCCACCGACTCCTCCGCCGCCGGTCCTTCGGCGTTCTCGGTGGCCAGCGCCTGGTTCAGCGCGACGAAGGGCCGCATCCGGCGTTCGTAGGCCGCGAAGGCCTCCTCGTGCCCGGCGCGGCCGAGTTCCTGCGCGAGGACATACGCGCCGACCAACGCCAGGCTCGTCCCCTGGCCGGACAGCGCCGACGCGCAGTAGCCGGCGTCGCCGACCAGCACCACCCGGCCCGCCGACCAGCGGTCCAGGTGGATCTGGGCCATCGCGTCGAAGTAGAAGACGTCGGCGGCCGCCATCGCTTCGAGCAGCTTCGGCACCTCCCAGCCCACCCCGGCGAGCCGCTCAGCGATCAGTCGCTTCTGCTCCGGGACGGTCATCCGCGGCAGCGGTTCCGAGCCGAAGCCGAGGGTCACGCGGAGTTCGGTGTTGTCCCGCACCGGGTAGACGGCGCCGCCGGTGTGCTCGTGCCGGAACCAGACCTGCCAGTCCTCGAGGCCGAGGAAGTTGGCCGCCGGGAAGATCGCCAGGTACTGCCCCAGGTGCCGGATGCAGTCCTCCTCCGGGCCGAAGGCCAGCCGCCGCACCGCCGAGTGCAGGCCGTCGGCCCCGACGACCAGGTCGAACGTCCGGGCCTCCCCGCCGGAGAACCCGACCCGCACGCCCTGCGGCTCTTCGGTCAGGGCCGTGATCGAGTCGCCGAAGACGTACTCGACGCCGGACGCTTCGAGCAGCATGGCGACGACGTCGTCACGCAGCAGCTCGATGTCGGCGCTGTCGAGCCGTCCGCTGCTGTAGGTGTGTTCCTCCGACCGGTACAGCTCGTTCCCCGTCCCGTCCACCACGGACATCCCGCGCATCCGGGTCCGCAGCGTGCGCATCCGGTCGCCGAGGCCCAGCTCGTCGACGACGTCGAGGGCGACCCCGCGCACGTCGATCGCCTGGCCGCCGGTGCGCGGCCCGGGTGCGCGCTCCACCACGGTCACCGCCCAGCCGTCGCGGGCCAGGAAGCGGGCCAGTGCGCCGCCGGCGACACCGGCGCCGGAGATCAGGACGTTCCGCATGGTTTCCTCCGAGAGTCGTACGCTTGTACGCTCGATCATGGAGAACAGCCAGTTCCAGAGCCATTTCCGTACTAGTACAGATGGTGTTCTGTCCTAGGTCAGGAGCCGACGTGAAGTACGTGGCCATCGCCGACGAACTGCGGGAGCGGATCACGCGCGGCGAGCTGCCGCCGGGCGCGCGGGTGCCCTCGACCCGGCGGCTCGCGGCCGACCACGGCGTCGCGATGGCCACCGCGGCGAAGGCGCTGGCCCAGCTGAGCCACGAAGGGCTCGTGCGCGCGGAGCCGCGGTCCGGCACGGTCGTCGCCGACCGGGACCGCCGCGGCGGGCACCGCGGGCTGACCCGCGACCGGCTCGTGCGGACGGCCATCGCCATCGCGGACGCCGAGGGCCTCGGCGCGCTGTCCATGCGCGGGGTCGCGGCCCGCCTCGGAGTCGCGGCGATGGCGCCGTACCGGTACGTGCGGGGCAAGGACGAGCTGGTGCTGCTCATGGCCGACACCGCGTTCGGCGAGCTCGGCTACCCGGCGGAGCCGTCGGGCGACTGGCGCGAACGGCTGACGCTCGCCGGCCGCACGCTCTGGTCGCTCTTCCGCCGGCACCCGTGGCTGGCCCAGCTGGGGCCGATCACCCGACCGCTGCCGCTGCGCAACCTCGCGGTGCACGGCGAGTGGGCCCTGTCGGCGCTGGCCGAACTGGGCGTCGACGCCGCCACGCTGTGCGACCTGCACGTCGTGTTCTTCAGCCACGTCCAGGGCCTGGCCGTCCACCTGGAACGTGAGCAGAGCGCGCTGGCGTCCTCCGGGCTGACCGAGGACGGCTGGATGGACCACCAGGGCCCCGCGGTCGCCGCCATGGCCGCCGGGCACCCGACGTTCGCCAAGATGCTCGCCGACCTCACCGAAACCGGCTACGACCTGGTGCTGGACGACATCTTCGAGTCGGGCACGCGCGCCCTGCTCGACGGCCTCGCGCTGCGGTACGGACGCTAGGCCGCGCAGGAGCCGGTGGACACGTTCGCCGTCTGCGACGGCGCCGCGTCGACCTCGGCGCGCACCTGCTCGGCGGTGAGCGTGAACCCCGTTTCCGGGTCCTCCACCGCCGCGCCGAAGACGACGCCGATGACCTTGCCGTCCGGGGTCACCATCGGGCCGCCGGAGTTGCCGCTGCGGATCTCGGCGCGGACCGTGAAGACGTCACGCTGCACGGTGTTGGCCTCGTAGATGTCCGGGCCCCGCAGGTTGATCCGGCCGCGCACGCGCGCCGGCGTCGCCCGGTACGGGCCGTCGAGGGGGTAGCCCAGCACGATCGCGCTGTCGCCCGCGCCCGCGGTCTCCGGGGCGAACGACAGCGGCTCGGCCCGCAGCCGGGGCACCGCGAGCACCGCGATGTCGACCTCCGGGTCGAAGTAGACGACGCGGGCCGGGTAGTCACCCTGGGTCGTCTCGATGCCGACGGTGTCGGTGCCCGCGACGACGTGCGCGTTCGTCATCACCCGCTGCGGGGCGATCACGAACCCGCTGCCTTCCAGCGAGCGGGAGCACGAACTGGCGGTGCCGCGGATCTTGACCACGCTGCCGTGCAGCTGCTGGACCGTCGCGCTGCTCTGCAGCTTGGGGTCCGGCGGCGAGGTGTCCGCCGTCGGCGCCTTCTGGAACGGGTCCACGATGGACGGGAAGCCGGACGCGTCGAGCAGCTTGCGCAGCTGGCTCGGGAAGCCCTGGGCGGCCTCCGGCATCGTGTCGTTGACCTTGCCGAGCACCACCGAGCCGTTGATCGCCTTGGCCAGCCCGGGCAGACCGGACACGGTCGTCAGCGGCGTGGCGATCAGCCAGGCCACCACGAACACGACCACGGCCTGCACCACCGCGCCGAGCGTCTTGTCGATGCCCGAGAGCCTGTCCGGGTTGATCTTCTGCCGCAGCCGCCGGCCGACGTAGACGCCGATCGCCTCGCCGAAGGCGACCAGGAAGACCACGGTGGCCACCGCGAACGCGACCTTCCAGACGGGGTCGTCGAAGAAGGCGACGACGACCGGCGCGAGCTTGATCCCGGCGACCGCGCCGAGGATCACACCGACGAGCGACGGCAGCGCGATGATCACGCCCTGGTATGCGCCGGACACCGCCGCCAGCAGCGCCAGCAGGAGCACCAGCACGTCGACCCAGTTCACGGCGTCACTCCTTCACCCGGGCATCGAACGCGGCCATCGCCTCGTCGAGGTCGCGGACGTCACCCGAGTCCCATTCGCGCTCCCAGCCTCCCAGGCCGAGGAGGACCGACAGCAACCCGGCGGTGAACCCCCACACGAACAGGCCGCCGACCTCGAAGGCAGGTCCCTTCCACGGCGCACCCTTCTTCTGCACCATGAACCGGTTGGCCGGGTCGACCAGGTCGGCGACGGCAACGCGCGCGACCGACGCCGTCTCGGCCGGGTCGACCGCGTGCACCGGTGACGGCTCCGCCCAGTGCGCCAGCACCGGCGTCACGGCGAACCCGGACACCGGGACGAACAGCTCCGGCAGCACCGCGACCGGCCGGACACCGGACGGGACCACGCCGGTCTCCTCCTCGGCCTCGCGCAGCGCGGTGCCGATCGGGCCGCCGTCGCCGTCTTCGGCGCCGCCGCCCGGGAAGGCGACCTGCCCGGCGTGCGAGCCCAGCGTGTCGGCGCGGCGCTGCAGGAGCACGTCCGGCTCGCCGTCGGCCTCACGCTCACCGAAGAGGACGAGGACGGCGGCCGGGCGCGTGTAAGCGTTCTCGGGCGGGCTGAACCGGGTGAACGTCTTCGAATCGACCTCGCCGCTCACCTTGACCAGCGGCCGGAGCCACTCGGGCACCGACTCGGGTTCGACAAGTGGTCCGATCACGATGCCCCCTCGACTGCCGCGCGCACCTGATCAGTGTTCACGAAGGTGGGTGGATTCGCGATGAACCGGATCTCGCCGGCCGCGGTGACGAGGTAGGACGCGGGGAGCCTCGGCGGCACCTTCAGCGCGGTCCGGACCGGACCGGTCTGCCCGTTGCCGTCGTAGACCGACGGCAGGTGCACGCCCAGCTTCGCCAGCAGGTCCAGGCCGTCCTTCGCCGGGCTCTGCACCTGGACGCCGAGGACCCGCACGGCGCCCGGCTGCTTCGCGTACTCCTGGAGCACGGGCAGCTCGGTCCGGCACGGCTCGCACCACGACGCCCACACGTTGACCAGCACCGGAGCCCCCGCGAGGGCCTTGCCGACGTCGACGCGCACGCCGTCGCCGAGGCAGTCCGCCGTGACGCCTTCGAGCTGCTTCACCGGCTGCGCCGCGCCCGGCGCCGGGCACGGCTGGAGCGCCGCCGCGGACCGGGCGGCCCCCAGGTCACCGACCGGCTTCGCGGCGGAGTCGTCACCCCCGCGCGGCAGCAACGCGACGATCAACGCCCCCACCAGCACGGCGGCGGCGACGGCCCACTTGGTGACGCTTGTCACCGGGGCGCCGCCAGCGCCAGGATGTGGTCCTTTTCCTCGCCTTTGACCAGCTTCGCGGCTTCCTCGAACCCGGTCGGGCCGGTGCCGTACGACGGGCAGTCCTTGGCCAGCGGGCAGGCGCCGCAGGCCGGCTTCTTGGCGTGGCAGACGCGGCGGCCGTGGAAGATCACCCGGTGGGAGAGCATCGTCCACTCCTTGCGGAGGATCAGCTCGCCGACCGCGAACTCGACCTTGACCGGGTCCTCCTCCGCCGTCCAGCCCCAGCGCCGGACCAGGCGGCCGAAGTGCGTGTCGACGGTGATGCCCGGGACGTCGAAGGCGTTGCCGAGGACGACGTTGGCCGTCTTGCGGCCGACGCCGGGCAGGGTGACCAGGTCTTCGAGCTTGCCCGGGACCTCGCCGCCGAAGCGCTCGACCAGCGCCGCGCCGAGGCCCATGACGGAGTTCGCCTTGGCCCGGTAGAAGCCGGTGCTCCGGAGGTACTCCTCCAGCTCGGCGCGGTCGGCGCCCGCGTAGTCGGCGGCGGTCCGGTAGCGCTTGAACAGCGCGGGGGTGACGAGGTTCACCCGGACGTCGGTGGTCTGTGCGGACAGCACGACCGCGACCAGCAGTTCCAGCGGCGTGGTGAAGTCGAGCTCGCAGTGGGCGCCCGGATACACGTCGTCGAGGCAACGCTTCATCCGCCTGGCGCGTCTCACCAGAGCCAATCGGCTTTCACCAGCGCCCTCACGGGGGGCGTTCGTGGTGGCAGGTGGCACCCCGATAGCCTACGGGCGCCGTCGGACGAGCCGGTGACTGCACCGGTGGACGACCGACACGCCAGAGCACCACCTCGGCGCGTTTTCCGGCCGCCATGAGCGAGGATCTGGAGTAGATGCTTTCCATCGAGTGTTTCGGGGTCCGGTCATGACCGTCTGGTTCGTCATCCTGGTCCCCCTGGTGATCATGTTCTTCGCGCTGGGCATGGAGCGCGTCGAGAGCAGGCTGAAGCACGTCGCGGTGCAGGAGAACGAGGTCGAAGAGTTCCTCGAGCAGGCGCAGCCCAACGAGGTCAGGGCGCTCTACGGGCACGGGATCGGGCGTGCGCTGGAGCTTTTCCGGTTGCGTAGGCTGGGCGGACGGGCAGCCAGGCTACGCGCGCGTCGCGTGCGGAGTTAGGCTCCACGTTCGAACGAGATCGTTTCGCCGGGCCGCGCGTCCGACGGGCGATCTCGGGAGTACGCCCTAGACTGACGCGCAAGTGATCGGCGTCACGCTCCTCCAGCCCCGGGGGAGCGCGCACGTTTCTCGACGAGGAGGCACCCGAGGTGGACGAAACCCTGGCCCGTGCGGGCATTTTCCAGGGTGTGGAGCCGGCAGCGGCGGAGGCGCTGGCCCAGACCTTGGAATCCGTGGAGTTCCCCCGCGGCCATGTCATCTTCAACGAGGGCGAGCCCGGCGACAAGCTGTACATCATCCAGTCCGGCAAGGTGAAGATCGGCCGCAAGTCCCCGGACGGCCGCGAGAACCTGCTGGGCATCTTCGGCCCGTCCGACATGTTCGGCGAGCTGTCCATCTTCGACCCCGGCCCCCGGACGTCGAGCGCGACCACGGTCACCGAGGTCCGCGCGGTCACCATGGACCGCCCGGCCCTGCGCCAGTGGATCTCGACCCGCCCGGAGATCGCCGAGCAGCTGCTGCGCGTGGTCGCGCGCCGCCTGCGCCGGACGAACAACATGGTCGCGGAACTGATCTTCACCGACGTCCCGGGCCGCGTGGCGCGGGCGCTGCTGCAGCTCGCGCAGCGGTTCGGCAGCCAGGAGGCGGGCCTGCTGCGGGTCACGCACGACCTGACGCAGGAAGAGATCGCCCAGTACGTCGGCGCGTCGCGCGAGACGGTCAACAAGGCGCTGGCCGACTTCGCCCACCGCGGCTGGCTGCGGCTCGAGGGCAAGAGCGTGCTGATCCTGGACCCGGAGCGGCTGGCCCGCCGGGCCCGCTGAGTACCCGGATCTCTCACGAAGAAGGCCCCTCGAGTTGCCGAGGGGCCTTCTTCGTGTCTTGATGGTCCATGACAAAGAGCCGGGCGCCACCCCCGACGTGGCGCACCGGCTCTTCGTTGTCGCGCGGACCATCCCCCGACGATCCGCGCTCCCCGCCCTCCGGGCCAGGCCCCGACCCGTGTGCCGGAGGGAGCTGGGTTTTTCTGTGCTGTTGTTCAACCATCACGGCCCATACCCACGAATTCAAGGCCATTCACTCTCAAGGACGCTGTCCGGGACGTTTCGTTGCAGGATTCCACGGAGAATATCGTCAGTGTTACCCGATCGAGACCGGTCGTCCCCACTTCAAGATCCACTCCCGGTGCGGCGGTGACGCACGTGACCGGTAAATAACTGGTACTGACGTACCAGTCTGCGGCATACTTGTACGCGTGTCCCAGTCTGTCTCGAACCACGAAAGCCGCACGTCCCTCGCCGACTACCGCACCGCGCTGACGACCCGCGCCGCCCGGCGGCCCGCTGTCGCGTCCGTGCTCGCGCGCCTGCCGATCGCGATGATCGGCATCTCGGCCCTGCTCTACGTCCAGCGCGAGACGGGTTCCTTCGCCGTCGCGGGGCTCGTGTCGGCCGGTTCGCTCGTCGGGGTGTCGGTGGGTGCGGTCGTGCAGGGCAGGCTGATCGACCGGTTCGGGCCGACACGGCCGCTGCTCGTCGTCTCGGTCCTGCTCGCGCTGGCGATGAGTGCGCTGGTGACGGCCATCGAGTCGCACGCCGCGACGGCCGCGCTCGTCGCGCTGGGCGCCCTCACCGGGCTGTCCGAGCCGATGGTCGGGTCGGCGTCGCGGGCGCTGTGGGGACGGCTGCTGCCGCCGGGAGGCGCGCGCAACGCCGCGTTCTCCTACGAGGCGATCAGCATGGAGGTCTTCTTCATCCTCGGCCCGGGCGTGGCCGGGCTGCTGGTCATGGCGCCGTGGGCGGGGACCGGCCTGGTGCTGGGCGTCGCGCTGCAGGTCACCGGCGCGGTCCTGTTCGCGCTGAGCCCGGCCGTGCGGCAGTGGGGGCCGTCCGCCGGTTCGCAGGGGTCGCTACTGGGCGCACTGGCGAGCCCGGGCATGCGCACGCTGGCCATCGCCGCGCTGGGCTTCGGCGTGGTGATCGGGTTCGTCGAGGTGGCCGTGCCGGCGGCCGCCACCGAAGCGGGCCACGCGTCCGTCGGTGGCCTGCTGCTGTCGGCGTGGTCGCTGAGCTCGGTCGCCTTCGGCGTCGCCTACAGCCTGCGGCCGTGGCCCCGGCAGCTGGGCCTGCGGCTGCCGGTCCTGCTCGGCGGGTTCGGCGCGCTGGTCGCGCTGCTCGCGTGGCCGTCGTCGCTGTGGGGCCTGGCCCTGATGATGCTGCTGGCGGGCGCGTTGATCACCCCGCAGTCCACCGCCCACTCGACCACGATCGAGGTCGTCGCGCCCTCCGGGACGGCGGCGGAGGCGTTCGGCTGGGTGCTCACCGCCGTGACGCTGGGGCTGGCGGCCGGCCAGTCGATCAGCGGGTACGTCGTCGAGCACGCCGGCCCGGGTGCGGCGTTCCTGGCGGCGAGCGTCGCCGGGCTGGCGCTCGCGGCGGTCGTGTGGCTCCTGCGCGGCACGGTCCGCTCGGCGCAGCCCGCTCCGGCTCCTTCGCTGGTCAACGCGTAGTCCGGCGGTTTTTGTCGGTGCCTGCCGCTAGCTTGCGGGGATGGACGTCACCGCGCCTGCCCACCGCCTCTCGGCGGCCGTTTCCGCCGCGTCGCGCCTGCTGCCGGCCCGCGCCGGGCTCCGCCTGGCGGCCGGCGCGGCGGGGCTGACCGTCGCCGGGAGCGACCCGGACCTCGCCGTCCGGTTCGGCTGCCCGGCGACCACGCACACCGACGGCTCGGTCGTCGTCCCCGCGGCCCCGCTGGCGGAGACGCTGAAGGTGCTCGACACGGAACTGGTGCGCCTGGTCGTCGAAGGCACGCGGCTGGCGTTGCGGCTGGACAACGCCCGGTTCGCGCTGCCCCTGCTGCCGGAGTCCGCCGTCCCGCCGGAGGCGCCGGCCCGAGTGTCCGAAGTGGACGGAGCAGCGTTCGCGTCGGCGTTGCGGATCGTCGCGGGCACGGCGGCGAAGGACGACCCGCTGCCGCTGTTCACCGGCGTCCGGCTGCAGGCGGACGGCGCCCGGCTGACGCTGACGGCGTCCGACCGCTACCGGATGGCGGTGGCCCGGCTGCCGCTGGTTTCCCCGGGCGACCTGGACGTCCTGGTGCCGGCGGCGCTGCTGTCGGAAGCGGCCCGGCAGGCCCGCGGCCGGGTCGGCCTGCACGTGGGGCGGGGCCGGTTCGGGGTGAGCTGGGCGGGTGGCCTGGTCGCGACGGCGGTGCTCGACGCCGGCTTCCTGTCGGCGGAGTCGATCCCGGCGGGCACGGTGGACACGACGGTGTCCGTGGACGCGGACGCACTGGCGGCCGCGGTCCGCCGCGTGGGCGTGTACGCGGAGGACAGGCGGGTGCTCACCCTGGAGGTCGGTGACGCCCAGGTCCGCCTGGCCAGCGCCCGCCAGGACACGGGCGAGGCGGAGGAAGTGCTGAAGGCGGACGTCGGCGGCGGCCGGACGTCGCCGTCGTTCCAGGCGCGGTACCTGCTCGACGCGCTGGCGGCCTTCGCGGGCGAGCGGGTGGTGCTGTCGATCCAGCCGGGGATGCGGGCGTGCATCCTGCGGGCGGCCGAGCCCGGGGAGGTGGAGCTGACGTACTACCTGATGCCCATGCTCAGCCGATGAGCTCGGACAGGTCACGGAGGACGACGTCGGCCGCCGGCCCGGCGGTGAACTGGCCGACGGTCAGCACGGCACTGCCGAAGCGGTCCTCGTAGGCCTGCCGCAGGCGCGGTGACGAGCGGCCGAGCGCCCACGCGACCGTCGACGTGCTGGTGTGCAGGTACTCGATGGGCCGGGAGCCGAGCACGTACAGCTCGGCACGGCGATCCCCGCGTTCGAGGACGAGGCTGACCAGGTCGGCGACGAGCAGGCGCTTGCGCAACGTGTCGCAGCCCTTCCACTGGGCGGCTTTGAACTCGGCCACGCGGCGGTCGGTCTCGAGGTCGAACCTGCGGCTGCCGTCGTTCCCGGAGGCCAGCGACGGGCGCCGGACGATGCGTTCGCCGGGCTCGAGGATCTTCGGCAGCGCCCGGACGATCATCGCGGCGTGGATGAGGTCGTTGACGTGGCCGGCGTGCTGCCGCACGAGCAGCGCGCCGTGGAGCAGGTCCCGGGTGAGGCCTTCGGGGGCCACCCGCTCCTGGACGGTCTCGCTGTCGGCGCCCTCCAGGCGGTCTTCCAGGCGGCTCACCCGGCTGGTGAGGTCCTCCTCGCCGAAGAACTCGTGCAGGTCGATGAACGACTTGATCGCCGAGCCGAGGTCGGTCTTGCTCGGCGACGGCTCGGCGGCCGGTCCGGCGGCGGCCGGTCCGGCGGGCTCGTAGGGCAGCGGGCTCGTCTCGAAGCCGAGCCGCCGGAGCTGCCGGATCGCGTAGTGCGAGATGAAGTCGGTCCGCGGCACCCCGACGGCACGTTCGAAGATCTGCCTCGGCGGCCACCGCTGCTCCCCGACCGCCACCCAGTGCGTGCGGATCGGCTCGGGGCCGCCCAGCCCCGCCGCGCGCAGGACCTGGGTCCGGCTCAAGCGGTGCTGCTCGCCGTTGAGGATGAAGTCGATCGCACGCTCGTCGTCCATAGGCTCTGAGTCGCCCGGACACCTTCGCGCGCTACAGCGTCCGGGTGATCGGCGTGGCCGTCACCCCGGACCGCCACCGGCCCCAGCCGAGTCGACAAGCCGGCCGGAGCGTCGTGGACCGGCCCCGCGCGGTGGACGCGATCAGGCCGATGCGGCCTTGACCGCCGCCTCGACCTCGGCGAACGACGGGTTCACCATCGCCTTCGAGCCGACGATCACCGTCGGGACGGTCTCGTTGCCGTTCGCGACCTCGCGCACCCGCGCGGCCGCCGCCGGGTCCTCCCAGATGTTGATCGCGCGGACGTTGAAGCCGCTCTTCGACAGCGGCCGCTCCAGCGCGGCGCAGAACCCGCACCCCGGCCGCCAGTAGAACTCGACCTCGACGTTGCTCATCCGTTCTCCTCCGACCGCAAGTAGTCCAGCTGCGCCTGCACGCTCCACTCGGCGGGCGCCCAGAGCGCCCGGTCGACGTCGGCGTACACGACTTCGACGACCTGGCGCGGGGTGGCGTCCGCCCCGAGCTTCTTCAAGGCCGAACGCACCTGGTCGAGCCGCTGTTCCCGGTGAGCAAGGTACTCGCGCGCGGTCGCGGGCAGATCGGGGAGCTCCGGACCGTGGCCCGGGAGGCCGGCCGTCCCGGCCGGGAGCTCGATCAGCTTCCGCAGCGACCGCAGGTAGTCGCCGAGGTCGTGCAGCACCGTCGTGCCGCGGCCGAGGATCGTGTCGCCGGTCAGCACCTGGCCGTCGAGGACCAGCGACACGGAGTCGCCGGTGTGGCCCGGCGTGTGCAGCACGCGGATGGCCAGGCCGCCCGCCTCGACCACCTCACCGTCCACAACGGACGAAGCGCCGAGGCACAGCGCGGGGTCGAACGCCCGGACCGGCGCGCCGGTGCGCTCGGCGAACCAGGGCGCGCCCTCGGCGTGGTCGGGGTGGTGGTGCGTGAGCAGGACGAGCTCCACCTCGCCGACCCCGGCCAGCCGCTCGAGGTGCTCGAGGTCGCGGTAGCCCGGGTCGACGACGACGGCCGGGCTCGACGGCGTCGCCCGCAGCACCCAGCTGTTGGTGCCTTCGAGCGTCATCGACGACGGGTTGTTCTCCAGCAGCACCGAAGCGGTCTCGGACACCTGGCGCAGCACGCCGTAGGCCGGGGCGGTCATCGCTGCTCCAGGACGACTCGGACGTGGCCGTTCTCGCGCACCAGCGTCGGTGCGATCCGGACGATCTCTCGCGGCGCGGCCAGCACGTCGTCGGCGGTGGCGAACTCCGCCAGCTCGCTCAGCGTCAGCCACGTCGGCGGCATCAGCATCCGGCGGCCTTCGCGCGCGTCGGCGATGGCTTCTTCGGGACGCTGCCAGCCGGAGCTCGACGCCTCCGACGTCGCCCCGTCGGCTTCCTGGCCTTCGGGCAGCTTCGCGACGTAGAACCGGGTGTCGTACCGGCGCGGCTCCTGCTCGGGCGTGATCCAGTGCGCCCACGGGCGCAGCAGGTCGGCCCGCAGCGTCAGGCCGGCGTCGGCGAGGAACCCGGCCAGCGACACCTCGCGCGTCTCCAGGGCCTGGCGGGCGGCCGCGTACGGCGTGACGTCGGTGAGCACCGCGTCCGCGCCGCCCGCGAGCAGCACGCCGGACTCCTCGAACGTCTCGCGCACGGCCGCGCAGGTCAGCGCCCGCGCGAGGGCTTCGTCGCAGCCGAACCGCGCGGCCCACCACGACGGCTCGGGCCCGGCCCACGCCACCGACGTGTCGGCGTCGCGCCGGTCGACCCCGCCGCCGGGGAAGACGGTCATCCCGCCCGCGAACGGCATGCCCTTGACCCGGTGCTGGAGGAAGACCTCGACGCCGTCGGCGCCGTCCCGGACCAGGATGACGGTGGCCGCGTCCTTCGGCGTCGCCGGCGGGCCGTCGGCGTTCGCGCGGGTGGCGACCCCGGCGCCGACCGGGATGTCGAAGACGAACTCCTTTGGCTGCTCCACCCGGGCAACATACCTCCGGTACCCGACGTCCCGTCGCGCAGTTGTGGCACGCCGGACACGGAAAAGGCGGCACCTCCCGGAGGGGAAGCGCCGCCTTCTCGTGATCGGAGTCCTACGGGGCCGTCCAGCCGCGCTGGTCGCCACCGGAGCGGGAAGCGCCGTTGAGGCGCATCTTCGCCGCCTCGGCCCGCTCGCGCTCGGCCAGCTCCGCGTGCAGCTCACGCAGCAACGCGCGGTCGCGCTCGCTCAAGCTCGGGTCGTCCAGGTCCAGCGCCGGCAGCTCGACGACCTCGTGCATCGACGGCTTGCCCGCGGCGATCTCGCGGCCCTTCTCCGGGTCCTCGGCCAGCGCCTGCCGCAGCTGCGCCACCTCGGCCGGGGTCAGGTCGGCCGTGCGCTCCGCCCGGGTCTCCGCGCGCGCCTTGCGGGGCGGCTCGGGGGCGGGCGGCGACACGATCGGCACCACCGGGGCGACCGGCTCGGCCGGCGCCGTCGTGGTGCTGCTCGACCGCATGCTGTGCCTGCTGCCCGACTCCGCGACCGGCTCCGGCGTCACCGGGGGCGCCGGCTTGGCGGGCTCCGGGCGGTACGACGACGAGCTCGACGTCGTGCTCCCGGTCACCCAGGCCGGCGATGCGGCCGCCGAAGCGGCCTGGTGGTACTCGGAGTGCGCGACGCCGGGGCCGCTGACCTCGACGACGGAGTGGATCCCGGCCCGGCGCAACGCCGTGTCGACGCGGAACGCCACGGCCGGCGGGTTGCCCTCCGGCCCCAGCTCGACGAGCACCACGCGCTGCGGCAGCGCGCCCGGCACGCTGCCGGCCGGGGTGTTGCGCCACACCGCGTGCACCGAGCGGACGTCCGGCAGCACCTGCAGCGTGCGGTCGAGCGCCTCGGCGATGCCGAACTCCGGGGCGTTCTCGCCGCTGAACCGGTGCGTGTTGACCGGCTCGGTCTCGTCGACCAGCAGGTCGTTCGCCAGCGTCGCGTCCGACCGGCTCATCTCGAGGACCAGCGCCAGTTCGCGCTGCTCGGCGGAACTGACCGGGATCCGGCCCGCGATGAGCGTGCCGGTGGTCAGCTCGACCGCCTTGTCGATGTGGGCCCGGGCGATCAGCTCACGCGCTTCGGTGAGCGCGCTGTCGTCGATCCGGCCCGCCAGGGCCAGCAACAGGTTGTGCAGGCGCAGGGGCACCGAGAACCCGTCCATGGGCGGGCCGTCGTGGACCTCCACCATTGCCTTGCTCCCTCCCAGCTCGCTGGCGGGCGAGCGTTATGCGGCTACTAGCCGGGTCCCCGCCGCGGCACCCACGCAGACCAGCTCTGAGTCGGCCAGCGCGGCCCGGTGGTAGCCCGGTAGGTCGAAGCGCGGCGGGATGACCTCGACGCTGGGCTCTTCGTCGCCCAGGACCCGCAGCACCCGCTGCAGTTCGCCGGTCAACCTCGGCAGCCCCGCCTGCGCGGTGATCAGCAGGACGCGCTTGGCGGTGCCCTGCCCGACCACACCGACGTGTCGCCAGCTCTGCCGCACTTCCCCCACGTCCGGGCGTCCGCGCAACGTTGCGTGGATCAACACGGACACGGAGTCGACCGAGTTAACCCATTCGGGCGCACTCGACGTGAATGTGTACCGGTTCTCGGTGACGTCGTCTACCCCCAGCGTCGAACTGACCTGGTGCCAGTCGGCGCCGTGCGGGATGAGACCGGCCACGAGCAGCCGGTACTCCGTTTGGTCGAGGTCGATCCTGTGCTTAAGCAAAGACCTCGGCAGGGTGCGGGCGAGGGTGCCCATGGCACCTTCGCCGAGCCAGTCGCGGAACCGCCACAGCAGCTGGTCGGGCAGCCGCCCGGCCAGCCGGATCAGCAGTTCGTGGGTGGACTGCTCGATGTCCGGGTCCATCACTGCACCTCCACGATCAGTTCGACCTCCACCGGCGAGCCGATGGGGAGCTCCGCGACGCCGACGGCCGAGCGGGCGTGGATGCCCGCGTCCCCGAAGACCTCGCCGAGCAGCTCGGACGCGCCGTTGACGACCGCGGGCTGGCCGGTGAAGCCCTCCGCGGAAGCCACGAAGCCGACAACCTTGACGATCCGCACGACGTTGTCAATGCCGACCAGCGCGTGCACGGCCGCGAGCGCGTTGAGGGCGGAGGTGCGGGCGTGGCCCTTCGCCTCTTCGGGGCTGATCTCCGCGCCGACCTTGCCGGTCGCGGCGAGCACGCCGTCGACGAAGGGCAGCTGGCCGGAGGTGTACACGTGCTTCCCGCTCTGCACGGCGGGCACGTACGCGGCCAGCGGGGCCGCGACGCCGGGCAGCTCGATGTCGAGCTCCTTCAGCCGTTCGCTCCAGCTCACCGGGTCAGCCCTTCGGACGCTTCAGGTAGGCGACGTGCTGCTCGCCGCTCGGGTTCGGCAGCACGGTGACCAGCTCCCAGCCGTCCTCGCCCCACTGGTCGAGGATCTGCTTCGTGGCGTGGATCAGCAGAGGGACGGTGGCGTACTCCCACTTGGTGGCGCTCATGAACCGGGAGCGTAGCCAAGCGGGCAAGACCGCCGCGGCCCACCGCCGGAAAACGGGTGACGACGCGCCGGACTGTGTTCCATCTCACGTCGGACCCAAGCGCCCCAATGTGGCCTTCGGTGCGTCAGACGCAACCAAGGCGGCCTTCGGTGCGTGAGACGCAACCAAGGCCGCCTTGGGGCGCTTTGGGGGCGCTAGCGTGAGGGCGTGGAAACCCTGGCGGGTGATCGCGACGACGCTGCTCGCCGTGGCCGGGCTGCCGTTGGTGCTCGTCGTCATGGCCAAGGTGCGCGACCGGACGCAGAGTTCCGGCCAGGTCGCCCTCGGCGGGGTGATCACCTTCACCCTGCTGGTCGTGGTGGGCGTGCTCACTCTCACCGTGCTGCCCGGCCTCGTGAGCTGGGTGCTCGTGGCGGGGGTCGCCGCTGCGGTCAGCGTCATGCTGCTGGCCAGCTGAACGCCGGTTTAGGGTGAAGAAGTGACCACTTCCCATGCCGGCTGGACCGACGAGCTTGCCCGCGCCCGGCTGCACTTCGTCACCGGCAAGGGCGGGACCGGCAAGACGACGCTGGCCGCCGCGCTCGGCCTCGCGCTCGCCCGGCAGGGCCGTCGCGTGCTGCTCATCGAGGTCGAAGGCCGGCAGGGCATCGCCCAGCTCTTCGACACCGAGCCGCTGCCCTACGCCGAGCAGCGCATCGCGTCCGTCCCCGGCGGGGGCGAGCTGCGGGCGCTGCACATCGACGTCGAAGCCGCGCTGCTCGAGTACTTCGAGATGTTCTACAACCTCGGCTTCGCCGGCCGGACGCTGCGGCGGATGGGCGCGATCGAGTTCGCGACCACCCTCGCGCCCGGGCTCCGGGACGTCCTGCTCACCGGGAAGATCAAGGAGTGCGTCGGCCGCACCGAGTCCGACGGGCGGCACACCTACGACGCCGTCGTCGTCGACTCGCCGCCGACCGGCCGGGTCGTCAAGTTCCTCGACGTCACCAAGGCACTGACCGACCTCGCGAAGACCGGCCCGATCCGCGGCCAGGCCGAGGGCGTCGTGCGGCTGCTGCACTCCGGCCAGACCGTGGTGCACCTCGCCACGCTGCTGGAGGAGATGCCGGTCCGCGAGACCGTCGAGGCGGTGGCCGAGCTGGACGGCGCGGACCTGCGCCCGGGCGCGGTGCTGGTCAACCGGGTCCGGCCGGAGCGGCTGCCCGCCCGCTCGATCACCGCGGCCGCGGACGGGCACGTCGACGCCTCGCGCGTGCGCACCGGGCTCGCGGCGGTGGGACTGAAGCTGCCGCAGGACACTTTGGACGCGTTGGTGGAAGAAACTGTCGAACACGCCGTCCGGGTGGCCGCCGAGCAGCGGGCGCGCGAGCAACTGGCCGAAGCCGACCTTCCGACCCTCGAGCTGCCGGACCTGACCGACGGCATCGACGTCGCCGCCCTCTACGACCTGGCCGAAGCCCTGACCGACCAGGGGGTGCGGTTGTGACCACCATCGACATCGACGCACTGCTCGACGACCCGGAAAGCCGCGTGATCGTCTGCTGCGGTTCCGGCGGCGTCGGCAAGACGACGACCGCGGCCGCGCTGGCCCTGCGCGCGGCCGAGCGCGGCCGGCAGACCGTCGTGCTGACCATCGACCCCGCCCGGCGGCTGGCGCAGGCGCTCGGCCTGCGCGAACTCGGCAACCACCCGAGGCAGGTGCAGGTGGACGGGTTCGAGCCCAAGGGCGAGCTCTGGGCGATGATGCTGGACATGCGCCGCACGTTCGACGACATGGTGCGCGTGCACGCCGGCCCGGAACGCGCCGAGCAGCTGCTCCAGAACCCCTTCTACCAGACGATTTCCACGTCGTTCTCCGGCACGCAGGAGTACATGGCGATGGAGAAGCTGGGTCAGCTCGCCGCCACCGGCGAGTGGGACCTGATCATCGTCGACACCCCGCCGAGCCGGTCCGCGCTGGACTTCCTCGACGCGCCGACCCGGCTGTCGTCCGCGTTGGACGGCCGGATGATCCGGCTGCTGACCGCCCCGGCGAAGGCCGGCGGCTGGGGCCTGCGCAAGGTCGTCAACGCCGGGTTCTCGATGTTCGCCAAGGCCGTGTCGACGATCATCGGCGGCCAGCTGCTGACCGACGCGTCGGCGTTCATGCAGGCCTTCGACAGCATGTTCGGCGGTTTCCGCGAGCGCGCCCGCAAGACCGCGGAGCTGCTGCGCTCGTCCGGGACGTCGTTCCTCGTGGTGGCCGCGCCGGAGCCGGACGCGCTGCGCGAGGCGTCCTACTTCGTCGAACGGCTCTCGGCCGAGTCGATGCCGCTGGCCGGGCTGATCGCCAACCGGACGCACCCGGTGCTGGCGAAGCTGTCCGGCTCGGAGGCGCTGGCGGCGGCCGAGTCGCTGGAAGAGGGCGACACGAACGCGCCGCTGGCCGAGGCGGTGCTGCGCCTGCACGCCGACCGCGTCGGGCTCGCGGCCCGCGAGGAGCGGCTGCTGGCCCGGTTCACCCGCGCGCACCCGGAGGTGGCGCTGGCCCGCGTGCCCGCGCTGGCCGGCGACGTCCACGACCTCGACGGCCTGCGCGACATCGGCACCCGGCTCGCCGGCTGAGGACGCCGCTCTCCCGGGGAAAGCCGCGTCCGGCGAGCGGCCGGAGCCGCACTTTGCCCCGGGAAGCGGCGGCTTCGTCAGCCGACCTTGACCCGTTCCTCCGCGTCCCGCTTGGCCGCCTCGAGCAGCTCGGCCCAGCTCACCACGTCCGGACGGCGGCGCAGCAACGCCCGCCGCTCGCGTTCGGTCATGCCGCCCCAGACGCCGAAATTGATCCGGCCGTCGAGCGCTTCGGCGAGGCATTCGGTGCGGACCGGGCAGCCCAGGCAGACCGCTTTGGCCCGGTTCTGCTCCGCACCCCGGACGAACAGGCCGTCCGGATCGGCGTCCCGGCAGGACGCGTTGATTCGCCAGCTCGACTGGTTGGTTTCCATACCCCCAGCTCCCTACCCTGGTGATCGACGCACCAGCGGGGAAAGGCACTGCGCGCCCTGCCCCCGCGAGCGTGTCTCCCTCTGCTCACGTCGGTTACCCGGGCACCTCCCCGGCGCCGGTGCCGCCATCCGGACCAGGCGAGCTCCCACCCGCGTTGATCCATCCGTCGGCTTTTCTTCGTGAGACGTTGACGGACTGTAGGGGCCCTCGGTTCCCCCCGTCGAGACCCAGAATGCCTTCCGTTACCAGTTGTCACCGAAGGGGGGCTGTTTTGTCACTGAATTCACACCGATGGAGACACGGCGTCACCGGTCCCCGAGCCGGTCCGGGTAGCCTGGCCCTCGTGCGAAAAGCGGATGGTTTGTTCAAGCTCATCGGCCTCTGCCTGCTCGCCGGGGTGCTGGTCGCCGGCATGCTCTTCCCGGTGGTGGGGGCCGCCGGCGTCATGTCCAACCAGGCGAGCGAGACCGTGGAGAAGACCTCCTCCGACCTCGCCGACATCCCGCCGCCGCTGGTGACGACGGTCACCGACAGCACCGGCAAGCCGATCGCGACCCTCTACAGCCAGTACCGGCTGCCGATCAACCCGGACCAGATCAACGAGGCCATGAAGTGGGCCCTGGTCTCGGTCGAGGACAAGCGCTTCTACGAGCACCACGGCGTCGACTGGCAGGGCACGCTGCGCGCGGCCGTCAGCAACAGCACCGGCGCGGACACCCAGGGTGCCTCGACGCTGACCCAGCAGCTCACCAAGAACTACCTGATCAACGTCGTCTACCGGACCGACCCGATCGGCCAGAAGAAGGCGCAGGAGCAGTCGATCTCGCGCAAGCTGAAGGAAGCGCGGATCGCGATCAACCTCGAGACGAAGCTGACCAAGCAGCAGATCCTGGCCAACTACCTCAACATCGTCGAGTTCTCCCGCCAGATCTTCGGCATCGGCGCGGCGGCGCACGCGTACTTCGACACGACCCCGGAGAAGCTCACCGTGCCGCAGGCCGCGCTGCTGGCCGGCCTGGTGAACAACCCGATCAACAACGACCCGTGGAACCACCCGGACAAGGCCACCGCGCGCCGCAACCTGGTGCTCGACCGGATGGTCGACAACAAGAAGCTGGCGAAGGCCGACGCGGACCGCTTCAAGGCCGAGCCGCTGGGCGTGGTCCCGGACGGCCCGAAGAAGCCGCCGGCCAACTGCATCGGTGCCGGTCCGGAGGCCGGGTTCTTCTGCCAGTACGTCGAGGACTACCTGCTCAAGGCCAGCGGGCTGACGAAGGACCAGCTCTACTCCGGTGGCTTCACGATCAAGAGCACGCTGGACGAGCGCGCCAACCACGAGGCGAAGGTCTCGGCGGAGGCGCAGGTCGACAAGACGCAGCAGTACGTGGCGAACACGCTGTCGCTGGTCAAGCCGGGCAAGAACCGGCACGAAGTGGTCGCCTTGGCGGCGAACCGCGACTACGGGCAGAACCAGGACGCCGGCCAGACGACGTACGCGCTGCCCACGGGGGTCTACAACACCGGTGGCGCGGGGTCGACGTACAAGATCTTCACCACGGCGGCGGCATTGGACAAGGGTGTCGCCGGGATCTTCACGCCGGTGCAGGTGCCGGACACCTACGTCTCACACGTGTACTCCGGTGGTGGCGAGAACTGCCCGCCGACCGGGCCGCCGCTGCGCTCCCGCTGGTACTGCGTCGGCAACGCCGGTGACTACAGCCGCATCGCCCAGGGCGCGACGATCCAGACCGCGCTCGCGACGTCGCCGAACACCACGTTCGTCGAACTCGAGGACCGGCTCGGCAGCACGGCTCCGGGCATCGACATGGCCAAGCGGCTCGGCATGCGCGACACGATGGCGAGCAACATCGGCGGCGGAACGGCCGACCCGAAGGCGGACAAGCCGGAGAAGCGGGAGACCCAGGCCGAGTACTACGGCCCCAAGGGCAACTGGCCGGGCTTCGGCGCGTTCACCCTGGGCTTCAGCCCCCTGAGCGGTCTCGAGCTCGGCAACGTCGCGGCGACGATCCTCTCCGGCGGCGTCTGGTGCCCGCCGACGCCGATCGCCGGGGTGACCGACCGCAACGGCAAGCCGGTGGCGATCAAGGAAGCGCCGTGCGAGCAGGTGGTGCCCGAAGGCTTGGCGAACACGCTCGCCGTCGGGATGTCGAAGGACGACCAGCCGGGCGGTACCTCGGCCCGGGCGGCCGCCGACGTCGGCTGGAACCGGCCGATGATCGGCAAGACGGGCACGACGCAGGGCAACGTCTCGGCGACGTTCGTCGGCGGCACCCCGCAGCTGGCGGGCGCGGCGATGACGTTCAAGTTCGGCGGCGGCCAGGGCGGTATCTGCGACGCCGGTGCCGGCAACGTCCGCGTGTGTCCGAACGGGAACATCTTCGGTGGCAAGGCCCCGGCGCGGACCTGGTTCGGCGCGATGAAGAACATCATGGACGGACAACCGCCGTCGGACCTTCCGCAGCCGGACCCGCAGTACATGGGCGGCGCGCCCCGCTGAGTTCGCCCGGAGCGGGGGCGGGAGGTTCGCCACCTCCCGTCCCGGCTCCGACGGCGGTCGCCGGTCGAATCCGGCTCCGTCAGCTGCTGCCCATGTCCGACAGGATCAACGAGTTCCACCATTGGTAGAGCTTGTCCAGATCGTCGTTCGTGGTGACCTTCGTGGACAGCAGGATGCCCGCCACCAGGTCCTTCTTCTCCGTCCACACCAGCTGGGCCGGGTCACCGAGGTAGCACGTCAGGTACTCGCCCGGGACCGGGTTGCGGACCTCCGCCCGGTAGTACGTACCCCAGATCTTGGGGTACTTCTCCGGGCGGCACGCACCTTGGGCGTCGTTGCGGGTGAGACCCTGCGTCTTCACGATGTTCTGGAAGAACGCGTCCATCGCCCCGGCGTCGGCGAAGCGGAGGAACCGCGCGCCGGTCGGCTCCGCGAACCAGACGTTGCCGATCTTGACGTCGCCGACCGTCGAAGCGCCGCACTCCACCGCCGCGGCCGCTCCGGCGGGAGCCGCGACGTCGCTGCACGTGCGGTAGATCGGCGGCACCGCGGCGGCCAGGCGCTCGTCGTGCGCCGGCTTCGCGTCCGAAGACTTCGGCGGCGCGGGAGATTCCGAAGTGGACGGCTGCCGGGATGAGGTTTCCGTGGCCGGTGCGGGGGTTTCGCTCCCGGAGACCGGCGGGTTCGTCGGGCCCGGACCGGCCGTCTGGGTCCTGTCCCGCGTCATGACGTAGGTGATCACCAGCGCGACCACGACCACGCCGGCCAGCGCGGCGCACAACGCGATCCACCGGTTGCGCTGCGACTTCGGCGGCCCAGCGCCGGCCGCGCCGACCTTGCCCGACGGCCCGGTGAACCGGGTGGGCGGCGGCGGGCCGGGGTGAAATCCGGTCGGCGGCCCGGTCAGTGGCCCGGTCAGTGGCCCGGTCAGTGGCCCGGTCAGTGGCCCGGTCGGTGGCCCGATCGGGATCGGCCCGGACCGGGTGGGCGGCGGCGGTACCGGACCCGGCAGCGTCTTCTGCCACGTCGGCATCGGCGGCATCGGCGGCATCGCCGGCGCCGGGGCGGTCACCGCCGCGCGGACGGCCGCGGCGAACGCCCCCGCCGTCGGGTAGCGGTCGGCCGGGTTCTTCGCCATGCCGCGCGCCACCACGGCGTCCAGGGCCGCCGGAAGACCCGGGCGCGCCTGGGAAAGCACCGGCGGCGGCGCGGTCAGGTGCGCGCCCATCTGCGCGGCCGCGCCCTCCGCCGGGAACGGGCGGCGCCCGGTGAGGCACTCGAAGAACACGCACGCGAGCGCGTAGACGTCGACGAGGCCGGTGATCGGGGCGTCGCCGAAGCGTTCCGGCGCCATGTAGTCGAGCGTGCCGATCACGTTGCCGGTGCCGGTGATCGACGTCCCCTCGGCGGTCATCGACCGCGCGATGCCGAAGTCGACCAGGTACACGAAGTCCGCGCTCGTCACGAGCACGTTCGACGGCTTGACGTCCCGGTGCACCAGGCCGTCGGCGTGGGCGGCGTCGAGCGCGCCGGCGACCTGCTCGACGATGCCCGCGGCGCGCGCCGGGTCCAGCGGCCCGTCCTGGAGCACTTCCTTCAGGTCACGGCCTTCGACGAGCCGCATGTCGAGGTAGAGGCGGCCGTCGATCTCGCCGTAGGCGTGGATCGGGATGACGTGCGGTTCCCGCAGCCGCGCGACGATCTGCGACTCGCGGCGGAAGCGCGCGCGGAAGGCGTCGTCGGCGACGAACGGGTCGGACAACAGCTTCAGCGCGACGACGCGGTCGTGCGCCGTGTCGTAGGCGCGGTGAACCTCGCCCATGCCGCCGCGGCCCAGCAGGCCCTCGATCCGGTACGGCCCGAACTGCTCCATCGTTCTCCCCAAGCCCCCCGGCCTGTTTCCCGTCTGCGACAACCGGGGCTTCGCCCCGGGCCGGGAGCTCCGCCACCCGGAACCCCCGAAAGATGCCCAACGGGCCGACGCAAATGCTAAGTGGCAGGTTCCCCGTAACGGCGGCGAAGTCATCCAACTGTTGAGCACGTATCCTGGACTTCGTGAGCACGCTCAGTAACACAAGCACGTCGGGGGCGACAGCCGCACGCCTCGCCGCGGGGACGGTGGCGCTCGGCGTCGCGACCCTCGGTTACGCCGTCGGGATCGAACGGCGCCGCTGGACCCTCCGCACCGCCGAACTCCCGGTGCTGGCGCCCGGGTCGCGGCCGTTCACCGTCCTGCACGTCTCGGACCTGCACATGCTGCCCGGCCACCACAGCAAGCAGCGCTGGGTCGCCGCGCTCGACGAGCTGGACCCGGACCTCGTCGTCAACACCGGCGACAACCTCTCGCACCGGACGGCCGTCCCAGCCGTGCTGCGCGCGCTGGGCCCCCTGCTCGACCGGCCCGGCGTGTTCGTCTTCGGCAGCAACGACTACTACGCGCCCAAGCCGAAGAACCCGGCCCGCTACCTGATGCCCCGGGGCAAGAAGAAGCGCATCCACGGCGTCCAGCTGCCCTGGCGCGACCTGCGCGCGGCGTTCGTCGAGCACGGCTGGACCGACCTGACGCACGTCCGCCGCACGATCGACGTCGGCGGGCAGCGGGTGTTCGCGGCCGGTGTCGACGACCCGCACCTGCGCCGCGACCGCTACGCCGACATCGCGGGCCCGGCCGACAGCGGCGCGGCGGTCCGCATCGGCGTGACGCACTCGCCGGAGCCGCGGGTACTGGACACGTTCGCCACGGACGGTTACGACCTGGTCCTGGCGGGCCACACCCACGGCGGCCAGCTCCGGCTTCCGGGCTACGGCGCCATCGTCACGAACTGTGACCTGGATCGCAGCCGGGCGCGGGGCGCGTCGCGCTGGGGCGCGCACATGTGGCTGCACGTCTCGGCCGGCTTGGGGACGTCGCCGTGGGCCCCGGCGCGGTTCGCGTGCCCGCCGGAGGCGAGCCTGTTGACCCTGGTCCCGCGCGGGTCGGGCGCCGACGATCCGCATAAGTCGGCCCCCCGAAAAGCCCGAGACAGCGTCCGCTAGACTTCTCCACGACCCGTTAAGCAGTACCTCGGGGTGTGGCGCAGCTTGGTAGCGTGCCTCGTTCGGGTCGAGGAGGTCGTGGGTTCGAATCCCGCCACCCCGACGAGTAAGAGCCGGTGTCTTCGGACACCGGCTCTTCTGGTTTCACGGCCGGGTCGCCGTCACCTCCACCCAGCATTGGCTGAAGTCTCCGTCGCCACCGCGGGTCCACACCACGGCCGACCGGGCCGCGCTCGCCAGCTGGTCGCGGTCGCGCGCGTACGCCGGATCTGCGACCGCCGCGTCGAGCCTCGACTCCACGTACTTCGCCAAGTCGCGGTAACTCATGTCCTCGCGGTACTTCGCCCGCGAAGCCACCTCCGTGAACCCCGCCCGGACGCACTGCTCCACGATGTGCCGGCCGGCGAACGGGTCGCCGCCCGCGCGGCGGCGCAGGAGGTAGTGGCCGCGCAGGGCCGCGTCCACGTTCGCCGTCTTCGGCCGCAGGCGCGCCTTGCTCCAGTCCGATGTGGACAGCGCCAGCCGCCCGCCGGGGCGGAGCACCCGGTGCAGCTCCGCCAAGGCGTCCGCCGGCGCGGAAAGGTGCTCGAACAGCGCGTGCGAGAACGCCACGTCCACGCTGCCGGACGCGAACGGCAGGTCGTACGCCGACCCGACCACGAAGTCCACTGTGGACCTTCCGGCGCGGCGGGCCGCCTCGCGGGCGAGGACCACCTGGCCCGCGTCGCGGTCGACGCCCGTCACCCGGGACTCCGCGGCCAGGCCCAGGGTGATCGAGCCGGGGCCGCAGCCCAGGTCGACCACCCACGTGCCCGGCCGGAACAGCGGCTGGGCGAAGGTCGCGCGCTCCACCGCCGTGCGCGCGGACATCATCGACACCGCGTCTGCACCGTAGCCCGGCGCGTAACCCTCCAGCACCCCGCACACAGTACGGCCAGAAGGTGGCAGGATCGAGGGGTGAGCACGCAGTCAGCCAAGCAATATCCGCCCGCGGTGGTCCCGGACCGGCTGTTCGACGACGCCGAAGCCGAAGCCCGCTGGCGCGCCCGCTTCCACGCCCCGCGCATCTCCGTGCCCGAGTGGGCCCGCGACGCACCCGACGCCAACGTGTACGTCTCCAACGCCAGCGGCGTCTGGGAGGTCTACGCCTGGAACCGCGCGACGGACGAACACCGCCGCGTCACCGACCGGCCCAACGGCACCCTGCACGCGACGCCGTCCCCGGACGGCGAGTGGATCTGGTGGTTCGACGACACCGACGGCGACGAGTTCGGCTCCTGGGTCCGCGAGCCGTTCGCGGCGACCGAGGGCAGCGAGCCGGAGAAGGCCGTCCCGGACGTCCACGACGGCTACCCGGCCGGACTCGAGATCGGCACCGGGCTCGTCGCGGTCGGTGTCTCGACCGACGACGGCAGCGAGCTGTTCGCCCGGATCGGCGGCGAAACGCGCCGCTTCTACAGCCACCCGGACGACGCCGGGATCGCGGCCCTTTCGCGCGACGAGAGCCTGATCGCGATCTCGCACTCCGAGCACGGCGACTCGCGCCACCCGGCGCTGCGGGTGCTCGCGACCGACGGGTTCGCCACGGTCGCCGACAAGTGGGACGGTGAAGGCAAGGGCCTGTCCGCGCTCGAGTTCTCCCCGCTGCCCGGCGACCAGCGCCTGCTGGTGCTCCACGAGCGCCGCGGCCGCGAGGAGCTGCTGGTCTGGGACGTCCGGGCCGGCACCGAGACGGAGATCGAGCTCGACCTGCCCGGCGAGGTCGTCGCGGGCTGGTACCCGGACGCGCGCGCCCTGCTCGTCGTCCACTTCCACGAGGGCCGCAGTTCGTTGTACCGCTACGACTTCGACACGGCCGAGTTGTCCTCAGTGGACACTCCGGCCGGCCGGATCGGCGGGGCGGGCGTCCGTCCCGACGGCACGATCGAGTACTCGTGGTCCAGCGCCGCGGAGCCGGCCGCCGTGCGGGCGCGGACCACCGACGGCACCGACGCGATCCTGCTCGAGCCGCCGGGTGAGCGGTCGCCGGGGTCGGAGCCGGTGACCGACGCGTTCGTCGAAGGCGTGGGCGGCCGGATCCACGCGCTCGTCTCGCGGCCTTCGGACGCGCCGGAGGGGCCGCTGCCGACGGTGTTCTCCCTGCACGGCGGCCCGCACGCGGCGGACGAGGACCGCTTCTCCGCCTACCGCGCGACCTGGCTCGACGCCGGGTTCGCCGTGGTCGAGGTGAACTACCGCGGCTCGACCGGCTACGGCTCGGCCTGGCGCGACGCCATCGAGGGCCGTCCCGGCCTGACCGAGCTGGAGGACGTCGCCGCGGTACACGACTGGGCCGTCCGAAGTGGACTCAGCGACCCGGCGAAGTGCGTCGTGAACGGCGCTTCGTGGGGCGGCTACCTGTCCCTGCTCGCGCTCGGCACGCAGCCGGCGCGGTGGGCGGCGGGCGTCGCCGGGGTGCCGGTGGCCGACTACGTCGCCGCGTACGAGGACGAGATGGAGCAGCTGCGCTCGTTCGACCGCGCGCTCTTCGGCGGCTCGCCGGAGGAGGTGCCGGCGGTGTACCGGGAGTGCTCGCCGATCACGTACGTCGACGCGGTCACGGCGCCCGTGCTCGTGCTGGCCGGCGACAACGACCCGCGCTGCCCGATCCGCCAGATCGAGAACTACCTCGACCGCCTCGGCGGCCGCGACCTGCACCACGAGTTCTACCGCTACGACGCCGGCCACGGCTCGCTGGTGATCGCCGAGACGATCAAGCAGACGTCGATCGAGGTCCACTTCGCGCTGCGGGCCCTCGGCCTGCGCTGACGCGCTCCGCCGGGAGGCCGGACCGGTCTCCCGGCGGGGTCAGCGTTCGGAGTGCAGGACGCCGCCGGTCGCCCAGTGGTCGGCGCCGATCTCGACGAGCGTCACCTGGACACCCTCGGGCTTGCCGCCGCAGGTGCGGATGAAGGCGTCCGTCAGCTCCCGGACGAGGGCGCTCTTCTGGGCCGGGGTGCGCCCGGGGAACATGGCAACGCTGATCATCGGCATGAGGCGCAGCCTAGAGCCCCCGGTTCACCGACTGAAGCTTGGTGACGGCGGCGGCGTCGCCCTCGAATTCGAGGCGGACCGCGTCCCGCCCGAAGACGAACAGCAGCAGGTCGACGGGCTCCCCCACGACGGTCACCGGATCGGGCCCGGTCTTGACGGCGGCCTGGCGGCCGTCCGTCGTGCGCAGCGTCACCCCGACGGGCGACTTGCGGAGGTTCAGCTTCGCGGCCTGTTTCGCGGACTTCCAGGCGGCCGCGTCCCGGGTGGGGTCGGCGGGCCGCGGCGCCCAGCCGTCCTGCGCGCGCCGGACGTCCTCGTGGTGGACGAGGAACTCGGCGGTGTTGGTGAGTTCGTCGAGCGGGCCGATCGCGGTGGGCCAGAACTTCGACGGCCCCTGCCGTACCTGCTCGACGAGGCTCGCCCAGGGCTTGGCGGCGTAGCGGTCCTGAACCTTCTGCGTGTACCCGGCCAGTGCGGGCACGAGGATCCCGGGCGCGGCATCGGGCCGGTGTTCCCGCACGATGAGGTGCGCGGCGAGATCCCGGGTCGTCCAGCCTTCGCACAACGTGGGCGCATCCGGCCCGAGGTCTTCGAAAAGCGCGCTCAGCGCCCGGCGTTCGTCAGCTGCGACACCCATGTGAGCGAGGTTACCCGCCGGTAGACGCCGTGGCGACGGGAAGAGACGCCGGGCACGTGTCGTTGACGCAGAGGTGAGCCGACTCTTCAGCCCGATCACCGTCCGCGGCCTGACCCTGCCGAACCGCGCCTGGGTGTCGCCGATGTGCCAGTACTCCGCCGCCGACGGCGTCCCGGGTGACTGGCACCTCGTCCACCTCGGCCAGTTCGCCGCCGGGGGCGCGGGGCTCGTCATGACCGAAGCCACCGCCGTGACCCCCGAAGGCCGGATCAGCCCGCAGGACACCGGTATCTGGAACGGCGAGCAGGCCGAAGCCTGGCGCCGGATCACCGGGTTCGTCCACGGCCAGGGCACGGCGATCGGCCTGCAGCTCGCCCACGCCGGGCGGAAGGGTTCGACCCGGCGGCCGTGGGAGGGCTCGGGCAGCGTCCCGCCCGGGGACGGCGGCTGGCCGAGCGTCGGCGCCGACGCGCAGCCGTTCGGCAGCTACGCGCCGGCCCGGCCCCTGAGCACCGACGAGGTCGCCGCGCTCCCCGAGACGTTCGCGGACGCCGCCCAGCGGGCCGTCGACGCCGGGTTCGACCTGCTCGAGCTGCACTTCGCCCACGGCTACCTGGTGCACCAGTTCCTCTCCCCGCTGTCGAACAGCCGCGCCGACCGCTACGGCGGTGACTTCGACGGCCGCACGCGGCTGGCGCTCGAGATCGCCGACGCCGTCCGCGCACGCACCGGCGTCCCGCTGTTCGCCCGGCTGAGCGCCACCGACTGGACCGACGGCGGCTGGACGCTCGAGGACTCCGTCCGCCTGGCGAAACTGCTCGCCGAACGCGGTGTCGACCTGATCGACGCCTCCAGCGGCGGCAACACGCCGCACCCGGACATCCCCGTCGGCCCCGGTTACCAGGTGCCCTTGGCCGAGCGCATCCGCACCGAGGCGGGCCTGCCCACCGGAGCGGTCGGCATGATCACCGACCCCCGGCAGGCCGAGGAGATCCTCGAAAGCGAGCAGGCGGACGCCGTCTTCCTCGGCCGGGCCCTGCTGCGCGACCCGCACTGGCCGCTGCGCGCGGCGAACGCGCTCGGCGCGGACGTGCGCTGGCCCGACCAGTACGCCCGAGCCAAGTCCTGGCACTGACCGTGGCTTTCTAGTGGTGGAACGCGGTCGCCTTCGCGGGGTCCTTCGGGCGGCCGCCCAGCTGTTCCAGCTCCGGGAGCACCCGCTGCAGGTCGGCCAGCAGCAGGTCGGCCAGGTCGTGGGTGAAGCCGTTGCGGACGACGATCCGCAGCACCGCCAGGTCCGTCCGGTTTTCCGGGAACGTGTACGCCGGCACCAGCCAGCCCCGCTCGCGCAGCCGGCGTGACACGTCGAAGACGTCGAACCCGGCGTCCGGGCGGGTCGTGAACGCGAACACCGGGAGCTGGTCACCGCGGGTCAGCAGCTCGAACGGGCCGAGCTCGGCGATGCCCGACGACAGGTGCACGGCGACGTCCCGGGACGCCTGCTGCACCGCGCGGAAGCCTTCCCGGCCCAGGCGCACGAACGTGTAGTACTGGGCCGCGACCTCCGCGCCCGGGCGGGAGAAGTTCAGCGCGAACGTCGGCATGTCACCGCCCAGGTAGTTCACGTTGAACACCAGCTCGGCCGGCAACGCGGCCTTGTCGCGCCAGATCACCCAGCCCACACCCGGGTACACGAGCCCGTACTTGTGGCCCGACGTGTTGATCGACGCCACGCGCGGCAGGCGGAAGTCCCACTGCAGGTCCGGGTCGAGGAACGGGGCGATCATCGCGCCCGAGGCGCCGTCGACGTGCACCGGGATGTCCCAGCCCGTGCGCTCGGCGAGCGCGTCCAGGGCCGCGGTGATTTCCGCGACCGGTTCGTAGCTGCCGTCGAACGTCGAGCCCAGGATCGCCACCACGCCGATCGTGTTCTCGTCGCAGCGGGCCACCGCCTCTTCGGCGGTCAGGTGGTAGCGGTCGCCGTCCATCGGGACCAGGCGCGGCTCGACTTCCCAGTACTCGCAGAACTTTTCCCAGCAGACCTGGACGTTCGCGCCCATGACCAGGTTCGGCCTGCCGCCGCGGCCCAGGCGGGACCAGCGCCGCTTCAGCGCCATCCCGGCGAGCATGCACGCCTCCGATGACCCCGTCGTGGAGCAGCCCATGATGTCCGCGGGATCGGGCGCGTGCCAGAGGTGGGCGAGGATGTTCACGCAGCGCCGCTCGAGCTCGGCGGTCTGCGGGTACTCGTCCTTGTCGATCATGTTCTTGTCGACGCACTCGGCCATCAGCTCGCGCGCCTGCGGCTCCATCCACGTCGTGACGAACGTGGCGAGGTTGAGCCGCGCGTTGCCGTCCAGCATCAGCTCGTCGCGCACGAGCTGCAGCGCGGTGTCCGGTGGCAGCGGATCTTCGCGCAGCTCGTCGTGCGGCATGACGAAGTCGGCCGCCAGTGCCGGGTTCGCCCCGGCGTACATCGGATTCGTCCCTGCCGTCCGGTCCGGGCGGTCGGCGTTCCCCTCGTGCAGAACCATGCCACCGAACGTACTCATCCCCGCCGACGGAAAAGGGCCGTTCCCTCCGGAACGGCCCTTTCGTGGCGGAAGGTCAGGCCTGCTGGGCCTGCCACATCCAGTGCGCCTCTTCGAGCGCCCGGGTGATCTCGATCAGCAGGTCCTGCGTGACGAGGTCGCTCTTGTCGGTCTCGTCGATGCGCTGGCGCAGCCGCTCGATGAGCGCCGCGAGGATCTCGACGATCGCGGCGACCGTGGACTCGACCGACTGCCAGTTGTCCGGGTACTCGGGCACGCCCGAGCTCTCGACGACGGTCTTCGCCTTGCCGTTCGGCGAGATGCCGATGGCGTTGGCGCGCTCGGCCACCTCGTCGACGTACTGGCGCGCGGTGTTCACGAGCTCGTCGAGCTGCAGGTGCGCGCTGCGGAAGTTCGAGCCGACGACGTTCCAGTGCGCCTGCTTCGCGATGAGGGACAGGTCGACCAGGTCGACCAGCGTCGCCTGCAGGGCGTTGCCGGTGATCTCCTTGTCGGCCTCGGAAAGCGGGCTCTTGATCGGAGACTTGCTCATCTCTGGTTATCCCTTCCTCGGACTCGTGCGGGCTTGGTGGGCCGGGTCAGACGGTGGCGGAGAGCGCGACCTCGATGTTGCCCCGGGTCGCGTTGGAGTACGGGCACACCTGGTGGGCCTGCTCGACCAGCTGGTCGGCCTGGGCCTGGTCGAGGCCCGGCAGGGAGACGTTCAGCGCGACGCCGAGGCCGAACCCGGCCTCCTGCTTGAGCACGCTGACCTCCGCGGTGACGGTCGAGTCGTTCAGCGGCACCTTCGCCTGGCGCGCGACGAGCTGCAGCGCGCTGTGGAAGCAGGCCGAGTAACCGGCGGCGAAGAGCTGCTCGGGGTTGGTCTTGTCCCCGCCCGGGCCGCCCATCTCCTTCGGGATGGCCAGCGACTCGTCGATCACGCCGTCGGACGACGTCACTTCGCCGTTCCGCCCGTCGCCACGCGCCGTCGCCACCGCCGTGTAGATCGCCTGACCCATGCTCAGCCTGCCTTCTGTCGCGGACGCTCCACAGCGAGCGTCTCACTGGGCACAACATCCCGCACCCGCGGAACGGTGCCCCCACATGGCAGGCATCACTTCTGGTTGTTACCCGGGGCCCACCGGGCGAAACGTCATGCGGCGCGGCTCACGGCGAATTCGGCGACCTGCCGCCCGATCAGGCGAAGGGTGCGGACGGTCTTCTCGTCCGACGCGCCGCCGGCTTCGTCGAACTTGGTTTCGGCCGAGTTGATCGAGCCGCCCAGCGGGGTGGCCCAGCCGCGCAGCGCGTGCGTGATCGTGCGGAGCTGCTCGAGCGTGGTCACCGCGGCCTGCCAGCCGTAGGCGACGGCGGCGAGGCCGACCGCGCGGCCGTCCAGGTACGGCCGGCTGTCCCCGCGCAGGTCTTCGACGTAGTCCAGGGCGTTCTTGACCAGGCCGGACAGCGCGCCGTGGTAGCCGGGCGAGACGACGATGAGCCCGTCGGCCTCCCGGATGGCCTCCACCAGCCGGGTCGCGCGCTCGTCGCGCTCCAGGCCACCGGCGTCGTAAAACGGCAGCACGAGTTCCGGGCCGGTGAGCAGCCGGGTGCGGACGCCGGCTTCCGCGGCGCCGTCGAGCGCGATCTGCAGCGCGCGTTCGGACTGGGAGCCCTCGCGCAGCGAGCCGCCGATCCCGAGCACGTTGATCGTCCTGGCTGAAGTCACGTTTTCCAGGCTAACCCCTCCACTTAACTGGAGGACCAGACTCTGGGACCGAGGTGCCGGTCACAGCTGGACCTGGTACCTACTGGCAAGTAACCTCCCCTGCAGCCCCGACGTCGAGGAGGAACCATGGCGATCCCGCTCCCGGTCCGCGCCCAGGCGGCCGCGTCCCAGCTCGCCTTCTGGCTGCCCGCGCCGGTGCGGCGGGCGATCGCGGGCCGGACCGTCCGCATCGACGGCCAGGAGCTCGCGCTCGACGCCCAGCTGCTCCTCCGGCTGCAGCAGATCGCGCGGGCGGAGCTGGTGCGCGGCTCGGTCGAGCAGTCGCGGGCCCTGCTCGACCAGGGCAGGCACCTGGTGAGCGGCAAGCCGATCGAGCCGGTTTCGGTGCGCGAGATCGCGGTGCCGACGCCCGATGGCGACTTGCCGGCGACGCTGTACACCCCGGTCGGGCTGCCGGAGCCGTCGCCGCTGCTGGTGTTCTTCCACGGCGGCGGCTGGGTGGTCGGCACCCGGTCGAGCCACGACAACGCCGTCCGGTTCCTGGCCAAGCACGCCGGGGTCCGGGTGCTGTCGATCGAGTACCGGCTGGCCCCGGAGTTCCCGTTCCCGGCGGCGACGGAGGACGCACTGGCGGCGTTCGAGTACGCGGTGGCGAAGGCGAGCGACCTCGGCGCCGACCCGGCGCGGATCGCTGTGGGCGGCGACAGCGCGGGCGGCAACCTGGCCGCCGTGACGGCCCAGCAGGCCGTGCGCCGGGGCGGCCCGGTACCGGCGTTCCAGCTGCTGATCTACCCGGCGACGGACTTCGCACGGCGCTACCGCTCGCAGGACCTGTTCGCCGAGAACCTGTTCCTGACGGACGTGCACATGAAGTGGTTCGAAGGGCATTACGTGCCGAAGGGCACGGACCCGGCCGACCCGCGGCTTTCGCCGCTGCACGCGGCGGACTTGAGCGGCCTGCCGCCGGCGTTGGTCGTGACGGCGGGCTTCGACCCGCTGCGTGACGAAGGCGAGGCGTACGCGGAGAAGCTGCGCGAGGCGGGGGTCGAGGTGGCGTTGCGGCGGCACGAGGACCTGATCCACGGGTTCATCAACTTCACCGGCGTCGGTACGCGGTTCCGGGAAGCGTTGGCGGAGACGGCGGGCGCGCTGCGGCAGGGTCTGTCCAAAGTGAACTGAGGGCCGGCCGGGCGCACTCGATCCCGGAATCGGCGCACCGTCAGAGCGGCAGCCCGGCCTCCAGGTGGGCGACGGCCCGGTCGACCACCACCAACGGGTCGGCCTCCGGATCCGCGGCCGCCCCCAGGAACGCCGCCATCACCACGCCCACCACCGCGCCCGCCCAGTTGCGGGTCTCGAAGTCGTCGGCCGAGCGGCCCGTGCGGCGGGCGGCCAGGCTCGCCAGGAGGTCGATCCCCTCGGCGAACTTGTCCATCACCGCCGTGCGCAGCTCCGGCTCCCGGAACACCAGCAGCTGCCGCCGGCGTTCGTTCGCCCACTCGTCCGGCGGGATCTGCTCGCGGATGACGTCCATCGTCGCCCGCAGCGCGCCGATCGGGCTCAGCTCGGGATCCTGGGCGAGCGCCGCCTCGATGAGCACCGGGTCGAACGGGTCGTACAGGACGGTCGCCTCCTTCGTCGGGAAGTACCGGAAGAAGGTGCTCGGCGAGATCTCCGCCGCGGCCGCGATCTGGTCCACCGTCGTGGCGCCGTAGCCCTGCTCGTGGAACAGCCGCAACGCGTGCCGCTGGATCGCGGCGCGCGTCCGGGCCTTCTTCCGTTCCCGCAGTCCCGCTGGCTCAGATGGCGACGACGTCATGCTCCGATTCTCGCGGCTGCGCTCCCGCCGCCGACCGGCCGGGCAGGAACAGCAGCGCGAGCAGCGCGCCGGCGACGCCGAGACCGGCGCACACCCACAGCGTCGCGGCCATGCCGTCGGTGAACGCGGCCCGCGCCGAGCCGGCCAGCGACGGCAGGTGGAGCTTCTCCGCGACGGCGACCGCGGCCGACGCGCTGCCCCGGACCGCGGCCGCGACCGGCAGGGGCAGGCCATCGGTGGCCACACCGTCCCGGTAGACGCCGTTGAGCACCGTGCCCAGCACCGCCACCCCGATCGTGCCGCCGACCTGGCGCAGCACCTGGATCAGCGCCGAACCGGCGCCGGAGCGGCCTTCGGTGAGCGCGCCCATCGCCATCGTCATCAGCGGCGGCAGCGTGGCGCCGGTGCCCAGGCCGATCACGATCTCCCAGCCAACGGTGGCGCCGTAGCCGCTCGACGGCGAGGTCGTCGAACCCCACGCCAATCCGGCCGCGAGCAGCACGAACCCGCCCGCGACGACCGCACGCACGCCCAGGGCGGCGACCAGCCGCTCGGCCACCTTCGCCGACACCAGCATCCCGCCGATCAGCGGCAGCAGCCGCACGCCGGTCTGCAGCGCGTCGGCGCCCTGCACCGCCTGGAAGAGCTGCGGCAACACGAACAGCAGGCCCATCAACGCGAAGGACGCCACCGTGGCCAGCACCGCTCCCCAGACGAACCGCGGCTCGCGGAACAACGCCAGGTCGGTGAGGGGCGCGGCCACCCGCGTCTGCGCCCAGCAGAACACCGCCACCAGCACGGCACCGAAGGCGATCAGGCCGTACGTCGCCGGGTCGCCCCAGCCGTGCACCGCGGCGTTGACGAAGCCGTAGGTGAGCGCGACCAGCCCGGCCGCCGAGAGCGCGATGCCGGTGAAGTCGATCGCTCCGCGGCCGGAGCCCGGCGTGCGCGGCAGCAGGAACAGCACCGCGACCACGCCGACCGCCGTCAGCGGAACGTTGATGAGGAACACCGATCCCCAGGCGAAGTGGTCGAGCAGCCAGCCGCCGAGCAGCGGCCCGAGCGGGATGCCGGCGAACATCGCCAGCACCCACGTCGTCAGCGCCTTCGCCCGCTCCTCCGGCGGGAACAGGACGTTCAGCAGCGAAAGCGAGAGCGGGATGAGGAACGCGGCGCCGACGCCGAGGCCGGCCCGGGCGGCGATCAGCTCGCCCGGCGAACCGGCGTGGGCGCACCACAGCGAGGCCAGCCCGAATTCGGCGAGCGCGCCGAGCAGCAGGTTCTTCGGGCCGAACCGGTCACCGAGCAGGCCGGCCGGCAGCAGCAGGGCGGCCAGCGCCAGCGTGTAGGCGTTGCCGAACCACTGCAGCTGCGTGGTCGTGGCGCCGAGGTCGACGGCCAGCGTCGGCACGGCGACGTTGAGCACGGTCAGGTCGAGCCCGATGGTCAGCAGGCTCACGGCGAGCGCGCCCAGCGCCCACCACCTGCGTGGCTGCGGTTCAGTCATAGTGACCCCCAATTGGTAGCAACTACCAACTGAGAGTAGCTCTCACAATTGTGGAGCACCACCCCGAAATAACTTGCACGCGCGTACCACCTTGGGTTCTCATCGGGTACGTGCCGTTCCAGCCGTACCGCCGGGTCCTGTCCGTCCCCCACGTCCCGTCGACGATGGCGCTGATGTTCCTGGCGCGGCTGCCGATGACCATGAACGGCGTGCTGATGACGCTGTACGTCGTCACCGGCCTGGGCCGCGGCTACGGCGCCGCCGGCCTGGTCGGCGCGGGCGTCACGCTCGGCATGGCCCTCGGCGCGCCGCTGCTGGGCCGCTCGTTCGACCGCTACGGCCTGCGCCCGGTCGTCGCCGTCTGCGGCATCGGCACGACGGTGTTCTGGTTCGCCGCGCCCCACCTGCCCTTCGAGGCGCTCGCCGCGGTCGCGGTGCCGGCCGGGATGCTTTCGGTGCCGGCGGGGTCGCTGGCCCGGCAGGTCCTGGCGGCGCTCGTCCCGGACGAAGAGCTGCGCGCGGCGTACTCGCTCGACACGATCTCGGTCGAAGCGACGTTCATGATCGGTCCCGCGATCGGCATCGCGGCGATCACGACGCTCTCGCCGACCTTCACCCTCAGCGCGCTCGGCGCGCTGTTCGGCGGCACGGCGTTCCTGATCTGGCTCATCGACCCGCCGATCCGCGAGTCGGCCGAGCCGGGCGCGTCCACCACCCGGCCGCCGCTGCGGAGCTGGCTGTCCGGCAAGCTCGTGGCGACGCTGCTGATCGCCGCCGGCACGTTGTTCGTGCTCGTCGGCACCGAGCTGGCGACGCTCGCGACCCTGCGCGCGCACGGCGACATCGGCGTGACGGGGCTGGTGATCGCGGTCATGTGCACGGCGTCGATGGCCGGCGGTGTCGTGCACGGCGCGGTCAAGAAGTCGCTGCCGCAGGGCCTGCTGATGCTGCTGCTCGCGCTGCTGGTGATCCCGGTCGGTCTGGCGGACCACCCGTGGTGGCTGCTGATGCTGGTGCTGATCCCGACCAACCTGCTGTGTGCGCCGACGCTGGCGGCCACGACCGAGACGGTCAGCCGGATCGCCCCGCCGCAGGTCCGCGGCGAGGCGATGGGGCTGCAGGACGCCTCGACGCGCCTCGGCCTGGCGCTGGGCAGCCCGGTGGTCGGCTTCGCGATCGACCACTCGAGCCCCGAGTGGGGGTTCGCGGCGGCCGGGCTCGGCGGCCTGGTGATCGCCGCGGCCGGCCTGCTCCGCCGCCGGTCGCCCTCGGCCGCCCCGGAACCGGCGATCGCCGGTTCCGGCCCCGGCGGAACCGGCTAGCGCTTCCCGGCCCGAGTACCCCGACGGCCTTCCTCCGCCCCTCACCGGAGGCCCTGACGCAAGCGCCCCAAGGCGGCCTTGGTTGCGTCACACGCACCGAAGGCCACATTGGGGCGCTCGGGAGCCGGGCCGCTAGGAGCAGGCGGCGCGGAGCGCGTCGAGCTTCTTGACGTTGCGCTGCACCCACCCGGCCACCACGCCGGCGTCCTCGATGCGTTCCCGCTGCACCTGGACGTACGAGTCGGCCATGCCGAGCAGCGCGTTCTTGACGTCCTGGTCCTGGACGTCACCCGCGAGCTCGCGCAGCCGCTTCTCCTTGTCCTCGGCGCGTGCCTTGAACTTCGCCGGGTCGACCAGCGGGTTCAGGTCGGCGAGCCCGAGCGCCTCGGTGCACGCCGCGACCTTGTCCGCCGTCCTGCTCCCCTGGTCGACCGCGTTGCCGACCTCGGTGCAGCCGCCCAGCAGCAAGGCCAGCAGCGCCACCGCGGCCGGCAACGCGGCCGGAATCCCACCCCTCGTCATGGCGCCAACGTACCGTCAGCCCTTGACGCAGACCACCTGCTTGAGGTGCGCCACCACCTCGACCAGGTCCGTCTGCGCGCGGATCACCGTTTCGATGTCCTTGTAGGCCGCCGGGATCTCGTCGACCACGCCGGAGTCCTTGCGGCACTCGACGCCGGCCGTCTGCGCCGCCAGGTCCTCGGCGGTGAACAGCTTCTTGGCCTTGTTCCGCGACATCCGGCGGCCCGCGCCGTGCGAAGCCGACTGGAACGACGAGGCGTTGCCCAGCCCGCGGACGATGTACGAACCGGTCCCCATGCTGCCCGGGATGATCCCGAGGTCACCCGATCCGGCGCGGATCGCGCCCTTCCGGGTGACGAGCAGCTCGACGCCGTCGTACGTCTCCTCCGCGACGTAGTTGTGGTGGCAGGAGATCGCGTCGTCGAAGGTCACCTGCGGGAGCTCGTCGCGCACCGCCTGCTTGACCAGGGCGACCATCGTGGCGCGGTTGCGCGCCGCGTAGTCCTGCGCCCAGAACAGGTCGCGCCGGTACGCCTGCATCTCCGGCGTGCCGGCGACGAACACCGCGAGGTCCGGGTCGGGCAGGTCGGCGTTGTGCGGGAGCTTGCGCGCGACGGCCATGTGCCGCTCGGCCAGCTCCTTGCCGATGTTGCGCGAACCCGAGTGCAGCATCAGCCAGACGCGGCCCTCGTCGTCGAGGCAGACCTCGATGAAGTGGTTGCCGCCGCCAAGGCTCCCGATCTGCCGCGCGGCCCGGTCGTGCAGGTCCCGGACCCCGGTGTGCAGCTCGCCGAACTGCTTCCAGAACGCGTCCCAGCCGCCGACGCCGTGCACCTTCGCCGGGTTCACGGGCGTCTTGTGCAGCCCGAACCCGACCGGCACGGCGCTTTCGATGCGCCGGCGCAGCTTCCCGAGGTCGTCCGGCAGGTCCTTCGCCGTCAACGACGTCCGGACGGCGCTCATGCCGCACCCGATGTCGACCCCGACGGCGGCCGGCGAGACGGCATCGCGCATGGCGATGACGCTGCCGACGGTGGCGCCCTTGCCGTAGTGGACGTCGGGCATCACGGCGACACCGTGCACCCACGGCAGGTTCGCGACGTTGTGCAGCTGCCGCATGGCCTGGTCTTCGACCGACGCGGGATCCGCCCACATCCGGATCGGGACGCGGGCCCCTTCGACAGCGGTGTACATGATTTCCTCCCCTGGACTTGCTCGCGGAGCCTAGGATCCCTCTTGGCGGGGAATCGGACAAGGCGATTTCCGATCGTCCACTGTGGAGGAGAACGGAAATGGCCCTGCTACCCGGCCCTTCGGCCGCGGCCCGGGGGATGGTCCCGGACGCGGAGCTCAGCGCCGATCCGCACTTCGACGACCCCGGTCTCGCCGCCGCCGTCTCGGCCGCGCTGGCCGGCGACTGGCACCCCGCGGCCGCCCTCGTCGCGTCCCTGCACGGCGACTGGGACCGGCGCACCGCCGCCATCGCCGCACTTGCGACCGCAGCCACCACCGAACGCCAGTGGCTGCGGGACTGGCTCGCCGAGCGGGACGGCGATCCCGACGCCACCGTTGTGCAAGCGGAGACCTTCGTGGCCCTGGCCTGGCAGCGGCGGGGCGACGCGCGCGCCCGGCACACCAGCCGCCAGCAGTTCGGGCCCTTCTTCCAGTTGCTGGAATACGCCCGTGACACCGCCTGGAAGGCGGCCGAACTGGCCGGAGCGGACCCGACGCCGTGGGCGACCCTCGTCACCGTCTGCAAGGGGCTCGAAGTCCGGTACCAGCCGTTCGACGGGATCTGGTCGGGTCTGCTCGTCCGCGCGCCTGCCCACCGCCCCGGCCACAACCGCGCCCTGCAGTACTGGTGCCCGAAGTGGCACGGCACCGAAGAGCGCCTGCTCGACTTCGCGTCCGGCGCCGCGGCCATCGCGCCGTCGCTGACGCCACTGCCCCTGCAGGCAGCCTTCGAAATGGCCATGGAGGGCAGCCCGATCTGGCGCAGCCGGTACGTCAAAGAGGCCCTCGACACGGCTTTGCCCTGGTTGGACGGCGAAGGCGCCGAACACCCCGCCACCCGGGAAGACCGCGGCTACGCGATCTACGCACTGCACCACAACGGCCGCCACGACGAAGCCGTCGCCCAGTTCCGGCGGCTCGGCGGTCACGCCGACGGCTACGTCTGGAACTTCACGACCGACGTCACACGATCGGCGGATCCCCGGAAACAGTTCGGGGCCCTGCGCGCGCAGTCCTGCCGCAAAGCGGGCCGGAACGCGTGAAGGCCCCTCACCGCGCTCGGTGAGGGGCCTTCCAAAACGTCGTCAGAGCTGCTGCGCCACCAGCTCCGCGATCTGCACGGCGTTGAGCGCCGCGCCCTTGCGCAGGTTGTCGTTCGAGATGAACAGGGCCAGGCCGCGGCCGCCCTCGACGCCCTGATCGACACGGATGCGGCCGACGAAGCTCGGGTCCTGGCCCGCCGCCTGCAGCGGGGTCGGGATCTCCGAGAGCTCGACACCCGGCGCGTGCGCCAGGAGCTCCGTCGCGCGCTCGACGGACAACGGCTGCGAGAACTCCGCGTTCACCGAGATCGAGTGCCCCGAGAACACCGGCACGCGCACGCAGGTGCACGCTACGCGGAGGCCCGGGATGCTCAGGATCTTGCGGCTCTCATTGCGGAACTTCTTCTCCTCGTCCGTCTCCAGCTCGCCGTCGTCCACAATGGACCCGGCCATCGGCAGGACGTTGAAGGCGATCGGGCGGACGTACTTCTCCGGCTTCGGGAACTCGATCGCCGTGCCGTCGTGGGTCAGCAGCGACGCGTGCTCGGCGGCGGCGCGAACCTGCCCCGCCAGCTCGTCGACGCCGGCCAGCCCGCTGCCGGACACCGCCTGGTACGTCGACGCGACCAGCCGGACCAGCCCGGCCTCGTCGTGCAGCGGCTTCAGCACCGGCATCGCGGCCATGGTGGTGCAGTTGGGGTTCGCGATGATCCCCTTGCGCGCTTCCTTGATCGCCTGGGGGTTGACCTCACTGACGACCAGCGGCACGTCCGGGTCCATCCGGAACGCCGAGGAGTTGTCGATCACCGTGGCCCCGGCCGCCGCGAAGCGCGGGGCCTGCGCCTTCGACGTCGACCCGCCCGCGGAGAACAGCGCGATGTCCAATCCGGACAGATCCGCCGTCGCGGCGTCCTCGACCGTGATTTCGGTGTCACGCCAGGGAAGCTTCGATCCCGCCGAGCGCGCCGAAGCGAAGTAGCGCAGCTCGGCGATCGGGAACTCCCGCTCCGCCAGCAGCTTGCGCATCACCGCACCGACCTGGCCGGTCGCGCCGACCACCCCGACCCGCAGCCCGTCCGCCATCAGCGACCACTCCCCGCGTAGACGACGGCTTCTTCGTCGCCGCCGAGTTCGAACGCCTCGTGGATCGCGCGCACGGCGTCGTCGAGCTGCGCGTCCCGGATCAGCACCGAGATGCGGATCTCCGAGGTGTTGATGATTTCGATGTTGACGCCGGCCTCGGCCAGCGCTTCGCAGAACGTCGCCGTGACACCCGGGTGCGAGCGCATCCCGGCGCCGACCAGCGACACCTTGCCGACGTGGTCGTCGTAGAGGACCGACTCGAAGCCGATCTCCGCCTTGACCTTCTCGAGCTCCTTGACGGCCTTGGCGCCGTTGGCCTTCGACAGCGTGAACGTGATGTCCGTGCGGCCGGAGACGGTGCTGGACACGTTCTGCAGCACCATGTCGATGTCGATCTCGGCGTCGGCGATCACGCGGAAGATCCGGGCCGCGGCGCCGGTGTGGTCCGGCACCCCGGTCACCGTGATCTTGGCTTCGGAGCGGTCGTGCGCCACACCGGTGATCAGGGCTTGTTCCACGGGGATCTCCTCGATAGAACCGGTCACCGTCGTGCCCGGCTTGTCGCTGTAGGAAGAACGGACTCGGATGGGAACGCCGTAGCGGCGCGCGTACTCGACCGAGCGCAGGTGCAGGATCTTCGACCCGCTCGCGGCGAGCTCGAGCATCTCCTCGTACGTGACGGTGTCGAGCTTCTTCGCGTCCGGCACCACCCGCGGGTCGGCCGTGTACACACCGTCCACATCGGAGTAGATCTCGCAGACGTCGGCGTTCAGCGCGGCGGCCAGCGCGACGGCGGTGGTGTCCGAGCCGCCGCGGCCCAGCGTGGTGATGTCCTTCGTGTCCTGCGCGACGCCCTGGAAGCCGGCCACCAGCGCGATGTAGCCCTGCTCGAGCGCGTCGGTGACCCGGCTCGGGGTGACGTCGATGATGCGCGCGTTGCCGTGCACCGACGTCGTGACGACGCCGGCCTGCGAACCGGTGAACGACCACGCCTCGGCGCCCTGCGCCGCGATCGCCATCGCGACGAGCGAGTTCGAGATGCGCTCACCGGCGGTGAGCAGCATGTCCATCTCCCGCTCCGGCGGCGCCGGGTTGACCTGCTGCGCCAGCTCGAGCAGCTCGTCGGTGGTGTCACCCATCGCCGAGCAGACGACGACGACGTCGTTGCCCGCCTTCTTCGTCGCGACGATCCGCTCCGCCACGCGCTTGATCCGGTCGGCACTTTCCAGCGACGATCCGCCGTACTTCTGGACCACGAGGGCCACGCCCGAACCTCCTCGCGGGCCGGGCGGCTCCCTGGTGGGCACCGGAGAGCCCCCGCGTCCCATGATTTGAACTGGAGCCTACCGGGGCTTCGGCGGCCTGCCACCCTCTTGACGTGGGGCGCACCCGTCCGGCGGCGGCCTCGGATGTAAATCTTCCGCAACACCAACGCAATGCGCGGAGTCCTTCCTCCCGAGTGACGCACAGCACTCGTGGGTAGTCTCGGCGGGGTGCGGAAACCAGCTGTGACGAGCATCCCGATCGCGACCCTGATGGCGGAACGGTGGAGCCCACGGGCGTACGACTCTTCCGCTACGGTCAGCCCGGAGCAGGTGCGGGCCCTGCTGGAGGCGGCCCGCTGGGCGCCGTCGTTCGGCAACACCCAGCCGGCCCGTTACCTGGTGGGCGTCCGCGGAACGCCGTCGTTCGACGCGATCCTGGGGACGCTCAACTCGGGCAACCAAGCCTGGGCGCGCCGCGCGAGCCTGCTCTTGGTCGGCGTGATGGTGACGACCAACGAGAAGGGGGACGTCCCCTACGCGGAGTACGGGCTCGGGCTGGCGTCGGAGAACCTCGTGCTGCAGGCGGTGGAGCTGGGGCTGGTCGCCCACCAGATGGCGGGCTTCTCGCCGGACGCGGTGCGCACGTCGTTCGCCCTTCCGGAGGACGCGGTGCCGAAGGTGGCGATCGCGGTGGGGTCGCCGGCGTCCCCGGACGTGCTTGAGGAGGACTGGCGGATCGAGCGCGAGAAGGCCGAGCGGGTGCGGTTGCCGCTGGAGGAGTTCGCGTTCACCGGCCAGTGGGGCAAGCCGGCGCTATGACGCCCCGCCCACGCGGCGGATGACCTTGGCGAGGATGCCCGACACGACCATCCAGAAGATGGCCGCGATCCCGTAGTTCACCAGCACGCGCAGCTTCCCGTCACTCGGCGTGAACAGGTCGCTGAACCCCAGCGCCAGACTGTCCGCCCAGGACTTCACGAACGAGACGATGCCGTTCGCCGGGTTGGCCGAGCCCACCGTGAAGATCACGTGGATCACCAGGAAGGCGGCGAAGATCAATCCCAGCCAGCGGACGATCGACGCCACCAGCGAGGCCACCCGGCCCCCGGTCTGGCGCCAGTCGACGGCCGCGCGGCGGGAGACGCGCGTCTCCTCCGACGACGACTCTGCGTGCTCACCCATGCCCGCAGTTTCGCACGGTGGCACGCCGATTGCTACCCACAAGTAACCGTCCAGGTCACGAATCCGTCGCGGCCCGGCTTCCCTCCGCGCACCTTCGCTGGCTATGGTGGGGCCGTGGCGCGTGCTCTCCTGCTTCGCTGCCGCGACGGGGCCTGACCGGACCGGCTCCCCGTCGCGGGGCTTCGTGGTGCCGGTCGCACCCGTCGAGCTGGAGACACCCCAAATCCCATGAGCAAGATCCGCAAGCCTTCTCGTCCCGCGCCCGCCGGCCAGCCCGCCTGGAACACCCAGCGCGGCACCTCCATGCCGGTCCACCGCTACCGCCCCTGGTACGACCTGGTCGAGAACATCGACCTGCCCGACCGCACCTGGCCCGACAAGCGCATCGACCGCGCGCCGCTGTGGTGCGCCGTCGACCTGCGTGACGGCAACCAGGCCCTGATCGACCCGATGTCGCCCGCGCGCAAGCGCAAGTTCTTCGACCTGCTGGTCCGGATGGGTTACAAGGAGATCGAGGTCGGCTTCCCGGCCGCGTCCCAGACGGACTTCGACTTCGTCCGCGAAATCATCGAAGACCACGCCATCCCGGACGACGTCAGCATCCAGGTGCTGACCCAGTGCCGCCACGAGCTGATCGAGCGGACCTTCCAGGCCCTCGAAGGCGCGCCGCGCGCGATCGTCCACATCTACAACTCGACGTCGATCCTGCAGCGTCGCGTCGTCTTCCGCGAGGAGCGCGAAGGCATCAAGAAGATCGCCACGCAGGCCGCGGAGCTGGTCGTCGAGCTGGCCGCGAAGCAACCGGACACGGACTTCCGGTTCCAGTACTCGCCGGAGTCGTACACCGGCACCGAGCTGTCCTACGCGCTCGAGGTCTGCAACGCCGTCACCGACATCTGGCAGCCGACGCCGGAGAAGCCGGTGATCCTGAACCTGCCGGCGACCGTCGAGATGGCGACGCCGAACGTGTACGCCGACTCGATCGAGTGGATGAGCCGGAACCTGGGCCGCCGCGACTCGGTGATCCTCTCGCTGCACCCGCACAACGACCGCGGCACCGGCATCGCCGCCGCCGAGCTGGGCTACCAGGCCGGCGCGGACCGGATCGAGGGCTGCCTGTTCGGCAACGGCGAGCGCACCGGCAACGTCGACCTGGTCGCGCTGGGCATGAACCTCTACAGCCAGGGCATCGACCCGCAGATCGACTTCTCGGACATGGACGAGATCAAGCGGACGGTCGAGTACTGCAACCAGCTGCCGGTCGGCGAGCGCTCGCCGTGGGGCGGTGACCTGGTGTTCACCGCGTTCTCGGGCAGCCACCAGGACGCGATCAACAAGGGCCTCGACGCGCTGAAGGACGCCGCCGACAAGGCCGGCGTACCGATCGACGAGCACCCGTGGGAGGTCCCGTACCTGCCGATCGACCCGAAGGACGTCGGCCGCACGTACGAGGCCGTCATCCGGGTGAACTCGCAGTCCGGCAAGGGCGGCGTCGCCTACATCATGAAGGCCGAGCACCAGCTCGACCTGCCGCGGCGGCTGCAGATCGAGTTCTCGAAGGTCATCCAGCGCTACACCGACGCCGCGGGCGGCGAGGTCGACCCGGCGACGATGTACAACGCCTTCTCGGCCGAGTACCTGGAGCTGAAGACGCCGCTGGAGCTGGTCCGCCAGCACGTGCGCGACAACGGCGACGGCGAGTACGACATCACCGCCACCGTGCGCGTGGAGGGTGACGAGCACGAGGTCACCGGCCGCGGCAACGGCCCGATCGCGGCGTTCTTCGACGCGCTGTCGACGGTCGGGTTCGACCTGCGCCTGCTGGACTACAGCGAGCACACGCTCTCGCCGGGCGACGACGCGCGCGCCGCGTCCTACATCGAGTGCGCGATTTCCGACCGGGTGTTCTGGGGCATCGGCATCGACCCGTCGATCGTCACGGCGTCGCTGCGTGCGGTCGTCTCGGCGGTGAACCGCGCCAACCGGTGAAAGCGGAGCGGTTGGTCGCGCTGTTGTTCACGCTGCAACGCCGCCGCAGCGCGACCGCCGCCGAGCTCGCCGCGGAACTGGGTGTGTCGGAGCGCACGATGCACCGCGACCTCGCGGCCCTGCGTGACGCGGGCGTTCCCCTGTGGACGGAGCCGGGCCGCCACGGCGGGTTCCGCCTGGTCGACGGCTGGCGCGCCGGGCCCGACGGCCTCACCGCGCGGGAGGCCGTCGCGCTGTTCGCGCTGGGAGTGCCGTCCGCGCTGGCGGGACTCGGGTTGGACACCGCGGTCAGCGCGGCGCGGGCGAAGGTGTCCGCGGGCATGCCCGCCGAGCTGCGCGAACACGCGGCGCTGGTGGCGGGCCGGTTCCACCTGGACGCCCCGGGCTGGTTCGGGTCGGCCGACGAGCCGCCGGCCCTGGCCACGGTGGTCCAGGCGGTGTGGACGCAACGACGTATCGCGGTGACGTATCGCCGCCGGGACAAGGTGGCTTCGCGCGAGCTGGAGCCGCTGGGGCTCGTGCTGAAGGCGGGCGTCTGGTACCTGGTGGCGCGGGTGGTTCCGGACGACGTGCTGCGGACCTACCGGGTTTCGCGGATCCTCTCGGCCACCCGGCTGGAGGCCGCGTTCGAGCGGCCACCGGACTTCGACCTGGCCCGGTGGTGGGAATCGTCGTCGGCGGCGTTCGAGCAGGTGACCCGGCCGGTGCGGGTCCGCGCCCGGCTGAACCGGACGGCGGTGCGGGAGCTGCGCCGGGTCTTCGGCGGGGAGCACCTGGCGGACACGGTGGTTGCCCTCGGGACGCCGGACGCGGACGGCTGGGCCGAGGCCGAGCTCGCCCTGGAAGGGGACGAGATCGGCCTCGGCCAGCTGGTGGCGTTGAGCCCCGGGGTGGAGGTCCTGGAGCCGGCTTCGCTGCGCGCGGCGCTGGCCACGATCGGCGCGGAACTGGCCGCCCGCAACGGCTGATCCACCGGGGCCGGCGGTTGTGGACAACCTCGGTGGCGTGGGCGGGTTTGTCACCGCCCGCCGACAGGATGGAACTGGGGACGCCCCCCGGAGAGGGTGGGGGCCGCTCAGCGGTAGCCGGTCGTGTCCGCCGCCTTCCCCGCGTGCGCCACCTCCCGCATGTACCGCCAAGCGTCCGGCCGGCTGCCGTCCACGTCGTCCACTTTGTACTCCTTCGCCAGCTGTCCGCTGCTCACCGTCTGCCCGCTCCACCGGTCGCGCGCGGGATCCGCCGCCAGGGCCACCACCGTCCGGCCGCAGAACGTCGGTGTCTCCGAGATCGCGAAGTGCGGCACGCGCTCGCATGCGTCGCGCCAGTTGGCCTCCGTCACCCCGTAGTGCTCCAGCATCGCCTCCGACCGCAGGTAGCCCGGGGTGAACGCCACCGCCGTCGCGCCGAAAGCGGCCAGCTCCGCCGCTTGCCCGATCGCCAGCAGGTGCGCTGACGCCTTCGCCACGTAGAACGGCAGCGAAGTGCCTTCGCGGTACTTCGCGTTGTACTCGGCCGTGCCGTCGGTCAGCTCCACGACCAGGCCGCCCGGGCGGTCGATCAGGCGCGGGAGCAGGAAGTGGCTGGTGATCAGGTGCGCGTCGATGCCGAGGCGGATCATCCGCAGGCCCGCGTCCAGGTCGTGCTCCCACACCGGCTTGGCCCAGCCGAGGTGCTTGTCGCCGCCCCAGAGGCCGTCGATCAGGATGTCCAGGTGGTCGATCCGCTTGGCCAGCGCCTCGACCTCCTCGGGCACCAGGTGGTCGACGCGGATCGCTTCCGCCTGCCCGCCCGCCCGCTCGATCAGCTCGGCCGTCTCCTCGATCGTCTCCGGGCGGTCCACTTCGGACCGTCCCGCGCGCGTCGTCCGGCCGGTCACGTACACGAAGGCGCCCGCGCGGCCCAGCTCGACGGCGATCGCCCGGCTCGCGCCGCGCGTGCCGCCCGCCACCAGGGCGACTTTTCCGGAAAGTGTGTCCATGCGCCCAGCCTCACGGCGAACCATGACAGCTCCTGTCATGGTTTCGCCGGGGCTTCGGATCGTCACCGAACGCCGGAATCAGCCACTCAAAGAGACTTGACCGCCTCCAGGATCGCCGCCGGCTCGGTGCGCGTGACGAAGTCGGGGTGGACGTCGACGAACCGGATCACCCGGTCCCGGTCGACCACCACGACCGCCGGGTGGACCAGTTCCCAGGTGCCGTTGACCCGCTCGAGGTCGGTGCCGAGGGTCACCATCGCGGCTTGCACCGGAGCGGACACCGGGTAGCTCAGCCCGAGCCGCCGTGCGACCGTGCTGCCGGCGTCCGAAAGCACGGGGAACGCCAGGTCCGGCACCGGGCCGTCCGGCCGCTGCGGGCTGATCGCGACCAGTCTCGCCCCGAAGCGCGCCAGCTCGGGCAGCAGTTCCTGCTGGTACGTGCGCAGGGTCAGGTTGCAGTACGGGCACCACTGGCCGCGGTAGAAGACGAGCACCGCCGGCCCGTCGGCGACGAGCTCGGCCAGGCTCGTCGGCGTCCCGCCGGCCCCCGGAAGCGTGAAGTCCGCGAGCTTGTCGCCTTCCGCGGCGACCTCCGTCCCGGCCGCGCGGCGCCGGTCCGCTTCGAGGACCTCGGCGATCTCCGGCGGCAGCGCGCTCCGGAGCTGGTCGTTGAGGCCGCCGAGTGCGCCGGCCAAGTCCGTTCCCACTGTGAACCCCCATCGAATGTACTGATCGGTACAGTGGCCGAACTGTACTATCCGGTACATGGAGACGCAAGCGGCTTCGACCCCGCGCGGCAAGCGGACGCGCGACGCGATCGTCGACGCGGCCGCGGCGCTGATGTACGTCGACGGGGTCGCGGGCACCAGCGTCGACAAGGTGCTCGCCGCGAGCGGGGCCGGGAAATCGCAGATGTACCACTACTTCAAGAACAAGGAACAGCTGGTCGGCGCCGTGATCGACCGGTACCTCGAGCAGATACTCGGCAACCAGCCGGCGATCTTCACGCTGTCCTCCTGGGCCGATCTCGAGACGTGGACCGAGCAGCTGCTGGACGTCCACCGCCGCGCGGGCGGGCCGATCGCCTGCCCGCTGGGCAACCTCGCCGGCGAAGTGGGCGACAACCCGAAGCTCGCGCCGATGGTCGACCAGGCCTACCGGACGTGGGAGTCGCACCTGGAGCGCGGGCTGAAAACACTGCAGGACAAGGGGGAGCTCGCGCCCGACGCCGACCCGGCGCGGCTCGCGCAGGCGGCGATGACGTCCGTCCAAGGTGGACTGCTGCTCGCCCACATCCGGCACGACCTCACGGCGCTGGAGGACGCGCTCGGCATCGCGCTGGCCCACCTGCGCGGCTTCAAGCGGTGAGCTGACCGACTTCGGCGCGCAGTTCTTCGATCACCTGGGCCACGGCCGGCCGCTGGCGCGCGCCGGTGCGGCAGACCGCCTCCACCAGCCTTGCCGCCCGGATCCCGGCCAGCGGCCGGGCGACCAGGCCGCTGCCGCGGCCGGTGTGCATCGTGTACCGCGGCAGCAGCGCGATCCCGTGCCCGGCCGCGACCAGCCGTTCGGTGATCCGGAAGTCGTTGATCCGCTGCACCACGACCGGCCGCACACCGGTGCGGATGGTCAGCGAGCGCAGCACGTCGTCGACCGGGAAGCCGAATTCGACGCTGATCCAGCGTTCGTCCGCCAGCTCCGACAGCTCGACGCGGCGCCGGTTCGCCAGCCGGTGCCCGACCGGCAGCGCGACGTCGAGCGGCTCGCGCAGCAGCGGCACCACGTCGAGCCGCCCGGAGTCGAACTCGGGCGCGTGCTCGTCGCGGTGGGCCACGACGATGTCGTAGTCCGCGACCAGGCCCGGCACCTCCGGCGGCGTCATGTCGACGTCCCGGACGTCGACCTCCAGGCCGTCGTACCCGGCGACGCGGGTCAGCAGCCCCGGCAGCAGCATCAGCCCGGCCGACTGGAAGATCGCGATCCGCACCCGCCCGCGCGGCGCGCTGCGGTAGGTGTCCAGTTCGGACTCGGCCCGCTCGAGCGCGGCGAGCACCTCGTCGGCGCGGGCGACCAGGGCGCGGCCCGCGTCGGTCAGCCGCAGCCCTCGCCCGGCCGGCTCCGTGAGCGGCAGGCCGACTTCGCCCTGCAACGCGCGCAGCTGCTGCGAGACGGCGGACGGCGTGCAGTGCAGCGCCCGCGCGGCCGCCGTCACGCTGCCGCGGTCGGCGAACTCGCGCAGGGTGCGCAACCGGCCCAGATCCACGCGCCCACTGTACTTGAAGCACAGCTACAAGGTCCCTGCAGATATTCTCGCTGGTCCTTCACGATCAGCGTTGTCAGAGTGGAGGCATGCCCGCTCGTGATCGCCTGCTCGCCGTGCTCGTCGCCGTCCTCTGGGGCCTCAACTTCCTGGCCATCCACGCCACGCTCGGCCAGTTCCCGCCGGTGTTCGCGGGCGCCCTGCGGTTCGCCGTCATCGCCGTGCCGACGATCCTGTTCGTGCCGTGGCCGAAGGTGAAGGTGCGGCACCTGCTCGGCTACGGCCTGGGCTTCGGCACCGGGCAGTTCGCGTTCCTGTTCATCGCGATGGACACCGGGATGCCGACCGGGCTCGCGTCGCTGGTGCTGCAGGCGTCGGCGCCGTTCACGGTGCTGCTCGGCGCGGTCTTCCTGCGCGAGCGCGTCACCGGGTACCAGCTGGCCGGCATCGCGCTGGCGGTGGCCGGGATGGCCGCGATCGCGTGGCAGCAGTCCGGCCACGCCGCCCTGCTGCCGATGATCCTGACGCTGCTGGCCGCGCTGAGCTGGGCGTTCGGCAACCTGAGCACGCGCAAGGCCGAGCCGGACAACCCGCTGCACTTCACGCTGTGGATGTCGGTGGTGCCGCCGCTGCCGATGTTCGCGCTGTCGCTGGTCATGGAGGGCCCGGCCGCGCAGTGGCGGTCGCTGACGACGCTCGGCACCCCGACCGGCCTGACCGCGCTGGGCGGGCTGGCCTACGTGGTGCTGATCGGGACGGTGGTCGGCTCGGGCCTCTGGACGACGTTGATGCGGCGCAACCCGGCGGGCGTGGTGTCGCCGTTCTCGCTGCTGGTGCCGGTGGTCGGGCTGACGGCGTCGTTCCTGCTGCTGGGCGAGCGGCCGACCTGGCTGGAGGTCGGCGCCGCGGTCGTCGTGATCGCCGGGGTCCTGCTCGGGTCGCTGCGGATCGCGCCCAAGCGCGAGCTCGTCGCGGTCTAGGCGGCGGTCTCTTCCTGCTTCGGGGCTTCCGCGTCGCTCTTGTGCTCGCGGCCGAGGCGCTTCTTCATGACGACGAAGACAACCGCACCGATCACGATGGCCGCCACCAGGCCGTACTTGGAGAAGTCGCCGAGCCACTTCTCGGCGGCCTCGCCGACGTAGTAGATGAGGGCGGTGGTGCCGCCTGCCCAGGCGATGCCGCCGAGCGCGTTGGCGATCAGGAACTTCGGGTAGTGCATGCGCAGCGACCCGGCGAGCGGGCCGGCGAGGATGCGCAGGAACGCGATGAACCGGCCGAAGAACACGGCCCACATGCCACGCTTGTTGAAGATCCGTTCGGCGTTGGCGATGTGCGTCGGCCCGAAGTGCTTCGGGAACTTCCGGCCGGCCCAGGCGAACAGCCGCTGCCCGCCGGTCTTCCCGATCAGGTAGCCGATGCTGTCCCCGACGATGGCGCCGGCACTGGCCACGACCCCGACCCACAACGGGCTCAGGCTCGGGTGGCTCAGGGTGAGCAAGGCGGCGCTGACCAGCACGACCTCGCCGGGCAGGGGAATGCCGAGGCTTTCGATCATGATGACCCCGCCGACGATCAGGTACACCGAGATCGCCGGGATCGACGCCAGCCACTGGTCGATGTGCACAGCCCGTACCCCCTGGTACCTACGTCCGGATTGGTGTTCGCTTTCCGAAGAGTACCGGGGGTGGTGCGGGCGGGGCGGCATCCTCAGGTATTGCCCGGGGTACGACTTTGGTCGGGGTCGGCGCGGCTTGCTCCAGCACAGGGGCCGGAAAGGAGCTCGCGGGAGCGCTCGGCGGGAAGGCGTTTTTTCACCCGACGTGAGCGGGCACGGGCTTTTCCAACCCGACGCTATGGGCCCACCCAGCGGGCACGCGCCTCTCCAACCCGGCACCATCGGCACCCCAGCGAGCACACCCCCCTGCCGACCCGATACGCAGCCGCATCAGCGGCCGTCGCGCCGGGTCAAGGCACGCTTTCCCGCCTTGACGCGGCGCGACGGCCGTTGAACAATCCGGCGTTCGGGTCGGTGGAAGGGCCTGACTCAAGCTATCCACCGAGTTGTCCACAGCCTCCACCCCCATGTGGACAACTCTCCCCAAAACTCCCCGATCAGCCAGTTCCGTCGGTGGGCGCCGATAGACTGGACTTGGGCACGCCCCCCAGGGAGGGTGGGGGCGCGGCCAGGGGGCTTCAGCCGGGTGGATCCGGACGTCCTCGAGGAGGCTCCCGTGAAATACGTGGTCCTGATCTACGGCAACCCCGACTCGCGCGCGGCCTGGGAAGGGATGAGCGACGACCAGCGGGCCGCCGGGCTCGCCCACTACCGGCGGCTCAACGACGAGCTCGATGCCTCCGGTGAGCGCATCGTCTCCGAACGGCTCGCCTTTCCCGAGCTCGCCAAGCGGGTCAGCGGCGGGATCACGACCGACGGGCCCTTCGCCGAGGCCAAGGAGTTCCTCGCCGGCTTCTACCTCCTCGACTGCGACATCGAAGACCGCGCCCTCGAGATCGCCGCAAAGCTTCCGGAAGCCTCCTTCGGTGCCGTCGAAGTGCGGCCGGTGATGGGGTTGGCCGGGCCGGAGCTGTGACCGACGTCGAACGCCTGCTCCGGGAGCTCGCGCCGCAGGTGCTCGGCGCGGTGGTCCGGCGGTACGGCGACTTCGATGCCTGCGAAGACGCCGTCCAGGAGGCGCTGGTCGCCGCGGCTCGGCAGTGGCCCGCCGATGGCGTTCCGGATCACCCGAAAGGGTGGCTGATCACGACCGCGGCCCGGCGGCGGATCGAGCAGTGGCGCAGTGAGACCGCGCGGCAACGGCGGGAAGTGACCGTCGCGCTGGCCGAGCCGCCCGATCCGGAGCCGGTCAGCGGGGTCGACGACACCCTGACCCTGCTCCTGCTCTGCTGCCACCCCTCGTTGACGACGCCGTCGCAGGTCGCCTTGACCTTGCGGGCGGTCGGCGGACTGACGACGGCCGAGATCGCCCGGGCCTTCCTCGTCCCCGAGGCCACCATCGGCCAGCGGATCAGCCGCGCGAAACAGAAGCTGCGCAGCGAGCGGCTCACCGGCGACCGGCGCCCCGAACGGCTGGCCGCGGTGCTCCAGGTGCTCTACCTGATCTTCACCGAGGGCCACACCGCCAGCTCGGGCGACGCACTCAGCCGCGTCGACCTGACGACCGAGGCGATCCGGCTGACCCGGCAGCTGCGCGCGGAACTGCCGGACGACGGCGAGGTCACCGGCCTGCTGGCGCTGATGCTCCTGACCGAGGCCCGCCGCCCGGCGCGGACGGACGCGGCCGGCGCGCTCGTCCCGCTGGCCGAGCAGGACCGCACGCGCTGGAACCGGGCGTTCATCGACGAAGGCGTCGCCCTGATCACCCGGGCGCTGGCGACCGCGCCCGTCGGCCCCTACCAGCTGCAGGCGGCGATCGCCGCGGTGCACGACGAGGCCGCCACCGCCGCGGAGACCGGCTGGACCGAGATCCTCACCCTCTACGACCTGCTGCGGGTCGTGGCGCCCGGGCCGATGGTGACGCTGAACCGGGTGGTGGCGTTCGCGCAGGTCCACGGCCCCGAAGCCGGGCTCGCGGAGCTGGCGGAAGCCGCGCAGGACTCCGCGCTGGCGCAGCACCACCGCGTCGACGCGATCCGCGCGCACCTGCTGGAGCTGTCCGGGGACGCGCCCGGCGCCCGCGAGGCGTACCTGGCCGCCGCGCGGCGGACGCTGAGCCTGCCGGAACAGGCGTACCTGCAGTCGCGGGCCGCCGAGCTGGCGACGTGAAAACGGCCGGCCGGGCAACGCCCGGCCGGCCGTGACTTCAACGGAACTTCAGAGGATCTCGGCGGAGGTGCCGACATCCGGCGGGCCCAGGTCGGGGTTCAGCGCCCCGGTGAGCTCCACCAGCTCCGGCTCGACCTCGTGCGGCTGGATGCGCCCGTCGCGGATGTCCTCCGCGTAGTGGCACGCCACCCGGTGCCCGCCGCCGATTTCGCGCAGCTGCGGGCGGTCGGTGTCGCACAGGCTCGCCTGCCGCCACGGGCAGCGCGTGTGGAAGCGGCAGCCCGACGGCGGGTTCGCCGGCGAGGGCAGGTCGCCGGCCAGCAGGATCTGCTCGCGGGTGTCCTCGACCACCGGGTCCGGCACCGGGATGGCCGACAGCAGCGCCCGCGTGTACGGGTGCAGCGGGTCCCGGTACAGCGAGTCCGCGTCGGTCTCCTCCACCAGCGCGCCGAGGTACATCACGCCGATGCGGTCGGAGATGTGCCGCACCACCGCGAGGTCGTGCGCGATCACCACGTAGGTGAGCCCGAGCTGGTCCTGCAGGTCCTCCAGCAGGTTGACCACCTGGGCCTGCACCGAAACGTCCAATGCGGACACCGGCTCGTCGGCGACGATCAGGTCCGGCTCCACCGCCAGCGCCCGCGCGATGCCGATGCGCTGGCGCTGACCGCCCGAGAACTCGTGCGGGTACTTCCGCAGCGACGTCTCCGGGAGGCCGACCGCGGCCAGCAGCTGCCGCAGCCGCCGCTGGGTGGCTTCCTTGTCCTTGTCGAGGCCGTGCGCGTGCATGCCCTCGAGCAGGATGGACTCCACGGACTGGCGAGGGTCCAAACTGGACATCGGGTCCTGGAAGACCATCTGCATCCGGCGCCGGGCCTTCCGCAGTTCCTCGCCCTTGAGCTGGGCGACGTCGGTGCCGTCGAACTTCACCGAACCGGCGGTGGGCTCGTTGAGCCGCAGGATCGCCCGGCCCAGCGTGGACTTGCCGCAGCCGGATTCGCCCACCAGGCCGTAGGTTTCACCGCGGCGGATGGCCAGGTCGACACCGTCGACCGCGTACACGTGCCCGACCGTCCGGTCGAACACGATGCCGCGCTTGATCGGGAAGTGCACCTTGAGGTCGGTGACCTCGAGCAGCACGTCACCAGCAGGACGGGTCATCGGGCTCCTCCTCCCGCGGCGACCGGCGGCCGCACGGGGTTGTGACAGCGCAGCAGTCCGCCCTGGTCGGGCGCCAGCTGCGGCTGGACCTCGCGGCAGACCGGCAGCGCGTTGGGGCAGCGCGGCGCGAACGCGCACGCGTGCTCCCACGGGATGTTGTCGGACACCGAGCCCCGGATGGGGATCAGCTTCTCGCCGCGGCCGGCGTCCAGGCGCGGGATCGAGGCGAGCAGGCCGTGCGTGTACGGGTGCCGCGGCTCGGCGAAGAGCTGGTGCCGCTGCGCGCGCTCGACGATCTTGCCGCCGTAGAGCACGTTCACCTCGTCGCACAGCCCGGCGACGACGCCGAGGTCGTGGGTGATCATGATCAGCGCGGTGCCGGTGTCCTGCACCAGTTCCCGCAGCAGGGCCAGGATCTGCGCCTGAATGGTGACGTCGAGCGCGGTCGTCGGCTCGTCGGCGATGAGCAGCCGCGGACGGCACGCCAGCGCGATCGCGATCAGCGCGCGCTGCCGCATCCCGCCCGAAAGCTGGTGCGGGTACTCGGAAAGCCGCCGGGACGGGTCCGGGATGCCGACCTTGTCGAGCAGGTCAACCGCTTCGGCGGACGCCGCCTTGCGCGACATCCCGCGGTGGCGCTCCAGCACCTCGGTGATCTGCAGCCCGATCGGGATGACCGGGTTCAGCGAGGACAACGGGTCCTGGAACACCATGCCGAGGTCGCGGCCGCGACGGTCGCGCATTTCCCGGTCGGACAGGCGAAGCAGGTCCGTGCCTTCGAAGCGCACCGAACCGCTGACCTTGTTGCCGCGCTTGGCCAGCAACCGCATGATCGCCAGGGACGTCACGGACTTGCCGCAGCCGGACTCGCCGACCAGGCCGACCGTCTGGCCCGGCTCGACGTCGAAGCTGACGTTGTCCACCGCGGTGAACGACTGCTCGCCACGGCGGACGAACTGGACCGTGAGATCACGGACCTCAAGGAGTGCCATGGGGGTTCACCGCCTGTTCTTCGGGTCGAGGGCTTCGCGGAGGGACTCGCCGAGCAGCGTGAACCCGAGCGCGACGATGATGATCGCGATCGCCGGGTAGTACGCCAGCTCGGGCCGGACGTCGAGGAACTGCCGGGCACCCTTGCTCAGCATGATGCCCCACTCCGCCCGGTTCGGGTCCGGGTCGCCCAGCCCGAGGAACGACAGCGCCGCGGCCTCGAGGATGGCGGTCGCCAGGGTCAGCGTGGCCTGCACGATGACCGGGCCGAGCGAGTTCGGCAGCATGTGCCGGAACACGATCGCGCCGCGCTTGACACCCAGCGAGGTCGCTGCGAGGACGTGGTCGCTGCCGCGCTGCACCAGCATCGAGCCGCGCAGCAGCCGCGCGAAGATCGGCACGCCGATCAGCGACACCGCGAGGATCACCGTCCACTGGCTGGGCTTGGCGAACAGCGCCGCCACCGAGATGGCCAGCAGCAGCGACGGCACCGACAGCATGACGTCGACGAGTCGCATGAGGACGGTGTCGACCCAGCCGCCGAAGGCGCCGGCCAGCCCGCCGATGATGACGCCGAGGAGCACGCCGATCACCGTTGCCAGCACACCGACGAGGAGGGTGTTCTGCGCGCCGGCGATCAGCCGCGACAGCTCGTCGCGGCCGAAGTCGTCCACACCGAGCGGGAAACCCGGCTGCGAGCCGGGGATGATCCCCTGGCCGAGTGCGACCTTGTCCTGCAGGTACCGCTCGAAGGGGTCCTTCGGCTCGACCAGCGGCGCGAAGATCGCCAGCAGCACGAACAGGCCGGTGATCACGGCACCGGTGATGGCGACCGGGCTGCGCAGCATGCGCCGCAGGGCTTCGCCGCCGAGGCTGTGCCCGCTCGCCGCGGCCAGCTTGTCGATCGGCTCCTTCTTCTTGTTCAGCAGAGTGTTCATCGCACACGCACCCTCGGGTCGATGATCCCGTACGAGACGTCGACCAGCATGTTCACCAGCACGTACACCAGCGCGCCGAAGAGCAGCAGCGCCTGGAGCCGGGGGTAGTCACGCCGTTCGATGCCTTCGGCCAGCAGGAACCCGAGGCCGCGGAAGTTGAAGACGCGCTCGGTCAGCACCGCGCCGCCGAGCAGCGCGCCGGTCTGCAGGCCGATGGTGGTGACCACCGGGAGCAGGCCGTTGCGCAGGACGTGCCGCCGCCGGACGACGGGCTGCGTGAGGCCCTTCGAGTTGGCGGTGCGGATGAAGTCCTCGTTGAGCACTTCGAGCACCGACGCGCGGGTGATCCGGGTGATCACCGCGAGCGGGATGGTCGCGAGCGCGAACGCCGGGAGGATCAGGTGCTTGATCGCGTCCCAGACGGCGTCCCACTCGCTCGTCATGATGCCGTCGAGGACGGCGAAGTTGGTGACGGCGGTGGCGTCCAGGCCCGCGGTCTGCCGGCCCTGCGACGGCAGGCCCAGCGGCCCGGCCAGCAGGTCCTGCATCATGTAGCCGAGGAAGAAGACCGGGACCGCGACGCCGATCAGCGTCAGCACGATGATCACGTTGTCGGCGGCCCCGCCGCGGTAGCGGGCCGAGAGGTAGCCCGCCGGGATGCCGATCAGCACCGCAACGATCATCGCGGAGATTCCCAGCTCGATGGTGGCCGGCAGGAACGTGCCGATCTCCGACATCACGGGCTGGGTGGAGACCAGCGAAGCACCGAAGTCACCGGTGATCGCGCGGCCGAGGAACTTGAAGTACTGGATGATGACCGGCTGGTCGAGCCCCAGCACGTGGTTGAGGTTGGCGATCTTCTCCGGCGTGGCCTTGTCGCCGAGGAGGGCGGCCGCGGGCCCTCCGGGCAGCGACCGCAGCCAGGCGAAGACCAGGATGGACAGGATGAGGAGCGTCGGAATCGCTTGTAGCAGCCGACGCACGAGAAAACGGAGCACTTGCAGTCCTTAGGGGCAGCCCGTTGCTTACGGACATGGGGTGGGCGCGGTAGCGCCCACCCCATGCCTCGCGGCGCGTGGAACCGTCAGTTCACGGTCACGGTGTTGAACCGCTCGTCGGTCAGCGGGCTGGCGACCAGGCCCTTGACCTTCGGGCCGACCACGATGGCGGGCGGGCCGTAGGAGATCGGGATGGCGGGCAGGTAGTCCATGATCTGCTTGTTGACGTCCTGGTACGCCTTGGCGTGGGCGTCGCCGGCGGGCGAAGCGTCCGCGGCGGCCAGCGCCTGGAACAGCTGCGGGTTGTCGAACCCGAACTCCGGCTTCTTGCGGCCGAAGAAGGTGCCGACGAAGTTCCCGGCGTCGTTGTAGTCACCGGTCCAGCCGAGCAGGTGCAGGTCCTGCTTGCCGAACTTCTGCACGTCGTCCTTGTAACCGCCGTTCCACGGCTTGGCGACGGCCTCGACCTTGACGCCGATGGCCTTCAGGTCCTCCGAGATCGAGGTGAAGACGTCCGCCGGGTTCGGCATGTACGGCCGGGTGACCTCGGTCGGGTAGTAGAACTTCAGCGTCAGGTTCGACGCCCCGGCCTCGGAGAGCAGCTGCTTGGCCTTCTCCGGGTTGTACGGGTACTTCGTGACCTCGTCGGTGTAGCCGGAGATCGTCTTGGGCACGAACTCGGTGGCCACCTCGGCGCCCTCGGGCAGCTTGCTCTTGACGAACTGCTCGCGGTTGATGCCGTAGGCCAGCGCCTGGCGGACCTTGACGTCCTTCAGCTTCTCACCGGCCGGGCCGGACTGGTTGATGCCCAGGTAGAGCACGTTGAACGGCGGGCGCACCAGCACCTGCTCGCCCTCGTTGCGCAGCAGGCCGTAGTCCGCGGGCGCCGGGTAGTCGTAACCCTGGATGTCGCCGGCCTTGAGCGCCTGCTTGCGGGCGTTCTCGTCCGGGATCACCTTGAAGATGAGCTTGTCGAGCTTGGCCGTCTGGGTCGGGCTGGTGTCGTTCTTGGACAGGGTGATCTCACCCTTGCCCTGGTCCCAGCTGTCGAACTTGAACGGCCCGGTGCCGACCGGGTGCTTGTTCGCGTACTCGCTGTAGGTGAACGAGTCGCCGGACTGGGTGACCTCGTCGGACTTGTACTGCTTGAGCGCGGTCGGGCTCTGCATCGCGAACGAAGGCAGGGTGAAGGCCGCCGGGAACGCGCCCTTCGCCTTGTTCAGGTTCACGACCGCGGTCGCCGGGTCCTTGGCTTCGCAGCTCTTGTAGACCGGGTCGCCGTACTCGTCGCTCTCGTTCTTGGCGAAGCCGCCGAAGACGTCGGCGTAGTAGATCATCTGGCTCTGGGCGGCGGCGCCCTTCATGTTGTACCAGCGGTCGAAGTTGAAGCAGACCGCGGTCGCGTCGAACGGGGTGCCGTCGGAGAACTTCACGCCCTGCTTGAGGGAGAAGGTCCACGTCTTGCCGTCGTTGCTCGGCTCCCACTTCTCGGCCAGGGAGGCCTCGAGGTCGGCGGTGCCCGGCTTGTTCTGGATCAGCGTGTCGAAGATCTGCCGGGTGATCCGGAAGGTCTCGCCCTCGTCGTTGAAGATCGGGTCGAACAACTTCGGGTTGCCGGCCGCGCCGAAGATCATGGTGCCCCCGGAACCACCCCCCGCGCCTTCGTCACGCTTGGATTCCGCACACGCGGACAGCGAGACCGCGAGCGCGCCGGCGAGCCCGATCAGGGCCACGCGGCGTGTCCGGGTCAGCCGCAATTGCTGCATCTGGCACCCCTTGGGAGATGTTTCGGGTTCAAAGTCACCGTCCGGTCGGTCAGGAACTCGACGGACGATCGGTGTGCTCGCCGACACTAGCGGGAACTCGGCCCGCACTTAAGCACGTGAGGTTACGATCGCGCTACGTGGACGTCGATTTGACCGCAATGTGTCCGTAAATCGCGACAGAATGTGACCATTTGCCGTCTTCGGCTGCGTCCGGTGTCCGATCACTGACACAGATGGCGGTACCAACATTGGTCCGGACGTGTATCCGGCTACGCACCGCTGGATCGATCCGGAACCTTTCGCACACGCTGCGTGACCACTTCGTCCCCTACGAAAGTCGGGTTCCGGCGGCTTCGGGGGTGCCGTCGACGGCGAACCAGCCGCGCTCGAACCGTTGCCACCGCGCCAAATCCGCCCGCGCGGCCGCGCCGTCGCGCTCGACGGCCCTGGCCAGCCGCTCGGCCTCCGAGCCACCGGAGAGCCAGCAGAGGTGGGAGAGCAGGGGCCTCGCCGAAGCCCGGCCGCTCGAAACGCCCTCCAGCACCAGCACGTCCGGCACGGGCACCCGGACGAGCTCGCCGGGCCGGGGTGCCCCGGTGGACCAGTCCATTCGCCGGTACGCCCCCGCCACGCCGGCGGCCAGCGGACGCAGGACGCCGTCGAGGAGCTGGGGCCACCACGCGACCGGGTGATCCCAGGTCGCGAAGGCGTCGGTGCTGACCAGGGCCGTCCGGCACCCGCGGGCCGTCAGCCGGGCGACGACGTCGGCGGCCAGCGTGGACTTCCCGGCGCCCGACGGGCCGTCGATGGCCAGCACGCGCACCGATCCCAGCCGCGCGGGCGCGGCGAGCAGGGCGTCGATCAGCGCGTCACTTGCTGACGCGCTCGACCTCCGGGAGCCCTTTGACGTCGTCGGGAGCCGCCGTCTTCGCTTCGAGCTCGGCGATCCGGCTCGCCAGCTCGCGGCGGGTGTCCTCGAGTTCGCAGCGCAGCAGCGCGATCTCCTCGACCGACGTGCGCACCTCTTCCTCGAGGTGCCCGGTCTCGGTGGACAGGTGCAGCGACACGAGCGCCAGGACGACGCCGGCCAGGAGGAAGACGAAGTTCGACGGGGTTTCCACCCCGGTCAGCCGGGCCAGGAACTGCGCGGCCGCCGGGATCGCGGCGAGCACCACGACGCCGATGGCGACGACCAGCCACACGCCCGCGTACTTCTCCCGCAGCTTGCGCCGCCGCATCATCTCGATGACGACGAAGAGCACCAAGCAGGCGATGACGATGCTGAGGATGCGCCAACCGGCCATCTTCCCAAGCTCCTTAAGCCGAATCCGAGGAGTCGACCGCGGGACGGCGGCGGACCAGCGCGAGCAGCAGCGCGAGTCCGGCGCGGCCCAGGTAGACCGCCGACTTGACGGGCGAGTGGCTGGGCGTGCCGCCCGCGCGCTCGCGCATGATGACCGGGATCTCCTTGATGGTCAGCTTGGCCCGGATGGCCATGACCAGCGATTCGACCGTGTCGCCGAGGTACTCGGCCGGGTAGTAGCCGGCGAACAGCCGGATCGCGCGCGGCCCCATCGCCTTGAAGCCCGACGTGACGTCGGTGAGCCGCGTCTTCGCCAGCCGCGAGAACACGATGGACAGCGCGACCATGGCGTACTTGCGCGGCCCGCTGGCCTTGTACGCGCCCTTGCCGGCGAACCGGGAGCCGATCACGATGTCGGCGTCGTCGAGGCCGCGCAGCAGCGCGTCGAGTTCGTCCGGGTCGTGCTGGCCGTCGGCGTCCACCTGCACGACGACGTCGTAGCCGCGGGCGGCGGCGTAGCGGAAGCCGGTGCGCATGGCCCCGCCGACCCCGAGGTTCACGGCGAGCCGGGCCACCTCGGCGCCCGCGGCCCTGGCCAGCTTGGCGGTGTCGTCCACCGAGCCGTCGTCGACCACCAGCAGGTCGGCGGTCGGCAGGGCGCGCTTCACCTGCTCGATGACGGACGCGACGCTCGCCGACTCGTTGAGGGCGGGCATCACGATGAGCACGCGGCGGCTGGTCACCGAGGTCGCCGAGGTCACAGACACGCGATCACCTTAGCCCTTCACTTGCTGTCACCGGCCGTGGACCCGGGTGCGGCGGCCGGTCGCGGCGAAACCGCGTCCCGCCGCCGGAACGAGCAGGAAACCCAGTCTCCCACCCCGTTTTCCGCCGGACGTGGCCGCGGCCGGGGTGAACACCGTTCGCCGAGCTGGCGGTCCGGCAACCGCGCACGTCACCTCCCTGTCACCCACATCCGGAGCACACCGCGGTCACCCCTAGACTCCGGGCGTTGGCGGCTTTGTTGATCGGAGAAGGCATGCTGTCCGAAGCTGTCCGGCTGACTGTGGGAATCCTGGTGGTGTTGCTCCCCGGGTTCTCGATCCTCCTGGTCACCGGCGTACGCGAACGACTGTGGCTCGCGGGCCTTTCGGCGCCGTTGACCACGGGGTTCGTGCTGCTGGTGTCCCTGTTCACCGGCGTCACCGGACTCCGCTTCGGCCTGCTGACCGCGGCCGTCTCGCTCGTGGTCGTCCTGCTCCTGCTCGGCGGGGTGCGGTGGCTGGTCCGCCGCCGCCGCCCGGCCGCGGAGCCGGTCGAGCCCGCCGAAGACCCGCGGCTGCGCGCGCTGACCGGCCGGGCCGGGACGATCGCCCGGGTACTGGGCGCGCTCATCGCCGTCGGCGGTGTCGGCCTCGGCATCCGCGTCTGGCACAAGGGCCTCGGGTCGTGGCGGACGCCGACGCAGGAGCACGACACCGTCACGCACGCCGTGCTCACCGCCTTCACCCACTTCACCGGCAAGGCCGCGCCGTGGCAGATCCTGCCCATCGACGTCGTCCACGACACGAACGTCCAGTTCTACCCGCCCGGCTTCACCGACATCAGCGCGCTGCTCACCGACGTCTTCGGGGACACGATGCTGTCGCTGAACCTGGTGACCGTCGTGTTCGCGGTGGTCGTGCTCCCGCTGTCGGTGGCCGCCCTCACCGCGGCGGTGCTCCGACACGGCCGGGTCGGCCGCGGCTGGGTCGAACTCGCCGCCGGGGTGGCCGCGCTGGTCTCCGTGCAGCTGTACCGGCCCGGCATCGCCCTGGCCCACGACGGCGGGGTCCTGCCGAACGCGGCCGCGATGTCGCTCATGCCCGGGCTCGTCGCCGTGATGCTGGTGCTCGGCAAGCGCAACTGGGGCCGCGCGGTGCTGGTCGGCGTCGCCGCCGCCGGGGCGTTCAACCTGCACCCGAGCGCGCTGACCTCGATCGCGCTGACCACGGTCGCGGCCATGATCGGCCTGCTGTTCACCAAGGCCGGCCGGCTCGCCTTCGTCCGCGCGCTGCTGCCGCTGGTGCTGGCGGGCGTGGTCGCCGTCGTCCTCATCGTCCCGGACGTGCTGGCGCTGCTGCGGCTCGGCAACGGCTCGGTGGTCGACGCGCCGGCGAACATCCCCGGCTCGCCGCTGGACACGTCGTTCGAGCTGGTCGCCCGGCTGCCCTACGGCGGCTGGTTCGACCCGAGCGGCACGATGGGCCAGCTGGTGCTCGGCCTGCTGGGCCTGGCCGGCGTCGTCGCCACGGTGCTTTCGCGCCGGGCCTGGCCGCTGCTGACGGCCTGGCTGTTCTGGGCGACGGTCATGGTGAGCTTCCACTACTCGCCCAACTCGGGCTTCGGCGCGATGATCGGCCGCTACTACTACCGGGTCGCCAACCGCCTCGACACCCACGTCTACCTGCTGATCCCGCCCCTGGCGGGGGTGTTGTTCGTGGCGCTCGGCCTGCTGGTCGTCGGGGTCAGGAGGCGCAACCCGGTCCCGGAGCGGTTCCGGCCGGCCGTGGCGTACGGGCTGATCGTGGTCCTGCTCGGCGCGCTGACGGTGACGTCGTTCCGCGGTTACATGAACACCGGCGCGCTGTCGCTGAGCCAGCGTTACGCGGCCCCGCAGTTCGTCCGCTACGACGCTTCGGACGACGCGGCGGCGAAGTGGCTGCACGAGCACGCGGCGCCGGGCGAGACGATCCTCAACAACGCGAACGACGGGTCGACGCTGCTGTACGTCGACTACGACCTGCCGATCCTCAACATCGTCCCGGACGGCCACAGCCCGATCCAGGACAACATCACCCTGCTGGCGATGTTCAACTACTTCCCGGCGGACCCGCAGGTCCAGAACATCCTGCGCGAGAAGAACGTCCGCTGGGTGTACGTGGATTCCTCGGCCCCGACGGTCGGCACGGACGGCCACCACTGGACGGGCAAGCTGACGTACAGCCTGGCGCCGGGGTTGAGCAAGCTCGCCGGCCTGCCGGGCCTGACGAAGGTGTTCAGCTCGGGAACGGTGAGCGTGTACCGGCTGGACCTGCCGCAGACCCCGCCGCGAGGCTGACGGTCACCCGGGACTCCGGCAGTGCGGGAGTCCGGCAGTGCGGGAGTCCCTCAGGCGGCTTCCGCGTCCGCCTCGACCGGCTCGGGTGCCCGCCGCAACACGAACGCGAGCACCACCGCCAGCCCCAGCGCCGGCGCCACCGCCAGGGCGATCACCGCGCGGAACACCGTGTCGCCCGGCAGGAACAGCAGCACCAGGGACGCCGTGCCCGTCACCACCGCCCAGGTCGCCAGCACCAGCTTCGCCTGCGTGCGGGCCACCAGGACCGCCGTGAGCAGCTGCATCGGCACCAGCAGCACCGAAGACCACACCAGCCCCGCCACCGACCAGCCGTCGATGGCGTACTTCGGGCCGCTGACGAACCGGACCGCCCACGGGCCGAGCCACAGCCCCACCAGCGCACCCAGCGCAGCCAGGGCCAGAGACGCCGCCGCGCCCAGCGCGAGCACGCGGCGCAGCCGGTGGCGGCCCTCCTCCGTCACCGAGAGCCGGACGACGAACGGGACCGCCAGTGACTGCACCGGCCCGATCAGCGTGAGCGGCAGCCGGGCGATGACCAGCGCCGCGAACAGGGCGCCGACGCGGTCGCCGTCGCCGCCCGGGGCGAGCAGGCCGACCAGGGCCGGATAGCCCGTGATGACCGCCGCGGTCAGGGCCGCGCCGACCAGGAGCAGGCCCATCCGGCGCGAGGTGACGCCCCAGCCGTCGCCCTCGACGCGGAAGTCGAGCAGCCGCCGGGCCGGGCGCGCGAACAGGAGCCAGGCGAACGACCCGGCCGCGACCGCGATCGCCAGCGAGACGACGTTGTAGGCGACCGAAACGAACAGGACGCCCAGGATCAGGGCCCGCACCGCCGGTTCGGCCACCACGAGCAGCGAAAACGCCTTCACCTTGTGCTGCCCGATGAGCAGCCCGCGCGTGCCGAACTGGCAGGCGAACGCGACGCCGCCGGCCAGCACGATGACCGCCAGCGACCAGTCGCCGCGGAAGAGCTTCTCGTTGATCGGCGGGATCAGCAGCGCGAGCGAAAACGCGGCCGCGACGACCACGCCGACCGCGACCGCCCGCAGCGCCGGGCGGCCGGCCTTGCCGCCGGTGAGCGCGGCCACCGCGGACTGGCGCGAGAGCTCCTGCTCGAGCGGCGACAGCGTGCTGCCGAGGCCCATCACCAGGCCCCAGAACGTCACGAAGATCGCGTATTCCTGGGGCGGCAGCAGCCGCTGGCAGGCGACCGTGAGCACGTAACCCAGGCCGATGGACACGATCAGCGAGCCGCCGAGACTGCCCGCGGTCGTGCGCCCGCTGCGCGCGGCGGCCGGGGTGTCCACTTCGGCGCTCATCGGCGGCGGAGCTTGGCCCGCACGGCCATGGCCAGGCCGCGCAGGACACCGGCACCGAACCCGCCGGCGAACACCGGCAGCAGCTTGGTGACCGCGCGGGCCTCGGGGCCGGTCGCGCCGCACTTCTTGACGACTTCGCCCGCCGCGACCGCCCCGAGGACGCCGGCGGCCAGCGTCGTCTTCGGCTTCTTCGCGGTGAACACCAGGCCGATGACGCCGGCCGCGAGCGCGCCGAACAGGGCGTTGCGGGCCGGGCCGGGCGAGGCGATGTAGGAGTCCACGTACGTCGTGCCGCGGAAGTAGGCCTGCTGCGTGAACTTCTTGAACGAGTCGCGCCCGTTGTAGGTCGCCGACAGCTCGGGGGCCAGCCAGATCCGCTCGCGCTCGGCGATCCAGCGCAGCATGCGCGTGTCGTCGCTGGCGAAGCGGAGGTCGTCGAACAGCGACGCGAACGCCGTCACCGAGCCCTCGAGGAGGCCGCGGCGGGCGCAGAAGAACGTCGTCCCCTTCGGGTAGACGTCGAACTCCTCGATGCCGTAGGACATCAGCCGCGGGTTCGCGCAGTACTTGCGCCAGGGCACCTTGACCAGGCCGGCCATGAACCCGGCGTACGGGTTGTGCTCGGACGCGACGTTGATGTGGCCGTTCCAGACCGCGCGCTCGGGGTGCTCCACGAGCTGGTCGCGCAGGAACGTCAGGGTGTGCTCGTCGACGATGACGCGGCTGTCGAGCAGCGCGACCCACTCACCGGACGACTTGGCGATGCCCGCGCGCCGGGCCTCGAACCGGCCGGAGTTGGCCTGGCTCAGGACGGTGATGCCGTGGCGTTCGCGCAGGTCGTCGAGCCGGGACGGCGTGGCGTCGGTGCTGCCGTCGTCGACCACGACGACCTCGATCGGCCAGCTCGCGGCCGACGCCGAAGCGAGCAGGGCGCCGACACTGCGTTCGATCCAGTCCTGCTCGTTGTAGACCGGGATCACGACGCTGAGCGAGGGGAGGAGCGGGTTCGCACTCACCGTGCCGAGGCTACCCGGCGGCCCGCGCGCCGGGTCGGCCAGTATCCTTACGCCACCGCACCCGATTCGGAAATGGGCTCTTCTGGTGATTTCCTTCATTCTCGGCACCACCGCGGAACTGATCAAGATCGCGCCCGTCTACCACGGGATCCGCGAGCGCGGGATGCGGCCGAAGATCTGGTTCACCGCCCAGCACGTCGACGAGGTCGCCGACGTCCTCGCCGACCTGAACATGCCCGAGCCGGACGTCTGGCTGGTGCCGGAGGACAAGGCGCACAACCTCGAGTCGCCGGCCCAGGTCCCGGGCTGGGCCGCGCAGGTGCTGCGGACGGCGTGGAGCCGCCGCCAAGAGCTGCGCGCCGCGCTGACCGAGGACGGCCGTCCCCCGCTGGTGCTGGTGCACGGCGACACGTTCACCACGCCGTACGGCTCGCTGATCGGCAAGCGCATCCTCAAGTCGCGCGTCGGGCACGTCGAGGCGGGCGCCCGGTCGGGCAGCATCCTCTCGCCGCTGCCGGAGGAGCTGAACCGCAAGATCGCGGCGAAGATCGTCGACATCCACTTCGCGCCGAGCATCCGCGAGGTCAACAACCTGCGCAACGCCCGCGGCGTCGTCGTCGACACCGAGGCGAACACGGCGATCGACGCGATGCGGCTGGCGATCAACCAACCGCTGGACGTGCCGAACCTGCCGGAGAAGTTCGGCCTGGCCACGCTGCACCGCTTCGAGCTGGTCTCGCGCCCGGACAAGTACCGCGAGGCGCTGGAGATCCTGCGCGAGCAGAGCCGCAAGATGCCGATCCTGTACATGGCGGGCGCGCCGGAGCGCGAGAAGATCCGCGCGCTGGGCATCGGCAACATCTTCGACGACCAGTTCATCGTCCAGCCGAAGATGCGGTACCTGAAGTTCCTGCCGCTGGTGGCGCGCGCCGAGTACGTCGTCACCGATTCGGGTGGTCTTTCGGCGGAGTGCTACTACCTCGGCCTGCCGTGCGCGGTGCACCGCGAGCGCACGGAGACCCCGCAGCACCTCGGCGAGACGGTGGTGCTGACGGAAATGCGCGGCGACAAGCTGCAGAACTTCCTCGACACGTACCAGAACCGGCGCGGCGAGTCCTGGATGGACAAGTACCACCCGTCCGAGATCATCGTGGACACGCTCGCGCAGCTCGGCTACTGCTGAGTCCTCGTCCGGGTGACCGCCGGTTTTCCCGGCGGTGAACCGGGCAAAGTGTCGCCATGATCCACATCGGACTGGCGGCCGTGCTGCTGGTGGTCCCGCCCATCGACCAGGGTGCTGTTCGCGACGCCGCGCTGGCGTCGGGCTTCCAAGAGGCCTACGTCGGCGCGGTGAGCCCGATCGCGCGCACGATCCACGCGGAGTACGACGTCCCGGCGTCGGTGACGGTGGCGCAGTCGATCCTGGAGTCGAACTGGGGCCGCAGCAAGCTGTCGACGGCCGAGCGCAACTACTTCGGCTTCAAGTGCGTCACGCCGACGAGCCCGGGGCCGTTGGCGGTGCGCTGCGCGCAGTACCCGACGACGGAGTGCGTTCCGGCGCCGTGCCACCCGGTGGACGCGTATTTCCGCTCGTACGCGTCGACCGACGACTCGTTCCGCGACTACGGCCGGCTGCTGACGACGTCGCCGAACTACGCGGCGGCGCTGCCGGTGCGCACGGACCCGGACGCGTTCATCCGGGCGGTGGCGAAGAAGTACGCCACCGACCCGGAGTACGCGAACAAGGTCATCAAGCTGATGGACTCCTACGACCTGCGCCGCTTCGACCGGTGAGCTGCTCGATCTTCCGGTCGTAGCAGCCCTGGGTCAGCGCGCCGAGCTTCTCGAAGAACCCGACCCCGCCGATGTCAGCTCGAGCACGCCGTCCATCGGGTCGAACCGCCGCGACCGAGGCGGCTCGGCGCAATCGGCGATGTCGACGTACGCGGCCTCCCGGCGCGCCGCGGTGAGCAGGAACGTCCGGACCAGCGGGACCGGCAGCCCGTCAGAGCGCCCGACGGCCCGAGAGCGCGCGGCCCAGGGTGAGCTCGTCGGCGAACTCCAGGTCGCCGCCCATCGGGAGGCCCGAGGCCAGGCGCGTCACGCTCAGCCCCGGGAAGTCGCGCAGCATTCGGACCAAGTACGTCGCCGTCGCCTCGCCCTCCGTGTTGGGGTCCGTGGCGATGATGATCTCCTTGATGTCCGCTTCGCCGATGCGCTTGAGCAGCTCGCGCATCCGCAGCTGCTCCGGGCCGATGCCCGACAGCGGGTCGAGCGCGCCGCCCAGGACGTGGTAGCGGCCCTTGAACTCGCGCGTGCGCTCGACCGCCAGGACGTCCTTCGGCTCCTCGACCACGCAGATGACCGTCAGGTCCCGGCGCTCGTCGCGGCAGATGCGGCACTTCGGGTGCTCGGAGACGTTGCCGCAGACCTCGCAGAACTGCACGCCCTCCTTGACCTTGCCGAGCACGTCCTGCAGCCGCGCGATGTCGGCCGGGTCGGTGGCCAGCAGGTGGAACGCGATCCGCTGGGCGCTCTTCGGCCCGACCCCCGGCAACCGCCCGAGCTCGTCGATCAGGTCCTGGACGACACCTTCGTACAAGTTCGTCAGCCGCCGAAGCCGAGGCTGCCGAGGTCCGGCATGCCGCCACCGCCGCCGAGCCCGCCGGCCAGCGGGCCGAGCTTCTGCTCGGTGAGCTTCTGCGCGCTCGCCGAGGCGTCGCGGACCGCCGCGACGATCAGGTCGGACAGCGTCTCGACGTCGTCCGGGTCGACCACCTTCGGGTCGATCTGCAGGCTCTTCAGCTGGCTGTCACCGGACACGGTCGCGGTGACCAGTCCGCCGCCGGCGGTGCCGGTGACCTCGGTGTTGGCCAGCTCTTCCTGGGCCTCGACGAGCTTCTGCTGCATCTGCTGCGCCTGCTGCATCAGCTGGGAAAGGTCGAAGCCGCCGCCGGGTTGGGCCATGATCGCACTCGGTCCTCTCTGCACGTTTGTGTCCCCACCAGGGTAGTCGCGCCACGCGGAGGGCCGGGCTGTGGCACCGTGGTCGCCGTGCGACGCGCGACTGCCCCCCTGCTGCTGGCCGGTGCCCTGCTGCTCACCGGCTGCTCCGGCGACGTTCCGGCGGCGCCCGCGCCGGTGACCACGCGGACGACCTCCTCGCCCCCGCCGTCTTCGCCCCCGCCGCTGTCGCCGTCGGTCACGCCGTCGCCGCCGGTCACGCCCACGCCCACGCCGACGGCCGGGAAGGTCGTCGTGCTGGACCCCGGGCACAACGGCGGGAACGGCGCCCACCCGGCGGAGATCAACCGCCAGGTGCCCGCCGGGCGCGGGCAGACCAAGCCGTGCAACACCACCGGCACCGCGACCAACGCCGGCTACCCCGAGCACGCGTTCACCTTCGACGTCGCCCAGCGGGTCGGGAAAGCGTTGGCGGACAAGGGAATCCGGGTGGTCTACACGCGCGAGAACGACACCGGCGTCGGCCCCTGCGTGGATCGCCGCGCGGCGATCGGCAACGAGGCGAACGCCGACGCGGTCGTCTCCATCCACGCCGACGGCTCGGAGGCGGCCGGGGCGAACGGCTTCCACGTGGCGTACTCGTCACCGGCGCTGAACGCCGCGCAGGGTGCGCCGTCGACGCGGCTGGCCCAGACGCTGCGCGACACGATGCGCGCGAACGGCTTCAGCACGGCGAACTACATCGGCACGAACGGGCTGTCGGCCCGCGCGGACCTGGCCGGCCTCAACCTCTCGACGCGCCCGGCGGCGCTGGTGGAGTGCGGCAACATGCGCAACGCCACCGAAGCGGCCCGGATGACGAGCGCGGACGGGCGCCGCCAGTTCGCCGCGGCCATCGCGGCGGCGATCGAGGCCTACCTGGCCTCCTGAGCCTCGATGACGGCCTCGCCGTGCTGCGTCGCCCACTTCGTCAGGACGCCGATCGGCTCGACGAGGGTCCGCCCGAGCTCGGTCAGGCAGTACTCGACGCGCGGCGGCGCCTCGGCGTACGCGTGGCGGTCGACCAGGCCGTAGCCCTGCAGTTTCCGCAGCGTCTGGGTGAGGACCTTGCGCGAAATGCCGCCGATGAGGCCGACCAGCTCGCCGTGCCGCCGCGGGCCGCGGCTGAGCGCGAACACGACGACGACCGCCCACTTGTCGGCGATCATCTCGATCGCCAGCCGGGCCGGGCAGTCCGCGAGGAAGACGTCGCCGGAGAAGTCACCCATGGGAACAAAGGTACCGAGCGGTACCTGTCGGCTTCCTAATCTCGGGAGCATGGAACTTCCCGAAAGCTGCCACCGCCTGTTCGAACGGCCGTTCAACGCCGTGCTCACGACGATCAACCCCGACGGCTCGCCGCAGACCTCGCTGGTCTGGGCCAGCCGGGAGGGCGACGAGATCGTGATGGGCATGGAGGGCAGGCGGCCGAAGGTGCGCAACATCCGCACCGACCCGCGCGTCACCGTGCTGATCGAGGACCACGACGAGCGGGACGCGCGGGGGCTGCCGCAGTACCTGCTGGTCCGGGGCACCGCCCGGGTGACCGGGCCGGACATCGCCGACGAGTTCACCGCGCTGATGGACCGCCAGGCCCGGCGGTACCTCGGCGTCGAGAAGTACGAGCTGGGCAACCAGGGCTCGCCGACGGCCGTGATCGTGCGGATCACGGCCGACCGGGTGACCGGCATCGGCCCCTGGGCTTCCTGACCCACCGGCCCGCGTACCTGGAGGACCGGCGGGCGTGCTCAGAACGCCGGCCTGCGTACCTGGGGGGCGGCTGGTGAGCCGACCGCCGGGGTACGCGGGCGGCTCCCTGGGTTCAGTCCAGGGGGCGGGCGCCGAGGTGCTCGGAGAGGAGCTTGCGGGCCACCTCGTCCGGGTCCTTGTCCGGCGGGGGTGGGGGCGGCGGCGGGGCCGGGCTGGCGTCCTCGTTGTAGAGGTCCTCGTCGTCCTCGTCCGAGGGTTCCGGAGGCAGCGGGATGTCCGGCTCGGTCGTGGTGACCTTGGGCCGCGACGGCGACGATGACGGCGACGGCGACGATGGCGGAGTCGCGGGGCGCGCGGCCGGCTCGGCGGGCGCCGCGGCCGCCGACTGGCGAGTGAACGACCGTTCCGGCGCCGGTGCCGCCGGTTGCGGGCGGGCGGCGGGGGCCGCCGGGGCGTTGCCGTGGACGCAGCGGACCTGCCAGTCGCCGCCCAGGACGTCGGTCAGGGCGCCGGCGATCTTGCGGGCGTTGTCCTGGTCGGAGAGCCGGCGGGCCAGTGGCTCGGACTTGTGGGTGAGCGTGACGGCGTTGCCCTCGACGCTCGCCACGGTGGCCTGCGTCAGCATCGCTTCCAGGCTGCGACCGCCGGTGAACTTGCGCAGCGCCGTCATCAGCTGCGGCCAGACGTTGCGGATCGCGGCGGCGTCCATCCCGCCCGGCGCCGCGGTCTCCGGCGCGGGCGTGCCGGCATCGGCAGGCGCCGGAGCGCCGGCCGCCGCCGCCGGAGCGGGCGTGCCGCCACCCGGCGTGCGCACCGCACCCCAGCCACCGTCGCCGGACTGAGCCGGAGCCGGAGCGGGCGTGCCGCCACCCGGGGTGCGGGGGGTTCCCCAGCCGCCGTCGCCGGACGGGGCCGCGGCCGCCGGGGCAGCGGCGGCACCGCCGCCATCGGCCGGGCGAGCCGGAGCCGCCGCGACCGCGGCCGGCGCGGCAACCGGAGCCGCCGCGACCGGGGCGGGCGCGGGGTCGGCGGCGGCCGGCCGGCCCGGCGGCTTGACCGGCTCCGGCAGCGGGGGCGGGCCCGGCGGCGCCGTGCGCTGCGAAGGCCGGGAGAACTCGCGCTCCGGAGCCGCGCGCACCGGCGGCTCCACCCCGCCCTCGGCCGGCGCGCCACCGCCGCCGGCCAGCGTCGCGCGCCGCTCCAGGCGCTCGATCCGCGCCAGGAGGGCCTTTTCCGCGTCGGTCACCGAAGGCAGCAGCATCCGCGCGCACAGCAGCTCGAGCACGAGCCGGGGCGAGGTCGCGCCGCGCATCTCCAGAAGTCCACTGTGGACGATGTCGGCGTAGCGCGAGAGGGTGGCGAGGCCGATCCGCTCGGCCTGCGCGACCATCCGCGACAGCTCCTCCTCCGGCGCGGACACCAGCCCGCCCGCGGATTCCGGCACCGCGCGCAGCAGCACCAGGTCGCGCAGCCGGTCGAGCAGGTCGGTCGCGAAGCGGCGCGGGTCGTGGCCCGCCTCGGTGAGCTTCTCGACCGTGCCGAACACCGTCGCGGCGTCCTCGGTCGAGAGCGCGTCGACCATGTCGTCGATCAGCGCCACGTCGGTGACGCCCAGCAGCGCGACCGCCCGCGAGTAGGAGACGCCTTCCGGCCCCGCCCCGGCGAGCAGCTGGTCGAGCACCGACTGCGTGTCACGCGCCGACCCGCCGCCCGCGCGGATGACCAGCGGGTACACCGCCGGCTCGACCTCGACGCCCTCGGCCGCGATGTTGCGCTCCAGCAGGTTGCGCATCGAGCTCGGCGGGATCAGCCGGAACGGGTAGTGGTGCGTACGCGAGCGGATGGTGGTCAGCACCTTGTCCGGCTCGGTGGTCGCGAAGATGAAGATGACGTGCTCGGGCGGCTCTTCGACGATCTTCAGCAGGGCGTTGAAGCCCTGCGTGGTGACCATGTGCGCCTCGTCGATGATGAACACGCGGTAGCGCGACTCGGCCGGGGCGTAGAACGCCTTGTCGCGCAGCTCCCGGGCGTCGTCGACACCACCGTGGCTGGCCGCGTCGAGCTCGGTGACGTCGACGCTGCCCGGGCCCTCCGGCGCCAACGCGCGACACGAGTTGCACTCGCCGCACGGGTCCGGCGTCGGGCCCTTGGCGCAGTTCAGCGAGCGCGCCATGATGCGCGCGCTGGACGTCTTGCCGCAGCCGCGCGGGCCGGAGAAGAGGTAGGCGTGGTTGATCCGCCCGGCGGACAGCGCCGTGCGGAGGGGTTCGGTCACATGCTCCTGACCGACGACCTCGGCGAAGGTCGCCGGACGGTACTTGCGGTACAGCGCGAGAGCCACGCTCGTGAATCTACCGCGACGCGAAGCGTCTCCGTTGAGGGCGGTGGTGGGGGCATCGATGGACTACCGGGGGCCACCGGCAACCTCGCGGGACGGGATAACCTCGGCGCCTGTGAGCCGCACGCGCAAGCCCGAGCCGACGCCCGGGCGCTACCCGGTGCGGTTCGGCACGGCGGAGCTGGCCCGCGACGCCGACCGCGGCAACGCCTGGCTGGTGTCGGTGGACGGCGTCGCGCAGTCGTACGTCGACCTCGACGACCCGAACCACCTGGAGTTCGACTACGTCCGCCGGTTCGGGGACGTGGTGGACCGGCTGCCGCCGGGCCCCCTGGACGCGCTGCACATCGGCGGAGCGGCGTGCACGCTGCCGAGGTACGTCGCGGCGTCGCGGCCGGGCTCGCGGCAGCTGGTGTTCGACGCCGACGGCGAGCTGGTGGAGCTGGTCCGCGCGCAGCTGGGGCTGCGGGTGCCGGGCCTGCGCGTCCGGGTGACGGACGGCCGCGAGGGCCTGGCGACGCGCCGGGAGGGGTCCGCGGACCTGGTGGTGGTCGACGCGTTCGAGCGGGCCACGCTGGCGGGCGGCCTGGCGACCCTGGAGGCGACGACGGCGATCGCGAGCATCCTCCGGGCCCCGGGGGTCTACCTGGCGAACATCACGGACGGCTCGGGTCTGCCGTTCGCCCGCCGTTTCCTGGCGACGCTGCTCGAGGTGTTCCCGGAGGTCCTGCTGCTGGCGGACCCGGGAGTCCTGCGCGGCCGCCGCTTCGGCAACCTGGTCCTGGCGGCCTCGGCAACCGAGCTCCCGACGGCGGAGATAGCCCAGCGAACGGCCTCGGCGGCGTTCCCGGCAAGGTGCGTACACGGCACGGAGCTGCGAAAACTGGCGGGAAAGGCAGCCCCGATCACGGACGCGGACGCCCCACGGCCCCCAAGCCCCCCGAACGACGTCCTGGGCCTGTTCTAGCCGCACCCGGCAGCGTATCCCCCGGCAGAGCCCAGCCGCGGCAGAGCTCCCAGGCCGCGAGAGAGGCACCGTGGGGGTCCGGGGGCTCGGCCCCCGGGTGAGAGGACGAAGAGAAGGCCCGGCGAGGGGCGAAGCCCAGAGCCCGGAGCCGAAAAGAAGGGGACCCCGCGCACCCGTCAGAGCCTGCTTATCCTTGCTGCCTTCCGGCCCTGGGGAGGTTCACAGGGTGGACGCCGCGCGGGGTCCGTGGATCAGTGTAGTCGGATACATCCGGAGGCGTCTCGGGAACCCCTCCAGACACATCCGAGGCCTGCTCAAGCCCCCGCGCCCGCCTGGGCCCGGGCCTTCTTGAACGTGTTGTGCAGGACCGCCAGCAGGGCGTCCCGGACCGAAAGCTTCTTCCGCGCGTCGAACGTGATCAGCGGGACGTCGTCGCTCACCGCCAGCGCCCACCGCACGTCCTCCAGGTTGTGGCCGAGCGAGCCGTCGAACATGTTCACCGCCACCACGAACGGGAGGCCCGCGTTCTCGAAGTAGTCGACCGCCGGGTAGCAGTCGTCCATGCGGCGGGTGTCCACGATCACCAGTGCGCCCAGTGCGCCGTGGACCAGGTCCTGCCACATGAAGCCGAAGCGGTCCTGGCCGGGCGTGCCGAACAGGTACAGCTTGACCTCTTCGTCGATCGTGATGCAGCCGAAGTCCAGTGCCACCGTCGTCGTGGTCTTGGCCGGGACGTGGCCGGTGCTGTCCACCGACGCCGCCGCCGACGTGATCGCCGCTTCGGTCGTCAGGGGCTTGATCTCCGAGATGGACGACACCGCCGTCGTCTTGCCGACGCCGAAGCCGCCCGCGATGACGATCTTGACCGGGGCCGGCGGCCGGGTGCCCGGCTCAGTGAATGGCTTCGAGTCCACGAATGACCCTTTCGATCATGCCGAGGTCGTGCGAGTGGTGGCTGCCCGGACGGCGGACGACGACGTACCCCAGCTCGGCGAGGTCGGCCACCAGCACCCGGGCCACACCGATGTGCAGCCCGAGCATGGCGGCCACCTCGGCGACCGACATCGTGGTCCGGCAGAGGGAAACGATTTCCTGGCGCTCGAAGGTGAGCTTCGGGTGCGACGCCGCGCCGAGGCGGGACGTCATGACCTGCGCTTCGATTTCGAGCGTCTGGTCGACCGGCTGGGCGCGCCCCGAGGTCATCAGGTACGGCCGCAGCAGGGAGATGTCCGGTTCCTCGGGCATCACGACCCCACGGTGTTCTTGAGCTCCTCGATCAGGCCGGGCGTCAGCACTTCGGTGGCGCGGTTGGCGAACATCGCCATTTCGTAGGCGATCGTGCCGAGGCTGGCCTGCTTGTTGGCCAGCACGCCCAGGGAGCAGCCGATGCTGATCGTGCAGACGAGCAGGTAGCCGTGCTCCAGCTCGATGATCACCTTGTCCGGCGAGCCCAGCGGGTGGCTTTCGGAGACGCCGTGGGCGAGGCCGAGCATCGCGGAGGAGATCGCCGCGAGGCGGTCGGCGTTGGAGCGCTCGAGCTCCGTCGACATCGCGATCAGCAGGCCGTCGGCCGAGACGGCGATGGCGGCTATCGCGCCCGCGGTGTGCTGCGCGAAGCGGCTCACCAGCCAGTTGAAGTTCTGGGCTTCGACACTGACACCAGGTGCGGGGATGCTCATTTCCTGCTCTCTTCTCCTCGTTCCATCACACGACCGGCGACCACGCCTTGGGGCGGGCTGCCTGCCGTGATGTCCTCCGCCTTCGCCAGGCCGGCGGCGAACCCGTCGAACGCCGCCCGCTCGGCCGCCGGGTCCCGCCGGGTGCGGTTGGCGACGGCTCGGGCGATCGGCCGCCCCGCGGGCTGCTGACGCAGGCCGGGGGCGAGCTGGGCGCCGGGGACGCGGCGGACCAGGCCGTCCCGCGACGGTGGGGTCGCGGCGGCGGGCGCCGCGGCTCGCGCACGGCCCGCGGGCATCGCCGAGTCCCCGGGGACGCGCACCGGCAGCGACGCGCCGTCGCCCGGCGAAGGTACCGGCGCGGTCACCGGCGCCGTCACGACGGTCGGCGGCGCGGACGGCGGCTCGGTCGCCATCGCGCTGACCTCGGCGGCCTTCGCGAACGCGCTCTCGAAGCCGTCCATCGCGGCCTTCGTCGCTTCCGGGTCGTGACGCGGCTTGCCGTCGGCCACCGGCGCGGTCGTGCCCGGGCCGGGCAGCTGGGCGCCGCGTACGCGACGCCGCAGGCCACCGCGGGTCTCGGCGTCCGGCTCGGGCGCCGGCGCGGCCGGCTCGGCGGGTTCGGTGTCCGGCCACACCGGTTCCAGCTGGTTGAACCAGCGGAACCCGTTGCCGTGCCCGGAAACCAGCAGCGCCGGGATGGCCGGCGCCGGCAACGGCTCGACCGGCCGCGGATCGTCCGAAGTGGACACCGCGACGGCTTCCGCGGGCCGGGCCTGGGCCAGCGTGGGCGCCGGCGCCGGCAGCGTCTCCTTCGGCGGCCGCAGCCCGGTGCGGTGGGTGAACAGCGACGCCGGGATGGTCAGCCGCGCGGTGACACCGCCGGTCGTCGGCGTCGCGAGCAGCTCGACGCCGAGTTCGTGGCGCCGCGCCAGGCGGCCGACCACGAAGAGGCCGAGCACGCTCGTCGGCGCGAGCTCCAGGCGTTCGCGTTCGACGAGCCGCTGGTTCTCCTCGGCCAGCTTCTCCGCGGTCATGCCGATGCCGTGGTCGACGATGCTGACCAGGCAGGCGCCGTCGGCGAGGAACATGGTGTCCACCTCGACCAGCGAACCCGGCGGCGAGAACGACGTCGCGTTCTCCAGCAGCTCGGCGAAGACGAGCACCAGGTCGGCACCGAGGGCCGAGGACAGCAGGATTTCGGCGACGACCCCGAGCTTGACGCGCTGGTAGTCCTCGATCTCGGCGAGCGCCGAGCGCAGGGCCGTGGCCAGCTCGATCGGGCCGGCGATCCGGGTTTCGTCGCGGGTGCCGGACACCACGAGCAGGTTGTCCGCGTTCCGGCGCAGGCGGGTCGAAAGGTGGTCGAGCCGGTAGAGGCTGGCCAGCAGCCGCGTGTCCTGCTCGTTGCGCTCGACTTCGTCGATCAGCGCCAGCTGGCGGCCGACGAGGTTCTGCGTGCGCTTCGCGACGTTCGCGAACATCAGGCTCGTGTTGCGCCGGGTGAGCGCCTGGCGTTCGACCAGCTCGGCCGCCGTGGTCTGGACGCGGTTGAACGCGGCGGCCAGCTGGCCGAGCTCGTCGCCGGAGACGACGTCGATCGTGGCCAGGCGCGGAACCTGCTCCTCGGCCTCTTCGGTGTCGGTCACGCGGACGAGTTCGGTGCCGGCCAGGTCGGCGACCGACGTCGCCGCGGTGGTCAGCTGGCGCAGCGGCCCGGCGATCGAGCGGGACACCGCGACGGCGAGGAAGGCGACCAGCAGGAACAGCCCGCCCGCGCCGAGACCGACCGTCCAGGCCAGCCGGGTCGCCGCGCCGGCCCGGCCGTTCGCCGAGTCGGCGATCTCGCCGACGACCCGTTCCTGCACCAGCTTCCGCTGGCCCGCTTGGCTTTCCGACGCCGTGAGGACGTCGGTGACGTACTGGGTGGTGCCGGCCGCGTCTCGCGGGTTGCCGATCTGGGCGGCGAGCTCCTCGATCCGGCGGCCCGCTTCGCTCGCCTCGACGTTGACGACCAGCTCGGCCTGCTCGCTGTCGGTTTCGTCGTCGGCCTGCTGGACGAACCGGTCGGTGAAGATCGGCGCCTGCTGGGTGGCGTCGTCCAGGATGGACCGGCCGGCCTCCGGCGAAACCGCGGTCACGATCAGGGCCATGCCGCGCAGCGAGTTCTCCTCGTTCGCGCGCAGCAGGGCCTCCAGTGCCGACAGCTCCCGGGTGCCCTCGGCGTCGTCGGTGAGCTGCGGGACCAGCCGCAGCGAGTCGATCACGGCCCCGATCACCGCGTGGTAGGTGCGGGCGACGCTGTCGAGCGCGACCCCGCGGCGCTGCGCGTTCTGCCGCAGCTCGGCGAGCGAGCCGATCCGGGTCAGCGCCGCGGACAGCTCGTCCGGCGCGTCGGCGTCGAGCGACTTCCGCACCGCCTCGACCGCGGTGTCCACCGCCTTCTGCTGCTGGAGCATCTGGTCGGCGGCCATCGACGGCGTGGCGACGAACGCGCCCGTCAGCAGCCGCTCGCGCTGCAGCTGCCAGACCAGCCCGCCGAGCTGCTGGGTGTACCGCGCCACCGTCGCCGACTGCGCCGCGTCACCGGCGCTGTTCGCCTGCGTCAGCACGAACGGCACGGACACCAGCACCACCGCGACCAGCGGGGGCAGGAGCAGCAGGTTCAGCTTGCCGCGAATGCCGAGCCGGGCGAGAAAACCCCCGCCGGCGGCCCGTTTCGCGGTCGACCTGCCGTGTCTCATCCCGCCACCTTCCCGTTCTCCGTTCTCACCCGTCCGCGGCCACCCGGCTCACGTGCCCGCGGTGCTGCTCCCGGACCAGGTCCTCGATCCGGGCGCGCAGCGCGAGGAACCGCGGTTCGCGCTTCACCGCCAGGCCGCGCTCGGCGGGCAGCGCCACCTCGACGTCGGCGGCGATCCGGCCCGGGTCGGAGGCGAGCACCACCACCCGGCCGCCGAGGAAGACCGCTTCCTCGACGTCGTGGGTCACCATCAGCACCGTGGTGCCGGTGTCGGCGTGCACCTGGCGGATCAGCACCTGCATGTCCTCTTTGGTCTGGACGTCCAGGGCGCCGAAGGGTTCGTCCAGGAGCAGGACTTCCGGTTCGCAAGCCAGGGCGCGGGCGATCGCGACCCGTTGCTTCTGGCCACCGGAGAGCTGCTTCGGCAGCGACTTGCGCACGCCGTCGAGGCCGGTCTCGGCGAGGTACCAGTCCACCCGCTCGGCGCGGTCGGCCGGGTCGAGCGAGAGCAGCTCGAGTCCGAACGCGACGTTCTTCTCGACGCTGCGCCACGGGTAGAGCGCACCGGCCTGGAAGACGAGCCCGCGGTCGGGCCCGGGCCCGGTCACCGGGACGCCGTCGAGGAAGATCTCCCCTTCGGTCGGCTTGCTGAGCCCGGCGACCAGCGACAACAGCGTCGACTTGCCCGAACCGCTCGCGCCGACGACGCAGACGAACTCGCCGCGCCGCACTTCGAGGTCGAAGCCGTCGAGGGCGCGCGTGACCCGGCCGCGGACGGTGTAGTCCTTGGCCACGTTCCGCAGTTCCAGCGTCATGCCGTCCACTTCCCGACCCGCGTGCGCAGCAGGCGCAGCAGGACGTCGATGAGGAGCCCGGCGAGCCCGATGACCACGAGCACCGCGAAGATCTTGTCCGTCTGCAGGAACCGCTGCGAGCGGGCGATCCGGTAGCCGAGCCCCGCCGAGGCGTTGATCAGCTCGGCGACGACCACGAAGTTCCACGCCGCGGCGGCGTTGACGCGGATCGCGTCGAGCATGCCCGGCAGCGAGTGCGGCACGATGATCTTGCGCAGCACTTCGCCCCGGCGCGCGCCGAGGGTGTAGGAGACGTCGATGAGCGCGGTCGGCACGCCGCGGACGACGTCGGCGGTCATCAGCGTGTTGAAGAAGACCGTGCCGATGAAGAGCAAGGCGATCTTCGACGGCTCGCCGATGCCGAGCCAGATGATCAGCAGCGAGATGAACGCGCTCGCCGGCAGGTAGCGCAGCAGGCCGAGCAGCGGCTCGAAGAACGCCTGCCCGGCGGCGAAGCCGGCCATCAGGATGCCCAGCGGGACCGAGACGAGCACGGCGAGGCCGAACCCTTCGAGCACGCGCTGGGTCGTCGCCCAGAGGTCGTCGAAGAGCTCGCCCGTGCTCGCCATGTCGACACCGGCCTTGACCACCGCGACCGGGGACGGCAGCAACGTCGGGTTGACGGCCCCGCTGAAGCTCAGCCCGACCCACACCAGGAGCGGGATGGCGAACGACAGCACCGCCAGCGTCCAGCGGGCCGACGCGGAAATGGGCGTCCGCAGGGAGAACAGCGGTGAAGCGGACGGGTTGAGCCCGGCCCGGCGAGGCAGCGGCGCCCAGGCCGGGCGGCCGGACTCCCGGCGTTCGGCCAGCTGCTGGGTCGGACCGGTCACTGGGGCGCGGCCTTGACGAACCGGTCGTCGAACAGCCCGTCGAGCGAGGGCCGCTGCTGGGCGAGGCCGGTGCCGACGATGAAGTCGATGATCTTGTTCGCCTGGAAGTCCAGGTGCTGCGGGGTGACCCCCGGGGTGAACGCGTCGATGTTCTGCTGCCGCGTGAAGATGGTGGTGCCGGCGTCGTAGGACTTGTAGTCCGCATCGGACACGCCGCCGCGCTTGGCCATGATCTGCACGGCCGCGTCCTTGTTGCCCTTGATCCAGGCCAGCGTCTCGAACCAGGTGTTCACCAGCGCCTGCACGTCCTTCGGGTGGTCCTTGACCAGCTTCTGCGACGTGACGAGGTGGTCCGGGATCGCGCCGGGGAACTCGGCCGACGACGAGATCGCGCGGCTGCCCGGCCGCTCCAGGGCCTTCGAGGTGAACGGCGCGAAGGCGGCGACCGCGTCGACCTGGCTGCCGGCGAACGCGGCCGCGGCGGCGTCGGTCGGGAGGTTGACCAGCTGGATGTCCTTTTCGGTCAGTTTCGCCGACTGCAGCGCCAGCAGCAGCAGGTAGTGGTCGACCGCGCCCTGCTCGACGGCGACCTTCTTGCCCTTGAGGTCGGCGATGCTCGTGATGCCGTCCCGCGCGATGATCTTGTCGTTGCCGGTGGAGTTGTCGTTCACCAGCACGATCGACAGCTTGGCGCCGCCGGAGGCCGACGACAGCGTGTCGTTGAGGGTCTGGCTGTTGGCGTCGATGGCGCCGCTCGAGAGCGCGTTGATGCTGTCGGTGTAGTTGTCGAAGTACTTGAGGTCGACGTTGACGCCGTTCTTGGCGAACAGGCCCTGTTCCTGCGCCACCTGCCAGGGGAACCAGCCCGGCCAGGCGCTGAACCCGATGGTGATCTTGCTGCCGCTGCCCGAGGCGGCGCTGTCGCTGCATCCGGAAAGCGCGGTGACCCCGGCGAGGGTCAGCAAAGTCAGGAGCACCGGCAGCAGACGGGGGCGGGAACGGGAAATCACAGCGAACTCCAGGGTGCGGGGGAAGTGGAGTGGTGGCACCTGATCGGGTCATCGCGGGAGAACGGGACAGGAGGCGCCTACCCCAGTGATTTCCCAGCGCTCAGCGCGCCGGATCAGCCACCCCTGTCCTTCTCCCGGCGGAGAGCCTAGCGACTAGCACAAGATCCCCACAACGTTCGCCCTTTGCAGCCGAACGAGTGACCCTCACCCGAGTTCAGCCCGCGGGATTCCGGCTGAACGCACGCGCCGAAGCCGACCGCCCTCGGGGAAATCGAACACCTGTCCGGCTCCGCCGATACCGCACGGGTCTGGAATACGCCGGACGATTCCCCGACTGTTAACACGCCCGAAACAATTCATATTTCGATCAATTGACAGATTTGGTGAGGTCGTAAACGGTCGTGCCGCCGACGGTGAGCGGGGCGAAGTTCTGCTCGACCCACGCCTCGATCTCCCCGGCGGTCCCGCGGCCGCCGCCGAAGCCGCCGCGGCCACCGGCGACGTAGTAGCCGATGTCCCCGTCGGCGACGTACTGCCGGAACTGCGCCGGCGTCGGCGCCGGGTCGCTGCCGCTGAACCCGCCGATCGCGAGCACCGGCCGCCCGCTCGCCAGCGCCAGGCCCGCCGACTGCATCGCCCCGCTCTGCGCCGCGGCCCACTTCGTCGTCGTGCCCTTCAGCAGGTCGATCACCGCGGTGTCGGCCTGCCCCGCGCCGAAGCCGCGCGGGCCGCCGCGTCCACTCGCGACGGACGGCCCGGACGACGGCGTGCCCCCGGAGTGCGCGTTCGCCGCCGTGGCCAGCGTGTAGGACGTCGTCCCGAGCAGCGCGCCGCACAGGCCGAGCACGGCCACGACCGGGCCGAGCCGCCGGAACCGGTCGGCCCCGAAGAGCAGGCCGGCGACGGCGGCGGCGCCGGAGACGAGCAGCGCGTAGCGGATCCACGGCTGCCACTCCGGTGTCCGCGCGAGGAGGACGAACGCCCAGACCGCCGTCACCGCGACCATGACGGCGAGCACCGCGCGAGCCGCGAAGTTCGCCCGGCCGCGCCAGAGTTCGCGCGCGGAGATCGCCAGCGTGGCGGCGGTCCCGGGGGCCAGCGCGACCGTGTAGTACGGGTGGATGATGCCGCTCATGTAGCTGAACACCAGTGCGGAGACCACCAGCCAGCCGCCCCACAGCAGCAGCGCCGCCCGCGTGCGGTCGGTGCGCGGCGCGCGGCGCGTGAACCACAGGCCCGCCACCAGGCCGATGACCGCGGCCGGCAGCAGCCACGACGCCTCGCCGCCGAACTCGCCGGAGAACAACCGGGTCAGGCCGGCCTGGCCGCCGAACCCACCGAAGCCTCGCCCGCCGGCGGGCAGCTCCACCCCGGCCGGCGGGGTGAACGTCCGGCCGGTGCCCCCGCCGCCGCGTCCTTCGCCGAAGATCCGGCCGAGGCCGTTGTAGCCGAAGGCCAGTTCCAGCACGGTGTTGTCGGTCGAACCGCTGATGTAGGGCCGGTCCGCGACCGGCCAGAGCGCGACGGCCGCGATCCACCAGCCGGCGGAGACGAGGACCGCGCCCGCGGCGGCGAACAGCTGCCCGATCCGGCGGCCGAGCGAGGTCGGCGCCGCGACGGCGTACGTCAGCACGAAGGCGGGCAGCACGAGGAAGGCCTGCAGCATCTTGTCGAGGAAGCCGAACCCGATCGCGACCCCGGCCAGGACCAGCCACTTCGTGCTCGCGTGTTCCAGCGCGCGCACCACGCAGTAGCCGCCCGCGACGAGGAGCAGGACCAGGAAGGCGTCGGGGTTGTCGTAGCGGAACATCAGCGCGGCGACCGGCGTCAGCGCGAGCCCGGCCCCGGCGAGCAGCCCGGCACCCGGCCCGGAAAGCCGGCGCACGGCGAGGTAGAGCAGGCCGACCGACGCGACGCCGGCGAGCGCGTCGGGCACCAGCAGGCTCCAGCTCGAAAAGCCGAAGAGCCGTCCGGACAGTCCCATGATCCACAGCGAGAAAGGCGGTTTGTCGACGGTGACGACGTTGCCCGGGTCGAGCGAGCCGAAGAACAGGGCCTTCCAGCTCCACGTGCCGGCCTGCACGGCCATGGCGTAGAAGTCGTTGCCCCAGCCGGTCTTCGCCAGGTCCCACAGGTACAGCAGGCCGGTTCCGAGCAGCAGCGCGGCCACCGACGGCTTGACCCACCGGGGTTTCCGGGCGGCGGCGGGCGGCTGGGGCTGGGCGTGTCCGGGCGCCGACAGCGTGGTCGTCATGGCGTTCACCGTGTCGGCGCCGGATGTGGTGAACTTGTGCCGAAGCTGTGCGTCAGCTGTGCATCGGCGCCGACCGGGTGCTCACTGCGGCGCGGCCGCCGCGAAGGTGATCTCGAACTCCGTCCGCCCGGGCCGGCTCTGCACCGCGACCCGGCCGCCGTGCGCACCCACCACCGCCGCCACGATCGCCAGCCCCAGCCCCGTGCTCCCGGCCGCGCGCGAGCGCGAATTGTCGCCGCGGGCGAAGCGCTCGAAGATGTCCGGGAGGATCTCCGGCGGGATGCCCGGGCCGTCGTCGGCGACCCGGAGCCGGACAATTCCGTCCGAAGTGGACAACGTGGTGGTCACCGTCGTGCCCGGTGGGGTGTGCGTGCGGGCGTTCGCGAGCACGTTGATCACCACCTGGTGCAGCTGGCCCGCGTCGCCGAGGACGCCGATCGGCTCGCCCGGGACGTCCATCAGCCACTTGTGGTCCGGGCCCGCGACGTGCGCGTCCGCGACCGCGTCGGCCACCAGGCGGCACAGGTCCACCCACTCCGGCACCACCGGACGGCCCGAATCGAGCCGGGCGAGCAGCAGCAGGTCCTCCACCAGCGTCGTCATCCGGCGCGACTCCGACTCGACGCGGCTCATCGCGAACGCCACGTCCGGTGGCACCTGCTCGCCGCCGCGGCGGGTGAGTTCCGCGTACCCGCGGATCGCCGCCAGCGGCGTCCGGAGTTCGTGGCTGGCGTCCGCGACGAACTGGCGGACGCGGTTCTCGCTCGCGTGCCGGGCGGACAGCGCGTTGGCGACGTGCTGCAGCATCCGGTTCAGCGCCGAGCCGACCTTGCCGACCTCGGTGTTCGGGTCGGTGTCGGCCTCGGGAACGCGTTCGGACAGCGCCACTTCGCCGCGGTCCAGCGGCAGCTCGGAGACGCGGGTCGCGGTCGCGGCCAGCCGGTCGAGCGGCTGCATCGTGCGCCGGATCGTCGCCGCGCCGACCGCGCCCGCCACCAGGATCCCGGCGAGCGCGACGCCGCCGAGGATGAACCCGAGCTGCCAGAGCGTCTCGTTGACGTCCTTGAGCGGCAGGCCGATGACCGTCTTCTCGCCGCGGGGCGACGTCGTCGAGACGACGCGGTACTCCCCGAGGTTGCCGCCGAGGTCGATGCTGCGCTGCTTCCCGTCCGACGGCAGGGCGAGCAGGGCCAGCACCTGACTTCGCGGAATGTCCTTGAACGGCGCTTTGCGCCTCGACGCGCCCGCCGCACTCGAGTCGAGGACCCCGGCGGAGACCTGCGAGCCGATCTGGACGACGGCGAGCGTGCCCTCGCCCTGGCCGAGCACGCGCAGCGGGTCCGGCGGCGGCGCTTCGCCGTAGGGCCACGGCGACGGCCGTTCCCCGGCGTGCGCGGCGCGGTCGCTCGCCGCGGCCAGCCGCTTGTCCTGCTGGCCGACGAGGAACTCGCTCAGCGCGAACTCCGTGACCACGCCGACGACCAGGCAGACGAGCGCGAGCAGCGCCGCCAGCTGCACGATCAGCCGCCGGCGCAGCGACCACGGCCGGCGGGTGCGCTTCGGTTCAGCCGGCGGGTTTGAGGACATACCCGGCGCCCCGCATGGTGTGGATCATCGGCTCGCGGTCGGCGTCGATCTTCTTGCGCAGGTAGGAGATGTAGAGCTCGACGATGTTGGCCTGGCCGCCGAAGTCGTAGCTCCACACGCGGTCCAGGATCTGGGCCTTCGACAGCACGCGCTTGGGGTTGCGCATGAGGTAGCGCAGGAGCTCGAACTCGGTCGCGGTCAGCGGCACCAGGTCGCCGCCGCGGTGCACCTCGCGGCTGTCCTCGTCCAGCGTGAGGTCGCCGACGACGAGCGTCGACCCGCTCGCGCCGGTGACGCCGCCCGCCCGGCGCAGCAGCGCACGCAGGCGCAGCGCGACTTCTTCGAGGCTGAACGGCTTGGTGACGTAGTCGTCGCCGCCGGCGGTGAGCCCGGCGATGCGGTCCTCGACCGCGTCCTTCGCCGTGAGGAAGAGGACGGGCAGGTTCGGCGCCTCGGACCGCATCCGGCGCAGGGCTTCCAGGCCGCTGAAGTCGGGGAGCATGACGTCGAGGACGACGGCGTCGGGGCGGAAGTCGCGCGCGATCCGGACGGCTTCGGTGCCGTCGCCCGCGCTGCGCACCTCCCAGCCCTCCATCCGCAGGGCCATCGACACGAGCTCGGCCAGCGTCGCCTCGTCGTCGACGACGAGCACCCGCACCGGGCTCCCGTCGGCGCGGCGCAGGTCGGCCTTGCCGGGGCCGGGTGACGTGGCGTTCATAGCGGTCATGGTGCCACCTTCCCGGCCCGGTGTCGGTGTTCGCTGTGCGGTCGCTGTGCGTTTCCTGTGAAGGTTCGCGCGTTCGAGGCACAGCGCCCGCTGACGCTCCGCACAGCTCAAACACAGCCGCGGCGGCGAACCTGACCGGGACCAGTGTGGGCACCACCGGAGGACATGATGACGACCGAGCCGATGCCGAACACCCCGCCCGAGGGCGCCAACTGGGGCGACCCGGTCCCGGCCGCGCCGAAGAAGGGCTGGTCCGGCAAGAAGACGGCGATCGCGGCCGGCATCGCCGTGGTGATCGCGGCGGGCGGCGGCGCGGCGATCTGGGCGGGCACGAGCAACGCCGACAACACATCGCAGGGCCCCGGCGGCTTCGGCGGCCCCGGCGGCGGCCCGGGTGGCGGCCAGTTCCGCGGCCAGGGCGTGCCGGGAGGCGGCTTCGGCGGCGGAATGGCGGCGCTGAGGGAAGCCCTGCACGGCGACTTCGTGGTGTCGAACGGCAGCGGCGGCTATACGACCGAGCGGCTGCAGACGGGCGACGTGACGGAGCTGAGCGCGACGTCGGTGACGCTGACCAGCAAGGACGGCTACAAGCAGACGTACGCGCTGGACTCGTCGACCCAGAAGACGGGCGAGGTGAAGCAGGGCGACACGAACGTGACGGTGGTGGCCAAGGTCGAGGGCCAGACGGCCACGGCAACGTCGCTGGGCAAGGGCTTCGAGCCGGGCCAGCGCCAGCCGGGCCAGCGCCGCGGCGGCTATCCGACCCGCCCGACCAGCTGACACTCCACCGCTGTCCGACCGCGGGTCCCGAGCGCCCCAAGGCGGCCTTGGGTGCGTCTGACGCACCGAAGGCCACATTGGGTGCGTCACACGCACCGAAGGCCACATTGGGGCGCTCGGGGCCTGCGCGACCGGTGCCCCGGAGCCAGGGAACGTCCCGGTGCGGTGTCCCCTCCCGCCGCATCGGGGCGCTCCCGTTCCTCCCGATCCTCGGTTAGGGCACAGTTGCGTGTGTGCAGGACATCCGGGGGTCGCTGAGACGGCAGTCCCTCCTCGTCGCGCTCGTCTGCGTTGTCTGCGACGCCGCCCTCTTCACCCTTCGCGGGCCCCTTCCCGCAGGCGGGTGGCAGGCCTGGGTCGTGCTGCTCGGCGGGGTGGCCGTCAACGCCGCACTGGCCGGGGCCGCGCGGTACTCCGGGTGGGTGGCCCTCGCCCACGCCGTGCTCTTCGCCGGGGCGCCGCTGCTGCTCTGCACCTGCCAGTGGTACGTCACCGGGAACAACGCCGGCATCCTCATCGCCGGCTACCGGGCCGGGGCCTGGCTGCGGACGAAACCGGCCGTGCTCGCTCTCGGCGCGCTCCTCCTCGGGGTCGTCGCCGGCTGTCTCGAAGGCGGCGGGCGCGTCGCGCACGACTGGCGGCTCATCGCCATCAACGTCGGCGTCTCCGCGCTGCTGCCGTGGCTGGTCGGCCGGTACACGACCGCCCGGCGCGCCTACATCGCCGACCTCGAACGCGAAGCCGACGAACGCCGCCAGCACGAGGAAGAAGCCGTCCGGCGGGCCGTCCTCGAAGAACGCACGACCATCGCGCGCGACCTGCACGACGTCATCTCCCACCACGTCAGCGCCATCGGCGTGCACGCCGGCGCCGCCCGGCTCGGCCTGCCCGAGGGCGACGGGCCGGTGCGGAAATCGCTCGGCGCCGTCGAATCCGCGAGCCGCTCGGCGATGGCCGACCTGCGCCGGCTGCTCGACCTCCTGCACGCCGAACCCGGCGCCGAACAACCCGGCCTGGACAACCTCGACGAGCTGGTCGAGACCGTCCGCGCGGCCGGCCTGCCGACCCGGCTGACGCTGCGCGGCGAACCCCGCGAACTGCCCGGCTCCCTCGACGTCGCCCTCTACCGGATCGCCCAGGAAGCCCTGACCAACGCCCTGCGCCACGGCCGGGGCCCGGTCGAGGTCGAGCTGAACCACGGCCGCACCGAGGTCGTGCTCACGGTGACCAACGGCCTGCGCCCCGGCCGCGGCGAGGAGAAACAGCACGCGCACCGCGGGCTGGCCGGTATCCGCCGGCGTGTCACCCTGTTCGGCGGCCAGGTGTCCTACGGCGAGACCGGCGGGCTCTGGCAGCTGCGCACGACCTTCCCGGTGGAGAGCACATGATCCGCGTCCTGCTGGCCGACGACCACGCGATGTTCCGGTCCGGGATGCGCGCGCTGCTCGACACCCAGGCCGACTTCACCTGCGTCGGCGAGGCCTCCGACGGCCGCGAAGCCGTCTCCGAGACCGCCCGCCTGCGCCCGGACGTGGCGGTCCTCGACGTCCGGATGCCCCGCCTCGACGGCCTCGCCGCGACCGAGGCGATCCTCGCCGCGCCGGGCAACGACACGCGCGTCCTCGTGCTCACCACCTATGACGCCGACGAGTACGTCTACCGCGCGCTGCGGGCCGGCGCGAGCGGGTTCCTGCTGAAGAGCCTGGCGCCGGAGGAGCTCGTCGCGGCGATCCGGGTGGCCGCGCGCGGGGACGCGCTGATCGACCCCTCCGTGACGCGCCGGCTGGTGGCGAAGTTCGCGACGGTCCTCGAACCCGCGGCCGCCGAACCCCCGGAGCTGGCCCGGCTGACGTCCCGCGAACGCGAGGTGCTGCTGCTGCTCGCCGGCGCGTGCAGCAACGCCGAGATCGCGCGGAAGCTGCACGTCGGCGAGGAGACGGTCAAGACGCACGTGTCCCGCGTGCTCGGCAAGCTCGGGCTGCCCGACCGGGTGCACGCCGTCGTCTACGCCTACCGCCACAAGCTCGTGCCGGACGAGCGGCCCGCCTAAACTGGCCCCATGAGGCGGTGGATCACCCTTGCGGCCGGGGTCGTGCTCGTGCTCGTCGGCGCCGTCTGGGTGCTGCAGGGCATCGGCGTCATCACCGGCAGCTTCATGACCGGCCAGAAGCTGTGGTTCCTGATCGGGCTCGCCGCGGTCCTGGTCGGCGTGGTCCTGATCGCGGCCAACTTCACGCGGCGCAAACCTACTTCGTGAAGATCTCGAAGATCGGGTAGCCCGGCGCGATCTCGCGCAGCTTCTCGTCCGAGGCCTTGGCGTCGACGCCGTCGAAGAACACGCCGACCTCGAACTTCCAGCGCTTGAGGTAGGCGCGCAGGATGCCCGGCTTTTCGTCGTGGCCCAGCTCGCGGAAGGTGAACGTCTCGACGCGGCGCCCGACGCGCAGGGTCCCCTGGCCAGCCGCGCGCAGGTTGCGCACCCACTGCGTCTCGCCGCGCGGGGCGACGAGGTAGCGCACGCCGTCGACGGTCAGCAGGTTGACCGGCACCGAGCGCGGCTCGCCGCTCTTGCGGCCGACGACGGTCAGCACCCGGCTGCCCCAGACGCTCACGCCCAGGTTGGTCAGCTTCGCGACCAGCTCGTTGAACGCGTTGGTCGACTTCTTCGGCTTGATGTAGCGGGTGCCGGTCATGGTGTCCTCCGCGGTTTGGGAGAGCAGTGCTCTCGGTTAAGAGCAGTGAACACGAGAGCGCTGCACCGTGTCAAGAGCAGTGCTCTCTATTTTGTGCGGTGCTCTCGTCGTGGCACACTGATCTCCATGACCGTCTCCCGCACCGCACGCGAACGTGCCCGCGCCGAACTGACCCAGGAGATCAAGGACGAGGCCCGCCGCCAGCTCGCCGAGGTCGGCGCGCAGGGGCTCTCGCTGCGCGCGGTGGCCCGGGAGCTCGGCATGGTCTCGTCCGCGATCTACCGGTACTTCCCGAGCCGCGACCGGCTGCTGACCGACCTGATCGTCGACGCCTACAACGCGATCGGCGAAGCGGCCGAGCAGGCGGACCCGGGCGAGGGCACCCCCCGCGAGCGTTGGGTGGCGATCTGGCAGGGCACGCGCGACTGGGCCCGCGCCCACCCCCACGAGTACGCGCTGATCTACGGCTCGCCGATCCCCGGGTACGCGGCGCCGCAGGACACCGTCGTGCCCGCCTCCCGCGTCGCGCTCGCCCTGGTCAAGGTGCTCACCCACACCGAGCTGCGCGACATCGACGGCGAGGTCCCGCCCGAGCTGCGCGCCCAGGCCGAGACGCTCACGAAGGCCCTCGGGATCATCGCCGGCCCGGAAACCGTGACCCGGCTGCTCATCGCGTGGACCCAGCTGTTCGGCGCGATCAGCTTCGACCTGTTCGGCCAGTACGTCGGCAGTGTCGACCCGGCCGACGTGTTCTTCGCCCACTCGGCGAGGCGGATGGCGGAGTTCGTCGGCCTCTAGGCTGGGGCGGGAAGTCCAACGGCGGAAGGCGGCACGACGTGACGGGGTGGGCCGGGAAGGTCGGCAGGATCCGGGTGGTCGGCACCGGGGTGATGGGCCGCGGGATCGTCCAGCTGGCCGCGACCGCGGGGGTGACCGTCGAGCTGGCCGACGTCCGGCGCGAGGCCGTCACCGAGGCGATCGAGTACGTCGGCGGGATGATCGACAAGCTCGCCGCCAAGGGCAAGCTCACCGGTGACCCGCAGGCGGTGAAGGACCGGCTGGTGCCGGTGGACGCCCCCGACGCGCCCGCCGACGGGGTCGACCTCGTGGTCGAAGCCGTCCGGGAAGACCTCGCGACGAAGCGTGCCCTCTTCGCGGGCCTCGAGCGCGTCTGTCCTCAAGAGACGGTGTTCGCCACGAACACGAGTTCGCTGTCGGTCACCGAGATCGCCGCCGAGCTGGGCGAGCCCGGCCGGCTCGTCGGGCTGCACTTCTTCAACCCCGTACCGCTGATGCGCCTGGTCGAGGTGGTCCCCGGCGCGCGCACGCACGCCTGGCTGCCGGGCGAAGCGCTCGAACTGGTCAAGATCTGGGGCCACGAGCCGGTGCTGGCCAAGGACGCCCCCGGGTTCCTGGTCAACCACGCCGGCCGCGGCCTGAACACCGAGGCGCTGCAGATCCTCGCCGAGGCGCTGGCCGAGCCCGCCGACGTCGACCGCATCGCCCGGGACGTGCTCGGCCTGAAGCTCGGCCCGTTCGAGCTGCTCGACCTGACCGGCCTCGACGTCTCGCACGCCGTGCTCGAAAGCATCTGGAGTGGCTTCCACGGCGACCCGCGGCTGCGGCCGTCGTGGCTGACCCGCCCACGCGTGGCCGCCGGGTTGTTCGGGCGCAAGAACGGCGAGGGCTTCTACGCCTACGCCGAGGGCAAGCAGCAGGTGGCGGACGAGGCCGCCGCCCCGCCGAAGCCGTCGAGCCCGGTGTTCACCGCGGACGAGCACCTCGCCCGCGCGCTGTCGGCCGCGGGTGTGCAGGTGGTGTCCGACGCCTACCCGGACGCCGTCCTGCTGGTGCCGCTCTACGGGGAATCCACAGTGGACGCCGCGACCCGCGCCGGGCTGCCGCTGGACCGGGTCGCCGGTGTCGACCCGCTGGGCGGCTACGAACGACGGCTGACGATGTCGGTGCACCCCGGCCTCGACCCCGCCGTGGGCCGCGCCGCCTGGGGTGCGCTGGCCGCGACGGGCCACCCCGTGACGGTCGTCCGCGACGGACCCGCCCCGGTCGCCCAGCGCCTGCTCGCGTCGATCGTCAACACGGCCTGCTTCATCGCGGGCCAGCACCTGGCCACCCCGGCGGACATCGACACGGCCGTCCGCCTCGGCCTCGGCTACCCGCGCGGCCCGCTGGCCTGGGGCGACCTCGTCGGCGGCGACGTGGTGCTGCGCATCCTGCGCGGCCTCACCGCGGCGACCGGCGACCCCCGCTACCGGCCGAGCCCGTGGCTGACCGAGCGCGTCGCCCTCGGCCAGCCGCTGACGGCGGCCGGGACGACACCCTCGGACCTGCGTTCGGCCGCGGAGTGAGCGGGCGGGTTACGGGACGACCTGCACGACGTCGCCGATGTGCAGCGTGTTGAAGAACTTCAGGGACGCGCCCGCCGACAGGTGGATGCAGCCGTGGGAGTACACCGAGAGGCTGCCCGTGTGGAAGGCGTCGCCCGGGTAGAAAAACACCGAGTTCGGCATCTCCGCGTTGTCGAATTCCTTCGACAGGTGCATCTTTTCCTTCGACAGCACGTGGAACGTGCCGGTCGGGGTCGGGTTGCTCTTGCGGCCCGGCAGCATCGGCACCGGTCCGTAGACGACCTTGCCCGCCTGCAGGATCCACGCCTTGTGCGCCGAGATGTCGACGCAGGCCGCGGTGCCCGGCGCCGCGGCCGCCGCCGCGCACGGGACGTCCGGGTTCGCCGCGGGCTGCGGCTGCGGTTTCGGCTGCGGTTTCGGGGTCGGCTTCGGCTTGGCCGAAGTACTGGTCGGCGCCGGCTTCGGCGTCGTGGACGCCGGGGTGGGCGTCGACGACGGCACCGTGACGGTGCTGACCGGCGTGGAGGTGGTGCTCGAGGTCGTCGGCGTCCCGCCGCCGGTCCCCGCCGCGGCGACGGCTCCGCCGCCCGCGTTCGCCCCGCCGGCCGAGCCCCCGCCGGAGCAGGCGGCCAGCACGAACGCGGTGGCCAGCGCGGCCGCTCCCGCCAGAAGCCTCTTCACGATCCGGTACCCCCAGCTGTCTCGATCATCGCGTTTGGACACCGGTAAAGACGATCGTCACCCGTTCGAGGTTCGTCGGCGAAGGTCACGATTTGGCCAGCCGGCCTCCACCCGGGGGTGGAACCGGCGGATCCACCCGGGTCCGATCCGCGGGCCGACGCGTTCCGGGCGCCGTTCGCCGACGCTGGGAGCGACCTTCGAAACCCAGGGGAGCCCCGGAATGTCCAGCGTCCTGCTCTACGCCGCCATCACCGCCCTCGTCCTGTACCGGGTCGTCTACCAGCAGGTCAGAGGCACGTTGCTCAGCCGAAGGGCGCTGGTCACGATGCCGCTGCTGCTCGTGGCGGTGGGCGGGTTCCTGGCGCTGGAAGCGCTGCCCGGCGCGTCCGCGGCCGAGCTGGGCCTGCTCGCCGCCGACCTGCTGCTGCTCGCCGGGCTCGGTGTGCTGCGCAGCACCACGACCACGCTGACCGCGCGTGACGGCTCGACGTTCCAGAAGGGTTCGGTCGTCACGATCGGGTTGTGGGCGCTGACGGTCGCGGTCCGGATCGGCGTCGTCGCGCTGGGTACCGCCCTCGGCGTCACGGGGCCGCTGACGTCGGCGTCGGTCGCGCTCAGCCTCGGCCTGAGCATCGCGGTGCAGAACGCGACGACCTACCGGCGCATCCGGCGCGGCGGCCTGCCGCTCGCCGACCGGCGCCCCGCGTTCAGCCGCTGACGCGGCCCAGCATCCGCGCGTACATCCGGCCCGGGCTGGGCACCGACGGCGGGACCAGGAACCCCGGCAGCGGCGGCAGCCCGCCGACGAACGCGCCGAGCCGTTCGTACAGCACGGCGGCGCCGGCCGGGCGGCCTTCCGGATCCTTCGCCAGCATCTCGGCGAGCAGCGCGTTCAGGGGTTTCGGGACGCCCGGCACCGGCGGCGGCAGTTCCTTGACCTGCCGCTCGAACACCGCGTACGCGGTCGGCCCGTCGAACAGCCGCCGCCCGGTGAGCATCTCGTGCAGCACACAGCCCAGCGCATAGAGGTCGCTGCGCGGTTCGGCGCCGCCGCGCTGGATCTGCTCGGGTGCCATGTACGACGGCGTGCCCAGCAGCTGCCCGGCCCGCGTGAACTGGGCCGCGTCGGCTTCGCGGAGCACGGCCAGCCCGAAGTCCATCACCTTCACGCCGCCGTCGGGGCCCAGCATCAGGTTGGACGGCTTGAGGTCGCGGTGGCAGACGGCGAGCGCGTGGGCGGCGGTCAGCACCGCGCACGCCTGCGCCGCGATCGCCGCGGCCCACGGCACCGGCAGCGGCCCGTGCTCGGCGAGCAGGTCGGCCACCGTGACACCGTCGACGAACTGCATGACCTGGAACAACCGGTCGTCGTGGGTGCCGTAGTCGTACAGCGTCGGGACGCCGGGGTGGTCGAGCGTCGCCAGGATGCGCGCTTCCCGCGCGAAGCGGGCTTCCAGTTCTTCGTCCCGGCCCGGCAGCCTGAGCAGCTTGATCGCCACGCGGCGGCCCAGCCTGCGGTCGTACCCGCCGTGCACCGCGCCCATCCCGCCGCGGCCGAGCGGCAGCTCGTCGAGCTCGTAGCGGTCGGCGATCAGCATCCGTTCCCCTAGTGGCCCGGCCTGAGCCGTCCTCCGACAAGTCCCGCGAAGCCTAGCCGGACCAGCTCACGGCCCGTTTCCGCCGCCTGGCGAAGGACGTCGTCGAACTCCGCGAGTTCCTTGAAGACCCCGCCGTACTCGCGCTGGACGGCGAGCGGGAGCCGCGGGATCCGCACGCGCCTGCCGTCGATCCGGGTGGACGCCGACGCGGCGGGCAGGTCGGCCGCGCGCAGGCAGCCGGCGAGGAAGTCCGCGTCCAGCCGGCCGGCGTCGACGCGGTACACCGTGAGCCCGGCGCCCACCGGCCGCGGTGGTCCACTGTGGACGTACGCGATGCCGGTCACCGACGCGACGACGTCCCCCGGCTCGGCGAGCGGGTGCTCGGCGTCCGCGCGCACCGGCGCGTACCTGACCTCGACGACCCCGGCCTTGACCAGCTCGCCGATCGTGGTGAACGCCGGTTCGGCGTCCGCCGCCGCGAGCGGGGGCAGCTGCGGGGCCAGTTCCGCGAACCGGGCCCGCACGGCCTGGAAGGCCTGCCCGGGGTCCTCGTCCCGGGCGCGGCGGCGGGCCGGCGTGAGGTCGACGTCGTCGTCGAGCAGGTCGATGATGCGGACGCCGGATTCCGGGCGCGCGCGGAACTCCTGCCACATTTCGTCCACTGTGGACAGGTCGTCGCCCGCTTCGCCGAGTAGCACGGTGGACGGTGCACGCTCCCCGGGCGCCGGCCGCCGCAGCAGCCAGAGGTCGGGGCCCGCGGGGGTCAGCGTGACGACCGCGCGGACCGCGCCCGCGCGCAGCAGGTTGCCGCGGATGCGCTTGCCGCTGCGCCGGCCGGCCGCCGCGCCCGGCATCAGGATCGCCACCGGGCCACCGGGTTCGACGTGGGCGAGGCAGTGCTGCACCCAGGCGAGCTCGGGTTCGCCGCGCGGGGGAAGGCCGAATTCCCAGCGCTCGTCGCCGACCAGCTCGTCGTGACCCCAGGCCCGCTCGTTGAACGGCGGATCGCACAACACGGCTTCGGCGGTCCGGCCGGCGAAGGCGTCTTCGCGCAGCGCGTCGACCGCGTGGACCTCGGTCTCGATGCCGCGCAACTTCAGCCGCAGGGCCGCGATCGACGCCGTCATCGGGTCGCTGTCCTGGGCCAGCACGGTTTTCGCGCCGCTCGCCAGCGCGAGCGCGCCGAAGCCGCACGCGGGGTCGAGGACGGTGGACACCGGGCCGGCGAGCCGGGCCATCAGCTCGGCGACCGGTTCCGGTGTGGCCGACAACCGCCGTGAATGCGCCTCGAAGTACCGGCGGCACACCAGCTCGAACGCCTCGACCGGTCCGGCCTGGTGCGTCAGCTCGCCGAGCAGGGTGAGCAGTTCCGGGTCGCCGAGTTCGCTGTCGAAGGTGTCGGAAAGGCCGGCCTGGTAGGCGAAGAAGCCGCCGGCGCGGCTGACCCGCTCGGCGAGGTCCAGGTCGTCGCCGAGGGCGCGCAAGCGCTGCCACGCGCGTTCGCCGGCGCTCAGCTCGAACTTCTTGCCGCGGGCGCGGAACCAGCCGGCGACGGCGGAGAGGCCGAACAGCGGGCTCGACGCCGTGCCACCGACCGGCTGCGGGAAGTCGGGGTACCGGCGGCGCCAGTTGCTGACCGCGGCGCGGCCGACCCCGGCCAGCCGCGCGATGTCGGCCGCGCTGACCGTGGCATCGTCGTCCATGGCGAGGACTCTATCGGAGGATGCTCCATTCAGCCGAGACGCTTGTGAACTCAGTCAACCAATGCTTTCATGGGGGCATGACACACGATCGGTACGTCCTGCGGTACGCCGCGGGGTCGGACGTCGGCAAGCGTCGCCGGGTCAACGAGGACGCGGTGTACGCGAGTTCCCGCCTGCTCGCCGTCGCCGACGGCATCGGCGGCCAGCCGCACGGCGAGGTCGCCAGCGCGACGGCGGTCGACGTGCTGCGGGAGCTCGAGATCGACCTCCGGCGGGTCGATCTGACGAACGTGGACCTGGCCGCCACCCTGGCCGGCGTGGTCAAGTCGATCGACGAACGGCTGCACGAGGTGGCCTCGCAGGAGCCGTCGACCGAAGGCATGGGCACCACGCTGACGGCTCTGCTGTTCGACGGTGTCGAGTTCGCGGCGGCGCACATCGGCGATTCCCGCGGCTACCTCCTGCGCGACGGCACCCTGCGCCGCCTGACCCGCGACCACACGCTGGTGCAGGCCCTGGTCGAGGACGGCCGCGTCGCCGCGGAGGACGCGGAGTCGCACCCCCGGCGTTCGCTGCTGATGAAAGCGCTGCAGACGGCGGGCTCGGGCGACCCGGACATCTGGACGTTCCAGGCGCAGCCCGGCGACCGCTACCTGCTCTGTTCGGACGGTTTGAGCGGCCCGGTCTCCGAAGCGACCCTGCGCGACGTCCTGGCGGACGGCGCGGAGCCGACCGAGGTAATCCCGGAACTGATCCGCCTGGCCAACGAAGGCGGCGGCCCGGACAACATCACGTGCGTGGTCGCCGACGTCACGGCCTGACCCACCTTCGGGGGCGCCGGAGGCCATCCGGTAAAGTCTCCGGCGGAGGATTGGCCGAGCGGCCTAAGGCGCACGCTTGGAAAGCGTGTTGGGTTCACGCCCTCGCAGGTTCGAATCCTGTATCCTCCGCGCTTGAAGCAGACGAGACGCCGGGCAGCCTTCGCGGGCCGCCCGGCGTTTCGTCGTCTTCCTCCCCTTCGCTCGCTGAGTCCGCCGTCGCGGCGCGACCCACCGTCGGTATGAGCCGGATACGGTTGCGCGGCACTTTCGGCCCACTCGAACATGAAATGCCTTCGGCGCTGCGGAATTCTTTGCCTGTACAGGGAGTTACGAACAGGGCTGATCGAAGGCTGTTACTCCGGTCGCGCTAGTCTCACCAGCACCTCGCCCGCCCCCTGTCGAGAAAGGCCAGTAGTGGCACGACAACCGCTCTGACCTGGGGTAGCGCTGGCCGGCGACTTCAGTGTGCGGTACTGGTGCCGGGACGACCCCCGCACAGACCGTGATTGGCTCGGCCCCGGACGTTCCCACGTCCGGGGCCTTGCTGATTGCGGGCCCGCGATCACTCCGCAAAGTCTGATGATCACGCTGAGTCGCTGGATCTGTTTCAATGGAATCCGTCCCCGTACGACACCCAGATTTCGAGGAGTAGAGGCCCGATGGCCGGAGTCGAAGAGATCCGCGCTGGCATCGCGCTCGCCAACGAGAAGGCGTCCGCGAGCATCGCCGCCCTGCAGCAGGCAGCGCAGTCTCTCGAAGAAGCCCAGCAGTCGCTCGCACAGGCGACCCAAGGGAGCAGCCAGCACGAAGTGAGCCAGGCGCACGGACTCCTGGCGGAAGCCCTGCAAGGCATCAACGGCTTGCAGAGCACCGTCCAAGCAAGCATTTCCTCCGCCGACTCCTACTCGGCGCGTCTGTAAGCCGGATGACGCTCGCCGAACTCCACCAGCTGCTCACCGCTGCCGTCACCGGGCTCGCCGACGCGCGCGCCCACTCCGAACGGGCCACGAGCCTGCTCGGAGAAGCACGGCAAGCTCTCGTGGATGCCCAGGCCAAGGCCGATCCCTGGCTTCCTTCGCAGTACGCACAGGCCGGCGAGGGGCTGGACCAGCTCCTCGTCCGCCTGCACGCCGCCGAGGATCTGGTGAGCGGATACCGGTCGCGCCTGTAATCCTTCTAGGGGACCACCTTTTCTTGGGGACGCCGATGGCCAACAGATCAGCCGAGCAACGCAACCGCGTCGAAACCGCACTCGACCGGGTCCGCCATCAGATCGGACTGGTGCTGGGCGCGGCGGCCGGGGCACGCCAAGCCGCGGAAGCCGACCTCGCCAAGCTCCAGCTGGAGCGGGACATCGTCAAGGTCGGCATGAACCACGCCAGTGCCGAGCAGCAGAACGAGTGGTCCCGCCACCCCGCCGCGCACGAAGTGTTCGCCGCCCTCGGCAGCGTGCGAAGCGCTTTCTACACCGACTGGAGCCAGGGGCCCGCCACCCTGCGGGAACTGGTCGCGCAGAACGCACCCGGCCCCGCCGGGCTGCCACCGGGCGACTGGCTCGGGACGGTCGGGCACCACGCGGGACTGACGTCGCCGGGGCTGTGGCGCGTCGGCTCCGCGACCGCCGCCGGGGGTGACGCGACCCGCACGTTCGACGTCGCCGTCCCGTTGCTCGACGAGTCGCACCTGGCGATCACGTCGGCGCCGAAGACGCGGCCGGTGATCGACGGCATCGTGCAGAACCTGCTGGTCCGCGTGCTCTCGACGTTCGAACCCGGCGCGGTGCGCGTGCACCTGTGGGACATCGGGCAGCTGACCGCGATCCTGCCCGACCTGTACCCGCTCAGCCACACCAGCGCGCTTTCGCTGTACGACCCCGGCCGGCTGGAGGACCTCCTCGACGAGCTGGCCGGCCACATCCGGCGCATCCACGCCAGCTGCATGTCCGCCGGCTACACGTCGTTGCGGGAGATGCGGAAGGAGACCGGGCAGCGCGGCGAGCCGTACCGCATCGTCGTGCTCTACGGCAACGGCGAGACCCTGGAGCCCGAACGCGCCCGCGATCTCAAGCGCGTCGCGAGCGGTGCGCTGGCCGCCGGCATCTGCCTGATCATGGTCGACGTGCCGACGGCGGTGAGCGCGCCCGTCGAAACGCTGAGCCTGCTCGACGACCGGCACGCGGTCAGCAGCATGACCGGCACCGACCTGGTCGTCGACCTCGATCCCGCGATGCCGTCCGCGCAGGTGATCCGCGCCGTCGACAAGATCGCCAAGGCGCTGATCGCCAAGCAGGGCGGGCCGCGGTCGTTCGACGACCTGCTGCCCGCGGAGCTGGGCCGGGAAAACTCCGCGCGGGAACTGCGCGCCCCCGTCGGGTTCTACGAGGGCGAGCCGATCGAGGTCGTGATCGGCGACGCGAGCCCGCACGCGCTGATCGGCGGCCCGTCCGGCTCGGGCAAGACGAACTTTCTCTACGCACTGCTCGGCAGCCTCGCCGCCCGGTACGACCCGGGGGAGCTGGCGCTGTACCTGCTGGACTTCAAGGAAGGCGTCTCGTTCGCCGGGCTGGCGCCGGGACGCAAGGACGCGAGCTGGCTGCCGCACGCGCGGCTGGTCGGCGTCAACGTCAACACCGACCGCGAGTTCGGCCTGGCGCTGCTGAGGTTCCTGGCCGACGAGCTGCGCCGCCGGTCCGCGGCCGCGAAGGAACACGAGGTCACCAACCTCGCCGACCTCCGCGAAGCCGACCCGGGCGGGCACTGGCCGCGGATCGTCGCGGTGATCGACGAGTTCCAGTACCTGTTCGCGGGCCGCGACCAGGTCACCAACACCGCGACGCAGCTGCTGGAGGACATCGCGCGGCGCGGCCGGTCGCAGGGCATCCACATGGTGCTGGCCAGTCAGGACGTCGCCGGCATCGAGGCGTTCTGGGGCAAGCCGGCGGTGTTCGAGCAGTGCACGCTGCGGATCGCGATGCCGAAGGCGCGACGCGTGCTGGCCGAGACGAACAACGCGGCGGTGTCGGCCCCGAAGTGGCACGGGGTGATCAACCACGACTCCGGTGTCGCGCACGGCAACCAGCTGGCCCACATCCCGGACGCCAGCAGCAAGAACGTGTTCGTCCGGCTGCAGCACCGGCTGTGGGAGGAGTACGCGGGCCACTTCCCGCGGCCGCGCCTGTTCGACGGCGCGCATTCGCCGGTCCTGGAACAGTTCCCGGCCTACCTGGACCTGAAGCCGAACTCGAAGCCGCGGGCCCTGCTCGGCCAGTCGATCGACGTGACGGAGACGGCGTGCGGCGTCGACCTCCCGCGCGCCCCGGGGCGCAACGTCGCGGTGCTCGGCTCGGCGACCGCCGAGGCGCTGTCCATCATGGACTCGGCGGCGCGGTCGCTGTCCCGGCAGTACGAATCCGGCGAGGTCGAGTTCCTGCTGAACTGCCCGATCGAGTCGTGCGCTGATGCGGCGATGGAGCTGGCTTCGCGATTGCGCGCGGACGGTCACGCGGCGACGCTGGTCGACGACCTGACCGGCGTCCTCGAGTCGATGACCGGCTCGATGTCCGGCGGCGCGAAGGTGCTGCTGCTGTACGGCGTCGACGCGGCACTGCCCGCGTTGGAGGCCAAGGCGGTCGGCCAGCTCAAGAGCGGTCTCGACCACCTGCGTGTGGTGCTCAAGCAGGGGCCCGGCCACGGCATCCACACGATCGGCTGGTGGCGCAGCATCGCCCGGCTCAAGGACACGCTGGGCTTCGCCGGCACCGACGACATCGGCACGTGGGCGGCGCTCGACGTCCAGGGCAACGAGCTGTCGCCGTTCGCGGCGGGCCAGGTCGTGCACTGGTCGCCGCGGCCGGGCCGCGCGCTGTTCTTCGACCGCACCACCCACGGTGCACCCGAAGTGATCATCCCGTTCCAGCGTCCGGAGAACGCGCAATGACCGACGACGGCGCCACCGCGGCCATGCGGTACAAGGAGATCATCGCCCTCTCCCGGGGTTCGGCGGAGAACCTGCGCGAGTGGGAACTGGCGCGCGCCGAAGCCCTCGAGAAGGAGATCGAGGCCGCGACGGCCGCGATCGAGGTGGCGGTCGAGCGCGAGACTCGGGCAGCCGAACGCGCAACGCGCTGGTGGAAGATGGCGCTGCACAACATCCAGGGCCTGCCCTGGCTCGCCCCGGGCGACGCCCCACGCCCGGTCCCCACCGCGCGCGCGGCCTACCTCGAGCGGTACCTCGAGGAGGTCAAGCCCAGTTACCAGGAGCTGGTGCAGGCGGTCCTGGGCCTGGGCTGGCGGGCCAAGCGCGCGGCCGCGAAGCGGGGCGAGCAGCCGCCGCCGGCCTAGACGTCGAAGACGGTGTCGTAGGGATCGTCGTCCTCCGCGGGGGCTCGCCTTCGCGGTGGTGGCGGCGCTTGCTTGGGTGGCGGAGCGCTGGGTTTCACCCCGGCGGCCACGGCTTCCCGGATGGCAGCGGTGATCATGCGGCTGAGCGTGACGGCGTCGAACCGCAGGGCTTCGGGCGCGAGCCGCACTTCGCTGACGATTCCGTCCGGCTCGGCGAGCACGGTGACGCTCCGGTCCGGCGAGACGACGGTCGTGTGCCCGTGGCCGGCGATCCCGGCGAGGAGGCGCTGGTTCTCCGCCTTGCGGTCTTCGATCTGCTTGAGCTGCCAGCGCATTTCGTCGATGAGCTGTGCGTTGTTCATGCGATCTCCCCGCTGCGGAGGCTCCAGGCGACCCTCGCCGTCGCCTCGGCGACCGCCGGCCAGGCGTCCTCCGATTCCGCGACGACCGAGAGGATCACCACGGACCGGCCGTCCGGCAGCGGGATCTGGTACTCCGCCTTGATCTGCGTCCGGACGTCCCGCTCGGGCAGGTGGAACTCCCCGCCGCTGATGGCGACGATCGCCGGGCCGATCGGCAGCCGGACCGGCTGCACCACCGCGCGTTTGTGCCGGCCGCGGTACTCCTCGGCCATGGCGGCGACCAGGGCGTCCCGGCTGCCGGGCGCGGTCTCCGGCCACTGCGCCACGCCGAGCGTCAAGGTGGCGACGTCACCCTTCCGCGGGCCGACGGCGAACTTGCCGAACACGCGGATGCCGTTGGCCTGCATGGTGGGCACCAGGGCCATCAGGTAGCTGCCGAACTGTTCGACGCTGGCGGTGGACGCGACGGTTTCGGCCACCATCCAGGCGTGGCCGCGGTTCAGCTTGTCGTCGGTGCCCACCGGCATGCCCGCGAACCCGGGCGGCAGGTCGATTTCCAGAGGCATCAGTTCCACACCTCGTCTTCCGCCCGCGCACGGCGGCGCTCCGGCGCGTTGTCGGCCTGCATCCCGGCGTCGACGGCGTTGACCCCGGCGACCACGGCCCACGGAGCCGGACCCGCGACGAGCGTTCCGGCGACGACGGCCGCCTGGCCCATGTCCTTCGGTACCCAGTAGTTCTGGAAGTCGTCCCACGGGCTCTCGAAGTTCTTGCGGCCGGCCACTTCGCCGATCCCCTGGTTCACGAGGAAACCATAGGTCGCGACCTTGATCGCGGCATCGGGCACCACGTCCGCGGCCCCGGCCAGCGACGTGACCGCGCCCGCCACGTCGAAGATCAGCGTTTCCGTCGACACGTCGGCTCCGGCCTCCTTGGCCAGCGCGTGCCCGCTGAGCGCCGCGAGCCCCAGCCCGGTGGCCACGCCGCTCGCCACTTCGCCGACCGGCGGTGGCAGGAAGTCGCTCAGGACGCCGAGGCCGTTGCCGATGTCACCGAGCACGTCCGAGACCTTGGCGACCACCTCCGCGTGGTCCTGGACGAAGTTCCACGCCTCGTCGACCCCGTCGGCGAGGGTGTTCGACAAGTCGACAAGTGCCCCGCCGACGGCGTCGTCGAGTTTGTCGAGCAGGTCCGGCTCGTCCGGGGCCGGTTCCTTCGCCTTCCGCAGCTCTTCGGCGACCCGGGCCGCGGCTTCCGTGTGCTCCTGCTGCAGCTGCTTCGCCGCGTCCTGGACGTTCTGGCAGCCGTCGATGGCCGCCTGGAGCTGCCGGCCCGCGTTGTCGAGGAGGCGCTGGGCGAGCTGGAGGGACTGCTGGTCCGGGAACGTCCGGTTGGCTAGCGCCAGGTCCGGGTTCGCCCGCGCCTGCTCGGCCGCCTGGGCGGCCGCTTCCGCGCGCGCCTCCAGCTCGGCCGCGCGTTTCTGCAGGTCGCCGAGGGCGTGAGCCCAGCCATCGAGCGCCTCGGCGGCTCGGCTCATCGACTTGGCGGCACCATCGAGGTAGTCCGGCAGCGGCCCGACGCGGCGGGCGAAGGCTTCGCTCGCCTCGCCTTGCCAGACGCCCTGCTTCCGGACGATCCGGCGGAGCGAATCGTCGGCTTCGGTGAGGTCGTCGCCGACGGCCCGGTACTTGCCGGCCAGGTCGGTGATGCCGTCGAGGTCACCGGGCGCCGGGTCGAAGCCCAGGGCCGGGAAATCGCGGGCGGTCACCGGTCGAGACCGTTCAACAGGTCGGTGATGCCGCCGGTGGCGCCGCCGCCGACCGGCCGGTCGCCCGAGTTCTCGCGCTCGGCCAGCCCATCGATGCCCGGCACCCCACCGGTGTAACCACCACCGACCGGGCCGTCACCGCGGTCCACGCTCGGCTCGGCCAGCCTCCCGATACCCGGCACCCCGCCGGTATATCCGCCGCCCACCGGCCCCTCGTCCGGATCCGCGCCCGGCTCGGCCAACCTCCCGATACCCGGCACTCCACCGGTATACCCACCACCCACCGGCCCCGCGCCCGGCTCCACCGGCCCGCCGATACCCGGCACCCCACCGGGGTCGCCCCCAACCGCACCCCCGGCAGGCGGCCCGACCTCGGGATACTGCCCCCGAGCCGCCCCCGTGCGCCCCTCGCCCGAAGGATCACCCAGCACCGCCGAGCCGAACCTCCCCAGCTCGTCGCCGAACTGGGCCTCGATCTGCTCGTACTTCTGCTTCGCCGCCTTCAGCCGCTCCGTCACGCCCGAAGCCGCCTTGCCCAAGCGGTCGATGCCGAAGCCCCAGGCCTCCTCGAACTCGCCGCCGGCCTTGCCCAGCTCCGCCGTCCCCAGCGAGCCGAACGCACCGCCGCCGCCGAGCTTCTTGTTGGCCTCGGTCATGCGGTCCGCCGCCGTGCCGAGGTCGTCGATGAGCTTGCCCAGCTCGTCGATCTTCACCGCGTACCCGTCCACGCCACCCTCCCCGTGTGGTCCCATCACACCGTAAGACGGCCGCCGACGCTCCGCGGTTTCGTCGTCACCCGAAGGTGTCACCACCAAAAAAAGCCACCTCCGGGCGAGGTGCCCGGAGGTGGCTCCACAGCAGTGAGATCTAGAAGATCCGGTCCAGCCAGTCGAGGAAGTCGTAGAGCGCGTCCTCGACCGGGTTGCCCGCGCCCGGCCGGAACCGGACCACCTGCGGGTCGTGGTCGCTGGCCTGGTCGGCGAACTCCGCGTTGATGTGGACGACGTCGTAGTCCACCCCGCGCGGCGCCTTCGACGCCAGGATGTGGTCCAGCACCTGGGACTGGCCCTCGAAGACGTAGCTGTACCGCTCGGCTTCGGGCACCGACGCGATCAGGTCCTTCAGCGCGCCACCCGCGGTGAGCGTCTGGACCGCCGGCGAGAACGGGTAGTCGTTCAGGTCACCCGCCACGATGATGTTCGCGCTGCGATCGGCGGCCAGCACCGAATCCACGAACCCGCGCAGCACCGTCGCCTGCTTCGCCCGCTGCACCTCGGAACTCCGGGCCGGCGGCTGGAACCGGCCGTGCGTCGGCTGGTCGCCGCCCTTGGAGTTGAAGTGGTTGGCGATGACGAAAACCGTGCGGCCCTTGAAGACGAACTCGCCCGCCAGCGGCTTGCGGCTCGTCGTCCAGGCTTCGTTCGCCGGGTCGACCCGGCCCGGCGACGTCGTCAGGTGCACCTTGCCGTGCTCGCGGACGACGCCCACCGCGGACGTCGGCGTCCCACCCGGACGGTCCACAAAGGAGACGCGCGCCGGGTTGAACAGGAACGCCACGCGGATGTTGCCGCCCGGCTGGCCGCCGTCGGAGTCGTTCACCGGGTCGATCTCGCGCCACTGGTAGCGCGGGCCGCCCTTGGCCACGATGGCGTCGGTGAACTTCTGCAGCGTCTGGTCGGCCGCGACAGTTCCGTCGTCGGTCGCGCCCGTGTTGTCCTGGATCTCCTCCAGGTTCACGATGTCCGGCGTCGCCAGGTGCGTCACGATCGCCTCGCCGAGCCGGTCGTACTTCGCCTGCGGGTCGCCCGGCGCCAGGTTCTCGACGTTGTACGTCGCCACCGCGAGCTCGCCGGTCCGCTGCTTGCGCGTGGTTTCGCCCTGCAGCCCGTTGTCCTTTTCGGTCCCGAGCACGCTGGCGAACAGCGTGTAGCCGCCGAAGTTGCTGTATTCGACCGGCCCGGACGTGGTGCCGGTCAGCACGTCACCGACGTTGAGCTTCGGGAACGGCCGCTCGGCGAACGGGATCAGCGACGAAACCTTCATCACGCCGCTGTTGAGCTGGTCGTACCCGAGGTAGACGCTGCCGCCGCGCACGGACCGGTGCTGGTCCGGCTTCGACGTCACGTACAGCTCGTTGAACGTGTTCGTCGGGCCCACGACCCGCGCGTCGCTGATCGAGACGATCTCGCTCTCGTGCGCCTCCCAGAAGTCGAGCGCGTACTTCGACGGCTCGAGGGTGAGCGGCTCGATGTTCCCGCCGGGCGACGGCGCGTACGTCTCCGGCACGGTGTCCGGGTTCAGCACCGTCGGCGCCGGGAGTGCGTTCCCGTGCGAGCCGACCGTCCACTGTGCACTGCTCAGCTCGGTGAGCGACTGGTAGTTCGACGTCGCCGGCGCGTCCGGGTAGAACTCGCGGACGGTGCCGGTCGCGGTCACCGCGTCGCCGACCGCGACGGCCGGGCTCGTCGAGCCGGTGAAGACGAACAGGCCTTCGCTGGTGCGCGGGTCGTTGTCCGGGTTCGGGTCGGTGAGCCAGAAACCCCGTGACGAACCGAAGGTCCGGGTGGCGGTGACGACGCCGGTGACGTCGCCGACCTTCTTGTCCTTGAACGGCGAAATGCGCGTGGTGCCCTGGATGTCGTGGATCTTCGCCGGGGTCGGCGCCGGGCCGGTGTCCCCGCCCGTCGACTCGCCCGCGGTGTTGGTCGGGGTCGGCTCGCCGGCGGCGAAGTCGGCCGCGTTGTCGTCGGTGTCGGCCAGTGCCGTGCCGCGCGCGACGGACGTCGTGTTCGACGGCGCCGCGGCCGGGTTGCCCTCGCGCACGGTCGCCGAGCCGAAGCCGACGAGATCCTTGATCCGCGCGTCGGCCGCGCAGTCGGCGGCGGTCTTGCAGGTCAGCGCGGTCGTGCCGGAGACGAGGGCGATCGTGCCGGCGGTGGCCGACAGCGCGATCGTGCCGGTCGCGTCCGGTGTGGGCAGCGCGACGGTGCCGCCGGAGCCCTTGCCCTCGGCGACGAGGTAGCGGCCGCCCGGCGCGACGCTGCCGGTCAGCGGCGTCACCTGCCACGTGCTCGACGGGCTCGCCGACCCGGGCAGGTACTGGACGCTGAAGCCGGCCAGGCTCGCGGCGGCCGCGCCGCGGTTGGCGAGCTCGACGAAGTCGCTGGTGAGCGTCGCTCCGGAGTTGCCACCACCGCCGTAGACCTCGGCGATGACCGCGTCGGTGCTGGGTGTGGCGAGCGCGGCCGGTGCGGCCACGCCGCCGAGCACCAGGCCCGACGCGACGGCCACCGTGAAGGCCGCCTTGGATCTGTGGGTCTTGATCACCCTGAGTCCCCTTTGTGCTTGAACAGTCGTGGCATAGTCCCCCGAACAAGTGAGGAGGAGGAAGACAAAGGTGCAACGATTCGTAACAACTACTTTCGTCGTCACTCACTCGGCAGAGCAGGTTTCGTGATCACGCTTGTCCTCGGCGGAGACGTCACGGTGCACGCCCGCACCCTCCCCCCGGCGGCCTTCGGCCGGCTGACCCCGCTGCTCGAAGGCGCCGATGTCCGCTTCGCGAACCTCGAAGGCCCCATCGACGCGGCGGCGGCCGAAGCGCTGAAGTCGACCGGCATCGATGTCGTCGCGGTCGCCAACGACGCGCCCCAGGCCCCGGCCGCCGCGATGGCGACCCTCGGCGTCCTCGACCACGTCGGGATCGCGCACTGCGGCGCGGGGGCCAACCTCGACGCCGCGCACGCACCCGCGGTCCTCGAGCGGTCCGGCGAAACCGTCGCTTTCCTCGCGTACACCTCGCTCCGCTCGCCTGGCCAAGCCGCGCAGCCGGACGCTCCGGGCGTCGCGCAAGCGTTTGCGACCACGGCTTATCAGCCCGACCCCCGCGTCGCGGAGATCCCGGGCCGCCCGCCGCTCGTCCGGACGGCGCCGGTCCCCGAGCACCTCGACCGGCTCGTCGCCGACGTCCGGCGGGCGAAGAGCGCCCACGACCACGTCGTCGTCTCGATGCACTGGGGCCTGCCGGGGCCCGAGCTCACCGAGTACCAGATCACCTACGGCCGCGCGGCGATCGACGCCGGCGCCGATCTCGTCGCCGGGCACGGGCCGCAGACCATCCAGGCCGTCGAGGTGTACCGCGGCCGTCCGATCCTCCACAGCCTCGGCAACCTCGTCTCCGACCGGCCGGACGGGCTGCTGGCCGGGTGCATGCTGGGCGACGAACCACGGATCGAGCTCATCCCGGTGCGACGGAACGCGGACGGCGAGTGCGAGCCCCTCGCCGGAGCCGAGGCGGACCAGGTGCTGCGCTACGTCGCGGAGGTCTCGGCCGCGCGGTCGGCGAAGGTGACCGTCCAGAGCGGAATCGCATCGATAGCCGTTGGCGCGTAACGGATCGCGCCCGTTCTGTGACAGCCGGACACGGCCTTGTCACCCATCCGGCGCATCTGCCTTAAATGAAGGTCAAGGGCCGGAACAACCGGCGTGAAGCGGCGGTACGGTCTGCGTGAGCCGCCGGAAAAGTGGCACAGACCACTCCCCGACAGCTCGCTGTCGGCACGACACGGGGGGAGGGAGAACGATCATGTGGGGGCTGATTGTTCTCAGCTGCGTGTTCGTGCTGGTGCTGGGGATAGCCGCGGTCGTGGACCTTCGGGACCACGACCGCGGCGAGCACCGCGTCTAGCGCACCGCCTGCCGCCCCTTGTAGCGGCCGAGCAGCGTGCGCGCGCCGGCCAGCGCGACCCGCCCGGCACCCTTCGCGCTCGCGGCCAGCACCGTCGTCCAGTCGAAGTAGTCGCGCCAGAGCACGATCCGGCCCGCCTCGACCTCGAACGTGCCGCACACCCAGAACTCCGCTTCCCACGCGCCGCGGCGCAGGACGTCGGTGCGTTCGGTGAGCACGACGTTGCCGTCCGCGGCGATGTGGTGCGTGCGCGCCTCGAACCCGGAGCCGTACTTGGCCATGACGCGCAGCTGCTTCTCGACCGCCGCGACGCCGCGGGCGGGCGGCAACGGCACGTTCTGGTACACGATGTCGCTCGCCACGAACGTCAGCGCGCGGTCGACGTCGAGGGCTTCGAGGGCGTTGAGGAAACCGGTCACCACCGCTTTGGGTTCATCGGTCATGACCCCAGGTTAAGGCTCAGAACGGCCGATCGCCCGCGATGGCGACGCGCTCGGCGATCCGGACGTGCGGGTGGTAGTCGTTGACCGCGTAGTGCTGGGTCGCGCGGTTGTCCCAGAACGCGACCGAGTCCGGCCGCCAGCTGAACCGGACCTGGAATTCGGGCGTGTGAGCCTGGAGGAACAGGTACCGCAGCAGCCGGTCGCTCTCGGCGCGGTCCAGGCCGACGATGTGCGTGGTGAACGCCTGGTTGACGAACAGGGTGCGCCGCCCGGTCTCCGGGTGCGTCCGGACGACCGGGTGCTCGACCGGCGGGAAGCGGTCCTGCCAGCGCGCCAGCAGCGCGGGATCGGAGAACCGGTCGAAGCCGGGGAGGTAGTCGTGCACCGCGGTGAGCCCGTCGATGCGGGCGCGGACGGCTTCGGGCAGGTTGTCGTAGGCGGCGGCCATGTCGGCCCACATCGTGTCGCCGCCGACGGGCGGGACCTCGATCAGCCGCAGCACCGAACCGAGGGCCGGGTCGGGCCGCCAGGTGACGTCGGTGTGCCAGATGTTCTCGTAACCGGGCATGGCCGCGGTGCGTTCGAAGCGCGTGACGGCGTCGTCGTCGCCCTTCGGGATGAACGGGTTCGTCTCCAGCTCGCCCCAGTTCGCGGCGAAGGCCCGCTGCTGCGCCGAGGTGATCCGCTGGTCGCGGAAGAAGAGCACCTTCCACTCCAGCAGGGCGTGGTTCAGCTCTTCGCGCAGGTCAGCGGACACCGGCGCGCCCAGGTCGACGCCGTCGACCTCGGCGCCGATCACCCGGCCCAGCGGGCGGAGGGTGAACAGCGCGTACGGCCTCCGCTGCGGTCACGGAGGATCCGGGGGCCTTCGACGATGCCATCCGCGGGCGTCACAGCTCCGCGCAGCTGAATCCGGGCAGGAAGATCTACGGACATGGTTGTGCTCCAAGGGTTTTCGGGGAATCGGGACGCCGGGTTCGCGTCAGGCGGGCGGCGAACCCAGGCGGCCGCGGCGCAGCAGGAGCTCCACGACGCCCTCCCCGATCGACCGCACGGAGGCCCGGATCGGCGTGCTTTCCGAGGTGGCGGGCATGTGTCCATGGTCGCTTTCTTCCCGAGGCGCGGTCAAGCCGTCCACTTGGTGGAACGCCGGCAACGCCGCAGGTCACCGCGATGCGGGCGGCTCGGGAGCATGAGGCAAGATCTTCCCCGATCGGGTGAGCGCCCTTGACGACGGAGGTCCCCATGCCGGAAGGCAGAGGCTCGCGGATCGACAGTGACAACCCGGAGCTTCGCCCCGGGGCCGGGGGTTTCGCCGCCCGGAACGCCGCGAAGAGTTCCGAGCGGCTGCGGACGGCGGCCGACCAGCTGGACCAGGCGGCCGCCGCCGACGACAAAGCGGCGGGCAGGTTCGCGGAGGCCCGCGTCGATTCGACGCCGTTCGGCATCTCGCCGCAGGCGCGCGAACTCGCGGCGCGCTGGGCGGCGACGCTGGCGGCGCGCGAGGCGGACGCGCGCGTCCTCGGCGACGCGACGTCCGACCTGGCGGGACGGCTGCGCATGGTGGCGGTGAGCACCCGGAGCACCGGTTTCCGGGGGCGGTTAGCGGTGGCGCCGTGACCGCCGAGGTCTTCGAACACCCGGCACTGTCGTCGGCCGCGGCGCAGCTGTCCGCGTTGCGCGCGGCGGCCGGCCGGCTCGGCGTCCCCGACCCGGTGGCGGCGCTGCGGCACCTCGACTGCTCCCCGGCGTCGATCCGCACGTCCGCCTCGGCGGTCGACGCCGGAGCGCTCGGGGTGACCTCGGCGCAGACGGAGTTCCGCGCCGGCGTCGAACGCGCCGAGAACGGTGGCAGTGCCGAAAGTTTCGGGACCTGGGCGGACACAGTGGACAGTCAGTACGCCGCGGCGGCCCGCGCGGCCGCGGCGACGGCGGCGCTGGGTGCCCGCATCGCCGACCGGCTGGACGAGCTGGCGGAGGCCGCGGCCGCCGAGGTCTGCGCCCTCGCTGCCGCCGCGGCGGACCCGGTGTCGGCGGTGCTGGCGGGCGACCGCTCGGCCGAGGTGGTGAGCGAGGTCGGCGCCGCCTGCACGGCGGTGGTCCGGGCCGTGTCCGCGAAGATCGCCTCCTTGTCATCGCTGCTGGCCGAGGTGGAGCCGTTGACGACCCCGGCGGTCGAGCTCAGCTGAAGTGCTCGCGGGCCCACTCCGCGAAGGGCCGCGCGGGATGCCCGGTGACCCGGGCGACGTCCGGTGACACGGGTTCCGGATGCTCGACCAGCGACGCCCAGTAGTCCACCGCACCGGCCGCGAATTCCGCACCGAGATAGGCACTCATCTGCGCTTTCGCCTCTTCCGGCGGCTGCCCCTCCCACCTGACCGGCCGGCCGAGCGCGTCCCCGATGAGCCGCGCCTGTTCCGCCTGGGCCACGGATTCCGGGCCGGTGACGAGGTAGCTCTGTCCTTTGTGGTCTTCGGTGAGCGCCTTGACCGCCACGTCGGCGACGTCACGCTCGTGGACGACAGAGCGTTTCGCCTGGCCGTGGGGTGCCCGGACGACGCCGGTCCGGGCTTGCTCCGCCCAGGCGAGGGCGTTGGTGGCGAGGCCGGTGACGCGGAGGAAGGTCCAGTCGCCGGTGACCCGGCGAACGGCGGCTTCGACGCCGCCCCAGACACCCCCGTGCTCGGCGGACATGGCGGAGAGGTAGACGATTTTCCTGCCCGCAAGGGGTTTCAGGGCCTTCTCGACACCGTCGGCGGTGGCGAAGGGCCAGAGGAGGTACGCGGCCTCGACCCCCTCGGCGGCTTCGGCGGTATCGGTGATGTCGCCCTGGACGACGTCGACGCCGTCCGGGGCTTTGGCCTTGTCCCGCACGAGAACTCTCGTGTGGACGCCCGCGGCCCGCAGGCCGGCGACGACGTGACGTCCGGTGTGGCCGGTGGCCCCGGTGACGAGAACGGTCATGGTGCGCTCCTGGTGATCAGCTTGTGCCGACCACGCTCACACTTGAAGGGCCCTTCAAGTCAAGCGAACCACCCCCGAACGCCACGGACCCCCGGCCAGCTGAGCTGACCGGGGGTCCGGATGAGCGGTGGCGGTGGGATTTGAACCCACGGACGGGGATTAGCCGTCACACGATTTCGAGTCGTGCTCCTTCGGCCGCTCGGACACGCCACCGCCGAGAACAATACCGGAACCCTCCGGCGCCCCGAACCAGGGGTGGCTCTCGCCGCTTCGAGCAGGTCAGCGGCGCGTCGCGAAGTACGTTTCCAGGACCGCCGCGCAGTCGTCCACCAAGACGCCGCCGTGGACCTCCGGGCGGTGGTTGAGCCGCCGGTCGCGGACGACGTCCCACAGCGAGCCCACCGCGCCCGTCTTCGGCTCCCACGCCCCGAACACCAGCCGCGCGATGCGGGCCAGCACCAGCGCGCCCGCGCACATCGTGCACGGCTCCAGCGTCACCGCCAGCGTGCAGCCCTCGAGCCGCCAGCCGTCGCCCACCACGCGGGCCGCCGCGCGCAGGGCCAGGATCTCCGCGTGCGCTGTCGGGTCGCCCAGCTCGGTGCGGGCGTTGCGGGCCGCGGCCAGCGGCACGCCGTCGGGGCCGAACACCACCGCGCCGATCGGCACGTCCGAGCCGGGGGCGCGCGCCGCTTCCAGCGCCGCCTCCACGGCCTCGGTGTCGGACGGGCGTCTCAGAGCTCGTCCAGGAGCTTGGCGAACTCGCTGCCGAACCCGCAGCGCTGCGCGACCATCTGCAGCTGCTCGTCCGGGTACAGGTCGACCTCGCCGACGATGACCTCCAGCTCCGGCCCGGGCAGCCCGAGATCGGCCAGGATCTCCAGGTCGCCCTCGGGCCAGACGGCGTCGTCCTCCTCGTCCGGCGGGTCGACGCGCAGGACGTCGAGGACGTCGGCCGCGATGTCGTAGTCCAGCGCCGCCGCCGCGTCCGAGAGCAGCAGCGACGGCCCCCGCGGGCTCGGCCGGACGATGACGAAGAACTCGTCGTCGACCGCCAGCAGCCCGAAGCTCGCCCCGGTGGAACGTAGTTTGCCCAGTTCAGTGATCGCTGCGTCCAGCTCGGTCAGCGCCCCCGGGTCGAGCGCACTGCACCGCCACCGACCGTCTTCCCGGACCACTGCCACCGCGAAGCCCGTGACCGGCTCATCCACCGCCATGCGCACACCGTATTCCGCCCGTCGTTCCGGCGCACGCACGGTGCGCCCGAACCGCCGCATGGGGCACTATCGGGACCATGACCGGCCCCACTGACCTGCCCACCTTGCCCGGCACGCCGTTCGCCGGGCTCCTCGACGACGCGCGGGCGCTGCAAGGCCGCACGGTCGCCCTCCGGCGGGCCGTGCACCGCCACCCGGAACAGGGCCTCCACCTGCCGCGGACGCAGGCGGCGATCCGGGAGGCGCTCGACGGCCTGCCCCTGGAGATCACCGAAGGCAAGGCCACGACGTCGCTGACGGCGGTCCTGCGCGGCGGACGGCCCGGCCCCGCGGTGCTGCTGCGCGGCGACATGGACGCGCTGCCGCTGACCGAGGAGACCGGCCTCGACTTCGCGTCGGAGGACCCGGAGTCGATGCACGCGTGCGGGCACGACACGCACGTGGCGATGCTGGCTTCGGCGGCGCGGCTGCTCGCCGGGCGCCGGGACCAGCTGGCCGGGTCGGTCGTGTTCATGTTCCAGCCCGGCGAGGAGGGGCACCACGGCGCCCGGTTCATGATCCACGAGGGCGTGCTGGACGCGGCGGGCACGCGGGTCGAGCGCGCGTTCGGCGTGCACATCCTCGCCAACGCGCCCAGCGGGCTGCTGCAGCTGCGGCTCGGCCCGCTGATGGCGTCGGCGGACTCGTTCCACGTGCGCGTCACCGGCAAGGGCGGCCACGGCTCGGCGCCGCAGCACACGATCGACCCGGTGCCGGCGGCCGCGGCCATGGTCGGGGCGCTGCACACGATGATCACGCGGCGGGTCAGCGTGTTCGACCCCGCGGTGCTCTCGGTGACCCGGATCCAGGCCGGCACGACGTCCAACATCATCCCGGAGACCGCCGAGCTCGAAGGCACGATCCGCACGCTGTCGGAGCAGACGCGCGCGCTGGTCCGCGCCGAGCTGCCCAAGGTGTGCGAGCAGGTCGGCGCGGCCTACGGCTGCCGCGTGGTCGCCGACGTCGAACCGGGCTACCCGGTGACGGTGAACGACGACCGGATCGCGGCCGAGGTGCTGCGGCTGGGCGCGGAAGTCCTTGGGCCGGACCACGTCGAGCTGCTCGCCGACCCGCTGATGGGCGCCGAGGACTTTTCCTACGTCCTGCAACGGGTTCCCGGCGCCTACGCGTTCCTCGGCGCGTGCCCGCCCGGCGTCGATCCGGCCGAAGCGGCCGCGAACCACTCCAACCGGGTGCTCTTCGACGAGGACGCGATGCCCCACGGCGTCGCCATGCTCGCGGCCTTCGCGCTCGACGCCCTGCGTCAGGGCCCGGTCCGCGACGGGCGCCCGTCCTCGAGGTGACCGGCGAAGCGGCGGCGCCACCCCGGCGCCTCGAACGTGACGTCGTACCAGCCGTGGCTCGTCGGCACCGGGAAGTCGTGCGCGCCACCCGGTGGGAGCGTGACGTCGTTCAGCGTGACCGGTGACGGCCCGCTGTTGGTCACCTTGACGCTCAGTGCGGGCGTTCCGGCGAACGTGACGACGGCGTCGAGACCCAGGCCGCCGGAGGCCTCGACGACGAATCCGTTCGGGCCGTGGATGGCGACGTCGTAGGCCCCGCCGTGCGCGATTTCGCCGGTCAGCTCGCTCTTCGGGCCGACGTCGAAGCGCTGCGACGTCCCGCCCGCGTGGTAGGCGTAGGCGGCCAGCTGCAGCGCGTGCGTTCCGTGGTTGGCCAGGTGCAGGTGCAAGGTCTGCGGATCGGCCGAGACCCAGGCGACCGGCTGGTACGGCAGCGGACGCGCCTTCGCCGTGCCGGGGTCCTGCACCAGCGCGCCCGGCCCCAGTCCCGGCTTCGGCAGCCGTCGCTGCGTCCGGTCGGCTTCGGTGCGCAACGCGTTCGCGTCGGGCAGCAGCGGGATGGTCGTGTCGGGCGCGCGGAAGTCGAAACAGCTGGTCAGGTCGCCGCAGATGGCCCGGCGCCAGGCCGAGATGTTCGGCTCGCGCACGCCGGTCCAGGTTTCGAGGAACCGCAGTACCGACGTGTGGTCGAAGACCTGCGAGTTCACCCAGCCGCCGCGGCTCCACGGCGAAACGACGGTCATCGGCACGCGCGGCCCCAGCCCGATCGGGACGGGCGACCCGGACGCCCCGCCCTTCTCCGGCCGGTGGCCCGGCAGGTACTCGCCGGGCGTGCCGGGCGGCGGGGTCGGCGGGACGACGTGGTCGAAGAACCCGTCGTTTTCGTCGTAGTTGACGAAGACGACGGTCGACTCCCACAGGCCGGGTTCGTCCCACAGCGCCTTCAGCATGCGCTGGACGTAGGCGGCGCCGTCGACCGGCCGCGCCGCCGGGTGCTCGCAGTAGCCGTACGGCGCCACGACCCACGAGACGGCGGGCAGCGTGCCGGCCGCGCAGTCGGCAAGGAAGCCGGCCAGCACGTGGTCGAGGTCCTTGCCCTTCCCCGAATCGGGCTCGAACTGCTTGCGGAGGTTCGCGCGCTCGGCCAGCCGGCGTTTCACCGGGTCCATCGAGTACAGCGCGTCGTGGAAGTTCTGGAACATCCAGAGCGGGTTGTCGCCGTAGTCGCCGACGAAGTGCTCGGGGACGCCGCGCTCCTCGTCGTTCGCGTAGACCCGCCAGGAGATGCCCGCCGCCTCGAGCCGCTCCGGGTACGTCGTCCAGCGGAACGAGGGCTGGTAGTCCGGCGCGTTGTGCGTCGCGGGGCCGCCGGCGACGCCGTCGGGGTCGATGGTGCCCGTCCAGTGGTAGAGCCGGTTCGGGTGGGTCGGGCCCTGGATGGAGCAGAAGTAGTGGTCGCACAGGGTGAACGCGCTCGCCAGCGCGTGCTGGAACGGGATGTCCTCGCGCGTGAAATACCCCATCGTCATGGGGCTCTTCGCCGCGATCCAGCGGTCGTACCCGCCGTCGTTCCACGCGCGGTGGGTGCTGTTCCAGTCGTGCGGCAGCTCGCCGAGGTCCTGACCGTCCACAACGGACGTGTCGATCCGGAACGGCAGCACCGGACCGCCCCGGTCGCCGCGCTGGCGGAAGACGTCACGCAGGGCCGCGCGGTCGCCGAAGCCGCGGACGCCCGCCATGGTGCCGTAGTAGTGGTCGAACGACCGGTTCTCCTGCATGAGGACGACGACGTGGCGGACGTCGTCGATCGTGCCCTTCCTCGGCACGGGGGCGCAGGCCACCGGCAGCGCGCCGGCGACCGTGGCCGCGGCCGCGCCGCCCAGCACCGTGCGACGACGGATCCGGCCCATGCCCCAACCTCCTCGCCTGTTGTACGGACGTGGTGGACCTCCAGTTCACCACTGGTGATTACACAACAGTGTTGATTTAATGTTTCCATGACCGAAGCCCACCGCCTCGCCCAGCTCGCCGAGCAGGAGGAACGCCTCCAGTTCACGAAGTTCGACAACGAGACCGCTCTCGCCCTCGGCCAGCAACTGCTGACGGCCGCCAGGGAACGCGGGCTCCCGGTCACGATCTCCGTCCGGCGCAACGGCCAGCGGCTCTTCCACGCCGCGTTGCCCGGGACATCGGCCGACAACGACGCTTGGATCGACCGCAAGAGCCGCGTCGTCGACCGCTACGGGCACAGCTCGTTCCTGATCGGGACGCAGTTCCGCGCGAAGGGCGGCTCGTTCGAGGAGCACTCCCGCCTCGACCTGGACCTGTACGCGGCCCACGGTGGCGTCTTCCCGGTGCTGGTGCGCGGGGTCGGGCCGGTCGGCACGGTCGGCGTGTCCGGGTTGCCGCAGGCCGACGACCACGCGTTCGTCGTCGAGCAGCTGGAGCTGTTCCTGAACGCCTGAAAACGGCTGGCGGGCGCTGCTACCGTCGATTCCATGAAGCGCGCTGGACAGACGACGACGCCGGAGAGTGTCCCGGCGCGCTGAACGACGTTTCGAGCCCGGGGCGGGTGCCCCGGGCTTCGTCTTGTGGTCTCCCGCCCCGCCGTCCACCAGGGAGTCCACCATGCACGACCACCGCAAGCTCGGCCGCGAACTCGGCCTGTTCGGCACCGACCCGCTGATCGGCGCCGGCCTGCCCTACTGGCTGCCCGACGGCGCGATCGTCCGCCACAGCCTGGAGGAGTACGTCCGGGGCCTCGAACGGCGGGCCGGGTACCGGCACGTCCACTCGCCGGTGCTGGGCAAACGCGAGCTGTACGAGATTTCCGGGCACTGGTCGCTCTACCGCGACGACATGTACCCGCCGATGGACGTCGGCGGCGAACAGCTCGTGCTTCGGCCGAGCCTGTGCCCGCACCACGCGCTGATCTACCGCTCGAAGGGCCGCAGCTACCGCGAGCTGCCGCTGCGGCTCGCTGAAATGGGCGGGATGTACCGCAGCGAACTGTCCGGCGTGCTCGGCGGCCTGAGCCGGGTGCGGGCGATCCAGCTCAACGACGCGCACGTGTTCTGCACCCTCGAGCAGGTCGAGGCCGAGGCCGCGGACGCGCTGGCGCTGATCCGGCGGGCCTACGACGCGCTCGGCATCCGCCCGGCGCGCTACCGGCTCTCCCTGCCCGGTCCCGGCGGGAAGTACGTGTCCGGGAACTGGGACGCCGCCGTGGCCATCCTGCGGTCGGTCCTCGGCGACCTCCCGTACGACGCTGTCGAGGGCGAAGCGGCGTTCTACGGGCCGAAGATCGACGTCCAGATCGCCGACGGCGCCGGCCGCGAATCCACCCTGTCCACCGTGCAGGTCGACTTCCACCAACCCGCGCAGTTCGGCCTCGAGTACGTCGGGGCCGACGGCGCGAAGCACCGGCCGGTCATGGTGCACCGGAGCATCATCGGCAGCGTCGAGCGCGCGGTCGCCCAGCTGATCGAGGTCCACGGCGGTGCGTTCCCGGCCTGGCTGGCGCCGGTGCAGCTCCGGCTGCTGCCGGTGTCCGCCGCGGAGTTGCCCTACGCGCGGGAACTCCTGGACCGGTGCGGCGGCCTGCGGGCCGAGATCGCCTCGGAAGGCAGCCTCGGCGCGCGAATCCGGGACGGGCGGTTGGCGCCGTACCAAGCCGTCCTCGGGCCGCAGGAAGTGGCCGCGGGCCGGCTTTCCGTGCGGTTGCGCGACGGACGCCGTCTCGACGCCCGACCGGTGGACGACGCGCTGGCATCGATCCGGGAGGCGGTCAAGCTGCCATGACCTCAGCCAGCCAGTCGAAGGCGGGAGCCAGGCTTTCCGGTGCCGCCCAGCCGTTTATCACCCCCAATAACTCCACATAGCGCTCGCGGCGTGGGTCGTTGACGGCGCGGAGCCATTCCCGCAGTTCCGCGGGATCACGCCCCAGACCGTCGACGATCGCCTTCGCCGCCGGCGACTTCGGCACGATGCCGGCCACGACGGCCGGGGTGACGGCGTCCCGCACCTCGGCCGCCAGGTCACGGCGCAAACCGGGTTCGTGACGGTCCGCGAGCCGGCGCAGGTTCGCGCGGAACTCCGTGTCCCGCATCAGGGCGGCCAGCTCGATCCACGCCTCGGCCTGCTCGGGGCTGGGGTCGTCGGGCAGGTGCGGGGTCAACGTGCACGCGATCCCGGCCAGCTCGGGACGATCGCCCAGTGCGTCGGCGAGGAAGTCGCCGACCAGGCACTGCCGTTCCACTTCGGACAGCAGGGCCCGCTGGTGCACGAGGCTCGCCTCCTCGGGGCGCGGGCTTCGGTTCGCCACTGCGTTCAGCACCGCACTGCGCCGGCGCAGCACGCCGATCTGCACCTCCACCGCGGCCGCGTGCTCCGCCGCCACCTCCGCGACGGTGGTCTCGCCGTCGATCACCCGCCGGATCGTGGCGAGGTCGATGCCGAGGTCGCGGAGGACGCGGATGACGTCGAGCCGGGCGAGCGCGGCGTCGTCGTAACGGCGCTGGCCCGCGGTGTTGCGCCCGGACGGCGGCACGAGGCCGCGATCCGAGTAGAACCGGACGGCCTTGACCGTCAGCCCGGTCCGGTGGGCGAGTTCGCCGATCGAATACCGCATGCCGCCAGCTTGGCAGCTCCCCTCGGGGGAGGCGCAAGACCAGCGGATTCGCTCGATCGTGTCGATCATATGTTCGACTTCTCGCGGTAAAGTCGACCTGTGAGCGAGCCGGTCAGGTTTCCTCGCGGATCCGGGTCACCAGCTGGGTCGGGTTCACGAACCGCAACGCGACGAGAAGGAGCACGAGCATGGAGGCGGTGTAGATGGTCGCCATGGCGTCGACGGACTGGTTGGCGCGGATGCCGGCGGCGAACACGGAGTTGTAGAGCGCCACCACGAGGGTGGTCGAGTCCGGGCCGGCGGTGAGGAACGTCAGCTCGAACATGCCCACCGTGCGCACCAGCACGAGGATCGACGCGGCCAGGATGCCCGGCAGCAGCAGCGGGCCGAGGATGCGGGTGAACACCGAGGCGGTCCGCGCGCCGGACATGCGGGCCGCGGCCTCGATCTTCGGGTCGATCTGCTCGATGAACGGCGTCATCGTCAGCACGACGAACGGCACCGACGGCACGAGGTTGGCCAGGATGACACCGGTGGTCGTGCCGGCCAGGTGGAACTTGTAGAGGACGGTGGCGAGCGGGATGCCGTAGGTGATGGGAGGGATCAGGATCGGCAGCACGAACAGGAGCATCACCAGGCGTTTGCCGGGAAACGAGCGGCGGGCGAGTGCGTAGGCGGCCGGGACGCCGACCGCCACCGAGACGGCGATCACGACCAGCGCGACGACCGCCGTCGTCAGGAGGACGTCCGAGAGGCCGAACTCGCGCCAGGCGTCGGCGTACCAGTGGGTGGTGAAGCCGTCCGGGAGCCAGGTGCCGAACCACTGGGTGCCGAACGAGTCGACGACCACCGAGAGCACCACGCCCGCGAGGTTGACGAAGAAGAACCCGACGACGGCCCAGACGACCCAACGTCCGGGACGCGCGACCCAACCGGTCATCCCTTGCCTCCGGTCGCTCCGCGGTACAGGGTGCCCCGCCACGCCATGACCAGGCCGATCACGATGAGCATGACCACCGCCATGAGCATCGCGACGGCCGAGCCCATCGAGTAGTCGTACTCCTCGAACGCGGCGTGGTAGGCGGCGATCGAGATGACGCGGGTCTCGTTCGCCGGGTCGCCGACGAGCTGCGCGCTCGGGAAGACCGAGAACGCCATGACGAAGGAGAGGCAGAAGGTGATCGCCAGGCCGGGCGCCAGCAGGGGCAGGGTGATCCGCCGGAAGCGCTGGACGCCGTTGGCGCCGAGCGTCGCGGCCGCCTTCTCCAGGGAGGGGTCGATGCCCGAAAGGTAGGACAACGTCAGCAGGAAGGAGAACGGGAAGCCGGTGATCACCAGGGAGAGCAGCACGCCGGTGTAGTTGTGGATCAGCGGGAGCGGCTGGTCGGTGCCGCCGAGGACGGTGAGCACCTTGTTCAGCCAGCCCGCCGGCCCGCCGTACATGATCAGGCCCTGCGCGGTGAGCACCGTGCCGAGCGTGATCGGCACGACGAGGATCGTCGTCAGGAGGCGCTTGCCGCGCACGAGGCCGCGCATCACGTAGGCGATCGGGATGCTGGCGAGCACGTTGATGAGGGTGGCGGGCAGGGCGATGTCAAGCGTCGTCCAGATGGTGTCACGCAGGTAGGGGTCGGCGAAGAACCGCGCGTAGTTGGCGAAGACGCCGCCCTTGCGGGGCGCGAGGGACAGTTGGAGGCCGTAGAGGAAGGGGTACAGGAACAGGCAGGCGGTGACCAGGAGGCCGGGCACCAGGAGCAGCAGGGTGCGGTCGATGCCGCGTTCGGCAAGACGGTGCCGCAGGGCGGGGCGAGCGCTCGCGACGGCGGTCATGACGCCACCTCTCCACCGCGGACCCCGGCCCCCGACGCGGCCCGGACCACGGCGGCCACTTCGGCCACTTCGGCCACTTCGGCGCGAGCGACGTCGACCATCGGCGGGGTCATGGCGCGAACACCAGGACCCGCTCGGCCGGGACACCGATCTTCACCGTGTCTCCCGGGGCAAGGCGCTTGTCCGTCCGGAAGTACACCGGCAGGCCGGTCGCCAGCCGGGCGGAGATCGACAGCTCGCGGCCGTGGTACTCGACGATCTCGACCGTCACGTCGAGGGCGTTCTCGATGCCGTCGCCGACCACGAAGTCCTCTGGGCGGATCGCCACCTTCGCCGGGCCCTCCGTAAGCGAACCGCGGCCGGTGAGGCGGACTCCCGCGGCTTCCACGGTGACCGACGAGGCCGCCGCGGAGGTCACCGTCACGTCGAGGAGGTTGCGGTAGCCCATGAAGGAGGCCACATAACTGTTCACCGGCTGGGCGTACACCTCCTCCGGCGTGCCGATCTGCTGGACGGTGCCCTCGCGCAGCACCACCAGGCGGTCCGCGAGCGACAACGCCTCCTCCTGGTCGTGCGTCACGTACACCGTCGTCAGGCCGAGCGTCTGGTGGAGGCGGCGGATCTCCATCCGCATCTCGAGCCGGAGCTTGGCGTCCAAGTTGGACAACGGCTCGTCCATCAGCACCACCGGCGGCTCCAGCACGACCGCGCGGGCGATGGCGACGCGCTGCTGCTGCCCGCCGGAGAGTTGCGCGGGGAACTTCGCCGCGTGCTCGGTGAGCTGGACCAGCCGGAGCGCTTCGTCGACGCGCCGGCGGGCCTCGGCGCGGGCCACCTTGCGCATCTTGAGGCCGAAGCCGACGTTGGCGCGGACGGACATGTGCGGGAACAGCGCGTAGTTCTGGAACACCATCCCGAACCCGCGCTGCTCCGGCGGCCGGCCGTCGATGCGGGTGTCGTCGAGCCGGATGCTGCCCGCCGTCAGGGGGAGCAGGCCGGCCAGGCAGTTCAACGCCGTCGACTTGCCGCAGCCGGACGGGCCGAGCAGGGCCACGAACTCGCCGCGGGCGATGGCGAGGTCGAGGTCGCGCAGGGCGTTCGCCGTGCCGAAGCTGCGGGAGACGCCCTCCAGCCGCAGCTGCTCGAACGTCACTTCTTGCCGACCTTCGCGCCGCCGACCAGCTGGTTCCACTTGTCGAACGCCTTGACCTGCTGCTCGGCGGGCAGCGAGGTCTCCTTGGGGTACTGCGCGATCCACTGGTCGTACTCCGGGCGCCCGAACTGCCGGAGGGTGTCCTGGCTCTTCTGCGGCGCCATCCGCAGGGTGACGTCCTTGACCGCCGGGCCGGGGTAGAAGTACCCGTCGTCGTAGGCGATCGCCTGCTGGTCCGGCTTGAGCATCCACGCGACCAGCTGCAGGATCGCCGACTCCTGGTCGGGCGAAAGCCCCTTGGGGATCAGGGCGTACTGGGCGTCGGTGACCCAGTGCATCGGCTGCATGATCGCCGTCTTGACCGTGTTCGGCACGGTGCCGAGCTTGCGGGGGTTGATGTCCCAGCCCGTGGTCGACATGACCATGTCCACCGACCCGGACGCGAGGTTCTTCATCGTCTCCGTGGTGCCCGACGGGTAGTACTTCACGTACTTGCCGAGCTCCTGCAGGAACGCCCAGGTCTTGTCCCAGCCCTTGTCCGGGTCCTTCGGGTCCTTGTCGCCGAGCAGGTACGGCAGGCCCATCAGGAACGTGCGGCCCGGGCCGGAGTTCGACGGCTGGGCGTACTGGAACTTGTCCGGGTGCGCCTTCGCCCAGTCGAGCAGCTCCTGCGGGGACGCCGGGGCGGCGGTCACCGCGGCGGGGTTGAACTCCAGCAGCGGGCCCGACGGGTAGTAGACGACCTCGATGCCGTAGCCGTTGGCCAGCTCCTGCATCTTCGCCGCGGGCTCGAGGTAGTTCTGCATCAGGTTCGGGAACCGGCTCGAGAAGTCCGGCAGCACCTTGGCGAGGGTGCCGTTCGCGATGCCGGCGGAGAGGCCGTCGGTCCCGCTGAGGACCAGGTGGGTCTGGGCGACGCCGCCGTCCTGCTCGGCCTTCAGCTTGCCCGCCATGCTCGGCGCGGGCGCGGTCGAATACGTGACCTTCGCCAGCACGTCCGGGTGGGCGGCCTTGAAGTTCTCGATCATCTGCTTGGTGAGCTGCAGGTTGCCGGCGACGTCGAGGATGTTGAGCTCGACCGGTTTGCCCGGCTTCTCGGGCACGGCCCGGGGATCCGCCGCCTGACCGCCGTCGCCGCCGGGTGCGCCGCAGGCCGCCAGACCGGTGGCGAGGGCCGCCGCCAGCAACAGTCGTCGGAATCGGAAGCCGGTGCAACGCTGCATGGCTGCTCCCTCGGTCCGTGATAATGTTGTATGTCGCATCGTATATCAGATCGGACATGCCAGTGGCGAGCACTTCGTCGGCCCGGAGGCCGCCGCCGCCCGTCTCGCGGACGGATTTCGTGCGTGACGCGATCAAGGAAGCGATCTTGAGCGGGGAGTTCGCGCCCGGGGAAACGCTCGTGGAAGCCGAGGTCGGCACCCTGCTCGGGGTGTCGAAGACGCCGGTGCGCGAGGCCCTGCGGATCCTGGCCGGTTCCGGTTTGGTCACGATGAGCACGTACAAGGGAGCCGCGGTCCGGGTCATGGACGCCGAGAGCGCGTCCGCGGTGTACGACCTGCGCGCGCTGCTCGAACCCGAGGCGGTCCGGCGGGCCGTCGAGCGAGGCGCGGACTTCCGGGACGCGCGACAGGCGCTGGCCGGCGTCGAGACCGGCACGGCGGCGACCGACCGCGCGAAGGCCAGCCTGGCCAACCGGCTGTTCCACCGCGCGCTCTACGCCGGGTGCGGCAACCCGCTGCTGGTCGAGGCCCTGGACGGGCTGCGCGACCAGGCCGCGCTGATCACCGTCACCGGCTGGGGCATCAGCCCGACCTGGCAGGGCGAAGCGGCCGAGCACCGGGCGATCCTGAACGCCGCCGAGAGCGGCAACGCCCGGCAGGCCGAACACCTGCTGCGCAAGCACATCACCGATTTCCTCGACCGGGTCGCCTTCGGGCTGCCCGGCGAACGCACGACCGAGACCGGCGATCCGAAGGGGGCCCGATGACGTTCGAGGAGCAGAGGCGGCGGCTTTCCGGGGTGGTGGCCATCCCCGTCACGCCGTTCGACGCCGAGGGCGCCGTCGACACCCAGACGTACGCGAAGCTGGTGGACCGGCTGATCACCGGCGGCATCGAGGTCGTGACGCCGAACGGCAACACGGGCGAGTTCTACGCGCTCGACGCGGCCGAGGCGCGCCAGTGCCTGGAGGTCACCGTCGAGGCCGCGGCCGGCCGGGCGAGCGTCCTCGCCGGCGTAGGGCACGACGTCGCGTCGGCGCGGCGGGCCGCGGGGCACGCGCGGGCGGCCGGTGCCGAGATGATCATGATCCACCAGCCGGTGCACCCGTACATCTCCGGCGACGGCTGGGTCGACTACCACGCGGCGATCGCCGCCGAGGTGCCGGAACTCGGCGTCGTGCTCTACGTCCGCAACCCGGCGATCACCGGCGAGCAGCTGCGCGCGCTCGGGGAAGCGGCGCCGAACGTCATCGGCGTCAAGTACGCGGTGGCGGACCCCGTTCGGTTCGGCTCGGTCGCCCGGGACGCGGGCTTCGACCGGTTCGTCTGGATCGCGGGCCTGGCGGAACTCTCGGCCCCCGGCTACTTCGCCGTCGGCGCCACCGGCTTCACGTCCGGGCTGGTGAACGTCGACCCGGCGATCTCGCTGGCGATGTTCCGCGCACTGTCCACAGGGGACTATCCGGCCGCGATGACCGTCTGGGAGCGGATCCGGCCATTCGAGGAACTCCGGGCGGCGAACGGGAACGCCAACAACGTCAGCGTGGTCAAGGCCGCGCTGGGCCGGCTCGGCCTGTGCCGCCCCGACGTCCGGCCGCCCAGCCGCCTGCTCACCCCGGCCGAAGACGAACAGCTCGCCGGGCTGCTGTCCGCCTGGGCCGGCGGTGACGCAAGTTACTCGGGCGTTAATAAGGAGTAAGCGGGCAAACCGGCGGCGTCAGGACGGCGTTCACGGGTGATCTCCGGGCGGACCGGCAGGGGTGTCCTGACGGGGTCCGATCCGCCGTCATGCCCGGAGGCACCCGTGACGCTCAGCGAGCTTCTTCCCAGCCTCGGCTGTGAAGCCGCCGATCACCTCGAGCCAGGAATCTGGCCGCGAAGCACCCGACTCGGCGAAGACGGCGAACTGCTCTTCGCCGGCGCGCCCGTCAGCCACCTCGCCGCGCGCTTCGGGACGCCGTCCTACCTCCTCGACGAACAGCAGGTCCGCGACACCGCGCGCGAGTACCGTGAAGCGCTGCCGGACGTCGAAGTCGCGTACGCGAGCAAGGCGCTGTGTACGCGGGCCGTACTGCGCTGGGTCGCCGAAGAGGGGTTGTCGCTCGACACCTGCTCCGCGGGCGAGATCGCCGTCGCGCGCTCGATCGGCTTCCCCGCGGAGCGCATGCTGCTGCACGGCAACGCGAAGACGCCCGAAGACCTGAAGGCCGCACTCGGTTACGGCGTCCGGCGGATCGTGGTCGACTCCCTCGACGAGATCGAGCAGCTGGGCGCGCTCGCCCACGCCGCCCAGCAGGTGATGATCCGCGTGACGCCGGGGGTCGCCGCCGGGGCGCACACCGCCATCAGCACCGGCACCGAAGGCCAGAAGTTCGGCTTCTCGCTCCTCGACGGCGTACCCGACAACGTCGACGCCGCCGTCGAAGCCGTGAAGAAACAACCCGGGTTGCGGCTTCAGGGGCTGCACTGCCACATCGGCTCCCAGGTGACCAGAATCGACCGGTACGAGGCCGCCGCGCGCCGGATGGCCGAAGTCCTCGTGCGGATCCGCGACACCCACGGCGTCACGCTGCGGGAGCTCGACCTCGGCGGCGGGCACGCGGTGCCGTACGTCGGCGGCGAGCCCGCGTTCGACCTCGGCGGCTACTCGCGGCGCCTGCGCGTGGCGCTCGCCTACGAATGCGCGGCGCACGGCTTCCCGGTGCCCCGCTTGACGATCGAACCCGGCCGGGCGATCGTCGGGCCCGCCGGGATCACGGTCTACCGCGTGTGCGCGGTCAAGCGCGGCAGCCGCACGTTCGTCGCGGTCGACGGCGGCATGAGCGACAACGCGCGCCCGTCCCTCTACGGCGCCCGCTACACCACCCGCCTGGTCGGCCGCCGGTCGAAGGCGCAGCGCATCCCGATGACCGTGGTCGGCAGGCACTGCGAGGCCGGTGACGTCCTCGCCGAGGGCATCAGCCTGCCCGCCGACCTGCACGCGGGCGACCTCCTGGCCGTGCCGTGCACCGGCGCGTACCACCACTCGCTGGCGTCGAACTACAACCAGGTCGGCCGGCCGCCGCTGGTCGGCGTGCGGGACGGCGTCGCCACGCTGCTGGTGCGCCGCGAGACCGAGGAGGACCTCAGCCGACGCGACTTGGGCTGATGCTGTCGCCGCCGCGCGGCACGAACCCGCGCGACAGGCGGCGTCCGGCGAAGAAGTCGCGGCAGGCGCGGTGGACGGCGAACATCAGTGGCACCCCGAGCACGATCGACACCACGCCGATCACCGCGACGCCGCCGATGCCGAACACCGTCGTCTCGCCCGCGTCCGGCCGCGCGTACTCGATCAGCGCGAACACCAGCACGGCGAGGAAGAACACGCCGCCGACGAACGGCAGCAGCCCGCGCAGCACGAAGTTGCGCACGCTCGCGAAGAGCGTCCGGCGGAACACCCAGACGCAGGCCAGCGCCGTCATCGTGTACTCGATGGCGATGGTCAGGCCCACCGCGTCGACCGAATCGGCCAGGACGTTGTCGCTGATCAGCGCCAGGAGCGCGTACACCGCCAGCGAAACCAGCCCGAAGGCCCAGGTCGCGACGGTCGGCGTCCGGAACCGCGGGTGCACGCGCCCGAACACCTTCGGCAGCGCGCCGTGGCTGGCCATCGACAACGTCGTGCGCGCCGCCGGCATGATCGTCGCCTGGCTGGTGGCCGCGCCGCTGGTCAGCACGGAAACGATCAGCAGCACGCCGAGGATCTTGCCCGTCGTCCCGTCGCCGAACACCGCGCCACCCAGGCCGGCGAGGACGTCCTCGGAGTTGGCCTCGTTGCCCAGGCCGATCCCCTCGCTGCCGATCCCGGCGAAGGCCAGCGCGGCGACCGTCACGAGCAGGTAGTTCAGCACCAGCAGCACCGTCGACAACACCGCGGCGCGCCCCGGTGCGCGGCGCGGGTCGGCGGACTCCTCGTTGACCGACAGCGAGCTTTCCCAGCCCCAGTAGATGAACACGGCCAGCAGCACCGCCGAAACCGCGGCGCCGGCGGAGACGCCGCCCGGCCACAGCCAGTCCGGCCGCGGCACGGACGCCTGCGGCCCGGCGGTGCCGTCGAAGACGCGGACCAGCGCCACGACCGAAAAGAGCACCAGGACGGCGAGTTCCACGCCCAGCAGGACCCACTGCGCCCGCGCGGACACCTCGATCCCGCGGTAGCAGAGCCAGCACAGCGCCAGCAGCCAGGCGGCCCCGATCGCCGTCGTCAGCCACCGGTTGCCCGCGGCGTCGGACGCACCGAACAGCAGCAGCGTGTACCGGCCGGTGAGCGCGGACTGGCTGCTCATCACCAGCAGCTGCGCGACCGTGACGACCCAGCCGGTGAACCACCCGGCGTGCGGGCCGAACGCCCGCGTCGCCCACGTGAAGTTGGTGCCGCAGTCGGGTTCCGCCGTGTTCAGCTCGCGGAAGGCGAACGCGACGAACAGCACCGGCACGAACGAGAGCAGCACGAACGCGGCCGCCTGGAACCCGGTGCCCGCCAGCACGATCAGCCCGAGGGTGGCCGCAATCGAGTAGGCCGGCGCGGTCGACGACATCCCGATGACCATCGACGACACCATGCCCAGCGCGCCGCCGCGCAGTCCCTTCGCGGGAACGGCGGGGGCGACGCCGAGCGCCACGGCCTCCGACATGCGTTGGTCCTCCTGGGGTGATGGTCCGACCGAGCCGCCAGACGGTACCTGCCGCGGTGCGGTACGCGCGTCCCGCTGTGCGCGGGCGCACAAAACCGCCTCGGAAAGCCTCGTGAGTTTCGCCTCTGGCCACCGATTCCTCGGCTGAGCACGGCGTGTACGTCGAATCGCGCGAAGCTGGCGCGGAGGGCTCGCTTTCTCCGCAGGTCTCGATACGCTGCGCACTTGACAAATCACATGCCGAAACACAGGGAGGGACGGCATGGGTGACGAAACACGTGCGCGCGCGCTGGACAATACGGACAGATCACTGATCGACCTGCTCCAGAAGGACGGCCGGGCCTCGTTCACCGCGCTCGCCAAGGCGGTCGGGCTTTCGGAGGGAGCGGTCCGCCAACGGGTGCAGCGGCTGCTGCGCGACGACCTGATGCAGATCGTCGCGGTGACCGACCCGGTCAACGTCGATCTGACGCGCCAGGCCATGGTCGGCATCAACGTCGACGGCGTCGATCCCCGCGACGTCGCCGACAAGCTGTCCGAGCTGACGAACGTGCACTACGTCGTGCTGTGCGCCGGGCGGTACGACCTGCTGGCGGAGCTGGTCTGCCGGGACGACGACCACATGCTCGAGGTGCTCGGCGAAGAGGTCCGCAAGATCCCGGGCGTGTCCGGGACCGAGCTCTTCGTGTACCTCAAGCTGGCCAAGCAGAACTACTCCTGGGGCCGGCTCACGGCCTAGCGGTGCGGGGATGACGGGCGCCAACGGCCCGCCACCCCCGTTCGCTACAGGAACCGCCGGTGCCCGGACTTCGCGGGCACCCCGGCCTCGGCGAGGCCGGTCAGCTCCGCCGGGAGCGGATCCCGGTGCAGCACCCCGAGGCGCTGCGTGGCGCGGGTGAGCGCGACGTAGAGCTCGGCCGCGCCGCGCGGGCCCGCGGCCAGGATCCGCTCCGGTTCGACGACGAGCACGGCGTCGAACTCCAGTCCCTTGGCGGCGGCGGCCGGGATCGTTCCCGGCAGGCCCGGCGGCCCGAGCACGACGCTGGTGCCCGCGCGACCGGCCTCGTCGCGGACGAAGTCGTCGATGGCCTCCGCCAGCTCCTCGCCGTCCACCCGTCTGGACCACGGCCGCACCCCGCACGCGCGCACCGATTCCGGCGGCCGCGCGGCCGGTGCGAACCGCGCCAGGAGCGCGCCGGCGATCGCCATGATCTCCGCCGGAGTGCGGTAGTTGACCGTCAGTTCGCGGTACTGCCAGCGGTCGCCGACGTACGGCGTGAGCATCGTGGCCCAGTCGCTCGCTCCCGCTGCGGAACGGCGCTGGGCGAGGTCGCCGACGATCGTGAACGACCGGCTGGGGCACCGCCGCATCAGCACTCGCCAGTCCATTTCGGACAGTTCCTGCGCCTCGTCGACGACGACGTGCCCGTACGTCCAGTCCCGGTCCGCGGCGGCCCGCTCGGCGAGGTCGCGTGGATCGCGCTCGGTGAACCGCTCGGCCAGGTCTTCGGCGCCGAGGAGGTCCTCGGCGACCAGCTGGACGTCTTCGTCGAGCTCCTCGGCGTCCAGTTTCAGCAGTTCCATGACCCCGGAGGCGTACTCGGCCTCCGCTTCCGCCCGCCGGTGCGCGGCGGCGCGTTCGGCCGTGTCGTCCCGGCCGAGCAGGTCGACCAGTTCGTCGAGCAACGGCACGTCGGACACCGTCCACGCCGTGCCGTCCGCGCGGAACAGCGCCGGATCGGCCCCGGCGGCCTCGAGCCGGCGCGGCGACGAGTACAGCGGGGCCAGCAGCGTCTCCGGCGTCAGGTACGGCCACAGCCCCTCGAGGGCGGCTTCCAGCTCTTCGTGCTGCCGCAGCTCGGCCAGGACGTCGGCGCGGAGACCGGCCCACGCGCCCCGGTCTTCCGCGGTCAGCCAGGCCTCGCCGATCTTCGCCGCCGCGCGCTCGGCGAGCAGGGCCAGGACACGCTCGCGGAAGATCGCACGGGCCTCGTTGTGCGGCAACGCGGCCCGGCGCGCTGCGAGCCGGGCCTCGGCCGCGAGATCGGCGTCGAGGTGCACGGTGACGTCGGACAGCTCGACCGGCACCGGCTCGTCCGGCACCTGCTGCCGGTCGGCGACCGCCGCGGCCAGCACGTCGAGGATCGCCAGCGATCCCTTGCGCCGCGCCACCTCCGGCGCGTCCTCGGCGGTGGTGCGCAGGCCGGGGAAGAGGCCGCCAGTGGTCGTGAAGACCACGTCCGACTCGCCGAGCGACGGCAGCACGCGGGCGATGTGGTCGAGGAACAGCGGGCTCGGCCCCACCACGAGCACGCCGCTGCGCGACAGCCGCTCCCGCCGCGTGTAGAGCAGGTACGCCACCCGGTGCAGGGCGACGGCCGTCTTCCCGGTGCCGGGGCCGCCTTCGACGACCAGCACCCCCGGGTGATCGAGGCGGATGATCTCGTCCTGCTCGGCCTGGATCGTGGCGACGATGTCCCGCATGCCTTCGCCGCGCGGCGCGTTGACCGCGGCCAGCAGGGCCGCGTCCCCCCGTTCGGCACCCTCGGGGCGGCCGAAGATCTCGTCGGTGAAATCGAGGACCCGGCGGCCCATCGTGTGGAACTGACGGCGGCGGCGCATGTTTTCCGGTCGCGCCGCCGTGGCGACGTAGAACGGCCGCGCCGCCGGCGCCCGCCAATCCAGCAGGAACGGTTCGTAGTCGTTTTCCGCGTCGAACAGCCCGATTCGGCCGATGTAGCTGGTTTCGCCCGAACGGGCGTCCAACCGGCCGAAACAAAGGCCGTTGTCGGCGACGTCCAGCCGGGCCGCCTCCCGCGACCGGCACCGGACGTCGGTCTCCCGTTCCCCCGGCGGCACGTCGGTTCGCCCGAGTGCGCCGCGGTACCGGGCCTGCGCCGCCGCGCGTTCGCGGTCGAGCCGCTCGTACAGCGCGGCGACGTAGGCCCCTTCTTCCCGCAATTCCTCGTCGTACCCCTGATTTGACAAGTTCCCCTCACAGCGGTTAGACTGTATTCAAGTTCGGCGAGTTCTCCTGTTGTCCCCGGAGGACACGCCGATTTTTTATTGTCCACCCGCTGTCAAGGGCCTCAGCCCAGCATGAATTCACGCGGGTTCAGCGGCCGGTCCACCACCCGCACGTCGCCCAGCAGCCCCGCGAAACTGCGGTCGACCTTGCCCCCGTAGGACGACGCCCCGACGAGCCACGGGCCGCCCGGATCGGCGAGCCCGACGGCGGGCGTGGCCGGGTTCCGGACCACCGGGCAGCCGTCGACGAACATCGTCGTGCGCCGGCCGTCGTTGACGACGGCGACGTGCCACCACTTCTCCACGGGCAGTTCGTGGCCCCAGTTCGTCGACGTCCGGTTCTGGTTCAGCGGGTACACCGCCCACTGCAGCTCGCCACTGTCCGAAAGGGACAGTGTGGCCGCGGACTCCTGCGGGTCGTCACCGGTCTTGCCCGCGGCCGCGCCGCTGCCCTGCCGGGCGAACAGGCCGCACCAGCCGTGGTGGCCGTCCTTGAAGTTCGCCGGCAGCCGGAAGAACGCCTCGACGGTGTAACCCCGTTCGAACGTCAGCTTGTTGATCGGTGCCGCGTCGACCGTGCGCAGGTAGGCGCCCCGGCTCGGATCGCGCCCGCCGTCGAACCGCAGGCTCGCCCGCGACGGCTGCCGCGGGGAGAACTCGCTCGAGTACTTCAGCGCATCCGGGCCGCTCCCGGGCGTGGTGACGCGGGTGAGGTCGTTGCCGCGGCCGGTCCGGTCGCGCACGACGACGTCGTCCGGCACCACCTTGCCGTCCTGGCCACCCTCGAACCGCCAGTACGCGACGGTTCCGGGGATCAGGAGCTGCTTCGCCGGCCGTCCGGGCGGGACCGGCGCCGGCGCGAAGCCCTGGAAACGCTCGGCGAAGTCGATCTCCAGGCTGAAGTAGTCGGCCGCGCCGCTGCGTTCGACCTCCACCTGCTGCAGCTCGCTCAGGTGGTCCTGCGCGGCGAGCCACGGCGAGAACGTCCGGACGTCGATCACGCCGCGCGCGAGGTCGAACTGGTAGAGCCGCACCATCGCGCTGCCGCCGTAGTAGCGGTCCTGGTAGTTGGCGAGGTGAACGTGCACGTCGTGGCCGGCGGCGTTCTTGCGGACGGTGCGCCCGGTCGGCCAGTAGTGGCCGTTGAGCGTGAGGAAGATCTGGTCGTTGCCCTGGACGAGCTCCTGCCAGACGTGCTCGCCGAACGTCGAGAACTGGGCCTGGTGGTCGTCGTCGGCCCAGACCAGCTCGTGGATGGTCAGGATGGCCGGCAGCGTCGGGTGCTGCGCGAGCACCTGCTTCGCCCAGTTCAGCCCGCCCGCCGAGGGCCGCCAGTCGAGGGCCAGCAGCAGCCACTCGCGGCCGCCGCCGCGGAAGACGTGGAAGGTGTTGTAGCCGTCCTTCGACGCGCCGCGGAACGTCGGCGAAGTGCGCTGGCGCTGCGGGCCGAAGGCGTCGAGGTACGGCGACGGGCCGCGCTGGTCGTCCTTCGAGCCGTCGATGTCGTGGTTGCCCGCGAGCGTGCTGTACGGGAACCGGCGACGGTCGAGGGCCTGGAACGACCGGCTGATGCGGGCGAACTCGTCCGCCCGGCCGTTCTGGGTGAGATCGCCGAGGTGGGCGAGGAAGACAACGTTGTCGTCGGCCTCGTCGAGGACGTAGCGCAGCGAGGCGTCGAGCGGGGCCGCGTCACCGCGGTCCTCGTCGAACAGGTACTGCGTGTCGGGCATGACCACGAGCGTGAAGCGCGGATCTTCGGTGTCCGGGCGGTGCCGGCCGGTGGCTTCGGCGGCCGGGGCGCCGAGGACGTTCGGCAGGGTCGCCGCGGCGGCGACGGCCGGGGCGCCGAGGAGGAAGGTCCGGCGAGAAGTGTCAGTCACGGGCCGGAAGCTACGGGCGGCTTCCGACCACCCCGGCAACTGCTGCCGAACACGGGATGAACAGCGGTACTGTGCCCGCATGAGCGGCGCGCGGGTGTTCCGGCTGATCCAGCCCGTCGACGACATCGAGGTCGCCGTCGCCTTCTACGCCGCCGTCTTCGCCGACCCCGGTGAGCGCATCGCCGTCAACCGGCACTACTTCACCTGCGGCGGGGTCGTGCTCGCCTGCGTCGAGGCCCCGCCCGAGCACCGCGAGCCCCGGCCGCGGAAGGACCCGCGGATCGTCTACCTCGCGGTCGACGACGTCGAAGAGACGTTCCGGCGGGTCCAGGCGGCCGGACCGCGCTGGCTCGACGACGCCATCGAGACGCAGTTCTGGGGCGAACGGTCGTTCTACGCCGACGACCCGTCCGGCAACCCGCTCTGCTTCGTCCAGGAGGACACGCGCTACTTGGGCGGCCCGGTCGGCTGACCGGCCGGGTTCAGCCGGAAGGGCATGACGAACCAGAGCAGCCCGAAGATCAGCAGGCACAGCACGGCCATCACGAGCATGGCGATCCCGCCGTAGACCACCTTGGCGATCAGCGCGACCGTCGAGGTGATGGCCAGCGCCAGGCAGACCAGCCCGACCAGCACCAGCCGGTTGCCGACGGTCAGGATCCGCTCGCGGCTGCCGGTGCGGAACAGCAGCCGGTGCCACGCCGCGGGCGCGGTGAGCAGCGCCGTGGCCGCGACCGCGAGCGTCACCGCGGACAGGTGCAGCGACTTCTCGAACCCGCTGGCGTCGTGGAACCGGTCGGTGAACACGACCGACAGCAGGAAGCCGAAGAGGATCTGCACCCCGGCCTGCGCGACCCGCAGTTCCTGCAGCAGCTCGCCGAGGTTGCGCTGCAGCTTCTCGTTGCGGGTTTCGCCGGTTTGTTCGGGCACGAATGCACAATAACCGGACAACGAGGTGTCCACACGGCGACGAATCCGTGACTTCCTCACGAACTCCCGGCTTTCGACCGTCCGAAGTGGACTAGGTCAGCACCCCCCGGAAGCGCTCGGGCACCACGCGGATGCGGACGGAGCACTCGGCGTCGAACCGTCCGCGGTCCGGGTCTTCCCGGCTAGCGCGACGCGACCCGCCGCGCGTACCGCGTTCCCGCCGCCAGCAGCACCAGGCCGGCGCCGAGGAACGCGCCGACCCGGGCCAGCCCGTCCAGCGCCGACAGGTCGAACAGGACCAGCTTGAGCACCGCGGCCCCGACCAGGATCAGCCCGGTCACCCGCAGCGCGGCGACGTCGATGCCGCGCAGGAGCAGCACGAGCGCCGCGACCGTCCAGGAGACCGTGATCAGCGCGTGGCCCAGCAGGAACCCCGGCCGGCCGGGTGCGGCGAGCAGCGCGCCGCACAGCACGACCCCGGCGGCGCCGTAGAGCGCCGAAACCCCGGCGAGCAGCCAGATCGGCAGGTCCTCGGCCGGCCCGCGGAACACCGCCAGGCGCACCGCGGCCCACGGCAGGGCGACCGACACGGCGAGGATGAGCGCGGCGACCGCGAGCGCCCCGGCGAGCTCCGCGACCGGGTGGCTGCGCGGCACGATCAGCAGCGCGGGCGTGACGTCGAAGACCACGCCGAGCAGCCCGCCGATCGACGCGAACCCGAGCGCGGCGGCGAGCGCGCCCCGGCTGCGCCCGCCCACGGCGGCCACGACGAGCAGCAGCGCCTCGCCGAGCAGCACGCCCGAGCGTGCCGGGCCGTCGAACTGGGTGACCGTCGCCTGCAGGATCGCGAGCAGGCCGGCCAGCCCGGCCACCTGCCCGGCGAACCCGGGCCACCAGCGGCGCGCCGCCCAGACGGCGAGCAACAGGGCACCGGCTCCCGCCGTGATCGGCACGGCCTGCGCCTTCGGCAGCAGCACCGCCGCGATGAGCGTCGGCAGCACGGCGGTCGCCAGCAGCGAGAGCGCCGCGGGGTCGTTCCGGCGACGGCGCAGCACGATCAGCGCGAGCACGACCCCGACGAGCCCGGCGCCGCCAGCCGCGGCGGTGTTGGCCCAGCTGCCGCCCCCGGCGAGCCACGCCGTGCTGATCACGGAGGCGAGCAGCGGCGGGACACCGGCGGCCAGCGTCAGCGACGACCAGTCGCGGCGCAGCTGCACCGGCACCGTCGCGAGCTGGACCATCAGCAGGAAGGTGACCAGTTCGGGGGTGAACCCGCCGACCGTCATCGGCGCGCACACGACACAGCCGACGACGACGGCGGCGGCCAGCAGCGGCGACGCCCAGCGCACGGCCACGAGCAGCCCGCCAACGGCGACCGCCAGCCCGGCCACGAGCCCGGCGAGCACCGGCAGGAACTCGTACAGCGACGTCGCGGCGACGACGTCCAGGTAGAGCGTCGCGATGCCGGTGGCGGCCAGCGCGAACGCGCCGGTGCGGCCGGCGGGCTTGCGGTGCAGCCACACGCCGGTGCCGGTGAGCGCCAGCCCGAACCCGGCGCCGACGAGCACCCGCGGCAGCGGCCCGAGCCAGCCCCGCTGCACGGCCAGCACGAGCAGCAGCACGACGCCGAGCAGCGTCACGGCCCCGCCGACCCAGGCGAGCACGCGGCTGCCGGCGCCTTCCTTGCCGAGCTTTTCGCCCAGCGTCGGCCGCGGAACGGGCTGGTAGGGCGGCTGCGGGTACTGCTGTGGCGGGACGTACTGCTGTTGCGGCGGGACGTACTGCTGCCGCGGCGGCTGCCACTGGGACTGCGGCCACGGGTTCGGCTCGGGCCGTTGCGGGCGGGGTTGCGGTTGTTCGACCGGCTCGGGCTCTCCGGCCGGTTCAGGCTGCTCGGGCTGCTCGGGCTGCTCGGCCGGTTCGGGCTGCCCGTCCCGGACGGTCCGCAGTTCGGAGCCCACCACGGCGAGACGACGCCCCAGGTCGTCGATCTCGCCGGCGAGCCGGAGGAGCACATCTGCTTCGGTGGTCATACCGGACAGGGTCACGCACCGGCGGCCACCTGCGGATCCGTAGCACTACTCAATCCGCGGTCACGTCCTGGTCGCGGCGAGCACCTCGTCCATGGTGGTCATGATCGAGACGGTTTCGTCCAGCGGCATGAGCGGGCTCTCGGTGTCCCCGGCGGCCAGCCGGAGCGCCACCTCGTCGGCCTGGTGCCGCAGGCCACGGCCCTCGTCGACGTAGTCGAAGCGGCTCCGCTCGCCTTCGCGCGGGATGAGGGTGAAGGAGGCGGGAGCGTAGAAGGGCCCGTCGATTTCGATCCGCCCGTCGGTGCCGACGATCGCCGCGGTGGTCGGCGAAACCGCACTCAAGGTGCAGGTCAGGACGGCCTGCGCGCCGCCGGCGTAGCCGAACAGCATCGACATCTGCGCGTCGACGCCGGTGAAGGCGGGCGTGGCCATGGCGGCCACGCGCTCGGGCCGTCCGAGCACCATCGACGCGAACGAGACGGGGTAGATCCCGAGGTCGAGCAGGGCGCCCCCGCCGAGTTCGGGGGCGAAGAGCCGGAAGGCGGGGTCTTCGGCGAACCACTGCCCGTGGTCGGCGGTGACGGTGACGACGGCCCCGAGCTGCGGCAGGAGTTCACGGACGTGCCGGATGTGCGGCAGGAACCGCGTCCACATGGCTTCCATGAGGAAGAGGTTCTTGGCCCGCGCCAGCTCGACGAGATCGCGGGCTTCCCCGGCGGTCATCGTGAACGGCTTCTCGACGAGCACGGGTTTCCCGGCCTCGAGCGCGAGCCGGGCGTTGGCGTGGTGCATGGGATGCGGGGTGGCGACGTAGACGACGTCGACGTCCGGATCGTTCGCGAGGGCTTCGTAACTGCCGTGGCGCGTCTCGATGCGGTGTTCGTCGGCGAACCGCCCGGCACTGTCATCGCTGCGCGACCCGACCGCGGCAACCACTCCGGACTCGGTGAGCAGCAGGTCCTGGGCGAAGGCGCCGGCGATCCCGCCGGTACCCATGATTCCCCAGCGCAGGGGCTTGTCGGTCATACCCCGCACCCTATGCCGGGCCGCACCCGTGAAGTGTCGCCGCGATCACGTCGAGCGGACAGACGTGACCTCGACGGGCAACACCGTCCGCCCGCAGGCCACGGTCTGGAGCAAGTGACCGGCGAGCCCCCTGGCTGGGCGTGACCGACACCACAGGCGACAATGGAGAGCGTGACCGCGACCCTGAGCAAGCCCGCCCTGAAGATCGGCCCCTACGAGGTCGATCCGCCGGTCGTGCTCGCGCCCATGGCGGGGATCACCAACGTCGCCTTCCGGCAGCTGTGCGCCGAGTACGGCGCCGGCATCTACGTGTGCGAGATGATCACCGCGCGCGCCGTCGTCGAACGGCACCCCGGCACCATGCACATGATGACCTTCGGCGCGAACGAAAAGCCCCGGTCCATGCAGCTCTACGGCGTCGACCCGAAGACCATGGCCGAAGCCGTCCGGATCATCGTCGGCGAGGGGCTCGCCGACCACGTCGACTCCAACTTCGGCTGCCCGGTCGCGAAGGTGACGCGCAAGGGCGGCGGGGCCGCGCTGCCGTTCAAGCGCAAGCTGTTCGAAGCCATCGTGCGCGAGTCCGTCAAGGCGGCCGGGGACACGCCGTTCACGGTGAAGTTCCGCATCGGCATCGACGACGACCACCACACCTTCCTCGACGCCGGCCGCATCGCCGAAGCCGAGGGTGCCGCCGCTGTCAGCCTGCACGCCCGGACCGCCGCCCAGCGCTACTCCGGCCAGGCCGACTGGACCAGGATCGCCGCCCTCAAGGAAGCCGTGACCAGCATCCCGGTGCTCGGCAACGGCGACATCTTCAGCGCCGACGACGCCCTGCGCATGGTCGACGAGACCGGCTGCGACGGCGTCGTCGTCGGCCGCGGCTGCCTCGGCCGCCCCTGGCTGTTCGGCGAGCTGGAGGCCGCTTTCCAAGGCCGCGAACTCCCCACCCCGCCGAACCTCGGCGAAGTCGCGAAGGTGCTCCGCCGCCACACCGAACTGCTCATCGAGCACGACGGCCACGACAAGGCCATGCGCGACATCCGCAAGCACATGGCCTGGTACCTGATGGGCTTCCCGGTCGGCTCCGAACTCCGCCGCGGCTTCGCGATGCTCTCGTCGATGGACCAGCTCGACGACCTGATCGCCCAGCTCGACCACTCCGCGCCCTTCCCCGAAGCCGCCACCGGGCCGCGAGGACGTCAGGGCTCCCCGGGCAAGGTGACGCTGCCCCACGGCTGGCTCGACGACCCGGACGACGACTGCGTCCCCGAGGCGGAAGACATGCACTCCGGCGGCTGAACCTCGTTGCTCGGCCGGCAGCCGTGACATCTGTCAGCCCGAAGTCGTGGCGGACGGCATCCTTCCCGGACCCCTCGTCGCGACAAGCTTCCGGCATGACGACGAACCAGCCCGGAAGCGCCCTCCTCAAGACCCTCGCGATCGAGATCGCCGTCCCCACCGGCGTCTACTACGCGCTCCACTCGCTCGGCGCGAGCGACTTCGCCGCCCTCGCCGCCGCCGGCGTCTTCCCGCTGGTCCGGACCCTGTACCAGTTCGCCAAGGACCGCACGCTCAACGGTCTCGCCCTCGTCGTGCTGACCACGAACGTCGTCGGCATGCTGCTCACCTTCGTCACCGGTGACGCCCGGATGATGATCGCCAAGGATTCGCTCGGCAGCGGGATCACCGGGCTCGTCATCCTGGCCTCCACCTTCACCGCGGCCCCGATCATGACCAAGACCATGCGGCCCTTCCTCACCCGCGGCCAGGCCGCACGGGAAGCCGCGTGGGAACGGCTCAGCGGAAACGCCACCTTCGACGCCGTCCTGCGCCGGTGCAGCGTGATCTGGGGCATCGGCTTCGCGCTGGAAAGCGCGGCTCGCATCGCCGGCGCGTTCACGCTGCCGGTGTCGACCATGGTCTGGCTGAGCACCACCATCTTCGCGGGCGCCTTCGCGGTCATGATGGTCGTCTCCGGCAAGGTGGCCGAGCAGGCGGGCAAGATGCTCGCCGCCGACGCGGAAGCCCGTCCGCTCGTAGCCGCTTGACCTGCGGCAACGCTGGGTGTACAGGTGTGGACATGTACAGCAAGCGGCAGCAGCTGGTCGGCGACCTCACCGACCTGATCCGCTCCGGGCGCCTCGCCAACGGCGAACGCCTGCCCGGCGAGAACCAGCTCGCCCTGCAGTACCAGGTCAGCCGCGGCACCGTCCGCAGCGCCCTGTCCGAACTCCAGCAGCTCGAGCTCATCTCCACCCAGGCCGGCGTCGGCTCGTTCGTCACCTTCGACGGCGTGCAGCTCGACCAGCGGATCGGCTGGGCGCGTGCGCTCGCCGACGCCGGCGCGCCGGTCACCACCGAACTGCTCGGCATCGAAACCGTCGAAGACGTTGCGCTGCAAGAAGAATTCGGCGAGCCCACCTACGTCGCCGTGCGGCGGCTGCGACGGGAACACGACCGCGGAATCTCGTTCGAGACCGCCACCGTGCCCGCCGTCGGGCCGCTCGCCGACCTTCCCGAAACCGGGCTGCAGGACGGCTCCCTCACCAAGACCCTCGAAGCGGCCGGCCGGATCTCCGTCGGCGGCGACCAGTGGATCAGCACCGAACGCCTCGACGCCTGCGCCGCCGAACTGCTCGGCCGGAGCATCGGCGAGCTCTTCCTGCGCGCCGAGCGCACGTCGGTCGACGCCGAAGGCCGGCTCGTGGAGCGGGTCGTCAGCCTGCTGGACCCGGTCCGGTTCCAGTTCCACCTCACGTTCGGACACCGGTGACCGCGCGGGACCGGGCGCTCGGCGCGTTCACCGGGCTGGCCGTCGGCGACGCGCTCGGCATGCCGACGCAGTCGATGTCCCGCGCCGCCATCGCCGCCACCTACGGGCCGGTCACCGGGCTGCTCACCGCCGTCGCCGAGCAGCCGGTCGCGCCGTCGATGCCCGCCGGCTCGGTCACCGACGACACCGAGCAGGCCGTCCTGCTGGCCCGGCTGCTGATCGACGGCCGCGGCACGGTCGAGCCGCACGTCTTCGCCGACGCCCTGCTGATCTGGGAGGCCGACATGGTCCGCCGCGGTTCCGCGGACCTGCTCGGGCCGTCCACCAAACGCGCGCTCGCCCGGCTGCAGGACGGCGTCCCGGCCGACGAAGCCGGCCGCACGGGCACCACCAACGGCGCCGCCATGCGCGTCACGCCGGTCGGCATCGCGACGCCGTCGGACGATCTGCACCGCCTGGTCGACGCCGTCGTCGCGACCGCGCGGGTCACGCACAACACCAGCCTCGGCATCGCGTCGGCCGCCGCGGTCGCGGCCGCCGTCTCCGCCGGCGTAGACGGCGCGACCCTGGCCGAAGCACTCGACGCGGGCGAGCGGGCGGCGGTCGTCGGCGGGGAACGCGGGCACTGGGCGCCCGGCGGGGAGATCGCCGCCCGGATCCGCTGGGCGCGCGACTGGGTGCGGGGCATGGCACCACCCGCCGTCGCCGACGCGGTCGCGCAGGTCATCGGCACGTCCGTGCTGTCGCAGGAATCCGTCGTGGCCGCGTTCGCGCTGGCGGAGGCCATGGGCGACGACCCGCCGTCGGCGCTGCGCCTGGCCGCCGGGCTCGGCGGCGACACCGACACCGTCGCCGCGATCTGCGGGGCGATGCTCGGCGCGGCGCACGGCGTCGGCGCCTTCCGCCCCGACGTCGTCGAGACCGTGCTCGCCGTCAACCGGCTCGAATTCGGGCCGCTGGTCGACGAACTGCTGAAGCTGCGCCGGCGATGACCGGGCGGCTGGTGCACACCGGGCAGGTCGTCGTCGACCTGGTCATGACGGTGCCGAGCCTGCCACCGGCCGGCGGCGACGTCCTGGCTTCGTCGACGAAACTGTTGCCGGGCGGCGGTTTCAACGTCATGGCCGCCGCCGCGCGCTCCGGCGCCCAGGTGCTTTACGCGGGCAGCCATGGCACAGGTGCCTTCGGCGATCTCGCCCGCGCCGCGCTCGCGGCCGAAGGGGTGGAACTGGCGCACGCACCAACGTCCGAAGTGGACACCGGCGTCGTCGTCGTGCTCGTCGATGACACCGGCGAACGCACCTTCGCGACCGGCACCGGCGCCGAGGGACGGCTGCGCGCGGAACTGCTCGACCGGATCACCCCAAAGACTGACGACGTGGTGTACGTGAGCGGATACAGTTGGTTGCACGAGATCAATCGCGCGGCCCTCGTCGAGTGGCTGCCCCGTCTTCCCGGCTCGAGGATCCTGTTCGATCCTGGCCCGCTCATCGGCGACATCAACCCTGGAGACCTGCATGACTTATTGTCCACAATAGACATATTGAGCTGCACCGCCCGCGAAGCCGAGGTACTGGGCGAACTGCCGCCGGTCGCCGTCGTCCGCGAAGGCGCAAAAGGCTGTCGTGTCCACGAAAACGGCCGGATCACCGACGTTCCCGGGTTTCCGGTCGACGTCGTGGACACCACGGGCGCCGGCGACACGCACTGCGGCGTGCTGGCCGCGGAGCTGTTGCGCGGCAGTACCGTCCTCGACGCCGCGGTGCGCGCCAACGCGGCGGCCGCGCTTTCGGTGACCCGGCGCGGGCCGGCGACCGCGCCCGGCCGGGCAGAGATCGACCAGCTGGTGGAGGCGACGCGATGACCGGTTCCCGCAGGCTCGAGGTGGAGACCAACGGCCTCGACGTGATCGACGACGCCGAACGGCGTGGCCGGCCGCGGCAGCTGTTCTGGCCGTGGTTCGGCGCGAACGTGTCGGTACTGGGGCTGAGCTACGGCTCGTTCACCCTCGGCTTCGGCATCTCGTTCGGGCAGGCGCTGGTCGCCGGCGTCGTCGGCATCCTCTTTTCGTTCCTGCTGTGCGGGTTCATCGCCATCGCGGGCAAACGCGGGTCGGCGCCGACGATGCTGCTGTCGCGGGCGGCGTTCGGCGTGCGCGGCAACCGGCTGCCGTCGGCGATCTCGTGGCTGCTGACGGTCGGCTGGGAAACCGTGCTCGCCGCGCTGGCGACGCTGGCCACGGCGACCGTCTTCGAACGCCTCGGCTGGGGCGGCGGCACCCCGACGAAGGTGGTCGCGCTGGTCGTGGTGGCGGCGCTGACCGTGGCCGCCGGCGTCCTCGGCTTCGACGCGATCATGCGGCTGCAGACGTGGATCACCTGGATCACCGGCGTGCTCACCGTCGTCTACGTGGTCCTGGTGGTCGGAGACGTGCACTGGGACGCGGTGCGCGCGCTGCCGTCCGGCTCGGCGCAGCAGTGGGTCGGGGCGCTGGTGTTCCTGATGACCGGCTTCGGCCTCGGCTGGGTCAACGCGGCCGCGGACTACTCGCGCTACCTGCCGCGGTCGTCGTCGAGCCGCGGCGTGGTCGGCTGGACGACGTTCGGTGCGTCGGTGGCGCCGGTGGTGCTGCTCGTGTTCGGGCTGCTGCTGGCCGGCTCGTCGCCGGACCTGAACAAGGCCGTCGCGGCCGACCCGATCGGCGCGCTGACGACGTTGCTGCCGCTGTGGTTCCTGGTGCCGTTCGCGATCGTCGCGGTGCTCGGCCTCGTCGGCGGCGCGGTGCTGGACATCTACTCGTCGGGACTGGCGCTGCTCTCGGCGGGCGTGCGCATCCCGCGACCCGCGGCGGCGCTGGTCGACGGTGTGATCATGGTCCTCGGCACGATCTACATCGTCTTCTTCGGCGGCGAGTTCCTCGGCCAGTTCCAGGGTTTCCTGGTGACGCTGGGCGTGCCGGTCGCGGCCTGGTGCGGGGTGATGCTCGCGGACGTCCTGCTGCGGCGGCGCGACTACGCCGAGCGGGAGCTGTTCGACCCGGCCGGCCGCTACGGCGACGTCCGCGTCGGCCCGATCGCCCTGGTACTGGTGGCGACGGTGCTCGGCTGGGGCCTGGTGACGAACACGTCCGCGGACTGGCTGAAGTGGCAGGGCTACCTGCTGGAACCGCTCGGCCTGGGCGGCCGCGAAGGCGCGTGGGCCTTCGCGAACCTCGGCGTGCTGGTGGCGCTGGCCCTGGGCTTCCTGGTGACGTTGTCGACGCGGCGGCGGGTCCGCGAGCAGGAGGCGGTGTGAGGAGCATCCTGGCGGTCATCGACCTGCAGAACGTGTTCGCCGACCCGGCGAGCCCGTGGTTCACGCCCCGCTTCGCCGAGGTGGTCGAGCCGATCCGCCGGCTGGTGACGGCGTTCGGCAACGACGTCGTGTTCACCCGGTTCGTGGCGCCGGCGCAGCCGGAAGGAGCCTGGCGCCGGTACTACGAGCAGTGGCCGTTCGCCCGGCAACCGCCGGATGCACCGCTGTACCAGGTGGTCGACGCGTTCCAGCCACCCTCCACAGTGGACGCGACAACGTTCGGCAAGTGGAACCCGCGGATGGCCACCCGAGTGGGCGGCGCGGGCCTGGTGCTGGCAGGCGTCTCGACGGACTGCTGCGTGCTGTCGACAGCCCTGGCGGCCGCGGACGCGGGCGTCGCGGTCACGGTGGTCTCCGACGCCTGCGCGGGCGCGGACGACGAGAGCCACGCGAAGGCGTTGGACATCATGCGCCTGTACGGACCCCTCGTGCAGGTGGCCACGACGGAGGAGGTGCTCGCGAAGTAGATTCGCCTGCGTGATCGACCACATCAGCATCCCCACCGAAGCCGGCACCTTCGACGCCATCGCCGCCGGGCCCGAGGACGGGCGGCCCGTGCTGCTGCTGCACGGCTTCCCCGAGGCCGCGACCGAATGGGAGCACCAGGTCGCCACCCTCGGTGTGCTCGGGTTCCGGGCCGTCGCGCCGGACCAGCGCGGCTACTCACCCGGGGTGCGGCTGGAGCAGGCCGGCGACTACTCCATCGATCACCTCGTCGGGGACGTCGTCGCGATCACCGAAGCGCTGGGCTGGCCGAAGTTCGACCTCGTCGGGCATGACTGGGGCGGTGCCGTCGCCTGGTGGACGGCCGACGCGCACCCCGAGCGGCTGCGCAGCCTCACCGTCGTCTCCACGCCGCACCCCGGCGCGCTCGCCGACGCCATGAAGACCGACGAAGACCAGTACCTGCGGACCCGCTACATGACCGAGTGGCGCCAGACCCGCGTCACCGAGCGGCGGATGCTGGAAAACGGCGCCCACGCGCTGCGCGAGATGTTCGAGCGGCGCGTGTCGCCGTCGAAGGTCGACGACTACGTCCAGCGGCTGTCCGAGCCGGGCGCGCTCACCGCCGCCCTCAACTGGTACCGGGCCGGACGGCCGGGCGGGAAGATCGGCAAGATCACCGTGCCGACCCTGTACATCTGGAGCACCGAGGACGTCTCGTTCGGCTCCACCGCCGCGCTCGACACCGCCAACCGGGTCACCGGGCCGTATCGGTTCGAGATGCTCGAAGACGTCTCGCACTGGGTGCCCGAGGAGGCGCCCGAAGCCGTCACCACGTTGCTCGTGGAGCACCTCAACGCACGGTGATCGCCCGTCACCCCGCCGGGCGGACCGGGCGTAACCCACCCGCCTCGCGGTACGGCAGCCCGCGGGCCGTCGTGTTCACTGGGGATGTGGACACCGCGATCGAACCCGAGACCGAACAGGTCGTCTTCGTCACCGAAGACGGCGTGCCCACCGGCGAAACCGGCCCCAAGCTGGCCAGCCACCACGAGCACACCCGGCTGCACCTGGCGTTTTCGTGCTATGTCCTGCGGCGCAGCGATCACGCCCTGCTGATCACCCAGCGTGCCCTTCACAAGAAGGTGTGGCCGGGGGTCTGGACCAACAGCGTCTGCGGCCACCCCGCGCCCGGCGAAGCACTGGAGGACGCCGTCCGGCGCCGCGCGGACTACGAACTCGGGCTGCCGTCGCTGTCCGGGCTGCACTGCGTGCTGCCGAACTACCGCTACCGGACGCCGCCGTTCCAGGGGATCGTCGAGAACGAGTTCTGCCCGGTCTTCACCGCGTGGGCCGACGCCGAGCCGGCACCGAACCCGGAGGAGGTCGGCGGCTGGCGCTGGGTGCCCTGGAATGAGTACAAAGAGTTACTGAACGATCCGACGGCCAATGTGAGTTACTGGGCGAAAGACCAGTATGCCCAGCTCAAGAGCATCGAACCGTTCACCGGGCTCTGATCCGTCAACTCCACTGAGTAACCGGCGTAGTCCCGTTTGAGCGAAATTCACTTTCCCCCGCACCGGCGCCTCAAGCGCGGCCGCCCCCACGACGACAACCAAGGGGTGGTCGAGGTCGGGATGGTCGCCGAGGGCGAAGGGACGCCGAGCCGGACGGCGGGCCCGCGGCCGCCGGACCTGCTCCGCCTGCACGAGGCCGTCGCCGGGCTCTTCGCCACCCAGGGCGACTGGCGGCGCGCCTACCAGCACCTGCGATCCGCACTGGACATCGCCCGTGACGGAAGTCTCCGCGACCCGCTGACGTCCAGCTACAACCGCCGCTACTTCGACGAGCGGTTGTACGGACCGTTCACCGACCGTCCGCCGTTCGGACTTGCGCTGATCGATCTCGACCGCTTCAAGAGCGTGAACGACACGTACGGTCACCTCGTCGGTGACCGCGTTCTGCGCCGGGTCGCCGATCTCCTCCAGGAGAATCTGCCGCCCGATGCCTTCTGCGCCCGCTACGGCGGCGAGGAGTTCGTGCTGTGGCTGCCGGGAGTCGACGCCGGGCGGGCCGTCCACGTCGTCGAAGAAGCACGACTGCGCGTCGAGCGTCATCCCTGGTCAGACCTGCAACCGGGCCTGCGGGTGACCATCAGCGCCGGCTTGGCGCACGAGCCGGGAGCGCCGGCGTCGCCCGAGCGCCAGCTGCGTCAGGCGGACGCCCTCCTTTATGCGGCGAAACGCGCGGGCCGCAACAAAGTGGCCTATCACGACCCGCAAACGACAGAGTTAATAACCCACTCTGAGTGACGCAAAGGCGGCATTACTCCGTCTGTCGACAAGCGTTATCACCCGTTTGTCGACGCTCACCGGCCGCTCGTCGACTCAAGGTGAAGAAAATTCCGGGAGGGTGTCGTCACGAACGGGGGGTATCCGTACGATAACGAAAACCTCCGGGGGAACGATCACCTCCTGCGGGGGAAGACGGCCAAGTCGAAGCCACCCCCTTCGATCGCGCGAAAGGAGACCGAGTGCCGGACGAGCTCGACAGCCCGGGAACCGGTCGCCACCTCGACGGTCCCGCGCGCCCCCGGCCCGGACGGCGCCGGTCGATGGAGGACCAGGGCGGGATCAGCGTCTCCGACGTCGTCGCCAAGACCACCGGCGTCCGCCCCCTGCCGTCCCGCGACCAGCAGGACCAGCCGGGCCACCGGGCGGCCCATGACGCCGAGCCGCGTGCCTCGAGGCAGAGCGCTGCCGAAGACCCAGTACCCACGGACGCCAACCGTCAATCACGCACCCCGCGCCCGCGCCAGCCCCGCCGCACGACGGCGGCGGCCCCGCTGCCGGAGGCCCCGCTCCAGCGCCGCCCCCCGGCGGCGAACCCGGGCCCGCAGCAGACGTCGGCCGCGCCCCAGCCGCCCCGGCGGCTCCGGCGCCCGGCGACGGAGCCGGCCGAGGGCGCGGCGCCCCGCCACGCATCCCAGCGACCGACCCCGGACAGCCCGGCCCCCCGCCGCGCGCCGGATGGGCCCGCAGGTCGAGCAGCCACCGACGGCCCGGCAGGCCGCCGTCCCGCCGCGGACGGCCCGCCACCCCGCCGCACGGCAGAGGGCCCCGCCTCCCGGCGCCCGACTGGTCCGGCCGACGGAGTTACGCCGGACAGCCCGACGCCCCGCCGAACTGCGGCTCAGCGACCAGCAGTGGATGGTCCCGGAAGCCGCCGCCCGGCAGCTTCGGGCGAGCCCGCTGCGCCGCGTTCCACGCCGGACAGCCCGTCGCCCCGTCGCGCCGCCGCGGACGGTCCGGCACCCCGCCGCACCGCAGAGGCCCCCGCCTCCCGGCGCCCGGCTGCTCCGGGCGAGGCAGCTACCCCGGACAGCCCCGCGCCTCGCCGCACCGCAGATCCGGCATCCCGGCGCCCGTCGACTCCAGGCGAGGTAGCCACACCGGACAGCCCGGCGCCCCGCCGCACCGGAGCTCGGCGAGCAGCAGGGGATGGTCCCGTCGGTCGCCCGGCAGCTTCGGGCGAGGCCACTGCGTCGCGTTCCACGCCGGACAGCCCGGCGCCTCGCCGCACCGCAGACCCGGCATCCCGGCGCCCGCCGGCTCCAGTCGACGGAGCTGCGCCGGACGGCCCGGCGCCCCGTCGCGCCGCGGCTCCGCGAGCCGCCGGGGACGGTCCCGTGGGCCGCCGCCCCGCCTCGCCGGCCGGTGCCGCCGCACCTCAGGGCCCCGGTGCGGACGGCCCTGCGGGCCGCCGCACAACCTCCGCCGATGGTCCCGCAGGCCGCCGCATCGCCACTTCTCCCGAAGAAGTCCCTCAGCGCCCCGGGCCCGACGCCGCCGCGCCCCGCCGCGCCGCCGAAGGCCCGGCAGGCCGTCGCACCACGGCCTCCCCCGAGGAAGCCGCGCTCCCCGGGACAGACGGGCATGCACCCCGGCGTGCCGCCGAAGGCCCGGCAGGCCGCCGCACCACGACTTCCCCCGAGGAAGCCGCGCGCCCCGCCGCAGACGGGCACGCACCCCGGCGTGCCGCCGAAGGCCCGGCAGGCCGCCCCGCCACTTCCCCCGAAGAAGCCGCGCGCCCCGCCGCAGACGGGCACACGCCCCGCCGCGCCACCGATAACCCCGCCCCGCGTCGTGCCGCGGCTTCGACCGAAGTCGCACCTTCGCGCGCCGACAGCGCGGCCGCCGTTCCGCCTCGTGCCGCGCTCGATCCGCTCACCATGACCGATGAGATGGAAGCGATCGACGAGGCCACCCAGTACCGGCGCAAGATCGACCACACCCTCGCCCGGTTCTCCGCCGCGCACGACGAGATGGAAGCCGAGGAAGCCAAGCGGCGTGAACGCCGGGACCGCCTCTCGCCCACCTCACTGATCGAAAGCACCCGCACCGCCCTGCAGCGCGTCGTCGCGCCGGCGCCCGCGGCCGAGGAAACCGACGCCGAACCCGTCCAGCTGACGGACACGAAGCGGCGCTCGGCGCAGTTCGGGCGGATCGCCGCCGCCGTCGTGGCCGGGCTCGTCTTCCTCGGCATCGGGGGCGCCTGGGGCGCGCAGACCTACTTCGACGCCAAGTTCACCCAGGTCTCCGCGCTCGACGAGAACTCCGCCGACATCCAGGACGCCGACGCGCAGGCCAACGACGAGAACTTCTTGATGGTCGGCTCCGACACGCGGGACGGCGCGTCCGCCGAGGAAGGCGTCGGCACCGCCGACAGCACCCCCGGGGCCCGCAGCGACACCGTGATGGTCGCGCACATCCCGGCCGACCGGAAGCGGGTCGTCGTCACGTCGTTCCCGCGCGACCTCGAAGTCAACCGCCCGGACTGCCAGAAGTGGGACCCGGCGCAGAACAAGACGACCGACGAGGTCTACAAGGGCGCGAAGTTCGCCAAGCTCAACACCGCGTACGCGGTCGGCGGCCCGGCGTGCGTCACCAAGGTGATCCAGCAGATCACCGGGCTGCGGATCAACCACTTCGTCGGCATCGACTTCAACGGCTTCAAGGAGATGGTCGACGCGGTGCACGGCGTCACCATCCACACCGACATCCCGATCGACGACAGCATCCTCGGCAAGGTGCTGCTGCAGACCGGTGACGTCACCATCTCCGGCGACCAGGCGCTGAACTTCGTCCGTGCGCGGCACGTCAAGGGCGACCCGACGTCCGACTACGGCCGGATCAAGCGGCAGCAGGAGTTCATCGGGGCGCTGCTGAAGAAGGTCATGTCCTCCGACGTCGTGCTCGACCCCGGCAAGCTCAGCGACTTCATCACCGCCTTCGCGAAAGCCACCTTCGGCGACAACCTCGGCGTCAAGCAGATGATGACGCTGGCGCAGTCGATGAAGGGCCTGGACCCGTCGAAGATCTCGTTCCTCACCGTTCCGACGGTCGGCATGGCCAACACCCGCGGCAACGAGGTCCTCGTCCTCAGCAAGACGAAGGCCCTCTTCGACGCGCTGCGCAACAACACGCCGCTGCCCGACCCGAACGCGCCGGTTCCGGTGAACGAGCAGGCTCCGCCGCCCAGCAGCACGTCGAAGCCGAAGAGCACCGGCACGCCGAAGTCGACCACCACCCGCAAGAGCACCAGCACGGGCTGATCCGCGAGGATCGTTAGTCCGGGTTCACGTGCGGTTCACCCGGCGATGCGGTATTTGGTCACGGTTGGCCGTAGGGTTGGGCCATGCGTGAGGCTTACCATGTCGAACTCGAACAGCTCGCCGACCACCTGGCCGCGATGTCGGTCCAGGTCGCCGAGGCGATGGAGCGCGCCACGCGGGCACTGCTGGAGGCCGATCTGAGCCTCGCCGAGCAGGTCATCAGCGACGACGCCAAGGTCGACGACGCCCGCGCCCAGTGCGAAGAACAGGCGTACGCCCTGCTGGCCCTGCAGGCGCCGGTGGCGACCGACCTGCGCACGGTGCTCGCGGCGATCCACGCCGCCGAAAGCCTGGAGCGGATGGGCGACCTGGCGCTGCACGTGGCGAAGGCCGCGCGGCGCCGCCACCCCGACCCGGTGCTGCCCGAGGCGGTGCGGCCGTACTTCGCCGAGATGGGCGAGATCGCGGTCAAGCTGGCCCGCCAGGTCGAGCAGGTCATCCACTCCAAGGACATCGAAGCGGCGAAGACGATCGAGTCCGACGACGACCAGGTCGACGACATCCACCGCCACCTGTTCACGGTCCTGATGGACCGCGAGTGGCCCCACGGCGTGGCCGCGGCGGTCGACGTGACGCTGCTGGGCCGCTTTTACGAGCGCTACGCCGACCACGCGGTGTCGGTGGCGAAGCGGATGATCTTCGTGGTCACCGGCAAGATGCCGGGCTACGGCGTGGACGAAGACATCTGAGCCACACCAACGAGAAAGGCCCCCGGCGTGCCGGGGGCCTTTCTCGTTACTCCACTTTGGACGAAGAAAGGCCTTCCCCGCCGGCCCCCAGCGCCGGCGAGAAAGGCCTTGCCCACAAGGAGAACTCAGCCGAACCGGCCGGAAATGTAGTCTTCCGTGGCCTTCTGGTCCGGGTTCGAGAAGATCTTCTCCGTGTCGTTCAGCTCCACCAGCCGGCCCGGCTGACCGACGCCGGCGAGGTTGAAGAACGCCGTCTGGTCGGAAACCCGGGCCGCCTGCTGCATGTTGTGCGTCACGATGACGATCGTGTAGTCCTTCTTCAGCTCGCCGATCAGGTCCTCGATCGCCAGCGTGGAAATCGGGTCCAGGGCCGAGCACGGCTCGTCCATCAGCAGGACGTCCGGCTGGACCGCGATCGCGCGGGCGATGCACAGCCGCTGCTGCTGACCGCCCGAGAGGCCGCCGCCCGGCTTGTTGAGGCGGTCCTTGACCTCGTTCCACAGGTTCGCGCCGCGCAGGGCGCGCTCGGCGATCTCGTCGAGGGTCTTCTTGCCCTTGGTGCCGCCCAGCTTCAGGCCCGCGACGACGTTGTCCTTGATGGACATCGTCGGGAACGGGTTGGGGCGCTGGAACACCATGCCGATCGTGCGGCGCACCTGGACCGGGTCGACCGCCGACGCGTAGATGTCCTCGCCGTCGAGGAGCACCTGGCCGTCCACGCGGGCGCCGGGGATCACTTCGTGCATGCGGTTGAGCGTGCGCAGCACCGTCGACTTGCCGCAGCCCGACGGGCCGATGAACGCGGTGACGTTGCGCGGCGGCACGGACAGGGTGACGCCGTCCACGGCGTGGAACTTGCCGTAGTAGATGTCGACGTCCTTGACATCGATTCGCTTGGCCATCAGGAACAGCTCACTTCTTCTTCGGGGCGACGAGGCGCGCGAACACGGTGGCGAGGAGGTTGATCAGCGCGATGATGAGCACCAGGGTCAGCGCCGCGCCCCAGATCCGGTCGAAGCCGACCGAGCCCGGGTCCATCGGGTTGCTGACGCGCTCGTTGTTCATCAGCAGCGGCAGCGCGGCCTGCTCGCCGTGGAAGATGTCCCAGTTCGTGTAGGCCGAGTAGCCGACGAGGACCAGCAGCGGCGCGGTTTCGCCCATCACGCGGGCGAGCGCCATCATGACGCCGCCGACGATGCCGGACAGCGCCGTCGGGAGCACGATCTTCATGATCGTCTTCCACTTCGGCACACCCAGCGCGTACGACGCCTCGCGCAGGTCGTCCGGGACGATCCGCAGCATCTCCTCCGACGAGCGGACGACGACCGGGATCATCAGCAGCACCAGGGCCAGCGAGACGGCGAAACCGCTGCGCGGCAGGCCGAGCGTGGTGATCCACAGCGCGTAGATGAACAGCGCGGCCACGATCGACGGGACACCGGAGAGGATGTCCACCATGAACGTGGTCGCCTTGGCGAGCTTGCCGTTGCGGCCGTACTCGACGAGGTAGATCGCGACGAGCAAGCCGATCGGCACCGCGATGACCGCGCAGACCAGGCCCTGCAGCAGCGTGCCGATGATGGCGTGCAGCACGCCGCCGCCGACCTCGTCCGACAGGACGTCACCGAAGTCCTCGGCCCACCAGTTGCTGTAGGGGATGCGCTTGATGCCGTACGCGATCACCGTGTAGAGCACCCACACCAGCGGGACGACGGCGACCAGGAACGACAGCCAGACCAGCGTGGTCGCCAGCCCGTTCTTGACCTTGCGCCCCATGCTGACCTGCTGGAACGCCGGGGTCGTCGCGGGTGCTTCGAGCGTTGAGGTGGACATGCTCAGTCCCCCTTCTTGTCGCCGATGATGGACCGCGCGGCGAAGTTCACGACGAAGGTGAGCACGAACAGCACCAGGCCGGCCGCGATGTACGCACCGGCCGAAACCTCGTTGTTGAATTCGCTGTAGTTGGCGGCGATCTTCGAGGCGAAGGTGGCACCACCGTCGAAGAGGCTCCAGTCGAAGTTCTTGCCCTGCGGGATGAGCAGGATGACGGCCAGCGCGATCGTTTCACCGAGCGCGCGGCCGAGGCCGAGCATCGAGGCGCCGACGTAGCCGGCCTTGCCGAACGGCAGCACCGTGGTGCGGATGACCTCCCAGCGGGTGGCACCGAGCGCCAGCGCGCCTTCGATGTGCGGCGTCGGCGTGCGTTCGAAGACCTCGCGCGAGAGCGACGTGATGATCGGCAGGATCATCACGGCCAGCACGATGCCGGCGGTGAAGATCGTGCCGCGCACGCTCGGCGCGACGTTGCCCGGCGCCAGCAGGGGAAACCACGAGAACGTGTCGTTGATCCACTGCGAGAACGGCTCGATCGCCGGGGCGAAGACCAGGATGCCCCACAGGCCGAAGATGATCGACGGCACCGCGGCGAGCAGGTCGATCACGTACGCGAACGGCCGCGCGAGCCGCGCCGGCGCGTACTGCGTCAGGAACAGGGCGATGCCCAGCGAAACCGGCATGGCGATGATCAGCGCCACGACCGACGTCGCCACGGTGACCTCGAGCAGGTCGAGGATGCCGAACGACATGTTCGCGGGGTCGCCGGTCGACCAGCCGTGGTTCGTCAGGAAGCTGGCCTTGTTGGCCTGCAGCGCCGGGATCGCCTGGATGAGCAGGAAGAGCCCGATCAGGCCGATCAGGGCGACGACGAAGATCCCGGCCCCGGTGGTCAGGTTCTGGAAGATGCGGTCACCGGGGCGCACCTTCTTCGGTTTCTCGGCCGCGGGCGGTTGCTTCTCCGCCGGCGGGGCTTGCTGCTCCGAAATCGGGACCTCCGGGGGCGTCGTGACGGACGACGAACGCCCACCGGGGTCGCCGGTGGGCGTTCGCGTCGAGGATGACTCGCTCATCAGCTACTTCTGACCAGCCTCTATCACTCGGGTGTCAGTCGCAATGGGTCAGGAAATGGCCTTGACCGCGGCCAGGACCTTGGTCTGCAGCGACTGCGGGATCGGCACGTAGCCCTTCGCGGACAGCGGCTGCTGGCCGTCGGTGGCCGCCACCGTCAGGAACGCCTTGACGGCCTTCGCGACGTTCGGGTCCGCGTACTTCGAGCAAACGATCTCGTAGGTCGTCAGCAGCAGGGGGTAGGCACCCGGGGTGTTGCTGGCGTAGATGCCGTTCAGGTCGAGCGCGAGGTCGTTCGAGCCCTCGTGGAGGAACTTCGCCGCGTCCAGGGACTTGGCCACGTTCGCCGCGTTGAGCTCGACACCGCCGGAGCCGCTGTCGATCAGGGCCGCGGTCAGGCCGTCCTTGGCGAACGCGCCCTCGACGTAGGTGATGCCACCGTCAGAGGCCTTCACCGCGGTCGCGACACCGTTGGAGCCCTGCGCACCGTTGCCGACGCCACCGTTGAACTTCTTGCCGGCGCCCTTGGTCCAGTCGGTCTTCGCCGCCGCGCCCAGGTACTTCTGGAAGTTGTCGGTGGTGCCCGACTCGTCGGCGCGGGAGACGACCTGGATGGCCTTGTCCGGCAGGTTCAGGCTCTCGTTGCCCTTGACCCCCTTGATGGCGGGGTCGTTCCACTTGGTGATGGCACCGCTGAAGATCTTGGCGGTCACCGACGGGGTCAGCGTCAGCTTGTCCACACCGGACAGCTTGTAGGCGACCGCGATTGGGCCGACGACCAGCGGGATGTTCCAGGCGTTGCTGGCGCAGCGGGCCTTGGCGGCCGCGGCGTCGGCGTCCTTGATCGGCGAGTCCGAGCCGCCGAAGTCGATCTGGTTGGCGTTGAACTGCTTGACGCCCGCACCCGAACCGCTCGGGTTGTAGTTGACCTGCTGGCCGGAGCACTTCTTGCCGTACTGCTGCGTGAAGATGTCGATGGCGTTCTTCTGGGCCGACGAACCTTCGGCGGAGAGCGGGCTCTTGCCACCGCACTCCACGTCGGCGGTGCCGGTCGCAGCGGGCGCCGAAGCCGAGTTCGAGCTGCTGCTGTTGGTCGCCGCGGGGTCGGAACCACAGGCGGCGAGCACGAGGGCGGCGCTCGCGACGATGCCCACCGCGCTCAGGGGCCGCATGATCTTCACTGCTGTTTCCTCCATCAGGAGCTTGACCGGGTCGTCGCGGCTGTGCTGCCGCGCCGGATCCGGACATTAGGCAGCCCTGGTGGACGCTCGCCCCTCTCCAGATGAACGCAAAGTGAACAAGGCCGCCCGTGTGAGCAGTGCTACTACCCGGAGAGGCCGCCGTGTCCGGGTCGTGACCTGCGCGTTTGCCGTCCGTGACGACGTGCTCGCACGGTGTCGACCGTGGTCACCGACCGTACTGGACGTCGGTTTCGTGACGCGTGAACCCGAGCTTGGTGTAGACCGCCAGCGCCGGTGCGTTGTCCCCCTCGACGTACAGGATGATCTGCCGCAGCCCCCGGCTCGCGAGGTACCGCAGCCCGGCGAGCGTGAGCGCCCGCCCGAGCCCGCCACCCTGCGCGGCCGGGTCGACGCCGACGACGTAGACCTCGCCGACGCGCTCGCCGCCGAACCGGCCCGGCGTCGGCTCGTGCACCTTCGTCCAGTGGAAGCCGATGACCTCACCGTTCTCTTCGGCGAGGAAGAAGCCGTCGGCGTCGAACCACGGCCGGGCTTCGTCGGCGCGGACGTCGTCGGCGGTCAGGGCGCCCTGTTCGGGGTGCCAGTCGAACGCCCGCGCGTTGACCCGCACGACGGCGTCCTCGTCCTGGCCCGGTACGAACGTCCGCAGCGAGACGCCCTCGCGCAGGATCGGCTCCGGCCAGTCCGCGCGTTCGACGTCGACGTGCAGGATCAGCAGCTCGCGCTTGCGCTCCAGCCCGGTCTTCACCGCCAGCTTCTGCGCGGCCGGGTGGTCACCGTGGGCCCAGACGCGGAACCCGACGGCGGCCCGCTCGTCGAGCGCCTGCAGCAGCTTCGCGCCGTAACCGCGGTTGCGGTGTGCGGGGTGCACGAACAGCTCGGCGACCTGGTGGTCGAAGGAGTCGCCGGTCGTGTCGAGGTGCGCGTAGCCGACGACTTCGCCCTCGATGCAGGCGACGAGGTGCTCACCGCCGTCGAACTCGCCGGGCAACGGGCCGTCGGGCTCGACCTCGGGCCGCCCGTCCGCCTCACGCACGGCCAGCAGCAGCCCCCGCACGTGCTCGAGCTGCTTTTCGTCCAGTTCCTGGCGCCACTCTCCGGTCACCCCTGCGACCGTACCCGCGCCGGAAGGCAACGCGATGGATGTCACCGCGTCCAGGTGAACGTGGGGACGTCAGCGAGCGAGTTCGGGAGTCTCGGCGGGTGCCTCGGCCTGCGCGGGCACGCCCGGCCGCGGGCCGCCGCTCTTGGCCGGCCGCTCGAACTTGTAGCCGACGTTGCGCACGGTGCCGATCATCTGCTCGTGCTCGGGGCCGAGCTTGGCGCGCAGCCGCCGGACGTGCACGTCGACCGTGCGGGTGCCGCCGAAGAAGTCGTAGCCCCAGACCTCCTGCAGCAGCTGGGCGCGGGTGAACACCCGGCCCGCGTGCTGCGCGAGGTACTTGAGCAGCTCGAACTCCTTGTAGGTGAGCTCGAGGGTGCGCTTGCGCAGGCGAGCGGTGTAGGTGGCCTCGTCGATGACCAGCTCGCCGACCCGCAGCTCGGCGTCGACCTGCGCGGAACCCCCGTCGCGGGTCGTCACCAGTCGCAGCCGGGCGTCGACCTCGGCCGGGCCCGCGGTGGGCAGCAGGATGTCGTCGGTGCGCCACTCGGCGCTCACGGCGACGAGCCCGCCTTCGCCGACGACGGCGATGATCGGGGTGGCCGCCTCGTCCTCGCCGGTGCCCTTGAGCAGGCGGCAGAGGCTCTTCGCCGAGGCCAGGTCGCTGCGGGCGTCGAGGAGGATCACGTCGCGGTGGCCCGCGTCGAGCAGGGCCGTCACTTCGGGAGCGCGGACGCGTACGGTGTGCGGCAGCAGGTCCAGCGCGGGAAGCACCGAGGTGGCGTCGGCCTCCGCAGTGAGTACCAGAAGGTCCAGGCTCATCAGCCGCACCGCCCTCTCGAGTCGTCGCCGCACAGCGGCGTTGGTCGGTGCTAAGTGAGAATAGCGGCTGAACGGCCGGGCACCTAACCCTTGCTGGATCGATCACACCTGGGGGAATCCGGGTGTCCCCGACGAACAGGAGTACGGACGCGATGGTGAGCAGGCCCGTGACCCGGGACGACCGACCCGCACCGAGGCCCGGCGCACGACGCCGCGGCCGCCGGGCCCGGCGCTGGGTGATCGCGCTGATCGTCCTGGTGCTGCTGCTGGTCGGCGCCGATTTCGGAGCCGCCGCGTACGCCGAGCACATGATTTCGCAGAAGGCCCGCACCCAGCTGCAGCTGAACGACGACCCGTCGGTGACGATCCACGGTTTCCCGTTCCTCACGCAGGCCCTGGGCGGTGACTACAGTCACATCAGCATCGCCGCGGCCGGCGTCCCGGTCGGCGACAAGCTGCAGGACGTCGCGGTGAACGCCGAACTCGAGGACGTCAAGGCGCCGCTGTCCGACCTCACGAACGGCAACACGAAGACGATCACCATCGGGCAGCTGACCGGCTCGGTCACCATCAAGGCCGCCGACCTCGCCCGCGTCTCGCCGCTGGACAAGATCAAGGACCTGCGGATCGAGCCGTCGACCACCGAGTACGTCCAGAACGGCGACAGCGAGCAGAGCGAGCCGGCGCCGACCACGACGAAGACCACCGAAGGCCAGGCCGACCAAGACGAGTCGAGCACCGGTGTCCGCATTTCGGGACACCTTCAGTTCGCGGGCAAGGATCTGGAAATCTTCTGTTTCGCGATGATCGAGGCGGACTCGGCCAAGGGCACGATCAACTTCCTGCCCAAGCGGCTGCAGTTCGGCAACGACAAGGAGACGACGGTCGTCCCGCAGGCGGTGCAGAAGGTGCTGATGCCGAACTTCAACGCCTCGATCAGCACGAAGGACCTGCCGCTGTCGGTCACCCCGACCGGCGTGCGGGTGCAGAGCGGATCGGTGACGATCAAGGGCAAGGCGGCGAACGTGTCGTTCGCCGACCTGAGCAAGTAGGGAGCGGTGCGGTGACGGGACTCTGGGTGCTCGTGGCGACGCTGGTGGCCGCCGGCGCCGTCGGCGCGCTGCTCAAGGCCCGCAACGGCCGGGTGCGCGACGCCAAACCGGCGCGCGAGCTGCCCGCTCCCGTCACCGCCGTGCTCGACCCGGCGTCCGCGGTGACGCTGGTCCAGATCTCGACCACCTTCTGCGCGCCCTGCCGGCACGCGAAGGCCGTGCTCGCGCCGCTGGCCGAGCGGACCGACGGCCTGCACCACGTCGAACTCGACGTCACGAACCAGCCGGAGGTCGCGCAGTCGCTGTCCGTGCTGCGGACGCCGACCACGATCGCGCTGACCCCGGACGGCCGGGAGCTCCTGCGCGTCGGCGGCGTCCCCAAGGGCCCCGAGCTACTGGACGCGCTGCGGCCCCATCTCACGACTCGGACGTCCTGACCTGGGCATCGTCCCAGAAAACGGGAATCGTCCCAAGGTATGAACGTGGTTCCCACTCTGAGGGAGCACTGGGTACCCTCGCACCCGTGACCGGGCTGACCAGCTTCTTCTTGACGCAGCGGCGCGCAGTGGACCTCTGCCGCGTCCGCAGCAGCCTGTGTCGCGTTCACCCCGTCCGGCGCTGAACGACGTCCGGAGACAGCCAGCCCCGATGCCGCTGACGCGTGCCGTTCGCACGCACCCCCTGGAGCTCCAGCTGGAGGAACGAATGCCCGCCGGACCGGCCGTCGACCCGCGAGGACCGCGGTTCGCCGCCATCCTGACCACGATCGTGCTCGCGGTCGTGCTGGTCACCCAGTGGTGGCCGCTGCTGGCGGTCCAGACCGTCGTGTTCGCCATCGGCGCCTTCGTCGGCCTCAAGCCGGCGCCGTACTCGATCCTCTACCGCGCGCTGGTGGCTCCGCGCCTCGGCCCGACGTCCGAGCGCGAGGACGCGGCGCCGCTGCGGTTCGCCCAGGCCGTCGGGTTCGTGTTCGCACTGGTCGGCACGATCGGCTTCGCACTGGACGTGACCCCGCTCGGCATCGTCGCGACGGCGTTCGCGCTGTTCGCCGCCTTCCTCAACGCGGCCTTCAACTTCTGCCTGGGCTGCGAAATGTACCTGCTCATCAAACGCTTCAGCCCCGCCCGCGCGTCCTAGAGAGTCAACCCCAGAAAGAGAGTTCTGTTCATGAGCCGTGAAGACGTCCTGGTCACCACCCAGTGGGCCGAGGAGAACCTGGACACCCCCGGCGTCGTGTTCGCCGAGGTCGACGAGGACACCACCGCCTACGACGCCGGCCACATCCGGGGCGCGGTGAAGTTCGACTGGCGGAACGACCTGCAGGACGGGGTGCGCCGCGACTTCGTCTCCAAGGAGGGCTTCGAGAAGCTCCTTTCGGAGAAGGGCATCTCCAACGACGACCTCGTGATCCTCTACGGCGGCAACAACAACTGGTTCGCCGCGTACGCGTACTGGTACTTCAAGCTGTACGGCCACGAGAAGGTCAAGCTCCTCGACGGCGGCCGCAAGAAGTGGGAGCTCGACGGCCGTGAGCTGAACTCCGACGAGGTCAAGCGCGACCGCACCGAGTACCGGGCGCAGGACCAGGACCTCTCGCTGCGCGCGTTCCGCGACGAGGTCGTCCAGTCGATCGGGTCGAAGAACTTCGTCGACGTCCGCTCGCCCGACGAGTTCTCCGGCAAGCTGCTCGCCCCGGCGCACCTGCCGCAGGAGCAGTCCCAGGTCCCCGGGCACATCCCGGGCGCGCTGAACGTGCCGTGGGCGAAGGTCGCCAACGAGGACGGCACCTTCAAGACCGAGGACGAGATCCGCGAGCTCTACAAGGACGAGGGCATCGACGAGAACAAGGGCACCATCGCCTACTGCCGCATCGGCGAGCGCTCCTCCATCGCGTGGTTCGCGCTCCACGAGCTGCTGGGTTACCAGGACGTGAAGAACTACGACGGTTCGTGGACGGAATACGGCTCGCTCGTCGGCGTGCCGGTCGAGTTGGGAGCCAAGTGATGGCGGTCGACGACAGCTGCGGCGCACCGGCCCAGGAGGCCACGCCGGCGGACTTCGACACGCGCGGGCAGGTCGTGCTCGCCGGCAAGGTGACGGGCGCGAACGGGCCGGTCGGCGGCGCGTTCGTCCGGCTGCTGGACGGCGGCGGCGACTTCACCGGCGAGGTCGTCTCCTCGGCCGACGGTGACTTCCGCTTCTACGCGGCGCCGGGCGAGTGGACGGTTCGCGCCCTGCACCGCACCGGCAACGGCGAAGCCTCGGTCAAGGCCGAGGGCCCGGGCCTGCACCAGCTGGCCATCTCGGTCGCCTGAGTCTCGATCCCGCGAGGGCCTTCCTGCTCGAGGCAGGGAGGCCCTCGCGGCGTTTCCGGCCGGGTGACCGTGCTCACCGCGGCGACCCTGCGCAGGGCCGTCGGGAGCCGGGCGGACTATTCTGCGGGGCGTGGAAGCCTTCTTTACGACTCTGCTGGTCCTCGCCGGCATCGCGATCACCTGGTTCGCCGTGTACGTCGTCTACCGGCTGTACGCGGACCAGCGCTGACCCATGACCGCCAGCGGCGACGAAGCCATCGTGGCAGCGGAGAAGCGCGCGGAGAGCACCCGCTCGCGCAACCTCCCGCTGTGGGACGACCTGCCCATCCCGAACGACACCGCGAACCTGCGCGAGGGGCCGAACCTCAACGACGCCTGCCTCGCGCTGCTGCCGCTCGTCGGCGTCTGGCGCGGTGAGGGCGAGGTCGACTACCCGACCATCGAGGGCCCGTACAAGTTCGCGCAGCAGCTGACGATCTCCCACGACGGCCGCCCGTTCCTGATCCACGAGTCGCGCTCGTGGCTGCTGGACGACGACGGCAACGTCATCCGCCCCGCCGCCCGCGAGTCCGGGTTCTGGCGCCCCCAGGCGGACGACACGATCGAGCTGCTGCTCACGCACAACACCGGCATCGTCGAGCTGTACTACGGCAAGCCGCGCAACCAGACGTCCTGGGAGCTCGGCACGGACGCGGTGATCCGCACGGCCACGGCCAAGGACGTCACCGCGGCCCAGCGCCTGTACGGCCTGATCGAAGGCTCCCTCGGCTACGTCGAGGAGCGGGCGATGGCGGGCCAGGAGATGCAGCCGCACACCTCGGCGCTGCTGCACCGCGTCGTCGGCTGACACCGTGCGCTGGCGGCGGTGTGGCGAGGACGCCGCCCTGCTCGACTGCGACTCGCTGGAGCAGATGCGGGCCGCCCACGCCACCGTGCTGGCCGGGCGGCCGCCCGGGGTCGTCGACCTCGTGCCCGGCGCGCGCAGCCTGCTCGTCGTCGGCGGGGTCGCGGCCGTCCGGGCCCTGCTCGAAGACGCCGACCTCGCGTACCCGCCGTCGGCCGAGCCCCGCGAAGTGACTCTCGACGTCCGCTACGACGGCGAGGACCTGGCCCTGGTCGCTTCGGACGCCGGGCTTTCCCCGGACGCCGTCGTCGAGCTCCACACCGAAGCCGTCTACACCGTGGCGTTCACCGGGTTCGCGCCCGGCTTCGGTTACCTGACCGGGCTTCCCTCGCAGCTCCGGCAGCCTCGCCTCGAGTCCCCGCGCACCCGCGTCCCGGCCGGGTCGGTTGGGCTCGCCGGCGAGTTCACCGGCGTCTACCCGCGTGAGTCACCGGGCGGCTGGCGGCTGCTCGGGCACACGTCGGCGACGCTGTTCGACCCCCACGCCGACCCGCCCGCGCTGTTCGCGCCGGGCGACCGCGTCCGCTTCCGGAGCGTGCGGTGAGGGCACTGGAGGTGCTCGATCCCGGGCGGCACGCGCTGGTCGAGGACCTCGGCCGGCCCGGTTACGCCCACCTGGGGGTCGCGCCGTCGGGCGCTCTCGACCAGGCGTCGCTGCGGCTGGCCAACCGGCTCGTCGGCAACCCCGAGGCCGCCGCCGGGATCGAGGCCCTGCTCGGCGGCCTCTCCGTGCGGTTCACCGCCGCGGTGACGGCGGCGGTCACCGGCCCGGCGGTCGACGTCCGGCTCGACGGCCGTCCCGCCGGTTCCCACGCGGCCTTGGCGGTGCGCGCCGGGCAGACGTTGACCGTGGGCACGCCGTCGACGGGCCTTCGCTGCTACCTGGCCGTCTCCGGCGGGATCGCGGTGGAGCCGGTGCTGGGCAGCCGGTCCCGGGACGTCCTGTCGGGCATCGGACCCGAGCCGTTGCGCGCCGGAGACGTCCTGCCGCTGGGCCACCCCGGGATTCCCGCCGGCGCGGACGTCGTCGTGCCCGTGCGAGCGCCGGCCGAGCTCGTGGTGCCCGTGACGCTCGGGCCCCGCGACGACTGGTTCGCCGACCCGGCGGGCGGGCTCGCGGCCGGGTGGACGGTGACCGCCGAGTCGAACCGCGTCGGCCTGCGCCTCGACGGGACGCCGCTGCGCCGGGCCGTCGACGGCGAGCTGCCCAGCGAAGGTGTCGTCACCGGCTCGATCCAGGTGCCGCCGAGCGGGCTGCCGGTCGTGTTCCTCGCCGACCACCCGACCACCGGCGGCTATCCGGTCGCCGCCGTCGTGAAAACGGCGGCATTGCCTGCCCTCGCGCAGGCTCGTCCGGGTATTCGAATCCGGTTCCGGCCTTCCTGAGCAAGGCGTACCGCCACGCGGGTGAGACCGCGGTCACGGGTGCACCCGTCCGGGTAGCGGCCGGAACCATGTCGAGCCGCCACCCGTCCTGATAGACGTGGAACAGGTGAGGATCAGCGGCGGCACGGGTTTCCTCGACGTGAACGCGCGGGCGCGGGCGGAGCTGCCGCAGTCGCTGCGGATCGCCCTGGCCACCGGGCAGCTGCGCCGTCCGCTGGCCACCACGCTCGGGCCGGTCCTCGACCTGCTCGTCGACGGCGACTACCGGGTGAGCGGCCCGGAACGGCTGCCGGCGGAGCAGGAGCTCACCCCGACCGACGCCTGGCCACCGTCGGACGAGGCCCGCGTCGGCTACTACCGGACGGCCATCCGCAGCGGGCACCGGCCGGTGGCGGTGGTGCTGGCCGACGGCGAACGCGAGCTGATCCTCGACGGCCACCACAAGATCGCCGCCTACCGCGCCGAAGAGGTGGCTCCCGCCGTCGTCCGGATCACCCAGGGTCAGGCGTATTCGCCCTCGTAGGCCGCGAGCAGCTCGGCGTACACCGCCGCCGAATCCGGCAGCCGCTCGCCGTCCAGCGTGTGCACCCGGGTGAGCTTGCGGACGCTGGAGGCCATGAAGACGCCGTCGCCCTCGACGAGGTCGCGCACGGTCAGCGGTTCCACCTTGACCGCCCAGCCGGCCTTCTCGGCGCCGCGGAACACCGCGGCCTGGGTGGTGCCCGGCAGGATCCCGATGCTCGGCGGCGGCGTGTAGAGCGTGCGGCCCTTCGCGAGCACCACGGTGGACGTCGGGCCTTCGAACACCGATCCGTCGGCCGCGGTGAAGATCACGTCTTCGGCGCCGCGGCGGCCCGCCTCGCGGACCGCGGCCATGTTCATCGCGTACGACAGCGGCTTCGCCCCCAGCAGCAGCCACGGCGCGCGCTCGGCGAGATCCGGTGGGAAACCGCGCTCGAGGGTGATCGCCGCGACGCCGTCGGCTCGCGCTTTCAGCGTCGACGGCGCGACTTCCGAACCGAGCGCGAAACCGGTCGGCACCGCGGCCGGGTCACCCTCGGATCCCCGCGTGTACACCAGTTTCAGCACCATTTCCGGTCCGCCGGCCCACCTCTCGAGCACCTGCGAGACGACCCGGTCCCAGGCCGCGAGGTCGGGCTCGGGCAGGTCGAGCATGGCTGCCGACCGGGCCAGCCGCTCGAGGTGCGGCCGCAGTTCCCGGGGCTTGCCGTCGACGACGAGGATCGTCTCGAAGACGCCGTCGCCGCGCATCAGCCCGAGGTCGTCGACCTTGATCTGGGCCACGTCGGGGTCGGCCGGGGTTCCGTCGAGGAAGACGAGCACGCGCATGCGGACACCGTACTGTGCCGACCGGCACCGATCCGATCACAGCCACGGCCGAACGGCTTCGCGGCAACGGTCGCGTACCGCGCGGGTGTCGGCCTGCTGTCGGCCGGATTGGTACTCACCTAGGCTGGGTGGTATGCCGTACCGCTCGCCGCTGCTGGACGTGCCCGGATCGATCCCTCCTCCCGAGTCAGACGCTGTGCATCCCGAAGCCGGAGTGCCCTGGCACTGGGGAGACCCCTTCGCCGAGCAGCGCACGGCCTCGCGCAGCGTGGTCGTGATCGACCGCTCGCACCGCGAGTTCCTCGCCGTCAGCGGCGAAGAGCGGCTGTCGTGGCTGCACCTGGTGATCTCGCAGCACGTGACCGGGCTGGCCGAGGGCTCCGGCACCGAGGCGCTGGTGCTGGACAGCCAGGGCCGCGTCGAAGCGCACATGGTGCTCGCGCACCTCGACGGCACGGTGTACCTCGACGCGGATCCGGATCCGCGGGTGACCAGCGCGCTGCCCAAGGGCGGCCCCCAGACGCTGCGCGAGTACCTCGAGGCGATGAAGTTCTGGGCCAAGGTGGACATCCGCGACGCGACCGGCGAGCTCGCGCTGCTCACCGTGCTGGGCCCGGACGCCGAGCGCGTGCTGAGCGCGGTGGGCGCCGAGGTCGGCCCGGAGCCGTACGCGGTGGCGGCGTTGCCGGGCGGCGGCTTCGCGCGGCGGATGCCGTGGCCGGGCCGCTCCAGCGTCGACCTGGCGGTGCCGCGCGCGGCGCTGCTGGACTGGTGGAAGCGGCTGACCGACGCGGGCGCGCGGGCGGCGGGCAGCTGGGTGTTCGACGCCCTGCGCGTCGAGTCGGTGCGGCCGCGGCTGGGCGTCGACACCGACGACCGCACGATCCCGCACGAGGTGGGCTGGGTCGGCTCGGCCGCGCACGTGGCGAAGGGCTGCTACCGCGGCCAGGAAACCGTGTCGAAGGTCCACAACGTGGGACGTCCGCCGCGGAACCTGCTCCTGCTGCACCTCGACGGCTCGCCCGAGGTCACCCCGGAGACCGGCGACCCGGTGCTGCTCGACGGCCGGACGGTCGGCCGGATCGGCACGGTGATCCAGCACCACGAGCTCGGCCCGATCGCGTTGGCGCTGGTCAAGCGGTCGACACCGGTGGGCGCGGAGCTGCTGACGGGGTCGGAGGACAACCTCGTCCAGGCGGCGATCGACCCGGATTCGGTGCCCGCGGAGCAGCCGGCGCCGGGCCGGGCGGCGGCCGCCCAACTCCGCGGCTGAACTCCCGGGTCTGACAGCGAGATCACGCGTGAGGGGGATAAACTGCGCTGTGATCGAAGTGCGGCCCGGTGGCAGGCGGCGGATCGACCGCGTGCTCGGCCCGGGGTACCTCAGCGGCCTGGGTGAACTGCCGCTGAACGTGCTGCGCGAGCGGCGTGACGAAGCCGCGCAGGAAGAGACCGACCTGTCCTACCTGCGCCGTCTCCTGCACGCCCGGATCGACATCGTGCGCGCGGAGCAGGCGCGGCGCAGTTCCGGCGGCGAAGCGAGCATCGTCGACCAGCTGGCCACGATCCTGGCCGACAACGCGCTGGGCCCGGCGGCGGGTTCGGGACGTCACCAGCAGCTGGAGCCGTCCCGCGCGGGCGAGCACCGGCGGCACGCGGAGGCCCTGATCGGCGACACGGACCTGACCGACGTCGGGTCCCTGTCGGACGAGAAGCTCGCCTCCGCTTTGGACACGTACGCGCGCGAAGAACTTTCGGTGTCGTCGTTCCGCCGCGAGGTCCAAGGTGTGATGGACACGCTGAACGCGGAGATCGCGAAGCGCTACCAGCAGGGCTCGGCCACAGTGGACGAGCTGCTGGAGAACGAGGGCGGCCGCGGCGAGTGACCAACCCCGTGCTGGCCGAAGTCGTCCGGTCCGGTTTCGTCGAAAGCGTCCACCGCGGCGCGCTGGTGATCACCGGCCCGGAAGGGGCGGTTCGGCTGGCCCTGGGCGACGTGGCCTCGCCGGTGTACCCGCGGTCGTCGAACAAGCCGCTGCAGGCGGTCGGGATGCTGCGGGCGGGGCTGGACTTCACGGGCGAGGACCTGGCGCTGGCGTGCGCGTCCCACTCGGGTGAGCCGGGGCACGTGAAGCGGGTGCTGGAGCTGCTGGAGGCGGCCGGCCTTCGCGAAGAGGATTTGGCGTGCCCGCCGGACTTCCCGCTGCACGAGCCGAGCATGCGCGACGCGGCCGAGCCGCGGCGCGTGACGATGAACTGTTCGGGCAAGCACACGGCGATGCTGACGACGTGCGTCCGCGCGGGCTGGCCGGTGTCGGGCTACGCGGCGCCGGACCACCCGCTGCAGCAGGCGCTCGCCGACGCCGTTTCCTCGCTGACGGGTGAGCCGATCGCCCACACGGGTGTCGACGGGTGCGGCGCGCCGCTGTTCGCGTTTTCCCTGACGGGGCTGGCTCGGGCGTTCGGCCGCGTTTCGACTTCTGGTGGCCCGTGCGCGGAGGTGGCCTCGGCGATGCGGTCGCACCCGTGGCTGGTGGCGGGCACGGGCCGCGAGGACACGGCGCTGATGTCCGGTGTGGAGGGTCTGCTGGCGAAGGCGGGCGCGGAGGGCGTCCAGGCGTTCGCCCTCCCGGACGGGTTCGCGGTGGCGCTGAAGATGGATGACGGCGCGAAGCGGGCGTGCGCCCCGCTGGCGGTGGAGGCGCTGCGGTACCTGGGGGTCGATGTGTCGCGGCTGGCGGAGCTGCGGCGGCCGATCGTGTCGGGCGGTGGGCGGCCGGTCGGGGAGATCCGGGTCCCGGAGCTGCGCTGAGGCGGTCGGGGCGGCGGTGCGCGGACTTCGCGCGGCCTTTGCGGTGAACGGCGATTTGGGCCGCCCGGTCACCCCCGTCGGCGGCCCCACCTGCGGATGGAACCGCGGTTGCCGACCCGCGATGCCTGCTCGGCGAACCTCGCGCGCGAGCGCGGCGTGCGTGAGCAGCCCCCGTTTTCCACGCTACCGGGAGGCACCGACAGTTCCGGGCGGAAGGCCGCCGGGGCGTCCGGTTGCCGGCGCAACTAGTTCGCGCGCTCGCGGGCGGCCACGTCGCCCCAGAACTCGCGCAGGTCGGAGAACAGTTCGGCCAGCTCCTCGACGTTGCCCGAGCGCAGGGCGTCCAGGATGTCGTGGACTTCGTCGGCCGTGTTGTCGGCCTCCAGGACGGGGTCCGTGAACAGCTGCACCAGGCCGCCGTAGTCGAGTTCGACCACCGAGTCCGGGTGGAAGTTGTCCAGCCAGCGGCGCGTCTCGAACAGCACGCGGCCCGGTCCCGAGTCGCCGAACGTCTGCTCCAGGAGCTCGCCCGCCTCGCGGGCGCGGTGCTGCGCGTCGGCCAGGGTGGCGCGCCAGGACAGCTCGCGCCGGGAATCCGCGCGGCCCTCGCCGAGCACCAGCCGCCGCTCTTCCGGCTCGATCAGCACGAACCACGGCAGCGGGACGGTCCAGGTCGTCGACAACGTGTGCGCCGCCGACGTGCTCAGGTCCGCCATCGCCGACTTCGTCCGGGCGCGGATCGTCTCCTGCGTGAAGCCGCCCTCGTCGAGGACGACGTTCTTCAGCGCCGGGTGCGCGTCGCCGAGGAAGGTGACCAGCGCGGCCGCCGAGCGGGCCCGCAGCTCCAGCGGGCAGACGAGCGGGCCGTGCTCGGCCTTGCCGCCCGGTACTTCCGCCGGGTCGAGCACCAGGACGTCGGTCAGCAGGCTCGGCGCGGGCCGGCCGTCGGCGAGTTCGGCGGGCAGCAGCCGCCGCGGGGCGGCCACCTGTGACTTGAGCCACATGGCCTGCTCGCGCGCCCCGGCGTCCGTCCGCTGCAGCTTCGCCGCCGCGACGGCCGCACGCAGCCGCACGTCCGGCGGATCGCCCAGGGCGAGCAGGGGTTCGTACACCCGCAGGTAAGCCACGAAGGGACGGAGCACGGGTAGATCGTGGCACGTCTACCTGCGCCGATCGCCACCGACCGGCCGGTAACCGGTGTCCGGCGGACACTGTCACGACCGGCACACCGTGCCACGTCGCATCGAACCCCCCGGACACGGTACGGTGTGAGCAGGAAAGAATTGTCGAGACGATGCGGGGCCGCCGATTCCCCCGGCCGCCCCGCCCCTGTGCGAGGGGGTCGAGCCATGGGGCGCGGCCGGGCTAAGGCCAAGCAGACGAAGGTGGCGCGTGAGCTCAAATACAGCTCGCACGAGACCGACTTCGATGCTTTGCAGCGCGAGCTGTCGAGTAACTCCTCCAGTAGTCATTACGAGGAGTCCGACAGCGATGATCAAGACCCGTACGACGACGGGTACGACGAGTACCGTCGTTGAGCACGCGTAGACGCGCGAGGGCGAAGCCGGGCCACGTCCGGCAACCGCCCTCGCGCGTCGCGTGCTGCCCGCATTCGTGTCAAACAGACGCGTTGGGCTGCGAAGCGACGAAGGAGTGAACCGGTGGTAAGTCGGGTTGGAGTCGTCGGGGCGGGCCTCATGGGGTCCGGCATCGCCGAGGTGCACGCACGGTCCGGATTGGACGTCGTGATCACCGAGGTGAACCAGCCGGCGCTCGACGCGGGCAAGGCGCGCATCGAGAAGTCGCTGCAACGCGGCGTCAAGAACGGCAAGCTGAGCCCCGAAGACGCCGACGCCTCCCTCGGCAGGCTCCGGTTCACGACGGACATCGCCGAGTTCGCCGACCGCGAACTGGTCATCGAGGCGATCCTCGAGCAGGAGCAGGCGAAGGTCGAGGTCTTCCGCCAGCTGGACAAGATCGTCGAGGCCGAGGACGCGCTGTTCGCGTCCAACACGTCGTCGATCCCGATCATGAAGCTGGGCATGGCGACGAGCCGTCCGCAGCAGGTGGTCGGCATCCACTTCTTCAACCCGGTGCCGGTGCTGCCGCTGGTGGAGCTGGTGCCCTCGCTGCTGACCAGCAAGGAGACCGCCCGCCGCGCGGAGGAGCACGCGACGACGGCGCTGGGCAAGACCGTGATCCGCTCCCAGGACCGCGCCGGGTTCATCGTGAACTCGCTGCTGGTGCCGTACCTGCTCTCGGCGATCCGGATGATCGAGTCCGGCTTCGCGTCGGCGGAGGACATCGACCGCGGCATGGAGCTGGGCACCGCCCACCCGATGGGCCCGCTGCGGCTGTCCGACCTGATCGGACTGGACACGATCAAGGCCATCGCGGACTCGATGTACGCGGAGTTCAAGGAGCCGCTGTACTCGTCGCCGCCGCTGCTGCTGCGCATGGTGGACGCGGGCCTCCTCGGCAAGAAGACCGGCCGCGGCTTCTACTCCTACAGCTGATCGAAGGTCACCGGCGCGTCGAAGGCGGCGCGCCGGGCGGCCCGCCGCAGCACTCCGAGAATGGCCGGCCCGAGCAGGACGATGGCGACGGCGTTGGTGATCGCGCGGCCGGTGTCCCACCCGAGGGTCGAGGTCAGGACGGTGTACGCGCCGAACCGCCGGAGGTTCTCGAGGAGCGGCGCGCCCGGCACGAAGCCGAGTTGCGTGCTGTCCCCGGCGAGGAACGGCCACGACCACAGGCTCATGAGCAGCCCGAAGAAGTAGGCCGCGAAGACGCCGTAGCCGACGAGCAGGGCGATCTCGCCTTTCCCCCGCGGTTTCCGCGGCAGCAGCCCGGCCCCCAGCCCGATCAGCGAAGACGCGAGCATCTGGAACGGCAGCCACGGCCCCACCCCGGCGGTGAGCAGCGCGCTGGTGAACAGCGACGTGGAGCCGAGCACGAACCCGAACCCGGGCCCGAAGACGCGGCCGGCGAGGACGAGCAGGAAGAAGACCAGCTCGACGCCCCCGGTGCCGGCCCCGAGCGGCCGCAGCCCGGCGTTGACGGCCGAGAGGACGCCGAGCAGAGCGAGCGCCTTGGCATCGATGCCCCCGCGCGACAGTTCGGCGAGCACGACGAGGATCAGCACGGGCAGGGTCGCCATGAAGACGAAGGGCGCATCGCCGGTGTGCGCGGCCGCGGTCGGCTGGGGGTGGGCGAAGAGGGGCCAGCAGAACATGGCCAGCCCGAGCAGGCTCGCGACGGTGAGGACGAGCGCGGGCCGCGCAGTCAGCCGGATGGGGCGGGACGATGGGCTGAGGAAATCGGTCATGCCGGGATCACCGCCGGTTCAAGGTCTGGTGGGTGTGCGGTGCGGGCCGCTTCGCGGAGCTGGTGCCCGCGATGGCTGGGGCGCGCCGGAAGGGTTGCGGACCTGCCGACCGCGAGCTGGACCAACGCAGGTCCCGCTGCGCCGCAGCCAGCGCAGTTGCGCACCCACCCGACGTCGCCGAGCGCGAGCCGCCGAACGCTCCGCTGAGCCAACCGCGGGTCGCAGACGCCGCACCCTGGTGAGCACCGCCAACCGCGGGCCGCAGGCCCAAGGCGCTGCGGCACACCCGCCCGGCACCCGACAGCCCGAGGCGCTGCTGCGTGCCCGCCCGGCACCACCGATCGAGAGGTGGGGCCGGCGCGCAAACGTCTGCGAAGGGTGCCGAGCGGGTCTTGTCGGCCAGCGCCCGTCTCCCTGGGCCCCGCCCCCGCCCCGCCCCCCGCCCTCCCCCTCCGCCTACCCTCCTCATGCCAACGCTTCCGCTACCTCGTCCACCGTCAGCCAGCGCTCCGGGGCCAGGATCTTCGCGACCTGCGGGGCGAATGCCGGCGATGCGACGACCACCTCCTTCGTCGGGCCGTCCGCCACCACTTCGCCGTCGGCCAGTACCACCACGCGGGTGGCCACCGTGGCCACGAACTCGACGTCGTGGGTGGCCAGCACTATCGCCCGGCCCTGCGAGGCCAGCTCTCGCAGGGCCGTGGCGAAGCGCCGTTTTGCGTGGTAGTCGAGGCCGCGGGTCGGCTCGTCGAGCAGGATCACCGGTGGGGCCGACGCCAGCTGGACCGCCAGCACCAACGCCAGTCGCTGCCCTTCCGAGAGGTCGCCGGGGTGCGCTTCACCGGCGATTCCCGGGGCGAGGCGGTCCAGCAAGGCCCGGGCCGTTCCGGCCGGTACCTGGGACTCGGTGTCCGCCTGTGCGCACTCGGCGTCCACCGAATCCAGGTACAGCAGGTCGGCCGGGGTCTGCGGGACCAGACCCACGCGCTGACGGGCCACCCGTGGCTTGAGCGACGCCGGGTCCGCGCCGCCGACGTCGACCTTCCCCGCCGACCTCGGGCCGCTGCCCTGCACCGCCCAGAGAAGCGACGACTTGCCGGAGCCGTTGCGTCCCATCAGCGCGACCACCTCTCCCGGTCCGACACGCAGGTCGACCCCGCGCACCGCCAGGACATCTCCGTACCGGACCACCACCCCTCTCACATTCAGTGCCGAACCGGTCACCGAGAGACTACGACCCACCACCGACAATTTCCGGAGCCGCGAACGCAGCGGCCCCGCGAGGCGCCGCGCGTCGCGGACCGACAGGGGCAGTGGTGACCAGCCCGCCAGCCGCCCCAGCTCGGCGATCGGCGGGGCGATCGACGACGTCGCCAGGATTTCCGCCGGCGGTCCGGAGCGGACCGAGCCGTCGCCCGGCAGGTACAGCAGCCGGTCCGCGTACTGCGCCACCCGCTCCATGCGGTGCTCCGCCACGATCACCGTCGTCCCCAGGTCGTGCACCAGGCGGGTGATCGCCGCGAGCACGTCCTCGGCCGCCGTCGGGTCCAGCGCGGACGTCGGCTCGTCCAGCACGACCACGGACGGGTGCGCCGTCAGCACCGAGCCGATCGCGACGCGCTGCTGCTGGCCGCCCGACAGTGTCCGAAGTGGACGACTGCGCAGGTCCGCGATGCCCAGCAGGTCCAACGTCTCCTCGACGCGCTTGCGCATGACGGCCGGCGGCACCGCCAGCTGTTCCATCGCGTACGCGAGCTCCTCTTCGACGGTGTCCGTCACGAACCCGGCGAGCGGGTCCTGCCCGACGACGCCGACGACCGACGCCAGCTCGCGCGGTGGGTGAAGCGACGTGTCGAGGCCGGCGACGACGACCCGGCCGGCCAGCCGGCCGCCGGTGAAGTGCGGGACGAGCCCGTTGATCGCGCCGAGGAACGTCGACTTGCCCGCCCCCGTCGGGCCCGCGACCAGGCACAACTCGCCCTCTTCGACCAGCAGCGACACGTCCGACAGCACCGGCCGCGAGGCGTCCGGGTAGGTCACCGTGACACGCGAGAACTCGATCACCGGACGACCTCCGGAACCGGGGGTGCGACGACCGCGGGCAGCGCCCCGACCAGCAACGACACCGCGTGCACCCAGGAAACCTCCGGCCAGCGCAAGGGACTCAGCGAAGGGAACAACCGGCCCGGGTCGACCCGGGCCGTCGCGAACAGCAGCACGCACGCGCCGACGCCGGCCGCGACGACCAGCGTCTCGGGCCACCCCCACGGGTCCGGCCGGTACGCCGTCCGCCGCACCTGGCGGCCGCCGAGGACGAACCCCGTGACGGCCACGGCCAGCCCCGCGGCCAGCAACGGCAGCCCGAGCCAGGACGACGTCCCGTCGAGCACGCCGTAGACGCCGACGCACACGCCGACCAGCCCGCCCAGGACGCAGGAAGCGACCAGCACCCGCAGCCGCACGTCGAGGTGGGCCCGGCGGCCGTAGCCCCGGGAGTCCATCGCGGCCGCCAGCCGCAGCGATCGCTCCATCGCGTCCTCCAGCACCGGCACCACGATGCCCTTCACCGCCCGCAGCCCGCGCCCGGGCCCGGCCCGCAGCCGGCGGGCCCGTCGCACGCGCTGCACGCTCTCGACGAGCTGCGGGGCGACCGTCAACGCGACCGTCACCGCCGTCCCCACCTCGGACAACGCTCCCGGAACGGCCTTGAGCAGGCGTTTCGGGTTGGCCAGGGCGTTCGCCGCGCCGACGCAGACGACCATCGTCGCCAGCCGGAGGCCGTCGTAGAAGCCGCCGAGCAGCGCCTCCGCCGACGTCGGCCCGAACAGGGCCAGCCCGGCGGCGAGCGGGATGCGGGGCAGGGTGAACAGCACGTGGCCGCCGTCTTCGCCGCCGAGCAGGATCCGGAACAGCACACGCGAGGCGACGATCAGCGCGCCGACGTAGCCGTACATCCGGAACGCCAGCGCCCAGGGCGCGTCGCTGCGCCGGTTCGCGACGACGAACCCGGCGACGGCGATGATCAGGCCGAGCAGCACCGGGTTCGTGGTCCGGCTGGCCGCGACGGCCAGCGCGAGCGCCCAGGCCCACCAGGCACCGGGGTGCAGCGCCCTACTGCGCACGCCGGCGCCGGGCGACGACGATCCCCGCGCCCGCGACCAGCAAGATCACGACGGCTCCGAGCACCGCGCCCCACGGGAACGAACTGCCCTGGTCAGCGGGGGCGGCGGGGGCCGGCGAAGCGGCCTGGCGCACCGGCGGCACCCGCGGCGGCGCCGGCAGGTCGTTCGCCGACTTGGGACGAGCGAACGCCCACCCCTCGAACCCGCCAGGGGCCGGCTTCGCCGTCTGGGCGCCTTCCTGGCTCGACGTCCAGGTACCCCCGGCGGCGGGGGCGTGCCAGTAGCTCCAGTACGCCGTCGCCGACGGCATCCCCGCGCAGGACTCGACGTCGGGACCCGGCTTGCCGTTGATCCGGCAGGCGACGGCGAGGCCGTACTTCTGCGAGCCCGCCACCTCGATCCCGGCCTCCTGCAGGGCGGCGATGCCGTTCGCGGGCGTGCCCGCGGCACAGCGGATCAACGGCGCGGGACCCAGGTCGCCGAAGTCGACGACCACCGTCACGCCGCCGCCGTCGGGGCAGGGCCCGTCCGTGCCCGCCGCCGACGCGGGCGCGGCGCCCACGAAGGCGGCGCCGAACAGGAGTGCGCAGACGACGGCGAAGCGGGAGGCGAGCATGCAGGCACTTTAACCAGGACGGCCCCCGCCGAAGGTGCGGTTCCGGCGCGACGCGGGACACACCTAGACTGCGGGCGTGGGACAGCTCATCGCGGACGGACAGCTGCGCGTCGGCCTGATCGGCGCCGGCCCGTGGGCGACGACGATCCACGCGCCCGGACTGGCGGATCACCCCGGCACCGCCCTGACCGCGGTCTGGGCCCGGCGGCCGGAGGCGGCGCAAGCGCTTGCGGAGACGCACTGCGCGGCCACCGCCAGCAGCGTCGAGGAGCTGTTCGAGCAGGTCGACGCGGTGGCACTCGCCGTGCCGCCGTCGATCCAGGCCGAGCTGGGCGTGCGCGCGGCCGAAGCCGGGAAGCACCTGATCCTGGAGAAGCCGATCGCCGCCGACCTCGCCGGCGCGCGGCGGCTGGCCGACGCCGTCGCCGCGGCCGACGTGGCCGCGCTGGTCGTGCTGACCCTGCGCTACTCCGCCCAGACGCAGGAGTGGCTGGCCGGCCTCGCCCAGGCGGGCGGCTGGGCGGGCGGCGGGGCGCGCTGGCTGTCCGGCGCCCTGCTCGGCGGGCAGTACGCCGGCTCGGCGTGGCGCCAGGACGACGGCGGCGCGCTTTTCGACATCGGCCCGCACGCCCTCGACATGCTGGACGCGGCGCTCGGCCCGATCACGGAGGTGGTGGCGGCGCGGCAGAGCCCCGGCGACCTCTGGCACCTGATGCTGGCCCACGAGGACGGCGTGGTCAGCACGGCCACGCTCTCGCTGCGGTTGCCGGTGCAGCCGACCGTCGTCGAGGTCACGGTCTGGGGCGAGCACGGCTACCGGACGCTCGGGCGCAAACCGGGCTCGGCGCAGGAGTCCTACACCGCGCTGCTGGACGACTTCGCGGCGATGATCGCGAGCGGCACGACGACGCACCCCTGCGACGTCCGGCGCGGTCTGCGCCTGCAGGAGTTGCTCGAGCAGGCACGCGAACTGGCCGGGAAGTAGTACACAGGCCTGCTTCGCAGCTTTCGGTTGCGCCGCAACGCTTTTCCGCCTGTCGTCGAAATTCATCCACAGGGTTGTCCACAGCATCCACTGTGGACAGTATGTGTCCGCTGACCGAACCACGGGAGAACAAACGGCGCCACCGGAAAGATCACCGGACCGCGCAGCCGCCCTACCCGCGACGCCGGTAAACCGCTTGCCCGCCGTGCGATCATGGCCCGGAAGAGCCCGTCCGACTTCAAGGAATGACTGCCTATGCCTGACGCCGTCACCGGCGTCGGCCCCCGCTAGGCCCGACGCCCAGCGCCCCGCCCGCAGGCCGTTCCGCGGCTGCGGTTCCTTGACGTGTTCTTCGAAAGGCTCACATGTCTGCCATCCAGGCCTATGTCCGCACGACCGCGCCGCGCGGCCGCGAGACCGAGCGGGTCGGCCCGTTCCTCGCCACCTACTCGCCGGGCACACCCCACCCGATGCTCAACTACGCGATCCCGGACGACGGCGCGCAGCCGACGGCGGCCGAGATCGCCGCGCTGACCGCGGCCTACCGGCGGCGGGACCTGCTCCCGCGGCTCGAGTACTTCACCGACGTCGCTCCCGACCTGGAGAAACTGCTGGTCGGAGCGGGGTACGAGCTCGAACGGCGGGTGCCGTTGATGACCTGCGCGCCGGCCGCGCGGGTCGACCGGCCGGCGCCGGCGGGCATCCGGCTGCGCGTGCCGGAGTCCGATGACGACCTGCGGCGGATGCGGGCAGCGCAGAGCACGGCGTTCGGCGAACCCGCGGAGATCAGCGACGACGAGGTGCAGCAGCTGAAGGCCGGCGGACGGCACCTGCTCGCGGAAGCCGACGGCGGGGTTGTCGGTAGCGGGGTTGTCGGCGGCGGGGTCGCGCTCGAGATCGTCGACGGCACCACCGAGATCGCCGGGATCGCCGTGCTCGAGCCGTACCGCGGGCGCGGGATCGCCGCGGCGCTCACCGCCCGGCTCACCCGCGAAGTGCACGAGGCCGGGGCGCACACGGCGTTCCTCACCCCCGGTGACCTGGGCATCGGGCACGTCTACGCCCGCGTCGGCTACCGGCCGGCGGGCGAGTGCGTGCACCTGTCCCTGCGTTAGTCGTCGAAGCGGCCGGAGCGGCCCTTCTTCACGTCGCTCCGGCGCTTCTTCGACGCCAGGCGGCGCTCCTTCGAACCGCGGGACGGCTTCGTGGGACGCCGCTTGGCGGGCGGCGGGGCCGAGGCGTCGAGCAGGAGGTTCGCCAGCCGGCCGCGCGCGGCCTCGCGGTTCTGCAGCTGCGACCGGTGTTCGCTGGCGGCGATCGTCAGGACGCCGTCGACCAGCCGGGAGCCCAGCCCGGCCAGGACCCGGTCGCGCAGGTGCTCGGGGATCGACGGTGACCCAGCCACGTCGAAGGACAGCTCGACGCGCGAATCCGTGGTGTTCACGCCCTGGCCGCCCGGGCCGGACGAGCGCGAAAAGCGCTCGCTCAACTCGGCTCCCGGGATCGTGAACCGGGAGCCGACCACCACGTCTTCGGCTGCCACAGGGTCAAGTGTGACAGCCCGGCCAATCGGATATCAGAACCGCGGGTGGTCGCCCGAGAGCACCGCGCGCGGCCCGTCGACGTCGTCGGCGGGCTGGACGTCGCCCAGCACCCACGCCGGGACGTGCCGCGCGGTCAGCATGGCCAGCGCCCGGTCGACGTCCTCGGCGCCGACGATCGCCACCATGCCGACACCCATGTTGAACGTCTTCTCCAGCTCCGCGCGCTCGACCTTGCCGCGGTGGCCGATCAGCGCGAACACCGGCGCCGGGTTCCAGGTGCCGCGGTCGAGCCGGGCGACCAGGCCGCGCGGCATGACCCGGGCCAGGTTGGCCTCCAGGCCGCCGCCGGTGATGTGCGCGAACGTCCGGACCTCGGTCTCGGCGGCCAGCGCCAGGCAGTCCTTGGCGTAGATCCGCGTCGGCTCCAGCATCTCCTCGCCGAGGGTGCGGCCGAACTCCTCGACGTGCCCGTCGAGCGGCATCCGCGCGATGTCCAGCAGCACGCGCCGGGCCAGCGAGTACCCGTTCGAGTGCAGTCCGGACGAGCCGAGCGCGAGCACGACGTCACCCGGACGGACCTTTTCCGGCGAGAGGAGCTGCGACGCCTCGACCACGCCGACACCGGTGGCCGACATGTCGTAGTCGTGCTCGCCCATCAGGCCGGGGTGCTCGGCGGTCTCGCCGCCCAGCAGCGCGCAGCCGGCCTGGACGCAGCCTTCGGCGATGCCGCCGACCAGCGCGGCGATCTTCTCCGGGTGCACCTTGCCGACGGCGATGTAGTCCTGCAGGAACAGCGGCTCGGCGCCGGTCACGACCAGGTCGTCGACCACCATGGCGACCAGGTCGATGCCGACCGTGTCGTGCTTGTCCAGCGCCTGCGCGACCGCGATCTTGGTGCCGACGCCGTCGGTCGACGACGCGAGCACCGGCTCCTTCCACTTGTCGAGCTTCAGGGAGAAGAGCCCGGCGAAACCGCCGACGCCGCCCAGGACCTCGGGGCGGCTGGCCCGCGCGGCGTGTGGCTTGAGCAGCTCGACGGCTTGGTCGCCGGCGTCGATGCTGACCCCGGCGGCGGCGTACGTGGCGCTCGTGGACTCGCTCACGGTGGAAGGACTCCCTCTGGAAGGAACTGCTAGGGACGCCGGACGGCGTCTTCGGCACCGTACCCGGCGGGGCTGACCGGGGTCGCCGCGCCATTGACCGAGTCGAGGCTTTCGAGCAGGTGCTTCCCGATCAGCGCGTCCTCCGGCAGCGGGATCGGGTACTCGCCGGAGAAGCACGCCGTGCACAGCCGCGACTTCGGCTGTTCCGTGGCCGCGACCAGGCCGTCCAGCGAAATGTAGCCCAGGGAGTCGGCCCCGATCGAACGCCGGATGCCGTCGAGGTCGACGCCGTTCGCGACGAGCTCGGCACGCGAGGCGAAGTCGATGCCGTAGAAGCACGGCCACCGCACCGGCGGCGACGCGATCCGGACGTGCACCTCGAGCGCGCCGGCCTCGCGCAGCATCCGGACCAGCGCGCGCTGGGTGTTGCCGCGGACGATCGAGTCGTCCACCACGACCAGGCGCTTGCCGCGGATGACGTCGCGCAGCGGGTTCAGCTTGAGCCGGATGCCCAGCTGGCGGATGGTCTGCGAAGGCTGGATGAACGTGCGCCCGACGTAGGCGTTCTTCACCAGGCCGGTGCCGTAGGGGATGCCGGAGCCCTGCGCGTAGCCGATCGCGGCCGGGGTGCCCGACTCCGGCACCGGCATGACCAGGTCGGCCTCGACCGGCTGCTCCTTGGCGAGCCGGCGGCCGATCTCGACGCGGGTGGCGTGCACGCCGCGGCCGGCGATCGTGGTGTCGGGGCGGGCGAGGTAGACGTACTCGAAGACGCAGCCCTTGGGGTCCGGGTTCGCGAACCGCGACGAGCGCAGGCCGGCGGCGTCGATCGCGATGAGCTCGCCGGGCTCGACTTCGCGGACGAAGGACGCGCCGACGATGTCGAGACCCGCCGTCTCGCTCGAGACGACCCAGCCGCGCTCGAGCCGGCCGAGGACCAGCGGGTGGACGCCGTGCGGGTCACGCGCCGCATAGAGCGTGTTCTCGTCGGCGAACACGAGGCAGAACGCGCCCTTCAGGGTGGGCAGCAGCTCCATCGCCGCGGCCTCGATGCCCCGGTCGGCGGCGTTCGCGGCCAGCAGGCCGCAGATCAGGTCCGAGTCGCTGGACGAGCCGGTCAGGCCCGCGTGCGGCTTGAGACCCGCCTCGATGGTGCGTTCGCGCAGCTCCGCCGTGTTGACGAGGTTGCCGTTGTGCGCGAAGGAGAGGCCGCTGCCGGTCGCGGTGGTGCGGAAGATCGGCTGGGCGTTCTCCCAGATGGTCGCGCCGGTCGTCGAGTACCGGCAGTGCCCGACGGCGATGTGCCCCTGCAGGGACTGCAGGATCTGCTCGTCGAACACCTGGCTGACCAGGCCGAGGTCCTTGAAGACCACGATCTGCGAGCCGTCGGAGACGGAGATGCCGGCCGCCTCCTGCCCCCGGTGCTGCAGGGCGTAGAGGCCGTAGTAGGTCAGCTTCGCAACTTCTTCCCCGGGAGCCCAGACGCCGAAGACGCCACACTCCTCACGGGGTTCCGGTTCGGGCTGGTCGGACACGAGCTGCGGGTCGGAAACCACCGAGGAGCTCCTGGGAAGACGTGGTCAGGCCGGTTTTCAGTGTAGACGGTGCAGACATGCGTCAGGCCCCGCCCGACGTGGTTCTGACCACTTCGGACGGGGCCCGCGAGCTGCACGTCTAACACGCATCCGGCAGGGCGAGGATCTCCGTCAGCACCTGCGCACCTTCTCCGCGGCGGCGCCACAGCCACCGCTCCGGCTCGAAGATGTTCTCTTCGGAGCCGGGCATCCTGGTCGCCACGACGTCGTCCTCGGCGTTGAGCCGGACGACGTCGACCACGTCATCGTGCACCCGCACGCCGACGACGGCGAGGACCTCGCCGCGCTCGTCGGCGGGGTGGACGAACTGGTAGCCGCGAGCCACCAGCTCCTGCAGTCCGGTCTCGATGTCGAGGACGGGGGCGACGGCCTCAGCCGAGGACATCGTCGAATTCACCGTCCTTCGCGCCCGCCAGGAACGCCGCCATCTCGGCGCGCGTGTAGACGAGCGCCGGGCCGGTCGGGAAGCGCGAGTTGCGCATCGCGATCTCGCCGTTGGACAGCGGCGCGACTTCCACGCAGTTGCCGACGGCACCGCTGTAGCTGGCCTTGCGCCACTGCGCATCGGACAGCCGATCGGCCGGGATGCCGTTCTCGAATCGCTCAGCCATGGTCCCACCTCTCGATGTGGAAGATCATTGAGGCCGATGCATCTGCATGTGCATTTGCCCGCGTATCGGAGGCTAGCACGTTCGCCTGCAGCGGTAAATGCACGTGCAGAATTTTTTGCAAAGTTTGCAGACGGTAAAGGAAACGACGGTGCTCGTTAACCTATTGAGCGAGAGATAGCCACCCGTTCGGCGTAATCATCACTTTGAGTCACCAATCACTGGGACATAACGGTGCCCTCGTGCCGACGGGGGGAAGGGTTTCAGATTTCCTGACGACGCTTGGCGAGCATCGAGCGGCTCCGCTCCGGCGTCTCCGCGTCGACGGCCAGCATGTCGAGCGCACGGCTGTACTTTTCGATCTCTTCGCGCTTCTCGATGTAGTGCGCGCCGGTCAGGTATTCGACGTAGGCGATGTTCGGCAGTTCCGGTTCGCCGAACCGCAGCAGCGAAAACGCGTGTTCCGCCGACAGCCCGCTGCGCGAGAACGGCAGCACCTGGATCGACACGTGCGGCAGCGCGCTCATCTCCAGCAGGTATTCGATCTGCTGCTTGAGCACCTTCATCCCGCCGATCGGGCGGTGGAGCACCGACTCGTCGAGGACCATCCACACGCGGGGCGCGTCCGGCCTGCTGAACATCTTCTGCCGCCGCATCCGCAGCGCGACGAGCTGGTCGACCCGCTCGTCGGCCATCTCCGGGCGGCCGTGGCTGAAGATCGCCCGCGCGTACGGCTCGATCTGCAGGAGCCCCGACACGTAGATCGGCTCCCAGATCTGGATTCGCGCGGCGGCTTCTTCGAGGCCGACGAGGTCGGTGAACCAGTTCGGCATGGTGTCGCCGAAGCGCCGCCACCAGCCCGGCTCGTTCGACTGCTTGACCATGTCAAGGAACGTCTTGCGCTCGGTCGGGTCGTCGACGCCGTACATCGTCAGCAGATCGGTGACGTCGCGTTCCTTGAACCCGACCCGGCCCAGCTCGAGCCGGCTGATCTTGGACTCCGAGCCGCGGATGTTGTAACCGGCCTGCTGACGGGTGATGCCGGCCTCTTCACGGAGCCGCCGCAGCTGCGAGCCCAGGATCATGCGGCGCGCCGTGGGGCCGATGTTCTGTTCACCTGCGGACGCGTTCACCGCGTTCATTCCCGGACCTTCCGCGCTCACGTCACCAGGGGGTTCTAGCCCGACTACCGAAAGTACACGTTAAGCCGTCTTGCGCAAAGGGGTGACCCGGTTTACCCCATGCGCGCGTCGTCCTACTGTACGTAGAGCACGAGACTTACAACACACAAATTGCGAGGTTCATCATGCCGGACGCCGCGACCACCGAACGAGTGCCCGTCGGGGTCGACCCGACCCGGGCGAGCATCGCGCGCGTCTACGACGCCTTCCTGCTGGGCAAGGACAACTACGAAATCGATCGTCAGGTCCTCAAGCAGGTGCAGAAAGCCGCGCCGGAAGCCCAGGACCTCGCGTTCGAGAACCGCGGCTTCCTCATCCGCGTCTGCCGGTTCCTCGCCGGCCAGACCGGGATCACCCAGTTCCTGGACCTCGGCTCCGGCCTGCCGACCGCCGAGAACACCCACCAGGTCGTCCAGCGGATCAACCCGGAGACGAAGGTCGTGTACGTCGACAACGACCCGGTGGTCCTGGCGCACGGCCGGGCGCTGCTCGAGGAGAACGAGCACACCCACTTCGTCGCCGAAGACATCTTCGACCCGCAGAAGATCCTCGAGAACGAGATCGTCCGCGAGCACATCGACTTCAGCCAGCCGCTCGTCCTGCTGCAGATGGGCACCCTGCACCACTTCAACGGCGACCACGCCCGGCCGGCCGAGATCATGCGGGAGTACGTCGACGCGCTGCCGTCCGGCTCGTTCGTCGGCCTCAGCCACTTCTTCGACCCGGAGAACGAGGACTCGGCGACCGCGCGCCGCATGGAGGACTTCTTCGTGCACAGCCCGATGGGCTCGGGCTCCTTCCGGACGCAGAAGGAGATCGAGGAGCTGTTCCCCGGGCTCGAGATGGTGCCCCCGGGCGTGGTGCGGTGCGCCGACTGGTGGCCGGACGGCCCGCGGCTCAAGGAGCTCAACGTCGCGCAGCGGACCATCGCCGGCGGCGTCGGCCGCAAGCCGTAGCCCGCGCCCCCGTCCGTCAGACGCGGAGCAGCGGGAGCCAGTGGGACAGGTCGGCCCGGGTGCCCGATGCGGACACCCGGCCGTCCGCCACGGCCGTGGTCCAGTCCAGCCGCCCGGTGGCCAGTTCGAGCCAGGTGCGCGGGTCGGTCTCGATCACGTTCGGCGGGGTGCCGCGGGTGTGCCGCGGGCCCTCCACGCACTGCACCGCGGCGAAGGGCGGCACCCGCACCTCGACCGTCCGGCCCGGCGCGTCCGCCGCCAGCGCGCGCAGGGACAGCCGCACCGCCGCGGCCAGTTCCGGACGCGCCGGAGCGGGCGCGTCGCCCTGCAACCACGGGGAAATCGCCAGCACCGCCGCACGTAACTGTCCGGGGTCGACCGAACGCGAAGAGGCCATGGGCAAACAGTAGAGTGGCGCACCAAGACTTGGCAGGTACACCCGAGAACGTGGGGATGACGATGGCGCAGCGGGACGAGGCGGATCGGATGGTTTCGCAGCAGCCCACCGGAAGCGGAGCCGATCGCCCCGGCAGGCACGGCAAGCACAACCGGGCCGCGCGGCGCGAAGGCCAGCAGGCCCGCCGCTCCGGCAAGCACGGGACGCCGGAGATCACCGCGGAGATGCGCGCGAACGCCCGCGCCAACCCCAACAGCTGGCTCTACGTCATCGACGAGGCCTTCGACCCGAACGGCCCGGTGCCGTCGTGGGCGGTCGTCGGCGCGTACCCGGTGAACGGCGCCGGTGACGTCGTCGCCGACTTCCACCCCAACGACCGCTACCGGCCCTCGCCCAAGGCGCTCGGCTTCCCGGACCCGGCGAACGACCTCGAGCACCTGCTGCAGCTGGTCCGCACCGAGCACCGGCCGCCGTCGGACCTGCCGAAGGTCGTCCTGGACGCGACGCTGTTCGTCTACGCGATGTCGCCGGTGCAGCGGACCGTCATCGGGTTCCACAACACCGACGGCCGGGTCATGGTGCCCGCCTACACCCGCAAGTCGCTCGTGCCGCGCGAGTGGCCGCACGCGCGGGCCGTGGTCGGCCGCGACATCGTCGACCTGCTCGGCGGGCACCCAGTGGCGATCAACCCGCACGACCTCATCACGGCCGTCGTGCCGGCGGAGCACCTGCTGAAGGCCCTCGCCGACGAACGGCGCTGACCTGCGGCTCCCACCCCATCGAGTGATCACCGAGTCGCCGATCCGGCGGCGCCGGTGCATCGTGAGGCTGAAGCAGTCTGACGAGACCGGTGGGGAGCAAGAGGGTGAAACGACGTTCGCTGCCCTTCGCCGCCGTCCTCGCGTCCGCCCTCCTCGTGACCGGGCAGGCGCCGGCGAAGGCCGTCGACAGCTACGCCGGCGCCGAGGACCACTACGCGGGTTCGCAGATCGCCAAGGTCGAGGGCGTCGGCGAGGCTCCCGACGTCATGTACGGCGGGGACGACCAGCAGCTCGGGCACGACGTCAGCGGGCACCAGGGCCCGGTCGACTGGCCCGGCGCGGCGGGGTCGGGCGCCAAGTTCGTCTACGTGAAGGCGACCGAAGGCACGGGCTTCGTCAACCCGCAGTTCGCCCAGCAGTACAACGGCTCCTACCGCGTCGGCTTGATCCGCGGCGCCTACCACTTCGCCCGGCCGGACATCTCCGACGGCGCTGCGCAGGCGCGGTACTTCCTCGCCCACGGCGGCGGCTGGTCGGCCGACGGCAAGACCCTGCCCGGCGCGCTCGACGCGGAGTACAACCCGTACGGCGAGACGTGTTACGGCAAGGACGCCGCCGGCATGGTCGCCTGGATCCGTGCCTTCTCCGACACCTACCGCGCGGCGACCGGGCGGTACCCGACGATCTACACGTCGACGAGCTGGTGGAAGCGGTGCACCGCGAACAACGGCGGCTTCGGCGCCAACCCGCTCTGGATCGCCCGCTACAACACCTTCATCGGCGAGCTGCCCTCCGGCTGGGGCACGCACGCGATCTGGCAGTTCGCCGACCGCGGCACCCTGCCCGGCGACCAGAACTGGTTCAACGGCCCGGCGGCGGAGCTGCTGGCGCTGGCGCTGGGCTGAACGGCCTAACCGTCGAATAATAGGTGTTAACTCGTCACCAATTAACGATCATCTTCCGGAGAAAATCACCCACACGTATACCCAATTTCACGGAACTGAGTGACAAACGCCACTTCGTCCTCAACAATCGTGCTCGGGCGGCTACCTGCAGTAAGCCGCTCGTCGCGAGGGTATCTGTGAAGGGATCCAACGATGTCCACTCCCCGAAGAGGGCGGCTGTTCGCTGCCTTGGTCGTCCCGGCCACGCTGCTCCTGCTCGGCAGCACGGCGCAGGCGACGACGTTCTCCCCCGAAGTCGACCCCGTGGCCGCGATCAACGCGGACATCGCACAGCACAACCACGAGCTGGGGTCGCAGATCCGGCGCGTCGAGGGCGACAAGTCGACTCCGGACTCGCAGAAGGCGGCGCAGCTGCCGCAGCCGGGCCAGGCCATGCCGGGCCAGGTGCTGGCCACGGTGGCCGGCATGGACGTCGCCGGCTACCAGGGCAACGTCGACTGGGCGAACTGGTGGAACCAGGGCAAGCGGTTCGTCTGGACCAAGGCCACGGAGAGCACCAACTACACCAACCCGTACTTCGCCCAGCAGTACAACGGCTCCTACAACCAGGGCTTCATCCGCGGCGCCTACCACTTCGCCACCCCGAACACCTCGAGCGGCGCGGCGCAGGCCCAGTACTTCGTCGCCCACGGCGGCGGCTGGTCGAAGGACGGCAGGACGCTGCCCGGGGCACTGGACATGGAGTACAACCCGTACGGCGCGACCTGCTACGGGTTCAGCAAGGCCGGGATGACGTCGTGGATCCTCGACTTCCACGACACCTACCACGCCCTGACCGGCCGCTACCCGGTGATCTACACGTCGACGAACTGGTGGAGCACCTGCGTGAGCGGTGACTTCTCCAGCACGGCACCGCTGTGGATCGCGCGGTACGCGTCGTCGGTGGGCACCCTGCCCTACAACTGGGGCTTCTACACCGTCTGGCAGTACACCTCGAGCCCGCTCGACCAGGACACCTTCAACGGTGCCTACGACCGGCTCCAGGCCCTCGCCAACGGCTGAGCCACCCTGCCCGGCTCCCGGTTCGTGCCCGCTTCGCGCCGACACGACCGGGAGCCGGTTTCATGCCGTACCGTCCGAGCTTGCAGAATTGCTGCAGCCACGTCATGGGGGAACCGCACGCGCCCACCGGACGTCGGAAGCGCACGAACCTCCAGCGCCCGGAAGGCACGAGAGATGACCTACCCGCCTCAGCCGGGCCAGCCCGGCCAGCCCGACCCGTACGGCCAGCCGCAGTCCGGTGGCTTCCAGCAGCAGGGCGGGTGGGACCCCAACCAGCAGCAACAGCCGTACCCGACCCAGCAGTACCCGCAGCAGGGCTGGGACCCGAACCAGCAGGGTTACCCGCCGGCCTCGGGCGGCTTCCCGGCGAACCCGCAGCCGGCGTGGGGTGACCCGTACGCGCAGCAACAGCACCAGCAGGCGTGGGGCGACCCCGCCACGCAGCAGGCGTGGACGGACCCCAACGCGCAGCAGCAGTCGGCGTGGGCGGACCCGAACGCGCAGCAGTACGGCCACCAGGCCTGGGACCCGAACGCGGGCGGCCAGGTGTCCGGCTGGGACCCGGCGACCGGCGGCTACACGCAGGGCTTCGGCGGGCCGCCCGCGCCGCCCAAGAAGAGCAGGACCGGGATGTGGATCGCCATCGGCGCCGCCGTGGTCGTGCTCCTCGCCCTGGTGGGCATCACGGGGTTCGTCGCGCCCGGGTTCTTCCTCTCGAAGGACGACACGAACACGGCCGCGGCCCCGTCGTCGAGCACGTCGGCCAAGCCGTCGACGTCGAGGCCGACGGCCAAGAAGTCGACGATCCCGGCCCCGCCGCCGCCGACGTCCGACGGTGGCGGGGGCGGCGGCGCGGACGCCAAGACCGTGCTGCAGGGCTTCATCGACAAGCTGAACGCGGGCGACAACGCCGGCGCCGTGGCCCTGGGCTGCGCGGACTCGAAGGACCTGCTCAGCTCCTGGCTCGACACGTTCCTCAAGCCGCCGCTGAAGCTGCAGCTCGGCGACGTGCCCGCCGACAAGTACCTGGTCGAGGGCGAGGTCACCGGCACGTCCGCCGGCAAGCCGGTCAAGGGCACGCTGAGCGCGACCAACTTCGACAAAAAGGGCTTCTGCGTCAGCACGATGCTGGTGTCCTGAGCCGGTGAAGCCGTGGCGATCACCGCTGGCGTGGACGTTCCTCGCGTCGGTGGTGCTGCTGCTCGGGGTCGGCGGCTGGCTGCTGACCGACCCCGCCACCAGCCGCAGTGACGCGCTGAAGACCGGCGGCCTCGCGGGCGGCGCGGTCGTGGCGCTGTACGCCCTGTGGCTGAACGACCGGCGGCGCCGGGTCGAGGAGCGCCGCCAGGACATCGAGCGGCAGCGGCACGAACTCGAGGCACAGCGCGCGGAACAGGACCGCGAGCGGGTCGCCGACGAGCGGTTCGCGAAGTCGGTCGAGCTGCTGGGGCACGCGGCCGATCAGGTGCGGGTGGGGGCGTTGCACGCGCTGGCGGGGCTGGCGCGGAGCCGGCCGGAGTACACGCAGACGGTGCTGGACGTGCTCTGTTCCTACCTGCGGCGCCCGTTTTCCCGCACCCCGCCTTCGGATGCCGACCCGAAAACGGAATCCGACCCGGACGAGGAGCGCGAGCTCACGGTCCGGCTCACCGCGCAACGGCTGATCGGGGAGCTGCTCCCCGCCCGCGACGCACCGGGGCCGGCCCACGACCTGGACCTGACCGGCGCCCGGCTGCAGTACCTCGACCTTTCGGGCAAGCTGGTCGGCGGCCTGCTGCTGCGGTACGCGTCCCTGCACAGCAGCACCAACCTCAGTGGCTGCCGCTTCACCGGCCCGGTGTACTTCACCGCCGCGGGCACCGAATCCGGTCGCCAAGTGGGCTACTTCCGTTGCCGTGGCGCGGTTTTCGAAGACCGCGCGTGGTTCAGCGGGACGAAGTTCGCCGAGGCGGCGGACTTCACGGAGACGACGTTCGCCGGGCCGGCCAACTTCAAGGACGCGAACTTCGGGGGCGACGTCGAGTTCACCGGGGTGCACGTGCGGGACTCGCTGGACCTGCGGCGGGCGCGGTTCAGCGGGCAGACCGACCTGCGGTTCGCCTCGCTGCCGGAGTCAGTTTCGCTGTACAACACGTTGGTGCGCAGCGAAAAAGAGGTGCGGCTGCCGGCGGCTTGGGTCGTCGAGGAACTGCGCGACGGGGACGCGCGGGTGGTGGCCAAGGCGGGCTGAGCAGCCCCGATTCCCACCGCAGCGGAGGGGGCTGACGGTTTCCGGCGGCGGCGGCCGATGTCCGGCTTCTGACAGATGTCACGACGAGCCGGTGGACAACGTCGCTACCAGCGGAAACGCCTGGCCTGCAGGATTCGGGGCATGACGAAGCAGACCGGCCCGACCGTGACCGTGACCGACTCCGACGCCCGCGAGAAGCTGCACATCGCCAAGGTGCTGCTCGGTGGCTACGCCACCGTGAGCGTGCTGACCCTCGTGGCGATCGTGGTGCTCAGCGGCCATCCCGATCTCGTGACCGATGCCGTGTGGGTCCGCGGCTTGATCCTCGCCATCGCCGCGCCGATCACGTTCGCGCTCGGGGTGTCCATGGCCAAGGGCTCGCGCAACAACCACCGCCGGGTGCGGATCATCACGGCCGTCCAGGTGGTGGCGATCCTCGTGATCGAGGCCATCCCCGGCTCCTTCCCGATCTGGTTCAAGATCGAGAACGGGGTCTGCGCCGCGCTGCTGATCATCGTCGTCCTGCTGACCTTCGCCCCGTCCGTGCGCGCCACCTTCGCCGCCCGGTGACCTCGGCGTCCGGCCGGCCGCACCCGGGTGGCGGTACGGTCACCGACGTGGACGAGGGGCGGGAAGCCGCGGACCTGCGCGGCCTGGACGAGCGACGCCGGCTGCTGCTCTCCCTGGGGATGCTCTGCTACCCGTTCCTGGCCGGCGCCGGCCTCGCGCAGTACACGCGCGGCCCCGGCCTCGTCGCCGGGTACCTGCTGCTGGCCGGCATCTCCGGGTGCTACCTGGCCATCGTGGTGGCCGCGATGCGCTCGGCGTGGCGGCGCTACTGGTGGCTGCTGGGGGTGCTGACGGCGCTGGCCGTGCTGGTCGCGCCGCTGGCCCACGAGTACGTGCTCATCCTCGTCGCGGTGATCGTGCCGTCGGCGGCGACGCGGGTCGGCGTCCGGGCGGCGGCGGTGCTCGTGGTGCTGGGCGCCGCGGCGTGCGTGGTCGTACCGCTGGTGGTGCCCGGCTGGAGCACCGGCCCGAGCTGGTACTACGCGGTGGCCGTGGTGTTCACCACGCTGCTGGTCCACGCCTTCAGCCGCACGGCCACGGCCAACCAGCAGCTGCGCGAGGCGCGGGCCGAAGTGGCCAGGCTGGCTTCCGAGGCCGAGCGCAACCGGATCGCCCGCGACCTGCACGACCTGCTCGGCCATTCGCTCACCGCCATCACCGTGAAGAGCACTCTGGCCCGGAAGCTGGCCGCGGGCGCACCGCCGGCGGCGCTGGCCGAGATGGAGTCGGTGGAGCAACTCTCCCGGCAGGCCCTGGCGGACGTGCGGGCGGCGGTGTCCGGCTACCGGGAAGTCACGCTCGCCGGCGAGCTCGCCCGTGGCCGGGAACTGCTGCGCGCGGCGGGGGTGGTCGCCGACCTGCCCACCGCCTACGAGGGGGTGCCGCAGGAGCGGCAGGAACTGTTCGGCTGGGTGGTCCGGGAGGGGTTGACGAACGTGGTGCGACACGCACGCGCCGGCCGGTGCACGGTGGAGCTCACCGCGTCCTCGGTGGAGGTGCGTGACGACGGGACGGGCGGCCCGGCGGGCGCCGGGTCCGGGTTGGACGGTCTGCGCGCCAGGGTGGCCGCGGCCGGTGGCGTGCTGACCGCCGGCCCCGCGCAGCCCCGCGGGTGGTCGCTGCGGGCGGAGGCGCCGGCATGACGATCCGGCTGCTGCTCGCCGACGACCAGGCGCTGATCCGGCAGGCCCTGCGCGCCCTGCTCGACCTCGAACCGGACTTCGAGGTGGTGGCCTCGGTCGGCCGCGGTGACGAGGTCACGGCCGCGGCCCTGGCCCACCACCCGGACGTGGCGCTGCTGGACATCGACATGCCGGGGCTGGACGGCTTGGCCGCGGCCGCGGTGCTCACCGCACAGGCGCCCGGCTGCCGCGTGATCATCCTGACCACCTTCGGCCGCACCGGCTACCTCCGCCGGGCCATGGAAGCGGGCGCCGTCGGGTTCGTCGTCAAGGACGCCCCGGCCGACACCCTCGCCGACGCCGTCCGGCGGGTGGCGGCCGGCGAGCGGGTGGTGGACCCGGCACTGGCCGCGGCGACGCTGGCGGCGGGCGAGTCGCCGCTCACCGCCCGCGAACGCGACGTCCTGATCGCGGCTCGTTCCGGCGCCACCGTGGCCGAGATCGCGGCCCGGCTGTACCTCGCCGAAGGCACCGTGCGGAACTACCTGTCCGGGGCCACGACCAAGACCGGCACCCGCAACCGGATGGAAGCCCTGCGGGTGGCCGACGAGCGCGGCTGGCTGTGACCCCGGCCCTGCTTCGGCAGGGCCGGGGTCCGCCGTCAGTCGAACAGGGCCGGGAGGGTGCTCTCCCAGGCCGCGCGCAGCTCGTCGAGCGTGAACTCCGTGATGCCCTGCAGCTCCAGCGTGCCCGACTCCGGGTCCACCACGCCGGTTTTGCGCCACGGCAGGCCGCGCGCGGTGCACATCTCGGTGAAGCGGAGTTCTTCGGTGCGCGGGACCGCCACCAGCACCCGGCCCGCCGACTCGGAGAACAGCTGGACGAAGGGGTCCTGGTCCGCGTCCAGGAACACCCGGGCGCCGCACTGTCCGATGAGGACGGTCTCCACCAGCGTCTGGACGAGGCCGCCGTCGGAGAGGTCGTGGGCCGCGGAGATCATCCCGTCGCGGGAGCCCGCCACCAGGATCTCGCCGAGGAGTTTCTCGCGGGCCAGGTCCACGCGCGGCGGCACGCCGCCGAGGTGGCCGTGCAGCTCGCGGGCCCAGGCCGAGCCGTCCAGCTCGTCGTGCGTTTCGCCCAGCAGCAGCAGGGTTTCGCCGGCTTCGGCGCCGATGCCCGTCGGGATGCGGCGGGTGACGTCGTCGATCACGCCGAGGACGCCGATCACCGGGGTGGGCAGGATCGCCGTGTCACCGGTCTGGTTGAAGAAGCTGACGTTGCCGCCGGTGACCGGGATGCCCAGCTCGACGCAGCCGTCCGCCAGGCCGTGCACCGCCTGCTCGAACTGCCACATCACGCCCGGGTCGGTCGGGGCGCCGAAGTTCAGGCAGTCCGACACCGCGACCGGCGTCGCGCCGCCCGTCGCCACGTTGCGGTACGCCTCGGCCAGCGCCAGCTGCGCGCCGCGGTACGGGTCGAGGTACACGAACTTGCTGTTGCAGTCCGTCGCCACCGAGACGCCGCGGCCGCTCGACTCGTCGATCCGGATCATGCCCGAGTCCGACGGCTGCGCCAGCACGGAGTTCCCGCGCACGTACCGGTCGTACTGCGAGGTCACCCATTCCTTCGACGCCTGGTTCGGCGCGGAGATGAGCTTGAGGACGTCCGCGCGCAGTTCGTCCGGAGTGGACGGACGCGGCAGCTTCGCCGAGGTGTCCGCGATCAGTGCGTCCTGAGTGGACGGACGCTCGATCGGCCGGTCGTACACCGGGCCCTGGTGGGCGACCGTGTGCGCCGGGACGTCGACGACGACCTCGTCGTGCCAGGTGATGACCAGGTGCTCGCCGTCGGTGACCTCGCCGATGTCGGTCGCGATCACGTCCCACTTGCGGCAGACCGCCATGAACGCCTCGACGTTCTCCGGCGAGACGACCGCGCACATGCGCTCCTGCGACTCGCTGGAGAGCACCTCGGCGGGCGTCATCCCCGTGGCGCGCAACGGAACGCGGTCGAGGTAGATGTGCATGCCGCCGTCGCCGGCGGCGGCGAGCTCGGACGTCGCGCAGGACAGCCCGGCGCCGCCGAGGTCTTGGATGCCGACGACCAGCTTCTGCGCGAACAGCTCGAGGCAGCACTCGATGAGCACCTTCTCGGTGAACGGGTCGCCCACCTGGACGCTCGGCAGCTTCTTGCGGCCGGACGCCGACTCGTCACCCGAAAAGGTGTCACTCGCCAGGACGGAAACGCCGCCGATGCCGTCGAGGCCGGTGCGCGCGCCGAACAGGATGATCTTGTTGCCGGTGCCGGAGGCGAACGCCAGGTGCAGGTCCTCGACGCGCATCGCGCCGACGCACAGGGCGTTGACCAGCGGGTTGCCGGAGTACGACGGGTCGAACACCAGCTCGCCGCCGATGTTCGGCAGGCCGAGGCAGTTGCCGTAGCCGCCGACGCCGGCCACGACACCGGGCAGCACGCGCTTGGTGTCGGGGGCGTCGGCCGGGCCGAAGCGCAGCGCATCGGCGACGGCGAGGGGCCGCGCGCCCATGGCCATGATGTCGCGGACGATGCCGCCGACGCCGGTCGCGGCGCCCTGGTACGGCTCCACATAGGACGGGTGGTTGTGGCTTTCGACCTTGAAGGTGACGGCCCAGCCCTCGCCGATGTCGACGACGCCGGCGTTCTCGCCGATGCCGGCCAGCATCTTGGCCTTCATCTCGTCGGTGGCGGTCTCCCCGAAGTAGCGCAGGTGCTTCTTGGAGGACTTGTACGAGCAGTGCTCGCTCCACATGACCGAGTACATCGCCAGCTCCGCGTCGGTGGGCCGGCGGCCGAGGATCTCCCGGATGCGGGCGTACTCGTCGTCGGCGAGGCCCAGTTCGCGGTAGGGCTGGGTGTGGTCCGGGGTCGCCCCGGCGCGCTCGGTGGTGTCAACGGTGCTGGTCACGGTGTCCGTGTCAGGGTTCGCCACGGCCGTCAGGATACGTGCCGCCCGGTGGTGGGCCGGACGGTGGGCCGCCGAAGACGGACGAGCCCGCGCGGGTGTGACCGGCGCGACATCGGACGGCCGCAAGCGCCCCAATGTGGCCTTCGGTGCGTCAGACGCACCCAAGGCGGCCTTCGGTGCGTCTGACGCAACCAAGGCCGCCTTGGGGCGCTTGGGTGGCTGGGGACAACTCGGGGAGTGGGCGCGCGTTGTGGACAACTCGGGGTGTGGCTTGGGCGAGGGGCGGGAATTGTCGGTGGTCGCGAGTAACGTTGAAACCGGGGGTCCCCCGAGGGCGGCGGCCGCCGGCAGCGGGGTGCGTGGGCCGGAAAATCGGTCGCCTTCGGCTGGTTGGCGGCTTACCGTCGGAAATCGTGCTTTCCGCCACCTATCCCTTTCCGCCGCTGCGGCTGCCCGCGCGGCCGACCGCGGGCCGCTTCCTGCTCGCCGTGTTCCGGGCCCGGCTCGGCACGGTGCTCGGGGCGGCCGCGATCGGTGTCGTCTGGGCGCTGCCCGGTGCGCTGTTGCCGCTGGTCGTCGGCCAGGGCATCGGTGCCATCGGCGCGCACGACGGCGCCGCCGTCGTGCGGTGGGCGCTGGTCGCGGCCGCTCTGGGGCTCGTGCAAACCCTCTTCGGGACCTGGCTGCACTTCCTCAACTACGGCCTGTGGCTGCACGGCGCCGGCTCGACCCAGCGGATCGTGTCGGCGCACACCACGCGCGTCGGCGCCGGGCTGCGTCAACGGACCACCACCGGCAACCTCGTCGCGATCGCCACGACGGACATCAACCACATCGGCAACACCGTTGAGATGACCGGCCGCGCGGTCGGCTCGCTGCTCGCGTTCGTCGTGGTGGCGGCGTGGCTGATCTCGACGTCACCGCTGCTCGGCGTGGTCGCGCTGGTCGGCGTGCCGGTCGCGGTGCTCGGCATCGGGCCGCTGCTGGCCCCCCTGCAGAAGCGCAAGGCGAAGCAGCGCGAGAAGCGTGGCGACGTCAACGCGCTCGGCGCCGACATCGTGTCCGGCCTGCGGATCCTGCGCGGCATCGGCGGCGAGCGGCGGTTCTTCGCCCGGTTCCGCGAAACGAGCCAGCGGGTGCGGCGGGCCGGCGTCGAGGTCGGCAAGGCCGAGGCGTGGCTGGCCGCGGCGGAGATCGCGCTGCCGGGCCTGGTCACCGTGGTGATCACCTGGCTCGGCGCGCGGCTGGCCGTGGCCGGCTCGATCGACGTCGGGCAGCTGGTGGCCTTTTACGGCGTTTCGGCGTTCCTCATCTGGCCGGTCAACGCCGCGACGGAGGCCGTCGGGTCGATCACGTCGGGCCTGGTCGCCTCGCGGAAGGTCGTGGCGCTGCTGGCGATCCGCCCGAAGCTGGCGGACCCGGAGACGCCGGTGCCGCTGCCCGGCGGACCGCTGGAGCTGGTGGACACCGAGTCCGGCGTGCGCGTCGCGCCCGGCCGGCTTACGGTCGTGGACTTCGGCGCCGGCGGCGAAGCGGTGGCCGACCGGCTGGCGCGGTTCGCCGATCCGGCCGAGGGCGAAGCGGTGCTGGTCGGCGGGGTCCGGGCGGACCAAGTGGCGCTCGCGGAGCTGCGGCGGCGGATCGTCTACGCGCACAACCAGGACATCTGGTTCTCGGGCGTGCTGCGCGAGCAGCTCGCGCCGGCGCGGCCGGGCGGCGTCAGCATCACCGAAGCGCTCTACGCGGCCGACGCCGACGACATCGTCGAGGCGCTGCCCGACGGCGTCGACGAGGTGATCGGCGAGCGCGGCCGCGAGGTGTCCGGCGGCCAGCGGCAGCGGCTGAACCTGGCCCGCGCGCTGGCGACCGACGCCGACGTCCTGGTGCTCGACGAGCCGACGTCGGCGGTGGACGCGCACACGGAGGCCCGCATCACCGAACGCGTCGCCGCGCTGCGGCGCGGCCGGACGACGGTGGTGTTCAGCCAAAGTCCTCTGTGGACACATGTGGCGGATGAAGTCTTCACGGCGAAGGCGGTGACGGTATGAAGCGGCTCCCCACGGCGGACCGGCGGGACGTGCGCCGCTGGACCCTGCGGACGGCGCGGGTCCACAGGCGCGAGTTCGGCCTGCTGCTGGGCTCGCTGGCCGTGGCCACGCTGATCGGCCTGGCCGGGCCGCAGCTGCTCGGCTCGCTCGTCGACGACGTCGCGGCCGGCACCACGACCGGGCACGTCGACCTGCTCGCGGTGGCGTTCGTCGGCATCCTGCTGCTGCAGGCGCTGGCGCGGAAGATCGCGCGGATGCGCGGCGCGGTGTTCGGCGAGCTCGTGCTGGCCGAGACACGCGAGGAGTTCGTCGGAACGGCGCTGCAGCTGCCGCTCGGCACGGTCGAGGCGGCGGGCACCGGCGACCTGCTCAGCCGGGCCACCACCGACCTCGGCCGGATCGACCACGCCGCGCGGTTCGCGGCACCGGAGATCCTGGTCGCGGCGGTGACCGTGGTGTTCACCGTCGTCGCGATGGTGGTGACGTCGCCCCTGCTGTCGCTGGGCCTGCTGGTCGCGCTGCCGCTGCTGGTGCCGGTGACCGTCTGGTACCAGCGGCGGATCCCGCCGGTCATGCAGTGGATGCTCGACCGCTGGGCCGACCTGACCACCAGCGTCCACGAGACCGCGGAGGGCGCGCGCACGACCGAGGCGCTCGGGCTGACCGAGCGGCGGATCGGCGCCGCGTACGACGCGCTGGACCGGAGCATCCACGGCGAACGCCGGATGCGGGCGCTGCAGCTGCGCTGGCTGCCGTCGCTGGAGATCAGCTACGTGCTGCCGCTGGCGGTGATGCTGCTGCTGGGCCTGCTCGCGTACGCGCAGGGGTGGGCCGGGCTCGGTGAGATCACCACGATGCTGCTGTACGTGCAGGGGATGGCGGCGCCGCTGAACGAAGCCCTGTTCTGGCTGGAGGACCTGCAGGTCGCGGCGGCCGCGGCGCGCCGGATCCTCGGCATCCGGTCGGTAGCCGACAACTCTGCGCGCGTGGCCGAGGTGCCGCGCGGGCGTGACATCGACGTCCACGGCGTCCGGTTCGGCTACACCGCCGACCGCGAGGTGCTGCACGGCATCGACCTGCGGGTCCCGCGCGGCGAGCGGCTGGCGATCGTCGGGCCGTCGGGCGCGGGCAAGTCGACGCTCGGCCGGCTGCTGGCCGGCATCGCGGCGCCGTCGGCGGGCTCGGTGCGCATCGGCGGCCAGGACGTCTCGGCGCTGGCCGACGACGTGCTGCGCGGCGAGGTGCTGCTGCTGACCCAGGAGCACCACGTGTTCTCCGGGACCCTGCGGCAGAACCTGGCCCTGCCGGCCCGCCGCGCGGGCGGCGACTGGACGGACGAGGAGCTGACGGCGGCGTGCGCGTCGGCGGGCGCGTCGGACTGGGTCGCGACCCTGCCGTCCGGGCTGGACACGAAGCTCGGACCGGGCGAGCACCCGGTGCCGGCGGCGATCGCGCAGCAGCTGGCGCTGGCCCGCGTGGTGCTGGCGGACCCGCACACGCTGGTGCTCGACGAAGCGACGTCGCTGCTGGACACGGGCTCGGCGCGGGACCTGGAGCGCTCGCTGAACAGCGTGCTCGAGGGCCGCACGGTGATCGCGATCGCCCACCGCCTCCACACGGCGGCGGCGGCCGACCGCGTCGCGGTGGTCGAGGGCGGAAGGATCACGGAGCTGGGCCCGCACGAGGAACTGCTGTCGGCGGGCGGCTCGTACGCCCGCCTGGTGGCGGCGGCGACCTGACCCCGGCTCGGGGAGGACGGATGCGGAGCCGGCCCGCCCCGGGCGTACCGGCGATCTTCCGCCCGACTGTCGAGGAGCGGGTTCGATCGCGGCGCGGACCGCGTGGTGCTGCTGGTGGACCCGAGCTGCCGCTGATCGCCCGGCCGACAGCTGGTTGGTCCGGAATGTCCGGAGCCGTCGACGTGTTGCTCCCCGGAGGATGACCATCTGACTGGGGAGTGACATGTCGTCGTTCGTGATGAGCGTGGCCGAGCGGGAAGCGTTCCTGAGCGGGGTGCACGTGGGCGTGCTCGCCGTGGAGCGGGCCGGGCGGGCGCCGCTGGCGGTGCCGGTCTGGTACGACTACGAACCGGGCGGTGAGCTGCTGATCTGGATGGAGCGCGACACGGTCAAGGACCGGTCGATCCGCGCGGCCGGGCGGCTGAGCCTGGTCGCGCAGGACGAGAACCCGCCGTACAAGTACGTGACAGTCGAGGGCCCGGTGGTGGCGAACGACGAGCCGCCGACGCGCGAGCAGGCGTTGCGGATCGCGAAGCGGTACTGGCCGGACGACCAGGCCGCGGCGTACGTCGACTCAGCGCTCGGTGAACGGTCGGTGCTGGTCCGGGTCCGGCCCGAGAAGTGGCTGTCGAACGACCAGAGCAAGAGCTGACGTGGTCCGGGGCTGTGGACAACTCGCGTCCGCAGCCCCGGAACTGTCGGTGCCCGCCGGTAGCATGGTCACCGGGGGGCGCGGCCCGCCCTCACGCCTTGACGAGCGCGTCGACCGCGCTGAAGAACATGCCCAAGCCGTCGTCCGAAGGGCCGGTCAACGCGTCGATCGCGTGCTCCGGATGCGGCATCAGGCCCACGACCCGGCCGTTCTCGCTGCGGATGCCGGCGATGTCGTTGCGCGAGCCGTTCGGGTTCCCGCCGACGTACCGGAACACCACGCGGCCTTCGCCCTCGAGCTCGTCCAAAGTGGACTGCTCGGCGACGTAGCAGCCGTCGATGTTCTTCATCGGGATGAGGATTTCCGCGCCGGTTTCGTAGCGGGTGGTCCACGCCGTGTTGGTGTTCTCCACCCGCAGCCACTGGTCGCGGCAGATGAAGTGCAGGCCCTGGTTGCGGATCATCGCGCCGGGCAGCAGGCCGGCCTCGCACAGGATCTGGAACCCGTTGCAGATGCCGAGCACCGGCATGCCCGCGCGCGCCGCCTCGATCACCGGCGTCATGACCGGCGCGAACCGGGCGATCACGCCCGCGCGCAGGTAGTCGCCGTAGGAGAAGCCGCCCGGGACGACGACGGCGTCGACCTGGCGCAGGTCCTCGTCCGCGTGCCACAGCGGCACGGCCTCGCCGCCGGCGTAGCGGACCGCACGGGCGGCGTCGCCGTCGTCGAGCGTGCCCGGGAAGGTGATGACCCCGATGCGCGCGCTCACGCGTCCACCCGCTTGATCGTCCACTGCTCGATGACCGGGTTGGCGAGGAAGCCTTCGGCGATCTTCTCCAGCGTGGCGTCGTCGACCGTGTCGTCGACCTCGATCTCGAAGTGCTTGCCCTGGCGGATCTCGGTGATCCCGGTGAACCCCAGGCGGCCGGCGGCGCCGAGCGCGGCCTGTCCCTGCGGGTCGAGGATTTCGGGCTTCGGCATGACGTCGACGACGACTCGGGCCACGGCAGGCTGCTCCTTATTCACGCAGGTCGTGGGTACCCTCCGAGCATAGTTCACCCTCTCGAACCCCTGGCGGGGCCCACCGGGAAACCTAGACTGGCCGAGGGCGCGACGCTGCGCCATGATGAGTCGTTGACATCTCGCCAACAGGAGGCACCGTGGCCGCCCAGGAGTCTTACGACTACGTCATCGTCGGTGCCGGCAGCGCGGGGTGCGTCCTCGCCAACCGCCTCACCGAAGACCCGTCCGCCCAGGTCCTGCTCCTCGAAGCGGGCGCGGAGGACACCGCGGACGAGATTCACATCCCGGCCGCCTTCGCGTCGCTGTTCAAGACCAAGTGGGACTGGAACTACGAGACCGTCGAGCAGAAGCACACGGGCAAGACGTCCTACTGGCCGCGCGGCAAGATGCTCGGCGGCTGCTCGTCGATCAACGCGATGATCTACATCCGCGGCAACCGCGCCGACTACGACGGCTGGCGCGATTCCCACGGCGCCGAAGGCTGGGGCTGGGACGACGTCCTGCCGTACTTCAAGCGCGCCGAGGGAAACCAGCGCCTCGGCGGCCCCCTGCACGGCACCGACGGTCCGCTGCACGTCGAGGACCGCCGGTTCACCCACGAGCTGTCGACCGCCTGGGTCGATTCCGCCGTCGCGTGGGGGCTGAAGCGCACCGACGACTTCAACGGCGAGAGCCAGGAAGGCGCCGGCGTCTACCAGGTGACGTGCAAGAAGGGCCGCCGCTGGTCCACGGCGGACGCCTACCTGCGCCCCGCGCTCTCGCGGCCGAACCTGACGGTGAAGACGTGCACGCCGGCCACCCGGGTCGTCTTCGAGGGCACGCGCGCGGTAGGTGTGTCCTATTTGGAGGGTGGGGTCGAGCGCACGGCGCACGCGTCGACGGAGGTGCTGCTGAGCGGCGGCGCGGTCAATTCGCCGCAGCTGCTGATGGTTTCCGGGGTCGGGCCGGCCGAGCACCTGCGCGAGCACGGGATCGACGTCGTCGCCGCGCTGCCCGGCGTCGGCGAGAACCTGCACGACCACCCGGCGTGCGGGATCATCTGGACGACGCGGGACACGACCGACCTGGTCGAATCCGCCACCCCGCGCGGCCTGCTGCGCTACCAGCTGACCAAGCGGGGGCCGCTGACGTCCAATGTGGGCGAAGCGGGCGCCTTCTACCCGACTACGGACGGCCTGCCGGCGCCGGACATGCAGATCCACGTGGTGCCGACGTTGTTCTACGACAACGCGATGCGCGAATGGACCACACCGGGGTTCACGTCGGCGGCGACGGTGGTGGACGTCGCGAGCCGTGGACGGCTGCGGCTGAAGTCCGCGAACCCGTTGTGGAAGCCGGAAATCGACCCGGCCTACTACGCGGACCCGCGGGACATGGAGACGATGATCGCGGGCCTGCGGGCGCTGATCGAGATCGGGCAGGCGGGGCCGTTGCGGCGGTTCCTGGACAAGCCGTTCCTGCCGGCGCGGCACGACCTGAGCGATTCCGAGCTGGCCGAGCACGTCCGGGAGAACACGCAGACGCTGTACCACCCGGTGGGGACGTGCGCGATCGGGTCGGTGGTCGATCCGCAGCTGCGGGTGCGGGGGGTGGAGGGGCTGCGGGTGGTGGACGCGTCCGTGATGCCGGTGGTGCCGCGGGGGAACACGAACGCGCCGACGGTCATGGTGGCGGAGAAGGCGGCGGATCTGATCCGGGGGCGGTCGGCTTAGCCGCGGCTGCGGCTGCGGCGGTGGGAAGGGCGGCCCTCGGCCCCCCGGTATCCAGTTTACCGGCGCCCACCGACAGTTCCGGGGCGTTCCGGGGTTGTGGACTCGACCTGTCCACAACCCCGGAGCCGCTCAGCGCTTGCCGTGGAGGATCGTCACCAGCTTTGCCACCAGTGCGTCCGTCGAGTCCTTGCGGTTGAACGACGTCAACGTCAACGGGGCCGTGAAGCGCTGGCGGGCGATCGCCTTCGTGCGGGCGAATTCGCGCAGGCCCTCCGGGCCGTGGATGCGGCCGAAACCCGAGTCGCCCACGCCGCCGAACGGGAGTGAGGCGATTCCGGCGAAGGACAGCGGGGCGTTGATCGACGTCATGCCCGTGCGCAGCTTCTCGGCCAGCTCCATGCCTCGGGCCTTGGAAAACACCGTCGAACCCAGGCCGTACTTCGTGTTGTTCGCGTGCTCGACCGCTTCGTCCATGTCGCGGACCTTGGCGATCGTCACCGTGGGGCCGAACGTCTCCTCCGTCACCGCCTCGGAATCCTCCGGGACGTCGACCAGCACCGTCGGCTGCGCGTAGCGGTCGCCGACCGCCGCTTCGCCGCCCAGGACCGCCTTGCCGCCGCGGGCCAGCGCGTCCTGGATGTGGCGCTTGATCACGCCCAGCTGGGACGGCATCGTCACCGGGCCGTACTGAGCCGCCTCGTCCGAGCCCGCGCGGACGTCCTTCGACTTCTCGACCACCTTCGCCACGAACGCGTCGTGGACCTTCTCGTGGACGTACACGCGCTCGACGCCGATGCAGGTCTGGCCGGAGTTGGAGAACGCGCCCCACACCGTGGCGTCGGCGGCCGCGTCGAGGTCGGCGTCCGCGTCGACCAGCACCGGGTCCTTGCCGCCCGCCTCGATGACCACCGGGGTCAGCGTCTCGGCGGCCGCGGCCATGATGCGCTTGCCCGTCGCCGTCGAGCCGGTGAAGGCGATCTTGTCGACACCAGCCCGCACCAGCGCCGCGCCCGTCTCGCCGAAGCCCGTGACCAGCTGCAGCACCGGCTGCTCCGGCACGATCTCGGCGAACGCGTCGACCAGCCACTTCCCGACGCCCGGCGTGTACTCGCTCGGCTTGAACACCACGGCGTTGCCCGCCGCGAGCGCGTACGCGATCGAGCCCAGCGGGGTGAACACCGGGTAGTTCCACGGGCCGATCACGCCGACCACGCCCAGCGGCTGGTACTCCACCGTCGCCGCCTGGTTCGACATCAGCAGCCCGGCCGACCGCTTCTGCTTGCCGAGGACCTTGCGAGCGTGCTTGCCGGCCCACGCGATGTGCTCGATGGCCAGGATGCTCTCCAGCTGCGCGTCGGCGATCGGCTTGCCGGTCTCGTCGCGGACCACCTGGCACAGCTGCGGCAGCCGCCGCGTCAGCACGCCCTTCCAGCCGCGGAGCCGCTCGGCGCGCCCGGCGAAGCCGAGTCCCGCCCACCACTCCGCCGCGACGCGCGCCCGCTCGACGGCCGCTTCGACTTCCTCGGCCGTGTGGATCGGGTACGTCCCGACCACCTCGTCGGTCGCCGGGCTGAGCGAGTCGAAGGTCTCGCCGACCGTCGTCGGCTTCGGCTGGACGGCAGTCATCGGCGTCTCCCGTAGGTCGAGGGTCAGCCCAGGTTACGACGTTACTGACGCGGCGCCAATAGCTCGTGCGGGCTTCCGCACCAGCATTCCACCGGCGATCGCCGCGGCAAAGACACCGAACAACGGGGTGACCCACAGCGGCAGCACGCCGACCGCGAGTGACCCGAGCCCGAAGCCGGCCGCCTGGACCGTGAAGCTCAAGGAGAACCCCGCCGACCTGCGGTTCTTCGGCAGCACGCGCTGCAGGTTCACCGAGGTCGCCGCGACCAGCGGCCCCCCGCACGCACCGATCAGGGCCACCGACGCGACCAGCCCCGGCCAGCCGAGGTCCGCGGCGAGCACCAGGCCGCCGACGACGAACCCGCCGAGGAACAGCCGTGGGTCGCCGGTCTTCCCCCGCCACGCGTAGAGCGCGCTGCCCGCGATGCTCGCCCCGGTCAGCACGGCGATCACCACCGGCGCGGCCGCCGCGGGCGCGCCCAGGCGCTGGACCAGCGGCAACGGCGCGACCTCGATCGCGGACGTCAGCAAGCCGATGGTGAAGGTGCAGCAAAGCCACGGCAGGCAGTCGATCAGCCGCACGGGCGGATCATCGCGCCCGGTTTCCCCCTGATCGAGCGAACTCGTGCGACGCGGGACGAGCAGCGCGGAGGCCACGCACGCGGCGGCCATCGCCCCCAACGGCACGAGCCCACCGGCCAAGCCGAGCAGCGCAACCAGCGCCGGACCGCCGACGAGCACGCCGTCGAGGAGCATCGCGTCGACGGAGACCGCCCGGGGAAGCAGTTCGTCGTCGATCGTGTCGGCGAGGAGCGTCCGGAACCCGCCCGACAACGCCCCGCCCGTGATGCCGGGCAGCACCGCGACCGTGAGCAGCAGCGAGGCCGACGCGCCCGCCGCGGCGACCGCGGTCAAGACGACATACCCGGCTGCGGTCAGGACCAGCAGTGCGGGCAGGCCGCGGGCCGGTCCGATGCGGTCGAGCAGCCGCCCGACCGGCACCGCACCGGCCATCTCGGCGGCGACGAAGACCGACATCAGCACCCCGCCCAGCCGGTACGACCCGGTCGTGGCCGTGGTCAGCAGGGTGAACGCGAGCGGCGCCATGGTCGACGGCAGCCGGGCGAACTGGACGCCCGCCGACCAGCGCCAGTACGCGCGATGGGTGAACAACGACATGCCGGCACGCTCTCGCGGCGGTCTCGTGCGGCACACTGATTCGGGTGAGAGCGAATCAGCCGTGATCGAGCTGGCCCTGACCGCGGCCGGGAGCCAACGCGTCCGCTTCGCGATCTCGCCGCTGGAGGAGGTCCTGGGCGCGGTCCAGACGGTGCTCGGCATCCGGCGGCACCCGGCGCCCCCGCCCTGGCTCTCCGGCCTTCCCGACGTGCCCGAGCTGACCGCGGTGCTGAGCGCCCGGCACTACATCACCGAGTTCCTGAGCCCGCCGCCCGACGGGCCCGAGACGACCGCCGAAGCACAGCTCGCGGTGGTTCGCGCGACGCCGCCTGCACAAGTCGCGCTGGAGCTGGGCATGGTCGACGCGGACCTGTCCGGCCTGCCGTCCGACCCGGCGGCCGCCCGTGACCTGCTCGCCGGCCAGCTGGAGACGGTGTGGCGCGCGCTGTTGGCGCCGCAGTGGCCGCGCCTGCGCGAGCTGCTCGCGGCGGACATCGCGCACCGGACGCGGCGACTGGGTTCGGGTGGCCTCGCCGCGATGCTGGCGGAACTCCACCCGCGCGTCCGCCTTTCGGGGACGTCGGTGCTCGTCGACGTCCGGGCCCGCGAGCGGCTGGCGATCGACTCCCGCGGGCTGCTGTTGCTCCCGGCGGTGTTCGCGTGGCCGAACGTCGGCGTGGTGACGGTGCCGCCGTGGCAGGTGTCGCTGCTGTACCCCGCCCGGGGCGTCGCTTCGCTGTGGACTTCGGCACCTTCGCCGCCGGAGCCGCTGGCGGAGGTGCTCGGCCGGACCCGCGCGTTGTTGCTGACCACGCTCGACCGCCCGGCGGCGACGACCGAGCTGGCCCGCCGCCACGGCCTGGCGGCAGCGACGGTTTCGGCCCACCTCACGGCGTTGCGCGGAGCGGGGCTGCTGGCTTCGGAACGGCGCGGGCACCGGGTGCTGTACCGGCGCACCGAACTGGGTGATGCGGTGCTGGCGGGGAGACTGTGACGGGTGAGCAGCACCGGCGCCGGCCCGCGCCGCGGGACTAGGCTGGGATCGTCCACCCGTGAAGGAGAACCATCGATGCGTATCGTCCATTTCGGACACGCCTGCCTGTTGCTGGAGACCGGTTCCGAGCGGATCCTGATCGACCCCGGCGTCTTCTCCACCGGCTTCGAGGGCGAGCGGGAGCTGTCCGCCGTGCTGGTCACGCACCAGCACTTCGACCACCTCGACGTCGAACGGCTGCCCAAGGTGCTCGAGGCCAACCCCGGGGCCAAGCTGATCGTCGACCCCGGATCGGCTCCCGAAGCCGAGAAGCTCGGCCTCGAGTTCGAAGTCGCCGACGTCGGAGACGCCTTCGCCGTCGGCGAGACCTCGATCAAGGCCGTCGGCGGGCAGCACGCCGTCATCCACGCTGACATCCCGGTCATCCCGAACATCGGGTACGTCTTCGACGACGGCGCCTTCTTCCACCCCGGCGACTCGTTCTTCGTGCCCGAACAGCGGATCGACGTCCTCGGCCTGCCCACCGGGGCGCCGTGGCTCAAGGCCGGGGAAGCCGTCGACTACCTGCGGGCCGTGGCTCCGCGGGTCGCCGTGCCCATCCACGAAGCGGTGCTCGCCAACCCCGCCATGCACTACGGCCTGTTCGGGAACCTCGCGCCCGAAGGCACCGAGGTCAAGGTGCTCGACCGGGGCGAACCCGCGAAGTTCTAGGCCGCCACGGCGCGCAGCGAACCGTAGGTCGCGCCGAACGCCCGGTTCTCCAGGGCCACGTCCACCGCGTCCAGCAGGGCCTGGCGGAGGCCGGGGCGGGTCAGGTCCGCGGCGGCCACCCCCAGCCGGACCAGCCCGCCCCGGCGGGCCGCGCGCGCCGCCGCCAGCACCAGGGCGAAGCAGCGCACCGTCTCCGTGCGGTGCGACTGGCTCGTGAACTCCTGGACGCGGGCGCGGCGCACTTCGCCGGTGACGAGGTCCCGGACCGCGCCGAGGTCCGCGCACAACCGGAAACCGTGCTCGGCCAGTGCCTGCAGGGTGCCCTGGGACGCGATCCAGCGCGGCGGCGCGAAGCCGTCGACGGCCAGGCCCGCGTTCTCCAACGCCGCCTTCGCCGCGATCAGCCGCAGGCGGGCCTCGTGCGCCGGCAAGGTCGCGAACTCCGCGCGCTTGCCCAGGTACACCGTGCGGTGCGTCGGCGTGACGGTGTGGTCGTAGCCGTGCAGCAGCACGGAATCACCGCCACGGGCGCGGGTGCGCACCCACTCCGTCACCGGGCCTTCGCCGGTGCGGGCGGCGTACAGCACCGAGAGCGGCACTTTGCGGCGGTCGAGCTCGGCCGCGAGGTCGGCGCACCGGTGCAGCGTGCGCGGGGTGATTCCCGACAGCGAAACCAGCAAGCGAGCTTCCACACCCCCATTGGGACGCACGCGGCTGAAACTCCCGTGAACTGCGCAGAACGGGCGGGCGACCGTTGCCGGAAGGGTCAGGCGCCCTCGCGCAGCAGCTGCACGGCCATCGCGATCCGGCCACGCAGGTCCGGGTCGGCGACCTGACCGCCGTCGACGTCCGCCCGCGAGACCGGGATCCGCGCGCACGCCTCCTCGACGATCTTCGCGCCCGCGTACGTCAGGACCTTGCGCAGCGAGTCGTGCGCGTCCCGGCCGCCGGTCGGGGCCGCGACCGAGGACGCGTTGATCCAGGCCACCGGCTTGCCGTACATCTCGCCGCCGCCGACCGTCCAGTCGAGCAGGTTCTTGAACGAGCCCGGCAGCCCGCCCGCGTACTCCGGCGTGCAGATCAGGACCGCGTCGGCCTCCTTCAGCGCGGCCCGCAGCCCGGCGACCTCCGGGTGCAGGGGTTCGCGGTCGTCATCGGGGTTGAAGTGCGGCAGATCGGCAAGGCCGGTGTACGTCTTGCTCGCGGTGAGGGTCGCGACGGTCCCCAGCACCGCCGCATTGCCCGAGCCGGCTCGCAGGCTGCCGCAGATCAGCAGGATCACGAGGCCAGTCTGCCAGCGAAAGCCCGGTGATGCGCTGGTACGCCTCGACGTACCGGTCGCGTGTCGCCGTCACCACTTCGGGCGGCAACGGCGGCAGCGGGGACACGCAGTCCCAGCCGGACGCCGGGTCGACCAGCCAGTCCCGCACGTGCTGCTTGTCGAACGACGGCCGCCCGACGCCGGGCTGGTGGCCGTCGGCGAGCCAGTAGCGCGCCGAATCCGGCGTCAGCAGCTCGTCGGCGAGCACGAGGCCGCCGTCGGCGCCGATGCCGAATTCGAACTTCGTGTCGGCCAGCAGCAGGCCCTGCTCCGCGGCGCGCGCGGCACCGCGGCGGTACAGCTCGAGCGAAGCCTCCCTGACCTCCTCGGCGAGCGCGCGCCCGAGCACGGAGACGAACGTGTCGAAGTCGATGTTCTCGTCCTTCTCCCCCGGGCGCGCCTTGGTGGACGGGGTGAAGATCGGCTCGGGCAGCCGCACCGACTCGGCGAGGCCGGGCGGCAGGGCCAGCCCGCACACCGCCCCCGACCTGCGGTAGTCCGCGTACCCGCGCCCGGTGAGGTAGCCGCGGACGACCGCCTCCACCGGCAGCATCTCGAGCCGCTCGACCAGCAGCGCGCGCCCGCGGACCGCCTCGGGGACGAGCGGGCCGTCCCAGGCCACGAGGTGGTTCGGCAGGACGTCGGCGAGCTCGCGGAACCAGAACACGCTCATCGCGGTGAGCACGCGGCCCTTGCCGGGCACCGAGGTGGGGAAGACGCGCTCGAAGGCGGAGATGCGGTCGGAGGCGACGACCAGGAGGTGGTCGTCGCCCACGGCGTAGAGGTCGCGGACCTTGCCCGTGGCGAGCCGCTCGGGGGCGGGGAGGGGTGTCACGCGCTGAACCCTAACGGGCACCCTCCGCCACCATGGATGATGCTCGCATGGCGTACGACTGGATCTCGGTGACCACCGACTACGGCCTGCGCGACGGCTTCGTGGCGGCCTGCCACGGCGTGATCGCGCGGCTCGCGCCCGCGGTGCGGGTGCTCGACGTGACGCACGAAGTGCCACCCCAGGACATCCGGCACGGGGCGATGGCACTGGCCCAGACCGTCCCCTACCTGCCCACATCGGTGCACGTCGCCGTGGTCGACCCCGGGGTCGGCACCGACCGGCTCGGCGTGGTGGTCGTGGCGGAGGACGGGCTGCTGGTCGGGCCGGACAACGGCCTCCTGCTGCCGGCCGCGCACGCCCTGGGCGGGGTCCGGGCGGCGTACGAGCTGGCGGAGCCGTCGCTGCGGCTGCCGGCGACGTCGGCCACGTTCCACGGCCGGGACGTCTTCGCGCCGGCGGCCGCCCACCTGGCGCTCGGGGTGGCGCCGGCGGACTTCGGCGACCCGGTCGACGACCTGGTGGCGATGCCCGAGCCGTTCGTGGCCGCGTTTCCCGGCAAGCTCGTGTCGGAGGTGCTGACGGTCGACCACTTCGGCAACGTCCAGCTGGCCGCGACCCCGGCGGACCTCGAGCTGTCCGGCCTGTCCGGCGCGGTCACCGTGCACAGCGAGCGGGTGGCGGTGACGACGGTGCTCGGCCGGACGTTCGCCGACGTCCCCGCCGGCGCTTCGGTGCTCTACACCGACTCGGCGGGCCGGCTCGCGGTGGCGGTGAACGGCGGTTCGGCGGCGGCCGTGCTCGGGCTCGGGCCGGCCCAGGAGTGCACGATCACCTCGTCACCGACGGCGACCTGACCCGGCCGCAGCACGGCGGCCTTCATGCCGAACGTGACCCCGCCTTCCGCGTGACGGCGGTAGGTGGCGAGCGTGCGGATCGGCTCCGGGCCGGCTTTCTCGCCGGTCTCCTGGTCGACCATCGGGACGGTGCAGCGCACGCACTGCTTGGCGTAGCCGAACTCCGCCGTGCCCGCGCGCATCGCGCGGACTTCGTCTTCCCGGTGCGGTTCGAGCCAGCCGGAGATGACGACGTTGGGGCGGAAGCGATCCATCGGCACGGGTTCGCCGCCGCGTTCGAGGATGCGGTCGTTCAGTCCGTCCAAAGAGGACTCGGAGGCGACGAGCAGCGCGTGCCCGTCGGCGAAAGCGGCCGTGCCGGGGGTCTCGCCACCGGTCACGCGCTCGTGGTCCGGAGCGACGCCGATGAGGACGGACGGGAGGCCGAGCAGGTCCGAGAACCACTCGGCGGCCTCGGTGCCCTGGTGGATGCCTTCGCCGTGCCAGGAGAACGTCGAACCGGGGTGCCGCGGGCCGTCCCGCCGGATGTCGAGGACGAGCTCGCCCCGGCCCGGCGCGGACAGCGCAAGCCGCTCACCGAGCACCCGCGGGCGGACCGACGCCAGGACGGGATGACGGCGCTGGCTTCGGAAGTCGCCGTCGGGCGCGACGACCTGGAAGACGCGGTCGTACGCCAGCCCGGCCGGGGTGATTTCGGCCGACGGGACGTCGGTGCCGGCACACCCTTTGACCGGGTAGTACGTCAACCGCGCGATCTTCGCCATGCCCGCAGGCTACCCGCGGGCACGGCGATGAAGCGCGACGTTTTCAGAGGACCTGCGAGAGGAACCGCTGCAGCCGGGGACTCTGCGGCTCGTCGAAGATCTCCGCCGGGGCGCCCTGTTCCACGATGCGGCCCGCGTCCATGAAGGCCACCTCGTCCGCGACGCTGCGGGCGAACCCCATCTCGTGCGTCACCACGATCAGGGTCAGCCCCCGCGAAGCCAGGCCGGCCATCAGGTTCAGCACGCCCTTGACCAGTTCCGGGTCCAGGGCGCTCGTCGCCTCGTCGAAGAGCATCACCTCGGGGTCCATGGCCAGCGCGCGGGCGATGGCCACCCGCTGCTGCTGGCCGCCGGACAGGGCGCTGGGGCGGTACGGGGCCTTGTCCGCCAAACCGACTTCGGCCAGACGCGCCCGGGCGATCGCGGCCGCTTCCTCCTTGCTCAGCTTCTTCACGCTGCGCAGGGGGAGCACGATGTTGTCCAGCACGCTCCGGTGGCCGAAGAGGTTGAAGTGCTGGAACACCATGCCGACGCGCTGGCGCAGCTTGTCCGGGTCCGACTTGATCACCGACTCGCCGTCGAGCAGGAGGTCGCCGGAGTCGGGCTCCTGCAGGCGGTTCACGCAGCGCAGCAGCGTCGACTTGCCGGAGCCGGACGGGCCGATGACGCACGTCGTCTTGCCGCTCTCCACGCGGAGGTCCACTCCGCGCAGGACTTCCAGCGTGCCGAAGCTGACGTGGATGTCCCGCAGCTCCACACTGGACGAACGCACCGCCGTCGTCACGAGCTGACCTTCCCGCTGGCGACCAGGTCCAGCTCGTCTCCGTCGCCCGGCTCGCCCGCGCGCACCTTGCGGCCGGTCCGGAGCTTCTTGTCGATGTAGTTGACCAGGTGCGTCAGCGGCACGGTGATCACCAGGAAGAACACGCCCGCGGCGACCAGCGGCGACAGGTTGCCGGTGTTCGCCGCGAGGTCCTGGCCGATCCGGAACAGCTCGCGCTGGCCGGACAGCAGCCCGAGCACGTAGACGAGGCTGGAGTCCTTGACCAGCGCGATGAACTGGTTCACCAGCGCGGGCAGCACCCGCCGGACGCCCTGCGGGATGATCACCAGCAGCATCGACTTGGTGTAGCTCATCCCGAGGGCCCGGCTGGCCTCCAGCTGGCCCTTGTCGACGCTCTGGATGCCGGACCGGAAGATCTCGCCGATGTAGGCGGCGGCGATCAGCGACAGCGCCAGGATGCCCATCGGGTACGGGTTCGTGCCGACGACGTCCCGCGCGAGCGTGCCGAGACCCTGGCCGATCAGCAGGATCGTCAGGATCGCCGGCAACCCGCGGAAGATGTCGGTGTACACCCGCGCCGGCCAGCGCAGCCACCACTTGGTGGACAGGCCCATCACGGCCAGCAGCATGCCGATGACCGTGCCGATCAGCGCCGAGGACACCGACAGGATCAGCGTGTTCAGCAGCCCGGTCTTCAGCAGGTCCGGCAGGACCTGGGAAATGTAGTCCCAGTCGAGGAACGTGTTGATGAAATCGTTCACAGTGGACTACTGCCCCGGCTTGAACTCGGCGGGCACCGGCGCGGTGGGCTCGAACTGGTCGTGCACCTTCACCCAGGTGCCGTCCGCGATGACCTTCTTCAGGCCGTCGTTGATCTTGTCGATCAGGTCCGTGTTGCCCTTCTTGAAGGCGAACCCGTGCGGGATGGTCGTGGTGATCGCCTTGGTCACCTTGAGCTTCGCGTCCGCGTTGTTCTTCGCGTAGTCCTCGGCGGTCGCCTGGTCGAAGACCGCGCCGTCGATCGCGCCGGTCTTGAGGGCGTTGAGCGCGGCGGCGTCGTTGGGGAACCGGACGGCCTGCGCGGCCGGCGCGTTCGAGCCGAGCCACGTGTCCGAGACCGTGCCCTGGACGACGCCGATCCGCTTACCGGACAGGGAGTTCTCGTCGGTGATGCCGGCGGTCTCCTTGGCCTCGATGCCGAGGGCCTGGTAGTTGTACGGCGCCGAGAAGTCGACCGTCTTCTTGCGGGCGTCGGTCTGCGAGATGGCCGAGCTGCCGATGTCGAAGGTGCCGTTCGCGACCTGGCCGAGCAGCGCCGAGAACTCCGTCGCGGCGAATTCGAGCTTCAGGCCTTCCTTGGCCGCGATGGCCTTCAGCAGCTCGTTGTCGAAGCCGGTGTAGTTGCCGTTCTCCTGGTAGGCGTTCGGCTTCGAGTCGCTGAGCGTGCCGACCCGCAGGGTCTTCCCGTCGCCGCTGTCCGAGCCGCCGCCACACGCCGTGAGCGCAGCCAGCAGGGTCACGGTCAGGGCCGTGACCAGTGTCTTCCTCATGCTTCTCCTAACCCTGGAACCCGGCCGGCACCGGAGCGGTCGGCAGGAACTGCTGGTGCAGCTTAAGCCAGGTGCCGTCGGAGATCACCTGCTTGAGCCCGTCGTTGATCTTGCCGAGGAGCTCGGCGTTGCCCTTCTTCACGGCGAAACCGTGCGGTACGTCCGTGACGAAGCTCTTCACGACGACCAGCTTGGCGTCCGGGTTGTCGGTGACGTTCTTCTCGGCGATGGACTGGTCCAGGATGTACGCGTCGACCGCGCCGCTCTTCAACGCGGTCAGCGCGGCGGCGTAGTCGGGGAACCGCACGGCCTGGGCGGTCGGGACCGTGCTCGTCAGCCAGTGGTCGCCGACGGTCGCCTGGATGACGGCGACGCGCTTGCCGGCCAGCCCCTTCTCGTCGGTGACCGGCGTGCCCTGCTTGGCCTGGATGCTCATCGTCTCGAAGTCGTAGGCCGCGGAGAAGTCGACCGTCTTCTTGCGCTCGTCGGTCTGCGCGATCGCCGAGCTGGCGATGTCGTAGCGGCCGGACGCGACCTGCCCGAGCAGCGCCGAGAAGTCGGTGGCGGCGAACTCCAGCTTCAGGTTCTGCTTGGCCGCGATGGCCTTGAGCAGCTCGTTGTCGAAGCCGGTGTAGTTGCCGTCCTTGAGGTAGATGTTCGGCGGCGCGTCGCTCAGCGTGCCCACGTGCAGCGTCGAGGAAGCGCTGTCCGAGCCGCCGCCGCAGGCGGTGAGCGTGAGGACGGCGGCCAGCACGGTGACGATCAGCTTCTTCATGTCACGCCCCCAGGTTCTTCACGGGCAGGCCGGGACCGCCCTGCCGGAGTTCTTTCGACAGCGGGGTGTTCTTGTAGAACTGCGCGTAGATGCGGGCGACCGTGCCGTCCGCGACCGCCTTCGCGAGCCCGTCGTTGAGCTTGTTCAGCAGGTCGGTGTTCTTCCTCGCCACCGCGAACGCCGACGGCGTGTCCTTGTCCTCGACGGTGTAGCCGAGCTCCAGCGGCACACCCGGGTTCTGGTCCAGGTACTTCTGCCCGATGTCCTGCGGCACGACCCAGCCGTCGAGCGTGCCGTTCTTCAGCTGCGCGAAGCCGGCGTTGTAGTCGGGGAAGCGGACGACCTGGGCCCCGGCGACCTTGCCCGCGAACTCGTCCTGCACCGAACCCTGGACCACGCCGAGGCGCTTCCCGCCCAGCGCGCCGACCTCCTTGAGGTTGGCGCCCTTCGCCGTGACGACCGTGGTGAAGCCGGTGTTGTAGCCGTTGGAGAAGGCGACGGTCTTCTTGCGCGCCTCGGTGCTGGAGATCGTCGAGCTGCCGATGTCGAACTTGCCGCCCGCGACACCGGCGAGCAGGCTGGAGAACTCGGTGCCGACGAACTCGACCTCGAAGCCCTCGCGCTTGGCGATGTCGCGCAGCAGTTCGTTGTCGTAGCCGGTGAACCGGCCGTTCTCCAGGTAGATCGACGGCGGGGCGTCGCTCAGCGTCCCGACGCGGAGGGTCTGCCCCGCGGCCGAAGTACCCGAAGTGCCCGAGGTACCCGAGCTGCCCGAGCCACCGCAGGCGGCCAGGGTCAGGGTCAGCGCGCCCGCGGTGACGACCGCGGCGATTCTCGACAGCGTGGATCTCATCGCTTCTTCCAGAGGTTGGCGCGCCAAGGCGCGAGGAAAGCACGTCAGGTCACTGGGTAAACGCCCTGACGCTCCGGTTTCGTGCGATCGAGATTAGAGTTTTCGCCCGTTCGAGTGGATTCGTTCCAGTCCGTGGACTCGTGCGTCAGCTCACAGGATCGGCTGCGGGACGTAGCCCGCCGCCTCGGGGAACCGTTCGAGGACGCGGGCGACGCGCTCGGCCACCTGCGTGACCTGCCGCCCCGCCGTGCCGGTGAACGAGATCCGGTCGGCGAGGAGTTTGTCCAGTTCACCGCGGTCGAGCGGGATGCGCTCGTCGGCGGCGAACCGGTCGAGCAGGTCGTTCTCGGCGCGGCCTTCGCGCATCTCGAGCGCGACGGCGACCGCGTGCTCCTTGATGGCTTCGTGGGCGGTCTCGCGCCCGACGCCGGCGCGGACCGAAGCCATGAGCACCTTCGTCGTGGTGAGGAAGGGCAGATAGCGATCCAGCTCACGCTCGATGACCGCCGGGAAGGCGCCGAACTCCGTCAGCACCGTGAGGAACGTCTCCAGCAGGCCGTCGAGCGCGAAGAAGGCGTCCGGCAACGCGACGCGGCGGACGACCGAGTCGGAGACGTCACCCTCGTTCCACTGGTCGCCGGCCAGTTCGCCGATCATGGACAGGTAGCCGCGCAGCACGACGGCGAGGCCGTTGACCCGCTCGCACGAGCGGGTGTTCATCTTGTGCGGCATGGCGGACGAGCCGACCTGGCCGGGCTTGAAGCCTTCGGTGACGAGCTCGTGGCCCGCCATCAGCCGGATCGTCTTGGCCAGGCTGGACGGCGCGGCGGCGAGCTGGACCACAGTGGACAGCACGTCGAAGTCGAGGGAACGCGGGTACACCTGGCCGACGCTGACGAACCGCCGGTTGAAGCCGAGGTGCTGCATGACGCGGTCCTCGAGCTGGTCCAAAGTGGACTCGTCACCGAGCAGGTCCAGCATGTCCTGCGCGGTGCCGACCGGGCCCTTGATGCCGCGCAGCGGGTAGCGCTCGATGAGGTTGTCGAGCCGCTCGAAGGCGACCAGCAGCTCGTCGGCCGCGGTCGCGAACCGCTTGCCGAGGGTGGTGGCCTGCGCGGCGACGTTGTGCGAGCGGCCGGCCATCACGGTGTCGGCGTGCTCGACGGCCAGTGCGGCCAGCCGCGCCAGGACGGTGGCGACGCGGGTGCGCACGAGCTCCAGCGAGCGGAGCAGCTGCAGCTGCTCGACGTTCTCGGTGAGGTCGCGCGAGGTCATGCCCTTGTGGATGTGCTCCTGCCCGGCGAGGTCGCTGAACTCCTCGATCCGCGCTTTGACGTCGTGGCGGGTGACGCGCTCGCGGGCGGCGATCGACTCGAGGTCGACGTGGCCCAGCACCCGCTCGTAGGCCTCGACGACGCCGTCCGGCACCTCGACGCCGAGGTCCCGCTGCGCCTTGAGGACGGCCAGCCAGAGCTGCCGTTCCAGGACGACCTTCTGCTCCGGGGACCAGAGCGAGACCAGCTCCGCCGAGGCGTAGCGGGCGGCGAGCACGTTCGGAATGCGGGGCTTGTCCGTCACGCCCTCACGATACCTGCGCTGGTCAGCGCGGTGACGGGCCGGGGTTTCACCACTCGGCGAAGCCCCCGTCGTCGTGGCGCCACACCGGTGAGCGCCACGCGTGCCCGGTTTCGTCCGCGCGGCGCACCGCGGCTTCGTCCACTTCGATGCCCAGACCGGGCTTCAGCGGGCGGGCCGCGTAACCGTCCTGGAAGGCGAAGACCGACGGATCGGCGAGGTAGCCGGGCTCGCGGCCCTCGTGGTAGTGCAGGCCCAGACTTTGTTCCTGGATCAGGAAGTTCGGCGTCGCGAACGCCACCTGCAGCGACGCCGCCAGCGAAATGGGCCCGAGCGGGCAGTGCGGCGCCAGCGAAGCGCCGTACATCTCGGCCAGGGCCCCGATCCGCCGCAGCTCGGAGATGCCGCCGGCGTGCGAGGGATCCGGCTGGACCACCGCGACACCGGCGTCGAGCACCGGCTTGAACTCCCAGCGCGAGTAGAGCCGCTCGCCGAGCGCGATCGGCACCGAGGACGCCTCGACGACCGAGCGCAGCGCGTCGCCCTGGATTTCCGGCAGCACCGGCTCCTCGACGAACATCGGCTGGACGTCCTCCAGCAGCCGCACCAGCCGGCGCGCCATCGCGGGCGAGACGCGGCCGTGGAAGTCGATGGCGAGGTCGCGGTGCGGGCCGAGCGCCTCCCGCGCTTCCCACGCGCGGGCCACCGCCGCGTCGGCCTCGGCCGGCGACGCGATCGCCGTCAAGGGGCCGGCGACGTTCATCTTCACCGCCGTGAAGCCGGCTTCGACCTGCGCCGCCACGGCTTCGCGGATCCCGGACGGCCGGTCGCCGCCGACCCAGCTGTAGACCCGGACGCGGTCGCGGACCGGGCCGCCGAGCAGTTCGTGCACCGGCGCGTCGCGCACCTTGCCCGCGATGTCCCACAGCGCCTGGTCGAACCCGGAGAGCGCACTGGAGAGCACCGGGCCGCCGCGGTAGAAACCGCCGCGCCGCAACACCTGCCAGTGGTCTTCGATGCGCAACGGGTCCTGGCCGAGCAGCAGCTCGGACAGCTCGTGCACGGCCGCGCGGACGGTTCCCGCACGGCCCTCGACCACGGGCTCGCCCCAGCCGCTGATGCCCTCGTCCGTGCTGACCTTGAGGAACAGCCAGCGCGGCGCGACCAGGAACGTCTCGACGGCGGTGATCTTCACCCGGGTCCTCGTTTCTGCACGGAGTTTCCACGCGGAGTTCCTACGCGGAATCCTTGGCGGCGGACCAGCCGCCGTCGACGGTCAGCTCGGCCCCGGTGACGAACGACGCGGCCGGCGAGAGCAGGAACGCGATCACGTCCGCGACCTCCTCCGGGCGGCCGAGCCGGCCGGCCGGCGTCGCCCGCGCGCTGCGTTCGCGGTCCTCGGGCGAGATGCGGCTCCAGGCCTCGGTGAGCACCGGCCCCGGCAGCACGGAGTTGACCCGCACCTCGGGGGCGTATTCGACGGCCAGCTGCCGGGCGAGGGCGACGAGCGCGCCCTTGCTCGCGGCGTACGCGGGGTGCCCCGGCAGGCCGAAGTGCGCGTGCACCGAGGACACCAGCACGATGGCGCCACGCCGGTCCCGCAGCGACGGCAGGCACGCCTTCACGGCGAGGTAGGTGCCGGTCAGGTTGACGTCGAGCTGGCGCTGCCACTCGGCCCGGCCGATCTCGTGCAGCGGCCCGGTGCTCGGCACGTAGGCGTTGCTGACCAGCGCGTCCACCTCGCCGACGGCCGCCCACGTCGTCTCGTCGGCCACCGAACCGCGGATCGGCGTGACGCCGCCGGGCAGCTCGGCGACGTCCACGCCGAGCACGCGGTAGCCGTCGTCCAGGAGTTTCCGCGCGGTCGCCGCCCCGATCCCGGACGCCGCTCCGGTCACCACCGCTGTGGGCATCGCCGCTCCTTACTCGAAATCCGAGAATAAATCCTAATTTAGGGTTTCACAAGGTAATCTGCCGGCATGGGTTACCGGTGGGAGATCATGGCGGACACAGTGCGCCAAGGGGTCGTCGGAATCGTGCGCACCCGCGACGCGGAGTCCGCGGTGGCGGCGGCCCGCGCGGCGCTCGAAGCCGGGCTGCGCTCGATCGAGCTGCCGCTGACCAACCCCGGCGCGCTGGAGGCGATCTCCGGGCTCGCCGCCGCCTACCCGGACGCGACGATCGGCGCGGGCACGGTGCTCGACGAGACGTCCGCGGTGCTCGCGATCCGCGCGGGGGCGCGGTTCCTGGTGTCACCGTCGGTGGACACCGCGGTGATCCGGACCGCGCACCGGTACGGCGCGGCCGCCCTGCCCGGCGCCGGCTCGGTGACCGAAATCGTGCGGGCACTGGAGGAAGGGGCCGACGCGGTGAAGGTGTTCCCGGCGTCGGCGCTGGGCCCGTCGTGGATTTCCGACGTGCGGGCGGCGCTGCCGCAGGCCCCGCTGGTACCCACCGGCGGCATCGGCCCCGAAGACGTGCCAGGCTGGCTCTCGGCGGGTGCGGTCGCCTGCGGGATCGGCTCGGCGCTGACCCGCGGCACCGCCGCGGAGATCGCCGCCCGGGTCGGGACGCTGTTGAGGAGCGCGCATGGCTGAGCTGGTCTTCGTCGGGTGCTACACGGGGGACGCGGGGAACGGCACCGGGATCACGACGCTCTCGCGGTCGTCGTCCGGCGCGCTGCGCGAAGTGGCTTCGCTGCCGCTGGAGTCGCCGTCGTGGCTCGCGCGCCACCCGTCGTTGCCGGTGCTGTACGCGGCCAACGAGACCGCGGAGGGCGGCGTCACGGCGTTGGCCATCTCTCCCTCGGGTGAGCTGTCGGTGCTGGGCACGGCGGAGACGGGCGGGGCACACCCGTGCCACCTGGCGGTGACCCCGGACGGGAAGTTCCTGTTGTGCGCCAACTACTCCGGCGGCAGCGTGGCGGTGTTCGCCCTGTCCGGCACCGGCGAGGTGGTCACCCGGACGGCCTTGGTCCAGCACAGCGGCCGCGGCCCGGTGGCCGACCGGCAGGAGGCGGCGCACGTCCACATGGCGGTCCCGTCGCCGGACGGCTCGATCGTGAGCGCGGTCGACCTGGGCACCGACGAGATCCGCAGCTACACCCTGACGTCGTCGGGTGCGCTGGAACCACTGGCGGTGTCTTCGCTGCCGCCGGGCACCGGGCCGCGTCAGCTGGTGCGCCGTCCGGGCACGGACCTGGCGTACGTCGTCGGCGAGCTGGCCGGGACGCTCGTGACGGTCCGCGAGCAGGCGCCGGGCGCGTTCGAGGTGGTGTCGTCGACGCCGTCGACCCTGTCCCCGGTGAAGCCGAACCTGGTGGCCCACCTGGAACTGGCCGAATCCCGCCTCTACGTGTCGAACCGCGGCCCGGACTGCGTGACGGAGTTCGCGCTGGACGACGCGGCCGCGGTGGCGGACCAGCCGTGCGGCGCCAACCCGCGGCACTTCGCGCTGGTGGACGGCACGTGTTACGTGGCCGCGCAGTCGGAGGACGCCATCACGGCGTTCACGCTGACCGCGTCCGGCGAGGCCGAGCTGCGGTACCACCCGACGGGCTCACCGACGTTCGTCCTGCCGGTTTCCCTGCCCTGACTACGTAGGATGCAGCGGTCACGACCGGCCGGCTGAGAGGGCCTCCATTGAGCGAACACCGGCCACGCGGGTTGCACGGCCAGACCGTGGAGACCCTGGCCAGCCGGATCCTCTCCGACGAGTGGGGCGAGGGCACCGTGCTCGACCTGCCCGCCCTGCGCGAAGAGCTCGACATCAGCCTGACCGCGTTGCGGGAGGCGCTGAAGGTACTGGCCGCCAAGGGGATGATCGACGCCCGGCAGAAGCGGGGCACCTTCGTGCAGCCGCGCGAGAAGTGGAACATGCTCGACGCCGACGTCATGCGCTGGCAGACCGCGGCCGCCGACGACCCGGGGCTGCTTGACGAGCTCAGCGAAGTGCGGTCGGTCGTCGAACCCGCCGCCGCCCGCATCGCCGCCGGGCGCGCCACGGACGAAGACCTGGAAGGGCTGCGGGAAGCGCTGGCCGACATGGCCGCAGCCGGCAGTGACCCGGAGGCGAGCGTCCAGGCCGATCTGGCGTTCCACCGGCGGCTGATGGCCGCCACGCACAACAACTTCCTGGTCCGGGTGGAACGGATCATCGCGATCGGGCTGGCCGAGCGGGACAAGGTCGTGCACGGCTCCGCGGAAGCGGAAGACCCCGTGCCGAACCACCGGAAGGTCTTCGACGCCATCGTCGCCGGCGACCCCGCCGCGGCCGAACAGGCGATGCTCGCCCTCGTCGCGAAGGCCCGGGAGGACCTGGAGAAGGCCCAGCGCACGGGGTCGTGAGCGGCGCCGCTCAGCCGGCGAGGGCCGCCTGGAGCATCCGGGCCGCCGCCGCGCGGGGTTCCGGGTCGACCGCGATCAGCGCGTTGACGACCGCGCCGTCGACCAGCGCCACCAGCCGCTCCAGCTCGGTCGCGGTGACCGGGGTGCCCGAGCGGGCGAAGATTTCCGTCAGCAGCTCGTTGAGCTGGGCCGACAGCGTCCGCATCAACGGCCGCAGGTACGGGCGGCGGCCGGTCGCGACCAGCCGTTCGTACCGCAGGAGGACGGCTTCGGCGTCGGCCGCCGGGTCACCGCTCTCCGGGCCGAGCAGCATGTCCAGCACCAGGTCGACGGTCGCCTGCACCCCGCGGTTGCGGGTCGCGAGCTCGTCCAGCCGGGCGCGGCCGGTCGCCAGCTCGGCGTTCGAATGGTGCTCGACGGCCGCCGTGACCAGGTCTTCCAGCGAGTCGAAGTAGTACGTCGTCGACGCGAGCGGCAAGCCGGCCCGCTCGGCGACCGCCCGGTGCCGGACGGCGTCGAACCCGCCCTCGACGAGCAGCTTCGCGGCGGCCTCGACGAGCGCGGCGCGCCGTCGTTCCCCCTTCGGGGTGGTCGCAGCGGTCATGGCCGGTCATTCTGCCAACCGGGCGGACCCGGGCTCAGAAGCGGGGCGCGAGACGCCGGGCGAACCGGTCGACCTCGCCCGCGTACGGCGCCGCCGCCCCCGCGGCAGGCACGCTGACCAGCACCAGCACCCCACCGGACGCGGTACCGGCCCGCGCCGTGACCGTGCCGGCCGGCTGGGACTTGAAGACCTCCGGGATGCCCTTCGGGTACACCGCCGCGGCGACTTCGCCGCCCTCGACCGGGAACCCAGCGGACCGCGACACCGTCGAACAGGCGCCGCCCGGAACGGCTCGGGCGGTGTCGACGTGGCCGGGGAGCTCGCCAGCGAGGGCGATGGCGAGCTCCCCGTCCACCTGTTCGCACCCGGAGGCGCCTTCGGCCGACTGGCCGGTCTTCTCCTCCCCGACACCCCCCTGCTGGGGTGCCTGGGACGAGAAGTTCGGTGACTCCCCACCGACTTCAGGACGCAGCGGGCCGTCTCCCGGTTGCGCGGAGCCCGGTCCGGATCGCGCGGGCGCGGCGTTGTCCTTCGCAGCGGTGAGCGAGCCGGGAGTACCCCCGGAGGTGAGCCCGTACGCACCGAACCCGGCGACCACCAGCGCGGCGGCGCTCACCCCGGCGGTGATCCGGTTCCGGCGCCGCACGGTCTGGCGGCGGGACTCTCGGACGACGTCGTCGCGGGTGAACGTCGGCGACGGCGCGTCCGGCGGCGCGGCGGAGAACAGCGAACGCAGCTCCTGCTCATCCATTGGTCTCCACCTCCCGTTCGAGGACCTGCCTCAGGTTCGCCAGCCCGCGGGCGGTCTGGCTCTTCACGTTGCCTTCGCTGCAGCCCAGCGCCTTCGCCGCGCTGGTCACGTCGAGTCCTTCGAAGAACCGCATGACCAGCACCGCGCGCTGCTTGGGCGGCACCTCCTTCAGCGCCGCGAGCAGGTCTTCCCTGGTCGCGACGAGGTCGTCGAGGCCGGGTGTGTCGTCGGACGGCTCCGGCAGCGTCTCGGTCTGCCACTCCCGCCGCCACGGCCGCCGCGATTCGTCGATCGACGCCCGGACGAGCGTCTTGCGGACGTACGCGTCGGTCGCCGCGCGATCCCTGATCTTCTTCCACCTCCGGTGCAGTGCCACGAACGCCGTCTGCGCGAGGTCGTCCGCCCGGTGCCAGTCGCCGCAGAGCATGTACGCGGTCCGGCGCACGGCGTCCCGCCTGGCGGCGAAGTACTCCGCGAACTCCTGCTCGTCGCGCTGGTCCACGCGCAGTCGTGCTCCGCTCGTTCGTCGTTCGCCCGGGAGGACGGAATCAGGGGCGTCCACGGTTGCACGGACCGGGCGGGTTCGACCACCCGAGGGCTGATTGATCCCCACGACGTGGGTGTGATGTGATCGGTCCGTGACCTTCACCCCGCCCGTACTGGACTTCCGCTCCGACACTGTCACCCGGCCGGATGACGCGATGCGGGCGGCGATGGCCTCCGCCGAGGTCGGGGACAACGTCCTCGAGCGCGACCCGACCATCGCGGTGCTGGAGGAGCGGGCGGCGCACGTTCTGGGCATGCCCGCCGCGCTCTGGGTCCCGAGCGGCACGATGGCCAACCTCATCGCGCTGAGCCTGCACCTGCAGCGCGGTGACCGGTTCCTCGCCACCCGCGGCGCGCACGTGCTGGCCAACGAGCTGGGTTCGGCGGCGTGGCTGGCCGGCGGCATGCCGGACATCCTCGAGCACGACGGCGGCCCGGGCCGCCCATCGCCCGACGCCCTCGCAGCCGCGATCGGGCAACCCGGGCCGTACTTCACATTACGGACAACGCTGCTCTGTCTCGAGAACACGCACAACGCGGCCGGTGGGGCGGTCACGCCCCCGGACGAGCACGCCCAGCTGCTGTCCGTCGCGAAGGAAGCGGGCCTGACCGTGCACCTCGACGGCGCCCGGCTGTGGCAGGCCGCGGTCGCGCTCGAGGTGCCGCCGGCCGCGCTGACCGTCGGCGTCGACACCGTGTCCGCCTGCTTCAGCAAGGGCCTCGGTGCGCCGGTCGGCTCGGTCGTCGCCGGCAGCGCGGCGTTCGTCGAGCGGGCGCGCCGGATGCGGCAGATGCTCGGCGGCGGCGTCCGGCAGGGCGGCGTGCTGGCCGCGGCCTGCCTGATCGCGCTGGACCGCCTCCCGGAGCTGGCCGAATCGCACGAGAACGCCCGGCGGCTCGCCGAGGGCCTGCGCGAGCACGGCTGGCCGACCAACCGGCCCGACACCAACATCGTGCTCGCCGAAGTCCCGGACATCCCGACCGCGCTGGCCTGGCTCGACTCGCTCGGCATCCGCGCGGTGCCGATGGCGGGCAAGGTCCGGTTCGTCACGCACCGGGACCTGAGCGCGACCGACGTCGAAGAAGCCCTGCGCCGGATCAAGACCGGCGCCTGATCTCCCCGGGGGACATCGTGAACTGGATCGTGTTCGACTACGGCGACGTGCTCAGCAAGCCGAGCGCCGCCCTCCCGGACCTCGCCGCGGAGATGGCCGCGCCGCTGCCGGAGTTCCTCGAGGCGTACTGGGAGTACCGCATTCCCTTCGACGCCGGCAGCACGCCGCTCGAGTACTGGCAGGCGGTCGGCGATGCCGTGGGAGCGCCGGTGGACGAGGCGCTCTCGGCCGAGCTGACCCGCATCGACGTCGAGGGCTGGGGTCACCTGGAGCCCTCGTCGAAGGCGCTGCTCGAGGCCCTCTCCGAGGCCGGCGCGAACCTGGCGCTGCTGTCGAACGCGCCGATCGCGTTCGGCGAGTGGGCCCGCGCGCAGGACTGGGCGCGGCACTTCCGCGTGACGCTGTTCTCGGGTGACGTCCGGTGCGTCAAGCCGGACGCGAAGATCTTCCGCCTGCTGCTCGACGAACTCGGCGCCGAACCGGCCGACTGCCTGTTCTTCGACGACCGCGAGTCCAATGTGGAGGGAGCGCGCGCGGTGGGGCTGCGGGCCCACGTGTGGAACGGCGCCGACGCGGCCCGCGCCTGGCTGGACTGACCACTCACGGGCACCGCACGGCCGCCTACCGGACGTGATCTCCATGTCCTAGGCTGAGGCGTCCCCGACTCCCCGGTAGGTGCGCATGGCGACGAGCGAACGACCGTCGGCCCACGTCGACTTCGAGCGGCCGAGCATCGCGCGCGTCACCGACGCGCTGCTGGGCGGGCAGAACCACTACGAGCCCGACCGCGCTGTCCTGCGGCAGCTGACGGCCATCGCTCCGGAAGCACCGGCCATGGCGCGGGAAGTGCGGCAGTGGCTGGTCCGCGCCGTCCGCTACCTGACCGAGCGGCTGGCCGTCGACCAGTTCCTCGACCTCGGGTCCGGCTTCCCGACGGCGGAGAACACCCACCAGGTGGCGCAGAAGTACAACCCGGAAGCCCACGTCGTCTACGTCGGCGACGACCCGGTGGTGGAAGCGCACGGCCGGGCGCTGCTCGTGGACAACGACTTCACGCACATCTGCGGCACCGACCCGCTGAACCCCGGCGAGACGCTCGCCGGGGTCGCGCAGTTCATCGACTTCGACCGGCCCGCCGGGCTCGTGCTCTGCGGGGTCGTCGACCACATCGCCGACCTTCAGCAGGCGCAGCAGGTGGTCAAGTCCTACGTCGGCGCGCTGGCGCCGGGCTCGTACCTGCTCCTGCTGCACCAGCACGACCCGGCCGACGGCTCCGAGGCGGCCGCCGTCGCGGCGTCCCTGCAGGACCGCTTCGGCCGCACCGGCCTCGACACGTGTTACCGGGCGCGGCCCGAGATCATGTCGTTCTTCGACGGCCTCGACCTGCTCGAACCCGGGCTGACCGCACCGCACGAGTGGTGGCCGGACGGCCCGCGCCTGGCGCCGCTGACGCCGGTCAACTGGACGGCGCTCGGCGGCGTGGCGCGGATCCCCTGAGTCAGTAGCGGTTGATGCGCCGCGGGTCCTTGCGGCCACCGGTGACCGCCTTGTAGCCGGCGGCGCCCAGGAACGCGATGCCACCGATGATGGCGATCCACAGAACCGCCTTGAACACGAAGCCGATCACGGCGCCCAGCACCATGAACGCCACCCAGGCGACGATCAGGCCGCCGACGATCTTCCAGAACATGGTTCCTCCGATGTTTCCCCGTGGCCCCACCGGCCCGATGACCCCACAGTGCCACCTGGCGCGGTGAAACTCCCCTCGGACGGCCAACGTTCGGGGTTTATTCAGGGTTCCCCCTGGGCAGCCACGCCCCCAGGCGCCGGACCGCCTCGTCGATGTCCCCGGCGCTGCCGGCGAAGGAGAACCGGACGTACTTGCCGCCGTCGACCGGGTCGAAGTCGACGCCCGGGGTGATGGCGAGCCCGGTGTCGGCGAGCAGCCGCTGGCACCAGCTCAGGCTGTCTTCGGTGTACGCGCTGACGTCGGCGTACGCGTAGAAGGCGCCGTCCGCCGGCGCGAGCTTGTCGAGGCCGATGCGCTGCAGGCCGGCGAAGAGCCGATCGCGGTTGGCGCGGTACCGCTCGACGTGCGCGTCGGCTTCCGCGTACGCCTCGGGCGTGAAGGCGGCGAGGGCCGCGTACTGCGAAACCGCGGGCGGGCAGATGGTGAAGTTGCCGGTCAGGACGTCGACGGCGCGGTGCAGGCGCTGCGGCACGATCATCCAGCCGAGCCGCCAGCCGGTCATCGCGAAGTACTTCGAGAAGCTGCCGAGGACGATCGGCTCGCGGCCGTACTGCCACGCGCAGTCGAGCTCGGCGCCGTAGGAGATGCCGTGGTAGATCTCGTCGCTGATCAGCTGGACACCGTGCGACGCGCACCAGCCGGTGATCGCGGCGAGCTCCCCGGGCGGCAGCACGGTCCCGGTGGGGTTGCTCGGGCTGGCGACGATCAGGCCGTCGATCGGCCCCAGCTCGTCGAGGAGCGCGACGGTCGGCTGGAAGTTCGTCTCGGCGGTGGTGGCGAACTCGACGACCTCGCAGCCCAGGACGGAGAGCAGGTTGCGGTAGGCGGGGTAACCGGGCCGCGCCATGGCGACCTTGGCCCCGGGGTCGAAGGCGCTGAGGAAGGCGAGCAGGAAACCGCCGGAGGAGCCGGTGGTCAGGACGACGTCGTGCGCCTGGACGTCGACGTCGTACCGCTTCCGGTAGTGCCCGGCCACGGCCTCCCGCAGTTCGGGGACGCCGAGCTGCTCGGTGTACCCGAGGGTGCTGTTGCCCAGGGCGTTTCGCGCGGCCTCGAGCACGGGCTTCGGCGCGGGCGCGGACGGCTGCCCGGCGGCGAGTGACACGAGGTCCCCGTGACTGCGCTGCCGGGCCCCCGCCGCGGAGAGGACGTCCATGACGTGGAAGGGCGGCACACCGGCCCGCAGCGCGGGCCCGGCGAAAGCTCCGAGGTCGGCCATGGGGCCAGGCTAGTAGCCGCGGTAGGCACCCCCGTGGGCCATGGCCTTGATGCCGGGCACGTTGTCGAGGCTGCCGTACCGGTCGAAGGAGTACCGGACACCGGCGATGATGTTGTCGACCGGGTTGTAGATGTTGTCGTGCCCGGGGAGCTTGTGGGCGTTGAACGTGGAGTCGATGCACTGCATGAGCCCCTTGGACGGGTGCCCCGCGGCGGCGTTGGAATCCCAGTTGTTGATGGCGTTGGGATTGCCGCCGGATTCGTGCTGGATGATCGCCCAGATCTTCGGGATGTCCGCATCGGTCACCGGAATGCCCGCGGCCTGCAGCGCCTTCATGGCCTCCTGGATCCACTGCTGGACGTTCCCCGGCGGCGGTGAGGAAGGCGGGCCGCCGCTCGGCCCGAGGCCGCCGCCACCGCCGCCACCTCCTCCGCCGCCGCCACCACCGCCGCCGCCGTGGTGGGAGGCGCCGTTGCTGTGGATGCCGCCCGTGCTCTTGGGGGCCGCGGCCGAGCTGCTCGGCAGGGGGACCTGGTCGTAGCCGCCCTCGATCTGCTGGGACATCAGCTTCTGCGAAGCCTTGATCGCCGTGTCCGCCTGGGTCTGCAGGCCCGTCACGTCGCCGTCGAAGCCGGCGGTGATCGTGTGGATGTCCGTCTTCGCGGTGGCCAGGATCTCGTCGGCGCTGGGGCTCGGGCCCGGCTTGCCTTCGTCGTGGGCCTTCCTCGCCGCGGCCAGTGCGTTGTTGATGTCGGTCTCGGCCTTGGCGTTGCGCTCGTTGACCGCCTTCTCCGCGGCCAGCTGCTTGTCCTGCACCGTCTTCTTGATCTGCGCCAGGCTCGACTGCAGGTCGTCGAGGTCCTTGGCGACGTCCTCGAGGTGGGTCTGCACCTTGGTGCCGGCGTCGCGGACCTGGCGGACGTACTGGAAGAACTGGTCCGCCGCCGGGCCGGCCCACACGCTGCCGTTGAGCGCGTCGGTCGAGTTCTTCAGGGACGCGTTGTGGTCGCCGGCGTTCTTGCCGGCTTCACGGAACTGCGTCGCCGCCGCCGAAATCTTTTCCAGGTCGACCTTCTCGACCTGGTCCACCTTCTTCATGAAGGCGTCCCAGTTGTCCGGCGTTCCGGCGCCGACCGCGTTCAACCCCACCCGTGCCCCCTGTTTACTTGTCGACGTGCAGTTTGAGGTCGCTCGCCCCGACCTGGTCGGTCTCGGCGATCAGGCCGGCGGCCTTGCGCATGGCGAACCCCAGCGCCTCCATGTGCTTGCCCGCGGCGTCGAACTGGCTGTGCACGCCGTCCTTGAACTTGCCGACCGCGCCGTGCGCGTCGCCCGTTTCGTCCATCCCGCCGAAGGGGCTTTCCTTCTCGTGGTCCAGGCCCGTGACCTTCTGCTTGGACTTTTCGAACTCGTCCTTCAGCTTCTCCACCTGGCGGGCCGCGATGGCCATCGAGTCCGGGTCGTAGACAGGCACGGTTCGTCATCCCCTTCGGAAACTTGTCTCCGCCCGATCGGACGTCGTCACGACCAGGACGGTTCCCGCGCTTACCTTATGACTTCGCCCGGGGCGCCGGTACGGCTCTCCGTGAACTTCCACCCGGCGGGGCTCAGGCCTCCGCCACCAGTTCACGGATCCGCGTGGCGAGCAGCGTGTTGTCCGCCGGGGTGACGGTGGCCCACTCGCGGCCGTCGCCGTCGCGGCTCACCTGGAACAGGTAGCGGCCCGAGTCCGTGTCGAAGAACGCCACCACCCGGCCCGCCCGGTGCACCACGCCGTCGCGCGTGGTGCGTTCCGCGCCGAACTGGCCGCGGGCCTCCTGGCCGAGCAGCATGCCGGCGAGCTCCTGGGCCTGGAACAGCGGTATCCCGCGGTCCTCCAACGCCGTGACCAGCGCTTTCGCGTCGCCCTTCGCGGCCGCGTCGGCGGCTTTCACGACGTCGTACGGGAGGCTGACCGTCTGGCCGATGCCCGGGCCCAGCTCGCCCGCCACCGAGACCGCCGCCTCCGCCAGGCCGTCCTCGGTCGCCGGGATCAGCCAGACCTCGCCGTGGTCGACCACCGCGAGCACCGCCTGGCTGCGCAGGCTGACCGCGCGGCCACGGATCTCGCGTTCCGCCCACACCCACACGTCGATGCCGAACTGCGGGCGGGCGAGCAGGTGCAGCAGGTCGGCCAGCTCGCCGGACACGCGCCGGTTGCGGGCCAGGCGCCGCTCGCTCAGCGACGCCCACGCCGACTCCACCAGTTCCAGCCGCTCGGTGCGGGTGGCTCCTTCGCTCGGCACGTCCAGCGCGACGTGCCGCCGGGGCAGCTCGAGGGATTCCCAGAGCACGTCGAACTCGAGGGCCGACAGGACGAGCGACACGGTCAGCGCCCGTCCCCGCTGTGGTCGCCCAGCACGTCGGGGGACACCATCCGCTGGTCGGCGAACAGGTCCTGGTCGTCGACGCCGTAGCGGCGGACGTGCTCGGCGTCTTCCTCCTGCGGGGCCGCCTCGGCCAGGAACCGCGCCTCGCCCGGCTTCTGCTTGGGGCTGATCTGCTCGGACTTGCGCAGCGCGACGGCTTCCTCTTCGGGCAGCTCGCCGACCGGCAGCGGCCGCACCGGGCCCTTCGGCTGGCCCTTCTCGCGCCGCTGACGCTCCTTGTCACCGCTCAGCGCGCCGCCGGCCGCACCCGCGCCGATCGCCGCCGCACCGGCACCGATTTCGCCGGGGGTCGCCCCGGGCTTCACCACGAACCCGCGTTCGGCCGTGTACTGGCCGGGCTGGAGCGGGGCCTGCGGGATCGCGCCGACCGTGCGGCCCTTGCCCAGCAGGCCGTCCGGGCCGCGGCCGGCGGCCGAGCTGTCGATGCCCGCCGAACCGCCGGGCGCGCCCCCGCCGCTTCCGCCGAGCGACTTGATCGGCGCCGTCGCCGGGGCCGAGCCGGGCGGCAGCGTGCCGGGCGGCAGCGCCCCGGGCGCCCCCGGCGGGACGAACTGGTCCCCCTGGCCCGCGGTCAGCGGGCCCGGGGTGAAGCGGCCGGACGGATCGCCGGACGAGCCGCGGCCCGGGGTGTGGACCCAGCCCGGCGCGGGCGCCGACGTCGGCGGCTTCGCACCCGACGGCGTCGTCACCGAGCTCGGTGTCGTGTGCTGGGCGGCGGCCGGCGCGCCGGCCGTGCCCGACGAGCCGGTCTGCCGCGACGGCTGCTGCTGAGCCGGACGGGCGGGCTGCTGCGCCGCGACGCCGTACACCGGGGTCGGCGGGTCGGCGTGGACGGTGTGGGACACCGGCTGCACGACCGGCGGATCGACGTGCACCGACCGGACCCGGTCCGAGGCCGGTTTCACGCCGCCGTCCGGCGTCACCGCGACCGCGGCGCCGGCGACGTCCAGCACGCCCGGCGCGACACCGGGGGCGGCGAGCTTCAGCGACTCGGGGTCGGACAGCGTCTGCGTCGACAGCAGGTTCGTGCCGCTCTGCTGCGCGTACTCGTTCAGCGCCTGCTGCGCCTGGGCCTTGGCGTCGTTCGCGGCCTCGACCTGGCGAGCGTGGTCGGTCTCGAAGCCGATGAGGCTCAGCACCACGCTGTCGGTGAGGGTGAAGCCGCCCGCGCCCTTCCGGACCGTTTCGGCGTCCGGCAGCTTGTACTTCGTCCGGTTGAACGCCTCACCCTGCTCGAAGACCATTTCCGCGGCGTGCGCGACCTTCGTCGTGGCGTCCTGGGAGAAGCCGGCCTGCTCGGTGAACACCTGGCTCGCCGCGCCCCCCGCCTGGCTCTGCCACTCGACGCCGAGCTTGAGCAGCTGCGCGCGCAGCGTCTGGTCGGTGTGGGCGAGCGCGGTCGCGACGGCCTTCAGCGCGTCGACGGCGGTGCCGATGCTGCCGGTGCCGTCGCCGTTGATCATCCGCGTGATCTGGTCGGCGATCGCGGTGTTGGTCCAGCCGTCGAACCGGTGGTTCTGGATGCCGGCCGCGAGCTCGGAGAATTCCACGCGCCCTCCCTAGTTGCGTGCTTTCAGGGTCTGCAACGCCAGGTCGGCGGCGTGGGCCGACATGTCGCACAGCTGCGGCTGCGTGAGCCGGCCGCGGGTGATGGCGAAGGTCTGGACGGCGAGCGTCTGCCCCTTCGCGACGCCGACGAGGGTCTCGCAGTCGGCCGGGTCGCCGGCCGCGCGGTAGTTCGTCAGCGCCGGGTAACCACCGATGGCCTTCGGCTCGGTGGTCATGCTGTTTTTCTTGCGGTTGCCGGTGATCCACTGGTCGAGGTCGGCTTGCACGGCCCGGACGTGGTAGGAGTGCACCGGTTCGGCGCCGTCGGCGTCGAACACGCACGCCGGGCCGTCCGGCTCCGTGGCCGGCCGCGGCGTGCTGTTGATCTTGAGGGCGTCTAGCTGGACCTGAGGGAAGATTTCGCACAGGTCGACGCCCTGCAGGGACAGGTCGGCCGGGCGCTTCGGCAGCTGGGCGGCCTTGGCGCTCTGCGACGCCGCCGTGGCGGCCGTTTCGACCGGGTACGGCGTGCCGTCGGTGCCCGCGGAGCAGCCGGCGAGCGCCGCCGTCGCGAGCACGCCGCCGGCGATCCGCTTACGCACCGTGCTTGCCGCGGTCACCGAATGCCGCCGCCTTCTCCTCGTCGCTGACCTTGTAGTCCTTCGCGGCGTCGCGCAGCTGGGAGACCAGGCGCTTGAGGCCGGCGACGTACTCGCGGACCTGTCCGGCGTAGGAGCGGTCGCCGTCGGCGATCAGGGTGTTCCACGCCTGGACCGACTGCGTGCTGATCACGTCGGCCGACGGCGCGTCGATCCGCAGCTGGCCCAGCCGGGTCAGCAGCTGGTCTTCGAGGGCGTTGGCCTGCTCTTCGACGATCCGGGCGACGTCGAGCAGCTTGTCCGGGTGGACCAGGACGTCCGCGGCCGCCGGCGCCACCGGAACGGCCGAGCTGAAATCTTGCGGGGGTCCGGGTGGCGAAGTCCCCGGCCCGGGGCGAAGCCCCGGACCAACGCTGTCGTACGAGGGTCCTGACATGCTCTCCCCTGACGTCATACGGACAGTGACCGGCCGGCTCCCGTCGAGGCTACCAACGTGGTGGGCTGGTGAGCCTGAGTTTGGACGAAGAGTGCGCCCGGCCGGTTCCCCCGATCCGTGGAATCAGGCGCGCTGTTTCGCCGTCGGGGCGCTGATCTCGCCGTTCGCCGCCTTCAGCGCGATGTCCGTGCGGTGGTGCGAGCCCGCGAGGTGGACCTTTTCGACGGTTTCGTAGGCGTGCTTGCGCGCCGACTTCAGCGTCTTGCCGGTGCCGACGACCGAGAGCACGCGGCCGCCGGAGGAGACGACGGCGCCGTCGTCACGGCGGCGGGTGCCGGCGTGCAGGACGCCTTCCAGCTCGGCCCCGGTGATGACGTCACCGGTGCGCGGCTTGCCCGGGTAGCCGTCGGCGGCGATCACCACGGTGACCGCGGCGCCGCCCGACCACTCCAGCGGCGGGTGCTCGGCGAGCTTGCCGGTGGCGGTGGCGTGCATGAGGCCGGCGATCGGCGTGCGCAGGAGGGCCAGCACGACCTGCGTCTCCGGGTCGCCGAAGCGGCAGTTGAACTCGATGACCTGCGGACCTTCGGAGGTCAGCGCGAGGCCGGCGTAGAGCAGGCCGGAGAACGGCGCCCCGCGGTTCACCAGCTCGTCGGCGACCGGCTGGACGACCGTTTCGACCAGCTCGTCGACCAGGTTTTCCGGCGCCCACGGCAGCGGCGCGTACGCACCCATGCCGCCGGTGTTCGGGCCCGCGTCGCCGTCGCCGACGCGCTTGAAGTCCTGCGCGGGCAGCAGCGGGACGACGGTGTTGCCGTCGACGAAGCAGAAGAGCGAGGCTTCCGGTCCGTCCAAATAGGACTCCAGGAGCACCGGGTGGCCGCCGTCGAGCAGCATGATGGCGTGTTTGCGAGCGACGTCGTAGTCGGTCGTGACGACGACGCCCTTGCCGGCGGCGAGCCCGTCGTCCTTGACGACCCAGGTGGGGCCGAACCGGCCGAGCGCGGCGTCGAGGCGCGCCGGGTTGTCGACGACCTCGCAGCGCGCGGTGGGCACGTTCGCGGCGGCCATGACGTCCTTCGCGAAGGCCTTCGAGCCTTCGATCCGCGCGGCGGCGGCCGACGGACCGAAGCAGGCGATGCCGGCCTTCCGGACGGCATCGGCGACGCCGGCGACGAGCGGCACCTCGGGCCCGACGACGACGAGGTCGGCCTGCCAGCTCTTCGCGAGCCCGGCGACCGCATCGGGATCGGCGGCTTCCACACCGAGCTGCTCGGCGACGGCCGCGGTCCCGGCATTGCCGGGGGCACAGGCCAGGGCGGTGACGGCGGGATCACCGGACGCCGCGAGGACGAGTGCATGCTCCCGGGCGCCGGAGCCGATTACCAGTACGCGCACGCCGCACAGCGTATCCGGCCGGGTCGGCGGGGCACATCGCCCCATCACCGGGGCAGCGGAGAGTCGTTGAGGGTCCGCCGTGGTCAGGTGCGCCCGCCGGGGTCGGCCTGGTGCGGCGGGCCGGCGACAGCCCGGCAGGTCGAGGCCTCACCGGCGCCCCATCCAGACCTCCCCGTCACCCCGATGAGAAGCCGAAACACGGACCGTCCGTAGTGACAATCGGGCTTCGGGGTGGAGGAACCGCCAAAGCCGCACGTAACGCCACAACTACGCGAACAGGAGTCCACGCGCCGTTTACCGCGTCGCCTGCCCAGGTACGTACTTCGGATGCTTGCGACATCGAGGGTGGCGCGGGTAGTCAGGGCACACCCTGTGGGAAAAGAGGTCACCAGATGAAGCGCAAACGTGTCGGCATCCTCGCTTTGGCGGGGCTGGCGTTGCTGAGCGTCACCGGAGTTGCCGTCGGGTCGGCGAGTGCCGCCGAAAGCGGGTCCGGCGATGCCGCCGCGCGGGGGCGGGGCCACGATGAGCCCGTGATCATCGGACACCGCGGCGCGCCCGGGTACCGGCCGGAGCACACCCTCGCCTCCTACGAGCTCGCCTTCCGGATGGGTGTCGACTGGGTCGACGTCGACCTCGTGCCCACCAAGGACGGGCAGCTCGTCGCCCGGCACGAGCCCGAGATCGGCGGCACCACCGATGTCGCGAAGCACCCCGAGTTCGCGAGCCGGAAGAAGACCGTCGTGCTCGACGGGGTCACCACCACCGGGTGGTTCACCCAGGACTTCACGCTGGCCGAGCTGAAGACGCTGCGCGCGGTCGAGCGCATCCCGCAGAACCGGCCGCACAACACGCTGTACAACGGCCGCTACCAGATCGCCTCCTACCAGGAGGTCCTCGACCTGACCCGGCGCCTCGGCCGCGAGCTGCACCGGACGCTGGGCACCTACCCCGAGGTCAAGCACTCGACGTTCTTCCAGTCCATCGGCAACCCGACCGAGCCGAAGCTGGTCGCGATCCTCAAGCGCAACGGCCTCGACCGGCCGGACGCGCCCGCGATCATCCAGTCGTTCGAGGTGTCGAACCTGATCGCGCTGCACAAGCAGCTCCGCACGCCGCTGCTGCAGCTGACGTCGGCGAGCGGTGCTCCGGCGGACTTCGTCGCGAAGGGCGACAAGCGGACGTACGCGGACCTCGTCACGCCGCAGGGGCTGCGCGAAGTCGCGAAGTACGCGAAGTACCTCGGGCCGGACAAGGCGCAGGTCATCCCGCGGGACAAGAACGACAACCTGGGCACGCCGACCACGCTCGTCGCGGACGCGCACCGGGCCGGCCTGAAGGTCCAGCCGTACACGTTCCGGAACGAGAACCCGTTCCTGCCCGCGAACCTGCGGTCCTCGGCCGAGCCGGACGCCTACGGTGACGTGTTCACCGAAGAAGCGGCGTTCCTCCAGGCCGGCGTCGACGGCTTCTTCGCCGACCAGCCCGACACCGCGCTCGAGTCGCTGCACGCGTTCCTGGGCCGGTAATCGCTTTGCCTTTCAGGGCGCTCCCGCGGACGCCGAGTCCATGGGAGCGCCCTTTTCCGGTGCCGTGCTGGTCAGCCGCGGCGCCGGCCGTGGTCGGCCTGGTCGCCGACGGCCGCCTGGAGCTCACCACGACGGCCCGCGAAGTCGTCGGCCGACCACCTCGCCGCGCTCGGCGGCTTCCCGCAGCGGTTCCCGCCCGGCGACCGGTTCCGCTACAAGAACAGCGCGTTCGTCGTCCTCGGCCTGATCGCGGAACGGATCGCCGGCGTACCTTTTACCGACCTCGTGCGGACGAGGGTCACCGGGCCCGCCGGGATGGCCGGCACCGCGTTCCTCCGCTCCGACGCCCTGCCCGGCCGGACCGCCACCGATTACCTGGAAGAGGCCCCTGCTGCGCCGGCTGGACGAGTTCTTGACGGAGGCTTGACACCCTCGGGGGCCGGGGCTACCTTCGGCGAATTCATTGGTCTGGCCGCATACCTTTCAAGAGGTGCCCGATGGACGTTTCCGACCAGCAGACCACCCCCGACCACGCCGACGAAGACAGCGCCCGCCTGCACCAGCTGGGGTACGCGCAGGAGCTCAAACGGACGATGTCGGCGTTCTCGAACTTCGCCGTCTCCTTCACGATCATTTCGATCCTCTCCGGCTGCCTCACGCTCTACGGCTTCGGCATGAAGACCGGCGGCCCGGCCGCGATGATCTGGGGCTGGCCGCTGGTCGGGCTGTTCGTGATCCTGGTCGGGCTCGGCATGGCCGAGGTCTGCTCCAGCTACCCGACCGCCGGCGGGCTGTACTACTGGGCCGCGAAACTGGCCCCGAAGAACGGCCCCGCGTGGTCGTGGTTCACCGGCTGGTTCAACCTCATCGGCCAGATCGCGGTGACCGCGGGCATCGACTTCGGCGCGGCGCTGTTCCTCAACGCGTTCCTCGACCTGCAGTTCGGTTTCGAGGCGACGCCGGGGCACACGATCCTGCTGCTGGCGATCATCCTCGTGGTGCACGGGCTGCTGAACACCTTCGGCGTCCGGATCGTGGCCATCCTCAACAACGTCAGCGTGTGGTGGCACCTGATCGGCGTGCTGGTGATCGTCGGCGTGCTGGTCTTCGTGCCGGCCAAGCACCAGGACGCGTCGTTCGTCTTCGGCAGCTTCGTCAACCAGACGGGCTGGGGCTCCACGTTCTACGTCTTCGCGCTCGGCTTGCTGGTCGCGCAGTACACGCTCACCGGTTACGACGCGTCCGCGCACATGACCGAGGAGACGAAGAGCGCGGCGACGGCCGGGCCGCGCGGCATCGTCATGTCCATCGTCGTCTCCCTCGTCGCCGGCTGGGTCCTGCTGGTCGGCCTGACGTTCGCCATCCAGGACTACGACGGCGCGGTGGGCTCCGCGACCGGCGTCCCGCCCGCGCAGATCTTCATCGACGCCACCGGCGCGGTCACCGGCAAGTTCCTGCTGCTGATCTGCATCGGCGCCCAGCTGTTCTGCGGTATGGCTTCGGTGACCGCGAACTCCCGGATGATCTACGCCTTCGCCCGGGACGGCGCGATCCCGGGCTCGGGCCTCTGGCACCGGATCAACAAGCGCACGCAGACGCCGACCAACGCCGTGTGGCTCGCCGCGGGCGGCGCGCTGGTGCTGGCCCTGCCGTACCTGTGGAGCGCGACCGCCTACGCCGCGGTGACCTCGATCGCCGTGGTCGGGTTGTATGTGGCGTACGTGATCCCGGTGTTCCTGCGCGTCCGCCGCGGCGACTCGTTCGAGCCGGGCCCGTGGACGCTCGGCCGCTGGGGCAAGCCGGTCGGCATCATCGCGACGGTGTGGGTCGCGCTGATCTTCGTGCTCTTCATGCTGCCGCAGGTCTCACCGGTGACGGCCGATTCGTTCAACTACACGCCGATCGCCTTCCTCGTGGTCCTGGGCGGGGCGGCCCTGTGGTGGGTGCTTTCGGCCCGGAAGTGGTTCACGGGACCGAAGGTCCAGGGTTCCGAGGCGGAACTGGCTGCGGTGGAGCAGGAACTGAAGGAGCTGGGCTGACGCTCGGCGCCGGGGAGTGGCGGCCGGGGCGGACCACCGTCACGGCCGCCGCGCCCAGCGCGCCGACCCCGGCGAAGGCGTAGAACCCCCACGGGTACGCGATTCCCACCGTCAGCAGGGCGCCGCCGAGGAGGGGGCCCGAGATCGCGCCGAGGCGGCCGATGCCCGCCGACCAGCCGAGGCCCGTCGCGCGGATCGCGTCCGGGTAGATCCGGCCGATGTAGGCGTACACCAGCACCTGGGCGCTGAACACGAAACAGCCCGTCAGGAACACCGCCGCGTACAGCCCGACCGCGGGCAGCTTCACGCTCAGCAGCGCCAAGAAGACCGCGCCCGCGCAGAACCAGGCGACGGCCGACGGCCGGATGCCGACGCGGTCGGCGACCCGGCCCGCGACGAGCAGGCCCGCGATGCCTCCGACGTTCAGGGTCAGCAGCAGGCTCAGCGCCGCGCCGAGCGGGTACCCGGCCTGGCGCATGATCTCCGGCAGCCACGTGTTCAAGCCGTACACCAGCAGCAGGCCCATGAACGACGTCACCCAGAACGCGATCGTCGCGCGCAGCAGGCCGCCGCGGAACAGCCCGGCGACGGCGTGCCCGGCCGACCGCTCGGTCCCGCGGACCCGCTGGAACGACTCCGACTCCGGCAGGAACTTCAGCATCAGCGGGACCAGGACCAGTGCGGGCACCGCGCCGGCGACGAACATCGCCCGCCAGCCCAGCGGCGAGATCAGCACGATGCCCAGCAGGGCGGTCAGCACCGCGCCGACGTGGTAGCCGGTCATCACCGTGGTCGTCGCGCTGCCGGCCTTGCCGTGGCGCGCGTACTCCGTGACCAGCGTGATCGCCGTCGGCAGGCAGCCGCCGAGGCCGAGCCCGGCGACGAACCGCAGCAGCCCGAAGACGAACGCCGACGGCGCGAACGCGCACAGCAGCGTGCACAGGGAGAACAGCGTCACGGAGATGATCAGGGACTTCCGGCGGCCGATGACGTCGGTGACCGTGCCGATCGCCAGCCCGCCCAGCATCATCCCGGCCAGCCCGACGGTCGAGACGACCGACGCCGTCGCCGGGGTCAGGCCCCAGACGTGGCCGCGCAGCAGCACGGGCAGCACGGTGCCGAGCACGACGAGGTCGAACCCGTCGAGCAGGACGGCGGTCCAGGCCAGGGGCACGACCCAGCCGCGGGTGCCAGGGGACATCAGAACCTCCGGGGTGCGTCGGTGCACGTTCTCCGCACACATGTGCGGATTGCGCACAAGTATGCAACGGGGGTCCGACAGAATCCAGCCCGTTCCGCTGAACGGAAGTCGAGCAGAGGCCCGCGACCTGCGGAAAGATCAGGCTCGTGGAAATTCTGACGCTGATGGGCGTGCTGGCCGGTTCGCTGGCGCTGACGGCGATCGCGCGGCGCTGCAACCTCTCCGCGCCGCTGCTGGTGGTGGTCGTCGCGCTCGGCGTCGCGCTGATCCCCGGCGTGCCGCGGTTCGAGCTGGAGCCCGAGCTGGTGCTCACCACCGTGCTGCCGCCGCTGCTCTACTCGACGTCGCTCGAGAGCTCGCTGACGCACTTCAAGCGGGCGCTGCGGCCGATCGTCGCGTTGGGCGTGGTGCTGGTCGCGCTGACCGCCGTGGTCGTCGCCGTCGTCGTGCACCTGCTGCTGCCGGACGTGCCGTTCGCGTCCGCGCTGGTGCTCGGCGCGGTGGTGGCGCCGCCGGACGCGGTGACCGCGGTGGCGATCGGCCGCAAGCTCGGCCTGCCCCGGCGGGTGATGACCGTGCTGACCGGGGAAAGCCTGGTGAACGACGCCGCCGCGCTGACGCTGTACAAGGTCGCGCTCGCCGCCGTCGCGGGCACCGCGGGCTCGGCCGGGCACGGGTTCGCCGTGTTCGGGGTGGCGACCGTGCTGGGCATCGGCGTCGGCCTGGCCATCGGCGCGGCCGTGGTGCTCATCCGGCGGCAGCTCGACGACCCGCTGATGGAGTCGGCGTTCGGGATCATCGTGCCGTTCGCCGCCTACGTCACCGCCGAGCACCTGCACCCCTTCAGCGAGGACTTCAGCGGGTCCGGTGTGCTCGCCGTCGTCGCCGCGGGCCTGCTGCTGGGCCACCGCGCGCTGTACGCCTCACCGGCGACCCGCATGCAGGACAGATCGGTGTGGGCGTCGATCGACGTCCTGCTGGAAGCGCTGGTGTTCGCGCTGATGGGGCTGCAACTGCCGGTCGTGCTGGACGGCGCCCGGGACGCGGCCCGCGACAACGGCACGCTCGCGCTGGTCGCGGCGGCCGTGCTGGCGGTGACGATGCTGGTGCGGATCCCCGCGGTGTTCGTGTCGGCCTACCTGCCGCAGACGGTCCGGCTCTTCGGCCGTGACCGCGCGGCGCCGTCGTGGCGGACGCTGGTGGTGGTCTCGTGGACCGGCATGCGCGGCGTGGTGACGCTCGCCGCGGCGGCCGGCGTCCCGGCGGACACCCCGGGGCGCGCGGAGATCCAGCTGTTCGCGTTCACCGTGGCCATCGGCACGGTGCTGCTGCAGGGACTGACGCTGCCGCCGCTGATCCGCCTCCTGAAGGTCGAGGACCCGGCCGAGGCCGCCCAAGACGAGGCCGAAGAGCTGGCCGCGCGCGAAGTCGCGAAGCAGGCCGCGCAGGAGCGGCTGCGCGAGATCAGCCGCGAGCGGCTGGCGTCGCTGGATCTGCCCCAGGAGAAGGTCGACCGGCTGAAGGAACGGCTCCAGCGGTTGATCGACACGCGTTACCGCTTCGCCAAGGCCGCGATCACGCTGTCCGGCGAAGACCGGTCCGGCAGCCCGCAGGCCCAGTTCGCGAAGGCCCGGCGCGAGCTGCTGATCACCCAGCGCAAGGCGATGATCGAGGAGAACCGCGCCGGCCGGCTCGACGACGAAGTGCTGCGGAAGGTCATGCGCGAACTGGACCTGGAGGAGATGTCGGTGACGGCGACCCTCACGAACCGGATGAGCTGACGACCTCCCACGTCCGGAGCCGCTCTTCGGCGGAGCGGATGCCGGTCTGCGAGACGAGCACGTCCGTCGCGCCGGCGTCGTAGTACCGCCGGAGCCCTTCGACGACGGTCTTCTCGTCGCCGATGATCGCCAGGTCCGCCGGGTGGTCGACGCCCTCGACCTCGAGGATCCGCCGGTACGACGGGATCTGCCCGTAGATGGCCATCTGCTCGACGGCCAGCGCCCGGACCGCGTCGGGATCGTCGGTGACGACCGCCGGGACGGCGGCGATGATCCGCTTGCCGTCCGGCAGGGCCGGGACGATCTCCTGGGAAAGCGCTCTCGGCCCGGCGAGGAACGGCAGCGTGCCGTCGGCGAGCTCACCGGTGACGCGCAGCGCCTGCGGCCCCATCGCCGCGACGACGATCGGGACGTCGTCCCCACCGGACACAGTGGACGGTCCGAGCGCCCGGGCGGCGAGCGTCTCGCCTTCGAACTCGACGGTCTCACCGGCGAAGACCTGCCGCAGGACGGTCAGGTATTCGCGCAGGTGCCGGATCGGCGGCGGGTACTCGACGCCGTAGACCGGCCCGAGAAAACCCTTCGACCCGAGCCCGATCCCGAGCGTGAACCGGCCCCCGGTCGCCGCCTGCGCGGTCTGCGCCGCGCTCGCGACCAAAAAGGGGTGCCGCGGGTAGGTGGGCACGACCGACGTCCCGACCTCGATCCCCGGCACCTCCCGCCCGGCGAGCGCGGCGACCGCGATGGCGTCCGGGGTCAACGGCAGCTGCGAGAACCAGACGGACTTCAGCCCGGCTCCGGCGGCTTGACGGGTCTGGGTGATCAGCTCGTCGACGAGGTTGGCCGCGGTTCCGGTGTCCCCCGCGGGCAGTGTGACTCCGATGGTCATGATCCCAAGCTAGCCAGCGGCGCGAGCGATTTCCGGCTTCCCAGGTGCCGGGAAACGGGGGGCCGACGCGCGCACGGCGAGCCCCCTCGCCCCTCCGTGCGCGCCGCCGGCACCCCCCGCGACACCGACCGTGGCAGAGAGGCTGTACAGGATCGGCACATCCGGCGAACATCGACTGGTCACGCCGCGCTCACGGGGAGGGATGCCGTGGAGTTCCTGCTCCTCGGCCCGGTCGAGGTCCGGTCGGGAACCGTGCACCTCCAGCTGGCCTCGCAACGGCAACGCGCGCTGCTCGCCGCCCTGCTGATGACGCCCGGTGTGGTGGTTCCGCCGCACCGGCTGATCGAGGTGATCTGGGGTGAGGCGGCGCCGCCGTCGGCGACCGCGAACCTGCGCACCCACGTCGCCCAGTTGCGCCGGCAGCTCGCCACGCTGGACGACGGCGCCCGGCGGATCCACGCCCGGGCCGGCGGCTACCTGCTCGAAGTCCGGCCGGACGAACTGGACGCCGAGCGGTTCGAGCGCCTCGCCGCGGCGGGGCACCGGGCGCTCCTCACCGGCGACGACGAGGGCGCCGCGGAGACGCTCGGGCGGGCACTGGCGCTGTGGCGGGGACATCCGCTGGGCAACCTCGCCCCGACCGCCGCGGTCGAGGGCGAGGCGCGCCGGCTGCTCGAGGCCCGGCTCGCCGCCGTCGAACACCACTGCCGCGCGCGGCTCAACCTGGGTGCCTGCGGGGAAGTGGCCGCCGAACTGCACCGGCTCGTGGCCGACCACCCGCTGCACGAACGGCTCTGGGCGCTGCTGATGCTCGCGCTGGCCGCCGCCGGGCAGCCGGCAGCGGCGCTCGACGCCTTCGACACGATCACCAGCAGGCTCGCCGGTGACCTGGGTGCCGAACCGGGTGCCGACCTGCGGGAGGCGCATCTGGCCGTGTTGCGGCACCAGACCGTCTCCGCTCCTTCGCCGCTGCGCCCCGCGCAGCTGCCCCGGGCCGCGGCGGGCTTTCGCGGACGGCGCACCGAACTGCTGGCCCTCGACCGGCTGCTGCCCGGAGGCGACGGCCCGAGCCTCGGCGTCGTCGTCGGCACCGCCGGGGTCGGCAAATCGGACCTCGCGACGCAGTGGGCGCACCGGGTCCGCGACCGCTTCCCCGACGGGCAGCTGTACGCCGACCTCCGCCGCTCGGCCCGGCCGGGACCGGTTCTCGGGCGGTTCCTGCGGGCGTTGGGCGTCCCGGCGCGGCAGATCCCCGAGGACGTCGACGAAGCCGCGGCGTTGTACCGATCCGCGCTGACGGGCAAATCCGTGCTCTGCGTGCTCGACGACGCCCTCGATCCCGGGCACGTCCGGCCGCTGCTGCCCGCGGCACCGGATTGCGTGGTCCTGGTGACCAGTCGCCACCGCTTCGATGGCCTGGTCGCCCTCGACGGCGCCCAGCGCGTCACGCTGGACGTCCTGGACGCGGCCGACGCGGTGGCCGTGCTCGCGGCCGCGATCGGGCCCGAGCGAGCGGCCCGCGAGCCGGCGGCCACCGCCGAACTGGCCGAGACGTGCGCGCGGCTGCCCATCGCCTTGCGCATCACCGGTGCCCAGCTCCGGCACCGGGCCGGCCGCCGGATTGCCGATCACCTCGCCGACCTGCGCGCCCACGGTGTGCTGGACAGCCTGACGACCGACGGCGAAACCAGCGCGGTCCGGGGCGCGTACGACCTCTCCTACTCCGCGCTCGACACCGCGACCCGCCGCACGTTCCGGTTGCTCGGCCTGGTGCCGGGTCCGGACACGACCCCGGCGGCGGTCACCGCGCTGACCGGTGCTCCGGCCACGACGGTGGCCCGCCACCTCGAACGACTGGCTTCGGCCCACCTCGTTCAGGAGCACGCGCCGGGCCGCTACCGGCTGCACGAGCTCCTCCGCCGGTACGCCGCCGAACGCGCGGCCATCGAATGCTCCGAAAAGGACCGCGACACGGCGACGCGCGCGCTGCTCGACCACTACCTCGCCCACACCAGCGCGGCCGCCGACCTGCTGTACCCGGCCGTGCTGCGACAGTCTGCACCGCGGCCGCGGTGTCCGTTCGACAGCGAGGAAGCCGCCCGGACGTGGCTCGACGACGAAGTCCCCAACCTCGTCGCGGCGATCCGCCACGCCCACGCCCACCGGTACCACGAGCCGGCCTGGCAGCTCGTCGACGCCCTGCGCGGCCACAGCATGATGACGTGGCTCGCGGAAGGTCCGGAACTCGCCCGGATCGGCCTCGCCGCCGCGGACGCCACCGGCGAGGCCGGCCCGCGGGCGGCCGCGCACAACAACCTCGCGGCCACGTGCGCACTCCGCTACGACTTCGAGCCCGCCATCACCCACTTCCGAGCCGCTCTCCGGCTCTACCGCGAACTCGGGTTCCGGCGGGGCGTGGTCGGGGTGCTGGAAAACCTGGCCACCGTCCACCTCGTCACCGGCGAGCTCGACCGGGCGGGCACGCTGTTCGCCGAAGCCGCCGCGCTCGACCCGGAGCGGAACCCGGTCTGCCGCCGCAATCTCGGCATCCTCCACGAACACCGCGGCCGGTTGCCGGAGGCGACCGCGATGCACGCCGCGCTGGCCGCGGACACACGCTGCCCGGACGACCTGCTCCTGCTCGCCCGCGTGCGCGCCCGCGCGGCCGACTACGGCACGGCCCGTTCCGTCGCCGAAGAAGCCGCCGAGCTCGCCCGGCGCGCCAACGACCGGTGCACCGAGGCCTACGCCTTCGCGGTGCTCAGCAGGATCCACGCCGCCACCGGCGACTCCACACGGGCCATCCGCCTCGCGGAGGAGGCGCTCGACGCGGGGCGTGGGGTCGGGGACACCGGCGCCGAGATCGCCGGGCTCACCGCGCTCGCGGTGAGCAGGCTCGCCGACGGGCACCACGAGCACGCCCTGCTCAGCGGCCACCACGCACTCCGCCTCGCCCGCCGGACCGGCATCCGGTTCGACGAATGCGAAGCGCTCATCGCCATCGGGCACATCCACCGGGCGGCCGGTTCACCCGACCAGGCCGGCCACTACCTGGGTGCCGCACGACAGCTGGCGAAAACCCACGGCTACCACGGACTCGCCGCGGTCGCCGGAGAAGCGTGAATCCCGGGGCGGATATCCGCTTGCGCCCCACCGGGCAAGCGCTTCCGCATCGCGGACACCGGCTCTCCCAACGCATGAGAACCCGAGCGGGAGACCCGGGATTCGCCCACGCTGTGGCGAAACCCGATCACCCAGGAGAGCCCCATGTCGCTGACCGAAGTCATCGAAGGCACCCGCAAGGCCGTCGACGCCGATCCGCACAACGCTGCCGTCTCCTTCAGCGTCGGCCACGTTCTCAAGCCCGGTACCAAGACCGAGGTCGAGGTCAAGGTGCGGGACCACGCCTTCACCGTCGACGAACCCGCCGCGCTCGGCGGGACCGACCAGGCCGCCAACCCCGTCGAGTACGCGCTGGCCGCGCTCGGGTCCTGCCAGGTCATCACCTACCAGTTCTGGGCGGCGAAGCGCGGGATCCCGGTCGACTCCATCAAGGTCACCGTGGACGGGGACCTCGACCTGCACGGCTTCTTCGGCTTCTCCTTCAACACCCGCCCCGGGTTCGGGGACGTCCGGGTGTCGGTCGAACTCGAAGGGCCGGCGAGCCGGGAGCGCTACGAAGACCTCAAGCGCGAGGTCGACGAGCACTGCCCGGTGCTCGACCTCTTCCGGAACGAAACCCCGGTCAGCACCAAGCTGACCTAGCCGACAGCGCCTTACACGAACGTGTGCCGCACGATCGTCTGGTCGCGGCCCGGGCCGACGCCGATCGCCGAAATGCGGGCGCCCGACAGCTCTTCCAGGCGCTCGACGTACGCGCGGGCGTTCGCCGGGAGCTCTTCGAACGTGCGGCACCCCGAAATGTCCTCGAACCAGCCCGGGTGCTCTTCGTAGATCGGGATCGCGTGGTGCACGTCGGTCTGCGTCATCGGCATGTCCGGCGTGCGGAATCCGTCGACTTCGTAGCCGACGCACACCGGAACCTTCTCCAGGCCCGACAACACGTCCAGCTTCGTGAGGAAGTAGTCGGTGATGCCGTTGACGCGCACCGCGTACCGCGCGATCACCGCGTCGAACCAGCCGGTGCGGCGGGAGCGGCCCGTCGTCACGCCGAACTCGCCGCCCTGCTTGCGCAGGTACTCGCCGGATTCGTCGTGCAGCTCGGTCGGGAACGGGCCGGAGCCGACGCGCGTGGTGTAGGCCTTGAGGATGCCGAGCACCGTCGTGATGCGGCCCGGCCCGATGCCCGAGCCCGCGCTCGCGCCGCCGGACGTCGGGTTCGACGACGTCACGAACGGGTACGTGCCGTGGTCGACGTCCAGCAGCGTGCCCTGTGAGCCCTCCAGCAGCACGGTTTCGCCGCGCTCCAGGGCCTGGTTGAGCTGCAGGCGCGTGTCGGCGATGCGGTGCGCGAACTTCTCGCCCGCGGCCAGCACCTCGTCGGCGACCTGGTCGGCGTCGAGGGCCTTGCGGTTGTAGACCTTCACCAGCACCTGGTTCTTGAACTCCAGCGCGGCTTCGACCTTCTGGCGGAAGATCTTCTCGTCGAGCAGGTCCTGCACGCGGACGCCGACGCGGGCGATCTTGTCCTGGTAGCACGGCCCGATGCCGCGGCCGGTGGTGCCGATCTTGCGGCTGCCGAGGTACCGCTCGGTGACTTTGTCGATGGCCACGTGGTACGGCATGATCAGGTGCGCGTCGGCCGAGATCAGCAGCTTGGACGTGTCGACGTCCCGCGCTTCGAGACCGGAGAGCTCCTCGAGCAGCACGCCCGGGTCCACCACCACGCCGTTGCCGATGACGTTCGTCACGCCCGGGGTCAGGATGCCGGACGGGATGAGGTGCAGGGCGAAGTTCTCGCCGTTCGGCAGGACGACCGTGTGACCGGCGTTGTTGCCACCCTGGTAGCGGACGACCCACTGGACGCGGTCACCCATCAGGTCGGTGGCCTTGCCCTTGCCTTCGTCTCCCCATTGGGCACCGATGAGCACGATGGCCGGCATGTGACACTCCAGGTGTTCGACGACGTGAGGTTTAGTGTCCCGGACGGACACCGGTGGCGCTGCTAAATGCCGGTGCATGAGCGTAACGGAGGACCCGCGGGTGCGCGGAATAGTGGTGGCTTGTGGCGACGACGCGGCCGGCTTCGAAGAGGTCGACGACGTCGAGTCGATCCGCGTCCCGAGCCGGCCCGGCAAGGCGGAAATCGACCCCTTGCTGGGCGAACACGATCACCTGGTCGTCTCGGGCACGGACGCCGACCTCGCCGCGGTCGTGCTGCGCCTGCTCCGCAAGAACGCGCTCTCCGGCGTGTCGGTCGGGTTCGTGCCGTCGTCGCCGGACTCGGTCGTCGGCGCGCTCTGGGGCCTGCCGAAGACGCCGCTGCGGGCGCTCGCGCTGGCGTTGCGCGGCGAGGTCGACCCGGTGCCCCTGATCCGCGACGACGTCGGCGGGGTGCTCGTCGGGCGGGGGCAGCTGCGGATGGTCCGCGGCGTGGCCTACGCCGACGAGCAGGTGGCGCTGCGGGGGCCCGCCGCGTCGATCGAGGTGACGCCGGACCCGGGCGGCCCCGGCCTCGCCGTGCGCGTCGTGAAGGGCACGGTCTTCAAGCGGCCGACGACGCTGTACTCGCGGGCGTTCCAGATCGGCTGCATCCCGACCCGGCCGGTCCTCGACGACGTCGTCCACGAGCGCGCGGTGAACAAGTGGACCTGGTACCGGCACACCGAGGACCTGCGGCTGGTCCGGGGCGCCGTCTGACGGACAGCAAGACGTCACCTATACGTGTTGTACTCGCCACTCCGGTGCCTCAGGGTTGGCTGTCCCCACTTCTGGACCCGGAGGCAGCCAGATGCCAACCAGGCGTGCTGTTCGTCATTCGTTCACCGTTCTCGCGGTCACCGCGGTGCTGTCGGGCACGCTGGCCGGCGTCGCGGACGCGACCCCGCCGGGCATCCCGTCGGCCACGACGGCGAAGTCCGAGCTCGCGGCGCTGACCGTCAAGGCCGACGGCTCGCAGACCGGCTACAGCCGCGACAAGTTCCCGCACTGGATCGACCAGGGCAACAGCTGCAACACCCGTGAAGTGGTGCTCAAGCGCGACGGCACGAACGTGGTGACCGACTCCAGCTGCGCCGCGACCTCCGGCAGGTGGTTCAGCCCGTACGACGGCGCGACCTGGACCGCGGCGTCCGATGTGGACATCGACCACGTCGTGCCGCTGGCCGACGCGTGGCGCACCGGCGCGTCGTCGTGGACGACCGCGCAGCGGCAGGCGTTCGCGAACGACCTCACCGACCCGCAGCTGATCGCCGTGACCGACAACGTCAACCAGGAGAAGGGCGACAAGTCGCCCGACGCGTGGAAGCCGCCGCTGGTCAGCTACTGGTGCACGTACGCGGAGATGTGGGTCGCGGTGAAGTACAAGTTCAAGCTGACGGTCAACTCCGCCGAGAAGACCGCGCTGACGGACATGCTCAACCGCTGCTGACGCCGGCGCCGCCCGGGCGGCGCGGATCTCCGTCCGTGCCGCCCGGGGTACGGCCCTCGTCAGCCGGGCGGGCTCGCCAGCGCGAGGATCTCCCGCGCCACCGCGTCGTTCTGGCGGAACGACAACGCGTTCGTCCGCGGTCGGGTGAACGCCGCCGCCGAGCGGGCGCTCGTGTGGGGGCCCACCGCGAACCGGTGCGGGTGGGGCTGTCCGGTGCCGTCGAGGACGCGGGAGTCCGATACCCGGGTGTGGATGCGGCCGGACGGCAGCAACGCGCCCGTCAGCGGGTCCGCCACCGTCTCCTCCGCCAGTTCGCCCGCGTCGCGCAGCTGCCGGAGCAGGCCGTCGGCCGCGCGGGTCACGCTCGGGCCCGGCAGCCGCGCTTCGATCAGCGTGCGGGCCTCGACCGTCTCCGGGTGGCTAGCCGACGTCGCCGCGAAGACGCCGCGTTCCGCCGTCACCCGCATGTCCGCGCCCGCGAAGGAAACCAGCCCCGCTTCGTGCAGCGCCAGCAGCTCCTCCAGGCGGCGCGGGGGCGGCCCGCTGGCGTAGTAGGAGAAGAAGCCGTGGAACCAGCCGTCCATGTCGGACACCTGGGACGCGGCCGCCAGCCGTCCTTTTTGGACCAACGTGGGCAGCTGGCCGTACACCGACAGCAGCGCCATGAAGGCGCCCAGGTCGGCGCTGAACTCCTGGTCCGCCCGGCGCGCCAGGTCGGCCTCGACGTACTTGCGCAGTTCCTTGCCGAACTCCTCCGCCGTGCCGAAGGCCCGGCCCGCCATCGGCCGGTCCAGCCGGTCGAGGTCGAGCCGGTCGGCCTCGGCGGGCACGGCGCGCGCGACGAGCTCGCGCATGGCGGGCGAATCCCAGGCCAGGTCGGCGAAGGCGTCGGCGAACACCGCGAAATCCAGGTTGACGCGGTCCGGGTGGCCGGTGAACAGCTCGCTGTAGTAGCCCCACGCGAGTTCCTTCGCGATCAGCGGCCAGACGTCCGCGCGGAAGTCGAGCACGTCGCCGCCGAGCTCGTCGATCGCGTAGGCGTCGAAGAACCGGGGCAGCCGCAACGGTTTCCCGCGCAGCCGGTAGCCGATCTTCCCGTGGTAGGGCACCCCGCGCCGGGAGCCGACGTGCAGCACCGGCTCGGCGCCGCTCGGGTGGTAGCGCAGGCCGCCGCACGGGAGGTCCTCGAACCGGCCGCCGCGGCCCTCGGTCAGCAGCAGCATCAGGTCGACGAACGCCAGCCCGAACCCGCGCACCAGCACGGTTTCCCCCGGCTCGATCCCCGCGTAGTCGACGTCGGCGGTGTAGCCGGCCGGGTAGTAGGCCAGCCCGTGCCGCGCGGCGAACGCCACCAGCTCGCGCTCCCGTTCGTCGGGTTCCGCGTCGAGGTGCCCGACGGTGAACACGACGGCGTCCGCGACGATCGCCGACCCGTCGGCGAGGCGGACCGTCCGGCCGTCGACCGCGACCGCGCGGGCCGCGTGCTCGCGGACGTCGACGCCGTCCGGCAGGTCGGCCACGACCTTGCGGTACACCCAGGTCAGGTAGGCGCTCTGCAGGCGCCGGGTCGGGAAGTGGAAGGGGTCGAGGGCCGTCAGCTCGGCGACGACGTCGGGCGGCACGTCGGCGTCGAGCGCGCCGTCACGCACCTTCCGCGCCCACTCCAGCAGGGACGGCCCCGGCCGCACCGGGCCCGCCATCCGCACCGAGTCGTCGGTGAACATCGTGACGTCCTCGGGCATGGAGTTCATCCGCAGCAGCGGCGACTGGTCGTAGCGCCAGACCCGGCCGGGCCCCGGCGGGAACGGGTCGATCAGGTGCACCTCGAGCCGCCGTCCGCCGAGCAGTTCCCCGGCGTTCGCGCCGAGCCGTTCGAGGACGCCGACCCCGCGGGGTCCGGCACCCACGACAGCCAGGGTGAACGGCGGGAGATCGGTCACGGATCCGAAGCTACGCCGCGGTTTCGGCGCCGGAAGCCCTTCTCACAGAGCGGAACCCACCCCCGCGGCCGCCGCTGGTTCCACCCTGCGGACTCCGTTGCCGCCCACCACGCCTCAGGCGTAGCCGTGGGGTACTGACGGGAGAGAAGGTGACGGCATGCCGGTGGAGTTCCTGGGCATCGGGGGCACGCACGACGGGTCGGAGACGCACGCCCGCTCCGGCGGGGTGTTCGACAAGGAGTACACGCTGCGCTTGGCCCGCGCGCACGAAGACTTCGGCTGGGACCGGGTGCTGTTCGCCTACGGCTCCGGCTCGCCCGACCCGGCACAGGCGGCCGCGTACGTTGCCACGAAGCTCGACAAGCTGCAGATCCTGCTCGCGCACCGCCCGAACGTCTCGTACCCGACCTTCGCGGCGAAGACGTTCGCGACGCTCGACCAGATCTCCGGCGGACGGCTGACGGTGCACTTCATCACCGGCGGCAACGACCACGAGCAGCAGCGCGAAGGCGACTTCCTGACGAAGGACGAGCGCTACGGGCGCACCCGCGAAGCCATCCAGATCATCAAGCGGGCGTGGACGTCGGACGAGCCGTTCGACTTCGAGGGCGAGTACTACCGCTTCGCCGACTACGTCAGCGACGTCAAACCGGTGCAGCAGCCGCGGCCGAAGGTCTCCTTCGGCGGCTCGTCGCCCGCCGCGTACGCCGCCGGAGGCGCCGAAGCGGACATCTACTGCCTTTGGGGCGAGCCGCTGGCCCAGACCGCCGAACAGATCGACTGGGTCAAGGCGGCCGCGAAGGCCGCCGGCCGCTCCGACGTGCCGCGGATCCAGGTGGCGTTCCGGCCCATCATCGCGCCGACCGAAGAGCTGGCGTGGGAAAAGGCGTACGCCACGGTGGGGGCGATCAAGGACCGGACCAGGGGCGGGCAGCCGCTGACCCGGCGGCACAAGCTCACCGAGCCGGAGAACACCGGGTCGCAGCGGCTGCTGGAGATCGCGGCGAGCGGCGAGCGCTTCGACCGCGCGCTGTGGACGCCGACCGCGGCCGCGACCGGCGGCGCCGGCAACTCGAACGCGCTGGTCGGGACGCCGGAGACGGTCGCGCAGGCCCTGCTCGACTACTACGACCTCGGCGTGGAAATCCTGTCCGCCCGCGGCTACGACATGCTCGGCGACACGATCGACTTCGGCCGGTACGTCATCCCCATCGTCCGCGAAGAGGTCGCCAAGCGGGACGCCGTCCGCGCCGCGGAGGCGGCCCGGACCCCCGCGGAGGACGCGCTGGCCGTCGACGGCTGACCTTTTCCGCTTTCCCCGGTAGCCACCTCGCGGCCGCGAGGTGGCTACTTTTGCCCCTGGCGACCGACCAAGCGGTACGGAATGATCGATTGGTGACTCCTGAGCCACCGGTCAGACACTGCGGGCTATCGTCTGACCCGTTCGGGAAAGCTCCGTGACACTTCGATACCAGCGAAAGAACCTAGAGATTTACCAACAGTCACGGGACACTGGCTGAGGTAACTCACGTACCGTGATCGCCTCATGACCGACTGGTCGTCTCGTCACCGGAGGTCATGCGACGGACTCGGTCTGCACAAGAGGTCGGGAGAAAACGCATGGCAGCACCGCCGGATCGCGTCACGTTCCGCGAGGTGTTCGGGATCGCCGAGTTCCGGGCGCTCTGGTTCGGCGAGCTGCTCTCGATCGCCGGCGACCAGCTGGCCAGGGTCGCGCTGTCCATCCTCGTGTTCACCGGGACGAACTCGGCGACGCTGACGGGCCTCACCTACGCCCTGACCTACGCGCCGTCACTGCTGGGCGGCATCTTCCTGACCGGCTTCGCCGACCGCTTCCCCCGCCGCAACGTGATGGTGCTCGTCGACCTGCTGCGGGCCGGCCTGATCCTGCTGGTCGCGCTCCCCGGCATGCCGTTCTGGCTGATGTGCGTGCTCGTCGGCGGGGTCTCCCTGGTCAACCCGCCGTTCAAGGCGTCCCAGCTGGCCCTGCTGCCGCAGGTGCTCGAAGGCGACCGGTTCGTCGTCGGGATGGGCATCCGGAGCATGACCGTGCAGAGCGCCCAGCTGGTCGGCTTCGCCGGCGGCGGCGCGCTGCTGATCGCCCTCGACCCGCACGTGGCGCTGGTCGTCGACGCCGCCACGTTCGTGCTGTCGGCCCTGTTCGTGCGCTTCGGCGTCCACGCCCGGCCGGCCGCGGCGACCGGCGAGCAGCGCAAGTCGTTCTTCGCGACGCTCGGCGGCGGCGGCCGGACGGCGTTCGCGAGCTCCCCGCTGCGGACGCTGGTGCTGTTCACCTGGCTGATGGGCCTGCTCCCGGTCTACGAGGGCATCGCGGCACCGTACGTCTCGGCGGCGGGTGGCGGCCCCGAAGCGATCGGCCTGCTGCTGGCGGCCGACCCGATCGGCAGCGTCATCGCGACCTTCGCCTACACGCGCTGGGTGCCGGCCCGGCTGCGGCCGAAGCTGATCGGCCCGCTCTCGGCGCTGTGCGCCGTGCCGCTGGTGCTCTGCTTCCTGAACCCCGGACCCGTCTCGTCGATCGTGTTGTTCATCGTCTCCGGCGGACTGGGCACGGTCTGCCTGCTGCAGGCGACGGCGTCACTGACCCTGGCCGTGCCGGACGAGCAGCGGGCGCAGGTGATGGGCCTGTCCAACACGGGCCTGACCACGATGATGGGTATCAGCCCGCTGATCGGCGGGGTGCTCGCGGACCAGCTCTCTCCGCACAGCACCGTCGGGATCTTCGGCGTCGTCGGGGTCGTGCTCACGCTCCCGCTGGCGGCGCTGTGGGCGCGGGCCGTGGCGGGCGACCCCGGACGATGGAACGACAAAGAAGCCGCACGCGCCGAACATGCTTGACATGCCCCGCGCGTGGGCTCGACCTGCGCGACCTTGCGGTGCGCTGTGCGGTCACTGTTCTTTGCCGCGCATCGCTGGCCACCTCTCGTTCCGGTGTCAAAAGAAAAAGTACACACCGAAAGCCCTTGTGGACAGCGGGCGAACGGTCTGAAACTGTCCGTGAGTACTTTGTCACCGTACATCTGCGCAAGGGTCTGGGGGAAAAATGGTCACATCGGGGGAACAGAGCGGCCAAGACTTGATTTCTCGCGTGCGGGGCTGGGCACTGTGGACCCGCCCCCGCGACTGGATTATCGCGACGCTCACCGCCATCACGGTCATGCTGAGCTGGACGGCCGTCTCACTGTTGACCGTGCCGGTCACCGTCGCCCAGCTGGGCACGTTTTCGCTGCTCACGGGCCTGGCCGTGGCGCAAACCGAGGTCAGCAGGCGGCTCGAGCGGGAGCGCCGCATCCTCAGCAACGGGCCGTACATTTCGATGACTTCGGTGTGGCTGCTGCCCGCCGGCCTCCTGCTACCGGCCCAGCTGATCGCCGCGCTCGGCGTCGTCCTGTACGTCTACTTGGCGTTCCGCAGCTGGTCCGGCACCCGTCCGGGTGAATTTCACCGCGTGGCCGCGAACGCGACCACGATGATCCTGTCGGCCTTCTCCGCGAGTGTCGTCGGTCACATGACCATCGGCAGCGGCGTCGCCACCGTGACGCTGGCCGGACTGGCCTTCTTCACGGTCAACACCGCGCTGACCGGCCTCGGCCTCTACCTGGCCGACCCGAAGAGCGCGACCCCGGTGTCGTGCCTCGGCACCATGGACGACAACCTGCTCGAGCTGTCCACCCTGTGCGTCGGCGCGCTGCTGGTGATGGTGCTCAACGAGGAGCCGCTGCTGTCGGTGCTGGTCATCCTGCCGCTGTACGTGCTGCAGCGGTCCGTGCTGATCAAGCGGCTGGAAGAGCTGGCCACCACCGACCAGAAGACGCAGCTGCTCAACGCCACCACCTGGCAGGACGGCGCGCAGCGCGAGATCTCGCGGGCGGAGCGGGAGAACGGCAGCTTCGGCGCCATGATGATCGACCTCGACCACTTCAAGCGGATCAACGACACCTACGGGCACCTCGCGGGGGACGACGTGCTCAAGGCGGTCGCGGCCGTGGTCAAGCAGGAGACCAGGGCACACGACCTGGTCGGCCGGTTCGGCGGCGAAGAGTTCGTCGCCCTGCTGCCCTCGACGTCCAAAGAAGACGCGATCGTCACGGCGGAACGGATCCGGCAGCGGGTCAGCGAGCTGATCATCAGCACCACGACCAACGAGGGCAGGGCCGTCGACATCGAACGGCAGACCGCGTCCATCGGCGTCGCCGCCTACCCGCTCGACGGCTCGTCCATCGAGGAGGTGATGGCGTCCGCCGACGCGGCCGTGTACGCGGCCAAGCACGGCGGGCGCAACCGGGTGGTGGGCTCGGTCGCGGCGGCACTGGCCGCGGCTTAGCGCCCTCACCGCCTCAGCGCAGCCGCTCGATGACGTCGCTCGCCTTGGTCTGGAGGCGGGCGACGCCGCCGACAGTGAATTCGGTGAGCAGGTCGATCAGCGCGTCCTGGTCCGGCGGCTCGCCGTCCCAGGTGGCCTGGACCAGTGACTCGGTCATCGCGAAGAAGAGCGTGACGAGCGCGCGGTCCGCACGGCCGGAGTCGATGCCGTGCGCGGCCCACCGCTTGCGGCTGGCTTCGGCGTAGACGACGGCCAACCTCTCCCTCAAGCGGGTGAGAGCGGGGTCGCCCGCGCGCTCGGCCGCCCGGAGCACGCCGTAGCCCTCGGGGTGGTCGGCGACGAAGGTGACCATGTTGGCGTAGTTGGCCCGCGCCCAGGCCCGCAGACCGGGCTGCTCGTCGGCCACCGACGGCCCCGCGATGGCCGTGAAGGCCCGCTCCTCGGTTTCGGCCACGACCTCGGCGAACAGCGTCGCCCGGTCCCCGAACTGCTCGTACACGGCCTGGCGCGAGACGCCCGCCTCGCGCGCGATCTGCTCGATCGTCGCGCCCTGCATCCCGTGCTGCGCGACGACCCGCGCGGTCGCCTGCAGCACGCGGGCACGCTGCTCCGGGAGCGGGAGCTTGCGCGGCCGCCCACGCGGAGCCGGGCTTGACATGTGGTCCACCTCACGTGATTCTTTTTCCGACACCTCTGTCAAAAAAGGTGTCCCCCGCGCACTCGACCTGCTCGACGAGGAGCAAGCATGCGTATCTTCCCCCGCCGCGCCCTCTCCGCGGCCGTCGCCACGCTTTCCGTCCTGGCGCTGGCGACGCTGGGCCCGCCCGCCGCTTCGGCCGCGTCCTTCTACGATCCGCCGTCCCCGCTGCCCGCCGGCGGCAACGGCGACGTCATCCGCCACGAGGCGTCGGCGTTCTACATCGATCCGGTCAAGCTGATCAAGGCCGACGCGAGCGTGCAGCGGATCATGTACCGCAGCACCGACACGCACGGCTCGCCGATCGCCGTCACGGGCACGGTGCTGACGCCGACCTCGGCGTGGCACGGCAGCGGGGTGCGCCCGATCGTCTCCTACGCCGTCGGCACCCAGGGCGAGGGCGACGACTGCGCCCCGTCGAAAGCGCTTGCCGCGGGCTTCGAGTACGAGGGCCCGTTCATCGCCGGGCTGCTGACCCGCGGCTACGGCGTCGTCGTCACCGACTACGAAGGGCTCGGCACGCCTGGGGACCACACCTACGTCAACCGCGCTTCGGAAGGCCACGCGGTGCTCGACGCGATCCGAGCGGCCCAGCGGCTGCCGGAGGCGGGGCTGCCGGACGACGGCCCGGTCGCCATCGCGGGCTATTCCCAGGGCGGCGGCGCTTCGGCCGCGGCGGCGGAGCTGCAGCCGAGCTACGCGCCCGAACTGAAGCTGAAGGGCGCGTACGCGGGGGCAGTGCCGGCGGACCTCGCCGAGGTCGCCAAGAACCTCGACGGCCACTACGCGGTCGGGTTCCTCGGCTTCGCGCTCGTGAGCATGAACTACGCGTACCCGGAGCTGAACATCCCGGCGCTGCTGAACGCGCGCGGGAAGCAGCTGTTCGAGCAGGTCCGGACCGAGTGCACGGTGGAGGCGATCGCCGCGCACGCGTTCACGCAGTCCTCGACGCTGACCACCGACGGCCGCTCGCTCACCGCGTACCTCGGCGAAGAGCCGTACGCGTCACGGGTGGCCGAGCAGAAGATCGGGACGCTCAAGCCGACGGCGCCGGTGCTGATCGTCCACAGCGCGCTCGACGACATCGTGCCCTACGCCCAGGACCGCGACCTGGGCCGGACGTGGTGCGGCAAGGGCGTGCGGGTGCAGTTCAGCACGTCGCTGGTGCCGACGCACGTGCTCGGCGCGGTGCGGGCGTACCCGGAGGCGTTCGCTTGGCTCGAGGGCCGCTTCGCCGGTCTCCCGGCGCCGGTCAACTGCGGCTGGTTCTGACGCCGGACGGGCCCGGGACCGCGCGGTCCCGGGCCCACGGCGTCACTTCAGGCCGGTGGCTTCGGCAGCGGCGGGGTCGGAATCGGCGAGGAAGGTCCGGCAGCGCTCGAACTCCTCGGTCTCGCCGATCTTGCCGGCGGCCTTGCCCAGGACGGCGAGGGCGCGCAGGAAGCCCTGGTTCGGGCGGTGCGACCACGGCACCGGGCCGAAGCCCTTCCAGCCCGCGCGGCGCAGCTGGTCGAGCCCGCGGTGGTAGCCGGTGCGGGCGTACGCGTACGCGGCGACGGTCTCGCCCGCGTCCAGGGCCTTCTCCGCCAGCGAAGCCCACGCTTCGCTGTAGTCGGGGTGTTCGGCCGCGACGGTGGCCGGGTCGGTTCCGGCGTCGAGCGCGGCCTGGGCGGCGGTGTGCTCGGGCAGCAGCGTCGGCTCGGGGCCGAGCAGGTTGTGCGTCATGCGCCCATTCTGCCTCTAGAGGAAGAGGCTCCCGAGCACCCCGGCTCCGGCCAGCACCAGGGCGGCGACGAGCACGCCCGCGACAACTCGTTTCGGCATCATGGCGCGACACCATGCCAAGCCGGGCGCGGGGGAAGCAAGTTCGTGACCCCTACGGGTGAACCCTGGCGCGAAGCGCCTCCGTTGAGGGTGGCGGCGGCGAAGAAGGTCGGGGGAACCCGGGTTTTTCGAGGTCTTAGCCCGCTCGTGACCATGACCGGCCATGATGTCCGGCATGGCCAAGGCAGTCGACGTCCCGGTGGACGTGATCCCGCGCAGCCCCGTCGGCAAGACGCGGCTGTTCTTCACGCGGCACTGGCACCGCGGCGCCCCCGGGCAGCCGACGCCGGACTGGGTGCTCCGGTTCTGCTACGGGATGTGGCTGGCGGCGTTCGCGTTCAAGCTGCTCGGCTCGTCGTGGGACATGTCGTGGCACTTCCGCTGGCTGCGCGACGACCTGGCGCCGCCGCACCTGATCAACACCGTCGGCACGGTGATCATCGTGGTGCTGGTGGCGATCCACAGCTACACCGGCCTGGGCTGCGACAGGCGCTCGCTGCGGCTGATGCAGATCGGCCTGCTGACGTTCCTGGTCGCGGCCCCGCTGGACGTCATCAACCACCGCGTCAACGGCCTCGACCTGACCGCGTGGAGCCCGTCCCACATGATGCTCTACCTGGGCACGGGGATCATGCAGGCGGGCGTGCTGCTCGGCTGGCTGCGGCTGGCTCCGCCGGGCCGGTTCCGGACGGGCGTGCTGCTCGCGCTGTGGGCGTTCTTCCTGGAGAACACGTTCTTCCCGAACGGCCAGCAGGAGTACGGCATCCTCGGCCTGCGCGCCTGGGAGCGCGGGGCGCCGGAGGCGGAGAAGTCGCTGCTGGACTTCGCGGCCAACCAGATCGGCCACCCGGTCGACCGGACGGCGGTGCTGCACTTCACGATGCCGATCCCGGAGTGGGTGTACCCGCTGTGGGGCATCGGGGTGATGGCGTTGATCCTGGTCCTGGCGCGCCGCACGCTGGGCTTCCGCTGGGCGGCTACGTCGGTGGCGCTCGCGTACGTGGCCTACCGGTCGGTGATGTGGCCGCTGCTGCTCGGGCTGGGCTTCCCGGTGTCGACGGTGCCGTTCTACCTGCTCTTCGTGGGACTGGCGGTGGACCTGGCGTTCGCGATGAGCAACGGCGTCGTGCGCGCGGCCGCGGGGGCGCTGCTGGTGACGGCGTTCGGGTACGGGGCGTTCTGGCTGCAGTCGCAGTTCCGGCCGTGGGTGCTGGGGGACGCGCACACGGAGTCGGCCCCACCGGCGGCCTACTGGACGGCGGCCGTGGTGCTGGCCGGGGTGTTCGTCCTCTGGGCGGCGACCGGCCAGGTGACACGGCGGTGGACCGCCCGGCGAGCGGTGCCCGAAACGATCTGAACAGCGGAAGGGGCGGCACTTCCCCGTGGTAGTGCCGCCCCTTCGCGCGGGACTACTTGAGCTTCGTGCCCGCCGAGCCGAGGGCCTGGCAGGCCTCGACCACGCGCTGGGCCATGCCGGCCTCCGCGGCCTTCAGGTACGAGCGCGGGTCGTAGACCTTCTTGTTGCCGACCTCGCCGTCGATCTTCAGGACGCCGTCGTAGTTCTTGAAGAAGTGGTCCACGATCGGGCGGGTGAACGCGTACTGCGTGTCCGTGTCGACGTTCATCTTCACGACGCCGTACGACACCGCCTCGCGGATCTCCTCCGGGAGCGAGCCCGAGCCACCGTGGAAGACCAGCTCGAACGGCTTCGAACCGCTGTCCAGGCCGAGCTTCTTCGCCGCCGCCTCCTGGCCGCCCTTCAGCACGTCCGGGCGCAGCTTCACGTTGCCCGGCTTGTACACGCCGTGGACGTTGCCGAACGTGGCCGCCAGCAGGTAGCGGCCCTTCTCGCCGGCGCCCAGCGCGTCGATCGTCTTCAGGAAGTCGCCTTCGGCGGTGTACAGCTTCTCGTTGATCTCCGCCTCGACGCCGTCCTCTTCGCCGCCGACGACGCCGATCTCGACCTCGAGGATGATCTTGGCGGCCGCCGTCTTGGCCAGCAGCTCCGCGGCGATCTCGAGGTTCTCGTCGAGGTCGATGGCCGAGCCGTCCCACATGTGGGACTGGAACAGCGGGTTCTGGCCGTTCTTGACGCGCTCGGCCGAGATCTCGATCAACGGGCGGACGAAGCCGTCCAGCTTGTCCTTCGGGCAGTGGTCGGTGTGCAGCGCGACGTTGACGTCGTACTTCGCCGCGACGACCTGGGCGAACTCCGCGAGCGCGGTCGCGCCGGTCACCATGTCCTTGACCTTCTGGCCGGACGCGAACTCCGCACCGCCGGTGGAGAACTGGATGATGCCGTCGCTCTCCGCCTCGGCGAAGCCGCGGATGGCGGCGTTCACGGTCTCGGACGAGGTCACGTTGATGGCCGGGTAGGCGAACTCGTTCGCCTTGGCCCGGTCGAGCATCTCCGCGTAGACCTCGGGGGTGGCGATGGGCATCGTTACTCCTCCTTGGCACAGGGTGGTCCCGACCGCATCGTACGAGGTGTACCGCCGCCGCACACCGGTCCCCGCGCAGAAACTTTCCCGCACGTCGGATCGGTTCAGAAGGATGCGCCCGGCCGCCGGTTCGCCCGGCGGCCGGACGAGGATCACAGCAGTTCGGAAGCCAGCGCGCGGTACGCCGGCCACGGGTCCTCGTTCAGCACCTGGACGACCACCTGGTCCGCGCCCGCTTCGAGGTGGGCCGCCAGGCCGGGGGCGATCGTCGCCGCGTCGCCGTGCAGGGCCAGCGCGTCGATCAGGCGGTCGCTGCCCTCGCCCTCGAGATCGGCGTCCGTGAAGCCGAGTTTCCGCAGGTTGGCAACGTAGTTGGACAGCCCGAGGTAGTACTTGACGGTGGTGCGCCCGATCGCGCGGGCCTCGTCGGCGTCGGTCGACAGGACGACCTTGTGTTCCGGCGCCAGCAGCGGCCCCGCCCCCAGGATTTCGCGCGCGCCGCGGGTGTGTTCCGGCGTCGTCAGGTACGGGTGCGCCCCGGCGGTGCGCTCACCCGACAGCGCCACCACCTTCGGGCCCAGCGCCGCCAGGGCCCGGCCCGCGACCGGGACGCCGGCCGCGTCCAAGCCGTCGAGGTAGTCGACCAGGGCCGCGTACGGCTTCTTGTACTCCTTCGTCGCTTCGCGGTGTCCCGCGCCGACGCCCAGGAGGAACCGGTCCGGGTACTTGCCCGCGACCCGCTCGTAGACCCGGGCGATGTCCGCGGGCTCGTCCTGCCAGATGTTCACGATGCCGGTCGCGATGACCAGCGAGTCCGTCGCTTCCAGGATGCCGTCCACGGACGCGAGGTCGCCGGCGCCCGGCGAGCCGCCCAGCCAGATCGCGCTGTAGCCGAGCTTCTCCGCTTCCGCTGCGAACTTCGCGTCCACGTTCGCGTGGTACCGCCAGATCCCGAGCTTGCCCAGTTCGATAGCCATGGAACACTCCAACGCGGGAGACGCCTGTTTTCCTCCCGGGTTCCACATCCCGGGAAGGACTAACGTCGGAGACATGACCAAGCTGGGCAGCACCGACCTCGACGTGTACGGCCTCAACCTCGGTGGCAACGTCTTCGGGTGGACGGCCGACGAGCCGCGGTCCTTCGCCGTCCTCGACGCCTACACGGCGGCGGGCGGCAACTTCGTGGACACCGCCGACCTCTACGGCGGCGGGGGCGGCTCCGAGGAGATCCTCGGCAACTGGCTCGCCGCCCGCGGCAACCGGGACGACGTCGTCGTCGCGACCAAGGTCGGCCTGTGGGACGGACGGCCCGGCCTCTCGGCGAAGAACATCGAGGCCGCGGCCGAAGACTCGCTGCGCCGCCTCAAAACCGACCACATCGACCTCTACTACGCCCACCGCGACGACCCGGACACCCCGCTCGAGGAAACCCTGGAGGCGTTCGACGCGCTGGTCCGCGCGGGCAAGGTCCGCTACCTCGGCGCGTCCAACTACCGCGCCGACCGGCTCGCCGACGCACTGTCCATTTCGGACCAGAACGGCTTCGCGCGGTACGCCGTGCTGCAGCCGCACTACAACCTCGTCGAGCGGGACTACGAGCGCGACCTCGCCCCGCTCGTGGCGCGCGAGGGTCTGGCGACGCTGCCGTACTTCGCTCTGGCCAAGGGCTTCCTCACCGGCAAGTACCGCACGAAGGGCGCGACGAGCGACAGCCCGCGCGCCACCCGCGCCGAGTCCTATTTGGACAACGGTGGTGGGCGCGTCCTCGCCGCACTGGACGAAGTGGCCGCCGCGCACGGCGTCTCGGTCGCCACGGTGTCGCTGGCCTGGCTGCGGCAGCAGCCGACGGTGGCCGCCCCGATCGCCAGCGCCCGCACCCCGGAGCAGCTGACGGACCTGATCGCGTCGGTCACCCTCGACCTGACCCCCGACGAAGTAGAAGCGCTTTCCCGGGAGAGCGCCCCTACTTCTGAGTAGCTTACTGCGGGTAAGTTGAGGTACGGTGCCCTCAAGTGACGTCTAGGAGGGCACCGTGGCCAACCCGTTTTCGCTGCTGAGCGGCACCAAGAAGGTCGACGGCAAGGTCGTGCTGATCACCGGCGCGGCCCGCGGCATCGGCGCCGGGCTCGCCGAGCGGCTGGCCGCCCGCGGCGCCAAGGTCGCGCTCGTCGGCCTCGAAGCCGAAGAGCAGCAGAAGGTCGCCGACCGGATCGGGCCGAACGCGAAATCCTGGGAAGCCGACGTCACCAGCTGGGACGCGCTCGAGCAGGCCACGAAGGGCGTCGTCGAGCACTTCGGCGGGATCGACATCGTCATCGCGAACGCCGGCATCGCGACCGCGGGCTTCGTCCGCTCGGTCGACCGGGCCGCGTTCGAGAAGGTCATCGAGGTCGACCTGCTCGGCGTCTGGCGAACGTTCCGCGTCACGCTCCCGCACGTCATCGAGCGCAAGGGCTACCTGCTCGCCATCTCCAGCCTCGCCGCGATCACGCACGCGCCCGGCATGGCCAACTACGCCGCCGCCAAGGCCGGCGTCGAAGCGTTCTCCAACAGCCTCCGCGCCGAGGTCGCCCACCTGGGCGTCAAGGTCGGCGTCGCGCACCCGACGTGGATCCGCACCGACCTGGTCGAAAGCGCCGACGCGCACCCGGTGTTCGGCAAGCTCCGCGCGTCCATGCCGGGCCTGATCGGCAAGACCTACCCGCTGGACGTCGCCCTGGACGATCTCGAAGCCGGCATCCTCAAGCGCGCCCGGACCATCCACGTGCCGCGCTGGGTCGGCGGGCTCAAGCTGCTCCGCGCGTTCCTGCCGCCGATCATCGAAATCGGCTCACGCAGCCGGGTACCTTCGGCGGACAAGGCCGCGCTGGCCGACATCGAGGCGCGCGGCGCGTTCGAGTCGGCGGTCACCGGCCACGGCGGCCGGGCCGCCACCAAGGGGTGAAGATGTCCCGTCGTGACCAGATCCGGATGACCGAGGACGAACTGCGCGCGTACCTCGCGGAGCAGAAGGTCATCAACGTCGCCAGCATCGGCCCGAACGGCCGCCCGCACCTGGCGCCGCTCTGGTACTTCCCGCACGAAGACGGCGTCGCGACCTGGACGTACGGCACGTCGCAGAAGGCGAAGAACCTCCGGCGGCTGCCGGAGGCCACCGTGCTCGTCGAGGACGGGGACAGCTACGAGAAGCTCCGCGGCGTCTCGTTCGAGGCCGACGTCGAGATCGTCGAGGACACCGCCGAGGTCACCCGGATGGGCACCGCGCTGATGCAGCGGTACTCGGGCGCCAAGCCGGGCGACCCGGCGCCCGCCGAGCTGGGCGCCTTCATCGCCGGTCAGGCCCCGAAACGCGTCGGGCTGATCTTCCGGCCGACCAAGGTCGCCAGCTGGGACCACACCAAGCTCGGCGGGACGTACTGATCAGTAGCCGGTACTTCCAAGTAACTGTTACCTGAGGTAACGTCATCTGGGCACCAACTCGACGCAGCGGAGGCCGACAGATGACCGAGCGGTTCAAGGTCGTGATCGTGGGCACCGGGTTCTCCGGGCTCGGCCAGGCGATCCAGCTCGAAAAGGCCGGCATCCGGGACTACGTGCTCCTGGAGAAGGCCACCGAGGTGGGCGGCACCTGGCGCGACAACTCCTACCCCGGGTGCGCGTGCGACGTGCAGTCGCACATGTACTCGTTCTCGTACGAGCAGAACCCGGGCTGGTCGCGGTCGTTCTCGCCGCAGCCGGAGATCTTCGAGTACCTCAAGGGGGTCGCGGACAAGTACCGGCTGCGCGAGAAGATCCGCTTCGGCGTCGAACTGACCGGCGCCCACTGGGACGAGCGGGAGCGCCGCTGGACGGCGACCACGAAGGACGGCCGCGAGTTCGTCGCGCAGTTCCTCGTCTCCGGGGTCGGCGGCCTGCACATCCCGCAGGTCCCCGAGCTGCCCGGGATCGCCGAGTTCAAGGGGCAGACCTGGCACTCCGCGCGCTGGAACCACGAGTACGACCTGCGCGGCAAGCGGGTCGCGGTGGTCGGCACGGGCGCCAGCGCCGTCCAGTTCGTCCCGAAGATCGCCCCCGAGGTCGCCGAGCTGACCCTGTTCCAGCGCACGCCGCCGTGGATCATGCCCAAGCCCGACCACGCGATGCCGTCGTGGGCGCAGACGCTGTTCAAGCGCGTGCCCGGCACCCAGCGCCTCTACCGCAACGCGCTGTACTGGCTGCTCGAGGCGCGGGCCATCGGCTTCAACGGCCACCCGGCGCTGATGAAGGCCGGCGAGCTGATCGCGAAGCGGAACATCGCGAAGGGCATCCAGGACCGCGCGCTGCGCAAGAAGGTCACGCCGGACTACACGATGGGCTGCAAGCGCGTCCTGATCTCCAACGACTACTACCCGGCGCTGGCCCGGCCGAACGTCGACGTCGTCACCGACGGCATCCGGGAGGTCAAGGCGCACTCCATCGTCGACTCCGCGGGTGTCGAGCACGAGGTGGACGCGATCGTCTACGGCACCGGCTTCAAGGTGACCGACGCGCTGGAGTACCTGGACATCACCGGCGTCGACGGCCGCAACCTCGCCAAGGAGTGGGCGACCGAGGGCATGCGGACGCACAAGGGGATCACGGTGTCCGGCTTCCCGAACCTGTTCTTCCTGCTCGGCCCGAACACCGCGCTGGGCCACAACTCCGTGGTGTTCATGATCGAGTCGCAGGCGCGGTACGTCGTCGACGCGATCAAGCTCGCCGACTCGCGCGGCGCCGCGGCGCTCGACGTCCGGCCGGGCGTGCAGGACGAGTTCCAGCGGGAAATCCAGGACAAACTGGTCAAGGGCGTCTGGACCCAGGGCGGCTGCAAGAGCTGGTACCTCGACGCCCAGGGCGTGAACCGCACGATCTGGCCCGGCTTCACCTGGCGCTACTGGCTGGAGACCCGCAAGGTCGACCCGGCCGACTACGAGCTGTCCGGCCGGGCCTGACCCGCGGAGCGGCCGCCCGGCGGCGCGACCTTTCGCCGCGCGCCGAAACGTCGGGCGGGGAGCCTAGGCCGGCAGCCAGGCGCCGATGACCGGCTTGAACTCGCGGACGCTGCGCTCGGCGATGACGCCCTCCAGGAAGTACGGGTCCCGGTCGATCGTCTCCTTGAGGTGGGCCTCGTCGTCGGCCTGGTACAGCGTGACGCCGCCGGTGCCGTCGCCGAGCGGCCCGGCGACCGCAACCCGGCCCTCCTCGGCCAGCTTGCCCAGGAACTCGCGGTGCCGCGGCCGGACGTCCGGCATCTTCTCCTGGACGTAGGTGATTTCGACGAGGAACCAGGCCATGTGGATCTCCGGGGGTCGGCGCGGACGGGGCACTGCCGACGCTACCCGTGTCACGGTTCTGTACCAGCAGCCGATCTGTGGCACCGGCATCCCAACCCGATAGGCTGGGCACGCGTCAGTACCTGTGTGAGCGCTGTGAACACCGTGAACCTGCTGACGCGGCACACCGTGCAAACCGGGGTCGAGGACAGGCAGGGGTTCATGCTCGAGGGCAATGCGGAACGCAGTGTCGAGGCGACCCTCGGCCACCTGCGGGTCATGGACGGTCCGGCCCCGGCGCAGACGGCCGCGCCGCTGACCCTCGAAGACCTCTACCGCCAGCACCGCATGCGGCTGGTCCGGCTGGCGATTCTGCTGGTCGACGAGCCCGCGACGGCGGAAGACGTGGTCCAGGAGGCCTTCACCGGCCTGCACCGCAACTGGGGCAGGCTCCGGGACGCTGCCGCCGCGGTCGGCTACCTGCGCACCGCCGTGGTCAACGGGTCACGCAGCGTGCTGCGCCGCCGCAAGACCGCCCGGGAGTACGTGCCGCCGCACGCGGTGAACGCGCGATCCGCCGAGAGCCTCGCGATGCTCTCCAGCGAGCACCAGGCCGTGGTCAGCGCGCTGTCCAAGCTGCCGCCCCGCCAGCGCGAAGTGCTCGTGCTGCGCTACTACGGCGGGCTGAGCGAGGCCGAGATCTCTGAGGCCGCAGGTATCTCCAAGGGTACCGTTAAATCGACCGCCAGCCGGGCGCTCGAGGCACTCCAGAAGGCCATGCAAGCCCCACAGTGACCCGGGTGGACCATTCCGATCACTGAGTCGTATCACCATGCTTGGTCCAGACCAATATATGCTGGGGTGCGTGAGAGGCGCCGGAGATTTCGTGATCATGGGCGGCCGGGTCGCCGCCCCGGACCGTGTACTCGACGACGGCTGGGTAGCCGTCTCCGACGGGCGGATCGCCGGCGTGGGTTCCGGGACCCCGCCGTCCGGCGAGCACGTGGACGTCGGCGGGGCACTGGTCGTGCCTGGTTTCGTCGACACCCACTGCCACGGCGGGGGAGGTGCGTCGTTCACTTCCCTCGATCCGGAGGAACTGGTGACGGCGGTGCGGGCGCACCGCCGTCACGGCACCACGACCATGCTGGCCAGCCTGGTGTCCGACCCCGTGGACATCCTGCGTGAGCAGGTCGCGGCGCTGCGTGAGCTCGTCCAGGACGGCGAGGTCGCGGGCATCCACCTGGAGGGCCCGTTCATCTCGAAGGCCCGCTGCGGTGCACACGACCCGGAAACCCTGCTCGAACCGGACACGAGCACGGTCGAGAAGCTCCTGCGCGCGGGCCAGGGCGCGATCCGGATGGTCACGATCGCTCCCGAGCTGCACGGCGGCGTGAAGGCCGTCCGGCAGCTGGCCGAGTCCGGCGTCATCGCCGCGATCGGCCACACGGACGGCGTCGAGGAGCAGCTGCTGCCGGCGATCGACGCGGGCGCGACGGTGGCGACCCACCTGTTCAACGGCATGCGGCCGCTGCACCACCGCGAGCCCGGCCCGATCGGGGCGCTGCTGGACGACGAGCGGATCACGATCGAGCTCATCTGCGACCTCGTCCACCTGCACCCGACCGTGGTGCGCCTGGCGGCGAAGCACGCGGGCCGCAACCGGACGGTGCTGATCACCGACGCGATGTCGGCGACCGACGCGGCGGACGGCCGCTACACGCTGGGCCGCCTGGAGGTCGACGTCCACGACGGCGTCGCCACCCTCGCCGACAACGGCTCCCTGGCCGGCAGCACCCTGACGATGGACACCGCCTTCCGCAATCTGGTCCGGGGTGCGAAACTCGGCATCCTCGACGCGGTGCACGCGACGTCGCAACGGCCCGCGGAGCTGCTCGGCATCGCCGACCGCACGGGGATGCTGTGCGCCGGGTACCAGGCCGACATCGTGGTCCTCGACGAGGGCTTGCGGCCGGCGAAGGTGCTGCGCCGGGGAGAATGGGTCGCCGAGGTGGGAACGGCTACCTTGAGCACGTAGTCGAAAGGGAGCGGACGGGCGGAGATGAGCGAGCCGAAGGACCCCGAGCAGCTGCTGGCGGACGCCCTTCGCGCGCAAGCCGTCTTCGCCCCGCAGGCGTCACCACCGGCACCTGCACCGGCGCCCGCGCCTACGTCTCCTGCGGCGCCTGCGCCTGACACCGAGCCGAGCACCGAGGCCGTCCCGACCAGCGCGATCAACGAGCTGCCGTCGGCGTACGGCCTGCTGTCGGGCGCCGGCGCGGGCTCACTGGAGCGCGAGCGCGCGGCCTTGGACGCGGCTTCGCAGGCGCCGACGGCGTACTCGCCGCCGCCACCCCCGCGTCAGTCCGCGCAGCTGCCGGCGTACTGGATCCTGATGCTGGCGGTGCTGCTGGGCCTGGCGGCGGGATCCGTGGTGGGCCTGCTGACACTGGTCTGAGGCGGGTCTGAGGCGGGTCTCAGTCACGACTCAGGGTGACCCTGTACCGTTTTCGAGGTGATTCTCGCCCAGAGCACGGTCAACACGATGTCGCTGCTGCCGTCATGGCTGGACCCGCAGCACCTGCTGAGCGGGCTGACGACACCGGTCATCGCGGTGCTGTGCCTGATCATCTTCATCGAGAGCAGCATCTTCCCGGTGCTGCCGGGTGATTCCCTGCTGTTCACGGCGGGCCTGTTCATCGCGAACGGCACGCTGAACGCGCCGCTGTGGCTGGTCTGCGTCCTGGTGACGGCGGCGGCCCTGCTCGGCAACGTGGCCGGCTACTACCTGGGGTACTTCGCCGGGCCGAAGCTGTTCAACCGCCCGGACTCGAAGTTCTTCAAGCGCGAGTACGTGGACAAAACGCACGAGTTCCTGGAGAAGCACGGCCCGAAGGCGGTCGTCCTGGCCCGGTTCGTCCCGTTCGTCCGCACGTTCATCACGTGGATTGCGGGCGTCGGCCGCATGGACCCGAAGCGCTACTTCACCTACACGGTGATCGGCGGCATCCTGTGGGCCGCGGGCATCACCATCCTGGGCTCACTGCTGGGCAACATCTCGTTCATCCGCAACAACGTCGACGCGATCTTCGTGCTGATCGTGCTCGTGTCGGTGGTGCCGATCGGCCTGGAGTACCTGAAGTCGCGGCGCGAGAAGAAGGCGCTGGCGGAGGCCGACCCCGAGGTCACGCAGCGGATCCCGCGCATCAAGGACTGATCATCAGGTCATCGAGAACATCGATCCCGGGTTGAAGAGGTTCTCCGGGTCCAGCGCCCGCTTGATCTCCTGGTGCACCCGCAGCCCCACGGGCCCGATCTCCCGGGCCAGCCACTCGCGCTTGATCTTCCCGACCCCGTGCTCCCCGGTCACCGTCCCGCCGAGCGACAGCCCCACCTCGAGGATCTCGTCGAACGCCCGCTGCGCCCTGGCGAACTCGTCCTCATCGTCCGGCTGGTAAACGATCGTCGGGTGCATGTTGCCGTCGCCGGCGTGGCCCACCACCGCGATCCGGAGACCCACTTCCGCGCTGATCTTCTCGCAGCCCCGGATCAGCTCGGCGATCCGCGTCCGCGGCACGCACACGTCGTCGGTCAGCCACAGCCCGTACGTCTCCAGTGCCGTCAGCACCACGCGGCGGGCCTGCAGCAACATGCGGCCCTCCTCGAGGTCCTCCGTCGTGTACGCCAGGTCCGCTCCGCAGTCGACGCAGATCTGCTCCAGGGCCGCCAGCTCGCGGCGGGCCACCTCGCCGCCCGCGTCGGACTGGCCCAGGAGCAACGCCTGGCAGTCCGAACCCGCGCCGAGGTCCGTCTTCAGGTACGCCTCGGACGCCTTGATCGACGACGCGTCCATGATCTCCAGCAGTGACGGCACCAGGCCTTCGCGGACCACCCGCGCCACGGCCTCCCCGGCCGCTTCGGTGGTGCTGAAGCCCGCGACGAGTGTTGCCGGGGCCTGGGGCAGGGGCTTGAGCTGGACCGTCGCCTGCGTGATCACCCCGAGCGTGCCCTCGCTGCCCACGAACAGCCGGGCCAGGTCGTAGCCCGCGACGCCCTTCACCGTGCGCCGTCCGGTCTTCAGCAGGGACCCGTCGGCCAGGACGACCTCCAGGCCGAGCACCGAGTCCGTCGTCACGCCGTACTTCACGCAGCAGAGCCCGCCCGCGTTGGTCGACAGGTTGCCGCCGATCGTGCACCAGTCGTAGCTCGACGGGTCCGGCGGGTAGAACAGCCCGTGCTTTTCCACGGCGGTGCGGAAGTCCAGGTTGACCACGCCCGGCTGGACGACCGCGAGCCGGTTGCCCGCGTCGATCTCGACGATCTCGTTCAGCTTGGTCAGCGACAGCGTGACGCACCCGTCGATGGCGTTCGCCGCGCCGGACAGGCCGCTGCCCGCCCCGCGCGGCACGATCGGCACCTTCGCCTCGGCGCACGCCTTGACCACGGCCTGCACCTGCTCGGTGTTCGCGGGCAGCACCACGGCGAGCGGCGTGCCCGACGGCGCCAGCGGCATCATGTCCCGCGCGTAGGAAGCGGTGACGTCGGAGTCGGTGAGCACGGCGCTCTTGCCGAGCAGGTCGCGGAGCCGGGTGACCAAAGCTTCGTCGCTCATGACCTCATGGTAAGCCCGTCCAGTCCGCAGTGCGGAAATTTTGTTTCGAAACGAGCCGGATCGGAGCAGCGTGATCGGAAGCGGGTCAGCGGACCAGCCCGAGCAGCTTTTCGACGTGGACGGTCAGCAGCACCCGCTGGTCGGTGACCATGGCCTGGCGGTACTCGGCCCAGTCCGGGTGCTCGCCGGACGCCCGCCGGTAGTAGTCGACGAGCGCCTCGACCGTCGCGTCGTCCGGCGCGGCCGCCGGTGCGGTCAGCGACGCCCGGCCCTCCACGACGACGTAGCTCCAGCCGTCCTCGCTGCTCACGTGGAAGGTCACCCGCGGGTCGCGGCGCATGTTCTTCGTCTTCGCGCGGGTCTCGGTGACCGACGCGATGAACGCCGCCTGCGCGGGGTCGTACAGGTAGGTGATCGTGGACAGCTGCGGGCGGCCGTCGCGGCGGATCGTGGCGAGCACCCCGTGGCGGCGGGCGGCCAGAAAGTCCTGGAGAGCTGTGTCGTCGGTCATACCCCGTGCAAGCCGATCACGGCCGCCGTTGTTCCGGAAGCAGCCTGAGAGAAATGTGCTTGCATACGACAACTAAAGTGTGTTCCGCCACATCGCGAGGTACTCGGCTTGCACAACGGCCGGCTGAGGCACATCCTTGCCTGAGGCAACTAGTTGCAGCCGCCAATTAACGGCTCGAAGGATCACCATGGCACCGAACCACTCCGCCACCCGGCCGCCGGCCGAGCTGGACCTCGCCGACCAGCTCGGGCACGAACTCGTGCGCCTGGTCCGGCTGGTCAACAAGGCGAAGTCGCAGGTCTCCAAGCAGGGTCCGGACGGCATCGAGCGAGCGGCATACGCGATCCTCTTCACCCTCATCCACGAGGGCCCGCAGCGCACCAGCCGGCTCGCCGAGTCGCTCCACTCGGAGATCTCCACGATCAGCAGGCAGTCGAGCTCACTCGTGCAGCACGGCCTGGTCGAGCGCCAAGCCGATCCCGAGGACGGCCGGGCCTGCCTGCTCGCGCCGACGACCGAGGGCATGCGGGTGTTCGAAGAGAACCGCAAGCAGCGCAACCAGTGGCTGGCCGAAGTGCTCGGGGACTGGACGGACGGGGAAATCCAGACCCTGAACCGCCTCTTCGGCCGGCTCAACACAGGTATCGAGAACCACTCTCCACAGCTGGCCGACGCACACGCGTCCGCCGGTGCACCGGCCAAGGGGGCCAACGCATGAGTTCCACCACCGAAGCCCCGGCCCAGCCCGAGGCGAAACAACCACCACGGCTGAGCCACCGCCAGATCGTCACGATCCTGAGCGGCCTGATGTGCGGCATGTTCCTCGCCGCGCTCGACCAGACGATCGTCGGCACGTCGATCGTCAAGATCGCCAACGACCTGCACGGCTTCGACCTGCAGGCCTGGGCGACCACGGCGTACCTGATCACCTCGACGATCGTCACGCCGATCTACGGCAAGCTCTCCGACATCTACGGCCGCAAGCCGTTCTACCTGACCGCGATCGGCATCTTCGTCGCCGGTTCGCTGGCCTCCACCTTCGCGCAGTCGATGTACGAGCTGGCCGCGTTCCGCGCGGTGCAGGGCCTCGGCGCCGGCGGCCTGATGTCGCTGGCCATGACCATCCTCGGCGACATCGTGCCGCCGCGTGAGCGGGCCAAGTACCAGGGTTACATCCTGGCCGTGTTCGGCCTGTCGACCGTGCTCGGCCCGGTGCTGGGCGGCCTCTTCGCCGGCATCGACTCTCTCGGCGGCATCAGCGGCTGGCGCTGGGTCTTCCTGATCAACGTCCCGGTCGGCGTGCTCGCGCTGTTCGTCGTGGCGAAGGTGCTGAACGTGCCGCACACGCCGCACAAGCACAAGATCGACTGGTGGGGCGCGCTGACGATGATCGTCGCGGTCGTGCCGTTCCTGATCGTCGCCGAGCAGGGCCAGAAGTGGGGCTGGGGCGACCAGAAGGCCATCTGGTGCTACGTCGTCGGCGGCGTCGGCGTGATCGCGTTCATCGCGGTCGAAAAGCTGATGAAGGACGCCGCGCTGATCCCGCTGCGGCTGTTCAAGAACTCGACGTTCACCGTGGCGATCATCGGCGGTGTCATCGTCGGTGTCGCGATGTTCGGCGCGATCACCATGATCCCGCAGTTCATGCAGGTCGTGCAGGGCTACACGCCGACCGAGTCCGGGCTGCTGATGCTGCCGCTGATGGCGGGCATCATGCTCAGCTCGATCGTGTCCGGCCGGCTGACCGGGAAGACCGGGCGCTACAAGATCTTCCCGATCATCGGCACCATCCTGATCGCCGGCGGCGCGTTCTTCTTCGCCCAGGTCAAGTACGACTCGGCGCTGTGGCACCCGCTGGTCGCGGCGGCCATCATCGGCCTCGGCCTCGGCCAGTGCATGCAGACGCTGATCATCGCGGTGCAGAACGCGGGCCCGCGCAGCGACATGGGCGTCTCGACCGCGTCGGCGACGTTCTTCCGCCAGATCGGTGGTACCGCCGGTGTCGCGATCTTCCTGACCGTCCTGTTCAACACCCTGCTGCCGAACATCACCAAGGCGTTCGGCGGCCGGCTGCCGGCCGGCGCCGGCGCGGGCATCGGGAACCTCTCGGAGAACACCAGCGGCATCCAGAACCTGCCCGAGGCGATCAGGACCCCGGTGCTGGTCGGCTTCACCGAGTCGATCACCACGGTGTTCTACATCGCGGGTGCGGTGGCGCTGCTGGCGACCGTGGTGCTGCTGTTCATGAAGGAGATCCCGCTGGTCAACGCGGCCCCGGCCGCGGCGGCCGTGGAGGGCGGCGAGGCGCTGCTGGAGGCGGACGACCACGCCGACGAGCCGACCGAGATCGTCGAGCCGGTGCGCCCGGTCGACCGCGAGCCCGCCCTCGTCGGCAGCGGTGGCAAGCACGCCCTGAGCAACGGGCACGGTGACTACCAGGCCGTTTCCGGGGCGCTGCCGATCACGAACTCGCTGGCCGACGCCGAACTCGACACGCCGCGGGTCGGCACGGGCGGGCTGCCGGTCACCGGGCACGTGCGCCGCCAGGACGGCAGCCACGTCTCCGGCGCGGCACTGACCCTGATCGACCAGCGCGGCCGCCAGGTGGCGCGGGCGACCGGGGCCGCCGACGGCAGCTACTCGGTGCCCAGCCAGGGCCCCGGCCAGTACGTCCTCATCGTGTCGGCCCACGGCCACCAGCCGCAGGCCTCCAGCGTCGTGATCAGCAACGGGCCGGCGACGGTCGACGTCACGCTCACCGGGTCCGGCGAGCTGACCGGCACCGTGCGGGCGGCCGCGACCGGCCAGCCGCTGCCGAACGTGACCATGACGCTGACCGACGGCCGCGGCGAGGTCAACGGCGCGTTCATCACGACCACGGACGGCACCTACGCCTTCGTCGGGGTCGGCGCCGGGGCGTACACCCTGGTCGCCAGCGGTGCGGGCTACCGGCCCGTCGCGCTGACGCTCACCGTGCCCGACAGCGGCGTGCTGCGCCACGACGTCGAGCTCGCCAGCTCGGTGCTGCTCACCGGCACCGCGCGGACCGAGGGCGACCGGATCGTGCCGGACGCGCGGATCACCGTGCTCGACGCCGAAGGCAACGTGGCCGCGGTCGCGCGGACCGATGGTGAAGGCCGGTACGTGGTCAGCGACCTGCCCGCGGGCGCGTACACCGTGGTCGCGAGCGGCTACCCGCCGGCGACCAGCCAGGTGGAGCTGACCGGCGGCGAGGCGGACCACGACGTCCGGCTGAGCTACGACCAGGCCCTCGACGAGCTGGTCGACCGGTCATGACCGGGTTGCGCGCGACCCTCCGCACGGCCGAGGGCTGGGTGGTGGAGCACGCGGTGCTCACCGTCACCGACCCGGCCGGGCGGCAGGTCGCCCGGCAGGCGGCGGACGTCCGCGGCGAGGTCGTCACCGACGGCCTCGCCCCGGGGGTCTACACCGCCGTCGTCACGGCGGCCGGGTACACCCCGGTCGCCCGGACGGCCCAGATCGCCTCGGACGGCAGCGGCTCGCTCGGCGATGTCGTGCTGGCCCCGGTCGCCGAGGCGATCGAGCTGCCGCCCGCCGGGCCGTGGGTGATCGACCCGATCCACTCGTCGGTGGTCGCGACCGCCCGGCACCTGGGCATCGCGAGCATCAAGGCGCGGTTCCCGGACGTCTCGGGCCGGATCGAGATCGGCCGCCCGGCCGAGCGGTCTTCGGTGCACGCCGAGATCAAGGCGGCGAGCATCGAAACCGGCATCAAGATGCGCGACGACCACCTGCGCTCGCCGGACTTCCTCGACGTCGACGTGCACCCGGTGATCACGTTCACCAGCACCGGGCTGCGCCGGCGCGGCGCGGACTCGTGGACGCTGCTGGGCGAGCTGACGCTGCACGGCGAGCGCCGCGAGATCGAGCTCGAGCTGACCTACGGCGGCTGGGGCCCGGACCCGTGGGGCGGCGTGCGCGTCGCGTTCCACGCCGAGACGACGCTGCACCGGAACGACTTCGCGATCAACTACAACGCGATGGTCCGCGCCGGGGTCGCGGCGGTCGGCACGACCGTGAAGGTCGAGCTCGACATCGAAGCGGTGCAGGGCGAGACGCTGCCGCAGTTCTGAGCTTCACCGGCCGGAGGCCCTCTCACCCGTGGGTGAGGGGGCCTTCACCGTTCGTGAGAACGGAAACTTTCGGAGTGCGCGATTTGACCGTTCGCCGCAGGCCGTTCACCCGGGCCACGTAGGCTCGCGGGGTGAACGTCGTGAGCATCGAGGCCGCGGGCGTCGGCGTGAGCTGGCTGGACACCGCCGGACCGCTGCTCGTCTGGGTGATCGTGCTGAGCTTCGTGCTGGTCGAGTGCGCGCTGATCATCGGGCTGTTCCTGCCCGGTGATTCGCTCCTGTTCGGCGCCGGTGTGGTGCTGGCGCAGCACGGTTCGGACGCCAACGCGTGGTTCCTGTCGGGGGCCGCGCTGATCGTCGCGGTCCTGGGCAACCAGATCGGCTACTACATCGGCCGGACCAGCGGGACGAAGCTGATTGCCCGGCGCGACGGCAAGGTGCTGAACCGGCAGGCCCTGGAGCGGGCGCAGCGGTTCCTCGACCGCCGGGGTTTCTTCGCGATCGTGGCGGCCCGCTGGATCCCGTGGATCCGCACGCTGGCCCCGCTGATCGCGGGCGCGGCCCGGATGGACCCCCGCCGGTTCCTGGTGGCGACGACGCTGGGCGGGCTGCTGTGGGTGCCGACGCTGGTGCTGCTCGGCTACTACGGCGCCGGCCTGCTGGACGCCCTGCCGTGGCTGAAGACGGCGGCGCTGTGGATCAGCATCGCGTTCTTCGTGGTCGGGACCGGGTACGGCGTGCTGCGCTACCGCCAGGAGATGCGCCGCCCGGTGGACGAACGCGACGACGCCCGCGCCTGAGTCAGAGCTCCGGGTCGGTCCAGATCTCGAGCTGGATGCCGTCCGGGTCGCGGAACACGATCACGCGCGAACCTTCGAAGGTGCGTGACGGCGCCGCCGGCACGTAGGAGACGCCGAACTCCTGGAGCCGGCTCTCCCATTCGGCCAGCTCGGCGGCGGAATGCACCCGGAAGGCGACGTGGTCCAGCCCGGTGCGGCGTTCGTCGAACCCGCGGCGCCCGGTGTCCGCGTGCTGCACCAGGACCACGGAGAACTCGTCCCCGGCCGAGCGCAGCACGACCTTGCGCAGTCCCGTGTCCGGCTCTTCGCGCCGGGTGACCTCCTCGAGGTCCAGGACGCGCACGTACCACGGCACGCTGCGGTCCACGTCGGTCACGGTGAGCGCGAGGTGGTGCACGGACATGAGTTTGGCCATGGCTTCCGAAGCCGTCCTTTCGCGTGGCGGCTTCCCAGAGTTGCACAGCGTTCGGCACGGAAAACGCGAGTGACCAAGTTCCCGGTCCGATCGTGATCTCGCCGTCTCCGGCCGTCCCAGCAGGCGGACAGAACGCACTCAGCGCGCTCGACCCCTCACAGCGGGCAACGGACACGATCCAGTACGGCCTGATTCACCCGGATCAGCGGCCGCCGCCGACGTCGAGCAGCGCGCCGGTGGTGAACGACGAAGCCGGCGACAGCAGGAACAGCACCGCTTCGGCGATCTCCGCCGGCTGCCCGGGCCGGCCCAGCGGGATCTGCGGCGCGTACTTCGCCAGCCGGTCCGGCAGGCCCGCGGCCGCGTGCAGCCCGGTTTCGACCATGCCCGGCCGGACCGCGTTGACCCGGATGCCGTCCGCCGCGACCTCCTGCGCCAGGCCGAACGTCAGCGTGTCGACCGCGGCCTTCGACGCGGCGTAGTGCACCCACTCGCCGGCCGAGCCGGTGCGCGCGGCCGTCGAGGAGATGTTGACGATCGCCCCGCCGTCGCCGCCGTGGCGCGTGGACATCCGGCGGACCGCCTCCCGGCAGCACAGGAACACCCCCGTCACGTTGACGTCGAGGGTGCGCCGGACGACGTGGACGTCGTAGTCCTCGAGCCGGCCCGGGGTGTTGCCGACGATGGCCGCGTTGTTGACCAGGCCGGTCACCGCGCCCAGCTCCGCGGCCGCGTCGAACAGCGCCCGGACGTCGTCCTCGGCCGAGACGTCCGCGCGGACCGCCAGCGCCTGCCGGCCGTGGTCCCGCACCTGCGAAGCGACGGCCTCGGCGGGCGCGGGATCACCGGAGTAGTTGACGACGACGTCGTGGCCGCGGGCGGCGGCCAGCGCGCAGATCACCGCGCCGATCCCGCGGCTGCCGCCGGTGACGATGAGGGTCAAATCGCGAAGTTCGCCAGCGGCAGGTTCTCCAGCACCAGGTCGGCGCGGTCGCGCGTCTGCGAGATCAGGTCGGCGTTGCGCTGGTCCGAGCCGAGCGCGCGCTGCCGGGCTTCGACCAGGGAACGGCCGTACCGGCGGTGGCGCGACACGAGCCGTTCGATCCGCTCGGGCTCGTCCGGCGCCAGGAACCAGGCCTCGGTGAGCAGCGGCCGGATCGCGCTCCACGGGTCGTCCGGCAGCAGCAGGTAGTTGCCCTCGGTGATGACGAGCTGGACCTCCGGCGGCACGGCGACGGCCCCGGCGATCGGCTCCTCGATCTCGCGGCGGAACTCCGGCGCGTACACCGTCTCGCGGCCTTCGGCCAGGCGGCGGATGAGGTGGTAGTAGCCCGCCGCGTCGAAGGTGTCCGGGGCGCCCTTGCGCTCGGTGCGGCCCAGCCGCCGCAGCTCGACCTGGGCGAGGTGGAAGCCGTCCATGCCGACCACCGCCGCGCGCGAGCCGAGCGCGTTGGCCAGCGCCCAGGCGAGCGTGGTCTTGCCGGACGCGGGCGCACCCACGATGCCGAGCACGTTGCGCTGCCCGCGCACGGTCAGGCCCTCGGCCCGGGCCAGCAGGTCGTCGAACGCCGTCATGTCCTGTTCCTTCCTGCGATCGCGGTCGTCCACGACCGCGGTCCCACATGCCGCACCCGTTCGGCGGCCACCTCGTTGGCGAAGCGGATCCGGTCCGGCACCGTCCGTTCGCGCGTCACGGCCACGGCGAGCGCGCCGTGCCAGACGTCGCCCGCACCTAGTGTGTCCCGCGCTTGGACGGCGGGCACAGGCACCTCACCCGAGCCGCCGTCCGCAGTGGACCAGCGCACCGGCCGCGGTCCCGCGGTGGTGATCACGGTCGGGACGCCACGCTGGTGCAGGCCGGGCTCCGGCGCGGTGAAGTGCGCGGAGCACGCGGCCACGTCCACCAGCGGCAGCAGCTCGTCGAACACGGGTTTCCAGCTCCCGGCGTCCAGCACCACCGGCGCCTCGGCATCCCGCGCCACCGCCAGCGCAAGCTCCGGGTAATGCCCGTCGAGCAAAATGACATCAGCTGCCAGTGGCGGCACTTTCACGCGAAAGTGCCGCCCTCCGGCGTTGCGGGAGACGACCGTGCGCTCGCCGTCGCGGTGCCGGACGGCGGCCGCGCTGACCGGGGGCGGGTCGGGCAGGCCGGGGGCGAGGTCGATCAGCCGGACGCCGTGGGCCTCCAGGTCGGCGCGGGCGAGGGCCGCCAGCGGGTGTGCGCCGAGGACGGTCAGCAGGGTCGTCTCGGCGCCGAGCGCGGCCGCCGTCACCGCGGCGTTCGTCGCGGGCCCACCCGCGGCGACGTCCACCTGCAGCGACTGCACCTTCTCACCCGGCGCCGGCAGCTCCTCGACCCGCTGGACCACGTCCACGGTGCACAAGCCCGCCAGCAGCACCCTCACTCCGGCCTGAGGCACTCGTTCCCGCCGAGGGCCCATTCAGCTGAGCCCGGCCACGTGGGTCGCGGCCGCGGCCTCTTCGACCTCGCCGTTCTCGTTGAGCCGCAGCGCCCCGGTGAGCAGGCCGACGACCTGGTTCATCGAGTGCGTCTTCGGCGAGACGACCGCGACGCGCTTGCCGAGGCGGTGCACGTGGATGCGGTCGGCGATGTCGAACACGTGCGGCATGTTGTGGCTGATCAGCACCACCGGCAGGCCGCGGTCGCGGATCCGGCCGATCAGGTCGAGCACCTTGCCGGACTCGGCGACGCCGAGCGCGGCCGTGGGTTCGTCCATGATCACCGCCTTGGTGCCGAACGCGGCCGCGCGGGCCACCGCGACACCCTGGCGCTGGCCGCCGGAGAGCGTCTCGACGGGCTGGCTGATCGACTTGATGTTGATGCCCAGTTCGTCGAGGATCCGCTGCGCCTCGGCCCGCATGGTCGCGGTGTCGAGCTTGCGGAACAGCCCGAACGGTCCCTTGAGCCGCTTCTCCCGGCCCAGGAACATGTTCGACGCGATGTCGAGCGCGGGCGCGACGGCGAGGTCCTGGTACACCGTCTCGATGCCGTAGTGGCGAGCGTCCAACGGGGACTTGAAGTGGACGGTCTTCCCGTCCACTTTGATCTCGCCCTCGTCCGGGATCACCGCGCCGGACAGGGTTTTGATGAGCGACGACTTCCCGGCGCCGTTGTCGCCGACGACGGCGAGCACCTCGCCGGGGAGCAGGTCGAAGTCGGCGCCGTCGATGGCGGTGACGCGGCCGTAGCGCTTGACCAGGCCCCGGGCCTGGAGGATCGGTTCGGTCATGACTGCTGCTGCCTCCTCGCGATCCGGTCCACCACGACGGCGGCGATGAGCAGGGCACCGGTGGCCAGGTCCTGGTAGTTGCCGTCGACGTTCATCTGCGTGAGGCCCGACCGCAGCACGGCCACGACCAGCGCACCCATCAGCGTCCCGAGCACCGAACCGCGGCCGCCGAACAGGCTCGTCCCGCCGAGGACGACGGCGGTGATCGAGTCGAGGTTGCCGAGCTGGAACTGGTTCGGGTCGGCGTTCGGCGTCCGGCCGAGCGCCTGCCACGCGGCGATGCCGAAGGTCAGCCCGGCGACGATGTACACCGACAGCACCGTGCGGTTGACCTTGATGCCGGACAGCCGCGCGGACTCCGGCGCGTTGCCGACCGCGTAGACGTGCTTGCCCCACGCCGTTTTCGTCAGCGCGTACCAGATCCCGAGGTACATCAGCAGCGCCAGCGTCATGCCGTAGGTGATCGGGATGCCGCCGAAGAGGTAGCGCTTGGTGCCGAGCCACTGCAGCAGCCCGTCGGTCACCGGTACGGCCTGACCGCCGGCGATCAGCTTCGACACCGCGGTGAGCATGGTGAACGTGCCGAGCGTGATGATGAACGCCGGCAGCTTGATCCGCGTGGTGAGCCCGCCGATGAAGAGGCCGACGACGACCGTCAGCACGATGCCGGCGAGCAGCGCGACGAAGCCGTTGGTCCCGGCCGCGGCGAGTTTCGCCATGATCAGCGTCGCGACGACCATCGAGGCCGCGTTGGACAGGTCGATGCCCGCGATCAGGATGACGAGCGTCTGGCCCAGCGCCAGCGTCCCGACGACCAGGGACTGCTGGACCACGGTGGACAGGTTGTCGAGGTCGAAGAACGTGTCCGTGGCCAGCGAGAACACCACGATCGCGACGATCAGCGCAAGCGCGGGGCCGACCGCCGGGGCGCGGACCAGGAAGTCGCCGAGTGACTCGCGATCCTTTGTGGACACTGCGGTGGCGGTCGTCATTTCTGGCCTCCCCAGCAGTTCTGCAGGCCCCAGGCGGAATCGTGGCTCTCGATGCCGGGCAGGGGCTTGTCGGTGATCACGGCGGAGCCGGTGTTCACGAAGCCGGACGGCTTCTTGCCGGTCTTCGCGTATTCGACGGCGGCGAGCACGCCCTGCTCGGCCATCTTCTTCGGGAACTGCATGACGGTGGCGGCGAACTGGCCGTCCTTGACGTTCCGGACGCCTTCGCAGCCGCCGTCGATCGAACCCATGACGACCTGGTTCGTCAGCCCGCGGGCCTTCAGCGCCGCGTACGCGCCGCGGCCCATCGGCTCGTTCATCGAGTAGACGGCGTTGATGTCGGTGCTGCGCTGCAGCAGGTTCTCCATGCCCTGCTGGGCGAGGCTCTGGTCGCCGTTGGCCGCGGTGTGGCCCTTGATCTCCGGCGAGCCGTCGGTCAGCCCGATGCCCTTGAGGAACCCGCCGTGCCGCTGCGTGTCGACCGAGCTGCCCGCGGTCCCGTCGACCATCAGCAGCTTCGGCGGGACGCCCTTGAGCGCGGCCTTGACGTAGGCGCCCTGCTGCTCGCCGGCCGCGAAGTTGTCGGTGGCGAAGGTGGCGTCGACGGCGTCCGGCGGTTCGGTCGCGGTGTCGAGGGCGATGACCAGGACCCCGGCGTCACGCGCGTCCTTGATCGCCTTGAGCACGCCGGTGGACGAGCTGGGCGTGATCAGGATCGTGTTCGCGCCCTGCTGGCGGAGGTTCTCGATGGCGCGGACCTGGCCGTCGTTGTCGCCGTCGAACTGGCCGGCGAGCGCGCTGAAGTCAGCTCCGTTGGCCTGCGCGGCCGCTCTCGCGGCGTTGCGCAGTTCCACGAAGTAGGGGTTGGTGTCGGTCTTGGTAACCAGGCCGACCTTCGCCTTGCCGCTGCCGCCGGTGTTCGTGTTGCCGCCCCAGTGGCGTTCGACCGTGCACCCGGTCGTCGCGGCGAGGACGGCGGCCAGCACGGCTGCGGTGAGACTTCGCTGTCTCATGGGTATCCACCCTTTGCTGGGTTCGAGGCTTGCCGATGGACCGGAAGGTAGACAGACTGCTCGGTGGACGCAAGCGTTTGCGCAAACGCTTGCCGGAAAGGATTGGCATGCCCCAGCCGAGGTCGTCGCGCCCCACCCAGCGCGACATCGCCGAGCTCGCCGGCGTATCGATCACGACCGTCTCGCACGTGGTGAACGGGACCCGCGCGGTCGCCGAGGAGACCAAGGCGGCGGTGCTGCGGGCGATCGAGACGACCGGCTACACCGGCGACGCCATCGCACGTTCGCTGGTCACGGGCGGCACGCGCTCGATCGGGATGGCGGTCTCCCTGGTGGCCAACCCGTACTTCGCGACGCTGATGCAGGCGATCGAGCGGGAGGCGTCGGCCCACGGGTACACCGTCCTGCTGGCCGACACGCACGACGCGGCGGACACGGAACGTGACACCGTGCGGGCGCTGCGTTCCCGTCGCGTCGACGGCCTGCTCATCACCCCGGCCCCCGGCGACGGGCCGGTGATCGGCGAGCTCGTCTCCCTGGACGTGCCGACGGTCCTGATCGACCGGTTGTCCACCCGCACCGACGTCGACCAGGTCGGCTCGGAGAACATCCAGGCGACGTCGGCGCTGACCGCGCACCTGGCCACGCTCGGGCACCGGCGGATCGGGATGATCAGCGGCGTACCCGGGTTGTCGACCAGCGAGGAGCGCGTGCTCGGCTACCGGCTGGGGCTCGGCCGCTCCGGACTGACGTGGGCGTCCGACCTCGTGGCCTGCGGAAACTCTTCGCGCGATGGCGGCGCGCTGGCGTTGAGCACGCTGCTGGCGCTGCCCGAGCCGCCGACGGCGCTGGTGGTCGGCAACGACAGCATGATGGTCGGCGTGCTGCACGAGGCCCGCCGGCGCGGCCTGCGCATCGGCCGTGATCTGCCGGTGGTCGTCTACGACGACGTCGAGTGGGCGGACCTGGTCGACCCGCCGCTGACGACGATGGCGCAGCCGATCGAGGAGATCGGCCGGCAGGCGGTGCGGCTGCTGCTGGCCCGGATCAACGACCCGGCCCGCAAGGCCGAAACGGTACGGCTGGCACCCACTCTCCGTCACCGTGAGTCGTGTGGCTGCCCCCCGGTTCACTCACTTCGGTGATTCTGGGGAAAGGACGCCGTCCTGCGGCCGTTCAGCGGATACCTTTCCGCTGAGCGTCTGCGAGGGCTTGATGACCGCACTTTCGCCGGACCTCCGGTTGTGGGACCCCCCGGTCACCTACCGGATCGGCGTCGCCATGGGGGTTTCCGCGAACCCGTACGCGGACCAGCTGCTGCGCGCCATCAGGGCGGCCGCCGCACAGGCGGGGTGTGACGTCGTGCTGGCCGACACCGGGGACGCCGTCGGCGAAGAGGCCGAGGTGGTGCGCGCGCTGCGCGCGGACCTGGTGGACGGCGTGCTGCTGGTTCCCTCGGCCGGCGACGAAGCAGTGGTCAACGGCCTGGTGCGGATGGGCGTCCCGACGGTGCTGGTGGACCGGGTGGCCGCGCGCAACGACGTCGACCAGGTCGGTACCGAGAACGTGCACGCGGTGGCCTCCCTGGTCCGGCACCTGACCGACCGGCGCCACCGGAAGATCGGCCTGGTTTCGGGCGACGAGGGCCTGGAGATCAGCCGCGAGCGCGTCCGGGGCTACCGGCTGGGGCTGGAGCAGGCGGGGCTGCGGTTCAACCGCGAGCTGGTGGAGAGCGGTTTTTCGAACGCGGGCGGCGCAACCCGGGCCACGGCCAAGCTCCTGGACGGCTGGCCCTCCCCGACGGCCCTGGTGGTGGCCGACGAGTCGATGCTGGTGGGCGTCCAGTACGAGGCCCACCGAAGGGGTATCCGCATCGGCTCGGAGCTGGCGGTGGTCGGCTACGGCGACATGGACTGGGCCCGCCGGGTGAGCCCGGCGGTGACGACCCTGGTCCAGCCGGTCGCGGACCTGGGGCGGCGGGCGGTTCAGCTGCTGATGTCCCGCATGGCGGATCCCGATCGGCCCCCGGAGTCGGTGTGGCTGACGCCGAGGTTCCTCCACGGCGCTTCCTGCGGCTGCTGAACTAATCCAGCGTTGCTGCGGCTTCGAGGAGCATCCAGCCGCCCACCTGGACCGACATGTCCCGTTCCGGGGCGTCCTCCGGCAACGGCCAGGGTGCCGGGCGGTCCCAGTACGCGCTGAACACCGGGCCCGGCGCCGCGCCCGACCAGCAGGCCTCCGCCGACGTCAGTACCAGCGATCGCGCCACCGCGGCTTCCGGTCCTGGCAACGCGCGAGCCGCCAAGGCCAGGTACCGGGCCAGGATCGCCGCGAACAACCCGCCGTCGCCGCCGCCCTGGCCGCGGATCACCCCGCCCGGCGCGCAGTGCTCGGCCACCGCGCACACAGTCCGGGCAGCGTCGTCCATCAAGGACAGCTCAAGGCAGGCACCGAGGTAAACCCCTTGGCAGTACGTGTAAATGTGCTTCACCAGCTCGCCCGTGCCCGCGCGGATCCCGTCCCAGACCAAACCGGAATCGGGATCGACCAAAGTGGACGTCAGCCAGTCCGTCATGGCCCGGGCGCGGGCCAGGTTTCCGGACCGGGCGTGGAAGATCGCCGCCGGGCCGTTGGCCGGGGCGTTCTTGAAGTCGTCGCCGCGGCGCCACCAGATGCCGCCGCCCGCCGCCGACGTCCAGCCCGACAGCAGCTGCGTGTCGATCGCCGCCAGCGCCGGGCCCACGTCGATGCCGAGCGCCGATAACCGTTGCAGCGCAAGGCCGAGCCACGCGATGTCGTCGTAGTAGTCGTTGGTCCAGCGGCCGAAGTTGCGCAGCCGCACCGAGCGGACGAAGGACCGGATCGAGGCCAGGCGCGCCGCCGAAGGGGCCCGCAGCTGGGCGTCGACCAGCGTGTCCAGCAGGTGCGCCTGCCACCAGTAGTTCCAGTGCCAGTGCAGCCGCTGCTCCGCCGACGGGGGCCAGCCGCTGCGGCCGAGCACCGTGCCGGGCAGCGCCCAGACCCGCCGGAGGTGCCGCGAGGTCACCGCGCGTTCGGCGGCCGAAACGTCCATGTCGCAATCGTGCCTTGCCCATCGACATACCGCTCGGTATGTTCGGTGGTCATGACGACGGCCCACGTCACCTGCCCGCTGTGCGAAGCCACCTGCGGCCTGGAAGTGACGCTCGACGCGAACCAGCAGGTCACGCGCGTCAAAGGTGACGAGAAGGACGTCTTCTCGAAGGGGTACATCTGCCCCAAGGGCGCGTCGCTCGGCGCGCTGCACCACGACCCCGACCGGCTGACCGCCCCGCTGCTCAAGCGCGACGGCGAGTTCGTCGAAGTCAGCTGGCAGGAGGCCTACGACGAGATCGCCCGCCGCCTCCCGCCGATCCTCGAGCAGCACGGCCGGGACGCCGTCGCGGTGTACGCGGGCAACCCCGGCGTGCACAACATCGCGCTGACGCTCTACGGCCGCGTCCTCTACAAAGCCCTGGGCACCAAGAACTTCTACAGCGCGACGTCGGTCGACCAGCTGCCGAAGCACTACTCCGCCGGCACGATGTTCGGCGACCCGCTCGCCATCCCGGTGCCCGACCTCGACCGGACGCGGCACCTGCTGATCCTCGGCGCCAACCCGCTCGTCTCCAACGGCAGCCTGATGACCGCGCCGGACATCCGCGGCCGGCTGCGCGGGATCCGCGCGCGCGGCGGCAAGATCGTCGTCGTCGACCCGCGCCGCACCCGCACGGCCGAGTTCGCCGACGAGCACCACGCCATCCGGCCCGGCACCGACGCGCTGCTACTGTTCGCGCTGGTCAACGTCCTATTCGCCGAAGACCGCGTTAAGCCGGGACGGCTCGCCGACCACCTCAACGGCCTCGACGACGTCCGGGAGCTGGCCGAGCCGTTCACGCCGGAAGCCGTCGCGCCGCGCACCGGCATCGCCGCCGAGGAGATCCGCCGGCTCGCGCGCGAGCTGGCCGCCGCCGGGAACGCCGTGGTTTACGGCCGGATCGGCACCACGACCCAGGCGTTCGGCACCATCGCCAGCTGGCTGGTCGACGTCCTCAACGTGCTCACCGGCCACCTCGACACCCCGGGCGGCGCGATGTTCCCGCTGGCCGCGTGCCAGCCCACCGGGAACCGGCGGCCGTTCGCCGTCGGCCGGTGGCGCAGCCGCGTGCGCGGCCTGCCCGAGGTCGTCGGTGAACTGCCGGTCGCGACGCTCGCCGACGAGATCGAAACCCCGGGCGAGGGCCAGGTCCGCGCGCTGATCACGGTCAGCGGCAACCCCTGCCTCAGCACGCCGAACGCCGGGCGGCTCGCCGCGGCCCTCGAAGGCCTCGACTTCATGATCTCCGTCGACGTCTACCTCAACGAGACGTCCCGCCACGCCGACGTCATCCTGCCCGGCCCGTCACCGCTGGAGCGCCCGCACTTCGACCTGGCCTTCTACCAGCTGTCCGTCCGCAACATCGCCAACTGGACGCCGGCGACGCTGCCGTCGGCCCTGCCGCAGGAGTGGGAGACCATGCTCCGGCTCACCGGCATCGTCGCCGGTCAGGGTCCCGAGGCCGACGTCGCGGCGCTCGACGACTTCGTCGCCGCCGACGTCGCCCGCCGAGCCGGGCTGGAAGTCACCCACGACCGGACCGGGCCCGCGCGCCTGGTCGACCTGATGCTGCGCGCGGGGCCGTACGACGTCACGCTCGCCGACCTCGAAGCCGCGCCGCACGGCGTGGACTTCGGGCCGCTGAAGCCGCGGATCCCGGAGGTGCTGTGCACCGCGTCCGGGCGGATCGAGCTGGCCCCCGAGCCGGTCGTCGCGGACGTCCCGCGGCTGCGGGAAGAACTCGCGAAGGCCGCGGAAGCCGGGCTGGTGCTGATCGGGCGACGGCACCTGAGCTCGAACAACTCGTGGATGCACAACCTCACGCCGCTGGTCCGCGGCGGCAACCGCTGCACGGCCCAGGTGCACCCCGAAGACGCCGCCCGGCTGGGCCTCACCGACGGCGCCCTCGCCTCGGTGACGTCCCGCGCGGGCAAGCTCGAAGTCCCCGTCGAGGTCACCGACGAGGTCCGTCCCGGTGTGGTCAGCATCCCGCACGGCTGGGGCCACGACGTCGAGGGCGCCCGGACGCGGGTGGCGCGCGCGAACCCCGGCGTCAACTCGAACCTGGTCGCCGACGAGACGCTGCTGGACGTTCCGTCCGGAACGTCGGTGTTGAACGGTATTCCGGTCGAGGTCACCCCCGTCTGACCCTTGACGCCGCGGCGAGCCGTCCGGGATTCTCGACCCGGCATGTTTACGTGAACATCGGAGTTCGCATGGCTCGCCTTCGTCACTGCCTGCTCGCCGTCCTGCTCGTTCCCCTGCTCGCCGTCCCGCCGACCGCGGCCGCCGCCACCAACGCGTTCCGCGGCGTGAACTGGGCGGACGCCCGCGACAACTACGTCGACGGCTGGGTGATCCCGACCGGCCTCACCGCCGGGGACAGCTACGACAGCGTCCGCAGCAAGGCGGACGGCATCATCACCGGCTTCCAGCAGAAGCTCGGCGCCAACACCGTGCGGCTGCCCATCAACCCGCAGAGCGTCAACTCGGACTGGTGGGGGCGGTACAAGGGCGCGGCCGACTCGGCCCTGTCCCACGGCATGAAGGTCATCTTCGGCTACTGGGAAGCGAACAAGGACGGCTTCGTCGACGACACGAACGCCTGGAACACCATGTGGGACAAGGTGACCGCCGACTACGGCGGCAACGGCAACGTGTACTTCGAGCCGATGAACGAGCCGTTCGGCTACAGCCTGACCGCCTGGGTTTCGCTCTGCTCGACCTGGCTGTCCCGGCACTCGACCATCCCGCGCGGCCGGGTGCTGGTCAGCGGTACCGGCTACAACGACAACGTGACCGGCGTCGGCGCCGCGAGCGCGCTGGACGGCACGCTGCTGTCGCTGCACTTCTACGGCTTCTGGGCCTCCGACACGACCCGCTCGGCGTGGACCGCGAACCTGAGCAACCGGCTCGGGTCGTACTCCGGCCGCACGATCATCGACGAGGCCGGCGCCCCGATGACGACCGGCCTGAACTACTCCGCCGGCCACCAGGACGGCAACAACTTCACCGCGTACTTCGCCGCCACCACGGACCTGGCGCGGTCGCGGCAGCTGGGGGTCGTCTACTGGCCCGGCCTGCGGTCCGGGGACACGTACTCGATCACGCGGCAGAGCGGCAGCGGCCTGGAGACCAACAACGCGACGGGCGTGGCCCAGCTGCGCTGGGGCTGGGGCCTGTAGGCGTCACCAGGCGCGGCCGAGGTCGGCGTGCTGCCGGATCCAGGCGTGCATGACGATTCCGGCGGCGACCCCGGCGTTGATCGACCGGGTCGTGCCGAACTGGGCGATCGACACCACCAGCGACGCCGCTTCCTGCGCCGGCTGCGAAAGCCCGGGCCCTTCCTGGCCGAACAACAGGACGCACTCGCGCGGGATTTCCGCCGTCTCGACCGGCTGCGACCCCGGCGTGTTGTCCACCGCGACGACGGCGAGGCCGTGCTCGCCCGCGAAGGCGATCAGGCCGTCGACGTCGTCGTGGTGACGCAGGTGCTGGTAGCGGTCGGTCACCATGGCGCCGCGCCGGTTCCAGCGGCGGCGGCCGACGATGTGCACCTCGGCCGCGGCGAAGGCGTTGGCGGTGCGGACCACGGTGCCGATGTTGTGGTCGTGCTGGAAGTTTTCGATCGCGACGTGGAACGGGTGCCGCCGGCTGTCCACATCGGACACGATCGCCTCGCGGCGCCAGTAGCGGTAGGCGTCGACGACGTTGCGGCGGTCGCCGTCGCGCAGCAGCTCGGGGTCGTACCGCTCGTCCGCGGGCCACGCACCCGGCCACGGGCCGACGCCGACCTCTTCGCGGCTCACCCACTCGGTGGGTCCGGGTGTTGTGTTCACCCGGTGATTCTCGCTCAGCCCAGGGGGACCGGGCGCACCTGGGTTTCCTCGTCGTGGCGGTGGCGCCAGCGGTGGTACACGCCGACGTAGGAGTAGGCGACCACCGCGATCGCGCCGATGCCGATCGCCGGCAGCCACGACTGCGGGAACACCGTGCCGTACAGGTAGTAGGCGTTGAACCCGCCGGGGAGGTCGCCGAGGCCCTGCTGGTGCCGGAAGTAGTTCTCCAGCGCGGTGAACGGGCACGCGACCGGTGCCACGTTGACCAGGATGCCCCAGGCCAGCCCGAGCAGGTGGATGAAGATCAGTTTCGGCCAGCGCCAGGCGACGAACCCGCCGAAGCCGATGAGCAGCAAGGCCAGGATGTGCACCACGACGGTCACGTCGGCCAGGAACTTCGCCATCGCACCCCCTCCACCGATCCCCCTACCAGCGACTTTACTCCGCGGGCCAGGGCCGTTCGCCTTTATGGATGCCCATCCGTGTGATGTTTAACCAAGCGGAGCAACCTGTTCACCTCCGCGGTGACGGAGGCGTTACACCGGGTGGGAATTCCGGCGGCCGCTTGGCCGGGTACTGCGTCGGCTCTTCGTGCGGGTACTGGTCGGGCGCGCCGTCCGGTTTCTTCCGGTTCGGATCGGCTGGTCGCTGCGGTTCCGGCGGCTCCTCCATGCCCCGACGGTACGCCCGGCCCGCGGTCCCGGCAGCCGGATTTCACCCGAGGCGATCACCGGCCGCCGGCTCGTCGTCCCCGGCGATGTGGATGTCGATCTCGGCGGCGGGACGGCCCGGGGCGCCGAGCGCCATCCGCGACCGCATCCCGGGCGGCTGGATGTCCTGCGGAACAAGGCTTTGCGCCCTGTTCGCAGCTATGGACGCCAAGGACGGGACGCCGTCACTGTGACGCGGGTCTCGCGAACGCCGCGCCGTCGAGGTCGGTGACCACCAGGCTCAGCCGCGCGTTCTCCCACGCCGTGCCCGCCAGTACCGGGCGCACGGCGGCGGCCGCCCGGTCCAGCAACGGCGGGATCGGCAGCCGGGTCGCGATCAGGCGGATCCGGACGACGTCCGGGCTCAGCTCCACCGCCATGCCGTCCCAGTCCACCGGCAGCCACGAGGTTTCCGGGGCGGCCGGGGTCGCCGGGCGCAGGCCGTCCACCGTCGAGAGAGCGCCGACGATCTTCTCGACGGCTTCGCCGGCGGTCACCGGGGTTCCGGCTCGATGTCCATGATGGACACCGAAACTTCGTCGACGACCAGGCCGGTCTGCTCGGCCACGAACCGCGTCACCGCGCGCTGGACCGCCCGGCCCACCGCGGCGGCCTGGTCGGCCGCCGCCGTGACGAGGTCGATGTGGACGCTGACCCGGCCGTCCGCGGTCCGGACCCGGACGCCGTCGGCCGGAGCCGGGTCGAGACCCTTCCACCACTGACGGGCCGCCCGCGTCCACGCCGTCACCAGGCCGCGCAGGCCCGGCTCGAGCCGCACCACCCCCGGCGTGGCGATCGCCGCCCGCGCCGCCACGCTGGCGATCACCGGGTCGGCGATGACGTAGTCGGCGCTGTCCACGCTCATCCCCCCGGCTCCCCGTAAACGTCGTCCACAAACACGTCGAGCTTCACCAGCGTCAGGCCCACCCGGGCCGCGGCCGCCGCCGTCACCCGCTCCCGCACCTTCGCCAGCGCCTCGCCGCCGGCGACGAGGCGCTGGCTCACCGCGACGGTGAGGTCCACCTCGATCCCGCCGTCGACGGTCCGCACCCGGCAGCGCCGCGCCCGGACGCCGTCGACGGTGTCGGCCGCGTACCGCAGCACCGCCGCCACGGCCTGCTCGCTCACCTCGACGAATCCGGGTTCCGGTGTCGGCAGCGGCACCATCGAGCCCCGCCGCACCTCGGCGCGCACCGCCGACATGATCCGCGCGAACAGGTCCGGCGACGGCGCTTCCTCCTCGGCGGCCAGCTCCGAAGTGGCTTCCCGCAACGCCAGCAGGCTCTCGCGCGCGGCCCGGCAGTGCGGGCAGGTCAGTTCGTGTTCGTCGGCCAGCCCGGCGCCGACCGCGTCGAGCCGCTCCCACACCTGCTCGACATCGCGCTCGCAGGGCAGCTCGTACTCCGTCATCGCCATGGCTTCATCACCTCCGCCAGCTGGGCCCGGGCGCGCGCGATCCGGCCGCGGACCGCGGTCGCGTTCACGCCGACGATTTCGCCGATCTCTCCGTAGGACCGGCCGTGCACTTCGCGCAGCAGCCAGCACGCCCGCTGCTCGGGCGTCAGCTGCGCCAGCGCCGCGTTCAACGCCGTCAACTGGCCGCTCACCTGGGCGGCCCGCTCCGGCTGCAGGTCGGTCCGCGGCGACTCGGCCGTGTCGAGGTCGACGTCGGCCTGAGGCCGCCTCGCGCGGATCGCGTTCAGGCAGCGGTTCGTCGTGGCCCGGTAGAGCCAGCCGACGAACGCGGCGTCCTCGCCGAGCTGGCCGAGCTTGCGCCAGGCGTTGAGGAACACCTCCTGCACGACGTCCTCGGCGTCGCCGCGGTGGGCGAGCATCTTGACGGCGAGCCGGAACATCGGCCCCTGGTAGCGGAGCACGAGCTGCTCGTACGCCCGGACGTCGCCGTCGCGCGCCCGGCCGACGAGGGTCACGTCGTCCAGCGGCGTAGTCGTCGTCACGGCACCTCCTTACGGGGAGGACACCGGCGGGCGGAAATCGTCACGCACCGATTCTGGGTGACGGCGGTCACCGGGGCGAATCCACGAGATCCGCCCCGGTGGTGGTCAGTCCAGGCCCAGGTCGTCCTTGCCGAGGACGTACCGGTACTCCAGACCTTCCTTCTCGATCGCCTCGCGCGCCCCGGTGTCGCGGTCGACGACCGTCGCGACGCCCACGACGTCCGCGCCCGCTTCGCGCAGCGCCTCGACCGCCGTCAGCACGCTGCCGCCCGTCGTGGACGTGTCCTCGACGGCCAGGACGCGCTGGCCGCGGACCTCCATGCCCTCGATGCGCCGCTGCATGCCGTGCTCCTTGACGGCCTTCCGGACCACGAACGCGTCCAGCACGACCCCGTCGTTGGCCGCCGAGTGCAGCATCGCCAGTGCGACCGGGTCGGCGCCGAGGGTCAGGCCGCCGGCCGCCACGTAGTCCCAGTCCGCCGTGAGCTGGCGCAGGAGCTTGCCGATCAGCGGCGCGGCCGCGTGGTGCAGGGTCGCCCGCCGGAGGTCGATGTAGTAGTCGGCTTCCTTGCCGGAGGCCAGGGTCACTTTTCCGTGCACCACGGAAAGATCGGTGACCAGCCTGGCCAGTTCGAGTTTCGCCGCTTGATCCAACCCGGGGTTCGCCACGGCCGTGAGTCTTACACACGGCCGGGCTCACTCACCGACGGATGTGGCGTCGACCGCACGCCCGCGCGTCGCGGCCCAGGCCGGGACCAGGATCGCCAGGAGCGAGAGCACCACGGCGATGGCGAGCACGGCGAGGTAGATCGTCACCGGGCCCGACGGCAGCAGCGATCCGGTGACCACCAGGCAGAACGGCACGATCGCGCCCGCCGCGGTCAGCGTCCCCAGCAGCACCGCGATGGTCGCGATCAGGCCGCCTTCGACGCCGGCCATGCGCAGCACCTGGCCGCGGGTGAAGCCGCTCAGCCGCTGGACCCCGAACTCGCGGCGCCGCCGCGCGGTCGCCGTCACCAGCGTGTTCACCACGGAGATGATCGTGTAGGCGAGGATCATCCCGACGAGCAGGTAGTTGACCCAGGCGCCGACTTCATTGCCCTTGGCGTGCGCCGCGATGAGCGCCTCCCGGTCACCGACGGACACCGGCAGCCCGGCGGTCGCCTCGCGGAGGCGGGCGGTCAGCGTCGCCGGGTCGACGCCGGGTGCGGCGCGGACCAGCAGCTGCGGGGCGAGCCCGAGCGTCGTGTGCGGGGCCAGCAGGCCGGCGGGCAGCACGAGCCGTTCGAACCCGGGGCGCTGGGCGACGATCGCGGTCACGCGGACGTCCACCGGCGTGCCGTCGCCGAGCTTGAGCGACAGCGTGTCGCCGACGTGGTGGCCGAGCGTCGCCGGCACCTCGACGACGTTTCCGGTCAGCTCGCTGACACCCAGCGCGGGCCGTCCGTCGTCGTTCTGGCCCGAGTCGAACGGCTTCTCGACGAACACCGTGCTGGTCACGTACTCCGACGCGCCGGCGACGCCCGGCACCGCGCGCACCCGGTCCAGGACCGCCGGGTCGAGCCCGCCCGGCGCGCCCACGACGGCGTCCGCGCGCAGGTCCTCGGTGAAGGCCTGGTTCGACGCCGCTTCCTGGGTCGTCTGCAGGTAGATGTTGGCGGTCGCGATGCCGACCGCGAGCATGATCGGGGTGACCGCGCCGGCCGCCCGCACCGCGCCGACGCGGGTGTTGCGCAGCGCGACCCGGCCGTTGACGCCGGTCAGCGCCTCCACCGGCCAGCGCAGCAGCGTCGCCATCAGCTTCGTCACGCCGGGGCTGATCGCCGCGAGGCCGAACGCCCACAGCATCACCGCCGGGCCGGCCGTGCTGGCCGCGACCGGCCCGGTCATCACGGCGACCGTCACGATCGCCAGCGCCGTCCCGCCGCCGAAGCAGAGGATCGCGGTGATCAGCCGGATCGGCGTGAGCCAGCGCCGCTCGACGGCGGCTTCGGCGAGCGCCTCGGTCGGGCGCACCCGGGAAGCGCGGCGCCCGGCCACGAAGGAAGCGGCGAGGACCGCCAGCAGCGACGCGCCCGCGGCGACCGTCGCCGGGACCCAGCCCTGCTCGAACCGCAGGACGTCGGGCACGACGTGGTGGGTCGTGAGCTGCCCGAACAGCCAGTTGCCGAGCACCGGGCCGAGCACCACCGCCGCGCCGACGGCGAGCAGCCCGACGACGAACGCCTCGCCGAGCACCATCCGCCGCAGCTGGCGCGGGGTCGTGCCGACCGCGCGCAGCAGCGCGAGTTCGCGCTGGCGCTGCTGCGTCGACAGCGTGAGCGTGCCGGCCACGACGAACACCATGACCAGCGCCGACAGCCCACCGGACACGGCGGCGAGCACGATCAGGTTCTCGCCGCTCTTGCCGGTCTCGGGGAACTCCAGGGCACCGCGGTCGATGCCGGTCGTCACCACCCCGGCGTCCCCGACCGCCGCCGACACCGCGGCGACGTCGCCGCCGAAGACCCCGATGGTGTCGAAGCGGCCCGGGTGCCCGGAGAGCTTCTCGGCGTCCGAAGGCGCGAAGAACAGCGCGGAGTCCCGCATGACCTGCGGCGCCTCGGCGATCCCGGAGACCCGGTACTGGCCGACGCGGCCGTGCGCGGCGACCGGCAGGGTGTCCCCGACGGCGAGCCCGAGCCCGGCGTCGACGACGACTTCGCCCGGCTTCGGGGCCTCACCCTTCAGCGTGTACGGCGTCAGGACGGCGGAGTCCCAGGCGTGGCCGAGCACGCTTCCGGCGCCGACCTGCGCGGGGAAGGTGACCTCGCCGACCACGTTCGTCACGCCCGGGACCGCGCGCAGGCGGTCCGCGAGCGCCGCGTCCAGCCGGACGCGCTCGGGCAGGGTCGCGGTCTCGGACTTGTGCTTGTCCTCGGGACCGAGGGTCGCCGGGTCTTCGCGCGGCTGCTCGAAGGTCTGCTGCCCGCCGACGACGATCGGCGCCGCGGCCAGCCGCTGCACCGGCGTCTCGGAGCGGATGCCGGTCTCCATCAGGCCACCGCACGCCGAGACGACGAGCGCGCCGAAGAACACGGCGACGAACGTCGCCAGGAAGCCGCCCTTGCGCAGGCGGAGGGTTCGCAGTGCGAGCTTCAGCATCAGGCCGCCACCCGGCCCCATTCGCCCAGGTGGGTCATCCGCTCGGCGACGGCTTCCGCGGTCGGCCGGGCCAGCCGCCCGGCGATCCGGCCGTCGGCCAGGAACACGACCTCGTCGGCGTAGGACGCGGCGACCGGGTCGTGCGTCACCATGATCACCGTCTGGCCCGACGAGCGGACGGAGCCGCGCAGCAGGCCGAGGACCTCGGCGGCGGTGCGCGTGTCGAGGGCGCCGGTCGGCTCGTCGGCGAAGAGCACGGCGGGGTGGGTGACCAGGGCGCGGGCGATCGCGACGCGCTGCTGCTGGCCGCCGGACAGCTGGCCGGGCAGGTGCTTGCGGCGTCCGTCGAGCCCGACGTGCGCGAGGATCCGTTCCACCAGCCGCTTGTCCGCGCGCTTGCCGGCCAGTTGCAGCGGCAGCACGACGTTCTGCTCGACCGTCAGCGCCGGGAGCAGGTTGAACGCCTGGAAGACGAAGCCGACGCGGTCGCGCCGCAGCTTCGTCAGGTAGGTCTCGTTCTTGCCGTCGAGGTCCTGGCCGTCGAGCACGACCCGGCCGGACGTGGGCCGGTCGAGGCCGGCCGCGCAGTGCAGGAAGGTGCTCTTGCCGGACCCGGACGGGCCCATCACCGCGGTGAAGCCGCCGCGCGGGAACGCGATCGAAACCCCGTCCAGCGCGACCACACCGTCGCCGTACTCCTTGCGCACGGCCTCCAGCCGGACCGCGTCGGCTGCCTCGTGCCACCCAGTTGTCATGGGGAAAACGCTATTGAGCCGGCCCCCGGACCACCCTGGTGCGCACGCGCGTCTTCGGGGTAGGGACAGCCCTACCGGGGCACCTACACGGGAAAGTGCCCCGGCGGCGTCAGGTGCGGCCCTTGCCGCCGAAGCCGCCGCCGATCCGGCGCAGCACCGCGCGCGGCAGCAGGCCGCCGAGCGCGACGACGGCCTTGTACTGCAGGCTCGGCACGGAGATCACCTTGCCGCGGCGCAGGTCCGCGAGCGCCTCGTTGACCACCTGTTCGACACCCAACCAGGCGATTTTCGGGCCCGGTTTCCCGATGCCGGCCCGGTCGTGGAACTCGGTCGCCGTGAAGCCGGGGCAGAGGGCCATCATCCGCACGCCCTTCGGCAGCGACGCGGCGATCCCTTCGGTGAAGGACGTGACCCAGTTCTTGCTGGCCGTGTACGTCGAGCCGCGGCCGCTGAAGAAGCCGGCCACGCTGCTGACCTGGATGATTTCGCCGTGGCCGCGCTCGATCATGCCGGGCAGCACGGCCCGGGTGAGCCGCAGCACCGCGGTGACGTTGACGTCGAGCTGGCGCTGCAGCGCGTCCGGCGGGATGGTCCAGAAGTCGCCGTTCAGCCCGAAGCCGGCGTTGTTGACCAGGAGGTCGACCGGGCCGGCGGCGAGCCGCTCTTCGACCGCCGCTCGCCCGTCCACTTCGGACAAGTCCGCGGGCAGCACCTCGACCGCCACCCCGTGCTTTTCCCGCAGCTCAGCGGCGTAGGCCTCGAGCCGAGCAGCGTCCCTGGCCACGAGCACCAGATCGTGTTTTTGGGCGGCGAGGGTGCGCGCGAACTGGGCGCCGATCCCCGCGGTGGCGCCGGTGATGAGGGTGGTGGTGGTCATGTGGGTGAACATACTCGCTGGTCACGGGCGGACGTGCGTTCGATTCGGCGGGGAAGTATCGTCCGCCGCATGGGTAAGCACAGCAGGCGCAAAAGCGGCTACCTGCCCAAAGTCGCCGTGGGCGCGGCGCCCGTCGCGCTGCTCTTCGCGGCTCCCGCCACGGCGCTGGCGACCCCGCTCCCGACCCCGGCCGAGGTGACCCTCCCGCTCGACCACCGCGACTACGGCACGTTCGGGCGTGACGTCTCGACGTCCGGCGAGGACGGCTCGTCGGTGGTGCGCGAGACCGTGAGCGCGACGCGCCACGACTTCCTCGCGAAGGACATCGCCGGCGCGGTGCTCACCAGCGACTTCGCGGAGTGGGCGACGGCCCACCGCGAAGAGGGCCAGACGGAGACGTCGGCCGCGTCGCGGGAGATCGACTCGCTCGGCCGCAGCGGCCGGCACACCCTGCGCCTCGGCGAGGTCCGCGCGGTGACGGCGAACAACCAGCGTCTCGGCCAGGGCGCGGACCGCAACCTGGCGGTCTCGCCGCTCGGCGGCTACACCGAGCGCCGGGCCGGTCTCGGCGAAGGCACGAGCCACGGGGTCTGGCTGCCCGAGGGCGTCGACGTGCTGAGCCAGAACGACGAGCAGCTCGACACGGGCCTGTACGGCATCTTCGCCGGGGACCTCCAGGGCGCGCTGTCGGCGCGCCGGTCATCCGGCCAGGCGGTCGACCTGGGCCGCCTGGGCGGAGTCGGCGCGACGTCCGAGCACTACGCCACCGGCCGGCTCGCCGGCGTCCTCGACCTGGGACAGGAGCACGAAGCAGGCGGCCAGCTGGGCCCGGGCTGGGGCTTGGCGGGAACGAGTCAGTCCCTCGGCCCGGCGGGCCCGGCGGGCTCGATCCGCGGCGACCTCGGTGTGGATCGCGTGGTCCACGCCGAAGGCGGCGTGACCTCGGTACGCGGCCGGCTCGGCCGGTCGGCGTCCCTGAGCGCGCTCGACCACCCGCTGCTCGGCTTCTAGTTCTCGCTCGGCTTCGGTTCCGCGTCCGCGGGCGGCTGCTGGACCGGCGTCCCCGCCGCCGGGGCGGCCGGCGCCGTGGCTTCGGACGGCACCGGGGCGCTCGCCTGGTGGCGGCCGGCGTCGTAGTCCTCGTCGAACGGGTCGACGATGTCCGCGATCTCGCCCAGGTCGCGCAGCAGGCGCTCGAGCCGGGACGGTCCCGCGGTCGGGACCACGCTGGCCAGCACCCACTCGTTCTCCAGCCAGGCCACGCCGACGTCGCCGCCGAGCTGGTCCGCCGCGTCGACGAGCTCCTGCGTGATCACCACGCGGGCGCCCTCCGCGTCGTCGGCGAACGCGTACCGCGCGCCGATCGGGCCGAGCATTTCGGGCATGTCCGCGCGCTGGAACGGGACGCTGGACAGCCACATCTCGATCGGGATGCGGTGCTTCTTGTTGCAGCGCACCGCGACCACGACCGCGGGAATCTGGCCCTCGGTCTCGATGTCGAAGATGAACACCGGGCGGCGGCCGTCGGAGGTGAAGGTCGAGCCCGCGACGACGTTCACGGCGGCGTCCGCGCCGAAGTAGCCGATGGCGCCGTTCGACCACTGCTGCGGCAGGCGCTCGTCCTCCTCGACGAACTGCCAGCCGCGCAACTGTGCCCAGCGCATTCGCTCGCGGTTGCGCGAGCCCTCCTTCGCCCGGTCGGCCGCGAGCAGCCCCAGCCCCGCCACCAGGGCGACGGCCGCGATGACGAACCAGATCCACGCCGGAATACCCACGACGGCCAGGGTATCGCCTGTTACGCCGGAGGGATGATCGCCGGTCCCCGTGTCGCCGGGCCCATTCGGAGCATTTTCCGGCGCCGGCGGGTCGACAAATCGCCACGAGCCACTGTGGACAGCCGTGAAGGCCACCTCCTCCGGGGGAGGTGGCCTTCACGAACGGTCAGACGCGGGTGACGGTCAGCGAGTCACCGGCTTCGAGTTCCGGGCTGTCGACGCGCACGGTGTCGCCGTCCCGGACCTCGCCCGAGAGCAGCGCCTTCGCCAGCTTGTCGCCGATCGCCGACTGGACCAGCCGCCGCAGCGGGCGGGCGCCGTAGATCGGGTCGAAGCCGTTGAGCGCAAGCCACTCGCGGGCGCCGTCGGTGACGTCCAGGTGCAGCCGCCGCTGGGCCAGCCGCTTGGCCAGCCGGGCGACCTGGATGTCCACAATGGACGTCAGCTGCTCGGTGCCGAGCGAGTGGAACACGACGATGTCGTCGAGCCGGTTGAGGAACTCCGGCTTGAACTGCCGCTGCACCACGTCCAGGACCGCGTCCCGCCGCTGCCGCTCGTCGAGGCCCGGGTCGGCGATGGCCTGCGAACCGAGGTTCGAGGTCAGGATCAGGATGGTGTTCCGGAAGTCCACCGTCCGGCCCTGCCCGTCGGTCAGCCGCCCGTCGTCGAGGACCTGCAGGAGCACGTCGAAGACGTCCGGGTGGGCCTTCTCGACCTCGTCCAGCAGCACCACCGAGTACGGGCGGCGCCGCACGGCTTCGGTCAGCTGGCCGCCCTGGTCGTAGCCGACGTACCCCGGCGGGGCACCGACCAGGCGCGCCACCGAGTGCTTCTCGGCGTACTCGCTCATGTCGATGCGCTGCATCGCGCGCTCGTCGTCGAACAGGAACTCGGCCAGCGCCTTCGCCAGCTCGGTCTTGCCGACGCCGGTCGGGCCGAGGAACAGGAACGAACCGGTCGGCCGGTCGGGGTCGGCGACGCCGGCCCGGCTGCGGCGGACGGCGTCCGCGACGACCTGCACGGCCTCGGCCTGCCCGATGACCCGCCGGGTCAGCTCCTCCTCCATCCGGAGCAGCTTGCCCGTCTCGCCCTCCAGCAGCCGGCCCGCCGGGATGCCGGTCCACGCGCTCACGACGTCGGCGACGTCGTCCGCGCCGACCTCCTCCTTGAGCATGACGTTCTGCTGGCTGGCCTCGCTCGCCGCGGTGGCCGCTTCGAACTCCTTCTCCAGGGCGGGGATCCGGCCGTAGCGCAGCTCGGCGGCCTTGCCCAGGTCACCGTCGCGCTCGGCGCGCTCCGACTCACCGCGCAGCTGCTCGAGCTGCTCCTTGAGCTCGCGGACGCGCTCGATCGAGCCCTTCTCGTTCTGCCAGCGTGCGGTCAGGGCCGTCAGCGTCTCGCGCTTCTCGGCCAGCTCGGCTCGCAGGTTGTTGAGACGCTCCTTCGAAGCGGCGTCGCTCTCCTTCGCGAGCGCCATCTCCTCGATCTCGAGCCGGCGCACGGCCCGCTCGACCTCGTCGATCTCCACCGGCCGCGAGTCGATCTCCATGCGCAGCTTCGACGCGGCCTCGTCGACCAGGTCGATGGCCTTGTCCGGCAGGAAGCGCGCGGTGATGTAGCGGTCGGACAGCGTCGCGGCGGCGACCAGCGCGGCGTCCGTGATCCGGACACCGTGGTGCACCTCGTAGCGCTCCTTCAGCCCGCGCAGGATCGCGATGGTGTCCTCCGGCGACGGCTCGCCGACGAGCACCTGCTGGAAGCGCCGCTCCAGGGCGGCGTCCTTCTCGATGTGCTGGCGGTACTCGTCGAGGGTGGTCGCGCCGACCATCCGCAGCTCGCCGCGGGCGAGCATCGGCTTGATCATGTTGCCCGCGTCCATCGCGCCCTCGCCGGTGGCACCGGCGCCGACGATCGTGTGCAGCTCGTCGATGAAGGTGATGACCTCGCCCGCGGAGTCGGTGATCTCCTTGAGCACGGCCTTCAGCCGCTCTTCGAACTCGCCGCGGTACTTCGCGCCGGCCACCATCGACCCGAGGTCGAGGGCGACGACGCGCTTGCCGCGCAGCGACTCGGGCACGTCCCCGGCGACGATGCGCTGGGCCAGGCCCTCGACGATGGCCGTCTTGCCGACGCCCGGCTCGCCGATCAGGACCGGGTTGTTCTTCGTGCGCCGCGACAGCACCTGCACGACGCGGCGGATCTCGGTGTCCCGCCCGATGACCGGGTCGAGCTCGCCGGCGCGGGCGCGCTCGGTGAGGTCGACGCCGTACTTCTCGAGCGCCTTGAACGTGCTCTCGGGGTCCGCGCTGGTGATCCGGGCCGAGCCGCGGACCTTGGCGAACGCCTCCTGCAGCGCGTCCGGCGTCGCGCCGTGGCGCTTGAGCAGGTCGGCGACCTGCCCGCCCTCGGTCGCGAGCCCGACGAGCAGGTGCTCGGTCGAGACGTACTCGTCGCCCAGTTCGGTGGCGAGCTTTTGGGCGCGCGTCAGCGACTTGACCGCGTAGGTGTCGAACTGCGGGCTCGACACGGTGGCGCCGGTCGCGGACGGCAGCGCCGCGATGAGCGGCTCGAGCTCCTTGTGCACCACCTCCGGGTCGGCCCCGACCGCGGTCAGCAGCGGTGCGGTCAGCCCCTCACCCTGCGCCAGCAGGGCGCCCAGCAGGTGGGGCGCCGACACGTGCGGATTGCCGGCCATGGTGGCCGCCTGCGCCGCGGACGAGATCGCCTGCTGGGTCTTCGTGGTCGGGTTGAAAGCGTCCATCCCTCACCTCATGCTCGGTACTGCGAAGTCCTGGTGACAGGTCTGACCGAGACCCGTCACCATCCCTAACGCACGAAAACTTGAGTCTGTTCCGCTCAACTCTGCCCGGGTGCGACCGCGCTCGCCGGCAACCGCGAGCCGAGGGTGCCCAGCCCGGCCACGGCGACGCCCGCGCACACCCCCACCAGCACCCAGGGTAACCAGTCGGCGACCGAGAACAACGCGACCACGGCCGGCGCGATCACCTGCGCCACGGTGAACGCGTACTGGTAGGCAGCCAGATAACGGCCGCGGGCCACCGGAGGTGCCGCGGCTTCGGCGAGCGCCCCCGATCGGGGGCCGAACACCAGGTCGCCGGCGGCGAACACCAGCGTCGAACCGAGCAGGTAGGCCACCTGCCAGCCGTCGGGCACGAGCAGCACGCCCAGGCTGACCAGGCACCACGCGGAGAACAGCGCCGAACCGACGCGCATCGCCGCGATCCGCGTCAGCCGGGCGGTGAGCCGCAGCGCGAGCGTGCCGCCGACGCTGGTCAGCACGGTCAGCAACGCGAGGATCGCGCCCGGGAGCCAGGCGGGCCCGTGCAGCCGGTCGAGCACGAACACCGGCGTGCCGATCAGGAAGAAGTCCAGCGAAAGCCCGAAGAGCCCGCTGAAGAGGATCAGGGCGAGGTACGGCCGGTCGCGTAGCACCCGGACCGACCGTTCGCGCACGGGCGGGTGCGGCGGCACGAGGCGGACGAAGAAGACGAGGATCGCCGCGGCCACGAAGAACGTCAGGGCGTCCGCGACGAGCGCGATGCGGTACCCGGCGTTCCCCAGGCAGGTCAGGAGCGCCCCCGCCGCCAGGCCGCCCAGCCCGAAGCAGGCGGCCCGCACCATCCCCGCTTCGGCGAACGGCCGGTCCTTCGGGCCGTCGCCCGCGACGTCGGCGATGAGCACGAACAAGGAGCTGTAGAACAGCTGCTGCCCGGCGGAGAGCAGGACGGCGGCGGCCACCACCGCGCCTGCGCCCCCGGCGAGCAGGTACGCCGCGGCGCCCGCGGCTTGCAGCAGCTGGGCGCCGACGACCACGGTGCGTGGCCCGACGCGGTCGACGAGCCGGCCCGCGAGCGGCGGCACGACGAGCCCGCCGACGGCGCCGAGGGTGACGGCGGTGCCGGCCACGGCCAGCGGCACCCCGAGCACCTGCGTCACGTAGACCAGCCCCAACGGGAGGAACAGACCTGAGCCGAAGTTGTCGATCCCCAGCGCGCACAGCAGTGCGACCCGGTCACGCGTCACCCCACCGACGTTAACCCCGGCGAATGCCGCGAAGTCAGGACCGAACGGACACTTTCCGCAGGGCGAAGGGACACTTCGGGTGTGCCTTCGCGCTCCGGTGTCACTTGTTCGTGTCAGCCAGGCAGGCGTCGCTGCCCAGGGCGCGGCGGAGCGCGGTGTTCATCTCCGCGAGCCGCGCGGTGAGGTCGGTGACGCGCTCGTCGTCCCAATCGCCGAGCGCCTTCTCCATGAACTCGATGTAGTTGGCGCGCCAGCGGGCGAGCTCGGCCCGGCCCTTCTCGGACACGCTGACCAGGGACGCCCGGCCGTCTTCGGGCGCGGGACGGCGGTCGACCAGGCCGGCCGCGGAAAGCTGGGTGATCTGCCTGCTGACGACCGAGAGGTCGACGAACCGGCGTTTGGCCAGTTCGGACGGCCGCGTCTCGCCGTTCTTCGCCAGGTCGGACAGCAGCATCGCGGCCGCCGGGTGCAGCCCCGGTTCGCTCTGCCAGGCCTGCATGATCCAGGCGTGCTGGAGCTGGGAAGCGGTCTTCAGCTCGCGCATGAGCTCGACGCGGACGTCGTCGTCGGTGTTGTCGAAGTCCGTGGACATCTCAGACACTTCTGACACCTCCCTTAGTTGTGCCATACAAGTATATGATCGGACGCTTGCTCGCGACAACCATCTCGCCGGTGAGGTCCCCCACGCCTGACCGGGCCGAATACACCCGGTCGGAGCAACAATGCGGGCAAAAGGGCGCTCGCCGGATACCCTGCGGACGGGCGGTGCGTGCAGCGCCTTCCAGTGACGTTGAGTGACGAGGTGGCAGCAGTGGCGAAGGACCCCGGAGGCGGTCCCCGACCCGTGAACAACCTCCCATGACAGCCGATTCCGTCAGCCCGCTCCCCAGGTCGTCGGCCCCGCGTGAAGCCCCCGCGGCCGTGACCGCGATGGTCCGGCTCATCCGGGACAGCTGGGCCAGGTCCGAGCCGTACATCGCGGAGATCTCGCAGTTCTTCTACGGGATGCTGTTCACCCTCGCCCCGACCACGCGTGACTTCTTCCCGATCAACATGGAGATCCAGCGCGGCAGGCTGGTGCGCGCGCTGGTGCACATCGTGCAGATGGTCGACCGGCCCGACGACCTGGCGCCGTTCCTGCGCCAGCTCGGCCGCGACCACCGCAAGTTCGGCGTGGTGCCACGGCACTACGAAGCCGTCGGGACCGCCCTGCTGGCGGCGCTCAAGAACCACCTGGGCCCGGCGTGGACCCCCGAGGTCGAACGGGCGTGGGCGGAGGCGTTCACCATCGCCGCGCGCGCCATGCAGGACGCCGCCGCGGCGGACACGAACCCGCCGTCGTGGTCGGCCACCGTGGTCGAGCACCGGCGGCTGACCTGGGACCTCGCCCTGGTGCGGCTGGTGCCCGACCAGCCGGTGCCGTACCACCCGGGCCAGTACGTGAGCGTCGAAGTCCCGCAGCGGCCGCGGCTCTGGCGGTACCTCTCGCCGGCGAACGCACCGCGCGAGGACGGCGGCATCGAGTTCCACGTCCGGGCGATCGACGGCGGCTGGGTGTCCCGCGCCATCGTCAGCCACACCCAGCCCGGGGACGTCTGGCGGCTCGGGCCGCCGCTGGGCCGGATGACGGTCGACCGCGAAACGTCGCGGGGCGTGCTGATGGTCGCCGGCGGCACGGGTGTCGCGCCGCTGCGGGCGATCCTCGACCACCTCGCGCTGTGGGGCGAGAACCCGAAGACCCGCCTGTTCTACGGGGGCCCGGCGCGCGAAGACCTGTACGACCTCGAAGAGCTGCGCGCGCTCGCCGCGACGAACCCCTGGCTGACCGTGACGCCGGTGGTGGAGCGCGGCGGCGACGTTCCCGGGTTCGAGCAGGGGACGCTGGCCGAGGCCGTCACGCGGTACGGCTCCTGGCCCGGCCACGACATCCTCGTGTCCGGCTCGCCGGCGATGATCCGCGCGACGGTGTCGCGGATGCTGGTCGCGGGCAGCGCGCTGGACCAGATCCAGTACGACCCGTTCACGATCGACTAGCGCACCGGTCGCTCCGGCGGCGCCTTTTGTTACGTCCGAAGAATCAGTAACGGGTAACGGATCAATCCGCGGCGTGATCATTTTTACGCTATGCCAGGCGGGGTTGACCGCACGTGGCCGAATTGCTCCGTTCGAGCGGGAACGCGCGGAATCACGCGCATCTGCACGGGAATTCGCCTACAGTCGGGAACCCTCGGGGGCGGCACCGCCACAGTGACGCCGCACGCACGGCGCGAAAGCATTGCCCGACTGGAGAATACCGTTCCCGATGAGTGCTGAATCCGTGAAGATCTCCACCGTGCCCGAGACGCTTCCCGTTTCGGCCGTGGCAGGTCGAGAGATGGCCCGGTTGATTCGTGCGAGTTTTGCGGAGGTCGAACCGAAAGCAGACGAACTGGCACAGTACTTCTACGGCGCGTTGTTCGTGGTCGCCCCCGATTGCCGGGATCTGTTCCCGGTCACCATGACGACGCAGCGGAGCAGGCTGCTGCGCGCGCTGGTGTACGTGGTGCAAATGGTCGACCGGCCCGACGAGCTGGTCACGTTCCTGGGGCAACTGGGCCGCGACCACCGGAAGTTCGCCGTCGTTTCCCGCCACTACGACGCCGTCGGCGTCGCCTTGATCGCCGCGCTGAAACGGTTCCTCAAGGAGAAATGGACCACCGAAGTCGAATCCGCGTGGACGTCGGCCTACGGGCTCATCGCCAAGACGATGCGCGAGGCCGCCCAGGCGGAGACGGGACCGGCGGCGTGGTCGGCGACCGTGCTCGAGCACCGGAAGCTCGGCCGTGACGTCGCACTGGTGAAGGTGCGCACCGAAGGCCTGCTGCCCTACCGCGCCGGCGGGTACGTCAGCGTGGAAGTGCCGCAGCGGCCCCGGTTCTGGCGGTACCTGTCCCCGGCGAACGCGCCGCGCGGCGACGGGCAGCTCACCTTCCACGTGCGCGCGGTGCCCGGCGGCTGGGTCAGCGGGAGCATCGTCAGCCACACCAAGCCGGGGGACGTCTGGCGGCTCGGGCCGTCGATGGGCGTGCTGAACGTGCGTCCGACCTCGGCGAAACGGCGGCTGCTGATGATCGGCGGCGGCACCGGGATCACGCCGCTGCTGGCGATCCTCGACGACCTCTCGCGCTGGAAGCGGAACCCGCCCGTGCACCTGTTCTTCGGGGGCAAGCGGCCGGAAGACCTGTACGCCCTGGAAGAGCTGCGCCGGCTGGCCGCGACGTCGAAGTGGCTGACGGTCACCCCGGTCACCGAGGAGGGCGCACTGGCCGGCGGCGACCGCGGGACGCTCGCCCACGCCGTCACGCAGCGCGGCTCGTGGCAGAACCACGACGTCCTCGTTTCCGGCTCCCCGCCGATGATCCAGGCGACCGTCGCCAAGTTGCTGGCCAAGGGAATCGAGCTGAACCGGATCTCCTACGACCCGTTCACCCTGGACTGAGACCTGTCCGGAATGCGCGGCGTCACGCGTGGCGCCGGGTGACCGCATTCTTCGGCGGACACCTGCAGCAGCCGGCCCGACCTTCGCACTGAGCCGAGTGGAGCAGCGGATTCGTCGAACGGCGGTAGTTCGTTGACCGTTGTGCCCGAATCGACTTATGGTCTAGACCACATCTCCCCCGGATGTGCTCGTTCGTCCTTCCTGGCGGAACGACGCTGTTCCCCTTCGAGGAGCCGGAAAATGACCTGGAAACGAAAGCTCTTCGCGGCCGCGTCCGGTGCGTTGCTCGCCCCGGTGCTGGTCGTCGCCCTCCCCGCCACCAGCGCGAGTGCCCACGGTTACGTCTCGGATCCGCCCAGCCGGCAGGCCAACTGCGCGGCCGGGAAGGTCCCCAACTGCGGGCAGATCGTCTACGAACCGCAGAGCGTGGAAGGCCCGAAGGGGCTGCGCAGCTGCAACGCCGGCCTGTCCCAGTTCGCCGAACTGGCCGACGAATCGAAGCCGTGGCCCGCGAAGTCGGTGGGCACCACGGTGACGTTCAACTGGGTCTTCACCGCCCGGCACTCGACGTCGAGCTACGAGTACTACGTCGGCAACACGCGCGTCGCGGTGTTCAACGGCAACAACCAGCAGCCGCCGTCGACGCTGTCGCACACGGTGAACCTGGCCGGGTACTCGGGCCGGATCAAGGTGCTGGCCATCTGGAACATCTCGGACACGGCCAACGCGTTCTACAGCTGCATCGACCTGCAGGTGGGCGGGGGCGGCACCACGACCCCGCCGCCGCCGACCACCACCACGCCGCCGCCCCCGACCACGACGACCCCGCCGCCGCCCACCACGACCACCCCGCCGTCCAGCGGGACGTGGTCGGCGGGCACGGCGTACAAGGCGGGCGATGTCGTGACGTACAGCGGCGTGAGCTACCGCTGCCTCCAGCCGCACACGGCGATCGCCGGCTGGGAGCCGCCGAACACCCCGGCGCTGTGGCAGCGTCAGTGAGAGTGGTCCTGGTCGTCGTCGCGCTGCTGCTGACCGGATGCGGCAGCGGCGCGACGTCGGCCGCCCCGCAGTACAACGCGGCCGACGTGATGTTCCTGCAGATGCTGATCCCCCAGAACGAGCAGGGGATCGAGATCGTCCGCCTGGCAGCGGGCCGCCCGGTGCCGGCGTCGCTGAAAGAACTGGCGAAGGCGATCGAGCTGACGCAGCAGACGGAGGTCGCGGACATGCGGCGCTGGCTCCACGACTGGGACCAGCCCGAGACGATGGACATGAACCCCCAGGCCCACGCGGGCCACGGCGGCATGAAGATGACCTCGCCGGACCTGGTGGGCGCGTTGCGGGCGGTCCCGGACGGCGAGTTCACCCGGCGGTTCCTGGACGTCCTGACGGGACAGCAGCAGGGAGCGGTCGAGCTGGCCCGGACGGAGAACGGACCGGCAGGCGGGGTCAACGCCCAGGCGCGCGACCTCGCTCGGCGCGTGATCGAGTCCCGGACGGGCGAGGTCAAGCAGTTGCTGAACACGAAGACGTGATCCCGCGGCGCGACCGCGAGCAGCCGGGGAGGGACTGCTCGCGCGCGAAGGGCCTCCCCGGTCACCCGGGGAGGCCCTTACTTCGCTCGGTCGTTACCGGCGCTGGTCGTCAACGGCGCTGGTCGTCAACGGCGCTGGTCGTCAACGGCGCTGGTCGTCAACGGCGCTGGTCGTCAACGGCGCTGGTCGTCAACGGCGCTGGTCGTCAACGGCGCTTGGGGCGCCAGACCACCATCGCGGTTTGCTGGTTGAGCGGCACCAGGTCCCGGCGGTAGGACGCGTGCGCCGCCGCGGCCGCCTGCTCCGCCGCCATGTAGGCCGCGGTCAGTTCCTCCGTCAGCTCGGTGATCCGGGCCCGGAGCGCGTCGACCTGGTTCTCCAGCTCGATGATGCGCTTGATGCCCGCGAGGTTCACGCCGTCCTCTTGCGACAGACGCTGGACCTCGCGCAGCAGCGCGATGTCCCGCATCGAGTAGCGCCGGCCGCCGCCGGGGGTGCGGCCCGGTGAAACCAGGCCCTGCCGGTCGTACGTGCGCAACGTCTGCGCGTGCATCCCGGCCAGCTGGGCCGCCACCGAGATGACGAACACCGGGGTTTCCTCGTCCCCTTCCTGGGGAATCCCGCCGAACACCACTCTCACCTACCTTGCAGCAGCTCGGTGATCTCGGGCCGGGGGTCGTGCCCGGCCATCGCCTCGGCGTACGCCTGCAGTGCTTCGCGCGCCTTGTCGTCCAGTTTGGCGGGAATCGCCGCCTGGAGGGTGACGAGCAGGTCACCTTGCGAACCGTCGCGCTTGGCGATGCCCTTGCCGCGCACGCGCAGCACCCGTCCGCTCGCGGTGCCCGGCGGTACCTTGAGCGAGACCTTGCCTTCCAGCGTCGGCACCGTGACGGTGGTGCCGAGCGCCAGCTCCGTGAAGTCCACCGGCACGGTGATCGTCAGGTCGAGCCCCTTGCGCCCGAACAGCGCGTGCGGAGCCACGTGGACCCGGACGTACAGGTCACCCGCCTGCGCCCCGCCCCGGCCCGGCTCGCCCTGGCCGGCCAGCCGGATGCGCTGGTCGTCGTCGACGCCCGGCGGGATCCGGACGGTCAGCGTGCGGGTCCGCGTGCTGATGCCTTCGCCGCCGCACTCCGGGCACGGGTCGTCGATGATCTGCCCGCGGCCGCGGCAGTCGCGGCACGGCTCCGAGAACGCGAACGCGCCCTGGCTGCGGCTGACCAGCCCCGAACCGGAGCAGGTCGGGCAGGTCCGCGGCGACGTCCCCGGCCGCGCGCCGTTGCCGCCGCACGTCGCACACGTCGCCGGGCTCGACAGCCGCAGCGGCAGGGTCGCGCCCTTGACCGCCTCGGTGAAGTCGATCCGGACGTCCGTCTCGACGTCGGCGCCGCGCTGCGGCCGGTTCGCCGTCGCGCCCGCCGACGACCGGCCGCGGCCGAAGATCCCGCCGAGGATGTCGCCGAGCCCGCCGAAACCGCCCTGCTGACCGGCGCCGGCCTGGCCGAAGATGTCGCCCATGTCGAAGCTGCCGGTGCCACTTCCGCTTCCCGGGAAGTTGAACCCGCCCGCACCGCCGAACAGCCGCCGTGCCTCGTCGTACTCCTTGCGCTTGCTCGCGTCGGAGAGCACGCCGTACGCCTCGGAGACCGCCTTGAACTTCTGCTCCGCCTGCGCGTTGCCGGCGTTCGCGTCCGGGTGGTTCTCCTTGGCCAGCTTCCGGTAGGCCTTCTTGATTTCGTCCGCGGTGGCGTCGGAGGAGACGCCCAGCTCACGGTAGAAGTCCTTACCGATCCATTCCCGTGCGCTCATCGGGCGTCTCCTCCTCCCACTTGGTTCCTCTTACTGCTGCTGTTCATCGACTCCGCCGTCGAGTGGCAGCTCGCCACCGACGGACGGGTCCCCCGGGGCCGCACCGGGCTCGTGGTCGGTCACGCCGACCAGCGCCGCCCGCAGTACGCGGTCCCCGAAGCGGTATCCGCGGCGCATGACCACGGTGACCGTCGGGCCCGCCACGTCCGGCGAGGTGTTGTGCTGCACGGCTTCGTGCACGCTCGGGTCGAAGGGCTCGCCCTCGGTGCCGAACGACTCCAGGCCCGCGCGCTGCAGGCCGCTGATCAGCTTGTCGCCGACGGCCTTGAACGCGCCGGTGAGGTCGCCGTGCTGCTCGGCCCGCTCGAGGTCGTCGAGCAGCGGCAGCAGGTCGTTCACCACGGTCGCCTTCGCGCCGATCACGACCGCCTCGCGGTCACGCTCGACCCGCTTGCGGTAGTTGGCGTACTCGGCCTGCAGGCGCTGGAGGTCGGCGGTGCGCTCCGACAGTTCCTTCTCCACGTCGGAGACGACCGACACCGCGTCGTCCATGATCGTGTCGCCGAGCGAGGGGCCCGCATGCTCCACGGGCGCCTCCTCCGGCTCCGGCGCCGCGTGGGCCGGACCGGGCGGGCGAACCTGCCCGGTCTGGGGGTCCACCCGACGTCGGTCCCGCACGACCACCGGCTCCTCGGGGCCTCGGCCCTGGTTCTCGGATTCGTCGTAGCTGTGGGTCACTTCTTCTCGTCCTCTTCGACGATTTCGGCGTCCACCACGTCATCCGCCTTGGCCTGGCCGCCGGCCGCACCGGCGTCCCCGGTCGCACCCGCACCCGCACCCGCGCCGCCCGCGGCACCGGCCGCGGCGTCGGCGTTCGCGTTGGCGTACAGGGCGGTGCCCAGTTCCTGCGAAGCGGTGTTCAGCTTCTCGATCGCCTCGCGGATCTTGGTCGAGTCCGTGCCCTTCAGCGACTCGTTGGCCTCGTCGATCGCGGACTTGACCTTGGCCTTGAGGTCCTCGGGCAGCTTGTCGTCGTTGTCCTTGACGAACTTCTCGGTCTGGTAGACCAGCGTCTCCGCCTGGTTGCGGGTTTCCGCTTCCTCGCGGCGCTTCTTGTCTTCCTCGGCGTGGGCCTCGGCGTCCTTGACCATGCGCTCGATGTCGTCCTTCGGCAGCGCGGAGCCACCGGTGATCGTCATCGACTGTTCCTTGTTCGTGCCCAGGTCCTTCGCGGTCACGTGCACGATGCCGTTGGCGTCGATGTCGAAGGTGACCTCGATCTGCGGCACGCCACGCGGGGCCGGCGGGAGACCGGTCAGCTCGAACATGCCGAGCTTCTTGTTGTGCGCGGCGATCTCGCGCTCACCCTGGAACACCTGGATCTGCACCGACGGCTGGTTGTCGTCCGCGGTGGAGAAGATCTCCGAGCGCTTGGTCGGGATCGTGGTGTTGCGCTCGATGAGCTTGGTGAAGACGCCACCCTTGGTCTCGATGCCGAGCGACAGCGGCGTGACGTCCAGCAGCAGGACGTCCTTGACCTCGCCCTTCAGCACACCGGCCTGCAGGGCGGCGCCGACCGCGACGACCTCGTCCGGGTTCACGCCCTTGTTCGGCTCGCGGCCGCCGGTCAGCTCCTTGACCAGGTCCGACACGGCCGGCATGCGGGTGGAACCACCGACGAGCACGACGTGGTCGATGTCGCCGACGGCGATGCCCGCGTCCCGGATGACGTTGTTGAACGGGTTCCGGGTGCGCTCGAGCAGGTCCGCGGTGATCTTCTGGAACTCGGCGCGCGAGAGCGTCTCGTCGAGGAACAGCGGGTTCTTATCCGCGTCCACGGTGATGTACGGCAGGTTGATGCTGGCCGAGTTCGAGCTGGACAGCTCGATCTTCGCCTTCTCCGCCGCCTCGCGGATGCGCTGCAGCGCCATCTTGTCCTTGGTCAGGTCGATGCCGTTCGTGGCCTTGAACTTGTCGACCAGCCACTTGACGATGCGCTCGTCCCAGTCGTCACCACCGAGGTGGTTGTCACCGGAGGTGGCGCGGACCTCGACGACGCCCTCGCCGATCTCCAGCAGCGAGACGTCGAAGGTGCCACCACCGAGGTCGAAGACCAGGATGGTCTGCTCCTTCTCGTCCTTGTCCAGGCCGTACGCCAGCGCGGCGGCGGTCGGCTCGTTGACGATGCGGAGCACGTTGAGGCCGGCGATCTGGCCGGCTTCCTTGGTGGCCTGCCGCTGGGCGTCCTCGAAGTACGCCGGGACGGTGATGACCGCGTCGGTGATCGTCTCACCCAGGTACGCCTCGGCGTCGCGCTTCAGCTTCATCAGCACGCGCGCGCTGATTTCCTGGGAGGTGTAGTTCTTCCCGTCGATCTCGGTCTTCCAGTCGGTGCCGATGTGCCGCTTCACGGACCGGATCGTCCGGTCGACGTTCGTGACGGCCTGATTCTTCGCCGGCTGGCCGGTCAGCACTTCGCCGTTCTTGGCGAAGGCGACGATCGAAGGGGTGGTCCGGGAGCCTTCCGAGTTGGCGATGACCGTCGGCTCGCCGCCCTCAAGGACGGCGACGACCGAGTTGGTCGTGCCGAGGTCGATGCCGACCGCTCGCGCCATGGTGCTTCCTCCTGTGTACGGCTGCTATGTTCGTGACCTGCAGGTTCGTTCCCGCCTTGAGCGAGGCCCTGTCAAGTTCTATCCGGCCTTCGCGCACTCCGTCAAGCCGGACTTGAGTCGACTGCGCTCAACCTCTGTACCCAGCCTAACGAGGGGATCCGGGTTCTTGTTCCCGGGTCCGCCGATCGATCCGGCGCTGATGGGGTGTGACGCCGCTCACCTGCGCTTCAGGAGCGGCGGCCGGTCCAGGAAGAGAAGAAGAAATCCGGAGTTCCCGGCTGCGCGACGACTTCCGCCGACGTACCCACCCAGGAAGTCACGCGGTAGTGGGAATCCACGGCGACGGGTACCCCCTGCGCCGGGCTCTCCGCCGGTTCCCCCCGCGTGAAACCCACGGCCCCGAACATCGCGACCGCCCCCAGCAGCGCGGCCACCAGCACGCGCCGTTCGATCCTGCCCATCGGAAATGCCCCCGTAGTAAGTGAAAGTCAGGCCGCGCGGACCGTGACGCTGCCGCTTTCGGTCGTCAGGTCCAGCAGGTGCTGGGCCGAACCGTCGGTCTGGACGGCGATGTCGCGGCGCCCGCTGTCGCTGCCGCCCTCGATGCGGTACGGCCCACTCGGCACGGTCAGGGCGATGCTGCCGCTCTCCGCGTGCACCTTGACGTCGTTCGCCTGCACCAGCGTGAACTCGACACTGCCGCTGGACGACGTCACGTCGACCGGCCCGTGCACCTCGCTGCCGGTGATGCCACCGGACTCGCTCTGCACCTGGACCGGCCCGACGTCGGCCAGGTCGATCGAGCCGCTGTCCATCCGCAGCTTCACCGCGCCCGTCACGTCCTCGACCCGCGCGTGCCCGGAATCGACGTGCACGTCCACACTCGACGCCCCGGCGACGTCCAGCCCGCCGGAGTCGATGTCCCCCGTGACCGGCACGCCCGCGGGCACGACGACCTCGAAGTCCACCGTGCAGTTCATCCCGCACGAGCCGAGCACCAGCTGATCGCCCTCGACGCGGTAGAACGGCCCGGTCGGCTTGCTGCGCCAGTGGTAGCCGACCTCCTGGCGCACCGTCGACGGCCCGGAGCCGGCGCGGATCTTCACCGATCCCGAGTCGGCCTCCAGCTTCACGCTTCGGATGGTCTGCGAGAGGGTGTCGGTGTTCCGGAAGTCCGAACCCCAGCCCCACCCGAACGCGGTCGCCAGGCCGACGCCGATCAGGACGATGCCTCCCACAGCCAGAAGCGGGCGCGCCATGCTCGTTGGTCCCCTCAGTGTGTTTCCTCTGCGCGGTGTTTCCCCTGCGCGGTGTTTACTCTGCGCGAGAAACGTTATGGCCGGGTGCACGGGCCGTACATGGGGGTAACCCCCCGAAAGACCCTGAGATCCCTCCCTGAGACGCGCGGGCGGGGCACGGGGCCTAGCCTGGCGAAAGTCTCCAGTTCCATGATCAGGAGGATCCATGCCGCAAGCACCCGGCCCGTACGAATCCCTGCCCGACGTGCCGTCCTTCACCCTCCGCAGCAACGACGTCGCCGACGGCGAAACCCTGGCCACGCCCCACTTGTCCGGCATCTTCGGCGCCGGCGGCGAGGACCGGTCGCCGCACCTGGCGTGGGAAGGCTTCCCGGCGGAGACGAAGAGCTTCGCGATCACCTGCTACGACCCGGACGCCCCGACCGGCAGCGGGTTCTGGCACTGGGCGGTGTTCAACGTCCCGGTTTCGGTGACGGAGCTGGCGTCCGGGGCGGGAGACGGCTCCGGACTCCCGGAAGGCGCGGTGACGCTGAAGGGCGACGGCGGGGTCAAGCAGTTCCTCGGCGCGGCGCCCCCGCCCGGGCACGGCCCGCACCGCTACTACTTCGCGGTGCACGCTCTCGACGTCGACCAGCTCGACGTGCCGGAAGACGCGACGCCGGCGTTCCTCGGCTTCAACATGTTCGGGCACACGCTGGCCCGCGCGGTCCTCACACCGGTGTACGAGAACAAGGGCTGAGTTCTCCGGCGTTTTCGGCGTTTCCGCGTTTTTCGGGGCCCGGCTCCGTTGCCGATCGGCAACGGAGCCGGGCCCGGTTCTGCCGGACTCCGCTGACACACTGCGGTCATGCCACCACCGATAGCGACACCCCGGTCGAGAGCGCTGGGGTTCGGACTGCGGAAAGCGCGGAAGGCACGCGGGTACGGGCTGCGCGAGCTGGCCCGCGCCACCGGCGTGCACGCGGCCGAACTGTCCAATTGGGAGCTCGGCCTGCGGGTGCCGCGGATCGAGGACGTCGCGGTCCTGCTCGGTCAGCTCCGGGTGCCTGCCGCGGAACGCGCCCGGCTCTTCGAGCTGGTCCGCACGGCCCGCGAGCCGAACTGGGCCGAGAAGGAGATGCCGGACGCGCCCGCGATCCTGACGACACTGGCCGAGTACGAGCGCACCGCGGCCGCGATCTTCAGCTGGCAGCCGATGCTGGTGCACGGCCTGCTGCAGACGCCCGACTACGCCCGGGCGATCCTGTCCTACGGCGGTTCTCCCCCACAGCTGGTCGAGCAGCGGTTGCGGGTGCGCATGGTCCGACAGGCGGCCCTGCGCGAGCACCGCGCGCCGGAATGCTCGATCGTGCTCGGCGAGGTCGCGCTCCGGCAGCAGATCGGCGGCACGGAGACGCTGGTGAGCCAGCTCCGTCACCTCGTCGACCTTCCGCGGCGGCTCGCGGTCCGGGTGGTGCCGTCCGGCGGCGACTTCCATCCCGGGCTCAACGGTTCCTTCAGCGTTTTCGAGTACGCCGACCTGCCCGCCATCGTCTTCTTGGACCAGCATCGCGGGAGCGCCTACATCTACGATGAGGATCAGGTGGCGGACTACAAGTCTGCCGCGAAGACCATGGCATCCCTCGCCCTGGACGTGGACGCATCGCGCGCGTTCATCGAGGGGGTGATCGCCGAACTGGAGGCCTGACGTGACCTGGCGGAAGTCGACCTACAGCGGGCAAGAGGCCGAGTGCGTCGAGGTGGCCCTCGCCCAGGTGGTGCGGATCCGCGACACGAAGGACCGCCCAGGCGGAACGCTCGAGATCACCACCCGATCGTGGGACGCCCTGCTCACTGACCTGCGTTAGCCGACGAAGTTCGCCGAGTTGGGTCCTTCGCGCTCCAGGTAGTGCCCGCGAGTGTGCTCGGCGAAGCCGAACTGCCGGTACAGGCCGTGCGCGTCGGCGGTGTGGAGCATCCAGCGGAACTGCGCGCCGGGACCGTTGTCGATCATCTCCCGCACGATCTCCTTGCCGAGACCGCTGCCGCGGGCGGAGTCGACCACGAAGACGTCCGCGAGGTAGGCGGACGAGACACCGTCCGAGAAGGCGCGGGCGAAGCCCACCATCGAACCGCCGCGGTAGGCGCCGACGATCCGCCACGAACCGGCGATCGCGGCTTCGACCTGTTCACGCGTGCGCCAGCGGCCCCAGTAGGCCTCGGTGGAGAGGAACTTCCACACGAGGTCGAGGTCCAGCCGCGCGCGGTCGTCGTCGAGTTCGTAGTCGCCAAAAGTCCGCATGATCCGAAACCTAAGGCAGCCGTCAACGCGGTTTCAGCAGGTAGTCCACCACCGGGCGCAGCTCCTCGGCCGACGGCGGCTCGTCGTCGATCAGGCCTTGGATGAGCAGCCCGTCGATGCCCGCGAGGAACACCCGGAAGGACACTTCGTCGTCGTGGCGGACCATCGACGTCAGGACGTCGAGCCAGCGCCGGGCGGCCGGCCGCAGCTCCGGCTTGCGCGCGGCCAGGAGGTACAGCTCGTACTCCGCCATCGTCCGCCCGCGCCGCGGCCCCAGCGCCTCGGCGAGCAGGCCCGCGACCTCCTCGGCTCCGCGTGAGCCGCGGGAGCGGGCGCGGTCGATCATCCAGTAGACCTCGGTCGCCATGTCGCGGGCGCACGAGATGAGGGTCGCGATCAGGAGGTCGTCCAGCGAGGAGAAGTGGTAGGTCGTCGACGTCGTGGGCACGCCGGCCTCGGCCGCGACCGTCCGGTGGGTGACGCCCGCGACGCCGTCGCGCTCGATGATGCGCAGCGTGGCCTCGATGAGTTCGGCCCGCCGCTTGTCGCCGCGCGCCTTCCGGCCGTCGACTTGGAGCTTCACCATAGGGTGAAAACTACCTGAACGATCGTCCCAAAACAAAGAGCGACGTACACCACATCGGTGGGACTTAAGGCCACTCAACGGGTTACTCATCAGTAAGGAAGGTTAGTCTCCCGGCACCACCACAGTTTTTCCCGGACGAAAGGCACCCGAACGATGGGCGCTCTGCAACTGACGCTCGGCGGGATCTCCGTCGTGCTCGGCCTCGTCGCCTGGGGCATGTTCGCCGCGACGATCGCCCGTTTCGTACGGGTGATCCGCCTCGGCCAGCCCGACTCGACGCGCAACGGGCCGTTCCTGCCGCGCATGAAGACGCTGATCAAGGAGTTCGCCGCGCACACGCGGATGAACCGCAAGCGCAGCGTCGGCCCGGCCCACTGGCTGGTCATGTGGGGCTTCCTGATCGGCTCGCTGGCCCTGTTCGAGGCCTACGGCGAGGTCTTCGTCCCGACGTGGGGCTGGCCGTACCTCGACGACTTCCCGCCGTTCCAGCTGCTCATGGAGCTGCTCGGGCTCGGCACGATCGTCGGCGTCCTGGTGCTGATGGCGATCCGGCAGCGCAACCACCCGCGCCGGGCCGACCGCCAGTCGCGCTTCGCCGGCTCCAACTTCAAGTGGGCGTACTTCGTCGAGGCCGTCGTCCTGATCGAGGGCATCGGGATCATCGGCGTCCGCGCCGCGAAGTCCGCGCTGAACACCCACGAAGGCCCGATGTGGGCGTCCTTCGTCTCGAACCCGATCGGCCAACTGCTGCCGCCCAGCCCGAACCTGGTGACGGTCTTCGCGTTCGTCAAGCTGATGAGCGCCACGGTCTGGCTGATCGTCGTCGCCCGCACCATGACCATGGGCATCGCGTGGCACCGGTTCAGCGCGTTCTTCAACATCTACTTCAAGCGCGAGGACGACGGCGGCGTCGCACTGGGCGCGCTCAAGCCGATGATGAGCGGCGGCAAGGTCCTCGACCTCGAGGAAGCCGACCCCGACGAGGACACCTTCGGCGTCGGCAAGATCGAGGACTTCAGCTGGAAGGGCTGGCTGGACTTCTCCACCTGCACCGAGTGCGGCCGCTGCCAGGAGCAGTGCCCCGCGTGGAACACGGGCAAGCCGCTGTCGCCGAAGCTGGTCATCACGCAGCTGCGTGACCACGCCTACGCGAAGGCGCCGTACCTGATGGCCGGCGGCAAGCGGGACATGGCGGGCGACGAGGTCGGCCTGTCCGGCGACAACATGTACGCCGGGATCGACGTCCTCGCGATCGCCGAGTCGCAGAAGGCCCTGGTGGGCGACGACGGCGGCGTCATCGACCCCGACGTCCTGTGGTCCTGCACCAGCTGTGGCGCCTGCGTCGAGCAGTGCCCGGTGGACATCGAGCACGTCGACCACATCGTCGACATGCGCCGCTACCAGGTGATGATCGAGTCGGCGTTCCCCAGCGAGCTGAACGGCATGTTCAAGAACCTGGAGAACAAGGGCAACCCGTGGGGCCAGAACGCCAAGGACCGGCTCGCCTGGACCGAGGACCTGGACTTCGAGGTGCCGGTGTTCGACGGCGACTTGGGCGACGCCGAATACCTGTTCTGGGTCGGCTGCGCCGGCGCGTTCGAGGACCGGGCGAAGAAGACGACCCGGGCGGTCGCGGAACTGCTGCACATGGCGGGCGTCAAGTACACCGTGCTCGGCTCGGAGGAGTCCTGCACCGGCGACCCGGCCCGCCGCGCGGGCAACGAGTTCCTGTTCCAGATGCTGGCCCAGCAGAACGTCGAGGTGCTGAACTCGGTGTTCGAGGGCCGCGAGCGCAAGGCCCGCAAGGTCGTCGTGACCTGCGCGCACTGCTTCAACACCCTCGCCAACGAGTACCCGGAGCTGGGCGGCCAGTTCGACGTCGTGCACCACACGCAGCTGCTGAACCGCCTGGTGCGGGAGAAGCAGCTGGTGCCGGTGGCGCCGGTCGCCGAGGACGTCACCTACCACGACCCGTGCTACCTCGGCCGCCACAACAAGGTGTACGAAGCGCCGCGTGAACTGGTCGGCGCGACCGGCGCGCGGCTACGCGAGATGCCGCGGCACGGCGACAAGTCGATGTGCTGCGGCGCCGGCGGCGCGCGGATGTGGATGGAAGAGAAGATCGGCAAGCGGATCAACATCGAGCGCGTCGACGAGGCGCTCGGCACCGCGCCGTCGAAGATCGCCACCGGCTGCCCGTTCTGCAAGGTGATGCTGAACGACGGCCTCACCGCCCGCCAGAGCGACGGTGCCGCGAGCGAGAAGGTCGAGATCGTCGACGTCGCGCAGATGCTGCTGGAGTCGGTCAAGCGCAAGCCGGAACCGAAACCGATCGCCCTCGGAGCGCCGTCACTCGCGGAGGAGTGACACATTTCCGGAGAACGCACGGCCCCGGTCAGCCCTGCTGACCGGGGCCGTTTTCGTGATCACGAAGATCGGTGAGCACGTGACCATTCCACTACGCGTTGTCACAACTTTGTCCTGTCCGACACGCGCGCTAGCTGGGGATTCGTCGCAGTAATCGTTTTCTTGAAAAATGTTCATGATAATCACTGAAATGGCCCATCAGGTTAAGGAGAAACGACGGCCTGAACCCTGGACAAGCGGCGTATCCTGGCCTTTCCTCGCCGCCGCCGTTGCCAGCGAGGGCACTATTGTCGATCACGGAATCAGGGGGCGGCACGGATGGCCGAGGACCGGCGGACCACGACGACCGGCCGACACGCTCTCCACCCCATACCCGTCGACAGGCCCGCCTCGGACAGGCCCGTCTCGGACAGACCCATCTCGGACAGGCCCATCTCGGACTACGTCCCCATCCAGCGCACCCTCGTGCGCCCGTACGTCCTCACGCGCGGCCGGACGCAGTCCAAGCGGCACCTCGCGATCGAAGCGATGGTTTCGACGCGGGCCGGCGCGCACTGGGACGGCGCCCGGGTGACCGGGGAGTTCCGCTCGGTGCACTCGCTCTGCCTGCACCCGCGTTCGGTCGCCGAAGTCGCGGCCACGCTGAGCGTGCCGCTCGGCGTCGCGCGCGTCCTGCTGGACGACATGGCCGAGCAGGGGCTCGTCACCATCCACGACAGCCGCACCGGCGCCGACGGCCGTCCCGCGATGGCGCTCATGGAACGCGTTCTGCACGGCCTGCGCCGCCTCTGAGCATTACGCTCACGAGGGTGAGCGAGGAATCCGGCAACTCCGGCGGCGAAAGCACCCTGACCGTCCTGCTCGCCGGTGGGGTGAACCTGGCGATCGCCGTGATGAAGCTGATCGCGGGCATCATCACCGGCTCGGGCGCGATGCTGTCCGAAGCAGCACACTCGGTGGCCGACACGATCACCGAGGTCCTGCTGCTGACGGCGCTGAAACGCTCGGCGCGCCCGGCCGACCGCGTCCACCCCTTCGGCTACGGCAAGGAGCGCTACTTCTGGTCGCTCCTCGCCGCCGTCTCGATCTTCGCCTCGGGCGCGATGTTCGCGCTCTACGAGGGCGTCTCGACGCTGTTCGGACACGGCGAAGCGCAGAGCACGTCCCTGCTCAGCTACATCGTGCTGGCCGTGGCGTTCGTGCTCGAAGGCACGTCGTGGGTGCAGGCCGTGCGCCAGGTCGTCCGCGAGTCGAAGGCCGAGAACCAGTCACTGGGGACGTACCTGCGGCTGATCGACGACCCGACGCCGAAGACCGTCCTGTTCGAGGATTCGGCCGCGCTGATCGGCCTGCTGCTCGCGTTCGGCGGCATCGGGCTGCACCAGCTCACCGGCTCGGAGATCTGGGACGGCATCGCGTCGATCGCCATCGGCCTGCTGCTCGCCTGCGTCGCCTACCTGCTCGGCCGGACCAACCGCGGCCTGCTCGTCGGGCGGCAGGCCCACCCGCGGCTGGTGCGCGAGATCCGCGAGCACCTCGCCGGCGCACCGGAGATCGAGGCCGTCGTCGACCTGCAGACCATGCTGATGGGCACCGACCAGGTGCTCGTCTGCACCCGCGTCGACTTCGACGACTCGCTAGGCGCCGCCGACCTGGAGCGCGCCTGCGTGCGGCTCGCGTCCGAGCTCGCGGAGACGTTCCACGACGTGACCGAGGTGTTCATCGAGCCGGTGCCGCGGTCCGATCCCGACCTGCGGGCGACAGTGCTGGCGCGGTACGGCGACATCGCCGAGCGGTGGAGCAAGAGTCCCTAGCCGCTAGTAGCCGAAGTCCTGGACCCAGTACCAGCCCGCGGTGGTGACGCCGACGCCGAGCTTCTTGAGCGAGCAGTTCAGGATGTTGGCGCGGTGGCCCTCGGAGTTCATCCACGAGTCCATCACCTGCGCCGCGGACGTCTGCCCCTTCGCGATGTTCTCCGCGCCCGGCTTCGGGTAGCCGGCCTGCTTGATGCGCTGGTCGAACGTCGTGCCGTCGGGGCTGGTGTGGGAGAAGAAGTTCCCGGCCGACATCTGGTCGCTGTAGTCCTGCGCGGCCTTCGTGAGGTGCGATTCCTCGGTGAGCGGGTCACAGCCGGCCTTCGCCCGCTCGTCGTTGACCAGCGAAAGGACCTGGGCCGCGGCCGAGGGCGCGACGCGGGCCGCGGCCTTGGTGCTCGGCGGCGGGGCTGCGGACGTCGTCGGCTGCGGGGCGGCGGAAGTCTCGGTCGGCGTGGGCGTCGCGCTGGACGTCGTCGCCGGGGCGGCGGCCGAGGTCGTGGGGGCGGCGGGCTGACCGGGGGTGGTGGTCTGGACCTTGCCGCCGGCGAGGTCGGTTCCGCTGCCGGCACCGGCACCGGCGGGCGCGTTCGGCAGGACCAGCGCCGCGGCGCCGAGCTCGGCGGTGTTTCCTTCCGCGGTGGCCATCCAGGTGCCGGCGGCGGCGGAAAAAACGCCGAGCAGCACACTGAGTGACACCATCACCACGCGAGCACGTTCACCAATGGGGGACACGGCGCAGGAACGTATCACGGGACAATTACGACGAGAACCCTACGAACGCACTGGTCACATTTCTCGTCGGCGACAGGTAAGTAATTCGAGGCAATCGGACGCTACCTCGTTACTCCATTCAGACCATTGATGCGAATTCGCTTTCCGCGTGTGTGCGTGTCCACAACGGACAGTGCGGTCAGTCCGCACCGGCGGTCAGCTTCGCCGTGGACTCGTGGGTCAGGACAGTGGCCCCCTGGACGAACCCGATGATCGCCCGCAGTTCCTCTTCGGTGTAGCGGTCGCAGAGCTCGTGCATGCCCTTCACGAGGTGGTCCCACAGGTGCACGCCGCTCGCGAGGGACTGCAGGTCCAGGGCGATGAGGACCTTCCGCCGGTCGTCGGGGTGCCGCTCGCGGTTGACGATGCCCTTGCGCTCCAGCCGGTCGATCATCGCCGTCACCGACGCGGGCGCGAGGCCCGACAGCCGCGCCAGGTCCTTCGGCGTCTGCGAGCCGAACCGCGCGAGGTAGTCCAGGACCTTGGTCTCCACCGCCGACAGCCCCCGCGTCTCGGCGATCGCGGTGTGGAACATGACCGTCTCCGTCGACAGCTCCCGCGACCTGAGCAGGACCTCTTCCACCAGTTTCGCGCGCTCGCTTGACACGACGACCACCCTAGCCCACTCTTTAGTTCGATAGAACGAATTACTTTCTAAGAGTTTCGAGGGGACGAACTACATGACACGGGCACTGATCATCGGGGGCGGCGTGGCGGGCACGATCACGGCCATCGCCCTGCACGAAGCCGGGCACGAACCACTGCTGTTCGAGGCGTACGACCGCGGCGCCGAGGGCGTCGGCGCGTTCCTCACGCTGGCGGTGAACGGCCTGGAGGCGCTGGCCCCGCTGGGCCTCAAGGACGTGGTCCGCGGCCTGGGCTTCGACTCGCCGCGGATGTCCATCGCCCTCAGCAACGGCACCCGGCTGGCCGAACTGACCGGCGGCGCCCTCCCGGACGGCACGGTGAGCCGGACCGTCCTGCGCTCCGACCTCTACGTCGCGTTGCGCGAGGAGGCTGCGCGGCGCGGTATCCGCATCGAGTACGGGAAGCGCCTGATCGGTGCGAGCCAGCCGGGCACGCACGTCAGAGCGGACTTCGCCGACGGCTCGCACACCGACGGCGACCTGCTGATCGGCGCCGACGGCCTCCGCTCCCGGGTCCGCACGATCATCGACCCGGACGCGCCGGCACCGCGGTACGTCCCGCTCCTGAACACCGGCGGGTTCGCCGAAGGACTGGACCTGCCCGACGAGCCGGGCGTGCTGCACATGGTGTTCGGCAAGCGCGTGTTCTTCTGCCACGTCGTCAGCTCGGACGGCCGCGTCTGGTGGTTCGCGAACCCGCCCCGCAAGACCGAACCGACGGCGTCCGAACTCGCCACGCTCGCCGGCGAAAAGCTGCGCGCCGAGCTGCTGCAGCTGGTGGCCCGCGACCGGACGCCGGCCACCGAGATCATCCGCGCGACGCGGGAGATCTACCCGGCGTGGCCGACGTACGACTTCCCGACGGTGCCGGTCTGGCACCGCGGCCGCATGGTGATCATCGGCGACGCGGCGCACGCGACGTCACCGGCGGCGGGCCAGGGCGCCTCGATGGCCATCGAAGACGCCGTCACGCTGGGCAAATGCCTCCGTGACGTGCCCGACGTCGAGCGCGCGCTGACCGCGTACGAGCGGCTGCGCCGCGAGCGCGTGGAGGCCGTGGTCGCGGCCGGCAAGCGCAACGGCGAACAGAAGGTGATCGGCCCGGTCGGGCGCGTCGTCCGCGATTTCTTCATCAAGCGGGCGTTCGCGAAGCCGTTCGAGGAGGACCCGAACGCCTTCATGTGGAACCACCGCATCGACTGGGACGAAAAGGTCGCTGCTTAGCGTCCGAGGCACAAGTCCCCGCCGAGGCGGATTCACTACCGCCAGGTGTCGACGCGGTGGAAGTTCTTGTACGCCCGGCTCGGGGTCGGACCGCGCTGCCCCTGGTAGCGGGACCCGGCCTCGCTGGAGCCGTACGGGTGCTCGGCGGAGCTGGAGAGCCGGAAGATGCACAGCTGGCCGATCTTCATGCCGGGCCAGAGCGTGATCGGCAGGTTCGCCACGTTCGACAGCTCGAGCGTGATGTGCCCGGAGAAGCCGGGGTCGATGAACCCGGCGGTCGAGTGCGTGAGCAGCCCGAGGCGGCCGAGCGACGACTTGCCTTCGAGCCGGCCGGCCAGGTCGTCGGCCAGGGTGACGAGCTCGAACGTCGACCCGAGCACGAACTCGCCGGGGTGCAGCACGAAGGGCTCGTCGCCCTCCTTCTCGACCAGGGAGGTGAGCTCGTCCTGCTGCAGCTGCGGGTCGATGTGGGTGTACTTGCTGTTGTCGAAGACGCGGAAGAACCGGTCGAGCCGGACGTCGATGCTGGACGGCTGGACCATGCCGGCATCGAAGGGGTCGATGCCGAGCCGGCCGGCGTCGAGCTCTTTGCGGAGGTCACGGTCACTGAGCAGCACGGCGGAAGCCTATCCGGTGGGCTCAGGCCGCCCGCATGTGCTGCGCGTAGGTGGTGTCGGGCGCGAAGATCTTCTCCAGCCGCTTCACGTACCCGCGCCGCCCGGCCTCGCCGAGGCGTTCCTGCAGCGCGGTGGCGCCGGGGATGAACCGCCGCACGGTCTCGGCGGCGAAGTTCACCCCCGCGACGGCGACGATCGCCGCCTGCGCGACCGGGTCGTTGGGCAGCCCGAGGAAGTCGGCGTTGGTCTTCCCGAGCACGAGCCGGCTGATCGACGAGTGCACGGCGACGGAGACGTGCGAAAGCACCTTCCCGACGGCTCCACGCCCCTCGCCGACGGCGGCGTTGGCCTCGATCAGCGCCTTCGCGAGCCGCTTGGAGTCGTCGTCCGGGATGAATTCGGTGGCGGCGAGCAGCCACAGCAGGCGCCAGGCGTCCTCTTCGGAGGTGGGCAGCAGCTCGTCGTCGACGCCCATGAGCCAGCCGATGTACCGCCAGAGGTGCAGGATGTCACCGCGTTCGCGCGCGGAGTAGCGGAGACCGAGCAGCTGCGTGCCGAAGACGTAGACGAGCGAGAAGAGCAGCAGCGTCCCGGCGGTCTGCACCTGGTTGACGGGCCGGTCCCAGGCGGCGTAGTCCCAGTCGTCCCGCCGGTTCATGGCGGCGCGCACGTGGGCGTGCACGAGCCGGATCCGCAGCGCGGAGGCGTACCCCTTCCCACCGTGCTTGAGGGCGCCGGGCGTGGTGACGTCGATCCACCAGGCGGCGGTCTCGACGAGCCGCCGCGTGGCCTTGTATTCGATCTCACCGGTCCCGACCAGCGACTTCGTGGCGCGCGAGGCGAGGTAGCCGCCCATCAGCGACATGTCCCCGAGCGGGAAGAGCCCCAGCAGCCCGGCCCGGGTGATGGCTTTCGCACCGCGCTCGATCCGCTCGTCATCGACCCAGTAGGGCTTGGCGTCGACCTGCTCGAAGAAGTCCTCGAGCGGCCCGCTCGCCTTCGACCGGTCGGTCAGGGCCTCTTCGAAGAGGGCTCGGCCCTGCCCCTTGGGCTGCTGCGCCATCCAGGCGACGACGTCGTCCGCGAGCCTGTCCTGCACCTGCGCGAACTCCCGGATCCGGGCGACCTGACGCTCGTCGCCGCGGATGTCACCCTCGATGAACAGCCGTTGCGCCAGCCGGAACCCGCCTTGCCGGAACAGCTCTGGCTCGTCCATGCCAGCTCACCTCCGCCAGTCGACAACAAGTGTTGTCACTTGAGGAGCGAGAGTCAAGGAGGAGGGTCCTGGACAAGGGGATCACGGTGCCGTGTATGCTGACGGCGCACTGCGGATGTAGTTCAATGGTAGAACATCAGCTTCCCAAGCTGAATACGCGGGTTCGATTCCCGTCATCCGCTCTCACCGAAACCCCGGGCATTCTGTCCGGGGTTTTCGCTTTTCATTCTGGCTCGCAAATGCGCCACGTGCGCGGCCGGCAATCCCGTCTCCTCCGCCCGCACCAGCGCCTCGACGGCCGCCGCCGAATCCAGGCGGTGCAACAACTCCGCCCTCGACGCGTGCCACCACGGGTAGTCATCCAGCCCCGTCAACGCGTCCACCAGGGCCAATGCCACAGCAGGCCCGTCCCGCTCCGCCACCGCCGCCGCGCGGTTCAGCCTCACCACCGGGGTGTCTGCGACCGTCAACAGCACGTCGTACCAGGAGATCACCGCGTCCCACGGAGTCTCGGCGTACGAAGGCGCCAAGTCGTGGCACGCCGCGATGGCCGCCTGGACGACGTACGCGTTCGGGACCGTCGGCGTCCGGCGCAGGCCCCGGCCCACCAGCTCGACGCCCTCCTTGATCAGCGCGAAGTCCCACGACGAACGATCCTGCGAAGCGAGCAACACCGGCGAGCCGTCCGGACGGAACCGGGCCGCGCGGCGGGCGTCCTGCAGCAGCACCAACGCCAGCAATCCCAGCGCCGTTGGCTCGTCCGGCATCAAGGACACCAGCAGGCGCGCCAACCGGACGCCCTCGGCGAGCAGTGAGACCCGGCCCGTGTAGCCCTCGTTGAAGATCAAGTACACCGTTGACGCCACCCCGGCCAAGCGAGCCGGGAGTTCCTCCGGCGAAGGCACCCGGTACGGGATGTGCGCAGCGGCGATCTTCTGCTTCGCCCGCGTCAGGCGCTTCGCCATCGTCGCTTCGGGGACCAGCAACCCGCGGGCGACCTCCGCGGTCGACAAACCGCCCAGTGTCCGAAGCGCCAAAGCCACCTGCGCGTCCAGGGACAACGCCGGGTGGCAACAGGTGAACACCAGCCGCAGGAGGTCGTCGCGGACCGCGACCGGGTCCGGGGACGGGTCGACCGACGGCATCGCGACCACCTCCTTCCCGAGCCGCTTCGCCTCGCGGCGGAGCACGTCCACCGCGCGGTGGCGGGCCGCGACCAGCAGCCAGCCGCGGGGGTTGGCCGGGACGCCGTCGCGTGGCCACGTCTCCAGCGCGCGCACGACGGCGTCCTGCACCGCGTCTTCGGCCAGGTCGACGCTGCCGGTGACGCGGACCAGCGTGGCCAGTACCCGGGTGCCCTCGTCCCGGACCAGCCGCGCGACCGCGTCCCCGGCGCCGGTCACTTGCCGAAGTCGACGACCGGGCGGACCTCGATCGCGCCGTCCCAGGCGCCCGGGATCCGGGCCGCGACCTGGACCGCTTCGTCGAGATCCGCGCATTCGAGCAGGTAGAAGCCGGTGAGCGCTTCCTTCGTCTCCGCGTACGGGCCGTCGCTGGTGACGATGTCGCCGCCCTTGCCGCCGGTGACGCGGACCGTCGTCGCGGTCGCCGTCGGGTACAGCGCCGCGCCGCCGCGGATCACCGCGGCCGCGCCCGCGCCGAACTCGTCGTAGTCCTTCATCATGTCCGTGGCCTCGGGCGTGGTCGGGTCGATGTCGGTGGCGTAGATGATCGCGGCGTACTTGGGCATGAGGTGCTCCTCGCGGGTCCTGACCGGCGCCGATCGCCGGGTCTCACTGTAAGGACGAACGGGCGAAGCCGCGCCGGGACACTTGTCGGGAAGAAAGCCCGGCGGGCAGGGTGAGAGCCATGGGAGAGCCCGCGCTGTTCGGTCCGGACTTCGATCGCGACCCCTCGCCCGCCTACGCCTGGCTGCGCGAACGCCCGCCGCACCGGCTCGGCTTCCCGACCGGCACCTGGGCGTGGCTGATCACCCGGTACGCCGACGCCGTCACCGCGCTCAACCACCCCGCCCTGGTCAAGAGCCCGTCCGCCGGCAACGAGGAGTGGCAACGCTCGGGCATGGGCCTGCCGCTGGACCACCGGCCGTCGCTCGCTTCCAGCATGATCAACACCGACCCGCCGGAGCACACCCGGTTGCGGCGCGCCTGCGCCGGTGCGTTCGGCCCGCGCCGGATGCAGAACCTGCGCGAACGCGCCCAGCAGGTGACCGACGGGCTGCTCGACGCCGTCGAAGCGCGCGGGCACGGCGACCTCGTCACCGACCTGGCCTACCCGCTGCCGATCGCGATCATCTGCGACCTGCTCGGCGTACCCGAGTCCTACCGCGACGACGTCCACGAGTGGTCGCTCGTCATCGATTCGGCCGACGACACCGACGGTTCGAAGGTCCGCGAAGCCACCGACGTGCTGGAACGGCTGGTCACCGAGGTCGTCGAGGCCAAGCGCGAGACCCGGGGCCGCGACCTGATCAGCGACCTCGTCGCCCAGGAGGCCACCGGCACGCTCTCCGCGGACGAGGTGACGTCGACGGCGTTCCTGATCCTCATCGGCGGCCACGAGACGACCGTCGGGCTGATCGGGACCGGCGCGCTGGCGCTGCTGACCCACCCGGACGAAGCCGCGAAAGCGCGCACCGACCCCGCGCACCGCGCCGCCGTCATCGAGGAGACGCTCCGGCTGCACGCGCCGCTGCAGAACGCGACCTGGCGGTTCCCCGCCGAGGACGTCGAGATCGGCGGCCGGCTCATGCGGCCGGGCGATCCGATCCTCGTCTCCGTGCTGGCCGCCGACCGCGATCCCGCGGTCTTCGCGGATCCGGACGCCTTCCGGCCGGGACAGCGGACGGCGGAACGACGGCACATCGCCTTCGGCGCGGGCCCGCACCTGTGCATCGGCGCGGCCTTGGCCCGGCTGCAGGCCGACGTCGCCTTCGAGACGCTGCTCCGCCGCCTGCCGACGGCCCGGCTCTCGGTGCCGGAAGCGGAACTGACCTGGTGGCCGAGCCCGATCACGCGCGGGCTCTACCACCTGCCGATCGAGGTTCAGCCCTCGACGAGCTCCCAGTCGGAGTCGGGCGTCGCGCGGTCGTAGACCTGGCCCGGCGCCGCCTTCAGTACCGTGCGCACGTCCGGGTACAGGTTCGCCACGTGCTCCAGCTCCAGGCCCTCGACCTCGAAGTCCTCCGCCTCGGGCACCTCGAAGCCGACGAACAGCCAGGTGCCGTCCTGCTCGCGCACCACCTGGCGCACCGCGCGCACCGGCTGCTGCGGACCCGTCGGGATCTCGGTCAGGCCGGTGCTGATCTGGGCCTCGTCGTCCGGCGAGCCCTCGTACTTCCAGTTCGCCCGGCGCTGCGCGAGCAGCCGGACGTCTTCGTCCTCGTCGTCGGAGCCGGTCACCGACGAGAGCAGCCACGTGCGGCGCTCGGGGTCCCAGTCGGCGGCCATCCCGGTCGGCAGGCCGGCCAGCGCGCCCAGCTGCGGCAGCAGTTCGACGGCCTCGCGCAGCGACATCTTGCCGAAGCTTTCGCGGTTGACCAGCACGTCGTCGGACAGCTCGGTGCCGTCGCTGATGAACCAGTCGTCCTCGTCGTCCAGCACGACGAAGCCCAGCGCGTCGGGGTCGTTCACCAGGGCCAGCGCGATGATGACCGGCCCTTCCGGGTCCTGGCGCAGCGGCCATTCGGTCGACATGCGCCATATCCCACCATCGGGCGACCTCGGGCCGCGAGCCGGGGTCACCGCTCGATTAATTCATCGGACGTTGATATTATCGGGTCATGGTGCTGCCCAAAGGACTCGCCCGCTTCAACCGCGTGGTGACGAACCGGATCAACAAGTACGTCGTGAACTGGGCGCCGGGCTTCGGCCTGCTCGTCCACAAAGGACGAAAGTCCGGCAAGGAGTACCGCACGCCGCTCAACGTCTTCCGCACCGACGACGGCTTCGTCGTCGCCCTCACCTACGGCCCGGACACGGACTGGGTGAAGAACGTGCTGGCCGCGGAGAGTTGCACCCTCATCACCCAGCGGAAAAATTACCGCGTGCACTCGCCCGAGCTCGTGCATGATGAGTCTCGCCGAGCGATGCCGACGCCCGTGCGCCAGTTCCTCGGCCTGCTGAATGTCCACGACTTCCTGCTGCTGAAGCGGGACTAGGGGGAAAGATGCTGCTCGAGGGGGAGCTCGTCCGGTTGCGCGCGCTGGAACCGGAGGACGCCGAGCGGATCCACGCGTTCGTGACCGACCCCGAGGTCGGCCGCTGGATGGAGAACGGCCACCCGCTTTCGCTGGCCCAGGTGCGCAAGCGGTGCGAAGAGCGCGCGGTCAACACCTACGAGAAGGTCGTCCTCGGCATCGAAGCGAAAGCCGAGCGCAAGCTCATCGGCGTCATCGACCTGCGGGACGCCGAGCCCGAAGTCGGCGAGGCCTACCTCGACGTCTACATCGGCGACGCCGAATACCGCGCGGGCGGCGGCTACGGCACCGAAGCGCTGCGCCTGATGTGCCGGTACGGCTTCAACAACATGCGGCTGCACCAGGTCACGTTGTGGGTCGTCGCGGAAAACGAGGTCGCCCGGCACGTCTACCGCAAGATCGGGTTCGTCGAGGAGGGCCGGCACCGCGAGGCGTTCGTCGGCCTCGACGGGCAGCGCCACGACATGATCCTGATGAGCATGCTCAAGGGCGAGCTCAAGTGGTGAGCCGGCGTGGCGCCCGCAGCCGCCACGCCTCTTCCAGCAGCTCACGGAGCTGACCGGCGTCGACGCGCTCGAGGTCGACGATGACCATGCCGTGGCCGTCGTAGTGCGGGGTCGTGAAGAAGGCCGCGTCGCCGGAATCCAGCAACGCGGCCTTCTCGTCGAGCCCGCACAGCACCACCAGGCCGCCTTCGGCCTCGGTGCGCAGGCGCGCGAACCCCTTGCCCGCCACCTTCAGCGCGGGCGTGCGGTACCACGTCGAGACCTCGACCTCCGGCAGCCCGGAGGCGAGGTGCACGACGTCTTCCCAGGTCGTCATGGGTCCATTGTCGGCCCGGTGTCTTGCAAAAACGGGAACTACGGCAGGCGGGTGATCCGGTCCGCCGCGGGCGGGGCCAGGTTCGGGTGGGCACCCAGGTACGCGACCAGGGCGTCCAGGTCCACCGGGCCGCCCGACAGGTTGGTGCCCTTGGTGAACTCGGTGAAGCCGTCCCCGCCGGCGGCGAGGAAGTTGTTCACCGACACGCGGTACGACGCCGCCGGGTCGACCGGCGTGCCGTTGATCGTGATGTTCGAGACCCGCGAGCCGATCGGCGCCGACGCCGAATACGAGTAGTGCAGCGAGCTCGAGATCTGCAGGATCTTCGTGCCGCTCGCGGTCCACTGCTGTTCCAGCACGTTCTTCAGGTTCGCGCCGGTCAGGGTGATCGTCTGCATGATGTTCGAGAACGGCTGGACGGTGAACGCCTCGCCGTAGGTCACCACGCCGTCGCCCTCGCCGTTCGGCGAGGACTTGTACGTCAGGTCGGCGCGGATGCCGCCCGGGTTGGTGATCGCGACGACCGCGTTGTTCGACTGCGTGCCCGCGAGCTGCGCGTCGGCGATGACGTCGCCGAGCGGCGACTCACCGGCCGCGTTGCCCGCCGCCGGCAGGTCGGCGGCGATGGTGCCGACCGGCTTGTTCGCGATCGGCGCCGACTTGGTCTTCGCCTCGGCGACCAGCGCGGCCACGGCCGGGTCCGGGGTGACCGTGCGGGTGACGATCTCGTTGAACGCCTTGGTCTGCGAGCGCACGACGTCCCGCGTCTTCAGGCTGATCTTCAGGTCCACCACCGACAGCAGCCGGCCGAACGACGAGCCCTGGATGACCGGCCGCGGCTGGCCCGCCGGGTCGTTGATCACGCAGTTGTACTGCTGGTGGCTGTGCCCGGTGAAGAAGGCGTCGACCTTCGGCGTCACCGCGGCCGCGATCGCGGCGGCCGGCCCGGGGCGCAGCTTGCAGTCGTTCGGTCCCTCGACCTCGGTGCCGTCGCCCTGGTGCAGCAGCACGACCTGGGCCTTGACGCCGAAGTAGTCGAGCAGGTTGGCGGTCCGGTTGATGGCCTCGACCTCGTCGCCGAACTTCAGGCCCTTGATGGCCTCCGGCGTGACGACGGTCGGTAGGTCCTTCAGCGTCGCGCCGATGACGCCGACCGGCACGCCGCCCTCGAACTTCACGGTGAACGGCAACAGCGCGGGCAGGCCGTTGGTGAAGTACACATTGGATCCGAGGAACGGGAACTTCGCCCCGTCGAAGGTGCTCTGGAACTGGCAGCCGTCCGTCGGGTGGCAGCCGCCGAACTGCATGCGCTGCAGTTCCTTGTAGCCCTCGTCGAACTCGTGGTTGCCGACGACGGACGCGTTGACGCCGAGCATGTTCAGGAAGTCGATGGTCGGCTCGTCGTGGAACAGCGCCGAGGTCAACGGCGACGCGCCGATGTTGTCACCGGCGGACACGACGAACGAGTTGCGCACCTGCGCCCGCAGCTGCTGCACGTGCGTGGCCAGGTAGGCGGCCCCGCCGGCGTCCACAGTGGTCCCGTCCGACTGCACCACGCGCCCGCTGGAGCCGGACGGCGGCTCCAGGTTGCCGTGCAGGTCGTTGAACCCGATGATCCGGACGTCGGTCGTGGGGTCCGGGCGCTGGCCCGCGGACGCGGGTGCGGTGGTCACCGCCGTGGTCGCCAGCGCGGCCGCGGCCAACACCGCGAGCCGGGTCGAAAGCCTCATGAGTGTTCTTCCTCCGATTCGCGCCCAGGGTCCCCGAACGGGCGCACGGCGGAGGATTCTGCCTCGCGAAGCAGTCACCTACCAGGGTCAAAAGAGGGACGTAAAGCGAATGTCACCCAACGGTTCCGTTCCGGCGCATCCGCTCGGTCACTCTCCGTCCAGCCCGACCCGGGTTCCGCCGTCCGCCGACCGCTGGACGGCGTCGAGCAACCGGTGCACACCCAGGGCGTGCGCGAAGTCGGGCAGGTCGCCCTTCAGGTGCCGGGCGTAGGCGTGCGCCACGTTGTACGACGGCTCGGCGCTGCGGCCGGCCAGCTGCGGCAGCTCGTACCGGGCGGGCACGGTGAGCTTCTCCAGCGTGCCGGTCCGGCTGCCGCGCAGGGTCAGCTTCGCGATCCAGAACAGCGGGTCCGCGGCCTCGACGACCAGCGTGCCTTCGGTGCCGTTGATCTCCCAGTGGAAGTCCGTGGCCGGCGACGTCCCGCCCCGCAGGTGCACCGACGCGACGGCACCGCCGGTGAGGACGCCGGTGACGGCGATCTGGTCCGGCGCGGTCATCTCGACGGACTCGCCGGTGACCTCGTCGCGCACCCGCGGCCGGACGGTGGCCATCGTCGCCGAGAGCTCGCCGAAGCCGCCGAGGACCATGGCCAGTGCGTCGACGGTGTGCGCGAACGGGATGGTCAGCATCGTCGCCCCACCCGCGGGGTGCAGCTGGTAGTCGCGGCCGGCGCGCACGCTCGGCCCCCAGTTGGCGCCGGAGGCGATCAGCGACGTCGAAAGCACGCGGCCGACGTAGCCGTCCTTGATGAGGTCACGCAGGTAGCGCAACGCGGGCGCCGACCGCCCCTGCAGGCCGACGGCGGTCGTCCTGTCCCGGGCGGCCGCGGCCAGGGCCTCGGTTTCGGCCAGGCTCACGCCCAGCGGCCACTCGCTCAGCACCTGCTTGCCCGCGGCCAGCGCGGGCTCGATCAGCGCCCGGTGCTGCGGCACCTTGACGGCGACCACGACGAGGTCGACCTCCGGGTGCCGCGCCAGCTCGCCGGCGTCCCCGAAGGTCAGCGGCACGCCGTACTTCTCCCCGGCCACCCGCGCCGACTCGGCACTGCTGCCGGCGAGCGCGCGGAGTTCGTAGCCGTCCACCGCGGCCAGCGCGGGCACGTGCGCGGTCGCGGCCCAGCCGCCGTTCGCGCTGAGCCCGACGATGCCGACCCGGACCGGTGCCATGAGCGTTCCCTTCGTCGCCTGCACAGACTCCGACGTGCCGAGCGTCGTAGTCATTCCCGGGTCGGCGCAAGCAGCATCCGGTTATGTCGCCATGACTTCGGTAACACCCGGCCCGGCGGCACCGATGTGGCGGACGTTCCGACATGTGGGGGAAAGATGGGCATCGAGGTCGTCCTCATCGTGCTGGCGGTCGTCGTCCTGCTCATCGGGGGCACGGTGTTCAGCGCCTGGCATGCCGAGCGCAGCGACGAGCGCGACGACGAACCGCGGCCCTGACCGATCGGCCCGCCGCCGGTCGGCCGAGTGGCCGATGGGGGCGAGCTGTTCGACCGAAGCGGCACCGGCGGCCTGATCCATAGCGTCGGTGGCATGACGAACGCACAGCTCACGGCCCTGCAGTACGGCTTCACCGGGTTCCTCGCGCTGTGGGTCGTGGTGCTCGTGCCGCAGCTGATCACCCAGCTCGCCCGCCACGGCGGCCTGCGGCTGCGCGGCATGGTCACGACGGCGGCGGTGCTGCTCTACGGCTGCCTGACGCTCGCGGTCGTGCTGCTGCCGCTGCCGGGCCCCGGCACCCGCCGGCTGGTGCAGACCGTGCAGCTGCACCCGTTCCAGTGGATCGCCGACATCCACACGGAGCTGCTCAAGCACGGCGGCGCCTGGTTCCTGACGCAGACGTTCCAGCAGGCGTGCCTGAACGTCATGCTGTTCGTCCCGCTCGGGGTGTTCGCGCGGATCCTGTGGCGCCGCGGCCTGACCGGCACCGCGCTGATCGGCTTCACGGCGTCACTGCTCATCGAGCTCACACAGCTCACGGCGAACTTCGGCACGGCACCGCACGTCTACCGCATCTTCGACGTGGACGACCTCATGAACAACACGGTCGGCGCGATGGCCGGCTGGGTGTTCGGGGCGCTGCTGCTGCTGCTCCGGCGTTCAACGGTCGACGTGCAGCCGGCCCGGCGCGAGCGGATCCACCTCGCCGAGACGCGCTAACCGGGCTTTCCGCTGCAAGGCGGCCCGCTTGGCGGCCCGCCGGTCTTCCAAGAGGACAACGAGAGCGGCGACGGCGAGCACCAGCGCAACCAGCCCGAGGACGATCGGAAGCTGCACGAAATCCTCCTCGGTACGGCGCTGTGCGGGAGATCACACAGGTTACGCAGGTAAGTGGTGAATCCGCTACCCCCCGCGCTCACCGCGCCGCCAACCGCCCGAAAGTGCCGGAAACTGGACGGGTGAGTACCCGACCCACCAAGGACCAGCTGGCCGCCGCGCACAACGCGACCATCCCCGACGTCATCGCCCCCGGCCTCGACGTCCTCTTCTGCGGCATCAACCCCGGCCTCTACTCCGGCGCCCTCGGGCAGCACTTCGCCCGTCCCGGCAACCGCTTCTGGCCCGCCCTCCACGCCGGCGGCTTCACCCCGCGGCGGTACTCGCCCAGCGAGCAGGAAAGCCTCCTCGACCTCCGTCTCGGCATCACGAACGTCGTCGCCCGGACCACCGCCCGCGCCGACGAGCTCACCGACGACGAACTCCGCGAAGGCGGGAAACTGCTGGTCGCGAAGGTGCTCGAGTACCGGCCGAACTGGCTGGCCATCGTCGGGATCACCGCCTACCGGACCGCGTTCGGCTTCCCGAAGGCGCGGGTCGGGGAGCAGGACCACCGCATCGGCGACACCCGCGTGTGGGTGCTGCCGAACCCCAGCGGGCTCAACGCCCACTGGACGCCGGCCGGGCTGGCGGGCGAGTTCGCCCTCCTGCGGGCCGCATCCGAAGACCGTCGAAATCGTTGAACGGGCTGCGGGCCACCCTCAGTAGCGCCGACTGCCCCTTCAGGTCCCTCCCCGCCCCGCCGAGCCGTCCACCCAAGATCGACTTCTACTGAAAGTTTGCTGTGACCAGCGGATTGGGCCATGAGGGGGATTTGGCGTCATGAGCTGCGCAATCGCGACTCGTACCAAGCAGGAGGAGTCACTTCTGCCGGTCCACGCAGGGCGACCGGATGGCACCGGAGACGTCCGGCACCCCAGGAGCGACGGCGCAGAGACGGAGGCCCGCGATGCACGGCATCGAGCCCACCCGCAGGTCCGCGGGGCCGGCCGGACCCGGGGGGCGCAGTCTCGGCGTGGCGGTCGTCGACCCGGTCCCGATCTTCCGCGACGGCCTCGCCGCGCTCGTGCACCGCAGTCAGGGGCTGCACTGGGCCGGCCAGGCCGCCAGCCACCACGCGGCCCTGCAGCTCTGCGAACAGGTCAAACCGGACGTCGTCGTGCTCGACTCCGCGCTCGACCCGAACTGCCACCTGACCAAGCTGCTCAACGCCGGCGACCCGGCGCTGCTCCTGGTCACGCTGATCCGGGACAGCAACCGCACGCAGCAGTACCTGGCGGCCGCGATCGCCGCGGGCGCGCACGCGATCGTGCCGCGATCGATCGATTCACGACGGCTCGCCGAAGCGATCCGGCGGGCGCACAGCGAACGCCGTTACATCGACCCGGCGCTGGCCGCGCTGACCGCCCGGCCCAAGCGCACGGCCGCCCCGAAGGGCGACCTCGCCCACGACAGCCCGCCGTCGCCGCGCGGCGGGATGCCGCTGTCCAGGCGTGAGTACCAAGTGCTCCAGCTGGTCGCCGAAGGGCTGGAGAACTCGGCGATCGCGAAGCTGCTCTTTCTCTCCGTCGAAACCGTCCGGACCCACGTGAAGAGCATCCTGCGCAAGCTTTCCGCCCGGGACCGGACACACGCGGTGACGATCGCCTTCCGCAGCGGCATCCTGGTCACCCGGGCGGAGGACGGCCACCTTCCGGTGACTGCCGACACAACGGCCCTCCCGGGGCAGCGCTGAGCCCGTTTCCCGTGGCCGGAGCCAAGAAATCCGGTACTCGGAAGTGCGGATCTGCTTGCCCTGGTTACCCACAGGTAATATCCTGATGTTACCGGCGAGTAAGGCGAACATGTGCCCGGCCGGGGAGCCGAACACATTGGAGTGACGACATGGGCCACTACAAGAGCAACGTCCGAGACCTGGAGTTCAACCTCTTCGAGGTACTCGGCGTGCAGGAGCGCCTGGGCAAGGGCGTACTCGCCGAATCCGACGAAGAAACCGCTCGCGGTGTGCTGTCCGAGCTGAACAAGCTCGCGACCGGCCCGCTCGCCGAGTCCTTCGCCGACGCCGACCGCAACCCGCCCGTGTACGACCCGAAGACGTTCAGCGTCAAGATCCCCGAGTCCTTCAAGAAGAGCTACCAGCAGCTCATCGAGGGTGAGTGGTGGCGTCTCGGCCTGACCAACGACCTCGGCGGCTTCGGCCTGCCCCCCACGGTCCAGTGGGCCGCGTCCGAGCTCATCCTCGGCGCGAACGCCCCGCTGTTCATGTACATGGCGGGCCCGAACTTCGCGATGATCGTCGACAAGAACGGCACCGAAGAGCAGAAGAACTGGGCCCGGATCATGATCGACCGGGCCTGGGGCGCCACGATGGTGCTGACCGAGCCGGACGCCGGCTCCGACGTCGGCGCGGGCCGCACCAAGGCCACCAAGCAGGAGGACGGCTCCTGGCACATCGACGGCGTCAAGCGGTTCATCACCTCGGCCGAGCACGACATGAGCGAAAACATCATGCACCTCGTGCTGGCGCGCCCCGAGGGTCCCGGCATCGAGACCAGGCCGGGCACCAAGGGCCTGTCGCTCTTCCTCGTGCCGAAGTTCCACTTCGATTCCAAGACCGGTGAGCTGGGCGAGCGCAACGGCGCCTTCGTCACAGGAGTCGAGCACAAGATGGGCATCAAGGCCTCGACGACGTGCGAGCTGACCTTCGGCCAGCACGGCACCCCGGCCAAGGGCTGGCTGCTCGGCGAGGTGCACGACGGCATCGCGCAGATGTTCCAGGTCATCGAGTACGCCCGGATGATGGTCGGCACGAAGGCCATCGCGACGCTGTCGACGGGTTACCTCAACGCGCTCGAGTACGCCAAGGAGCGCGTCCAGGGCGCCGACCTGCCGAACATGCTGAACAAGACCGCCCCGCGCGTCACCATCACCCACCACCCGGACGTGCGCCGCTCGCTGATGCTCCAGAAGGCGTACGCCGAGGGCCTCCGCGCGGTGTACCTCTACACCGCGTCGTTCCAGGACCAGCTGTGGACCGGCGAGGGTGACCAGAAGCTCGCGCACGGCGTCAACGACCTCCTGCTGCCGATCGTCAAGGGTGTGGGCTCCGAGCGCGCCACCGAGCAGCTCGTGCAGTCGCTGCAGACCCTGGGCGGCTCCGGGTTCCTGCAGGACTACCCGATCGAGCAGTACATCCGCGACGCCAAGATCGACTCGCTGTACGAGGGCACCACGGCCATCCAGTCGCTGGACTTCTTCTTCCGGAAGATCGTCCGCGACAAGGGCCAGTCGCTCGCGTACGTGGCCGGGGAGATCACGAAGTTCATCGAGTCCGAGGCGGGTAACGGCCGGCTCAAGAACGAGCGTGCGCTGCTCAAGCAGGCCCTCGAGGACACCCAGGGCATGCTCGGCTCGCTGATCGGCTACCTGACCGCGTCGCAGGAGGACCCGCAGAACATCAACAAGGTGGGCCAGCACACGGTCCGCCTGCTGATGTCGGTCGGCGACCTGCTCATCGGCTGGCAGCTGCTCAAGCACGCCGAGGTCGCCATCGGCAAGCTCGACGCGGGCGCGTCCGCCAAGGACACCCCGTTCTACGAGGGCAAGATCGCCGTGGCCTCGTTCTTCACGAAGCAGGTGCTGCCGGAGCTGACCGCCCGCCGCGCCATCGTGGAGGCCGCCGACAACGCGCTCATGGAGCTGGACGAAGCCGCGTTCTGATCAACGCATTCCGCCGAAGGGCCCCTTCCGGAACGGAAGGGGCCCTTTGGCGTTTCGAGGCGATACCGCCGGGGCATTCCGTCTCCGAGAGTCGCGGGACCGAGTGGCCGGACCCGCGATCACCGAGAGGAGAAAGTTGATGACTATCGCCGGCATCATCAGCGCCATCATCGTCGGGCTGATCATCGGTGTTCTGGGCCGGCTGGTCGCTCCCGGCAAGCAGAACATCCCGGTCTGGCTGACCATCGTGATCGGTATCATCGCCGCCTTCATCGGCACGGCGATCGCGCGCGGTCTCGGCTACGCGGACACCAACGGCATCGACTGGCTGGAGATCCTGACCCAGGTCGTCCTGGCCGCGATCGGTGTCAGCATCGCTGCGGGCGCGTATGGCCGTCGTGGTGTAACCCGGTAACCCCCCGGAGCCTCGGCCCGGCCGGTCCACCTTCGGGTGAACCGGCCGGGCTTTTCCGTGTCCAGCTTTTCTGTGTCTAACTTTTCCGTGTTTACGGCTTGGCCGAAGCGCGGGCGAGCACCACGGCGAACCCGGCGCCCACCACCAGCAGGGCCGCAGCCCAGGTCATCGTCGTGGTGATGGCGTGCGCGGAGGAACCGGCGGCGAGGGTCAGGAACAGGCTCCCGAACGTGGCCACCCCGATGACCTGGCCGAGCTGCAACGTCGTCGTGAGCAGGCCGCTGGCGTCCGCCGCGCCGGCGAGCGGGACGTGGGTCAGCGCGTGCGCCATCAGAGACCCGAACGCCAGGCCCATCGAGAGACCGAAGAGCAGGAGGGCGGCGAAGAACAGCGCGCCGCCGTTTCCGCCGTCCGCCAGGCTGAGCCCCAGCAACGCGTAGGCGATCGCTGACCCCACGTAACCACACGGCGTCAGCGCGGCGTGGACGCGTTCGGGCAGCTTGTGCCAGAAGAAGCCGCAGATGCCGAAGACCACGCCGCCGGGCGCCATGGAGAGGCCGGCGGCCAGCGCCGTCTCGCCGAGGCCCGTCTGCAGGTGCAGCGCCACGCAGAAGAGGAACCCGCCGTAGGACGCCACGCCGGTGGCCAGCGCGGCCAGTCCCGGTGCGACCCCGCGGACCTTGAGGACGCCGAGGTTCACCAGCGGGTCACGCACCCGGCGTTCCACGACCACGAACAGCACCGCCAGCAGCCCGCCGGCCGCGAGCGAGACGAACGTCCACGCCGGCCAGCCCGTTTCGTGCCCGAGGACCAGCGGCAGCACGACGAGCACCACCGCGGGCACGGCGATCGCGAGGCCGGCGAGGTCGAGCCGGCGGCCCGCCTTCGCCGCGCCGCCGGGCACCAGCCGCAGGGCCAGCGCCGCGACGACCACGCCGATCGGCACGTTCACCAGGAAGATCGGCCGCCAGCCGGCACCGAAGAGGTCGGCGCCGACGAGCACCCCGCCGAGGACCTGGCCGGCCACGAACGCGACCGAGATGACCGCGGTGTACGCGCTGAGCGCCTTGGCCCGCGCGGGGCCGCTGAACTGCGCCTGGATCACGCTGATGACCTGCGGCATCATCAGCGCGGCGCCGGCACCCTGGGCGATCCGCGCGACGATCAGCAGGCCGGCGCCGGGGGCCAGGCCGCAGAGCAGCGAGCAGACGGTGAAGGCGACGACGCCGGTGACGAACAGCCGCCGCCGCCCGAACAACTCGCCGAGGCGGGCGCCGGTGATCAGCAGCATCGCGTAGCCCACGGTGTAGCCGGAAACGACGAGCTGCAGGGCGGCGCCGGACGCGTGCAGGTCGGTGCGGATGTCGGTCATGGCGACGTTCACGACGGTGACGTCGAGCAGCGCCATGAACTGGCCGAGCAGCAGGACGGCCAGCATCAACCACGGCCGCCTGTCCGGCCGAGCGGCCCGGTCTGGGGTGGCCGGGGCATCGGTGGTCAGAGTCATGCCTCCGACCTTGGGGTTCGCCCGTTGCGGGCGGAGAGAGCCTGGTGGTGCTGGTACTGGCAGCACCCGTCTCGCCGGAAATTGTCGTACCCCTCGGGCACCATGGTCCGCATGACGTCGACGCAGGTCCACACCAGCCGCCGGGAGGAACTCGGCCAGTTCCTCAAGGCGTGCCGCGCGCGGATCGGCCCGGAGGAGGTCGGGCTGCCCCCCGGCGTGCGGCGTCGCACGAGCGGGTTGCGGCGGGAGGAGGTCGCGCTGCTCGCCGGCGTCGGCGTCACCTGGTACACGTGGCTGGAGCAGGGGCGGCCGATCAACGCCAGCGCGCAGGTGCTCGACGCGGTGGCGCGCACACTCCGGATGGACCACCCCGAGCGGGAGCACCTGTACCGGCTGGCGGAGCTGACGCCGTCGCGGCTGCCGTCGTCGGTTGAGGTGGTGCCGGGGGCGGTGCGCGAGGTGCTGCGCGCGCTGGATCCGCTGCCCGCCACGGTCGTCAACGGCCGGTTCGACGTGCTGGAGTCGAACGCGGCGCAGGAGGAGCTGTTCTGGGAGTGGCACAGCCTGCCGTGCCTGCACAAGAACCTGCTGTGGTGCTGCGTGACCGAGCCGAACGCGCGGCGGTTCCTGCTGAACTACGACGAGGAGGTGCCGCACATGGTCGCGCGGATGCGCGCCGAGTACGGCAACCACGTCGGGGACCCGGCGTGGGAGGAGGACATCCGGCGGCTGTCCGCGCTGAGCCCCGAGTTCGCCGGGCTGTGGGCGCGGCACGAGGTGGCGGAACCGCGGCCGAGGGTGCGGGAGTTCGAGCACCCGCGGGCGGGCCGGATGAGCTTCCGGCTGACCGAGCTGGCCGTGTCGGAGGCTCCCGGCCTGCGGATCCAGGTGTCCACTCCGGACAACGCGGAGACCTGGACGCTGCTGCCCCGCACCAGGCGGTCGTCATGACGGCACTGGACCTGAGCGATCAGGGGCTGACGTCGGTGCCCTCGGTGCCACCCGGCGTCACCCGGCTGGACCTGTACCGGAACTCGATCTCGGAGGTGCCCGCGTCGCTGTGGTCCCGGACCGGGCTGCGGGTGCTGAACCTCGCGGCGAACCGGATCTCCTCGCTGCCGCCGGGTATTTCGGCGCTGACGTCGTTGCACACGCTCGACCTGGCGCACAACCGGTTCGAGTCGCTGCCGGAGGAGCTGGGTGACCTGGCCGGGCTGACCGAGTACCTGTACCTCAGCGACAACCGGCTGACGAAGTTCCCGGACGCCTGGTGCCGGCTGAGCCGGCTGCGGTACCTGGGGTGCACGGACAACCGGCTCACCGCGCTGCCCTCGGACCTGTCGGGGTTCGCGGCGCTGCGCGAACTCCGGCTGTACCGCAACGAGTTGAGCGCGCTGCCGGAGTCGATCGGCGCGCTGAGGGCGTTGCGGGAGCTGCACTTGCGCGGTAACCGGCTGACTTCGCTGCCGTCGTCGATCGGTTTGCTGACTGAGCTCCGTCAGCTGGACCTGCGGGAGAACTCCCTGACCACCCTGCCCGCGTCACTGGCTCGGCTGTCCAAACTGGACAAGCTGGATCTGCGGTGGAACAAGCAGCTGCGGGAGCCGGCGTGGCTGCGCGACTTCGAGGAGGCGGGGTGCATGGTCCTTCGCTGACAACTCAACAGAGAACGGTCGGACGCGGACCGTAGGTCGCGGTGTGCGACGTCCGCCGGACCTCGGCGCCACTCGCGACGTCGTAGAGCACGCGCGTGTCGGTGACGCTGAAACCGGACGTACCGATCGAGGGCCGGCACGACCCGCTCCCACCGGAGCCGAACTGGATCGGCGGCGGGTCGCCGGGTGTCTGCGCCCCGGTCTGGCCCTCGACGCGGAAGTGCCGGGTGCCCCAGATCCGGACGGTCACCGAGCCGCCGGAAACGGAGGCCTGGATGGCGATGCCGGTCGCCGCGTCGTTGGTCACCTTGAGCTCGACGGGGCTGCCGTCGGCGTTGACGGCCTTGGCGTCCCGGCCGGCGGGGTAGCGGTCGAGGTAGTGGTCGTGGTCCAGGTGGCCGGCGTCGGCCAGGCCGGCGAGGTAGGCGGCGTTGTACAAAGTGGACGCCAGCTGGGAGACGCCACCACCGACGACGTCCGGGCCGGTGCCGTCCTCGTCGACCGGGGCGGGCACGTAGCCGGCGTCGGCGGTGCGCGGGCCGGAGCGGCCGCCGAGGCTGAACGTCTCGCCGGGCTTGACGATCGTGCCGGACACGCGGGCGGCGAGCGTCCGGTTGTTCGTCGCGGCCGGGCCGGAGAGGCCGGCGGTGGTGAACTCGCCGATCACCTCCTTGATGCCGAGCGCACGGGCGGCGTCGGTGGTCACGGTGGGCGCCGACGCGCTGTAGACGACGGGGAGATCCCGCCCGTCGGTCTTCTTGAGCACGTCGATCAAGGGGCGGAAGGTCTTCTCCCAGTCCACCTTGCGGGCGTCCTCGGAGGGCTCGACCGTCGGCTGGTCACCGGTGAAGACGATCTGCGCGTCCTTGCCGTCGGTCTCGGTGCTCGCGAGGTCGTCCTTGAGGGCGGCCTGCAGCTTGCCCTGGTCGATCCGGACCTCGAGGGCCCCGCCTTCGACGGGCGCGAACTGGAACGCCGACGCGATCGTGGCGGGCTTCAGCGGAACGTCCTTGCCTTCGCCGTGCACGACGACGGGTTCGGCGACGGCGGGCACGACGATCTGTTGCCAGGCGGCCTGCACGCCGGCCGCGGTCGCGCGCACGGGCGTGATCGCCATGGCGAGCTTGACCCCGCCGGGGTCGAGCCAGTGGTCGGTGACGGTGTGAACGGCGCCGCCGACGTCGGTCAGCTGCTGGCCCTGCCGCGGCAGGACCGGGTAGGCGGTGACCCCGCCGTCGCTGCCCGCGATCGGCGTGAACCCGACCGAGCCTTCGGTCGCGGGGTGGTTCAGCTTGCCCTGGGCGAGTTCCTGAACGGCCTGCGCGAGCCGGTTCGGGTCGGTGCGGGTGGCCACCCCGACCTCGCGGCTGGTGAAGAAGGACATGATCCGCGTGATCGGACTGAGCGGCTGGTGCCCGGCGAGCCCGAGGGTGTTGGGCCAGTCGAGCCCGAGCCCGGACTGCGAGGGCAGGAGCTGGGCCTGCACGTCCCCACCGTGCACGACAACGGGCCGGATCAGCCGCGGCTCGAGTTCGCGGCGCAGCCTGGCCTCGGCCTCGGCATGGGACAGCCCCCCGACATCGATCCCGGCCACGGTCACCCCGCGCGGCACATCCCCGGCGCTGACGACGAGATCGATGGCGTAGAGGATGACGAAGATCCCGAGCGCGAGCCCGATGGCCATCATGGCCCGGGCCAGGCCCTTGCGCAGCTTCCGGGCGGGTGTCTCCGGAGCAGGCGGTGGCGCGGGGTTTTCGAGGAGCTCGCCCAGCAGGTCGTCGGAGAGGAGATCGGTAGTCGCGGCGCCGTCGCCGGAAGGCCGGCCACCGGCAGGCGCGGCGACGACCGGAGGCCACTCGGGCTTGACTTCGGAGGCGGGTGCCTCGACGACGGTCGGCGCCTCGGCCGCGCCCGGCCACTCAGGCGTGGCTTCGGTCGCAGGCACCTCGACGACGGTCGGCGCCTCGGCCGCCCCCGGCCACTCGGGCGGAACCCCGGCGGCAGCGCCCCCGACCGCCGCAGGCGGCTCGGCGACCGCGGGGAGCTCGGCAGTCGCAGCCGGCTCAGCGACTCCGGCCGCCCCCGGCCACTCGGGCGAGACTTCGGCGGCAGCACCGCCGACCGCCGCAGGCGGCTGGGCGACCGCGGGGAACTCGGCCGTGGTCGGCTCGGGCGGGGGGGCGGGCGGCTCGGGCGTTCCCGCGCTCGCCGGCTCGATCGTCGGCTCCGGCGCCTCCGCAGCGGGCAACTCCGTCGTCGCTGTTGCGGGTGCGCCTGCGTTCGCGCCCCCGGTTGCCTCTTCGTCTGCCACGCGCCTGCCTTCCGCGGGACCCGACCTACAGGTAGAGCCCCGTCCCGTGCTCGGTGCGCTCGGTCGCCACCGCGTGGATGTCGCGTTCGCGCATCACCAGGTGCCCCTCGCCCTGGATCTCGACCTCGAGCTGGTCCTCCGGGTTGAAGAGCACGCGGTCGCCGGTCTTGACGTTTCGCACGCTGTTGCCTACGCCCAGTACATCACCCCACGCCAGCCTGCGCGCGACCTGCGCGGTCGCGGGGATCACGATGCCGCCGCTGCTGCGACGCTCGCCCTCTTCCGGCGACAGCCGCACGAGTACCCGGTCGTGCAGCATCTGGATTTCGAGTTTCGGCCCGTCAGACACGGCCTGCATGTTACTCGCCGGTCCTGGGCTCCCCGGCCATGACCAGGCTCAGCTCGCGCACCCCGCCGTCCTCGATCCGCACCGGGACGCCCCAGTCCTGCCGGGTGATCCGGCAGGCGGGGTGGTCACCTCCGTCGTCGCAGCTCGCCGCCTGCGCGACGACCTGCAGCACGCCTTCGGTGACGCCCGGCGCCAAGCGGATCTTGCGGGCCAGGTCCGTGCCCGTCCCGCCGCCGTCGGCCAGCAGGGAAGGCGGCGACGCGCTGATCTCGAGCCGCGTCGACGGGCCGAAGCGGTCGTCCAGCTTTTCGCCGGGCGGGGCCGTGAACACCACCGAAAAGTCGATCTCGCCCGGCGCGAGCACCGTCGGCGGGCGGGGCACGGCGTGCGCGTCGCCGGTGACGTGCGTCGGCTCGGCTGCCGGGAGCGGGCCGATGCGGTTGCCCGCCGACTCGACGACCAGCAGTTCGCCGTCGTGCAGCAGCAGGCCCTGCGGCTCGGTGAGCCCGGTGGCGATCGTGGTGACTTCGCGGGTGAAGACGTCGAAGCGGCGAACCGCGCCGTTGTAGGTGTCGGCGATCGCGATCTTGTCGCCGGGCAGCACGGCGAGGCCGAGCGGGTGCTGGAGCAGCGCCTTGTCGGCCGGCCCGTCGGTGTGGCCGAAGGAGAACAGGTCGACGCCGATCGCGGTCTGCACCGTGAACGACTCGCCGTCGGGCTCGATCCAGCGCAGCGCAGACGTCTCCGCGTCGACGAGCCACAGCTTGTCGCCGTCGACGGCGAGGCCGGACGTCTGCGCGAAGAACGCTTCGCCGACATCGCCGTCGCGAAGGCCTTCGACGGTCGTCCCGGCGAAACGGCGGATCGTGCCGCCGACCGGGTCGAACACGCTCAGCGTGTGGTTGCCCGCCATCGCGACGACGACCCCGCCGGCCGGGCCCCACCAGGCGACGTCCCACGGGCTCGTGAGGTCGACTTCGGTGGCTCTGCCGGAATCCGCGCCGGTGCGCCACTGCGCGCCCGTGCCGGCGACCGTCGTCACCTCGCCGGTGATGAGGTCGAGGCCGCGCAGCCGGTGCCCGGCCGTGTCGGCGACGACGGCGTGGTAGCCGACGCGCTCGGCGATGTCGTACGGCAGGAGCGCGATGCCCGACGGCTCGGTGAAGGTCGCGATGTCGAACGGCCCGTCCTGGCTCCCGCGGGCGCCGCTGCCGAAGCGGCGGATGACGGTCTCGCCGTCGGAAGCGAACTCGACGATCGCGTGGTGCCCGGTGTCGGCGACCAGGACGCGTCCCTCTGCGGTGGCGACGGCCTTGCTCGGGAACCGCAGCTCCCCGGTCTGCTCCTCGACCGGCACGTACGGGCTGCCGCCGCGCCGCAGCGTCCCCTTCGCCTCGTGCTTCGTCACGAGGTCCGCGATGACGCGGCGAAGCGCCTCTTCGTGCCCTTCGCCCGCGGCGACGTGCACCACGTACCCCTCGGGGTCGACGACGACCAGCGTGGGCCACGCGCGGACCGCGTACTGCGACCACAGGTCCATCTTGGGGTCGTTGACCACCGGGTGGTGCACGTCGTAGCGGCGGACGGCGGCCTCGATGGAGGCGCGCTCGCCCTCGTGCAGGAACTTCGGGGAGTGGACACCGATGGTGACCAGCACGTCCGCGAACTCGGCCTCCAGCGGCCGCAGCTCGTCGAGCACGTGGAGGCAGTTGATGCAGCCGCTGGTCCAGAAGTCCAGCAGCACGACACGGCCGCGCAGCTCGGCCAGGGTCAGCGGGCGGCCGCCGGTGTTCAGCCAGACGTCGCCGCGCAGCTCGGGGGCGCGCACGCGGCTCTGCGGTCGTGGAGAAGTCACGGCATGAGTGAACTACACGCGTTCACGCTCTGTTCCACGGTCCGCCCGATGAGAGAACAAACTCACCCGGCCGTGGCACCTGGGAAAGCGCGAAAAAGGACGCGCGGGCGGGTGAGCCGCCGCTTAGGCTCGGGTCATGACCCCCGTCCAGCCGGCCGGCGCCCTCACTCCGGAGGAGGCGCGGCACCTGCAGGAGAACCTCCGGGAACCCGTGCGTCCCGGGCTGAGCGAAACCGAGCTCGACGACGTCGAACGCCGGTTCGGCTTCCGCTTCGCCGCCGACCACCGGACGTTCCTGTCCGCCGGCGTCCCGATCGGCGACCGCTGGCCGGATTGGCGCTGCGGCAACGCCGAGCAGCTGCGCAAACGGTTGGCATGGCCGGTCGACGGGGTGCTGTACGACGTCGAGCACAACGGCTTCTGGCTGCCGGAGTGGGGCACGCGCCCGGTCGGCCCGGAGGACGCGGTCCGCGAGGCCCGGCGGCGCCTGGCCGACGTGCCGCAGCTGGTGCCGGTGTGCGGCCACCGATACCTGCCGGGCCTGCCGGGCACGGTGGGCTACCCGGTGCTGTCGGTGTACCAGACGGACATCATCGTCTACGGCTGTGACCTGCGGGATTACCTGCACCGCGAGTTCGCGGCGGGCATCAGCACGGCCCCACCGGACGGCCCCAGGTACATCCCGTTCTGGTCGCGCTTCATCGACTGACCACTTCTAGAGCTGACGCTATAAAGCGTTAGCTTTCCCTACGCAGCATGCGGCTCACACCCGCCGCGACCGTGGTGGCCAGGATCCAGCCCGATGCCGTGAAGCCCGCCGCTACCCAGTTGTCCGTTCCGTGCATGTACCACCTCGACTTGTTGCCGAAGTCCACGATCGGGACCAAGAGATCCGCTGTGTAGATCACCGGGTTCCACTGCAGGCCCGTGTCCTGCTGGTTCACCACGCAACGCTCGCCGTTGGCGACGACGCGGCCGGACTTGTCGTGGATGCAGTCGTCCGTTCCCAACCCGAACCAGAGGCTGCCCAGCACCAGCAACGCCAGCAGCCAGCCGAGCGCTCGCACCGGGCGGTAGCCGTAGCCCACCATCGAACGCTGGAGCCAGCTCCACAGCCGGACTCCCGGGCCGAAGAACTTGAAGCCGCGGGCCAGTGCCTCGTAGCGGAACTGCTGCTTGCGCAGCGCCACCGTCGACGCGTGCTCTTCGTTTCCCGCCGCGCGGAGCATGTGGGCCAGCTGGTCGTACGGGCCCGGGCGGTAACCGCGCATCGCCTTGCGCAGCAGCTCTATTCGCTCGTCCAGGGCCCTGTCGTCGTCGAGGGGGATGCCCTTCTTCAACGCGTCGTAGCGGAAGTCCTCCAGCTCGATGCCCTCGGACGCCGCCCAGAACTGGTTGTTGTCGCTCAGGGTTCCGCAGTGGGCTCGGCGCAGCACCACACGGCCGGCCGGTGGGGAGCTCGGGGTCAGGACGAACTCGTCCGAGGCGACGTCGCCCGCGTCCAAGGCCACGCCGAACGGCGGGAGCGAGCCCAGCTGGGAGCCGCGCAGGTCCACGCGCCGGGCCACCTGGGCGCCGTCGAGGTTGACGCCGCCCTCCGCCACGAACGGGCGGCCGTTGTTGTCCCGCAGGGTCAGGTCGCGGCCGACGCGGCCGGTCCGGACGTCGAGGGAGTAACTGCTGGTCGCGCGGCGGCCCGGGTCGGTCAGGCGGGTGCCCGCCAGGTTGATGCTGCCGCCGACGTCCACGCCCTGCAGGCGCAGCGTGCCGTGGATCGTGGCGTCCGTCAGCTGGAAGTTGCCCGCGATCTTCGACCGGCGCGCCGAGAACACGTCGCGGCCGGGGTGGCGGAACATCGAGTTCCAGGCCAGGAAGTTGCCGCCGATCGTGACGTCGGCCAGGCGCAGCTGGCCGGCCGGGACGCGCAGGCTCGTCGCCTCGATGTCGCCGCCGATCTCGGTGCCGTCCAGGTGCAGGGCGCGGTCGTAGTACGGCACGGTCTTGCCGCGCTCGACCCGGACCTCCGCGCCGGCCAGCCGCAGGGAGCCGCCGACGCGGGCGTTGACCATGCGCAGCGTGCCCAGCGCCTGCAGGCCGTCGGACAGTTCGACGTTGCCGTCGACGCGCATCCGGTCGGCGACCAGCGCCGGGCGCGGGTCCAGGTACGGGTCGTTGGACTTCCAGGCGTCGACGGCGATCGGGCCGTGCTGGGACACCGTCAGCTTCGCCTCGCGCAGCGAAATGTCGCTGTCCACCGTCGCGCTCGGCAGGTACATGATCCCGGTGGCGGAGAAGCGCTTGCGCTGGCTGGCCGGCCCGTAGTTGTCCACCTCGCAGAGCAGGCTGCCGCCGATGTGCAGGCCGTTGCCGTTGAGCGCGAAGCCGTCCGGGTTGTTCAACGTCGCACCCGAAAAGTTGACGTTACCGCCGGTCCGCACGCCCGGGAGCCGGACTTCGCCGTTCGCGACCATCCGGTAGGCCAGCAGCGCGCCGGTCAGCACCAGCCGGTCGGCCTGGATCGCCTTGCCGTGCGGGTGCGAGATCACCGTGCGGGTCAGCACCATCGACCCCTCGATCACCGCGTCGGTCAGGTTGACCGCGGCGTTCGGCATGCCGCGCTCGCGGTCGTCGCCGCGCTGGACGGTCGTCTCTTCGATCTCCCGCCGGTCCCCGTCGACCTGCACGACGCTGCGGATCAGCCGGACGTCGTTGCGGCTGCGCATGTTGCGGGCCTTGAGCCCCGGCAGCCAGCACTTGCGGAACACGAGCCCGAGCAGGTTCGCCTCGCGCACGTCCGGCGGCTGCTCGAACCGGCAGCGCTCGAACCGGAACAGGTACTTCAGGTCGGCGGCCCGCAGGTCGAGCGTCCCGGTGATGTAGGCGTCCTCGACGTAGACGATCGGGGCGTTGGTGGCCTGACGCCGCCAGCGCATCAGGCCCGCGTTGCCGGGTTTCAGCAGTTCGGACGCCTTGACCTCGTAGCGGCGGTCCGGGATGCCCGCGAAGGGGTCGAGCGGCGGCAGCGCGCTTTCCGTCGACATGACCCCTCCCTCACCCCGCCATCAAGGTAGCGAAAAAACGGCGGAAACGGTGCCGGAACACCGTTTCCGCCGCACGATCCCTCAGGCGTTGGGATTGAGCACCCGGGCGAGGAACGACTTGGTCCGCTCCTCCCGCGGGTCCCCGATGACCTGGTCGGGCGGTCCCTCCTCGACGACGACGCCGCCGTCCATGAACAGGACCTTGTCCGCCACCTCGCGCGCGAACTGCATCTCGTGCGTGACGACGACCATGGTCATGCCGTCCTTGGCGAGCTGCTTCATCACGCCCAGGACGTCGCCGACGAGCTCGGGGTCCAGCGCGGACGTCGGCTCGTCGAACAGCATCAGCTTCGGCTGCATCGCCAGCGCCCGCGCGATCGCGACGCGCTGCTGCTGCCCGCCGGACAGCTGCGCCGGGTAGTTCTTCGCCTTGTCGGCGAGGCCGACGCGCTCCAGCAGCTCGAGCGCGCGCTGCCGGACCTGGGCCTTCGGCTCGCGCCGGACCTGGATCGGCGCCTCCATGACGTTCTCGAGCGCCGTCATGTGCGGGAAGAGGTTGAAGCGCTGGAACACCATGCCGATGTCCTTGCGCTGGAGCGCTACCTCCTTCTCGCGCAGCTCGTGCAGCTTGTCGCCGCGCTGCTTGTAGCCGACCAGCACGCCGTCGACGTAGAGCCGGCCGGCGTCGATCTTCTCGAGGTGGTTGATGCAGCGCAGCAGCGTCGACTTGCCCGAGCCGGACGGCCCGATCAGGCAGAGCACCTCGCGTTCGTGCACCTCGAGGTCGATGCCCTTGAGGACGTCGACGCTGCCGAAGCTCTTGCAGATCTTCTGCGCGGAAACGACGGGGGTCATGCGCGGCCTCCTCCGCCCCGGCCGAACAACCGGCTGCGCAGGCCGGTCCGCGGGGTGACGTCGCGGGCGGTACCCCGGGCGAAGTACTTCTCGATCTGGATCTGGACGAGCGTCAGGATCGACGTCATGAACAGGTACCAGATCACCGCGGTGAGCAGCAGCGGGATCGTCTTGAAGTTCTGTGCGTAGATGGTCTGGACGGCGACCATCAGCTCGAAGTAGCCGATCGCGACCACCAGCGACGTGGTCTTCAGCATCGCGATCGTCTCGTTGCCGGTGGGCGGCACGATCACCCGCATCGCCTGCGGCAGGATGATGCGCCGCAGCGTGGTCGTCCGCTTCATGCCGAGCGCGGACGCCGCCTCCAGCTGACCGCTGTCGATCGACTGGATGCCGCCGCGCACGATTTCCGCCATGTACGCGGCCTCGTTGAGCCCGAGGCCGAGCAGCGACGCCGTGAACTGGTTGATCAGCGTGTTCGTGTCCCACGAGACGAACTCCGGCCCGAACGGGATCCCGAGGCCGAGCCGCGGGTAGGCGAACGCGAGGAAGTTCCAGAACACGAGCTGGGTGATCAGCGGGGTGCCGCGGAACAGCCAGATGTAGATGCCGGCGGCGCCCTTGGTCAGCGGGTTCGGCGACAGCCGCATCACCGCCAGCAGGACACCGCCCACGATGCCGATGAGCATCGAGATCACGGTCAGGATCAGGGTGTTCTGCAGACCGCGCAGCACGCGGTCGTTGAACATGTAGTCCCAGACGACCGGCCAGCCGAGGTTGTCGTTCGTGACGATGCTGCGGACGACGATGAAGGCGATGAAGAGGACGACCACCCCGGCCGCCCAGCGCCCGTAGTGGCGCACCGGGACGGCCTTGATGGGTTCGGTGTCGACGGGCACCCGTTCACCGGGTGGCGCGTCGGGGGAGCTGGACACTTGCTGAGCCCTCTCTGCCCGGCTCAGGAGGCCGCCGGGTTGAGTTCCGACTTGGTGACCGCGCCGGCCGCCGACAGGCCCCACTTGTCGAGGATCTTCTTGTAGGTGCCGTCGTCGATCAGGGCCTGGACGGCGCTCTGGACCGCCTTGGCGTAGTCGCCGCTGCCCTTCTTCAGGATGATGCCGTAGGGCGCCGTGTCGTACGGGTCGCCGACGACCTCGAGCTGCCCGTTGGTCTGCTTGACCGCGTAGTCGACGACCGGGGAGTCGGCCAGCTCGCCCTGCACCCGCTTCGCGGTCAGCGCGAGGTTCACGTCGGTCTGGGCCTGCAGCTGGGTGACGTCGATCGCCGGCTTGCCCGCCGAGGTGCACTTCTGCGAGCGGGTCTGCAGGTCGTCGACCTGCGTGGTGCCCTTCTGGACGCCCATCTTCTTGCCGCACAGGTCGTCGACGTTCAGCTTGTCGGGGTTGCCCTTGAGCACGCCGAGCGACGTCCCCGCCTTGTAGTAGCCGACCATGTCGACGATCTGGAGCCGTTCGGCGTTGACGCTGAACGACGACATCGCGAGCTCGTACTTGCCGGCCTGGATGCCCGGGATGATCCCGTCGAAGGCGGAGTTCTGGAACTCCATCTTCAGGCCCAGCTTCTGCCCGATCGCGGTGCCGAGGTCGACGTCGAAGCCGGTGACCTTGCCGCTCGCGTCCTGGAACTCGTTCGGCGGGTAGCTCTGGTCCTGGCCGACCAGGATCTTGCCGTCGGCCTTGACCGCGTCCGGGACCATGGCCGCCAGCTTGTCGTCCTTGGCGACCGTGCCGATGTCACCCGATGCGGTGCCCGGGGCGGCCGCGGAGCTGGAGCCGGCGTCGCCCGCGCCACTGCCTCCCGCTCCGCACGCCACGGTCAAGCCGACCAGGGCGAACGCCGGCAGCAGGGCGATCGCCTTCAGCTGGGTTCCTCGGGCCACGTCGTCACTCCTCGTAGTTCTCAGGTTCTGAGAGCACGCATATTGCCACTCATCCATACCAAAGCACAGCACCGTGAAGTTACAGCGATGTTTAGAGCGGCGCGCGACTGTCGCCGCCGAGGGCCGTCTTCACCCGGCAACGCAGTCCACTTCGGACGTCTCGGTGCACCTGCCCCGGCCGGCTCAGAGCAGGAAGGTGCCGCCCGCCGCTTCGGCCAGGCCGGCGCCGAACGCCGCCGCCGGTGTGTCCGCGCCCGGCTTGCCCTCGCCGCGGGCGAGGCGGGCCGCGGTCTCGGCCACGACCGCTGCGGTGAAGTCCATGCCTTCGCCCGCGCGGAGCCAGCCTTCGCGCGTGGTGCCGTCCGGCCAGGTCACGACCGCATGGCCCCAGGAGTGCGTGCGCGGGCGGGGTGCGGCCTTCGTGCGGATCGCGGCGAGGCGCCGGACGGCGAACCGGCGCACGGCCGGGATCGACACCAGCCGGCCGAGCAGCGGCACGAGCGCCCGTGTCACCGGCGAGGTCGGCGCCAGCGCGGACGACACCACGACGTCCGGCGCACCGCTCGCGCGCTGGGCGGCGATCAGCTCCCCCGAGGGAACGGTCGCGGCCCGCACCGTCTCGCCGTCGGGGAGGGTGACGGTTCGCGGGTTCGCCCCCAGCCCGGCCGTCGTCAAGGCGTCGACGATGGTGGCCGCCAACGCGACCCCCACCGCGCCTTCTTCGACGGCGACCGACGCCAGCGCGTCGACGCGCACGGCTTCGGGCATCGGCTGTCCTTCGCACAGCTTCACCACGACGGCCTCGGTGGCCAGGACGCCGAAGCCGACGCCGGTGAGGAAGGTGCTGCCGCCGGCCTGGGCCTCTTCGTGCAGGTCGAGCAGCCGCTGGACGGCGACGCTGTCCGCGGCCAGGTCGACGTAGTGGCCGCCAGGCAGGCACGCCCGCGCGATCGCCGGAGCCGTGGCGGCGTACTCGCCGATGGTGTTGATGACGACCGCCGGCCGCTGCCGCCGGATCTCCGCCGCGATCGCCTCGACGCCGTCGGCGACGACGTACTTCGAGCCGGTCTCCGCCAGCCGCTCCCGGTCGCGTCCGACGAGCACGGCGGGCAGGTCGCGCGCGGTCAGTTCGGCGGTGATGGCCCGGCCGGTGCGGCCCAGAGCGCCGAGTACCCAGATCTCCATGTCGACTCCCGTGATGTCTCAGTGTGTCGTCATCGAGGCTAGCATGTGATGACACACTGAGACGTCGGTTAGGGTGAGCCGTGGCCAGATGGGATCCCGGGACCGCGGACCGGCTGCGGAAAGCCGCGCTGGAGCTGTACGCCGAGCACGGCTACGACGCCGTGACGATCACGCAGATCGCCGAGCGCGCCGGGATCACCCGGCGCTCGTACTTCCGTTACTTCCCCGACAAGCGCGAAGTCCTCTTCGCGGGCGCGGAACAGCTACCGCCGGCGGTCGGCGAAGCCGTTCTCGCGGCCGAAGAAGGGGAGACGCCGCTTCGCACGGCTCTCGGCGCGCTCGTCGAGGTCGGCACGCAGGTCACGCGGCTCGTCGATCCGTCGCCGGAACGCCGGGCCGTGATCGCCTCGAGCGCCGAGCTCCGCGAACGCGAGCGGAGCAAGGCCGCGGCGATCACGGCCGCGATCCGGGACGCCCTCGAGCGCCGGGGAACAGATCCCGAGCTGGCGAAACCCGCGGCGCAGGCCGCGGCGAACATCCTCGGCGACGCCTTCGACCGCTGGATCGACGACGACGGCGCCGAGGATTTCCCGGCGTACCTCGCCGCGGCCACCTCGGCGTTCCGCGAGGCCTGCGGCGTCGCTTTCCCGTGAAAGCGGTTGTCAGCCGCGGGCGTGCGCGTCCAGGATGTGCGCCACGGCCTCGGTGACCTGCTGCGCGTAGTCCAGGTGCAGCCACTCGTCCGGCACGTGGATGTTCGAGTCGGCCCCGCACGCGCCGGTGACCAGGAACTGCGCCTCCGGGAACTTGCGCGAGAGCAGGCCCATGAACGGGATCGAGCCGCCCATGCCGGTCGCGCGGTGGGGCCGGCCGAAGACCTCGTCGCTGACCGTGCGCAGGGCCGTCGTCAGCCACGGCGATTCGGTCGGCGCGTTCCAGCCGTTCTCCGCCTGCGGCGCGCCGAGCGTCACCTTCGCGCCGTACGGGACGTCGGTGGTCAGGACGCGCTTCACGGCTTCGAGGGCCTTCTCGGCGTCGGCCGTCGGCGGGAGGCGGAAGCTCAGGGTGAGCGTGGTGCTCTCGCGCAGGACGTTCCCGGCGTCGGCGGGCTTCGGGAAGCCGTCGGCGCCGATCACCGACAGCGTCGGGCGCCACGCGTTGTTGAGCATCAGCTCCAGCGCGTCTTCCGTCATCACGCGCCCGCCTTCGACCAGCGGGAACGCCTTCGACAGCGCCTCCGGGAAGTCCTGCGAGACGGCCTTGAGCTCCGCGAGCCGGTCCGCCGGGACGTCGACCTTGAGCTCGTCGAGCAGCAGTTCGCCGGTCGCGCTGTCCTCGAGGCGTTCGAGCAGGCGCCGCAGGATCCGGAACGAGCTCGCGACGACGCCACTCGCGACGCCGGAGTGCTGCGCCGAGCCCAGCAGCTGCACCGTGACGTCGAGGTGCAGCATCCCGCGCAGGCTCGTGACCAGCCACAACCGCTCGTAGTCGCTGCCGCCGGCGTCGAGGCAGACCACCAGCGAGACGTCGCCGATGCGGTCGGCCAGGTGCTCGACGTAGGCGGGCAGGTCGGGGCTGCCGGACTCCTCGCCGGTCTCCAGCAGCAGCACGATGCGGGCGTGCTCGCCGCCGGCCGCGTGGACGGCTTCGATCGCCGTGGTCGCCGCGTAGCCGGAGTAGCCGTCGTCGACGGACCCGCGGCCGTACAGCCGGCCGTCGCGGATCACCGGGGTCCACGGGCCGAGGCCCTCGGACCAGCCGCCGACCGGGGGCTGCTTGTCGAGGTGGCCGTACATCAGGACGGTGCCCCTGTCCGCCGCGCCCGGGGTCGCCGGGACGTCGACGAGCAGGACGGGGGTCCGGTCTTCGAGCTGCACGACCTCGAGGGCCGCGCCGGACAGGTCACGCCCGGCGATCCACTCGCGGACGTGCTCGACGGCGGCGGCGAGGTGCCCGCTCTTCGCCCACTCGGCGTCGAAGGCCGGGGACAAGGCGGGGATCGCCACCAGCCCGGACAGGCTCGGGATGACGTCGTCGGTCCACGACGTCACAACGGATTCACGTACGGATTTCTGCTCCACGTCGCCATCGTGCCACTGTGACCGACGGGGCTCTGCCTCGAACCGGGGGCTCCGCCACCCGACCCCCGAAAAGCGAGGGTCCGACAGTGCCGCACATCACAACGGTCCCCCGGAGACGGGTGATCACGTGATCACCCGGCCGCACCACGCCTGGTGAACGCTCGGGTCGATTCCCTACTCTCGTAGGTCCGATGCTCGGGCGTCCTAACGTTTTCCCTGTTCAGGGCGGGTTTCTCAGCAACAAATGAGCAACCGCGGCTGACCAAAGCGCGGACCTTCGTGCCAGGATGTCGGCGTGAACCGTCAACGCCGACGGTGACCGAGCGCTTCGGACCCGATGCGCTGGTCCCCGCCGGTGCAGTCGCTGTGGTCGCCACAAGCGGCCGCCAGAGGCACCGACACGAGGAGTACTGCGCATGCCGTCCGAACAGTGGACGCACCCGGAACCGGGAGACGGGCCGGCCGCCGTCGCGGCCCAGCCGTCCCCCGAGCAGGTGATCGCCGGGTTGCGAGCGACGAGCGAAGGTGGCGCTGAGCTGACTCAGCTGCTCACCCCCGAAGGCGAACGGGTTCCGTCGCCCCAGTTCGACAAGTACGTCGACGACATCGACGCCGAAGCACTCCGCGGCCTGTACCGCGACATGGTGCTCGTCCGGCGGGCCGACCGCGAGGCGAACGCCATGCAGCGCCAGGGCCAGCTCGGCATCTGGGTCCCGCTGCTCGGCCAGGAGGCCGCGCAGATCGGCTCCGGCCGCGCCCTCAAGGCGAACGACATGGCGTTCCCCAGCTACCGCGAACACGGCGTCGCGTACGCGCGCGGGGTCGACATGAAGGACCTGCTGGGCATCTTCCGGTGCACCGACCACAGTGGCTGGGACTACCGGGCCACCGGCTTCCACCCGTACACCATCGTGATCGGCAACCAGGTGCTGAACGCCGCCGGCTACGCGATGGGCCAGAAGTTCGAGGGCAAGGTCGGGGACGACGACGGCGAAGCGACGATCTGCTACTTCGGTGACGGCGCCACTTCGCAGGGCGATGTCCACGAAGGATTCGTCTGGGCCGCCGTCTACGACGCGCCGCTCGTCTTCTTCTGCCAGAACAACCAGTGGGCGATCTCCGAGCCGACCGAGCGCCAGTCGCGCCTGCCGCTGTACCAGCGCGCCCGCGGCTACGGCTTCCCCGGCATCCGCGTCGACGGCAACGACGTCCTGGCCTGCCTCGCGGTGTCCCGCTGGGCGCTCGACGAGTGCCGGCACGGCAACGGACCCGTCCTGATCGAGGCGTTCACCTACCGGATGGACGCCCACACGACGACCGACGACCCCACCCGCTACCGGCTCTCCGACGAGCTGGAGGAGTGGAAGCTCAAGGACCCGATCGAGCGCGTCCGCGCGTACCTGGCCCGCGGCGGCGGCGCCGACCAGGCCTTCTTCGACAGCGTCCAGGCCGAGGCCGACGCGTTCGCGGCGGACCTGCGCGAATACACGTTCAACATGCCGGAGCCACCGCCGGAGCGGATCTTCAGCAACGTCTACGCCGAGGGCAACCCGGTGCTGGACGCGCAGCGCGAAGAGTTCCTGTCCTACCTCGACGGCTTCGTTTCGGCGGGTGAGCACTGATGTCGGACCTCCAGAAACTCACCATCGGCAAGGCTCTCAACCTCGGCCTGCGCCGCGCGATGGAAGAAGACCCGAAGGTCCTGATCATGGGAGAGGACGTCGGCAAGCTCGGCGGCGTCTTCCGGATCACCGACGGGCTGCAGAAGGACTTCGGCGAGCAGCGCGTGCTGGACACGCCGCTGGCGGAGTCGGGCATCATCGGCACCGCGGTCGGCCTGGCCGTGCGCGGCTTCCGGCCGGTGTGCGAGATCCAGTTCGAGGGCTTCATCTTCCCCGGCTTCGACCAGATCTCCTCGCAGCTGGCGAAGCTGCACTACCGGACGCAGGGCAAGATCAAGATGCCGGTCGTGATCCGGGTGCCGTTCGGCGGCGGGATCGGCGCGGTCGAGCACCACTCCGAGTCGCCGGAGTCGCTGTTCGCGCACATCCCGGGCCTGAAAGTCGTCTCGATCTCCAACGCCGTCGACGCCTACTGGGGCATCCAGCAGGCGGTCAGGTCCGACGACCCGGTCCTGTTCTTCGAGCCCAAGCGGCTGTACCACTCGGGTGCGCTGCGGGCGGAGATCGACGTCGCCGGGACGCCGTCGGAGGTGTTCTCGTCCCACGTCGTCCGCGAAGGCACGACGGCGACGGTCGTCGCGTACGGGCCTTCGGTGAAGGTCGCCCTCGACGCGGCCGCCGCGGCCGAGGACGAAGGCAAGTCCCTCGAGGTCATCGACCTGCGCACGCTCTCGCCGCTGGACCTCGGCCCCGTGTTCGAGTCGGTCCGCAAGACCGGCCGGCTGATCGCGCTGTCGGAGGCGCCGTCGGAGTCGTCGCTGACGTCGGAGATCGCCGCGCGCGTCCAGCAGGAGTGCTTCTACTCGCTGGAAGCGCCCGTCCTCCGGGTGACCGGGTTCGACACGCCGTACCCGCCGGCCAAGCTCGAGGAGCACTACCTCCCCGACCTGGACCGGGTGCTGCACGCCGTCGACCGCTCGCTCGCCTGGTAAGGGGGATTTCCGCGCAATGCCCACGTACAAACAATTTCCCCTGGCCGACACGGCGGAGGGGCTGACCGAAGCCGACATCCTGTCCTGGCACGTCAAGCCGGGCGACACCGTGACGGTGAACCAGATCGTGGTCGAGATCGAGACCGCGAAGGCCGCCGTCGAGCTGCCGATCCCGTGGGCCGGGGTCGTCACGGAACTGCACGTCGAGCCGGGGCAGACGGTGGAGGTCGGCACGCCGATCCTCACCATCGACGTCGACCCCGGCGGTGCGGCCGCGCCCGCTCCGGCCGCTGCTGCCGCTGCCGCTTCTGCCCCCGTCCCCCCTCCCGCCGAGGCGGAAGAGGAGATGAAACCGCTGGTCGGGTACGGCTCGAAGGCCGTGGTCACCCAGCGGCGCGCCCGCAAGAGCCCCAATGTGGCCTTGGTTGCGTCTGACGCACCCAAGGCGGCCTTCGGTGCGTCTGACGCACCCAAGGCCGCCTTGGGGCGCTCGCCTCAGCCCACCGCGCAGCCCGCGGCTGAACCGGTCAGGCCGCGTGGTGGGTATGTCCCGCTGGCGAAGCCGCCGGTCCGGAAGCTGGCGAAGGACCTCGGCGTCGACCTGCACGCCTTGACCGGCACTGCGGACGGTGGCGTCATCACCCGTGAAGACGTCGAGCGGGCGGCCAACGGCCCGGCCGCCCCGGCCGCAGCCGCGTCCCCTGTGGACAGTGGCTACGACCCGGCCACCCGCGAGCGGCGCGTGCCGATCAAGGGTGTCCGGAAGATGACCGCGGCCGCGATGGTGCAGAGCGCGTACACCGCTCCGCACGTCACGGAGTTCCTGACCATCGACGTCACGCCGATGATGGAGTTCCGCGAGAAGCTCAAGAAGTCGCGTGAGTTCGCCGGGGTGAAGGTCACGCCGCTGACGTTCGCGGCGAAGGCCGTGTGCCTGGCGGCGAAGCGGACGCCGGACGTCAACGCGGTCTGGGACGAGCAGGCGCAGGAGATCGTCTACAAGGACTACGTCCACCTCGGGATCGCCGCGGCCACGCCGCGGGGCCTGATCGTGCCGAAGGTCCGCGACGCCGATTCGATGTCGCTGAAGGAGCTGGCCCAGGCGCTGACGACCCTCACCGACGTCGCCCGCGAGGGCAAGACGTCGCCGGCCGACATGGCGAACGGCACGTTCACGATCACCAACGTGGGCGTGTTCGGCGTCGACACCGGCACGCCGATCATCAACCCGGGCGAGTCCGCGATCCTGTGCCTCGGCGCGATCAAGGACCAGCCGTGGGTGGTCGACGGCGAGATCAAGGTCCGCAAGGTCCTCCAGCTGTCGCTGAGCTTCGACCACCGTGTGGTCGACGGCCAGCAGGGCTCGGAGTTCCTGGCCGACGTCGGCGCGCTCCTGGCCGACCCGGCGATGGCCATGACGTACTGAGTTTCCCCAGGTAGCGGGCCGCCCCGGAGAACCGGGGCGGCCCTCGCCGGTTTCGCCCTCGGCATACTCGTTTGACGGAGTGAGCACTCACTCCGCACACTGGTGGCATGACACCAGCACCCGACACCCGGCGCAGAGCGCCGAGCATGAGCGCCGAAGACCGGCGCGCCATGATCGTGCACGCGGTGCTGCCGCTCCTGATGGAGCACGGCACCGGCGTCACGACCAGCCAGATCGCCCGCGCCGCCGGCATCGGCGAGGGCACCATCTTCCGCGCGTTCAAGGACAAGGACGAGCTGATCGACGCCTGCACCGCCGAGGTGCTGCGCCCCGACCACGTCCTCGACGCGATCGCCGAAATCCCCATCGAGCAGCCCCTCGCGGATCGGCTCGTCGAGGCCGCCGAAGCACTCGGTGCGCACTTCGAGCGGATGGGTGCGCTGATGGGCGCGCTGCACGCGTCCGGCAGGCACAAGCAGCGCGACCCCGAGCAGCGCCTGAAGAACCGCACGATGAAGGGCGGCCGCAGCGAGTCGATGGCCGCCATGCGCGGCGCGATCACCGAATTGTTCGAACCCGAGAAGGACCGGCTGCGGCTGGCCCCGGAGCAGCTGGCCGCGCTGTTCCTCACCCTGCTGTTCGGCGGCCGGCGGATGGCGCCGGACGACAACGCCGCCACCACGCGCCAGGTGGTCGACGTCTTCCTGCACGGCGCGGTGGAGGCTCAGTGATCCCGGGCGGTGGGGGCGGCATGGAGTTCATGCTGGCTCGGCGCGGAAGACGGCGGCACGCCGTCACGGTGCCGGAGAGCGGGCTCACCGGGCCCGTCGACATTCCCGAACCGACGCAGGACGACCAGCCGAAAGACCTGCGCTCCCGGCTGGGGGGCGCGAAGACCTCCGTGGCGGGCACGGTCCGCGGCCTGCCCAAGGTCGTCAAGCTGACGTGGCAGGCCAGCCCGGTCCTGACGATCCTCCTGGCGCTGATCACGCTGCTGTCCGGCCTGCTGCCGACCGTGACCGCGTACATCGCGAAGCTGCTGCTGGACTCCGTCGTCGCGGCGATCCAGCACAAGGGCACCACCGGCGACATCGTGAACGTCGCACTGTTCCAGTTCGGCGTGCTCGCCGCGACCGCGATCAGCAGCGCGCTGACGTCGATCGCGCAGTCGCTGCTGCAGGAACGCATGACGCTGACCATCCGCCACCAGGTGATGGCCCACGCGAGCGAACTGCACCTCGCGTACTTCGAGGGTTCGGCGTCCTACGACATGCTGCGCCAGGCCGCGCAGGAGGCGCCGACGCGGCCGCTGTCGATGATGAACTCCGCGCTGGGGCTCGTGCGGACGCTGATCACGTTCGGCAGCATGATCGCGCTGCTCGTCTCGATCAGCCCCCTGCTGGCGCTGGTCGCGCTGGTGGCGCCGATCCCGGCGTTCATCTCGCAGTCCAAGTACGGCTCGCGCGCGTTCTGGCTGACGTTCCTGATGTCGCCGATCAAGCGGCGGATGGACTACCTGTCGTCGCTGGTCACCACGGACACCTACGCCAAGGAGACGAAGCTGTTCGGGCTCGGCCCGTACTTCGTCGACCGGTTCCGCCGGCTCGGCGTGGTGTCGTACGAGCGGCAGCGGAAGCTGACGATCAACCGCAACGTCAGCTCGACGGCCTGGGGGCTGCTGAGCACGTTCGCGGGCTCGGCGATCGCGCTGTACATCGCGCTGGAGGCGGTCGGCGGGCGGCTCACCCTGGGTGACCTGGCGCTGTACACGGCCGCGGCGACGTCCGTGCAGACGTCGGTGTCCGGGCTGTTCACGGCGTTTTCGGGGATGTACGAGAACAACCTGTACCTCGACACGCTCTACCGGTTCCTGGACACCGAGCCGGAGATCACGGCCCCACCGGCACCCCGGCCGTTCCCGTCCACAGTGGAGGGTCACATCGAGTTCGACTCCGTGACGTTCGCGTACCCGGGTTCGGAGGAGCCGGCGCTGGAGGACGTCAGCTTCGAGATCCGCCCGGGCGAGACGGTCGCGGTGGTGGGCCGCAACGGCGCGGGCAAGTCGACGCTGTTCAAGCTCCTCTGCCGGCTGTACGACCCGACGGCCGGCCGCATCCTGCTCGACGGCGTCGACATCCGCGAGTACGACCCGGACGAGCTGCGCACGCGGATCAGCGCGATGTTCCAGGACTACGTCACGTACCAGGGAACGGCGGCGGAGAACATCGGCCTGGGTGACCTGACCCGGCTGGAAGACCGCCCGCACATCGAGGACTCGGCCCACCGGGCGGGCGCGGACGAGCGCATCGAGCGGCTGCCGTCCGGCTACGACAGCCCGCTGGGACGGTGGTTCGACCAGGGCGTTTCGCTGTCCGGCGGCGAGTGGCAGAAGATCGCGCTGGCACGGGCGTTCCAGCGGGAGGCGCCGATCCTGATCCTCGACGAGCCGACGTCTTCCTTGGACGCGCAGGCCGAGCACGACCTGTTCTCGCGCCTGCGTTCGTTGTCCGAGGGCCGCACGACGCTGTACATCTCGCACCGGTTCTCGACCGTGCGGCAGGCGGAGCGGATCCTGCTGCTGGACCGCGGGAAGGTCGCGGAGTACGGCACGCACGAGGAGCTGATGGCGGCGAAGGCGGGGTACGCGGAGTTGTTCACGTTGCAGGCGCAGGCGTACCTCGACGAGTTGCCGAGCTAAGGGACGAGCACGACCTTGCCGACACCTTCGCGGCTCTCGACGCGCGCGTGCGCGGCGGCGACGTCCGCGAGGGGGTAGGTCCGGTCGAGCACGGGGGTCAGCGTGCCGTCCGCGACGAGGCCGAGCGCCTCGGCGCGGACGGCCGCGATCCGCTTCCCGTAGGCGTCCGGCCCGCCGAAGCCGATCAGGGTGAGGCCGCGCGCGAGAAGACCGGCGACGGGGAAGGCCGGGAAGTCCCCGCTGAGCATGCCGTAGGCGAGGATCCGCCCGAAAGGCGCGAGTTTCGGGGTGAGTTCGGCGGCGCGCGGACCGCCGATGGACTCGAAGACCACGTCGATACCTTCGGGCACCTTCTGCCGCCAGTCGGGGTCGTTGTGGTCGATGTCGGCTTTGCCCTTGCCCGCGGTCGTCACGACTCGGGCGCCCTTTCGTTCGGCCAGCCGGGCGAGATAGCCGCCGATGGCCCCGGACGCGGCTTCGACCAGCACGGTCTCGCCTTCTTTGACGTCCGCCGCGGTCATCAGGGTGAGCGCAACCGAGGCCGGAACGGCGGCGGCGACGGCCACCTCGGGCGTGAGGTCGCCGGGCACGAGGGTGTACTGGCTCGCGGCGACGACCTCGGCGTACGCGCCCCCGGTGTAGGACATGGTGACGACTCTCCGGCCACGCAGGTTCGGATCGTCGGCCTCGAGGACGATGCCGGCGGCCTCGTGCCCGAAGATCGACGGCGGCCCGGCCGGGATCAGACCGGACCGCAGCTGCGTCTCGTAGAACGGCACCGCGATCGCCTCGGTCCGGACCAGCACTTCCCCCGGTTCCCGCGTCGGTTCGGGCCGGTCTTCGACCTGGAGCACATCCGGGCCACCCGTGCCGTGTTGCACCACCGCGCGCATCTGCCACCCCTAACTGGACCAGCGGTCAACTTACGGTCGCCTACTATATGGACCGACGGTCAACTTGTCGAGGGAGTCCCCATGGAACGCGCCGACGCGGCCCGCAACCGCCGCGCGATCCTCCACGCGGCCGAGGAACTGCTGGCGGCCCACGACCTGGCCGAGGTGTCGATGGACCGAGTCGCCGCCGCGGCCGGCGTGGGCAAGGGAACGGTGTTCCACCGCTTCGGCAACCGCGAAGGCCTGATGCGGGCGCTGGTGGAGTCCCGCGTCCAGTCGTTGACCACGGCGATTTCGTCGGGCCCGCCCCCGCTCGGCCCGGCCGCACCCCCCGCTTCGCGCTTGGCAGCGTTTTTCGACGCGGTGGTGGAGCTGGCTTCGAAGAACGTCAAGGTGATGGCGGCGTTCGAGCAGGCGTCGGCGGACCGGCTGAGCAGCCCGGTGTACGTGGCGTGGCACGCGCACGTGTCGGGCCTGATCGCTGCGGCGTCCTCTTCTCTGGATGCCGACCTGACGGCCCACTTGCTGCTGGGATCGTTGCACAGCGACTTGATGCGGCGGTTCCTGGAGACGGGCGAGACCGACCGGATGGCCGCGGGCCTGCGGTCGATGGTGGCCACGTTGCTGCGCTGAGCGGCCGGGAGCAAAACGGACAGGCCGTTCGTTGTCGGGGTATGGCTGTCGCGTTCCTGCTTTACGTCTTCGCCGAGATCGCCGCGATCTGGGCGGTGGGCTCGGCTGTCGGCGTCCTCGGCACGCTGGGCCTCCTGCTGGCCGGCGCGTTCCTCGGGTCCTGGCTGGCCCGCCGCGAGGGCGGCAAGGCGATGCGGGCGTTCACCTCGGCGGCCCGATCGGGGAGGCCGGCGGAGAAGGAGCTCACCGACGGCATGCTGGTCGGGTTGGGCGGGGTGCTGATCCTGGTGCCCGGGTTCATCAGCGACGTGCTCGGGCTGCTGCTGATCCTCCCGCCATCCCGCGCGGTGGCCCGGCGGTGGTGGCTGAAGCGAATGGAGAAGAGGGCGGTCCGGTTCGCCAACCGCCGCCGAGGGCCGGCGATGGTGGTGGACAGCGAGGTGGTGTCCCCGGAGGAACCGCGGCGCGACCCCCCGACGGTCATCGAGGGTCGAATCATCGAAGGCTGACCCGGGAATGCAAATCCCGGTGGTACGCCAGGTATTCCTCTTCGATCCCATGCCCCGGACGTTCGCGCAACTTGCCGGCTGGAACACCCTCACGCAGCACGGTGCGGTCCGCCGCAATCACCACCGCCCCGCGGTCGAACTGCACGTGGCAGTTGGGGCAAAGGCAGAGCACGTTGGACGTGAGGTCAGGGCCGCGGTGCAAGCCACCGAGAGCCTGGATGTGCGCGCCTTCTGAATAGCCCTGGCCATCCCCGAGGGACAACCTGGTGCCGCAGAGTTGACACGTGTGGTCGTAAGCCTTCTTGATGTCCTCGGCGACCTTCGTGGAACGGACTATGCGTTGCGTTGTGACGGCCTTGCGCCCAGGTTGGGCGTTGCCTGCGGAATGACTGGGTTCCGACGATAGCAAGTAGTCACCGACGGGGAAGTTCACATCAACAGCACTACTGGCCTTGATCAATTGGAACCGGCACACGAGGTAGTCGCCTTGGCCGGGCACCAGCGCGGCGTCCTCGACCCGAAACAGACCGTCGTAGCGGTAACCCTGATTGGGCGCGTGGGGAGACTTGGTGTCCGCGCCGCGCACCACTCGGACTAGCGCACCGATCTCCCTGCTCGTCAAAAGGGCAGCGTTACCGGAATCTGCGAACGTTTGGTCGGCGTTCTGCCGACCGCTGTTGTTCCGCCCTCCGTGACCGGTGTAGATCAGTTCATCCCCGCGGTCATCATCGTCTTCATAGCCGCCTGACGACACGATCGACTCAGCACCCCGCGCACGGGTTCCGGTGATGCCAGCTTGCAGGGCGCGGTGCACGCCACTCGCCGCCACCTCGGCCCGACTCGCGAATGTGGTGCCTTCCGGACATCCAGCGACTTCGCCGTAGACACGCGCATTGCTCGCCGGCTTACCCAGAGCTTCACGGAAGAAGAAGCCGAGTTCGGCCAGATACGCCGCGACATCGCGGCTTACGTCGGTGAGTGCGGGCGGTCGGGGCGAATGCGCCAGCGCAAATCCGTGAGCCGAATTAGCCAAGGCGTCTGAGTCGTACACCTCGCCGCGGTACACGACGACATACCGCGACGCCGCTGCGGACCCATACCTGCCCAGAAAGGCCTCACGGCCGAGGACGTCAAACTCCTCGATGGCTTTGAGGACGTGCTCCTGGTGGACGTCGGTCAGACTCATGGATCCACACTAAAGGTGGACACCGACAGTTTGGTGTCACCGGGCTGGAACAGCTAGTCCACGGTTGGAGCAGGGGACGCGCCTTCGGAGAACGCAAGGACCTCGTGTCGGTAGGGCTGGGGCAGCGCGGCGAGGCGGTGCTCGGACCAGATGTCGTCCCGCTCGTTCACGATCAACTGATCGCCGCGGCGCATGAGCCAGATCGTGTCCAGGCCCGAAAGCATCGCGTCGCCGGCGATTCCGGCCAACAGGCCGGCGGACAGCCGAACCAGGTCGTCCTGTTGTTCGGGGATGCGGTCGTGCTTGTAGATGCTGAAGCCGATGGCCACCGTCGGGGTGATTCCGAAGTCCGTGACCAGTGGTGACCAAGGCGCCGAGCTGCGTTCATAAACTCGAACCCACGTGCGAAGTGCGGTCGCCGCTCCGTCACGTACTACCTGCTCAGGCGTGACCGAGTCTTCGAAAAGCTCCAGCGGACGGGCGACGTCGAGCAATGCGCGTGCGACTTGCTCCAGCGACGACGATGTCGCTATTTCCAGGTCGTAAGAGATGGCCATTCGAAACTAGTCCACCGACGGCTTGGGGATGTCGAAGTAGCTGGTGAACCGCACCGCCGGGGCGTACTCGCCCTTTACCTTCACCCGGCCCGTCACGAACATCGCTGCCGCCGCGGCGTTACCCGTCGCCATCCTGATGAAGTCGTCCACGGACAGGGTGATCGTTGTGTCCGGGGTTCGGGTCAGGTCGGGCGATGACACGCACATCCCGTCCTCGATCACCGTCTGGAAACGGTCGTAGCCGTCTTCGCCTGAGCCTTCCGAAAACCGCCAAGAAACGACGCAGTCCACGTGGCGGGCGCGCGCCGGGGAGAAATGGTCTGACATTCGACGGAATATCTCGTCCAGGAACACCGGGCGCAGCTCCGGGTGGTCGGCGATCGCCTTCAGCTGGTCGCGGGACGCTCGGCGGACCACGTCCACCAGGACGTCCGTCGACAGGGAGCTCAGCTCGATGCCCGCTCCGGCCGAACCCAGCATGTGCAGGGTTTCCAGCACCTGGACGAACTGCGCGGGCGTCAGGCGGTCGAGGACCAGCTTTTCCGCGAACGCGTTCACCACGTGACCGCCGCGAAGGGTGCGGGGGCGGCGCCATCTGGCCTTCCGGGACACGGGCGGACTATACGGGGTGGGGGAGGTCGAAGTACCCGATCAGACCCGCCGCGAAGGCCAGGTCGCCCTTGACCTTGATCCGGCCCGTCACGAACAACACCGCCGGGGTTGCCTGGTGCGTGATGAGCCGGAAGAAGTCGACGGGAGCGATCGTGATGGTGACTCGCGCCGACGAGTGCATCTCGCGGCTCACCGTGCACGCCCCGTGCGAGATCGCCGTCTCGTAGCGGTCGTAGCCGCCTTCGCCGGCGCCGCCCGACAAGCGCCAGTGGACCACCGCCTGCAGGTCGCGGGCTCGGTCCGGCCTGATGTGCGCGCCCATGCGGGCGAAGATCTCGTCCAGCACGCACTCGCGCAGCGGGCGGTCCGCCACCACGCTCTCCAGCTGCGCGCGCGACGCCGAGGCCACCAGGGACGCGAACCGGGCCGGCTCCACCTTGCTCAGGTCGAACGCCGGGGCCTGCGCGGTCAGCCGCAGGAGGGCGTTCAGCAGGCGGCGGAAGTCGTCCTTGCGGAGCTCGGCGGGGTCGAGGGCCTCCGCGAGGGCATTTACGTCGAGGGCGTGGGCTTCCGAGCCCAGCGGGTCGAGCCGCTCCAATGCGTCGAGCAGCGCCGCTCCGCGGAGGTCCGCGATCCGATCGGCGCTGGTCATCCCGGCGTTTTCGGCCATGGTCACCCCTCTCCGGTTACTCATGCGTAAGGCTACCCGCCAGTAGGTAGGCGGGCAAGCGTGCCGAAATCACCCGCGCGGGGCAACGCCCGGTACCGTCTCCGGGCAGCAACGAGGAGGTCCAGCGTGTCAGAGGAAGATCAGCGTCCGCCCGAACGGGCCAGGCGGCTGCCGCGTGCGGTACGTGAGCGGCAGATCCTGGACGCGGCCGTCCAGGTCTTCTCGCGGCACGGCTACCACGCCGCGTCGATGGACGAGATCTCCGACGTCGCCGGCGTCTCGAAGCCGATGATCTACACCTACCTCGGCTCGAAGGAAGACCTCTTCGGCGCGTGCATCCGCCGCGAGGCGACGCGCCTGCTCGAGGCCATCCAGGCCGGCGTGCAGCCCGACCTGCCGCCGGACATGCAGCTCTGGCACGGCCTGCGGTCCTTCTACCGCTTCGTCGCCGAGTACCGCGAGTCGTGGACGGTCCTGCACCGCCAGGCCCTCACCGTCGGCGGGGCCTTCGCCGCGGAGATCACCGACATGCGGGCGCGCGCGATCCAGCTCGTCGCCGCACTCGTGGTGTCCGCGGGCACCCGCAAGGGCGTCGGCGAGCAGGCCGAGTTCTCCGGCGAAGGCCTGGCCGCCTCCCTGGTCGGCGGGGCCGAGTCGCTGGCCGACTGGGCCCTGGACCACCCCGACATCTCCGACGGCGTGCTGGCTTCCTGGCTGATGAACCTCGTCTGGCTCGGCTTCAACGACCTCATCGAGGGCGCGGTCTGGAAGCCGTCAGAGTGAGCTGATCGTCCCCTCCAGGTGCGGCTTCGACCCGCTCCACAGCTCGAACGCCCAGCCGTCGTCCACCGCCCAGGACGTGAAGGCCGCCTTGGCCGGCAGCAGCACCGGCTGCTTGAAGCGGACGTCGACCGTGAACGCCTCCGGCAGCCGCCCTTCGAACGCCGCCAGCGCGTGGGCCTTCGTCCACATGCCGTGGGCGATCGCGCGGGGGAAGCCGAACAGGCGGGCCGTGAGCGGGTGCAGGTGGATCGGGTTGCGGTCGCCCGAGACCTCCGCGTAGCGCCGCCCGATGTCGCCCGGGACGCGCCAGAGCGCGTCCGGCGTCGGCGGGGCCAGCTGGTCACGACGGCCGGCCGGGCCCGAAGACGAGCCGCGACGCAGGTACGTGCTGACGTCGACCCAGACCCGGTCGTCCCCCGCCCAAGCTTCGCTGACGACGTCGAACTGACGCCCCTTCTCGTGCGGGCGCAGGTTTTCCGCTCGCACGCGCACGGTCAGGGGCTCGCTCACCCGCAGCGCGCGGTGCTGGGTGATCCGGTTGGCCACGTGCACCATGCCGAGCAGCGGGAACGGGAACCCGGGCTCGGTCATCAGCGCCATCTGCAGCGGGAACGCCAGCATGTGCGGGTAGGTCGCCGGCAGCTCGTCGCTCAGCCGGAAGCCGCACACCGTGTTGTACGCGGCGAGGTGGGCCGGGTCGACGACGACACCCGTGCGCACCAGCTCCGTGTCGGGCAGCGAAGAGCCGGACGGCTTGCGCAGCACGCCACCGAGCAGCGCCTTCGGGTACAGCGTGGCCAGGCTCGGCGTGCTGTCGAGTTCGCGGATCGCCACGTCACGCCCCCAGCAGGGCCTGGCCGCAGACGCGGACCACGTTGCCGTTGACCGCGGCCGACGCCGGGTTCGCGTACCAGGCGATCGTCTCGGCGACGTCGACCGGCAGGCCGCCCTGGCCGAGGCTGGACAGCCGCCGCCCGGCTTCCCGGATGAACAGCGGCACCGCGGCCGTCATCTTGGTCTCGATGAACCCGGGCGCGACGGCGTTGATCGTGCCGCCGTACGCCGCCAGCTGCGGCGCGCCGACGTTCACCATGCCGATCACGCCCGCCTTCGACGTCGCGTAGTTCGTCTGGCCGACGTTGCCGGCGATACCCGCGATCGACGAGACGCCGATGATGCGCCCGTTCTCGTTCAGCACGCGATCGGCGAGGAGCTTGTCGTTCACCGCGAGCTGCGAGGCCAGGTTGACGGCGATCACCGAGTCCCACGCGCTCTCGCTCATGTTGCCCAGCGTCTTGTCGCGCGTGATGCCCGCGTTGTGCACGACGATGTCGACGCCGCCGTGCCGCTCCTTCAGGTACTCCGCGAGCTTCGCGGGTGCGCTCGGCGAAGTGATGTCGAGCTGCAGGGACGACCCGCCGACCTGGTTGGCGACCTTCGACAGGTCACCGCCCTGGGCGGGGATGTCGAGGGCGACGACGTGCGCGCCGTCGCGGGCCAGCACCTCGGCGATCGCCGCGCCGATGCCGCGGGACGCGCCGGTGACCAGCGCGACCTTGCCGGCCAGGGGCTTCTCCCAGCTGGCGGGCGCGGACGCCGTCCTGCCCTCGGTGCCGATCCGGATCACCTGCGCGTCGACGAAGGCCGACTTCGCCGAGAGCAGGAACCGCAGCGTCGACTCCGTCGCCTCTTCGGCACCGTCGGCGACGTACACGAGCTGGGCGGTCGCGCCGCGCTTCAGCTCCTTGCCCACCGAACGGACGAACCCTTCGAGAGCGCGCTGCGCGATCCGCTCGCGGCCCTCGACCTGCTCGGGCGGGGTGCCCAGCACGACGACCCGGCCGGAGGGGCCGACGCTGCGGATCACCGGGTGGAAGAAGTCGTAGACCTCGCGCAGGCGGGCGGGGTCGGTGACGCCGGTGGCGTCGAAGACCAACGCCGCGTGCCGGTCGGCCGGGGTGGCGATCACCTCGATGCCCGCGTCGGCCAGCTGGTCGCGCAGGGTCTTCTCCAGCCGCCCGCCGGGCGCGGCGCCGAGAAGTGCGGGACCCTCGAGGGCGGGCTGCCCGGGCTGGTACCGGCGCAGCGTCGCGGGATCGGGCAGGCCGAGCTTCGGCACCACGAACTTCCCCAGCGGGGTTTTCGTGAACTGCTGGTACCTGTCAGCCATCGGTTGCCTCCCGTGCCGTCTGCGTCACGTCGCAGTCTAACCTACTCCTGAGTAGGTTACAGTGTGCAGGAGCCGACCAGAGAGGTGGAGTTCATGCCGCCGAAGAAAACGCCCGCCGTGCGCAAGGTCGCGATCATCGGCGGCAACCGGATCCCGTTCGCGCGGTCCAACGGCCCGTACGCGAAAGCCGCCAACCAGGACATGTTCACCGCGGCGCTCGACGGCCTGGTCAGCCGGTTCTCGCTGCAGGGCGAGGTGATCGGCGAGGTCGCCGCCGGCGCGGTGCTCAAGCACTCGAAGGACTTCAACCTGGCCCGCGAGAGCGTGCTGGGCAGCAAGCTGTCGCCCGCGACACCCGCCTCCGACGTCCAGATGGCGTGCGGCACCGGTCTGCAGGCCATCATCAACGTCGCCAACAAGATCGCGCTCGGCCAGATCGACTCGGCCATCGCCGGCGGTGTCGACACGACCAGCGACGCGCCGCTCGCCGTCAACGAAGACCTGCGCCAGATCCTGATCCAGCTCAACGCGACCAAGACGCTCGGCGACCGCCTGAAGCTCGTCGCGAAGATCCGGCCCGGGCACATCGTCCCGGCGATCCCGCGCAACGAGGAGCCGCGCACCGGCCTGTCGATGGGTGAGCACGCCGCGTTGACGGCGAAGGTCTGGGAGATCACCCGCGAGGCGCAGGACGAGCTGGCCGCGAGCAGCCACCAGAAGCTCGCCGCCGCCTACGACCGCGGGTTCTTCGACGACCTCGTGACGCCGTTCCTCAAGCTCACGCGTGACCAGAACCTGCGGCCGGACTCGACCGCGGAGAAGCTGGCCAAGCTGAAGCCGGCCTTCGGCGGCCCGGACGGCACGATGACCGCGGGCAATTCGACGCCGCTGACCGACGGCGCGTCGACCGTCCTGCTGGCCACCGAAGAGTGGGCCAAGGCGCACAAGCTGCCGGTGCAGGCGTACCTGACGTTCTCGGAGACGGCGGCCGTCGACTACGTCCACGGCGACGAGGGCTTGCTCATGGCACCCGCCTACGCCGTGCCGCGGATGCTCGCCCGCGCCGGGCTTTCCCTGCAGGACTTCGACTTCTACGAGATCCACGAGGCGTTCGCGTCGCAGGTGCTGGCCACGCTCAAGGCGTGGGAGGATCCGGCGTTCGCCAAGGAGAAGCTGGACCTGGACGAGCCGCTCGGCTCGATCGACCGGGCGAAGCTGAACGTCAACGGCTCCTCGCTGGCGGCCGGGCACCCGTTCGCCGCGACCGGTGGCCGGATCGTCGCGACGCTGGCGAAGCTGCTGCACGAGAAGGGGTCCGGCCGCGGCCTGATCTCCATCTGCGCGGCCGGCGGCCAGGGCGTCACCGCGATCCTGGAGAAGTAACCGCACGAAGAAGGGCCGTCCCTCGCGAGGGACGGCCCTTTTCGGTCAGTTGGGGAGGGCCTTCTGGGCCCGCTTCGCGAGCTTGTTGGCCCGCTTCTGGCCCTTGCGGCTCAGCTTCCCGGCCGCGGCGCTGACGTCTTTCGCGGCGTGCCGCGCGCGCCAAGCCGCGGACGGCTTCCCGTGCGTGTCGCTGACCGCGAGGAGCAGGCCACCGGCCAGGCTCGCGTTCTTGAAGAACTGGATCTGCTGCTGCTGGTGCTCGCCCGGGTCCTTCAGGGTCCAGAAGCTGTGCGTCGCCAGCGTCGTCGGCACCAGGCTGCCGAGGAGCAGCCCCGCCGCGAGCCGCGGCGCCTTGCCGGCCGCCAGCGCGAGACCGGCACCGACCTTAACCGCGGCGTCGATCCGGACGAGCGTCACCGCGTCCCGCGGGACCTGCTCCGGGACTTTGTCGCCGAACTTGTCGAACGCGTTGTTGAGGAACGGTTCCGCCGCCTTGGCGTGGCCCTCGGCCTGCCTCAGCGCATTGATCCCGCCCGTCACGAAGATCGTGGCGAGCAGGGGACGTGCCACTCGACGGAGTATCACGGTCATAGCCTTCCTCGTACGGGCCGGTGCCTGGTCGAACCTACTCCCGGGGTGCCCGCTCGGCTCGGCCTCGAATCCTCATCGGTCTTTCTGGCTGTTTATTGTCCTAACGCTAGATAGACCTATAAAGACTTAGCGGTTGACCTTGACGTTGCGTCAACTTCTATCGTCGAAGTCATGGAGTGGTCGATCCAGGACCTGGCCCGCACGGCGGGGACCACGAGCCGGACGCTGCGCCACTACGGCGCGGTCGGCCTGCTCGAGCCCAGCCGGATCGGCGGCAACGGCTACCGCTACTACGACGAGCAGGCGCTCGTCCGGCTGCAGCGGATCCTGCTGCTGCGCGAACTCGGTCTCGGCCTGCCGGCGATCGCCGAGGTCCTCGACGGGCAGCGTGACCGCGCCGCGGCGCTGGAAACCCACCTGGAGCTGCTCGAACAGGAGCAGCGGCGGATCGGGCGGCAGATCGAGTCGGTCCGCACGACGCTCCGGAAACTGAAGGGAGGTGAACGACTGATGGCAGAAGAAGTCTTCGACGGCTTCGACCACACGAAGTACGAGAAGGAGGTGACTTCGCGGTGGGGCGCCGACGCGTACCGGCGTGGTGACCAGTGGTGGTCGTCGTTGTCGGCGGAAGAAAAGCAGGCGCACCAGCAGGAGCAGCGTGACATCGCGGCGGCGTTCGGTGCGGCTCGCGAGTCCGGGCTCGCCGCCGACTCCGACGAGGTCCAGGCGATCACGCGCCGGCTGCACGAGTGGCTCCGGCCGGCGGTGGCGTCGGTGTCGGCGGGTTACTTCGCGGGACTCGGGCAGCTGTACGTCGACGACCCGCGCTACGGGTTCGCGGGGACGACGGCGGACTTCGTCCGGGACGCGATGAAGATCTACGCGGAACGGAACCTGAGCGAGTAGTGGCGCGTCGTAGTGCGCGCTGGGGGTAGAGCCGAGCAGGGCTGCAGACCTGTTCGGCTCTATGTACGGCCATCCGGTCGAACCTGGGCGACACGCGCTAAGCGTCTATGGCGGAATATCGGGCTCACGCTAGAAACGCCGATAGCTTGGCAGAGTGGACCCCATCCGCAACCCCTTCGCACCGGGCGCCGGCCAGCGGCCGCCCGAGCTGGCCGGGCGCGAGCGTGAGCTCAAGGCGTTCGAAGTGGTGCTGGAGCGGGTCGCGCGGGGGAGACCCGAACGCAGTCTCGTGCTCACCGGGCTGCGCGGGGTCGGGAAGACCGTCCTGCTCGGGGAGCTGCGGGCGATGGCCGTGCGGCACAAGTGGGGCGCAGGCAAGATCGAAGCGCGGCCGGACGCCGAGCTGCGGCGGCCGCTGTCGGCCGCGCTGCACCGGGCCATCCGGGACCTCGCCGTGCGGCACCGGGCGCCCGACCGCGTCGAAGAGGTGCTCGGCGTCCTCAAGGCCTTCGCACTGCGGTCCAACAAACCCGACGCCAAGCTCCGCGAGCGGTGGCAGCCCGGCATCGACGTGCCCGCCGCCCAAGGCCGCGCGGACTCCGGGGACATCGAGATCGACCTCGTCGAGCTGTTCACCGACGTCGCCGAGCTGGCCGCGGACGTCGGCACCGGCGTCGCGCTGCTCATCGACGAGATCCAGGACCTGCAGCCGGACGACGTCTCGGCGTTGTGCGCCGCCTGCCACGAGCTCTCGCAGTCCGGCGCGCCGCTGGTGGTCGTCGGGGCCGGGCTGCCGCACGTGCCCGCCGTGCTCTCGGCGTCGAAGTCCTACTCCGAGCGGCTCTTCCGGTACGCGCGCATCGATCGGCTCAGCCGCGAGGACGCCGACTTCGCCGTGATGGCGCCGATCGAGCGCGAGGACGCGGGTATCGAGCCCGAAGCCCTCGACGCGCTGTTCGACGCGTCCGGCGGCTACCCCTACTTCATCCAGGCGTACGGCAAGGCGGCCTGGGACGCGGCGCCGTCCGACCCGATCACGGTCAAGGACGTCCAGGTCGCGGCGCCCGAGGCGGAATCGGAGCTGGCGGTCGGCTTCTTCGGCTCGCGCTACGAGCGGGCCACGCCGGCCGAGCGGGAGTACCTGCAGGCGATGGCGTCGCTGACCCAAGGCCGCGACGAGCCCGCCGGCACCGCCGACGTCGCCGTGTTCCTCGGCCGGAAGCCGTCGTCACTGTCGCCGGCGCGCGACAGCCTCATGAAGAAGGGTCTCGTGTACTCCGCCGAGCGGGGGCAGATCGCCTTCACCGTGCCGCACTTCGGCCACTACCTGCTCGGACGCGACTGACCTGCGGTTTTCCCGTCGTCTCGCACTCTATGAGCGTCGCTAAGGCTTTCTAGCTCGTCTGCTAGACGACCAAATACAGCCCTAGCCGGGTTGCTCCCTGGTGACCGCCGCCACCCCAGATCTCTCCGGCGCATACCCCCGTTTGCCGATGATTCATCGGCTAGTGCGCCAAGTCACCGGATATTCATTGGCTTCCTTGTGAAAAAAGGCGCATACTAGAGGCACAAGCCACCAAGACCCTCGAAGGGGATGCAGAAACCGATGAACAACATCGCCGCCAAGCTCCGTGCCCGTCGCGCCGAGGCTCGCACTCGCCGGGCGCTGAACCGGGCGATCGACACCGCCGCCACCGCGACGGTCCGTCAGGAACTCATCGCGATCTCGCAGGCTCGCTCGGGCTACATGCGCTGATCTCTCACCCCGTGGCGGTCGCCCATTCGAGTGACCTAGGCCACATCGTGCTCGCGGTGTAACGCCGCCCGGAGGGGCGTCGATACCCAGTACGACCCCGTGATGCTGGCGGACCCCCGACCTGGCAGCATCGCGGGGTTTCCCATTTCCCGGAAAACCCCTTGCCGGCGCCGCGTTCCGCAGTAATCTTTGACTTCGTCAACGAACTTGTTGAGGTGGTCAATGAACGAGGCTCAGCTGGCCGATCGGTGGCCGCAGTACGCGCTTTCAACCGGCTCTACACGTCGGTCATCGGCGTGCTCGACGAAGGACCGGCGGACGCCGAGTACTCCCTGCCGGAAGCCCGCGTCCTGTTCGAGCTCGCCCACCAGGACCCGCTTCCGGTCACCGACCTGCGGAAACGCCTTGAACTCGACGCCGGCTACGCCAGCAGGCTGCTCGCCCGCCTCGAGTCGCGCGGGCTGATCGTGCGCGAACGCTCGGACGAAGACGCCCGCCGCCAGCTCGTGCGGCCGACCGCGGCGGGGCGGGCGGCTTTCGCCGTGCTGAACCGCCGGTCGACCGACCAGATCGGCGACCTGCTCCGCCGCTTCGCCGACGAAGACCAGCAGCGCCTGCTGACGGCGATGCGCACGATCGGCGACCTGGTGGGCGACCGCCGTCGCGACCCGGCCCTCGTCCTGCGCCCGCCACGACCGGGCGACCTCGGATGGGTGGTGGAACGCCACGGTGCGCTCTACGCGCGGGAGTACGGCTTCGGTGCCGCCTTCGAGGCGCTCGTCGCCCGGCTGGCCGCGGACTTCCTCGACAACAGCGACAACCCGCGGCAGGCGTTCTGGATCGCCGAGCTCGACGGCGAGCGGGTGGGCAGCATCGGCTGCGGTCGCGGGCCGGACGCCGACACCGCGAAGCTCCGGCTGCTGCTGCTCGAGCCGTCGGCGCGCGGGCACGGCGTCGGCAAGCGGCTGGTGACCGAGTGCGTTTCGTTCGCCAAGGCGCACGGCTACCGCGCGATGGAGCTGTCGACGGTGTCCATCCTCGACGCCGCGCGGTCGATCTACCGCGCGGCCGGGTTCGAACTGGTCGCCGAAGCCGACTTCGCCGACTGGGGGCCGAAGCTGACCGACGAGACCTGGCGCCTGGAGTTCTAGCGCGGCACCCGGCCGAGCAGGAAGAACTCCGGGTTCGGCCGGAGCGCGGTGAGGTGGGCGAGGCGGTTCGACATCGCGAACAACGCGGTGATCGCGCCGACGTCCCAGATTTCGTCGTCGGTGAGGCCGGCGTTGCGCGCGGCTTCGAGGTCGCCTTCGCCGAACAGGGCGGAGTCCTGGGCGAGGGCCAGCGCGAGGTCGACGATCGCGCGGCCGCGTTCGTCCAGCTCCACCTGCCACGGATTGCTGGACACGCGGTCGGCCAGCTCGGGGTCCTTGGCGCGGATGCGCAGGATGGCGCCGTGCGCGACCACGCAGTACGTGCAGTGGTTGGCGCCGGAGGTCGCGACGACAACCAGCTCACGCTCGGCCTTGCTGAGCCCGTCGCCGCGTTCCATCAGGGCGTCGTGGTAGTCGAGGAACGCGCGCAGCTCGGCCGGGCGGTGGCCGAGGGCGCGGAAGATGTTGGGCACGAACCCGGACTTCTCCGCGATCGCACCGACCCGCGCGCGCAGGTCTTCGGGCAGGTCTTCGAGTTCCGTGACCGGGAACCGGCTCACCGCGTCGCTCATCGCATCCCCTTCGGGGGTCCGGGTGGCGGCGCCCCCGGCCCGGGGCGAAGCCACGGTTGTTGCTGCGCTTCACGCTAGCCGTGGTTGGGTGGTTGCGTGACGGACTACGTCGACGGGTACTGCGAACGCGTCGCTCCCGGGCTCTGGGGTGAGCCGCTCAACAGCCTCAGCAACCTCGCCTTTCTCCTCGCCGCGGTGCTGGTGTGGCGCCTGGCCGCGGGGGACCGCGTCGGGCGGTTGCTGGCCGGGCTGATCGGGCTCGTCTTTCTCGCCGGCACCGCTTTTCACCTGCTCGCGACGCGCTGGGCCGCCGTCGCGGACTCGGTGAGCATTCTCGTTTTCGTACTCGCGTACGTGGTGTTGTTCGTGCGCGAGCACTGGAGCCGGCGGTGGGCGTGGGTGGCCGCGCCGGCGTTTCTCGCGCTCACCGCCGGCACGGCGTTGCTGGGCGGCGGGCTCTACCTGGCCGCTCTCATCGGCTTCGGCGTCTTCGCCGCGGTGCTCGCCTTCCGGCGTGACGCCCTCTGGACGCACTTCGCCGTCGCCGGCGCCCTCTTCGCGCTCTCGCTGAGCTTGCGTGCGCTCGACCGGGACGTGTGCGACTACGTCCCGGCCGGCACGCACTTCCTCTGGCACCTGCTCAACGGCGTGGTGCTCTACCTCGTTTCGCGGGCACTCCTCCGCCACCGTCCTTGATGGACTAGTGGACGCCGATCGGGCGGAGGTCCTTGTCGTGCTCGTCGGCGTGGTAGTCCGCGGGGTTGGTGTCGTCCGTGCCGTTGAACACCTTCAGCCGGCGGGCGATCACCGTGACGATGGCCGCGATCACCAGGTTGCCGATCAGGGCCACGAAACCGACGTAGATCTGGACCGCCGAGCCCGCGAACGGGTGCCAGCCGAAGATCGACAGGTTGCCCAGCGACAGCGCCGAGCCGCCGAAGTGCTGCTTGCCGTTGGCCGGGTTGGGGATGCCGTACAGCATGATCAGGCCCCAGCCGATGCCGACGACCCAACCCGCGATCAGGCCCCAGCGGTGGAACCAGCGCGTGTACAGCGCGAGCGCCACGGCCGGCAGAGTCTGCAGGATCAGCACGCCGCCGATGAGCTGGAGGTCGATCGAGAACTGCGGGTCGATCAGGATGATCACGGCCACCGCGCCGAGCTTCACGACCAGCGAAGCCAGCTTCGCCTGCTTCGCCTCTTCCTGCGGAGTCGCGTTCTTGCGGATGTACTCCTTGTAGATGTTGCGGGTCCACAGGTTCGCCGCGGCGATCGACATGATCGCCGCCGGCACCAGGGCGCCGATGCCGATCGCGGCGAACGCGATGCCGGCGAACCACGACGAGAACTGGCTGTCGAACAGCACCGGGACGATCGTGTTGCCGTCCGCCTTGCCGGTCGCCGCGTTCGTCAGCGGCTTGACGCCCGCCGTGATCGCGACGTACCCGAGGAGCGCCAGGAGACCGAGCACCAGCGAGTACGCCGGCAGCGCGACCATGTTCCGCTTGATGACGTTGCGGCCGCGCGAGGCCAGCACGCTGGTCAGCGAGTGCGGGTACAGGAACAGCGCGAGCGCCGAACCCAGGGCCAGCGTCGCGTATTGCAGCTGGTTGTTGGCCGTCAACAGGATCGAGCCGGCCGGCTTGCCCGTGGCCGGGCTCGGCGTGCCGAGCTTCTTCGCCGCCGCGTCGAAGATGTGCGACCAGCCGCCCAGCTTCGAGGGCAGGTAGATGATCGCCACCAGGATCACGATGTAGATCAGGATGTCCTTGACGAACGCGATCAGCGCGGGCGCCCGCAGACCGGACTGGTAGGTGTAGAAGGCCAGGATGACGAAGGCCACCAGCAGCGGCAGGTGCCCGACGATGCCGCCGCCGTTGATGCCCATCGTCCGCAGCACGGCTTCGAGGCCGACCAGCTGCAGCGCGATGTACGGCATGGTCGCGACGATGCCGGTGATCGCCACCAGCAGCGCCAGGATCGGCGAGCCGAAGCGGCCGCGCACGAAGTCGGCCGGGGTGACGTAGCCGCGCACCCGCGAGACCGACCACATCCGCAGCGCCGGGAGCAGCACGATCGGGTAGACGACGATCGTGTACGGCAGCGCGTACAGGCCGAGCGCGCCGGCGCTGAACACCAGCGCGGGCACCGCGACGAACGTGTACGCCGTGTAGAGGTCGCCACCGAGCAGGAACCAGGTGATCCACGAGCCGAACTTGCGGCCGCCGAGACCCCATTCGTCCAGGTGGTCCAGCGTGCTGCCGCGTTGCCAGCGCGAAGCCATGAAGCCGAGCACGGTGACCAGGGCGAACAGGACCGTGAAGATGATCAGCTCGGGCCACTGCAGGTTGCTCATCGAGCGTTCCCCTCGTCCAGGTCGTCGACGCTCAGCCGGTCCGGTGCGTCAACGGTCGGCTTCTCCCGCGTCATCAGGTAGACGATCCAGGTGCTCAGCACCCCGACCGCCACCATCAGAAACTGGAACCAGTAGAAGAACGGCATCCCGAACAGCCGCGGACCGTCCATGTTGAACAGTGGCGTGACCAGGACCAGCAGCGGGACGAGCAGAAGCAGGTTCCACGGGCTGAATCGAAACCCGCGCACCTTTCCGTCGTGCTTCGCAGTCGACATCGGACCTCACCTAACACTCCCGTAACCGACCGCCTGACCTTAGAACCTGGGTGACAGCGAGTCACGTCTGTCCGATATCGATTTGATCGCCACGGTCCGCGATGCCGACCAAGGTCGGTTGCCCCGCCCCCACCGGCCCGATATCAATAGCCCGACTCCGCACGCGCAAAACCCAAAAGGGGCAACTGTATGACACGACTCCGCTACGCGGTGGTGATCCCGGCGATCGCGGGCACCCTGCTGGCCGGGTTCACTCCTGCCTTCGCCGGTCCGGAGGTCGCGGCCGGTAAGCAGCCGCTGAACTCCACGAACATCCCGTCGCAGTACGCGAACCAGAAGCTGGACTGGCACAAGTGCGCCGTCCCCGCCGAGCTGCCGACGGCTCCGCCCGCGGGCGCCGAGGACATGGAGTGCGCGACCTACAAGACGCCGCGCAACTGGTACCAGGCGAACGCCCAGATCGACCTCACCATCGCCGTCAGCCGGCTGAAGGCGACCAAGGACGCGACGGCCAGCGTCGTCACCAACCCGGGCGGCCCGGGGGCGCCCGGGCGGAACTTCCCGGCCCGCCTGCGCAACCAGCCGAAGCTGCGTGAGCACCAGGAGATCGTCGGGTTCGACCCGCGCGGCACCGGCAAGAGCACCAACATCACCTGCGGCGGCGCCATCGGCACCGGCTCGGACCTCGACCCGCGCGACCGCAGCAAGCAGAACCTGAACCTGATCCTCCAGGCGACGAAGTACGCGGCGCTGTCCTGCCAGCAGAAGTCCGGCGAGCTGGGCCCGCTGATCAACACCGACCAGACGGTCAAGGACATCGACCTGCTGCGCGTGCTGCTCGGCCGCGACAAGATCAACTGGGTCGGCTACTCGGCGGGCACGTGGATGGGGGCGCACTACGCGCAGGCCTACCCGACGCGCACCGGCCGGTTCGTCCTCGACTCCTCGACGGAGTTCACCACGACCTGGCAGAAGTCGTTCGACTGGCAGCCGCTCGGCTTCGAGCGCCGCTTCCGCCAGGACTTCCTCCCGTGGGTGGCGAAGTACGACAAGCTCTACCACTTCGGCACCACCGGCGAGGCGGCCCGCCAGACCTACGAGCAGGTCCGCTACGCCCTGACCCAGGGCGCGGTCACCCTGCCCGACGGTTCGAGCGTCTCGGCGAACGGCCTGGACTCCTTCATCGCGTCGAACATCTACTCGAAGCGGTCCTTCCCGGGCCTGGCCGACTACCTGGTCAGCGTCCGCACGCTGACCCAGGGCACCGCGTCGGCGCAGGCCAAGTCGTCGGCCGCGCAGAAGGTCAAGGCCGCGGACAAGAGCACCGAGACCTCCGGCGCGCAGCCGCTGATGGTCCCGACCGACGGCGACGCCTACGACGCCAGCTTCTGGACCATCCCGTGCAACGAGGGTCCGTGGACCGGCTCCACCCAGAGCGCCATCAAGCAGTCGCAGAAGCTGATCGACCAGCAGCTGCCCCTGCTCGGCGCGGGCTGGTTCATCCAGCCGTGCCTGTTCTGGAAGAAGCCGCCGTCCCCGCTGCCCGTCCTGGACGGCAAGGGTGTCCCGCCGGTGCTGATCGTCGAGTCGGAGCACGACCCGGCGACGCCGATCGAGGGTGCGCGGCGCGCGCACAAGGCGTTCGAGAACTCGCGGATGCTGACGATCACCGGCGAGGGTGACCACGGCATCTACGCGGGCGGCAACGCGGGTGTGGACAAGGTCGTGGAGGCCTACCTGGTCGACGGCGTCGTGCCGAACGACCAGAGCCTGTCCGGCATGCCACTTCCGGTGCCCGCGGGCGCCTGAGGGCACTAGATGTGGTGGGGCCCCGCCGAACTCCGGTTCGGCGGGGCCTTTTCCACACCTGTGCACAGAGTTGTCCACAGGCAGTGGACAACTGGATGAGTGTTCCGTCCATGTCCCCGCCACCACCCGCAACGGAGACACGACGCGCCGCAGTGGTATTAGAATCCCACTCATGGTGCGAGTGCCGCTGACAGACGAAGAGCGCGAACGGGGCGAACGCCTCGGCCAGGCGCTGCGGGCGGCACGGGCCGGCCGGAGCATGGTCGACGTCGCCACGGAGGCCGGGATCTCGGTCGAGACGCTCCGGAAGATCGAAACCGGCCGAATCCCGACACCGGCGTTCTTCACGGTCGCGGCCATCGCCGACGCCGTCGGCCTGCCGCTGGAAGAGCTGCGCGCGGCCGTCACGCCCGCCGCGTCACCTTCGCTTTCCCAGGCGAGTTAGAGCGGCCGCAGCTGTTTCAGGATGTGCTCGCGGTCGTTGAGGAACACGCAGCCGGGCACCGGCAGGTCGTAGCTGTTGAGCAGCTTCTCGAAGTCGGAGAACTCGTCGGCGGAGAAGCCGAAGCCGACCCGGTACGCGTGCGCGGCCAGCACGTCGGCCAGTTCCTCCCACTCCCCGGCCCACAGCAGCGTGCGGTAGTGCGTGTAGTCCTCCGGGGAGAGCCGGTTGCCGATCGTGGTCAGCACGCTGTCGGCGAAGAAGCTGATCCGGTTGCCCTTGAGGTCGGCGACCGTCGGGTTCGCCGGGTCGCGTGCGGTGTCCGGGTTGCGGACCACGCCCGGCCCGGCCACCGGGTACGCGGTGTGCACGTGCCCGTTCTCTTCGACCAGCACGATCAGGTGGACGTTGAACCGCTCGCCGGCACAGCGCCACCGGCCGTTGCGCTGCTGCCGCGGGGCCTCGCTGGGGTCGTTGGCGACGTCCTTGACCACGCCGATGATCTGCTCGTCGGTCCAGCCGGCCGGGAACTCGCTGGTCGCCCTGCGCCCGGCGCCCGGTGCGTGCCCGCCGCCCACTCGCTGCTCCCTTCGTCGCAACGAGGGTAGGTCAAACGGCGGCGGCGAGCACCACCATGCCGAGGACCTGGAGGTCGAGACCGCGGAAGAGCTGGCGGGTCAGGTTGGCGGGCATCGGCCCGACCGGGGTGTCGACGAACCCGGGATTCGCGTAGTCAACGGCGGTCCGGGTCACCGTGCGCACGATCGAGAGGACCGACAACGGCACGGCGAGCCACGCGCTCGCGGGGAACGACGTCCCACCCGCGAGGGTGACCACGAACAGCACCGCTGCCCAGAGCAATCCTGCTCCGGCGAGCACCAGGCCGTGGGTCAGCACGAGCTCGCGGTCCGCCGAGCCGAGCCACCGCCGGCGTCCCGGGTTGCGCCAGAGCTCGCCCAGCCCGGCGCCGAACGGCGTCAGCGCGACGTACGCACCGATGCCGATCAGGACCGCGCCCGGCACGGTCGGCACCGCGATGTGCGCGACGACGACCGCGAGACCGACCAGCAGCGCGGCGCCCGCGTACCGCGACCGGCCGAGCGTGCCCGCCCAGGCCAGCCGCAACGGCGTCGGGCGCCGCAGCGAAGGCCCGCCGACCGGCGCGGACGGCGGGAGCAGCATCATCGGGTCGAGGAAGGTGACGGCGACCGAGCGCAGCACCCGCCCGTCCCACCCGGCCAGGAGCGTCACCCGGCCCGCGCGCGAGACCGGTTCGCCGCCGAAGGCCAGCGGCAAGGCCGCGGCCAGCACCCCGGCCGCGACGAACTGGACCGTCGCCGGGCCGAGCCGGAGCGCGGCGATGCCCAGGCCCAGTACCGCGAGCACGAGCGGACCGAGCGCGTCGACGCGCACCGACGTCCGCCTCGCCGTCGCGAAGGCCGCCACCCCGGTCGCCGCGACGATCGCGACGGCCGCCCGCCACTGGTCCAGCCCGGCGCCGCCGACGGCGAGCAGCAGCGCGGCCAGGTAGCCGGTCACCGCGACCACGCCGGTCCACGCGCCGAGCAGCCGCAGGGTGACGACTCGGCCGCGGTCCACCGGCGCGAAGTCCAGCCAGGTCAGCTCCGCCGGTTCGACCCACGCGAAACCGCGCCGCAGCAGGCCGCGCCAGCCCACCGCGCAGCAGAGCGTCAGCAGGCCCAGCACCGCCGGGAAGTCCACGACGGACGAGCCGTAGAGCGCGGGGCGCCAGCCGTCGACGTGGAAGAACGCGGTGAACAGGAACCCGAAGCCGAAGAGGAAGACGAACGTGGCGGTGTCGCCGCTGAAGATCCCGCCGAACCGCTTGCGGCCCGGGATCCGCATCCGCCTCGGTGCCAGTGTCATCAAAGCGCGGTCACCACAGTTCGAGCACGCTGTCCGCCGCCTCCAGCAGCGGCGGGTGGTGGGTGGCCACCACGACCGCCGCGCCGGCCGCCGTCGACCGGGCGATCACCTCGACCAGCCACTCCTTGCCCGCGGTGTCCAGCGCCCGTTCCGGCTCGTCCAGCAGGAGCACCCGGTGCGGCCGCGCGGTGACGCCGAGCAGCAGCAGCCGACGGCGCTGACCCGCGGAGAAGTGGCCGGCCGTGACGCGCATGCGTTCACCGAGCCCCGCGTCGCGCAGCAGTTCCTCGTGGTCGCCCAGATCGGCGCCGAACGACCCGGACAGCAGCTCGAGGTGCTGCACCGGCGTCAACTCCGCGAAGAAGTCGGAGTCGTCGAAGAGCACCGACACCTTGCGCCGGAACTCGACGTCCCGCTCGTCCGGCACCTTGCCGTCGACCAGCACGCGGCCGCGCTGGGGCTTCTGCATGCCGTAGAAGCAGCGCATCAGGGTCGACTTGCCGACGCCGTTGGGCCCGACGATCGCCGCGCACTCCCCGGGGTCGACGGAGAAGTCGAGGTCGTCGAACAGCCACAGCTCGCCGGCCCGGACGCCGAGCGCCTTCGCGTCGATCATCGGAGGGCTTCGAGCACCGGGGCGAACTGGTCCACGTTGTGCTCCAGGACGGTGTAGTAGGTCAGGCCGAACCGCTCGCGGTGCGCGTGGAGCTGCTCGGCGACCGCGGCGGGCGAGCCGACGAGCGCGGTCGGGAGCTCGGCCAGCTGGTCGACGCTCAGCAGGCCCTGGGTCAGCTTGGCGAGCTCCTCGAGCGCTCCCGCGCGGTCGTCGGTGATGCTCACGAAGTGGCAGAGCAGGTTGAACTCGGCTTCGCGGTCGCCGAGTTTCCCCCGGACGAACTTGACGCGTTCCTCGATCTCCTCGGCGCTCGCCGGGGCCAGCGCGGCGCCGTCCGGCGTCTTCGTCGTCCCGGTGAAACCGATGATGTCGGCGTGCTCGGCGGCGAGCGTCAGGATCCGGTCGCCGCGGCCGGCGAGCAGCAGCGGGGGCCCCTCCGGGCGGACCGGCGCGGGCTTGTGCTCCGGGTCGGCGTACAACCGCTTGAGCTCGAGGATCGTCCGCTCGAGGTGGTCGACGCGCTCGCGGGCGGACGGGAACGGCATCCCGGCGGCCTCGAACTCCTCCTTGACGTACCCCGCGCCGAGCCCTAGCTCGAGGCGCCCGCCGGTGAACTGGTCGGTGCCCGTGACGTCCCGGGCGAGGAGCACCGGGTTGTAGAACGGCGTGTTGAGCACGAACGTGTTCAGCTTGACGCGCGAGGTGACTTCGCCGGCCAGCACGAGCGCCGGGAACGGCGGCGCCATCCCCAGGTGGTCGGCCGCCGACAGCACGTCGAAGCCGAGGTCCTCGACCTTGCGGCACTTCTCGACCCAGGCGGCGCGGCTGTCCGGCACGATCATGTTGACCCCGAAGCGGAAATCCCCAGTCATGCTGCCCAAGGTACTCAGCGGAGCTTTTCGATCACCGGGGCGAGGGTGGTCAGGTCGTCTTCGAGCACGGTGAAGTAGCTGGTACCGAGGGTTTCGCGGGTGCCCTGCAGCTGCTCGGCCACCGCGTCCGCCGAGCCGGCGAGGACCGTGGCCAGCGCGCCGAGCTCGTCGACGCCGAGGTGCGGCACGAGCTCGTGGGCCGCCTCCAGGGCCGCCCGCCGGTCGCCGGTGATCCGGACGAAGTGGACCATCAGGTTCAGCTCGGTGTCCCGGCCGTCGAGCACCCGCCGCGCGAAGGCGGCGCGTTCGGCCAGCGCGGCGGAACTCGCCAGGGCCAGCCGCCCTTCGGCCGCGCCGGGCGCCGTGCCGGTGAGGGCGATGGTGTCGGCGTGCGCGGCGGCGAAGGTCAGCATCCGGTCGCCGCGGCCGCCGAGCAGCAGCGGCGGCCGCGGCCGGTCGGCGAACGCGCGCTCGATCTCGCCGACCACGTCGACGAGCCGGCCGAACCGGCGGCCGGGCGTCCCCCAGTCGATCCCGGCGGCTTCGAACTCCGCGCGGACGTACCCCGCGCCGATCCCGATCTCCACCCGGCCGCCGGTGAACTTGTCGAGCGCGGCGAGGTCGCGGGCCAGGAGCACCGGGTTGTGGAAGCTCGCGTTGAGCACGTAGGTGTTCAGCCGGATCCGTTCGGTGGCCTCGGCCGCGAGGAGCAGGGCGGGCACCGGCGCGACCCGCCCGAGGTGGTCCACCACGCCGACGACGTCGTAGCCGAGGTCCTCGGCCCGGCGGCACTTCGCCACCCACTCGGCCCGCGAGCCGGGCTCGTACATCGCAACGCCGAAGCGGAACGGTCTCATGGCCGCGAAACTACCGGGAAAGACAGAACGGGGACGCCTGCCGGATGCGGCCGGAAGGCGTCCCCGTTCGCCGGAGGGACTAGCTCAGGCGCTGGGCCAGCGCGTCGAGCTCGTCACGCAGCGAGGTCGGGACCTTGCCGATCTTTTCGAACCACTCCTCGATCAGCGGCAGCTCGTCGCGCCACTCCTCGGGCTTGACGTCCAGGGCGGCCTGGATGTCCTCGAGCGGCTCGGTGAGGCCCTCGGTGTCGAGGTCCTCGGCGCGCGGCACGAACCCGACCGGCGTCTCGACGGCGTTGCCCTTGCCCTCGACGCGCTCGACGACCCACTTCAGGATCCGCGAGTTCTCGCCGAAGCCCGGCCACAGGAACCGGCCGTCGTCGCCGCGGCGGAACCAGTTGACGTAGAAGATCTTCGGCAGCTTGGTCGCGTCGGCGTTCTTGCCCAGGTTCAGCCAGTGCTTGAAGTAGTCACCGGCGTGGTAGCCGAGGAACGGCAGCATCGCCATCGGGTCGCGGCGCACGTTGCCGACCGCGCCCGCCGCCGCGGCGGTGGTTTCCGACGACATCGTGGCGCCCATGAACACGCCGTGCTGCCAGTCGCGGGCCTCGTTCACCAGCGGGACCGTGGTCTTGCGGCGGCCGCCGAACAGGATCGCCGAGATCGGCACGCCCTTCGGGTCGTCCCACTCCGGCGCGAGGATCGGGCACTGCGACATCGGCGTGCAGTAGCGCGAGTTCGGGTGGGCGGCCTTCTCGGCCGAGTCCGGCGTCCAGTCCTGGTGCTTCCACGAGGTCGCGTGCTCGGGCCGGTTCTCCATGCCCTCCCACCAGACGTCACCGTCGTCGGTCAGGGCGACGTTGGTGAAGACCGTGTTGCCCTTCTCGATCGTGCGCATGGCGTTCGGGTTGGTGTGCCAGTCGGTGCCCGGCGCGACGCCGAAGAAGCCGAACTCGGGGTTCACCGCGTACAGCCGGCCGTCCTCGCCGAAGCGCATCCAGGCGATGTCGTCGCCCAGGGTCTCGGCGCGCCAGCCCGGGATGGTCGGCTGCAGCATGGCGAGGTTGGTCTTGCCGCAGGCGCTCGGGAACGCGGCCGCAACGTAGTGGACCTTGGCTGAAGGCGAGATCAGCTTGAGGATCAGCATGTGCTCGGCGAGCCAGCCCTCGTCACGCGCCATCACCGAAGCGATGCGCAGCGAGTAGCACTTCTTGCCCAGCAGGGAGTTGCCGCCGTAACCCGAGCCGTAGCTCCAGATCGCGCGCTCCTCGGGGAAGTGCGAAATGTACTTCGTTTCGTTGCAGGGCCAGGAAACGTCCTTCTCGCCCGGCTCGAGCGGCTTGCCGACCGAGTGCAGCGCGGGCACGAATTCGCGCTCGCTGCCGTCCGGCGCGACGAACTTCTCGAGGGCCGCCTTGCCGGCGCGGGTCATCACGCGCATCGAGGCGACAACGTACGCGAAATCGGTGATTTCGATACCCAGCTTGGGATTGTCGTCACCGAGCGGGCCCATGCAGAACGGGATGACGTACATCGTGCGGCCACGCATCGAGCCGCGGAACAGCTCGGTCATGGTGGCCTTCATCTCGGCCGGATCCATCCAGTTGTTGGTGGGGCCGGCGTCCTCGGGACGCTCCGAGCAGATGAAGGTCCGGTCTTCGACGCGGGCGACGTCGTTCGGGTCGGAAGTGGCCCAGAAGGAGTTCGGCTTCGACTTGAGCTGCACGAACGTGCCCGCTTCGACCAGTTCCTGGTTGATCCGGGCGGCTTCTTCGTCAGACCCGTCGACCCACACCACGCGGTCCGGGGTGGTCAGTTCGGCGACCTCCCGGACGAAGGACAGCACGCCACTGTGCGTCGTCGGCGCGGTGTCCAGTCCGGGGATGGCGACTGCGGTCATCTCTACTCCTGACTTCCGACGACAAATGCGCCCGCACCGGAACGACGTTGTCCCGGTGCGGGCGTCTTTGCCGGCGACCGAATGGCTTCGCACACCGGCTGGCGAACCGGTGTGCGGATTTGGGATTCTTCGAGAGTAACCGCATGACCGGCAGGTAACAGAGAGCTGACGTGTACGTTCTCTCACAGGACCGATAAGGGAATCGATTCAGAAGCCGGCTTTCTTTTCATTGACGACATGAAGAAAGCCCGAGGCGAGAGCCCCGGGCTTTCAAACTATGACTTGGGTCACCCCTAGTTCGGCGAAATCCACTGCCCCGTGCCGGAGTCGATGCGCGCGACGCCTTCCAGCGTCTGCGTGCCGGCTTCGCCCCACGCGGCGTCGGCGGCCGGGTCGCCTTCGTCCCTCAGTCCACTGGAAACTTCCGTCCACTGGCCCGGGCCGGAGTGCTCGAACGTCGTGGTCGTGCCGTCGGATTCGGTCTGCACCGCGATGTCCGCTTCGCCGTCGCCGTCCTTGTCCGTGAAGGCGATGGTGCCGCCGCTCTTCGTCTCGACGATGACGGTGTCGTTGTGGCCGTCGTGGTCGGTGTCGATGGTCGCGACCCCCGCGTCCACCTCGCCGTCCGGCAGGTCCGCGTGGATGTGGCCGCCGGAGTTGTCGTCGCGGCCGCCGGTGTCGGAGTGGTCGTCGTGGCCGCCGGAGCCGTCCTGGACCCACTGGCCGCTGGCCTCGTCGTACACGGCCTGCTGCACGACGTGCCCGGTCTCGTCCAGCACGGCGTAGTGGTCGGCCTCGCCGTCGTGGTTCGTGTCGATGAAGGCCTGGGCGGTGCCGTCGTCGTGCTCGATGATCGCGGTGTCGTTCACCCCGTCTTCGTTCACGTCGTAGTTGACCTCGGCCTGGTACTCCTGGCCGTCGACGTGGACGGTCATCGCGTCCGGGCTGCTCGCGTCGGTGTCGCTGCCGCCGCTCTCGTCGACCCACATGGGACTCCCCCTTCGAACCGGGTAACACGCTCCGACCTGCTGTCTGAGGGTATGACTCACCGTAGGCCCGTTCGGTTCCGCTCCACAACCGGACGGGTGCTCAGGCGGTTTTGTCCCGCAGCGCCCGGATCCGCGTCAGGAACGCTTCGGCGCGCTCGCGGCCGTCGCTGACCTCCTTGAGCCGCTTCGACACGACGGCGATCTTCTTGGCGCGTTCCTGCGCCCCCATCTTGATCGTCTTGTCGACTTCCTTCAGCTCGGCCTCGATCGCGTCGATGCGCCGGCCGAGTGCCTCGTCGAGGGCCATCGACAGCTGCTGCTCGGCCTCGATGAGCTGCTCGGCGACGAGCTGGTCGAGCGTGGACCGGGCGTCCGCGATGGCCTCCACGAGCCACTGCTTCATGTGCTGCTTGTCGGCCGCGTGCTTGCGCGTGCGGGCCATCCACCAGCCGGCGCCGAGGCCGATGATGATCGTCGCGGGCAGCACGACCGGGTTCAGGATCGCGACGCCCGCCAGCGGCAGCGCGGCCACCTTCCCGGCGCCGACACCGCCGGAGATGCCCATGAAGACGAGCAGCTTGTCCTCGGCCGTCGGCGGCTTCTTGTCCGGCGGGCGCAGCACCACCGGCGGCCCGCCGGCCCGGGCGAACTGCGCGCGGATGACGTCGAGTTCTTCGGGCGAGAACAGCTCGGAAAGCGAAACGTTGGTGACCTGGTTCAGGCGTTGCGAAAGCAGCATCGAAATCCGCTGCGACGTCGTCTGCAGCGCGATGTCGACCTGCTGCGGCAGCGCGGCCAGCTCGTCACGCTTGGCGGCGTCGATCAGCTGGCGGAAGTGGGTCTGCGCGTCCCGCATCTGCCGGGCGCTCTCGTGCCCGATCTCGACGCGGGTGCGTTGCACCTCGCCGCGCAGCTTCAGCTGCCAGCCGCGGGTGGACGTCCGGCGTTCCGCCTGCAGGCGGTCACGGCGTTCGCGCAGCTGCTCGGCCTCGGCCTCGCCCGCGGACAGCGCGCGGCTCTCGGCCTGCAGCTTCGCCTTGAGCTCGGCCAACGCGGTCGAGAGCGCGCGCAGCGTGTTCGCCTCGCCGAGCATGGCCGAGCGGCCGACGAGCAGCTCCTGCAGCGCCGTCTGGATCGCCGCGACCCCCGACTTCTCCCGCAGCATGGCGGCCATCTGCTCGTTCGGCGCCTTCGCCGCGGTCTCGAACAACCGCGCCGACACGGGGTGGAACACGGCGTCGGCGAAGCGCGGCGCGTGCTCGCGCAGCAGCTGCCGGTCGGCCTCCATGACCTGGCGCCAGCCGCGGAACATGTCCACCTTGGTCAGCGCGAACACGACGGTCTCGACGCGCTCGCCGACGTCACGCAGGAACTGCAGCTCGGTGGCGGTGAACGGCGCCGACGCGTCGACGACGAACAGGAGCGCGGTGGCGCCCGCGGCGGCTTCCTTGGCGAGCTCGCCGTGCAGCGAGTCGAGCCCGCCGACACCGGGCGTGTCGACCAGCGAAAGCCGTTCGAGCAGCGGCACCGGCCCGGTGACCTCGACGTACCGCGGCGGGAGCTGGCCCGGTGGCAGCTCGTGCGCGGCGGACACCCAGTGGATCAGCTGGCCGAGGTCGATCGGCACGGACGCGAACTGGCCGGGGTAGCAGGCCTGCGCGCCCCACGCCGGGGCGTGGTCGAACACCAGGTAGGTGGCGGTGGCCACGTCGGCGTCCACCGGGGACAGTCCCGGCATCGCCAGCAGCGCGTTGACCAGGGAGCTCTTGCCGCGGTTCGTCTCGCCGACGACCACGACGGCCGGCTTCTTCGGCCGGGTCTTCCGGATGTCCTCGACCCACTTGGCGGCCGCCGGATCCGCGTCGCGGACGACGGTCAGCAGCTGGTCCCGGGCGGCGGCGACCTGCGCGGGCAGGCTCGGCGCGGTCGGCGCGCTCACGGGTTCTTCTTCGCGTAGACGGTGACGATCGGGGCGCGCAGCAGCCGGTCGTGGTCGGCGAAGCCGGTGACTTCAGTTTCCGCGACGATGCCGTCGAGCGCCGGGTCTTCGGTCGGCACCGCACCGCCGGCTTCGTGGCGGGCCGGGTCGAACCGCTCGCCGTCGGGCCGCAGGGCCTGGACGCCGATCGCGGCGAGCCCCTCTTCGAGGCGTTCGACCACGCCGCCGCTGCGGGCGCGGTCCAGGGCGTACAAGCACATCCGGATCAGCGCTTGGCGATCGGCGAGGGCCCGCTCGAGCTCGCTCACCTGCTGCAAGGGGTGCACATCGGTGTCCGACGCGGCGGAGCCGCGGTCGGTTCCGTCCTTGCGAAACCACGCCATGACCACAGTCTGGCGGACTCAGCCGCCGTCCGGGAGCGCAACCGGGCGGAGGAACCGGATCAGGATCGTCCGGAGGATCGCCTGTTCGGCGGCCAGATCGAGGCCGGGGTCGAGACTGGCCCGCGAAATCATCGCGTCGACCAGCCCGGCGACCCAGCCCGCGGCCGCCCGCGGTGCGACGCCGGGGTCGATCGACCCGGCGTCGACGGCTCGCTGGACCAGCACCGCCAGACCGTCGCGGAGGGCAGCGTCGTTGCGGTGGATCAGCTGGGCGAACTCCTCGTCGCGGGCGGCCTGCGCGGCGGCTTCCAGCACGATCCGGACGACCCCCGGCTGCGCGACCTGGCCCGCCAGTTCCGCGACGACGTCGAGCAGCGCGGCCAGCGGGTCGCCGGCCTCGGCGGCGGTTTCGAGGCGCGCGGCCGTCTCGGTGGCGTCGTCGGTGAAGATCGCCGTGAACACCGCGCGCTTGTTCGGGAAGTAGTGGAAGAGGCTGCCGGAGCTGATGCCCGCGGCACGGCAGATGTCCGCCGTCGTCGTCCGCTCGAACCCCTTCCCGGCGAAACAGCCGGCGGCGGCGTCGACGATCGCGCGGCGCTTGGCCGCGTGCTTGGCCGGGTCGACGGTCCTCATCGCTCGACCGGCTCGTCCTGCCAGGGGTAGCCGTGCTCGGCGAAGGCGGGCGCCAGCTCGCGGCCGGTGAGGTCGGTCTTCTCGCGGGCGATCTCCCGGCCGTCGGTGGTGCGCAGGACGAGCTCCTTGCCGTCGAGGTAGACGGCCGCGAGCTCGGCCTCGATGCGCCGGGTCTTGTCGCCGCGGACCAGCGTGACCCGGGTCGGCGACACCCGGACGACGAGCCGATCGTGGGCCCAGATCGCGGCGAACACCAGGCCGAGCCCGAGGCCGCCGGCGACCGCGGCCAGCGTCGCCCACGGCTGCGGCAGCTTCGTGAGCACCTTGAACACGCCCTGGAACGGGAACGCGGGCAGGTCGCTGACCCAGGCCGCGATGGCCCAGACCCCCACGCCCAGCGCGCCCCCGATGAGCGGGCAGCCGACCCAGGACCCGGTGCGCAGCCACGACGGCTCGTCGACGGTCGTCTCCATGCCGCTCATTATCAGACCGCGCGCTCGGTTTATGAAAGCCGGGGTCAGGCGAGCTGGTCGATCACCTCGCGGAGCACGGCTTCGAGGTTCGGGCCGTTTTCGGCGAGGCGGGAGGAGACGAGCAGCTGGTCTTCGGCCGTGCGCAGCCAGATCGAACCGGCGACCGAGATCTCGATGACGTTGAGGCGGAAGGGGTACGCGCGCCGGCCCAGCCGGACCTCGGCCTCGCGGACCAGCTGGCCGAGCCGCTCGCCGGCGACGATCTGGCGGCGGTAGAAACCGGGGGCCCACGGGGTGCCGCCCGACGGCTCGCCCGCGCCGCGCAGGGCCGGGCCCCGCGCGTTCGCGAAGTGGCGGGCCGCGGCCGGACCGAAGAAGTCGAGGGCCTGCCGGATCGCCGAACCCGCCGCGAGCGCGGGCCTGCCGTAGCGGGAGCGCGAACTGCGCGGATCCGGGTCCTCGCGGTTGCGCAGGAAGGCCAGCAGGTCGACCCACCAGTCGGCCCACTGCGCCTGGACGGCCGCGCGGTCGATCCCGGCCGGGACGTGCACCGGGACCTGCGGCTCCACGGGCGGCAGCACCTGTCCTTCGGAAACGGACAGCGCGAGGGCGTCACGGATGTACAGCGCGGCGTCGATCTCGTTCTCGCTGCTCCAACCCGCTCGCCACGATGTCGTGTTTTCCAGTCGCACGTTTTCACAGTACGCGGGATAAGGCGCTCACCAGGCGAAGTCGGGCAAGGAGAGACAAACTCAAGCTTCCCGGAGCTGTTGCCAGATCAAGAAGTACGCGCGGTGCACGACGTGCGCGACGCGGCTCTGGGCGGGTGTCGCCCCGAAGGAGGCGAAGGAACGCCACCAGCCCGCGCGCTCGAGCGCGTGCGCGGCCAGTTCCGGCCGCCGGGCGCCGGGCTTGCCGAGCTGGGCGCCGATGTCGGCGTTGCTGCCGACCCGCAGCACCTCTTCCGACAGGTCCTCCGGCATGTCGACCGCGCCGGAGGCGACCAGCGTCAGCGCCTCGAGCAGCCGCAGCTGGTGGGCCTCGGGCTTGGCGAGCAGCACCTCGATGGCGTCGTGGACGCGCTGGCGTTCCGCCGGGTCGGCCGAGGCGTGCGCGAGCGCCGTCACCGACGCCAGCGCCGCGGCCGCCTTGATGCCGTCGGCGCGCGCGGCGAACACCACCGCCAGCCGCTGGCGGACCGCTTCCAGGCCGGACGCGTCGAGCAGCGCCCGCCGCAGCGCGCCCGCCGTGATCTCGGGTTCCTTGCGGATGGCGTCGACGGCGTGCGAGATCCCGAAGAGGTCGAGCTTCTCCAGCAGCCGCAGCCGGGTGCCGGCCGGGACGTCGCACTCCCAGCTGGTGAAGATGTCGGCCGAGATCAGCATGGTCTGCAGGACGTCGTCGTCGAGGCCGGCGAGCTGCCGCAGCGCCTCGGCGTCGGCGGAGGTGAACCCGCCGGACTCGGCGGACTCGGCGATCAGCCCGATCACCGGCAGCACGTCGGCCACCCGCGGTTTCAGCGTCGACGCCTGCTTCTCGGCCAGCAGCGTCGCGGCCTTCCAGACGTCGCCGCCGGAGCCCTCGACCGACTCCGGCGCGATGGTGTCGGCCTTGTTGAGCACGGCGATCGCGTTGACCGGGCCCGCCTCGCGGCTCGCCGTGGCCGCGGTGAAGGCGGCGAGGGCCTGCTGGTCGTCCGCGCGGACGCCCTGGGTGACGACGTACAGCACGGCTTCCGCGCCGGCGACGGCGTTGCGCGAGGTGTCGTCCAGCTCGTCCGAGCCTTCTTCGTCCGCTTCCTTGCGGTGCTTCGCCGCGCCCAGCAGCTGCTCGGTGCGGGACACCGAAGCGGCGTCGAGCGAGCCGAGGCCCGGGGTGTCGATCACCGTCATGCCCTGCAGGACGGCGTTGGTCAGGTACGCCTCGATGTGCGACACCCGCTCGATGTCGACGCCCAGCTCGGCGGGGATCATGCCGTCGGCGGCGAACGGGAGCACCTGCTTGCGGCCGTCGGTGAAGACGATTTCGACGCGGTCCACCGTGCCGTACTGGAACCGGGTCACCAGCCGGGTGCACTCGCCGATGTCGGTCGGCGCGACCCGGCGCCCGATCAGCGCGTTGACCAGCGTCGACTTGCCCGACTTGATCCGGCCGGCGACGGCCACCTGCAGCGGCGCCCCGAGCCGGCGCAGCACCTCGGCGAACCCGGCGGCGGTGCGCGCGGAGACCTGCGGCTGCAGGCGGTGGCACAGGTTGGCCACCGACATCGACAGCGGACCGGCGAGCCGGCCCTGCTCCGGTGACGTCACGGCCCCCAGCCCTCCCCCGACATGCGGACAACCCGTGCGGACAACTCCTGAATCGTGCCATGCGCCTCATCCCCAGGTCGCACCGAAGGTGGTACCGGCGACCGACGCGCGCTCCCGGCCGCGCGACCTACTGTTGGGAGGGTGCGACGGCTGAGCCTCTGGATGCGTGCCCACCCCATGGCGGGCGACACGGTGCTCGCCGTCCTGCTCGGCCTGGTCGACCTGCTGCTGTTCGTCGCCGACGGTTTCGCCGAATTCGCCGAAATGCCGCCCTGGTACATCGCCGTGCCGGTGAACCTCGCCATGGTGGCGCCGCTGGTGTTCCGGCGGAAGTCGCCGCTGTGGTCGGCGTACGTCGTGCTGGTGATCAGCGTCGTGCACGGCACGCTCCAGCTCGGCATCTCGAGCGTCGCCGGCCTGGCGATGAGCATCTACTCGGTCGTCGTCTACGCGGGGCGGCGGCAGGGGCTGGTGTACGTCGGTGCCGTCGTCGCCGGGTCGGCCGTGCAGCTTGCGCTGGGCCCGGCGGACGAACTCGTCGTCTCGGTGCTGTTCCTCGCGTTCGGGATCGCGCTGTGCTGGACCCTCGGCGAGTTCGTCGGGGCCCGGCGTGCCTACGACGTGGAAGTGGAGGCCCGGTTGCACCTGCTCGAGACCGAACGGGACCAGGCCACCCGGATCGCGGTGGCCGAGGAGCGCGGGCGGATCGCCCGCGAGCTGCACGACGTCGTCGCACACGCGGTGAGCGTCATGGTGGTGCAGGCCGACGGCGCGTCCTACGCGCTCCAGAGCAACCCCGAGCTCGCCCAGCGGGCCCTGCAAACGATTTCCGAGACCGGCCGCGGCGCGCTCGGCGAGCTGCGGCGCCTGCTGGACGTGCTGCGCAGCGACGACGCCGACGGCGAACCCCGGGTGCCGCAGCCGGACGCGCACGCCGTCGCCGAGCTGGCCGACCGGATGCGCGCCGCCGGGGTGCCGGTGGACCTGGAACTCGGCGACCTCGGCGACCTGCCGGCCGGCGTCTCGCTGGGCATCTACCGGATCGTGCAGGAGTCGCTGACGAACACGCTCAAGCACGCCGGGCGCGGCGCGACCGCGTCGGTGCGGGTGCAGCGCACCGGCGACCTGGTCGAGGTGCTCGTGTCCGACGACGGCGCCGGCCGCGTCCCGCAGCTGGTCCCGGCCGGCCGCGAACCACGGCTGCCGGGCGGGAACGGCCTGATCGGCATGCGCGAGCGCGCCCACCTGTACGGCGGCACGTTGGACGTGGGCCCCGCTCCGGGCGGTGGGTGGCAGGTCCGCGCGGCCCTGCCGGTTAGGTTGGACAAGTGATCCGGGTGGTGGTCGTCGACGACCAGGAACTGATGCGCGTCGGGTTCCGCATGGTGCTGGGCGCGCAGGCCGACATCGACGTCGTCGGCGAAGCGGGCGACGGCGCGCAGGCCATCGAGCTGGCGTCGCAGCTGCGGCCCGACGTCGTGTTGATGGATGTCCGGATGCCGGTGCTGGACGGCGTCGAGGCGACGAAGCGGATCGTCGCCGACGGCACCGCGCGGGTGCTGGTGATGACGACGTTCGACCTCGACGAGTACGTCTACGCGGCACTGCAGGGCGGGGCGAGCGGGTTCCTGCTGAAGGACACCCAGCCCGACCACCTCGTGTCGGCGTTGCGCGCGGTGGCTTCGGGCGACGCGGTGGTGTCGCCGTCGGTGACGCGCCGCCTCCTGGACCGGTTCGTCGGCACCGGCGGCTCACCGATGCGCGACACGGCCGAGCTGGACGTGCTGACCGACCGCGAGCGCGAAGTGCTGGTCCTGATCGCCAAGGGCATGTCGAACCTGGAGATCGCCGAGGCCCTCTTCCTGTCGGAGGCGACGGTGAAGACGCACGTCGGGCGGATCCTGGCGAAGCTGGAGCTGCGGGACCGGGTGCAGGCGGTGGTGCTGGCCTACGAAACCGGTCTCGCCCGCCCCGGCCTGGCTTAGCGGTAGCCGTCCGGTGGGGTGGTGGCCGGGTCCTTGCCCGCGTTGCGGACTTCGGTGAGCCAGCGGCCGAAGTCCGGGCGGTCGCCGTCGATGTCGGTGTAGCCGTACTCCTTCATCAGCGTCCAGGACGCCAGCGTCCGGCCCGCGAAGCGGGCGACCTGCGGGTCCTGGGCCAGGGCCGCGACGCCGCGCGCCAGGAGGTACGGCGTCTCGGAGATCTTGAAGTCCACCGGCGCCAGCTTGCCGACCGCGTCTCGCCAGTTGTCTTCGGTCACCTCGAAGTGGTCGAGCATCGATTCCGAGCGCAGGAAGCCCGGCGTCACGGCTAGGCCGACGCAGTCGTTCTTCTTCAGCTCGACGCCGAGCGCGCGGCCGAGGGCGCGGATGCCGCACTTCGCCAGGTAGTAGGGGAGGCCCGCACCGACGTAGTCGTCGTTGTCGCCGTCGGTCACCTCCAGCACCAGGCCCCGGCGCGCGACCACCAGCGGGAGGAGCCGGTGCAACGCGATCAAGTGCGTGTCGAGGGCGTTGTGCGTCAGGGTGAGCGCGTCTTCCAGGGGCGTCTCCCAGAACGGCGCGTCGAAGTGGAAGTACATGTCGCCGCCCCAGACGTCGTCGACCAGGATGTCGATGCCGTCCACTTCGGACTCGATCCGCGCTCGTAGCGCGTCCACATCGGACACCGAGGTGAAGTCGCAGCGGACGACGACGGCCTTGCCGCCCGCCGCCTCGACCAGTTCGCCCGTCTCCTCGATCGTCTCCGGGCGCCGCATCGGTGACACCGTTTCGCGCGTCGTGCGGCCGGTGACGTACACCGTCGCGCCCGCGCGGCCCAGCTCCACCGCGATCGCCCGGCCACACCCGCGCGTCGCCCCGGTGACCACCGCGACCTTGCCTGCCAAGCTCAGTGCCCGATTCGCTTCGTTCGCGAGCTCACTCATGCGTCCTCCCGTCCCCGCCACGCGGACAGCACCGCGTCGACGTCCTCCGCCAGCCGGTCGGCGAGCCGTCCGTGCGGCCGGATCGACCAGTCGAACGACACCCCGTTGATCACCCCGAGCACCGCACGGGCCGCGCGCGGCACGCTCGGCGCGTGCGGCAACGACGAAGCCGCCGCCCGCACGAGCCGCCGCAGCTCTTCTTCCACCGCCGTGAAGTGCTCGCCCAGCAGCGACCGCAGCACCGGGTCGCCGATGTCCACGCCGAGCTGGCCCAGGTGGTTCGCCGCTTCTTCGGCGTCGCCGAGCACCGCGTAGACCGACACGGCCGCGGCGCGCAGGCCGTCGACCGGGTCGTCCGCCCGCTCGGCGCACTCCCGCATCTGCTCGACCGCCCGCCGCGTGGCCCGCCGGCTCATCGCCTGCAGCAGGCCGCTCTTGGAGCCGAACCGCTGCGCGACCGTGCCGACCGAGACGCCCGCTTCGGCAGCCACCTGCGCGAGCGTGAACCCGGGGCCGAACCGGCCGATCACGGTCTCGGCCGCACTCAGCAGCCGGTCGTCGGTGATGCTCCTCGGCCGGGCCACGCCATTATTGAACCACAGTTCATTAATGGGTGGCGAATCAGGGTCGGCTCAGGGTCATCACGGATCGCGCATCGGCCGAAGAGCCAGCAAGGTACTACTCAGGTAGGGGGAACGGTTCGGCCTACAGGGTGACGCGCGAACCGGCCTCGACCCGCGACGATGAACGCGTCGTAAGCGAGGGGCGGAAGAGGAGCAGTCATGATCGAGGCAACCGGCCTCACCAAACGGTACGGAAAGACGCTGGCGGTGAACAACCTTTCGTTCTCCGTGGCCGCGGGCCAGGTCACCGGCTTCCTCGGTCCGAACGGCGCGGGCAAGTCCACCACCATGCGGATGATCCTGGGCCTGGACAACCCGACCGGCGGCCAGGTCACCATCGGGGGCAAGAAGTACCACGACCTCAAGGAGCCGCTGCGCACCGTCGGTGCGCTGCTCGACGCGAAGTGGGTGCACCCGAACCGCTCGGCGCGCGCCCACCTGCTGTGGATGGCCAAGTCGAACCGCATCCCGGCCGCCCGCGTCGACGAGGTGCTCGAGATCGTCGGCCTGACCAGCGTCGCGAACAAGCGCGCCGGTGGGTTCTCGCTCGGCATGTCGCAGCGGCTCGGCATCGCCGCCGCCCTGCTCGGCGACCCGGAGGTGCTGCTCTTCGACGAGCCGGTGAACGGCCTCGACCCCGAGGGCATCCTCTGGATCCGGAAGTTCATGCACCGGCTGGCCGAGGAAGGCCGCACGGTCTTCGTCTCGAGCCACCTGCTTTCGGAGATGGCGCTGACGGCGAGCAACCTCGTCGTGATCGGGCGCGGACAGCTGATTTCACAGTCGTCGACCGAAGACTTCGTCGCCCGCGCGGCGGAGAACACGGTCAAGGTGCGCTCGCCGCAGCTGGCCGAGCTCCGCGAGGCGCTGCAGCGCGCCAGCGCCGGCGTCACCGGGGACGAGAAGGCGCTCGTGGTGTCCGGGATGGACAGCGACAAGATCGGCGAGATCGCCGCCGCGAACCGGATCGTGCTGCACGAGCTGAGCCCGCAGACCGGCTCGCTCGAGCAGGCCTTCATGCAGATCACCGGCGACTCCGTCGAGTACCACACCGGCCTCGACGCCGAGGCGCAGCACGTGCTCGAGTCCGCCAAGTAACCGGGGAAACCAAGATCATGAACCTGCTCGCGGTCGAACGCATCAAACTGTTCAGCACCCGCTCGCCGTGGTGGTGCGCGCTCATCACCCTGGCCCTGACCATCGGCTTCGCGGCCATCCTGGCCGGCGCGTCGCCCGCCGACTCGCCCATCGCGGTGTCGGCCACGCAGTTCGGCGGCTCCCAGTTCGGCATCGCCGTCGTCATGGTGCTCGCCGCGCTCGCGGTGACCACCGAATACCGCTTCAACACCATCCGCACGACGTTCCAGGCGGTGCCGCACCGCTCGCCGGCGCTGATCGCCAAGGCCGTCGTCGTCGCGCTGATGGCACTGGTGATCGGCGAGATCGGCGCGTTCGGCGCGCTGGGCCTGGCCATGCTCATGCGGCCGAACGACCACCTCGGCCTGCACACCACGCAGGACTGGCTGAACGTCGCCGGGCTCGGGCCGGTGTTCGCGATCAGCGCGGTGCTCGCGGTCGCGCTGGGCGTCCTGATCCGGCACAGCGCCGGCGCCATCGCCCTGCTGCTCATCTACTACTTGGCCGCCGAGCAGCTGGTGCAGCTGATCCCGAAGGTCGGGAGCCACATCCACGAGTGGCTGCCGTTCAACGTGGCGAACAAGTTCCTGCGCGGCTCGGCGGTCGTCGACGGCCCGGCGCCGTCGGACTCGCCGCTGAGCCCCGGCTGGGCGCTGGCGTACTTCGCCGGCATCGCGATCGTGTTCCTGCTCGTCGCGCTCGGGGTCGCGAAGAAGCGGGACGCTTGAGGGGATAAAGGGGAAAACGGGAATCCGGGTCGCGCTGTCGGGGGGCGACCCGGATTCCCGTTTCGCAGTAGGCTTCCCCCGACGGACGGGGAGCCCCATGATCGAAGCCAGCGCACTGACCAAGCGGTACGGCGCCACCACCGCGGTCGACGGACTGACGTTCACCGCGCGGTCGGGGCGCGTCACCGGGTTCCTCGGCCCGAACGGCGCCGGCAAGTCCACGACCATGCGGCTGATCCTCGGCCTCGACACCCCGGACGCGGGCCGGGTGCTCGTCGACGGCGTCCCGTACCGGCAGCTGAAAGATCCACTGAGGACGGTCGGCGCGATGCTGGACGCCACCTGGCGCCACCCCGGCCGCAGCGGGCGCGACCACCTGCGCTGGCTGGCCGCGACCAACGGCATCCCGGACAAGCGCGTCGAAGAGGTGCTCGCGCTGGTCGGCCTGACCAGCGTCGCCAAGACGCGCGTCCTGCAGTACTCCCTCGGCATGCAGCAGCGGCTCGGGATCGCCGCCGCCATGCTCGGCGACCCCCGCGTGCTGCTGTTCGACGAGCCGGTCAACGGCCTCGACCCCGAGGGCATGGCCTGGATCCGGCAGCTGCTGCACTCGCTGGCCGCCGAAGGCCGGACGGTGTTCGTGTCCAGCCACCTGCTGCCCGAGATGGCGCAGACCGCGCAGGACCTCGTCGTCATCGGCCGCGGCCGGCTGATCTACCAGGGCACGATGGCCGACTTCGTCGCGCAGACGAGTGCACACGGCGTGCGCGTCCGCACCCCGCACGCCGACCGGCTGCGGACGGCGCTGACCGGGCAGGCCGAGTTCACCGAAACCGGCGGCGCGTTCGTGGTGTCCGGAGTGGACAGTGACCGGATCGGGCAGCTCGCCTTCGACGCCGGCGCGACGCTGCACGAGCTGAGCCCGATCACCGGCTCGCTCGAGCAGGCGTACCTCGACCTCACCCGTGACGCCGTCGAGTTCGCGGTGTCGTCCCCGGAGGCCTCCCGATGATCACCAACCTCCTCCGCGCCGAGCGCATCAAGCTCTTCAGCACCCGGGCGCCGTGGTGGTGCCTGGCCATCGCGCTCGCCGCGCCGCTCGGCTTCACCGCGCTGTTCTTCGCGCTGGCCGGCCCGGAGATCCCGGCGACCGTCGGCAACACCCAGCTCGCCAGCGGCAACGGCCGGACCGTGCTGCTCGTCCTCGCGGTGCTCGCGACCGCGTCGGAGTTCAACTGGGGCACCATGCGGCTGACGTTCCAGGCGGTGCCGAGCCGGGTGCCCGCGCTGGTGGCCAAGGTCGCGGTCGTCGGCGTGCTGGGCGCGGTGCTCGGGCTGCTCGTCGGCTTCGGTTCCTGGGGGCTGGCGTCGCTGGTGCAGCCGGACGCCGACCTCGCGCTGCATTCGGCCGCCGCCTGGCGTTCGGTGCTGGGCCAGAGCGTGGTCTTCCTGTTCACCGCGGTCGCCGGGGTCGGCGTCGCCCTCCTGCTGCGCAGCGTCGCCTTCGCGCTGACGGTGGTCCTCGTGTGGACGCAGGTGCTGGAAGGCGTCCTCGTCTTCGTCCCCGGCATCGGCAAGCACATCTACCAGTGGATGCCCTTCCACGCGGCCGACCAGTTCGTCGGCGCGGGCGGGTTCACCGGCGGCGCGTTCCAGCTGCCCGCCGCGCCGCTCGGCCCCTGGGGGTACCTCGGCTACTTCGCCGCGATCGCCGTGGCCCTGTTCGTGGCCGGTGTGCTCGTGACGGCTCGGCGCGACGCCTGAGCGTGACCGCGGTCTCATTACTCCACAAATCCTTGTTAACAAAAGGTGAAACACCTGTGGCTTCTCTCACAGGGGCCGGACATACTGCTACGACCAGGCAATATTCGAAGTGAGCACCGGAACCGTCTGAGCTCCCCTGGAGGTGAATCTTGACGGTGGACACCGGGCAAGAATTGGGCGGCACGATTCCCCGGGCCCGCGTCGAAGACGACGCTCCCCGGCTGGAACCCATGCTGGACCTCGAATGGTCGCGGGCGATCGAACTCCCGCAGGCCGCCATGACGGCGGCGACACCCGCCGAGCTCCGGCGGGCGTGGGTGCACCGCGCACCCGAAGACAGCGTCCTGGCCCTGTTCCGCGCTTCGGCCGGGATGGCGGGCCCGATCCCCGCGCCGTGGTGGCTGCGCGCGGTCGCCGACGGCAAGCTCGATTCGCGGGAACAGGGTTTCCGCGTCGAGGACCGGATCGCGCAACTGCTCGGCCGGCGCCCGGGGTGGGAATTCGTCCCGTGGGCCGCGGACGGCGAATCCGGCTACTGGGAGTTCATGCCGTCCGAACGCGGGAAATCGGGGCACGCGATTCCCACGACGGTGATGAACACCGACCGGCACACCGGCTGGATCGACGTCCTCCCCGCGCACACGGGCCGGACGCCGGACCCGATCCCGGTCGCCGGGCTGGCGGGCCTGCGATCTCGGCTCGGGGTGTTCGAAGCCGTTCGTTAGTCCATCCATGCCCCCGCCACCACCCTCGACGGAGGCGCGGCGCGCCCAGCTACATTCCATGGGTGGAGAACGAAGACCAGCCCCGGCTGCGCAGCGTGGTCAGCTACGTCAAGCGCGGCGGCCGGATGACCGTCGGGCAGCAACGCGCGTGGGACGAACTGTGGCCGAAACTGGGTCGCACCGTCGGTGAGCTGCCCGCCGGGACGCTGGACTTCACCGAGTGGTTCGGCCGCGAAGCGCCGGTGATGCTGGAGGTCGGCTCCGGCATGGGCGAGACGACCTCGCAGCTGGCCGCCGCCGCGCCGGAGCTGAACTACGTCGCGGCCGAGGTCTACGACCCGGGCCTCGGCCAGCTGATGCTGCGCGCCGAAAAGCTGGGCGTCGAGAACCTGCGGCTGCTGCACGGCGACGCCGTCGTGCTGCTGACCGAGCACGTCGAGCCGGACTCGCTGCACGGCGTCCGGCTGTTCTTCCCGGACCCCTGGCCGAAGAAGAAGCACCACAAGCGGCGGATCGTGTCGCCGTCGTTCGCCGCGCTCGTGGCGTCGCGGCTCGCGCCCGGCGGCACCTTCCACATGGCGACCGACTGGGAGAACTACGCCGAGCAGATGCTCGAGGTCTGCTCCGCCGAGCCGGCGTTGAAAAACCGGTACGAAGGCTGGGCGCCGCGGCCCGAGTGGCGGCCGGTGACGAAGTTCGAGCAGCGCGCCGACGTCGAAGGCCGCGTCTCGCACGACCTCATCTTCGAACGGCGCTGATTCGAGAAGCGCTGAAGGGGACTCTCCCCGGATCCCCTGCGGAGAAAGTCCCCTTCAGCTCACTACCCCCGGTGTCCGCCCCTCCCCCGACAGGGAGGCGAACGCCTATTCGTCGGCCAGCGGCTCCGCCTGGACCCGCTTGAGGGCGGGCGTGCAGACCGACGCGCCGAGCAGGGCCACCCCGACCCCGAGCACCACCGGCGCCAGCAGCCACGGGCTGAGCACGATGCCGCGCTCGTCGACCATGCTGTAGAGCCCAACACCGACCAGTACCCCGACGATTCCCGCGCCGATGGTCGCGACCAGCGCGGGCAGCGCGGCCTCCATCCGCAACGCCCTCGCCAGCACCCGCACCGGCGTGCCCGCGGCCATCAGCGCCCCGAACGTGCGGCGGCGGTCCATCACCGAGCCCGCGGTCGCGACCGCGGCGCTGCAGCCGGCCAGGATCCCCGCCGCGAGCAGCCCGATCACCGTGACCCGGCGCAGGTCGCCGAGCTCGGTCTGCTGGTTGAACAGGTACTGGTCACGGCTGCCGATCTCCACGCCCGCGGCCGGCGCGGCGAGCGCCGTCCGGACGATTTCACGGTTCGCGTCGGTGGTCGGCGCGACGACCGTGACGTACTTCGGCGTGAATCCGTCCGGCAGCGCGGCCGGGTCGACGATCGACGTGCTCGACAGGTCCGCGTCGGCGGGGTGGACGACTTCCGCCCGCGTCCCCGACCGGACCGCCACCGCCGGGCCCTCCCAGTTGTCCGCGAGCCGGTACTGCGCCAGGTCGATGGCCGAGTCGCCGAAGACGGCGGGGCCGCCCGCGCAGTTCTCCGGCGTGAGGCCGAAGCGGGTCAGCTTGACGGCGTCGGCGCAGGTCATCACCAGGGCGCGGTGGCCGTGGCGGTCGTTGCCCGTGCCCTTGACGAGGTAGACCTCGCCGACGGCGACCGCCTTCTCCTGCTGGCCGTACTTCTGCAGGGAGGCGTTGGCCTGCTCGACGATGGCGCTCGCGTGCCGGCTGTCGGCGTCGACGTAGAGGACGGAGTCGGTGAAGGACCGCCCGCCGCCGGCCATCGATTCGAACGTCGGCAGCAGCGTCAGCGCCATCGACCCGGCGAACACCGCGAGCACGATCCCGGCGGACGAGCGGTAGGCGCCCTTCGGGTCGTCACGCAGGCGGCGGCCGGCGAGCAGCGCGGACGGCCGCCGCCAGACCCGGACGAACGTGCCGCCGACCGCCGACGTCACCCACGGTCCGACGATCGCGGCCGAGCCGACCAGGAAGAACAGGCCGGCCATGACGAACCCGATGCCGCCGTACTCCTTCGCCGTCGTCACCGCGACGAGGAAGAACGCCCCGGCCGCGGGCAGGGCCAGCAGCCGCCACCAGTGCAGCGGCTTCTTCGTGTGGCCGCCGGTGGCGAACAGCGGGTTCTTGAGGACGCGGCGCAGCCCGAGGACACCGGCCAGCACCACGAGCACCGGGATGGCCACGACGACGGCCACCGTCAGGCCCACCGGCAGCGCGAAGTCGGACGCGAGCCAGGTGCCGCCCGCCCACGGCACGAACGACGCGAGGCCGTGCAGCGCCGGGCTGAGCAGCAGGCCGAGCAGCGCCCCGATCCCCGCCGACAACGTCGTCTCGGCGGCCACCATGTTCGTGACCTGCCCGGGGGTCGCGCCGGCCAGCCGGATCGCGGCGAGCCGCCGTTCGCGGCGGGCGGCGGTCAGCCGCGCCGAGGACGCGACCAGCACCAGGCTCGGCACCAGCAGCACGATGATCCCGACCCAGGACAGCAGCATGAGCAGCGGGTCCGGGCTCGCCTTGCCGCTGGGGAAAGCCGTCAGCGGGTAGGCGTTCTCCGGCATCGCGTCCGGCGTGTGCCCGACGAGCGCGACGAGCTGTTCCGGGAAGCGGAGGGCACCCTCGCCGAGGGCACCGACGGGCTTGCCGAACCGGTCCCCGAGCTGCGCGGCCGGGCTGGCCTGCAGGAGCCGGCCGAGCGCGGGGGACACGACGGTCTCGCCCGGCCCCGGCAGCTGCGGCACGCCCGGCGGCAGGGCGATCGACCCTGCACCGGCGACCGGCGCGATGTCGACGCGGACGATCTGCTGCCCGTCGAAATAGTCCGTGGCGGAGTTGAACAGCAGCTTCTGCGGGCCGTCGAGCTGGTAGCCGACGTGGTGTTCGCCCTGCCAAAGAGCGCGCTGTTCGCGGTTCTGGGTGGCGAACGGCAGCGTCGCCAGCAGCAGCACCAGCCCGGTCGCGACGGCCACCCCGATCGCGGTGAGGATCGCCGACGTCCGGGTCCGCCGGTCCACCCGCAGCACCCGCAGGGCGATCTGGAGGGAGTTCACGCCGCCAGCCTCGTCGCGATCAGGCCGTCGCGGATGGCCACGGTCTTCGGCATCGACTCGGCCAGCTCGCGGTCGTGGGTCACCACGATCACCGCGGCGCCGGTTTCGTGGGCGGCGCCGAGGAGGGCGTCCATCGTCTCGCGGCCGGTGCGCGTGTCGAGCGCGCCGGTCGGCTCGTCGGCGAAGATCACCTTCGGCCGGTGGGTCAGCGCCCGCGCGATCGCGACGCGCTGGGCCTCGCCGCCGGAGAGCTCACCGGGACGGCGCTTCTCCTTGCCGGCCAGGCCGAGGCGCGCAAGCCAGCCGCGGCCGGCGTCGATGGCCTCCTTGCGCCCGAGCCCCGCCAGCAGCGACGGCAGCGCGACGTTCTCCTCGGCCGACAGCTCCGCAACCAGCATCCCGGACTGGAAGACGAACCCGAACTCGGTCCGGCGCAGCTCGCTGCGCTTCTTCTCGCCGAGGTGGTCGATCCGCTGCCCGGCCAGGAAGATCTGCCCGTCGTCGGCCCGCAGGATCCCGGCCAGGACGTGCAGCAGCGACGTCTTGCCCGAGCCGGACGGCCCGACGATGGCGACGGCGTCCCGCGGCTGGATGTCGATGTCGATGCCGGCCAGGGCGAACTGGCTGCCGTAGCGCTTCACCAGCCCGCGGCCGGAGAGCACCGGGCCGTTCGTCGCGTGTGGAGTGTTCGGGTCCACGAGGTTCTCCCTCTCGGTTCGGATCTTGCCGCCGACGAGCTTCGCCGAGACCGGGGGCCGGCCACTTCGGGCAGACGGCCAGTCACACCCCGGCCGGCCTCGGCCGATCGGCCGAGGGAGCGCGGGCCACTCGGCCAAGGTGCCGGTGCCGGGGAATCACGTAACGTCACATCGTGCCTGCCACGCCCCTGCCGAAAACGCTCTACACCCGCACCAGCGCCCTGGTGCGGCGCATCGGCGTGCCCTTGGCCGTCCTGTTCGCCGCGCTGCTGTTCGACGTCGTCTTCACGACGCAGGCGGCGCTCGACGAGCACGGCCCCCGCTTCGTCGACTTCGGCCTGCTGCCGGGCATCTTCGCGATGACCGCCTGCGCGGTGTGGGCCCAGAAGCGGGCCGCCGTCGCCGGGGTGGCCGGCGGCGGGGTGCTGATCTTCTCCACCCTCTTCATCCACGCGTTCCACATCCCGCCGTACTCGAGCGTGCTGCCGAAGGTGACGATCACCGAGGTCGTGGCCGGGGTGCTGATGGTCTACTACGTGGCCCGCCGGGCGCGGGCGGGCGTGGCCTTCTGCGTGGTCGGCTTCCTGGTCGTCGCGGGGCTCGTCGCCGTGTTCGGCCGGTACGCGGGTGTCGGCGACATCGACGGCGGCACCGGCTCGCAGGCGCTGCTGTTCGGCCTGCTGCTGCTCGCCGGCCCGCTGGTGCCGGCCATCACGCTGCGGGACCGCCGCCCGAGGGCCGACCCGCGGACGCGGACGCTGCAGCGGGTGAACGAGCTGGCCATGGGGCAGTGGCCGCTGGTCGGGCTGCTCGGGTTCGCGCTGCTGTTCGAGTTCGGCTACACGTACTCAAGCAACGCCCGCGGGTTCCCGATCCTGTTCTGCTCGCTCGTCGCCGCCGTGATCGCGGTGCTCTCCCCGCGGCGGCCCGCCGACGCGCTCCTCGGCGTCGCGGGGATCATGCTGGTGTCCGCGGCCGTGACGCCGTTCCTGCAGCTCCGCTACGACTACCCGATGCCCGGCGGCATCCCGGCGGTGCAGGTCATCGCCGGGATGGGCGTGGTGGTGAACGTGACCCGGGCCCGCGGGCTGAGCCAGTCGTGGCCGCGGATCGGCGTCCTGTCGGCCGTCGTGGCGTTCGGCGCGATCGTCAACTCGAACAAGCCCTCCGGCCTGACGACCGATCCGCAAATCCTCTCCGTCCTGGCGTTCACCGCGGCGCTGCTGCTGGGCGTCTCCATCGCGATCGGCATGATGCTGCGGTCGCGCGACTCCGAGCGCACGACGGTCGTCCAGTCGGCGGTGGCCGACGCGCAGACCGCCGAGCGGATGGCGCTGGCCCGCGAGCTGCACGACGTCGTCGCCCACCACGTCACCGGGATCGTCGTGCAGGCGCAGGCCGCGCGGATGATGGCCGAGCAGAAGCCCGAGATCGCGGTCGAGGCGATGGCCCGGATCGAGAACGCCGGTGTCGAGGCGCTCGCGGCGATGCGGCGGCTGGTCCGCTCGATGCGCGGCGACGCACCGGCCGGGATGAGCGAGTTCAGCGAGCAGGCCACCACCGACCTCGGCGCCGATCTGCGGAAACTGGTCGAGTCGGCCAACCACGGCGTGCCGACGTCGATGCACCTGGACCTGCCGCCGGACCTGCCGCACGAGGTCGGCCGCTCGGCGCTGCGGCTGGTGCAGGAGTCGCTGACGAACGTCGGCAAGCACGCCTCGGGTGCGACCGAGGCGTTCGTCGTCGCCGAGGTCGTGTCCGATGCCGCCTCCGCGGGAGGGAGTGCGTCGGCGGGCTCCCAGCTGCACCTCCGGGTGACGGACAACGGGCGCGAGACGGCGCACCGGCCGGCCGGCGGCTCGGGCGGCTACGGTCTGGTCGGCATGCGCGAACGCGTCGCGCTGCTCAAGGGCCGGTTGTCGGCCGGGCGGGGCCCGGACGGCGGCTGGCGCGTCGAAGCTTGGCTGCCGCTGGCCGCCGGAGAAGGGGACGAGTGATCCGGGTACTGATCGCCGACGACCAGGAGATGGTGCGGATGGGCTTCCGCATGATCCTGGACGCCCAGGACGACATCGAGGTCGTCGCCGACGTCGCGGACGGCGTTTCGGCGGTCTCGAAGGCCCGCGAACTGCGCCCGGACGTCTGCCTGCTCGACATCCGCATGCCCGGGCTCGACGGCCTGGAGGTCACCCGGCAGCTGGCCGGGCCGGACGTGACCGACCCGCTGAAGGTGGTCGTCGTCACGACGTTCGACCTCGACGAGTACGTCCACACGGCGCTGCGCAACGGCGCGTCCGGCTTCCTGCTGAAAGACGCGGGCCCGGCGCTGCTGATCGAAGCGGTCCGCGCGGCCGACCGCGGCGACGCGCTGGTGTCGCCGCAGATCACCGTGCGGCTGCTCAAGCACTTCGACGGCTCGGGCGCGGTGAAGGCGAAGGTGCCGCCGCCGTCCGAGCCGCTGACGGCCCGGGAGCTGGACGTCGTCAAGGCAGCCGCCCGCGGGCTGACGAACACGGAGATCGGCGCGGAGCTGTTCATGTCGCTGTCGACGGTCAAGACGCACCTGGCGTCGGTGCAGAGCAAGATCGGCGCGCGGAACCGCGTGGAGACCGCCGCGTGGGCGTGGCGGAGCGGAGTCGTTTCGTGATTTCGGGTGCGTAGTATCCAGAGATGCAACGCCGTTTCCACGCCCCTGTCGTTCTCCCCGCCGACCCGTCCTGTTCCCTTCTTCGTGACGCGGTCGTCGATGTCGACGCCGATGGGCGCATTTCGTACTGCGGACCGGCGGCCACCGCCCCCGAATCCGCCGCACCGGTCACCACCCTGACCGGCATCCTGCTCCCCGGCCTGGTCAACACGCACGCGCACAGCCCGATGACGCTGCTGCGCGGCATGGGCGGCGACCTGCCGCTGCTGCCCTGGCTGAACGAGATCATCTGGCCCGCCGAGGCGAAGCTGCGCCCGGAGGACGTCCGCACCGGCATGCTGCTGGGCTCGGTCGAGATGCTCCGCCACGGCGTCACGACCAGTGCCGAGATGTACTTCGAAGGCGAGCAGCTGGTCGACGCGGTCCTCACGACGGGCGGCCGCGTACTGGTCGCGCCGCCGGTGATGGAGCTGCCGGGCCTGGACTGGAAGACCCAGCTGGCGGCGATCGAGCGCTGGATCGACACGGACGGCCTCCGCTTCGGCCACGGCGACCGCATCGAGCTGGGCTACGGCCCGCACTCGGCGTACATGCTCTCGTCCGCCGGGTTGCGCGCCACGGCGGAGTCGGCGGCCGCACGCGGTGCGCTGGTGCAGATCCACGTGGCCGAGGCGGCCGCGGAAGACACTGCGGTGCGTGCTTCCCACGGTTCGGTGCCGGCGCTTCTTCGCGAGCTGGGCATGCTGGACGGCCGGGTGCTGGCGGCGCACGCGATCCACCTGTCGGATGCGGACATCGCGCTGTTCGCGGCCCACGGCGTCGGCATGGCGCACTGCCCGGGCTCGAACGCGAAGCTGGCCTCGGGCATCGCCCGGATCGCGGACCTGCGGGCCGCGGGGGTCGCCGTCGGGCTGGGCACCGACGGCCCGGCGTCCAACGACGACATCGACCTGTGGGAAGAACTCCAGCTCGCGGCCATGTTCGCCCGCCTGGCCACGGGCGACTCGACGATCCTGACGGCGGCGGACGTGTTCCTCCTGGCCACACGCGGCGGGGCGTCCGCACTCGGGCGGCCGGACATCGGGGCGCTGGAGCCGGGCCGGTGGGCCGACCTGGTGCACGTCGACCTGGACGACCCGGCGTTCGCGTGCGGGCTGGACGTGCCGGACGTGCAGCTGCTGTCGAACCTGGTGTGGGCGGCGGGATCCCGGCGGGTGCGGGACGTGTGGGTCGCCGGCGAGCAGGTGGTGGCGGACGGGGAGTCGACGAAGGTGGACCGGGCGAAGGTGCAGGCCGGGGTGGCCGAGACGGCGGCCCGGCTGCGGGCTTGATCCACAGGGGCACGAGGTTGTGGACAACTCCGGGCGCGCGGGGCCGATTCGGCCGGTTCGTCGGTGGGGGCCGATAGACTGGACTTGGGACGCCCCCCGGAGAGGGTGGGGGTCGCCTTGGTCAGCGCGGGCGGAGGATGATCTCCGTCGGGTGGGCGTCCGCGGTGGCTGACACCGCCGTCACCACCGCGGTGGCCACCGAGTCCGCCCTCAGCAGGTGCGAAGTGTCGTACTCGCGGCCTTCGCCCGCGAAGATCTCCTGCTGCATCTCCGTGTCCGTGCGGCCCGGGTAGACCGATGTCACGCGGATCTCCGGCTCCTCCTCGCGGAGGGCGTCGGCGAACGCGCGGACCGCGAACTTGCTCGCCGCGTACGGGGACCAGCCCGGGCGGGCGGTGCGGCCCGCTCCGGAGTTGAGCACCACCACGTGGCCGCGGGCCGCGCGCAACGCCGGGAGCAGGAGGCGGGTCAGCTCGACCACCGCCAGGGTGTTGACCTCGAAGTTGTCGCGCCACGCCTCGGCACCGGCGTCCTCGATGCGGCCCAGGCGCGCCACGCCCGCCGAGTGGACCAGGACGTCCAGGGACGAGATGTCCGCGACCGCCGAGGCGAGGGACGCCGGGTTCGTCACGTCCACCGGCCACGGTTTCGCACCCGGCAGCTCCTTCGCCAGCGCGGCCAGCGCTTCGGTGTCGCGGCCGCCGAGGAGGAGGCGGTGCGTCGGGGCCAGCTGGTGGGCGATGGCCGCGCCGATACCGCGGGAGGCGCCGGTCACCAGGGCGAAGGGGAGATCCGTCATGGTCACACCGTAACTACGCGAAGCCCACGTCCACCGTGCGGTCTTCGCGCTTGCCGGGGCCGAGGGTGCGCGGGTCGGCGCAGCCGGACGCCGGGTCCGCGTCGGAGTCGCGGGTGTCGTCGCCGGCGTGGCGGGCCGTCGGGTGGTGCTCCTCCAGGGTGAAGCAGACCTGGTACGTGCCGTCCTCGAGGCCGTCGAAGCCGTACGAGCCGTCGGGGCCCGTGACGGCGCTCGCCACCTCCTTGCCGCCGGCGTCCTTCAGCACCGCCTTGACGCCGGCGAGGCCCGGTTCGCCCGGGTCCTGCAGGCCGTTGCCGTCGGTGTCGGTCCAGACGAAGTCGCCGATCCGGTTCGTCGGGGAGAGGAGCCCGAGGTCCGCCGCCAGGTCCTCGTGGGACGGGCCGCCCACCGTGCGCGGCGCGGTGCAGCCGTCCGCGCCGGCGTCCGAGTCGCGGTCGTCGCTGCCGGCGTTCCGGCGGGTCGCGGTGAAGTCCGCCGGGACGGCGAAGCAGACCTGGTACGTGCCGTCCTTCAGCTTCTCGAAGCCGTACTTGCCCTTGTCGTCGGTCGTCGTGGTGCCGACCGTGCCGCCCGCGCCGTCCTTCAGCGTCACCTTGACGCCCGCGACGCCCGGCTCGTCCGGGTCCTGCAGGCCGTCGCGGTTGCGGTCCGCCCAGACGAAGTCGCCCATCTTCGCGATCGCGGGCGGCGGGTCGACGGTAATCGTCGCCGACGCCGTTTTGTCGCCCAGCGTGCCGCCCGGGTAGTGCACGCCGGTCACCTTCGCGGTGTTGACGTGCCCGCTGTCGGCCACCGTGAGGTCCGGGTGGTCGCAGGTCAGCTGCCGGTTCGCGCCCGCGGCCAGCGCGAACGGCTCGAACGACCCGGCGCACCACGGATCGGTCACCGTGATCCCGGTGAGGTCCTGCGTGCCCTCGTTGGTCACGGTGACGCGGTAGTGCGCGGTTTCGCCCGCGGTGACCGTCGCGAACGACGCCCATGCGCCGGTCGCCGGGTTCTGCACTTCCTTCTTCACCGAATACGCCGCGAGCTGGAGGTCGACGCAGTCCCAGTGCAGCCGGTCGAGGGTGGTCGTGGCGAAGAACTTCACCGCGGCCGCCTTCGCCGGCGCCGTCGCCGCCGGGAAGTGCTGCTCGGCGAGGGTGCCGTCGCCGGCGAAGTGGTCGGCGACGAGCTTCGTCTCCTGGATCTGCGTGCCGGTGGCGTCGTAGAACCGCAGGCCGGTGGCCGGTTCGTAGCGCGGCGCGCGCGAGGCGGTCCAGACGCTGAGGGTGTAGACGCCGCCGGGGACGAACCGCTCGGTCTGGTAGGCGGTGCTCGTCTTGCCGTCCGGCGTCTGGATGACCGCCGCCCGCTGGCCGTCGACGGCGTACTCCTGCTCGGTCAGCAGCTTGGGCACCTTCGCGGCCGGTGTCCCGGGCGGGACCGGGGCGGCGGGGGCGAACAGGTACCCGTCCGGGGCGCCGTTGCGCGCGGTCAGCTCGACGCTCGGGTTCGCCGCCAGCCCGCCGCAGACCGGCGCCGCGTCGTCGGCGACGGACGCGGACGCGGGCACCACGGCCGCGGCGATCACCGCCACCACCACCGCCGTCGCCCGTCGCGAGAAGGTCACCCTTCGACTATGGCGCGCGGCACGGGCCCGCACCGGCCGAGAACCGTCCACTTAAGAGTGAACCTCGGCCGGTGCGGGCCCGGTTGCGTCAGCGTTCGCCGATGCGGCCGGGCCGCCCGAAGCGGCCCTGCTTCCACACCGAGACGATCGCCGGCCGCGGCTGCGCGGTGCCGCCGTCCGGCCAGTGCGACGTCGGGTTCGCCGAGCTCGCCGCGTTCTCCCCCGGGTGCTGGACCGCGACGAGCACCAGGTCGTCGGTCACGACCGGGCCGCAGGTCTCGGCGCCGACCGGCACCGAGAGGAACTGCTTGACGTGCCCGCGTTCCGGCCCGGTGACCGGCACCGAGAACAGGCCGTCGTTCGCGCCGAGCGCGTTGCCGTCGGTGGAGATCCACAGGTTGCCGTGCCGGTCGAAGGCCACGTTGTCCGGGCAGGAGATCGGGCTGACCTGGTCCTTCGGGAAGCCGCCGAAGTAGGTGTCCGCCGCCTTCGGGTCGCCGCAGACCAGCAGCAGCCGCCAGGAGAACCGGGTCGAGGCCGCGTCACCGCGGTCCTCTTCCCACTCCAGGATGTGGCCGTTCTTGTTGCCCACCCGCGGGTTGGCCTCGTCGACGCCGGCCTTGCCCGCCGCGCCGCGGTCGCTGTTGTTGGTCAGGGCCGCGTAGATCCGGCCGTTGACCGGGTTCGGCTCGATGTCCTCCGGCCGGTCCATCTTCGTGGCGGCGACCTTGTCCGCGGCCTGGCGCGTGAAGACGTAGACCTCTTCGGCGGTGAACCCGTCCACAAAGGACTTGTCGCCGCTGGCCAGCGGGATCCACTCGCCGCGGCCGTCGAACTCGCCGTCGGCGGGCAGCTTGCCGGTGCCGTCGATCTCCGCGGCCGGGCTGTCGCCGGTGAAGCGGCCCACGTACAGCGTGCCCTCGTCGAGCAGCGCCGAGTTGTGACGCCGGGCGTGCGCGCTGTTGCCGGGCTTGTACTTGCCCTTCGAGACGAACTTGTAGATGTACTCGAACCGGCTGTCATCGCCGGAGTAGACGGCGACCCGGCCGTCGGCGGCGATCTTGATGTTCGCGGCCTCGTGCTTGAAGCGGCCGAGCGCGGTGTGCTTGACCGGCGTCGAGTCCGGGTCGTGCGGATCGATCTCGACGACCCAGCCGAACCGGTTCGGCTCGTTCGGTTCCTGGGCGACGTCCCAGCGCTTGTCGAACCGCTCCCACTTGCGGGTGCTCGCGCTGGCCCCGACGGAGTAGCGCTTGAGCCGCGCCGCCGCGACCGGGTCGGTGACCTTGTCGGAGTTCGCGAAGTACTGGTCGAAGTTCTCCTCGCCGGAGAGCACCGTGCCCCACGGCGTCACGCCGCCGGAGCAGTTGTTCTGCGTGCCGCGGACCTTGCGCCCACTCGGGTCGGCCGACGTCTTCAGGAACTTCGAACCGGCGGCCGGGCCGCGGACCTCGAAGATCGTGTCGAGGGTGATCCGGCGGCCGTACCGGCTCGGGACGACCTCGAGGCCGCCGTGGACCGGGTCGCGGCGGGCCTGCAGCACCGAGAGGCCGTGCGCCGCCCAGGCGATCTTCGCCTGCTCTTCGGTCGGGTTGGCCGGGTCGTACTGGCCGGCCGGGAACATGTGGACCTCGGTCGTGTACTCGTGGTTGACCACGAGCAGGTTCGACCACCCCAGCGGGTCCTGCGGAATCAGGCCGACGAAGTCGTTGTTGTAGCCGAACTGCCGGGCCTGCGCGGCCGCGGTCTGCTTGGCGAAGTCGAACTTCGGCGCTCCCGCGACGACCGGGTCGCCCCAGCGGACGACGACCCGCTGGGCGTAGCCGTCCGGGATGCTGACCGCGTCGAGCTTGTTCGGCGGGACCGGCGTGAAGCCGGTGCCGGGAACCGGACGGGGACGCGGCTTCCGCAGTGGCTCGGCGGCCGCGGTGCCCGGGGAAAGCGCGGCGAACCCGCCCGCGGCGGCGGCCATCACGGCGCCCGCCTTGAAGACCCGGCGGCGGGAGATGTCCTTGACGACGTCGCCGAAGTACGCGTTGCCGGACTCGTTGGCCTCGGGGTGGGCGCACGCGTTGCCGCAGCGGTATTCGCAGGTGACCGGGGAGCGACCGCCCGGGTGGGCGGGGAAGAGCGGGAGCAGACGGTCGGGCACGAGGCCTCCAGGTGGGGAGTTCGGGAACGAACCGACCGTAAACTCCCAAAACCAGCCTTTCCGGACATTCAGGTGAACGTCTGGTGTACTGGCGCCGGTCAGAACTCTTCGCCGACGAGCACCGCTTCCTTCGGCAGGGTGTGCGGGTCGGCCTTCTTTTCCCGCAGGGAGAGCAGCACGCCGGCGATCACGCACAGCACGGCCGAGGCCAGGAACGGCGCCTGCGGCGAACCGAACCACTCGGCGACGTGCCCGACCAGCGTCGCGGCGACCGCGCCACCGAGCCAGCGGCAGAAGTTGTACCCCGCGCTGGCGACCGGGCGCGGCGCGTCGCTGATCGACATCGCGGTGCCGGTGAACAGCGTGTTCAGCAGGCCGGACACGAGCCCGGAGACGACGATCCCGGCGACCAGCACCGGCTTGCTCGGCACGGCGAGGACCAGCATCAGCACGGCGTACCCGAAGACGGCGGCCGCGGCGGCGTGCCGCTCGCCGAGCCGGGCGGCCAGCCGCGGCGCGAGGGCGACCCCGGCGACGGCGACGCACAGGCCCCAGCCGCAGAACACGAGCCCGACGGCGATGGCGCTCCAGCCGAGGACGAACGGCGACCAGGCGAGCACCGCGAAGAACGCGGCGGTGTACAGCGCCGAGGCGACGGACGTGCGCAGCAAGCCCTTGTGCTTCAGCGCGCGCAGCGGGTCGAGCAGCTTGATCGGCGTCCGCGGTTCGTCCTTGTCGCTCTTGAGGAACACCGCGCAGAGCACGAGCGCGCCGGCCATCAGGATCGCGGTGCCGAGGAACGGGCCCCGCCACGAGATGCTGCCGAGCAGCGCGCCCAGCAGCGGGCCGACCGACAGGCCGACGCCGAGCGCGGCCTCGTAGAGCAGGATCGCGCCGGACTGCCCGCCGGTCGCGGCGCCGACGATGACGGAGAGCGCCGTCGCGATGAAGAACGCGTTGCCGAGGCCCCAGACCGCGCGCAGCCCGACGAGCTGCTCGATCGACCCGGCGGCCGCGCAGAGGGCGGTGGCCGCGACGATCAGCGTCAGCCCGACCAGCACGGTCCGCTTGGCGCCGAACCTCGCGCTCGCCGCCCCGGTGACCAGCATCGCGACGACCTGGACGCCGAGGTAGGACGAGAACAGCAGGGTGACCTGGGACGGCGTCGCGTCGAGCCCCTTGGCGATGGACAGCAGGATGGGGTCGACCAGGCCGATTCCCATGAAGGCGATGACCGCGGCGAACGCGGTGATCCACACCTGCTTGGGCTGGCCCTTGACGGCGTCCAGCAGGCTCGAGTGGTGTTCAGCGCTCATCGCTGATCAGTTCCTCCTTCTTCGTGTCAACGAGCAACTTGGCGAGAGCGGGCAAGGCGGCTTCGATCGCGGCGCGGTCGGCTTCGTCCATGGCGATGAGCCGCTCGCGGAGGAACTCCTCGCGAGCCGTCACCAGTTCGGCGTAAAAACGCAGGCCCTCGTCGGTGACTTCGACCAGCACGGCCCGGCCGTCGGCGGGATCCGGACGGCGTGTCGCGAGCCCGAGCCGTTCGAGCCGGCCGACGACGTCGGTCATCGACGGCAGCTTGACCCCTTCGAACTCGGCCAGCGCACTCATCCGCCGCGGACCGCCGTTGACCAGCTCACTCAGCACGGAACCCTGGGTGAGGGTCAGCGTCAGCTGCGGGGTCTGGCGGCGCACCTGGTGGTAGAGCCGGAAGACCAGCGGCCGCAGCCGGTGGGCGAGATCGGTGATCGCGGAAGTCACTTAGCTAGGCTAACAAAATTTAGTAAGGGTAGCTAAGTAACTCCGCTCACAGGTTAGGCTCGAGGCATGGAAGCGGTGATCTTCGACCTCGACGGCGTCTTGGTGGACTCGGAGCGCAGCTGGGACGAAGTGCGGCGAGCGGTCGTCGCCGAGCACGGCGGCAGGTGGCGCGAGGAAGCGACCCGGGCCCTGCAGGGGATGAGCACCCCCGAGTGGGCTCGCTACCTGGTGGAGGAGCTGGGCACGAAGCTGTCGCCACCGGAGATCGCCACGCGCGTGGTCAAGCGCATGGCGGCGCGGTACGCGGCCGAACCGCCGCTGATCCCAGGCGCGGTGGACGTCGTCCGGCAAGTGTCGGCGCGGTGGCCGGTGGCGATCGCGAGCTCGTCGCCGGTGATCCTGATCAAGGGCTTCTTGGACGTGACCGGCCTGCCGGTCGGGGCGGCGGTGTCATCGGAGCAGGTCGGCGCGGGGAAACCGGCGCCGGACGTGTACCTGCGGGCGGCGGAGCTGCTGGGGGTGGCGCCGTCGGAGTGCGGGGCGGTGGAGGACACGACGAACGGGCTGCGGTCGGCTCTGGCGGCGGGGATGGCGGTGTACGCGGTGCCGAACCCGCACTTCCCGCCGGACCCCGAGGTGCTGGGGAAGGCGACGGCGGTGGTGGAGAAGATCACCGACCTGCCGGGGGCGTTGGGGCTCAGCTGACCTCGGCGCGCACGGGCGGAGAGCCGGGGGTCACGTCGGCGAGGAACACCTGGTAGGAGTTCGCCAGCCTGCCCACCCAGCGGCCCAAGCTCAGATCGCCCTTCGCGCTGTAGAGCCGCAACTGGTTCGCCGTGGCACTGAGCAGGTAAACCGCCTGGCCGGGCGGCAGCGGCCCCAGAGCCTCACCGACATAGCCGGCCAAGACGGCCTTCCCCTCCGCCGACGCGAACGGGACGCACTGCGGGGACATCCCGAACTGGGAGGCGGCGCGGTCGAACGGCTGGTCCGCGGGCATGGCGGCCACGCAGAACAGCGGCTCATCGGGCACCTGCCTCAGTTGGGTCGAGAAAGCCCACCCCCGCCAGCGGTGGGTTTGGCCGGGGAACTCCGTGAGCGCCACCTGCGAGCCGACCATGAGCAACTCCGCCATCTCCAAGTGCTCCGGCTTGGCGAGCACCAACTCTTGGCCGGGCTGCACCGGGGGGGCTGTGTGCAGCCGGGTCGCCAGGAGCACGCTCGTCAGCACCACCAGGACCGCGGCCAGTGGCGCGATCCACACCGCGGCCCGGCGCCGTCTCGGGGGCCGCTGCTGCCTGCGCTGCTGTTCCGCCCAGGCCGCGTCGAGGTTGGGCGTGACCTCTTCCGCCTGCTCGTGCAGTGCTTCGGCCAGCTTGCGTTCGAAGTCGGTCATCGCTCACCTCCCAGGTCGTCCCCCAGGTGCTTGCGCAGATTCTCCATCGCGTGGTGCGTGGTCGCCTTCACCGTGCCCTGCGAGATCCCCAGCGTTTCCGCGATGGCCGCCGTGCTCAGGTCGAGCCAGTACCGCAGCACCAGCACCTCGCGCTGGCGCCGGGACAGCCTCGTCAGCACCCCGCGCAGCCGCTGGTGTTCCCAGTTGGCCACCGCCCTGACCTCGGCCGACAGCTCGTCGGGCGGCCGATCCTGCGGGGCGCGCCGGACCACGCGCAGGTGCCGCGTGCGGGACCGGGACATGTTCACCACGGTCGTGCGCAGGTAGCCGACCACCCGGGTGTGGTCCGACAGGGAGTCCCAGCGCTGGTGGAGCTTGACGAAGGCCTCCTGCGCGATGTTCTCCGCGTCGTCCGCCCCGAGCAGGTGGGCCAGCCGGGTCATCTGGCCGAAGTACTCGCGGAAGAGGTCGTGGAAGGTCGGCGCGCCCAGGTCCCCCGGCGCGCTTTCGCCCACACTCGCACTCACGCCCCGCCAACGCCCACCCCGCCCCACCGGTTTAGTGCAACACGCGAGAAAGGCCGCCACCAGGGGTGACGGCCTCCTCGAAAGGCTGCTTACCGCTCGACTTCGCCGCGGATGAACTCCTCGACGGCGTCGCGGGCGGTCGCGTCGTCGTACTGCTCCGGCGGCGACTTCATGAAGTACGACGAGGCCGACAGGATCGGGCCGCCGATGCCGCGGTCCTTCGCGATCTTCGCGGCGCGCACGGCGTCGATGATGATGCCCGCCGAGTTCGGCGAGTCCCACACCTCGAGCTTGTACTCCAGGTTCAGCGGCACGTCGCCGAACGCGCGGCCCTCGAGCCGGACGTAGGCCCACTTGCGGTCGTCGAGCCACTGGACGTAGTCGGACGGCCCGATGTGGACGTTGCCCTTGCCGAGGTCGCGGTCGACCTGCGACGTCACCGACTGGGTCTTCGAGATCTTCTTCGACTCGAGCCGCTCGAGCTCCTTCATGTTCAGGAAGTCCATGTTCCCGCCCACGTTGAGCTGCATCGTCCGGTCGAGCTGGACGCCGCGGTCCTCGAACAGCTTCGCCAGCACGCGGTGCGTGATGGTGGCGCCGACCTGGGACTTGATGTCGTCACCGACGATCGGGACGCCGGCGTCGGTGAACTTCTTGGCCCACTCGGGGTCGGAGGCGATGAACACCGGCAGCGCGTTGACGAACGCCACACCGGCGTCGATCGCGGCCTGGGCGTAGAACTTGTCGGCGACCTCGGAGCCCACCGGCAGGTACGACACGAGCACGTCGGCCTGCGCCTCGCGCAGCGCGGCGACGATGTCGACCGGGGTCTCGTCGGACTCCTCGATCGTCTCGCGGTAGAAGCGGCCGAGGCCGTCGTGGGTGTGACCGCGCTGGACGGTGACGCCGAGCGGCGGCACGTCGGCGATCTTGATCGTGTTGTTCTCGGAGGCGAAGATCGCCTCGGACAGGTCGCGGCTGACCTTCTTGGCGTCCACGTCGAACGCGGCGACGAACTCGATGTCGCGGACGTGGTACCCGCCGAAGTCGACGTGCATCAGACCGGGGACGCGGGTGGCCGGGTCCGCGTCGCGGTAGTACTGGACACCCTGGACCAGCGACGCCGCACAGTTGCCGACGCCCACGATGGCCACCCGTACGCGGCGGTTCTCGCCCATGGGGGTTTCTCCTTCAATCCGTCTGTTCAGTAGGTCTGGTGCCGCGACGCTGCGGCCCGGCCGGCCGGCTCGGGTCCGGCGGACCCTGCCGTTCGGCTTGTTCGTGCGCGATCAGCTCGTTGAGCCAGCGCACCTCCCGCTCGCTGGTCTCCAGCCCCAGCCGGTGCAGCTCGCGGGTGTAGCGATCGATCTTCTCCTCGGCCCTGGCCAGTGCCGCCCGCATGCCCTCACGGCGCTCTTCGACGCGACGGCGGCGACCCTCGAGGATCCGCAGCCGCACGTCGGCCGGGGTCCGCGAGAAGAAGGCCAGGTGGACGCCGAAACCTTCGTCGTCCCAGGTCTGCGGCCCGGCGTCGCCGAGCAGCTCCCCGAAGCGCTCCTTGCCCTCCGCGGTGAGCTTGTAGACCCGCCGTCCGCGCCGGGACCACGCCCGGTCGTCGGCCTCGTCCAGCTCCTCGACCAGGTACCCGGCCCGCAGCAGCTTCCGCAGGGTCGGGTACAGCGAGCCGTACGAGAACGTCCGGAACGTGCCGAGCGTCTCGTGCAGCCGCTTGCGCAGCACGTACCCGTGCATGGGCGCTTCGTGCAGAAGACCGAGGATCGCGAACTCCAGCACACCGCACCCCCTTCCGGGAACAAACCGAGACGACCCGCGTTGCTCCGAACGAGCGCCTCGATCCAACCTACTCAGCCACTATATCGGGCCGATACATCGAAGTGGCGAAGGTAACCTCCACCCGATACCCACCGAGGCCGAAATTCACCGGAGAGTTATCGAACATCCGGCGTGTCCGCGCCGGTCCGGGGCTTGCGGGCGCTAGGGGGCGTTGAAGCCACAGGAAGAGCCCGTACTCTGTCCTCGTGATTAACCAGCGGCAGGTCGTGGATTACGCGCTGCAGCGCCGTGCGCTGCTGGCCGAAGTCCGCTCCGGGCGCGTCGGCAGCTACGAAGCCTGCGACGCGAGCCCGTACCTGCTGCGGGCGGCGAAGTTCCACGGCCGGGACGGCGATCTGCCCTGCCCGATCTGCCGCCAGGAGCCGCTGACCCTGGTGTCCTGGGTCTACGGCGACGAACTCAAGCACGTCGCGGGCTCGGCGAGGACGCCCGAAGAGCTGGCCAGGATGGCCGGCTCGTTCGCCGAGTTCACCGTGTACGACGTCGAAGTGTGCCGGGCGTGCCACTGGAACCACTTGGTCCGGTCATACGTCCTGGGCACAGGGGAACCGGCGGGTCCGCGAAGGACCGCGGGCCGGTGAGCCACCGCACGACCACCGAAACACGCAGGTCAGCACCCCTGCGGGTGCCGACCCGGGAGGCCCATCCGTGACCGACGACAACCGCTCCTGGCCGAACCAGGAGCCAGACGCACCTCGCCGTGCCCAGTGGCCGGGTGAAGAGGCGGGCCCGGCGTGGCCCGGTGAGTCGCCCCGGCGCGCCAACCCGGCCCGGCAGGGCGGCCCGGCCTGGCCCAGCGGCGACGAAGGTGGCCAGCAGTGGCCCGGTGACCAGCCACAACGTCCGCAGGGCAACGGTGCGGGCGGTCGTCGCCAGCCGCCGCCTCCCGGCCGCCGTCCCGGCGGTCCGCCCGGTTCGCCGCCGCAGGGCTTCCGGCAGCCGGCGCCCGGCGGGCGCCGTCCGGAACCGGAGCCCGCGCGTGAGCCTGATCTCATCACCCACCACGTGCACAACGGGACCGAGGACGCCTACGAGCCGTACGACGACCGGTTCGACGAGTTCGCCGACGACGTCGAGCCCCAGCAGGAGCTCGACGAGAAGGGCCGGAAGGTCCTCACGCCGGCGCAGCGGAAGAAGCGCCGCTGGAAGATCATCCGGCGGGTCGCGTACGCGTGCGTCGGTGTCTTCTTCATCGTCCCGGCGATCGCGTTCGTGATCACGTACTTCCTGGTCGACGTGCCGACACCGGAAAGCGTCGCGGCCCTGCAGAGCCAGCCGGTCACGTACTACTACGCCGACGGTAAGACGGTGATGGGCAAGTCGCTGCCCAAGGGCGGCGACCGCCAGCTGCTCAAGCCGGGCGAGATCCCCGACGTCGTCAAGCACGCCGTGTACTCGGCCGAGGACGCGACCTTCGAGACGAACTCCGGCTTCGACGTCACCGGCATCCTGCGCGCGGTCTTCAACCAGGCCACCGGTGGCCAGGGCGGTGGTTCGACCATCTCCCAGCAGTACATCAAGAAGGCCACCGAGAACGACGCCCCGACGCTGACCCGCAAGTGGACCGAGCTGGCCAAGTCGTTCAAGATGAACAACCAGGAGTCCAAGGAAGAGATCATCACGGGCTACCTGAACATCATCTACTTCGGCCGCAGCGCGAACGGCATCCAGGCGGCCGCGAAGGCCTACTTCAACAAGGACGCCAAGGACCTCAGCGCCTCCGAAGCCGCGCTGCTGGCCGGCCTGATCCAGGGGCCGAGCCGCTCGGAGAACCAGAAGTACGCCCAGCAGCGCTGGACGTACGTGATGGACCAGATGGTGGCCAACAAGTGGCTGCGGGCCGACGAACGCGCGACCGCGCAGTTCCCGACGCCGATCCCGAAGCAGGCCAAGGACACCGGCCAGTCGATGCCGTACCACATCCAGCAGCGGATCGACGACGAGCTGGCGGCCGAGGGCTACGACAGCACCAAGCTGCACTCGAGCGGCGCCAAGGTTTACACCACCATCGACCCCAAGGCCCAGAAGGCGGCCGAGGACGCGGTCGCGGACAAGATGAAGGGCCAGAGCGACGACCGGCTGAAGAGCGCGCTGGTCGCGGTGAACCCGAAGACCGGCGGCATCCTCGCGTACTACGGCGGGCCGGACACGGTGAAGGACGCCAACGGCAAGGACAAGGTCGCCGAGGACTGGGCCAGCATTCCGCAGAACCCGGGTTCGTCGTTCAAGGCGTTCGACCTCACCGCGTACCTCAAGATGGGCAAGGGCCTCGGCGACACCTTCGACGGGACCAACAACCGGAAGTTCGGCAACCCGCCGAAGACGATCCGCAACGCGGGCGAGAGTTCCAGCTGCACCACCGAGTGCACCGTCGCCACGGCGATGGAGATTTCGGCGAACACCGTCTTCTACGACATGGTCTTCAACATAACGAAGCCGGCGCGGGTGGCCCAGGCCGCCAACGAAGCGGGCGTGCCGACGTCGCCGCAGATGAGCCAGGACATCAACATCGCGCTCGGCGGTGGCGCCACCGTGGCCACGCCGGAGGCCATGGCCGCGGGGTACGCCACCTTCGCCGCCGAAGGCATGCAGCGTCAGGCCCACTTCGTCGCCAAGCTGACCAACGGCCAGGACGAGGTCGAGTTCGACGAGAGCAAGTACCAGGCCAAGCCCGCGTTCGACAGCGACGCGCAGAAGACCGCGCAGATCGCCGGCAACGTGACCACGGCGCTGGGCCCGGTCATCGCCCACTCCAAGCTGGACTGCCCTCCCGGTCACCAGTGCGCCGGCAAGACCGGTACGCAGCAGTACGACCCGCGCGACGGCGACCCCGCGGCGTACCGGGACCGCAACGCCCAGACCTGGATGGTCGGCTACACGCCGTCGGTCTCGGCCGCGGCCTGGGTCGGCGGCGACGGCAACGTCCCGCTGCACGACAACAAGAACAAGCCGATCTTCGGTAGCACGATCTCCGGGCCCATCTGGGAAAAGTTCATGAAGGACTACTTGGACGGGACCCCGCCGGAGAAGTTCGCCAAGGTCGACCCGATCGGCAAGGACGTCAACGAGGTCACGACGACCCCGTCGAAGCCTCCGAGCACGCCGACCCCGTCGGAGACGCCGACCCCGACGCCGCCGGAGACGACGACCTCGACGCCCACCGAAACGGAGTCGTCCTCGACCAAGCCGACCCGGACGCCGCGGCCGGGTCCGGGCGGGTCCACGCCGCCGCTGCCCGGGGGCGACGGGTTCGCCAGGCCACCCGGCTCGGAAGAAGGCTGACCGAAGGCCCCGCACCGCTCCCGGTGTGGGGCCTTCGCCGTCTGGTGAACCACAGCCGTCCGTGGTCCGTGTGGAGTGTCGAGGGGTCTGCGCCCGCAGCCCACCGGCGTACCGGAGGACGGCCCGTGTACACCGACCGAAATCGCTCGAGGTCCGGCCGGCGGCCGGTTCCGCGTGGTCGCTACCAGCCACGCCGGCCCCTCCCGCGGCCGGCCGAACCGGACGGCCCCGCCACCGACCCCGCCACCAACGACCCCGCCACCAACGACGTCGCCGCGAACCCGCGGGCCGAACTCCGCAGACGTCGCTGGAAGACGGTCCGCCGGGTGCTGTACGTGCTGTCCGGCCTGTTCTTCCTCGTCCCCGCGGTCGCCTTCGTGATCACGTACTTCGCCGTCGACGTGCCTTCGCCGGACAAGGTCGCGCAGTCGCAGGGCCAGGCGGTCACCTACCTCTACGCCGACGGCACCGAGATGGGCAAGGACGTGCCCGCCGGCGGGAACCGGCAGATCCTCGGCCCGGCGCAGATCCCGGACGTCGTGAAGAAGGCCGTGATCGCCACCGAGGACGCGTCCTTCGAGACCAACTCCGGCTTCGACCTCGCCGGCATCGCGCGGGCCGCCTACCACCAGGCCACCGGCGGGTCCGGCGGCGGGTCGACCATTTCGCAGCAGTACATCAAGGTCTCCTCCGGCGACGACGCGCCGACGCTGACCCGCAAGTGGGTCGAGCTCGCGAAGTCGTTGAAGATGAACCAGACCTACGAGAAGGCGGACATCATCACCGCCTACCTCAACATCATCTACTTCGGCCGCGGCGCGTACGGCATCCAGGCGGCGGCGCAGGCGTACTTCGGCAAGGACGCCGCCCAGCTGGACTACTCCGAGGCCGCCCTGCTCGCCGGGCTGATCCAGCAGCCGGGCCGGTCGGAGAACGCGGCGGTGGCCCGCGACCGGTGGAGCACGGCCCTGGACCGCATGCAGCGCACCGGTTACCTCACCGCCGCCGACCGGAAGGCGGCGAAGTTCCCGACGCCGGTCCCGCTCGTCGAATCGCGGCAGGGCACCAAAATCAACCCGTTCGTCAAGAAGCAGGTGAAGGGCGAGCTCGCCGCGGCCGGGATCCCCGAGGAGAAGTACTACTCGGGCGGGTTCCAGGTGTTCACGACGATCGATTCGAGAGCGCAGGACGCCGCCGAAAAGGCCGTGGCCGAGGGCATGGCCGGGCAGACCGACGACCGCATCCTCGACGCGCTGGTCGCCGTCGACCCGAAGTCCGGCGGGGTGCTCGCCTACTACGGCGGCGCGGCGATCGTGAAGGGCCCGAACGGCGAGGACCAGGCCGGGCGCGACTGGGCGGACGAACCGCACAACCCCGGGTCGTCGATGAAACCGTTCGACCTCACCGCGTTCCTCAAGGGCGGCCGCGGGCTGAACGCGGTCTTCGACGGCCGTTCGCCGCGAACGTTCCCCGACGTGCCACTGCCGGTGCGCAACGCCGGTGCCAGCAGCAGCTGCTCCGAGCAGTGCACGGTGGCGGAGGCGATGCAGCGGTCCACCAACACCGTCTTCTACGACATGGTGCTCAACGTGACCAAGCCGGGCGGAGTGGCCGAAGCCGCGCAGGAAGCCGGCATCCGCACGAAGGACAACGGCGGCCGCAGCGTGCTGTTCACCGGGGACAACAACATCTCGATCGGCGGCGGCCAGACCGCGGTCACACCGGCGGACATGGCCGCGGCGTACGCGACCTTCGCGGCCGGCGGCGTCCAGCGCGGGCGCCACTTCGTGCAGAAGGTGACGAATTCCCAGGGCGAAACCGCCTACGAGGCCGACACGCGCCCGACGGACGCGTTCGCGGACAACGACCGCGGCAAGAGCAGGCAGATCGCCGGGAACGTCACCGCCGCACTGGCACCGGTGATCCCGTTCTCCCGGTTGACCTGCCCGCCCGGGCACGAGTGCGCCGGCAAGACGGGCACCCAGCAGCACACGCCCGGCGACGGCGAACCCGCGTCCGCCGCGAACACGAACTCGCAGACGTGGATGGTGGGCTACACGCCTTCGGTGTCCGCCGCGGTCTGGGTGGGCAGCGACGGCGACAAGGCGCTGCGCGGCCCGACCGGCGCGCCGCTGACGCCGTCGGTCGTGGCCGGTCCGATGTGGCAGCGGTTCATGCAGCTCTACCTGGCCGGGAAACCGGCCGAGCGCTTCGACCGGGTGCAGGCGATCACCTCGCCGCAGGACGACCAGCTCCAGCAGCAGCTCCAGCAAGAACAGCAACAGCAGCAGTTCCAGCAACAACAGCAGGAGCAACAGCAACAGCAGGAGCAGCGCTTCACCATCGGCCGCGGCGACCACCCGGACCAGCAGAAACAGCAGCAACAGCAACAGAACCGCGTGCGGCGCGACGGCCGGGGTCCCGGCCGCGGCAACGGGAACGGGAACGACACCGGCCAGGCGAACTTCGGCCCGTGACGGCGCCGGTCCGGCCGGGGGAGGTGGCCGTGACCTCGGAGCTGGGGGTCACCGAGGTCACGGCCGGTTCAGGGGGTCAGAGCTCGACCACGGTTCCCTCGACGCCGGAGCGGTGGGCGGCCTCGATCACGCGCAGGGCCTCGACCGAGGACGCGGGGTCGACCGGGAACTCGCCCTCGCCGCGCAGCGCGTCGCGCACCTGGGCGTAGAACTGCTCGTAGCGACCGGCCTCGGTCGGCACGGTCTCGATTTCCGGGCCGACGCCGAGCTTGCCGGCGTCCCCGGCGGGCTCGGTGGCCCAGCCCGCGTCGCCGGGCCGCAGGCCCGCCTTGATCTGCGGTTCCTGCACGTCGAGGCCGTACTTGGTGAACGTCGCGCGGTCGCCGAGAACCCGGAACCGGGGGTTGAGGGTGGCCGCGAGGGCCGTCGCCCACAGGTGCGAGCGGACGCCGTTCGCGTGGTGCAGGGCGACGAAGACGTCGTCGTCCACCTGGACGCCGGCCCGGCGGCGGTCCAGTTCCGCGTAGACGCGCGTGACCGGGCCGAACAACTGCAGCGCCTGGTCGACGATGTGCGCGCCGAGGTCGTAGAGCAGGCCGCCGGCTTCGGCCGGGTCGCCGAACTCGCGCCAGTTGTCCTTGGGCTTCGGCACCCAGCGGTCGTAGCGGGACTCGAAGCGGAACACCTCGCCGAGCCGCCCGGACTCGAGGACCTTCCGCACGGTGAGGAAGTCGGAGTCGAGCCGCCGGTTCTGGAAGACCGTCAGGCCGACACCCGCGGCCTTCGCCGCGTCGACGACCCGCTGGGCTTCGGCGGCGGTCGGCGCGAACGGCTTGTCGACGACCACGGGCAGGCCGGCTTCGATCGCCCGCAGCGCGAGCGGCACGTGCGTGCGGTTCGGCGTGCTGACGACGACGAGGTCGAGGTCGCCCGCCCGCTCGAAGAACGCGTCGGCGTCGGGCACGATCTCCGCGCCCGGGTGGTCGGTGCGTGCCTGCGCGGCGCTGCCGGACGTCGTGATCACCGCGGGGGTGAGCCCGGGTGTCGCCGCCACCAAGGGTGCGTGGAAGACGCGGCCCCCGATGCCGTACCCGAGGATGCCCACGCGCAAGTCGTCCGCCATGCCGCTATTAAACAACAGTGTTGCCTAATTGGCCAGACGTGCGAAGATCCGTCCATGGCGGACACCGGGGTGAACCTGCGCGACGTGCGCGCGCACAACCGCGCCCTGCTGCTTTCGCACATCCTGCGCGCCGGCGGCCTCAGCCGGGTCGAGCTGGCCGAACGCACCGGGCTCACCCAGCAGGCGGTCTCGAAGATCGTGCCCGAGCTCCTCGACACGGGCCTGCTCGACGAGCAGCGGCAGCCGTCGGCCGGGGTGGGCAAGCCCCGCACGTCGCTGCGCATCCGGGCCGGTGCCAAGCACGCGCTCGGCGCGCGCCTCGACCGGGACGAGTACCACGTGCTGCGCACGAACCTCCTCGGCGAGGTCGAGGAGACGGCGGGCGGTCCGCTGCCGCGCGGCTTCACGCCCGAGCAGGCCGTCGCCGCGATCGGGGCCACCGCGCTCGAACTCGCCGACGGCTTCGACGTCCTCGGCCTCGGCCTGGGCGCGGTCGGCCCGCTGGACCACCGCGCCGGCCTGGTCCGCGACGCGACGAACATGCCCGGCTGGCACGACGTGCCCCTGCGCGACCTGCTCCGGGAGCGCACCGGGCTGCCGGTGACGCTCGACAAGAACACCAACGCCGCCGCGTTCGCCCGGCTCTGGCCGCACGGCGAGCCGACGGCGACCGCGGTGGTGCTCGTCGGCACCGGCATCGGTGTCGGGCTGGTGATCGACGGGCGCCTCTACCGCGGCCCGCGAACCAACGCGGGTGAGTTCGGGCACACGACCATCGCCTACGACGGGCCGCGCTGCGCCTGCGGGCGGCGCGGCTGCGTCGAGATCCTGGCCAAGCAGGCGCCGGACACGCGGACCGCCGCCGGCTTCCTCGGCATCGGGCTGGCCGACCTCGTCCAGGTGCTCGACCTGGAACGGATCGTGCTGGCCGGGCGGGCCGTGCAGGACGAGCCGGACCTCCACCGCGAAGCCGTCTCCGAACGGCTCGAGGACCTGCTCCCGCTGCCGCACTGGCAGCGCATCGAGGTCGTCGAAGACGCCTCGGGCGAGGAGATCGTCACCCGCGGCGCGGCCGCGGAGGTATTGGCCTCGTACTACGCGAATCCGGCATGATCACCGGCTTCACCGCCGCGGACCCCGATCACCGATACGATCCGCCTCGTGCCAGAGGAGACCACGCGGGAGGCGGAACCGGGCCCCGTGACGCTGACCCGGGCGGAACGGGTCGTCCCGAGCTGGAACGAGCCCCTCGCGGCGGCGGTCACCAGACCGCTGGGCGGCCCGCTCGGTGAGCACGCGGCGGTCGGCAGGCACTGGTTCTGGTCGCCCCAGCGCGTCGGGCTGCTGCTGGCCACGCTGGCGCTGATGCTCTGCTGGTTCGGCAAGGGCTCGTGCGTCCAGCAGTACCAGGACGCCAACGGCAACACCCAGCTCGACTGGCGCGCGGGCCGCCCGTTCGTCGCCATGTGCTACTCCGACATCGTGCCGCTCTACGGCGCCGAACGGCTCGACCGGCCGGGCACCTTCCCGTACTACACGTCGTGGCAGGAAAGCTCGCAGACCGCCGAGGACAACACCCGGTACATGGAGTACCCGGTGTTCACCGGCCTCTTCCAGTGGGTCAACGCGAAGCTCACGGCGGGGTGGTTGAACGTCGCCCAGTCCGGCTGGCTGCCGGGTGCGCTGCCCGTGGCGGTCTACTTCGACATCACGGCGTTCTTCCTGTCGGCCGCGTGGCTGGTCACCGTGTGGGCGACCGGCCGGACGATCCGGCGCCGCCCGTGGGACATGGTCCTGGTGGCGGTCTCGCCCCTGGTGCTCGTGCACGCCTTCACCAACTTCGACGCGATCGCGACCGCGTTCACCGCCACCGGCCTGCTCGCCTGGGCGCGCAAACGCCCGGCGCTGGCCGGCGTCCTGCTCGGGCTCGGGGCGACGGCAAAGCTCTACCCGCTCTTCCTGCTCGGCGTGCTGTTCGTCCTGTGCCTGCGCGCGGGCAAGCTGACGCCGTTCTGGAAGACCGCGGGCGCCACCGTCGTGACGTGGCTGGCGGTCAACGCACCGTTCGTCCTCACCGCGCCCCGCGGCTGGTGGGAGTTCTTCCGGATGAGCACCCTGCGGCCGATGGACCCGGATTCGCTGTACAACGTCTTCTCGTACACCACCGGCTGGGCCGGGTTCGACGGTGTGCTGGAGAAGAACCAGACGCCGACGTACCTGAACATCACGGTGGCGGTGCTGTTCCTGGCCTGCTGCGCCGGGATCGCCTACCTCGCGCTCGCCGCGCCGCGCCGGCCGCGCGTCGGCCAGCTCGCGTTCCTCGTGGTGGCCGCGTTCCTGCTGACGAACAAGGTGTGGAGCCCGCAGTACTCGCTGTGGCTGGTCCCGCTGGCGGTGCTGGCGATCCCCCGGTGGCGGCTGCTGCTCGGCTGGATGGTGCTCGACGCCGTCGTCTGGGTGCCGCGGATGTTCTACTACCTCGGCGTCGATCACAAGGGCCTGCCCGAGGGCTGGTTCCTCGGCACGGTCGTGGTCCGCGACCTGGCCGTCGCCGCGCTGTGCGTGCTGGTGGTCCGGGAGATCTACCGGCCGGCGACCGACCTGGTGCGGATGGACGGCGACGACGACCCCGCCGGCGGCTTCCTGGACGGCGCCCGTGACGTGATCATCCCGAACGCCACCCGGCGCCGCCCGACGGCCGTCGCCGCCGACCCAGCCGGCTAACCCAGCTGTTCCCGCAGGTAGGCGATGTCGGCGGCCTGCCCGTCGGGAGGCGTCTCGACGACGACCGGGGCGCCCGCCTCGCGGGCGACGGCGACCAGGACCTCGGGATCGATCGTCCCTTCGCCCCGCACGACGTTGGCGTGCCGGTCGCGGGTCGAGCCGAACTCGTCGCGGGAGTTGTTGAGGTGCACCAGGTCGATCCGGCCGGTGATGGCCTTGACCTTTTCGACGGCGGTCGCCAGGTCCCAGCCCGCGGCGAACGCGTGGCAGGTGTCCAGGCAGAACCCGGCGCCGAACTCGCCGACCTTGTCCCACAGCCGGGCGATGACGTCGAGGTCGCGGGTGATCGCGTTCTCGCCGCCGGCGGTGTTCTCGATCAGGATCGGGACCTTGAAGCCGCCCTTTTCCTGCTCGCGCTCGAAGAGCTTGCGCCAGTTGTCGAGGCCGGCCTCGACGTCGTCGTTGTCGCCGACGTGCCCGCCGTGCACGATCAGGCCCTTCGCGCCGATCGCGGCGGCGCCGTCCGCGTGCTGCGTGACGTTCTTCCGGGACGGGATCCGGATCCGGTTGTTCAGCGAAGCCACGTTGATCAGGTACGGCGAATGGATGAACACCTCGACCGGGTCGGCCGCGATGGCCTCGCCGTGCGGGTGCGGCTTGGGGGCCTTCCAGCCCTGCGGGTCGGAGAGGAAGAACTGGACGACGTCGGCTTTGCGGTCGGCGACCGCGGTCAACGGGTCGTCGTCACGGACATGGGCGCCAATCAGCATGCCGAGCACGCTACTCCGGGTGCTTCTTTCCCCTGTGGGACCGGTTGGTGACGCAAGTGGAGTACCGTGAGCGCGTTCCGTGATCCATATTGGTCCGAATGCCGGAGGGCAACGATGGGGAAGCACGTCGCGCGGATCGCCGCACTGGCCTTCACCTTCGCGGCGTCGGCGGCGCTGGGCGCGCCGGGCGTGGCGAGCGCCGGCACCAGCCCCACGCTCGGCGGGAGCTGCGAAGCCACCCTCCAGCAGGGGAGTTCGAACGGCCTGGTGCTCGACGCCGGCGCCCCGCTGAACGCCCCGAACCGGCTCACGGTGGGCCTCGACTCGGGTTCGCGGAACACGGACGGGTCGGCGCCCCTGCTCACGCTGCCCGTCGGCGACACCGTCAAGGCCCTGGGCATCGGCCGGGTGCCGCTGGTCGGCGACGCGGCGGCCAAGGGCGTGTGCCCGGCCGCCCAGAGCACGGTCAACGCGGTCGGCAACCTGACCCAGGGCGTGGCCGGTGACCTGCCGCAACTGCCCCTGCCGCCGCTGCCCCTCCCCCCGGGGCCCCACCCGCCGCAGCCCGCCCCGCCCGCGCCGACTCCGCCGAGCCCCGGGCCAGGTCCGGGCCCCGGTCCGGGGCCCGGGCCGGTTCCGAACCCGCCCGGCTCGAGCACCGGCCCGATCGTCACCAGCCCGGGGAACGCGAGCCTGCCGGGCGACGCGATCTCGGGCATCTTCACCAACGCCGCCCTGCTGCCGGGCACCCTGGTGCAGGCGCCGGTGATCGCCCAGATCATCCCCGGGCAGCAGGTCCCGCCGCCGACCGTGGACGCCCAGCGGTCCGGCACCGCGGAGGCGCTGCCCGGTGTCACCCCGCCGGCGAAGCTGCCGATGCTGCTCGCGGTGCTGGCGCTGGCGATCGTCGCGGCCGCGCTCGTCCGGGCCTGGATCCGCCGCAGCCCCGCCTGACGCACGGTGACGTCCGCTTCCACCCGAATGCCGGACATTTCTGAGCCAGCGGGCGTCACCCGGCTGCCTTAGCGTCGTTGTACTGCTAAGTAGGCGACGACAGCAGGGGCGGCGAGCATGCAAGAACGGACACGGAGGGCTACAGCGGTCGGTGCGGCGGCGGTCGTTCTCGCGGGTTCGGCCGTGCTCGGCCTGCCCGGCACGGCCTCGGCGGACACGAAGACCGTGCCCTGCGGCAGCACCGTTTCGGCCGCACCGGGCGACCACATCCAGGGCTCACTGCTCGGCCTGCCGCTCATCGACCTGGGCATCGTCACCCAGGCGACCACGGTGCTGACCGCCACCGTGGGCGGACTGCTCAAGACCGTCTGCTCGGTCACCGTGAAGGTCGTGGACACCGTCGTCGCGCCCCTCCCGGGCGTCGGTGCGCCCGCGGCGAGCGCGATCAACCAGGGCGTCCAGGGCGTGACCAGCGGCGCCCAGCAGGGCCTCCGCTCGCTCAGCGGCGGCGGCCAGCCCGCGCCGCAGCAGCCCGGCGGCACGGGCGGCAGCCCGCAGCAGCCGCCCGCCCAGGGCGGGACCGGGGGCGCGCCGCAGCAGGGCGGCACCCCGGCGGGCACCACGCCGATCCCGGACGCGAACAGCCCGCTCCTGCCCGGTTTCTCGAGCACCCCCGTGTTCGGCGGCTTCCCGTTCACCCTCGGCACGGGGTACGCCCCGATGCGCGACTACAGCGGCATCCCGTTCGCCACGGCCGGGCTCTTCACGCCCTCGCCGGCCATCCGGTACGGCAGCCAGATCCCGGGTTACGCCCCGCAGTACGGCCTCACCGGTCCGGATGGCGCTGCCGACGGCAATCCCGGTGTGCAGACCGCGGGCCAGGCCGAAGCGCTACCCTCTGCGTCGGACGGCTTCACGAACGGGTCGAACCTGCCGCTGCTGCTCGCGGTCCTGGCGCTCTCCGGCGTCAGCGCGGGGCTCGTCCGCACGTGGGTGATCCGCCGGATGGCCGCGGCGAATTGAGCCAACTGCCGAGTATCTTTCGCGTATCTCCCTCGTTCATCCTGGTGTCGCCTAGACCGACGCCCCCGTGACTGCTGGAGGACTGTGCTCGTGCGGAAGATCATGACCGTCACCGCCATTGCCGCGTTCATGGCCGGGGGCGCGTTCCTCTCCGCGGGCACTGCCTCCGCCACGACGACCCTGGTCAGCAACAGCTGCACGGGCTCGGTCACCGGGCAGGTGGGTGACCAGGTCGCGATCGACGGCGCTTCGGTCAAGACGCTCGTCACCAACGGCGCCAACAACGCCGGCACGCTCGCGGTCGGCAGCTGGGCGGGCGATTCCGTCGCCAAGATCCACTCGATCCCGGTCGGCCAGGTGCCGGACGCCGCGGGCGGTGAGGCGACCGGTGCCGCGATCGGCAAGGCGGTGCGCACCGCGCTGGCCAACTCCGGCACCTGGGGCCTCGGCCTCGACTGGAACAAGACGCTGAACAGCGTGGAGAGCACGGTCGCCAAGGGCTGCGGTCTCACGTTGCTCGCGAGCAACTACGTGGCGCCGAGCACCCCGGGCCAGCCGGGTGCGAGCGGTCCGGGCACCCAGCAGGGCGGCACCGGCACCGCCCCCGGCGTGTCGGGCAACCTCTCGAACCTGAACCCCGGCACCGCCGGCGGCACGGGCGGCAGCGCCCCGATGCGCGACTACAGCGGCATCCCGGCGGCGACCGCGGGCACCGCCGTCGCCCCCGGCGTGCGCTACCCGGCCAACGGCACCCTGCCCGGTGACGCCTCCGCCCCGCAGGCGGGTGCGGGCGACCAGAACGGCCAGAGCGCGGACGTCCGCGACGCCGGCAACGCGCAGTCGCTGGCTTCGAACAGCGCGTCGAGCGACGTGCAGCTGCCCATGCTGCTCGCGGTGATCGTGCTCGCCGGGGTGACCGCCGGGCTCGTCCGCACCTGGGTGCTGCGCCGGGCTGCCTGACCCCCGAGAAGAGACCCACTGTCCGGTCCTGTCGGTACCCCCAGGTAGCCTTACCTGGACAAACCCTCCTGCCACGGACAGTCCGTGGCCGCGAGCCCATAGGAGGTGAGTGGTTGTGTCACGCCATTACGAGGTAATGGTCATCCTGGACCCCACGCTCGACGAGCGCACGGTCGCCCCCACGCTGGACAACTTCCTCAACGTGATCCGCACTTCGGGCGGTTCCGTGGAGAAGGTCGACGTCTGGGGCCGCCGCCGCCTTTCGTACGAGATCAAGAAGCACGCCGAGGGCATCTACGCGCTGCTCGACCTGAACTCCTCGGCCGACGCGGTCAAGGAGCTCGACCGGCAGCTGTCGCTGCAGGAGACCGTGCTCCGCACCAAGGTCATGCGTCGCGAGGTCAAGCGCGCCGCGGCCAAGCCCGCTGCCGCCAAGGCCTGAGCCCGAGGGGAACCCCGATGGCTGGAGACACCGTCATCACGGTGGTCGGCAACCTGACGTCCGACCCGGAACTGCGCTTCACCCCGTCCGGTGCGGCGGTCGCGAACTTCACCGTCGCGTCCACCCCGCGCACGCTCGACAAGCAGTCGGGTGAGTGGAAGGACGGCGAGGCGCTGTTCCTGCGCTGCAACATCTGGCGGCAGGCGGCGGAGAACGTCGCCGAGTCCCTGACCCGCGGCGCCCGCGTCGTCGTGCAGGGCCGCCTGAAGCAGCGGTCGTTCGAGACGAAGGAAGGCGAGAAGCGCACCGTCGTCGAGCTCGAGGTCGACGAGATCGGGCCCTCGCTGCGCTACGCCACGGCCAAGGTCAACAAGGTCAGCCGCGGTGGCGGCGGTGACTTCGGCGGCGGCGGTGGCGGCGGTGGGAACCGCGGCGGCGGCGGTGGCGGCGGAATGCCGGCCGACGACCCGTGGGGTTCCGCCCCGGCCGCGAGCAGCGGTGGCGGCGGCTTCTCGGACGAGCCCCCGTTCTGATCTCGTACACATCCACAAGATTTGAAATTCCAGGAGTAGACCAGTGGCCAAGCCACCCATCCGCAAGCCCAAGAAGAAGGTCTGCGTGTTCTGCAAGGCCGAGAAGAAGGGCCGCCCGGAACTGATCGACTACAAGGACACCAACCTGCTGCGGAAGTACATCTCCGACCGCGGCAAGATCCGTGCCCGTCGCGTCACCGGCAACTGCAGCCAGCACCAGCGTGACATCGCCATCGCGGTCAAGAACTCCCGCGAGATGGCGCTGCTGCCCTACACCTCGACCGCGCGCTAAGGGAGGGCAGGAGACATGGCGAAGATCATCCTCACCACGGACGTGGCCAACCTCGGCGGCCCCGGCGACATCGTCGAGGTCAAGGACGGCTACGCGCGCAACTACCTGCTCCCGCGGGGCTACGCGATCGCGGCCTCCAAGGGCGCGGAGAAGAACGTGCGCACCATCCAGCGCGCGCAGGAGAGCCGTCGCATCCGCGACCTCGACCACGCCAAGGAGATCAAGGCGACGCTGGAGGGCCTCGGCGCCATCCAGCTCACCGGCAAGGCGGCCGAGGGCTCGAAGAAGCTCTTCGGTTCGATCACCGCCGGCGAGATCGTCGACGCGATCAAGGCGGCCGGTGGCCCGCTGCTCGACAAGCGCGTCATCGAGCTGCGCGACCACATCAAGACCGTGGGCAAGCACTCGGTCGGCGCCCGGCTGCACCCGGACGTCAAGGTCGACGTGCGGCTCGAGGTCAAGGCCGTCGCGCCGTAAGGCAGCAACACTTCAAGGCAGCAACACCGTGAGAAGGCGGGCCGTCCCTGGTGGGCGGCCCGCCTTCACGCTTTCCGGGGAACCCCGGACAGCGCGGCGGCGTCGGAGGAGAATGGGCGCCGGATGCGAAGGGGTGGATCGGGATGGGTAACGAGGTCAACATGTCCGCGCCGGCCGGCGGTGGCGGCGGCTTCACCTTCGACGCCGACAAGATCGACGGCGTCATCAAGAAGTGGCAGGACCTGCAGGCCGACCTGAAGCGCGACTACGACGACGCCAACCTGATGGCGAACGTGAAGGCGCCCGGCAAGGAGTTCGCGAGCGGCGACTGGGAGAAGCTCGCGAACCCGTCCGGCAAGGCGTTCCTCGAGCAGAACCAGAAGATGCAGGACTACGTCAAGAACTACATCGACGCCCTCACCGCCGCGAAGCAGAAGATCACCACCAAGGAGTCGGAGGCCTACTCCGACCTTTCGAAGACGGGGAACCAGGCCACGTGAACCGACGTTTCATCGCCGTTCCCGCGCTGGCCTTCGCCGCGCTCGCGCTCACCGGCTGCGCCGGCCAGACCCGCGGCACCGCGAACCCCGCGCCGTCCACGGCCGAATCGAGCAGCGAGGCGGCCGGCGGCGGCTCCGCGCCCAAGGTGGCGAGCCCGCTGAACACCGCGTCGATCACCTCGGACGCCTGCGCGACGCTGTCGGCGTCCGCGCGCTCCTCGCTCAGCCTCGGCGAAGGCGCCTCCCGCAGCACGGGCAACGGCCCGAGCTGCACCTTCCAGGAAGCCGCCGACCCCGGCAACCAGATCGACGTGACGACGGTGACGGCGAACAAGAACGGCCTCAGCGACGTCTACGACACGAAGGCCAACGACGCCTACTGGGAAGAAACCCAGGTCAGCGGCTACCCGGGCGTGTACGCCGCGGCGGTGGACGGGCGCAAGAGCGGCAAGTGCGGCCTGTTCGTCGGGGTGACCGACGAGCTGGCGGTCAACATCCTCGTGCAGTACGACCACGGCGCCGGCGCGTCGGACCCCTGCCCGGTGGCGCAGAAGTTCGGCGAGGCGATGGTGCAGACGCTGAAGGAGGGCTGACGTGCTCGAACTGGTGCTCCTGGGCGGCTTCGCCGCCTACAACATGGCGACCACGCATTCCGACGACCACACGTCGGTGCAGGGCGACCGCAAGATCGACTGCTACGACATCTGGGAGAAGATCACCACCGGCCCCGGCGCCGGTTCGATCGAAAACGGGCAGGCGGCGGCGAGCCGGCTGAGGGGCGCCTACCAGGAACGCCTCGGCACGATCGACGAGCTGGCCAGGGAGATGGACGCGGCCTGGACGGGCGGCGGAGCCGACGCGGCGCAGAACGCCGGCGCCCACCCGCTGCGGGTGTGGATGGAGGACTCCGGCACCAAGCTCACCGACTCCGACAAGTACCTCGGCGAGCAGCACACCGCCTTCACCACGGTGCACGCGCAGGTCCAGCAGGTGCCGAAGGACCCGCCGAAGAACAACCTGCTCAACGCGGTCACGCCGTGGACGACCGACACCGACCGGGCGATCCGCGACTACAACGCCAAGGGCCAGGCCAACGTCGACGCCTTCAACACCTACTACAAGGCGAGCAACGACAACGGCCAGAAGATGCCGACGTACTCCGCGCTCAAGGGCCAGCAGGAGAACGTCAACGTCGACGGCGGCCAGGACGGCAAGAAGAAGCCGGGCGACCAGGACGGCTCGGGCAACGGCAATGGCAATGGCAATGGGACCGGAACTGGAACCGGCACCGGAACCGGCTCGGTGCCGGGGGTGAACCTGCCCGGTCCGGGCGGCGTGCCGTCGATCCCCGGCCAGCCGAACGTTCCCGGTGGCAGCTTCGACCCGGGCAAGGTGCCGGGCTTCGACCCGTCGAGGCCGCCGAACTTCGACCCCGCGAAGGTCCCGGGCGGCAGCTACGACCCGGCGAAGATCCCCGGCCCGGGCAGCTTCACCCCGCCGAACTTCGGCGATGGCACCCACTCGTCCGGGTTCACCCCGCCGAAGATTCCCGGAGCCGGTGGCTTCGGGCCCGGCGGCTCCGGCGGCGCGGGCGACTTCTCCATCCCGGGCGGCGGTTTCGGGCCGGGCGGCGCGGGCGGGATCGGCGACCCGTCGGGAGGCTTCGGACCGGGCGGCGCCGGGTTCGGGCCCGGCGGCTCGACCGGCACGGGCCTGCCCGGTGCCGGCGACGCGGCCGGTGCCGGCGCCGGCCGTGGCGGCGCGGGTGCCGGCGGAGCGGCGGCGGGCGGCGCGGCGGCGGGCCGCGGCGGGGCCACCGGGATGGGTGGCATGGGCGGCATGGGCCACGGCGCCAAGGGCCAGGGCGGCGGCGACGAGGAACGTTCCTCGAAGTACCTGCTCGGCGACGACCCGAACGACATCTTCGGGACCGACGAGCTGACCGCGCCGCCAGTCATCGGCGAGTAGCGCACGCCGCAGCGCCGGGCGCGTGCCAAGATGGGCGCGCCCGGCTCGTGCCGGTTCGATCTTCGCTGTTCGATTTCGCTGTTCGATTTGGATGTTCGATTTCGCGTTCGACTTTTTCTGGGGGAAGAGCGGTGCTGGACAGGCAGGTCACCATCACGACCGGCACCCTGATCAACCTCGTCCGGCGCCGAGGCGGCGAGCCGCACACGGTGCTGGCCGAGAAGCCGACCTGGTACAGCGACGAAGCCCAGCGCGCCGAGGACGAGCGGACCAACGCCGAGCTCGCCAAGGCCGGGCTGTTCGGCCCGCGCGGCATGCACCCCGGGTTCGTCGCGACGATCGAGGCGATCGCGCGGCCGCAGCTGGAGTACTACGGCTGGATCGACGGCGGGTTCCAGGGCAAGCCGGTGAGCTACCGGCTGCTCGGCGGCAGCGCCGGGGGCGAGGCGTTCGTGCTGGCCAAGCACGAGGAGCTCGACGTCGTCGTGCTGGGCTCCTCGCGGCCGGGTGAGCTGCTCGACAACTTCCTCGGCCAGATCCCGAAGCTCGCGCCCGGGCGCGGAACGCCGCTCGCGGTGCCGAAGAGCCAGCTCGAGGGGACCGCCCGCGGCGATGACGGGGGTGGGTTCGCGGTGCTCCGCGGCGACCGCCCGGCCGAGGGTGCCCAGGAGGTCGAAGAGCTCCGCCGGATCCTCGCGTTGCGCCGGATCGGGAGCGGCAGCCTCTACGTCGCCGCCCGCGGCCGCACCGGTGCGCGGCACCGGATCGAACGCCCCGTGAACTACATCGATACGGCGGAAGGCCGGTGGCTGACCGAGGAGGTTCCGGGGCGCGGTGAGAACCGGATCGCCTTCACCCCGGCCGACCAGCGCGTTCTCGCCGAACGGTTACGCAGCGCACAGGGCCGGCTCACCGCGGCCTGATCGCGGGCCGTTCAGCCCACCGGGTAACCGCGTCTACCCTCCGTGATATCCATCCACAGGCCGCGCGGTCCAATGGGTTCGAGCTGGTCCACGACACGCCGAAGAACGGACTTCCCGCGACACGCCGGACGAGTTTTCCGCAAGTTCTCCACACCTTGTACACAGGCTTTGACCTGCGGATTCAGCAGAGCCGATCCGGTTTGTCCCCAGCTTGTCCACAGCTCTCGCGGCACCTGTGATTGGTTACCCCCGTTCATCCCCAGGTTGTCCACAGAAGGGTCCCCACCCTGAATTGCCATCGGCCTTCCGGGGGATCTAGCGTGCCCGGTCGGGCCTGTACTCACGGTGGCGCTCCGCGTGTCTGCGGCAGCTGGCCGGCGTTGTCGCCGATCATCGGGGGACGAGGTCCGGGTGGCCGGGTGCACGAGCACCGGCCGCGTGCTTCGAGAGCGAAGATCCGGCATAATCGAACGGGTGTTCGACACAATGAGGAGGTGTCCGGGGCGGTGGCGCTGACCGACGACCGCAGTCCGATGTACGCGGAGTCCGACCCGGGTCCGAGCGACCCCGGCCCTGGCGGGGGCGGCGGGTTCGACCGCCAGCCGCCGCAGGACATCGCGGCCGAGCAGTCGGTGCTCGGGGGCATGCTGCTGTCCAAGGACGCGGTCGCCGACGTCATCGAGGCGCTCGGCCCCGACGACTTCTACCGGCCCGCGCACCAGGCGATCTACGACTGCATCCTCGACCTCTACGGCCGTGGCGAGCCCGCCGACCCGATCACGGTGTCGGCCGAGCTCGAGCGGCGCGGGGAACTGGGCCGCGTCGGCGGCGCCCCGTACCTGCACACGCTGATCGCGACGGTGCCGACGGCGGCGAACGCGGGTTACTACGCGGAGATCGTCTCGGAGAAGGCGGTGCTGCGCCGGCTCGTCGAGGCCGGTACCCGGATCGTGCAGTACGGCTACGGCGCGGCGGCCGGCGACGGCGCGAACATCGACGAGGTCGTCGACCGCGCGCAGGCCGCGATCTACGACGTCACCGAGCGCCGGACCAGCGAGGACTACGTCGCGCTGGAAGAACTGCTGCAGCCGACGATGGACGAGATCGACGCCATCGCCTCACGCGGCGGCCAGTCCCAGGGCATCCCGACCGGGTTCGCCGACTTCGACGAGCTGACCAACGGCCTGCACCCCGGCCAGATGATCATCGTCGCGGCGCGCCCCGGTGTCGGCAAGTCGACACTCGGCCTGGACTTCGCGCGTTCGGCGTCGATCCGGCACGGCATGACCAGCGTCATCTTCTCGCTGGAAATGAGCCGCACCGAGATCGTCATGCGCATGCTGTCGGCCGAGGCCAAGATCCGCCTCGCCGACATGCGCGGCGGCAAGATGTCCGACGACGACTGGACGCGCCTGGCCCGCCGGATGAGCGAGGTGTCCGAGGCACCGCTGTTCGTCGACGACTCGCCGAACATGACGATGATGGAGATCCGCGCGAAGGCACGGCGGCTGAAGCAGCGGCACGACCTCAAGCTCGTCGTCCTCGACTACCTCCAGCTGATGACGTCGGGCAAGCGCGTCGAGTCGCGGCAGCAGGAAGTCTCGGAGTTCTCCCGGCAGATGAAGCTGCTGGCCAAGGAGATCGAGGTCCCGGTGATCGCGATCAGCCAGCTGAACCGTGGTCCGGAGCAGCGCACGGACAAGCGCCCGATGCTGTCCGACCTGCGTGAGTCCGGCTCGCTGGAGCAGGACGCCGACCTCGTCATCCTGGTCAACCGCCCCGACGCCTGGGAGCGGGACGACCCGCGCGCGGGCGAGGCCGACCTGATCATCGCGAAGCACCGCGCCGGGCCGACGGCGACCATCACCGTCGCCCACCAGCTGCACTACAGCCGCTTCGTCGACCTCTCGCACGACTAGCCGAGAGCGCTGTACCCGCGGACGAACGCCGTGAGGAGCCTGCCGAAGGTTTCGCGGTCCTCCTCCGGCCAGTCCGCCATGACCTCCGCGAACACCCCGCGGCGGAAGGCGTGCAGCTCGTCGAGGTGCGCCTGGCCGGCCGGAGTCGGCACGAGCACCGCACGCCGTCCGTCGCGCTGATCGGCTTCGCGCCGCAGCAGCCCTTGCTCGACCGCGCGCGCCACGAGCCGGCTGGCGCGGGGCTGGTCGACGCCCATGGCCGCGCTCAAGGCCGTCACGGTGCTGGGCTCGCCGCGCTCGGCGAGCTCTTCGACGACGTCGAGCAGCTCGAACACCGGGTCGTGCGCACCACGTCCCCGCGCCTTGCCGATCCGGCTGAGAGCTCGCCGCTGCTGGCTGCGGCGGATCGCGATCATGGCGCGCTCGACGTCGGCCACGGCGTCGGTCATGGTTGCTCCACCTCCGAACTACATGTACTTTTACATGCAGTTGTTCACGGACAAATCGGAGTACTCATGAAACCCCTCGGCTGGTGGCTTCGCCACCTCCACGAGCTCCTCGAATCCTCCATGGCCGGGACCCTCGACGCGCAGTCGCTGACCCGCCGGCACTGGCAGGTACTCAACACGATCGCCCTCGGCGCCCGCACGCCGGAGGAGGTCGACGCGGCGATGGCCCCGTTCGTCACCGGCGAGGGCTCCATGGCCCCGAAGGTGGCCGACCTGCGCGCCCGCGGCTGGCTCACCGAGGACGGCACCTTGACGGCCGACGGCCGTGAAGCCCACGCGCGCGTGGAAGAGCAGATCAAGCAGTTCCGCGCGAAGGCCGTCGAGGGCATCAGCGACGAGGACTACCGCACGACGATCCGGACGCTGGCCCGCTGCGCCGCGAACCTCGAAGCCGCCTGAGGAATATCCCGGGGCACGCCGGCGTCCACTCTAGTTGTTGAACTTTCAATCACTGGAGCCGTCGATGACCCGCACCCCGGTCCTCTACCTCAGCCACGGAGCGCCGCCGCTCGCCGACGACACCACGTGGACCCGCCAGCTCGCCGCCTGGTCGGCCGACCTGCCGAAGCCTCGCGCGATCCTCGTCGTGTCGGCGCACTGGGAGGAGGCGCCGCTGACCATCGGGGCGACGACGACCGTGCCGCTCGTGTACGACTTCTGGGGGTTCCCCGAGCGCTACTACCAGGTGAAGTACGCCGCACCGGGAGCTCCGGAGCTGGCGGCGAAGGTGCGGAAGCTGCTCCGCTCGACGCAGACGCCGGTGCACGACGCGCCGGAGCGCGGCCTCGACCACGGCGCCTACGTGCCGCTGGTCGAGATGTTCCCGGCCGCCGACGTCCCGGTGCTGCAGGTTTCGATGCCGTCGCTCGACCCGCAGGAGCTGTTCGACCTCGGCCGCAAGCTGGCGCCGTTGCGCGACGAAGGCGTACTGATCATCGGCAGCGGCTTCTTCACCCACAACCTGAGCGGCATGGCCCGCGCCACCGACGGGACACCGCCGGCGTGGTCGGCCGAGTTCGACCACTGGGGTGCCGAGGTCCTGCGCGGCGGCGACGTCGACACGCTGCTCGACTTCCGCCACAAGGCGCCGGCGGCGACGCTCGCGCACCCGCGCATCGAGCACTTCGCGCCGCTGTTCGTGTCCCTCGGCGCCACCTCGGACGAGGGATCCGGCCGCACGGTGATCGACGGCTTCTGGCACGGCCTGGCGAAACGCTCCCTCCAGTTCGCCTGATCCGGGACGCGAACGAGCCCCAGGAGCCGAGTGGCTCCTGGGGCTCGTCGTCTCCAGGGAAGGAGGGTCTTTCCGTGTTGCGGGGGGTCCCGCATCCGCGGTCACGCCGGCGGTGCGCTCCGTGCGAGGTCGCCCTCGCGGCGCGGTGGAGCGCTGCCGCCGTGACAGCGGGGTTCGTGGGCCGGCGGGGTCTCCGGTTGCGGAGCACCCGCCGGCTTCACCGCCTTACTTGCGCTTGAGCAGGCCCACCAGCTTGCCGAGGAAGCTGGTGGAGTCCAGGCCCGACAGCGCCGGCACCTGCGGGACGCCGTCCAGCATCGGCAGCTTGGCGTTCACCGGCAGGCCGGCGGCCGGCAGGTCCGCACGCTCGGTGCCGTGCCCCAGGGAGCCCAGCGAACCCAGCGTGCCCAGCGCCGACAGACCGTCCACCGCGGGCAGCGCCGACGGCAGAGCCGGCAGGGCCGGCTTCGGCAGGACCGGCTTAGGCAGGGCCGGGACGCCACCCAGGGACGGAACCGCGACGGGCAGGCCGGCGGCCGGCACGTCCGCACGCTCGGTGCCGTGACCCAGGGAGCCCAGCGAACCCAGCGTGCCCAGCGCCGACAGACCGTTCGCCGCGGGCAGGGCCGCCTTCGGCAGCGCCGGCAGCGCCGGCTTCGGCAGCGCCGGGGCGGCGACGGGCAGGCCCGCGGCCGGCACGTCCGCACGCTCGGTGCCGTGACCCAGCGAGCCCAGCGAACCCAGCGCCGACAGACCGTTCAACGCGGGCAGGCCCGCGGCCGGCACGTCCGCACGCTCGGCGCCGTGACCCAGCGAGCCCAGCGAACCCAGCGCCGACAGACCGTTCAACGCGGGCAGGCCCGCAGCCGGCACGTCCGCACGCTCGGCGCCGTGACCCAGGGAGCCCAGCCCCGACAGGCTGTTCACCGCGGGCAGGCCCGCCTTCGGCAGCGCCGGCATCGCGGCGGGCAGGCCGGCCGCCGGCGCGTCCGCGCGCTGGGTGGCCAGCGGAGCCGCGACCGGCACCACCGGCAGGACCTCGGTGGGCAGGTCGGCGGCCGGCAGAGCGCTCGCCAGCCCCGTCAGCGACGGCACCCGCAGGGGCAGCAGGCCGTCCTGCAGCCCGCCGGTCAGGCCGTGCAGCGACGGCAGCAGCCCGGCGGCCGGCAGCTTGCCGGTCAGGCCGTCCACCGACGGCACGCCGGCCCGGACGGGCAGGTTGGTGCGGAGCGCGACCAGCGACGGCAGCTCGTCGGCCGCCAGCTCCGAACCCTCCTCCGGGAACGCGATCGGGTCCAGGGCGTCGTCGTCGATGCTCGTCGCGTCGGTCGCGCGGGCGGTGGCCGTCCCGAGCAGCTCGAGCGGCACGCCGAAGATCTGCACCGGCAGCGCGAACGCGTGGTAGCCGTTGACGCCCGACAGCGCTGTCCGGTCACCCGAGGTGAGGGACTTGCCGCCGTTCTCCGTGGTCAGCGTGTTCTGGCCGACGCCGTTCGCCACGCCGCCCGCGGTCACCGCGTCGCCGAACATCTGCGCGATCGCGGTGACGGGCAGGTCGAGGATGTTGCCCGAGATCGCGCCCTCGACACCGGAGGTGGTGTCGTTGCCCGAGTTCGTCACGTCGGTCATGTTGACGCCGGCGCCCTTGGCGACACCCGCCGCGCTGACGGCGTCCCCGAAGACCTGCGCCACCGGCAGCGCGTCCACGCCGACGATGTTGCCGGCCACGCTGCCGCGGTCACCGCTGGTGGTGGCGTCGCCGCCCGCGACGGACTCGACGTCGTTGCTGCCCACGCCGCTGCCCAGCGCCGCCCCGGCGATCCCGTCGCCGAAGACCGAGCCGGCCCCCGCGATCGGGGCCTTGACGATGTTGCCGGTCGCCGCACCGTCGCGGCCGTCGGTCACGGCGTTGCCGCCCGCCGTCGCGTCGGTGATGTTGTTGTTCTCGCCGGTGCCGATGCCGCCGAGCGCGCCACCGGCGCCCATCGCCTGCAGCGGCAGCGCGACCGGGGCCTCGACGATGTTGCCCGCGCCGGCCCCGCCGGGACCCTGGGCCTTGACGGCGCCGCCCGCGTTGGACGTCGTGTCGGTCGAGCCCTTGCCGTGGCCCTGGCCGACGAGCGCGCCACCGATGTTGGCCGCCTGCACCGGCACGGACGCCGGCACGGTGCCCAGGTTGGAGCTGAGGAAGCCGCCGTCGTCCACGGTGCTGCCACCGCCGCCGCCGGAGACGACCTTGGTTTCGTCGGCCGCGCCGGAGCCCTGGCCGACGACCGAGCCGCCGATGCCGAAGATCTCGGCGGGGAGGCCGACCGGCACCTGGACGAGGTTGCCCGAGCCGGACGAGTCGGCGCCCTGGGTGCCGTCGTACGCCCCGGCGGTGACCGTCTTGTCCTCGGTCGCCTTGCCGGTCGCGTTGCCGAGGTGGCTGCCGCCGATGCCGAAGACCTCGGGCGCGCCCGCGGCCTGGGTGTTGGCGATGTTGCCGCCAAGGAAGGCGTCGTTGCCCTTGGTGTAGCTGCCGTTGCCGGCATTGGCGTCGGTCGTGTTGTCGTGGACGGCGTTGGCCTGGCCGAGGTAGGTGCCACCGATGCCGAAGGCCTCGACCGGCAGCGCGACCGACGGGTTGAGGACGTTGCCCGACCCGCTCGAGTGGTCACCGGTCGTCTTGACGAAGCCACCCGAGTCGGCAGTGCTGGAGGAACTGCCGGCGAAGGGGACGCCCGCCGAGGCGTTGCCGATCCACGAGCCCGCGACACCCGCGACGTTCGCGATCGGGGACAGCGCGGCGGCCCCGCCGTTGCCCGAAAGGAACGAGTTGTCGCCGCTGGTCTCGAGGTAGGTCGGGATGCCGCCGAGGCTGCCCTTGCGGGTGTCCCCGGCCTTGGCGTCAGCGGAGGTGTGGCAGCCGTCGGAGTTCGACAGCGAGCCCCACACGGCACCGGAGTTGCAGTTGAACTTGACCGGCACGGCGATCGGCACGCCGATCACGTTGCCCGCCTCGGCGGCCTGGTCGCCGGAGCTCAGCAGCGAGCCGCCGGAGGTGGCGACGGTGTCGGCGGAGTAGCCGTGGCTCTGCCCGTTGCCGAGCAGGTAGGAAGCGGCGTTGCCGGTGACCTGCACCGGGGTGGCGAACTGGCCCGCCACCACGTTGCCGGAGAGCGGGGAGCCGTCGCCGCTGGTGTCGACGTCGCCGGTCTCGGTCGTGCTCTGGCTGGCCGACCCACCGGTCACGCGGCCGGTGCCGCCGGCGACCCCGCCGCCGTTGCCGGCGATCTGGACGGGGAGCGCCCAGTCGAGGACGACGGCGTTGCCGGCGAGGCTGGAGTCGTTGCCGGCCGTCTTGACGTCCTGCTCGTGCGTCCAGTTCTGCGAGTGGTGGCCGCCGACGACGTGCGCGTCGCCGGCGGCGCCGATCGCGTTGTCGACGATCTGGATCGGGACGACGACGTCGCCCGTGACCTTGTTGCGCTTGAGGTTGTCGTGGCTCGGGGTGAAGCCGCCCGCGCCGTCGGCCTTGCTGCCGCCGAACGCGGTCTCGTTGATCGGGCTCGCGTCGTCGAACTGCTTGGCAGCTTCGTTCGCGGCCTGGCTGACCGGCTTGGTGCTCAGCTCCGTCTGCCCGGCGGGCAGGTCCAGCTGGCCGAAGGGGGTGCCGACCGCGTTGTTGGCTTGCTGGAACGGAACCGTGGCGTTGAGGTCGAGCGGCGAGGCAGGGGTGTCGGGGTTGACGTTCTCGTCAGCCGAGGCGATGCCGGTGCCCAGCATCAGCAACCCACCCGTGACAAATGCGGTCTGGAGTCCGCGCTTTGCCCACGTCTGCATGGGGTTTTTCTCCTTTATTTCGGGTTCCCTTGCGGGTTCATGGGGGCGCGCCCGTCGAAGAGGGATGTGTCCGAGCGCACCGGGAAGGGGTGGACTTCTTGCGGGCGCGAGAAAGCGCACCGCCGGGTCACGGGTGCGGAGCGGACGCGAAGCCGTCAGCGAACGACGGACGTGGACGCGTCAGCGACCCGTGGCGGGAGGTGTTCAGTCAGGAGTGACGCCGGGCTGCTCGCCCGGGGTGCGCAGCGAGTGGCGCAGGCCGGCGCGGCTCATCGCCGCGACGGCGTTGTCGACGGCTTCGGTGGTCCAGAACGGGACGCCGAAGTTGAAGCCGTCGAGGTGTCCACCGGGGGCCGAGGTGCCACCCGGGGCGGTGGGGACGGCCGGCGCGATCGGAAGCTGCGCCGGGGTCAGCGGCAACGGCAGGTCGCGGTGCCCGTCGCGGGAGTGACCCGCGGCACCGGTGCCGTTGTCGTGCTGGTCGCCCGCCAGGGTCGCGAGCGCAGCTTGCGACGTGACGGGAAGTTCGGCGGCCGGACCGGCGGGCGTGCCCGCCGCCTGGCCGGCCCCGGTCACCGGGTGGTCCTCGACCGGGGCGAGGCCCGGGAGGCCGGGGAGCGGGACCAGGTCGCCGTGCCCGGCCGGGTCGAGCAGCTGCCACACGTGGCGGCCGAAGTCCGCGTCCGGCGCGGGGGTCATGGTCTGCTCGATGACCTGGCGGGTGTCCTCCGGCTTGCGCGCGATGTGCTCGAACGCGCCGAGGGTGCGCTGGGCCGGGCTCAGCACCGCGTCGTCGGCGAGGCCCGTCACCGAGTCGCTGACGCGCTCGGAGACCTCCTGGCCGACGGTGCGGGTGTCGGTGTGGTCGCACGGACGCGGGACCTGCGGCTCACTCCACGTCGTCGCGTCCTGGTGGCAGACCGCGTCGACCGCTCCGCCGGCGACTCCGCCCGCGAAGTGGCCGGTGCCGTGGTTCACGTCGCCGATCCCCGCCGCCGTGGCGTCGGTGACCGGGGTGACGGAGGCCGTGCCCACCTCGACGGTGGCGGTGTCCGCGGAAGCCGTGGCACCGGAGACGAGCCACGCGGCGGCAGTACCCGCCACCACGCCACCGAGCACGAGCAGCGCACGCGACACGAGACGGCCGGCGCGCTTGGCACCCTGCCCCTCGTTCGCCGCGGTGTTCGCCACTCGTCGTCTCCTGGTTCGTGATCCGGTCGTTGCGGAAGCGACCTAATCAAACCGGCGCCGCGCCGCGCACCCTCGACACGGCTTGATGCCCCCATCGTGTGAAAGACAACCCGTGTAGCCCGGTTTGACGGTCGGTGATCATGCCTGGCCGCCACGCGTGTCGGATTCGGCGGCCGGAATACGGCCGAATCGGGCAGTCCAGCCGCTACGGTGAGCCGGTGACCCACGCGCGACGCGAAGACCCGTTCCTGCCGGTGCACGAGGACGTCACCGGGCTGATCCCCCGGGGTCTGCGCATCAGCGCGGCACTGGCGTGGCGGTTCATCGTGGTGGTCGCCGCGTTGTACGCGGTGGTCTGGGTGATCGGCTACCTCTCCGTGGTCGTCATCCCGCTGTCCATCGCCCTGCTGCTGTCCGCGCTGCTCGCGCCGGCGGTGCAGAAGCTGGTGGCGGTGAAGTTCCCGCGGGGACTGGCGACGGCGATCGTGCTGATCGCCGGCCTGGCCGTGCTGGGCGGGCTGCTGACGTTCGTCATCACGCAGTTCTCCTCCGGCCTGCCGCAGCTGCAGCAGCAGGTGAACGCGAGCCTCGACCAGATCAAGAACTGGCTGCTCAACGGCCCGCCGCACCTGCGCCAGGAGCAGATCCAGGACTTCATCAACCAGGCGATCGGGTTCATCCAGAACAACCAGGCGTCCCTCACGACGACCGCGCTGACCACGGCGAGCACCGTCGGCGAGATCCTCACCGGTTTCCTGCTGACGCTGTTCGTCACGATCTTCTTCCTCAGCGGCGGCGAGGGCATCTGGTCGTTCCTCGTGCGCGCCGTGCCGAAGCGGGTCCGCAACCGCGTCGACGTCGCCGGGCGCCGCGGGTTCGCGTCGCTGGTGAGCTACGTGCGGGCGACGGCCGCGGTCGCCGTGGTCGACGCCGTCGGCATCGGCGTCGGCCTGTGGATCATGGGTGTGCCGCTGGTGATCCCGCTGGCGACGCTGGTGTTCATCGGCGCGTTCATCCCGATCATCGGCGCGGTCCTCACCGGCGGCGTCGCCGTGCTGATCGCGCTGGTGACGAACGGCTTCATCGGCGCGGTGATCGTGCTGGCCATCGTGATCGGCGTGATGCAGCTGGAAAGCCACATCCTGCAGCCGCTGCTGCTCGGGCGGGCGGTGAAGCTGCACCCGCTCGCCGTCGTCCTGGCCATCACCGCCGGCCTGGTCGCGGGCGGGATCGCCGGCGCGCTGCTGGCCGTGCCGCTGCTGGCCGTGCTGAACGCCGGGGTCCGGTCGCTGCTGCACGAAACCGACCCCGACCCGGCCGAGGTGGACGTCCTCAAGGACCAGGCCGCGCAGCCGAACGACGCCGAGCCCGGGTCGCCGAAGGCCGAGATCGCGACGGTCGCCGAGGCCGAAGCCGACTCCTCCACGGCGGAGCCGCCGAAGCGCGACGAAAGGCCGTGACCGTCAGGAGGACGCCGGACCCCGTCACGCCGATGTGGCGGGGTGTGCTGGCGTTCCGCGTGCTCACCTGGGCGTTCGCCTGCGGCACGGTGATCGTGCAGAGCGGGCAGTACCGGCGCGAGTGGCTGGCCTGGGCAATCCTCGGCGTGATGGCCGGGTGGTCGGCCCTGAGCAGCTTCCTCTACCTGCGTGAGCGGACGCGGCCGCCGTCGCTGGTCATCTTCGACGTCGTGCTGAGCACCGGGCTGCTGCTGACTTCGCCGTGGGTGCTCAGCGACGCCCAGTTCGCGCAGAACGTCCCGCTGATCACCACCGTGTGGGCGGCCGTGGCGCCGGTCGCCGCGGGTGCGCGGTTCGGCGCGGTGGGCGGGGTGCTCGCCGGGCTGGTCGTCGGGGTGGCGACCGGGCTGGCGCGGGAGAAGTTCGACCTCGACGTCGCCCGCGACGGCGTCCTGCTCGCCGCCGCCGGCCTGCTCGTCGGCATGGCTTCGACGATGGCGCGGCGATCCGCGGCGCGGCTGGAGCAGGCGCTGCGGAAGGAAGCGGCGACGGCCGAGCGGGAGCGGCTGGCGCGGTCGATCCACGACAGCGTGCTGCAGGTGCTCGCGCGGGTCCGCAAGCGCGGCAACGAGGTCGGCGGCGAAGCGGCGGAGCTGGCCCGGCTGGCCGGCGAGCAGGAGATCGCGCTGCGGTCGCTGGTGACGACCGAGCCGGTGCAGCCCTCCGACAGCGGCACGATGAGCCTGCGCGCCGCCTTGCAGGTGCTCGCGACGCCGTCGGTGCAGGTCTCGGCCCCGGCAGACGACGTCGAGCTGCCGGCGCACGTCACCGGCGAACTGGTCGCCGTGACCCGCGAGGCCCTGTCCAACGTCGAGAAGCACGCGGGCCCGGACGCGCACGCGTGGGTGCTGCTGGAGGACCTCGGCGACGAGGTCGTGGTCAGCATCCGCGACGACGGACCGGGCATACCGGACGGCGTTCTCGAGCAAGCCGCCGCCGAAGGGCACCTCGGCGTGGTGGAATCCATCCGGGGGCGGGTCCGCGACCTCGGGGGGAGCGCGACCCTCGACACCGGGCCCGGCCGGGGCACGGAGTGGGAGGTCAGGGTGCCGAGCACGAGGGGTGCGAGATGAGCCGCGAGATGAGCCAGGAGATGAACAGGGAACCGCGGATTTCGGTGATGGTGGTCGACGACCACCCGATCTGGCGCGACGGGGTGGCCCGTGACCTCACCGAACACGGCTTCGACGTGCGGGCGACGGCGCCGGACGCCGACGCGGCGGTGCGGATCGCGCGGACCGTGCAGCCGGACGTCGTCCTCATGGACCTCAACCTCGGCAGCACGTCCGGCGTCGACGCCACCCGCGAAATCACCACGGCGCTGCCGTCGACGAAGGTCCTCGTGCTGTCGGCGAGCGGCGAGCACAAGGACGTCCTCGAGGCGGTGAAGGCCGGCGCGTCGGGCTACCTGGTCAAGTCGGCGTCCGCGGTGGAGCTGGTCGACGCCGTTCGCCGGACCGCCGCCGGCGACCCGGTGTTCACCGCCGGCCTGGCCGGGCTGGTGCTCGGCGAATACCGGCGGATGGCCGACGCGTCCGCCGAGGGCACCGCGGGCGCCGAGCCGCCGCGGCTGACCGAGCGCGAAACCGACGTCCTGCGCCTGGTCGCGAAGGGCCTCACCGCACGGCAGATCGCCGAGCGGCTCGTGCTCTCCCACCGCACGGTGGAGAACCACGTGCAGTCGACGCTGCGGAAGCTGCAGCTGCACAACCGCGTCGAGCTGGCCCGGTACGCGATCGAGCACGGCCTCGACGGGGAGTGACCCTCAGGGCAGGACCGCGAAGCCCGACCAGGTGCCGGCGGGCAAGGGGGCCTGGCTCAGCCGCCACTGCGGTTCGCCGGGGTGCCAGGCGGCGAGGACGCGGTCGGCGAGCACCAGGTCACCGGCGTCCGACCAGTCGAAGCCGCCACCTCGCTTGAGGTGCTCGGTGACGAACGGCATCCCCGGGGCGTGGTCCCAGGTCGGTCCGTCCGGGCGCAGCAGCCAGATGTCCCGCGTCTGCGTGGCGGTGTTGCGGTAGGCGGGGTTCGCGAAGTCGACGGCCCAAAGGGTCCCTTCGCGCGAGGGCACCACGGTCGGCGCCGCGCCGATCGAAGGCCTGCTGAGCTTCTTGCTGCTGTTGTCCCGCAGGTCGACCAGGGTCAGGTCGGTCAGGCCGTCGAGCAGCATCCAGTCGCCGGCGACGCCGAGGATGCGGGGCGCCTGCCGGATCGTGCGGCCGGTCGCCGGGTCGATCAGGGCGTCGGTCGATTCGGCGGCGCCGGCGTTGATCGTGATCAGCAGGCCGTGCGCGGTCTCGGTCCGCACCTGGGTGCGGCAGCTGGCGGGCTGGCCGCGGCCGAGCTCGCCCGCGTCGAACGAGACGTGCTGGAGCCGGCAGTCGTCCGGCCCGTCCTGCCGGATCAGCCAGACGCCTTCGCCGCCGGCGTCCGGACCCGCCGACCAGGCGCGGCCGAGGGACCGCGGCGGGCTCGACGGCCCGGTGTACTCGAGGATTTCGAGGGGCTGGGCGTCCCGGGAGTACGGCGGGACGACCGTCAGGACGACGTGCTTCCCGGCCCGCACGACGGACAGCTGGGCCTCCCCGCCGGGGTAACCGGGCGGCGTGGCGGCGGGGCCGCGGTCGGCGTCGAACAGCGTGGGTCCGGCGGTCGGCAGCAGCGCGGTGACGCCGATGCCGCCGGTCGCCCGGATGCCGGAGAGTTCCGTCAGCGGAGCGGGCGGCGGGGGCGGGGGTTCGGCGGTGCAGCCGGCGACCAGGACGGCGGCCACGGCGACGGCGACGGCGAGGCGGACTACGGGTGTGTTCAGGGTTTTCCCCCGATCTCCCTGGTGGAATCCAGTTCTACCATCGTGGACATGGGCGAGGAAGAGACTGCGACGGCGGAACCGGTGACCGAAACCAAGCCGTTGAGCGAGCGCGATCTCCGGGTGTCGGACGACGAGCGCGAACACGTCGTCGGCGTGCTGCAGAAGGCGATCGGCCGCGGGATGATCGACCTCGACGAGTTCACCGAGCGCACCGACCGCGCGCTCGCGTCGAGGACGCGTGGCGAGCTGAACGCGGTGCTGGCCGACCTCGCCGGCCTCTACCACCCGGCCGCGGCCCCGGCCGCCGCTCCGGCGTACGCGCCGCCGGTGGGCTACGGCGGCGGCTACTCGACCGGGCAGCGCTTCGAGCTCAACGCGAAGTACTCGTCGCTGCACCGCGGGGGGCCGTGGGTGGTGCCGTCCGAGCTGGTCGTGCGCAACAAGTACGGCTCGACGAAGCTGGACTTCACCGAGGCCCAGGTGCAGTCGCCGGTGGTGCACATCGAACTGGACGCCAAGTGGGGCTCGGTCGAGATCATCATCCCCGAGCACGCCTCGGTGGACCTGAACGCGATCAGTGACGTCAAGTTCGGCGCGATGGAGGACAAGACGCGCAGCAACGGCCGGCTGGGCAACCCTCGGTACGTGCTGAGCGGGCGCGTGCACGGCGGGTCGCTGGTCATCCGGCACCCGCGGCGCGGGCTCTTCGGCTAGCCGGGGCCCCTCTGCCCCCGGCGTCAAGAAGGCCTCCCCACCCAGGCATCGGGTGGGGAGGCCTTCGCTCGTCAGGCCGTCGGCCGGATCGACCGCAGGTGCCGGGCGGCGAACCAGGCCAGGACGGCGAACGCGACGGCGGCGAGCCCGGCGACGACGTGCAGCCCGGCGGGCAGGCCGTAGGAGCGGGCGACGGCGTTGCCCAGCGTGCCCACGGTGGCGAGGCCGAAGGAGTAGCCGAACTCGTTGACGGTCTGGGCCAGCGAAGCGGCGGCGCCCGCCTTGCGCACCGGCACCGAGCCGACGACGAGGTCGGTGCCCAGCGCGACCATCGGGCCGACCCCCGCCGACGTCACGGCCAGCCCGATGGCCGGCCACAGCGGGCCGGCGGCGGAGTCGGCGAAGACGAGGATCGCCATGCCGGCCGCGGCGAGCAGGACCCCGCCCGTGATCAGCGCACCCGGCCGGACGCGCCGGGCGAGCACGGGCGCGGCGAGGAAGCTGACGGTGGAGGTGGCCATCCCCGGCAGCAGGCCGAGCGCGGCCCCGACCGGCGAGAGGTGCTGCGCGAGCTGGAAGAACTGCGCGGTGAACAGCATGGTCGTGCCGCCGAGCATGCTGAACAGCAGCATCCCGCCGAGGGTGGTCCGCAGCGCCTTGACGGCGAACAGGCTGAGGTCGACGAGCGGATCGGCGAGCGTGCGCTGCCGCTTCACGAAGACGTGGCCGATGAGCAGGCCGGCTGCGAGAGCGAGCACCGGAACGGTGCGGAAGCCGTCGCGGGCGAGTTCCTTGACGCCGTAGACGACGGGCAGGATCGCGCCGAGGGAAAGGGCGACACTGGGCAGGTCGAGGCGCCCGGCGGTCTCGTCGCGGTACTCGGGCAGCAGCTTCGGGCCGATGATCAGCAGCAGGACCATGGCGGGGACGCCGAGCAGGAAGACCGAGCCCCACCAGAAGTGCTCGAGCATGAACCCGCCGACCACCGGACCGATGATGGCGCCGACGGTGAAGCAGCCGGCCCAGATCCCGATCGCTTCGGCCCGCTGCCGCGGGTTCTCGAACATGGTGCCGATGAGCGAGAGGGTGGAGGGACCGAGCGTGGCCCCGGCGATGCCGAGCGCGGCCCGCGCGGCGATGAGCATGCCGGCACTGGTGGAGAAGGCGGCGACCACGGAGGCGGCCCCGAACGCGGCGGCCCCGATGAGCAGCAGTTTCCGCCGCCCGATGCGGTCGCCGAGGGTTCCCATGGTGACCATGAACCCGGCGACCATGAAGCCGTAGGTGTCCATGATCCAGAGCTGCTCGGTGCCGTCGGCGTGCAGGCCGGCGGCGAGCTTCGGCAGGGCGAGCACGAGGACGAAGACGTCCAGCGAGACGAGCAGGGTGGGCAGCGCGAGCACGGCGAGCCCGATCCACGCCCGGCGCCCGGCCCGGACGCTCCCTGTTCCGCCGGATACGACGCCGCCGGCTTCGGCCGGGGCGGAGGTGGTGGCGGTCATGGCGAGGTCCTCTCGACGGGTTGGTTCCGTTCTCACCTCTTCGTCGAGCGGCCGAGGCCCGGATCGACACCGGCCCGGAAGGTTTTCCGCCGAAGTCCGTGAAGGCCACCCCGGGCTCGCCGGGACGGCCTTCACGGACGCGGGGCGGGTTGCCCACACCCCTCGATCAATGTGGACAACCACGCCGAACCAGGTTCGCACAGGGAGGCACTGTCGGTGATGACCGATAGACTGAAAGTGGGGGGGCGCCCCTGCGGCGGCGGAGTGATTCGCGCTGGGCCGATCGTCAAAGGGCAGGCCGCCCGTCGAAAGCCAGCCGCTCGTCGAAGGGCAGGCCGCCCGTCGAGGGCGCGCTACCGCGTCGAGGTGCCGAAGGGCTGATCCCGATGTCCCGGCCGCCGCGGGACTCTCGCGAACCAGTGCGCCGGCGTCGACCGGCTTGGCCGACGCCGACGTCCGGGTCAGAGGCGAGCGGCCGCGCGGGCGGCTGCCGGGTCCGCTGTGGCCAGGGTGGCTTCCGCCAGGGCTTCGCACTCCGCCAGCGTCGTGGCCGCCAGGCTTGCGCCCACCGCACGGATGGCCGGGGCGTTCATCGACAGGCTCGTCAGGCCGAGACCGGCCAGGACCAAGGCCAGGCGCGGGTCCGCCGCCGCTTCGCCGCAGACGCCTGCCGGTTTGCCCGTGGCCTTCGCCGCGTCGCCGATCAGCTTCAGGAGGCGCAGGAGGCCCGGCTGCCACGGGTCGTTGAGCTTCGCCACCGCGCCCAGCTGGCGGTCCGCCGCGAACGTGTACTGGGCCAGGTCGTTCGTGCCCACCGAGACGAAGTCGACGGCGTCGAGGATCTCGCGGGCGGTCAGGGCCGCCGCCGGGATCTCGATCATCACGCCCGCGCGGGCAATGCCCGCCGCGCGGACCCGCTCCGCGAACCAGGCGGCTTCCTCGACCGTGGCGACCATCGGGGCCATCACCGAGACCTCCGCGCCCGAATCCTCCGCCGCGCCCGCGATGGCCTCGAGCTGGCGGTCCAGCACCTCCGGCCGGTCGAACGCCACGCGCAGCCCGCGCACGCCGAGCGCGGGGTTCGGCTCGGCCTCGGGGGACAGGAACGCGAGGGGCTTGTCGGCGCCCGCGTCGAGCGTCCGCACGATCACCGGCTTGCCGCGGAAGGGCGCGAGCACCGCCGTGTACGCGGCGCGCTGGTCGGCCACCGACGGCTCGTCCGAGGCGTCCAGGTAGCAGAACTCCGTGCGGAACAGGCCGACCCCTTCGGCGCCCGCCTCGGCCGCGGCCTGGGCGTCGGCCGGCGAACCGACGTTGCCGTAGACCTTCACGCGGTGGCCGTCGGCCGTCGCGCCCGTGCCGTTCCACTCGGCGAGCTGCGTCACCGTCGCCGTGACCACCGGGGCGGCCGGGTCCGCGACCTCGACCGTGCCCGTGTCGCCGTCGACCGCAAGCGCTTGCGCGTCCAGGGCCAGCAGGCCGCGCACCGCGACGACGGCCGGGATGCCGAGCGCCCGCGCCAGGATCGCCGTGTGGCTGGTGGGGCCGCCCTCCTCGGTGACCAGGGCGAGGACCTTCGCCGGGTCGAGGCCCGCGGTGTCGGCCGGGGCGAGGTCGCGGGCGACGAGCACGCTCGGCGAGGCCAGCTCGGGCACCCCCGGCGGCGCGATGCCGAGCAGCTCGGCGATCAGCCGGTCCCGCACGTCGCGGACGTCGCGGACGCGCTCGGCCATGTACCCGCCGGCCGCGGCCAGCGCCTCGGCGAAGCCTTCCGCGGCCTGGTGGACCGCACGCGCGGCGGGCAGTCCCTGCGTCTTGACCAACGCTTCGGCCTGTGACGCGAGCGCTGGGTCGGCCGCCATCGCCGCGGTCGTGATGAGGATCGTCGCGGCCTCGCCGGTGGCCGTCTCGGCCTGCTTTTCCAGCCGGCCGGCGACCGCAGAGGCCGCGGGCGCGATCCGGGCGGCCTCGGCGGCCGGATCGGCCGGGGCGGGGGTGGCGGCGGGCTCGCCGAGCGGCTCCGCGACACGGACGACGGGACCACTCGCGCGGCCGGGGCTGACGGCGACCCCGGACAGGGACTCCGCGGCGGCGGCATCAAACTCAGGCATGGTCTAGACCATAGCTCAGGTAGGCCTGGATATCTCGTGGTGGCGGGCACAAACCGCGTTGCCGTACCCGTTCGAGCACCGGCCGGACCTCCTCGTGCCACCAGGAGCCGGCCAGTTCGTCGCGGCTGCGCACGGGCCGTCCGGCCAGCATACGGCGGAAACCCCAGGCCTCGGCCGAATCGGCGAGCCGGAACCAGTCGGCCGGGTCGTCGAGCCACAGCCCGAGGCGCACGTCGTCCGGCAGCGGCACCCGCTCGAGGAACATCCGCTCGGCGGTCTTCGACGGCAGGTCCGCGAGCGTGAGGCAGCGCAGCGCGCAGGCGACCGTGCCGATCCAGCGGACCCGCGCGCGGATGGTCCGGGCGCCGCGGGCGCGGGCGATGCCGACTCGGTGGTGGCCGTCCTCGACGAAGAACATCTCGGAGAGCCGCACGAGCCGCACCGGCGGCAGGTCCGCCGACGTCCGCGTCAGGTACTCCCAACGCTCGCGCAGCGCGCGGTTGCGCGGCCGGAACTCGCGGTCGAAGTCCCCGGCCCGGGCGACCGTCCCGACGACGCCGTCCAGCGGCACCTCGTAGACGCCTTCGTCCAGCTCGGTCTGCTTGCCGAGCGCCTTGAGGGTCTCGTCGAGCGGCATGATCGCGAGCCGGTCGGGACGCCGGGCGTCCGCGATCGCCCGCAGCTGAGCCGCGTAGCCGCGCCACCAGGCCGAGTCGAACGAATCGCCCATGTGAGCTGCAACACGGCCTGCCGGGTGATCATTCCCCGAGGTCGGCCGCGGTCGGGTAGGACGGCTGGGCGCCGGGCCGCGTCACGCTGAACGCCGCGACGCGCACCGCCCGCTCCGCCGCGGAGACCAGTTCGGTGCCATCGGCGAGCGATGCGGCGAGCGCGCCCGCGAAGGCGTCACCGGCGCCGGTGGTGTCCACGGCCTCGACCTTCGGCGACTCGACCCGGCGCACCGAACCGGCTTCGACGACGACGGCCCCGGCCGCACCGAGGGTGACGACGGCCGCCCGCGGTCCCAGGTCGAGCAGCTTCCGGAAGTCCGCGCCGGGCCCGGTGAGCCAGGCGGCCTCGTGCTCGTTGACCAGCAGGACGTCGAGCCGGGCCAAGGTGGCGGGGGAGAGCTTTGCCGCCGGCGACAGGTTCAGCAGCACCTTCACGCCCTTCTCGGCGGCCCGCGCGACGGCGTGCTCGACGGTCGGCAGCGGCACCTCCAGCGAGACGACCATGACCTCGACCCCGTCGAAGACGGCGTCGACGTCGGCGGGCTCGAGGCTGGAGTTGGCGCCGGGGGAGACGAGGATCGAGTTCTCGCCGTCCGGGGTGACGGTGATGTAGGCGATGCCGGTCGGGCGGTCGCTGGTGCGCACGAGCCCGGTGTCGACACCGGCGGCGCGCAGCGAGTCCAGCAGCAGCCGGCCGTAGGGGTCGTCGCCGACCGCGCCGAGCAGCGCGACGTCGGCCCCGAGCCGGCCCGCCGCGACCGCGGTGTTGGCGCCCTTCCCACCCGGCGAGAGCACGGTGTCGCCGCCCAGCACCGTCTCCCCGCCGCCCGGGCGCCGGTCCACCGCGACGACGAGGTCGGCGTTGGCGGATCCCACAACGAGCACGTCAGAGTTCATGCCCGCACTGTGTCACGAATGCCGTCCGGACCAGGTCAGCACCGGTAAGAAGAGGAAAGTGAAGGTTTTTGTAACTTATCCGGGGCTGAGTGCGACAATCATGCGAGCAGCGGAAGCCTGTCACTCGATCGGGGGATGTCCGTCCCCCGGCCGTCACTTCGTGGCCCCGGTCCCGCTCTCCTGGTGCGTCATCACGCTCGACGTGGTGGCGTTGCCCCAACCGGCGCGAGCCGGGCAGGGCATCGGGTCGCCGGCGTCGATCACGTAGCCCCCCGAGTGATCGGCGTCGGCGGCGCCCCCTTCACCCTCGGCCGAGCGCCAGGGGCACCCCGGCCGGCAGGACGCTCCGGATGTGCGACTCGAACTGCCGCACCGCCGTCGCGCTCAGCACCCGTGGCATCCGGTACCAGCCGTCGCCCAGCCGCAGCGGGCCGAAGTCCGGCCGGTCGAGCGGGAAGCGGTCGGCGGCGGGCCGGAACTCGAGGTGGCCGGACGGGAGCCGGAGCTCGGCGATCTCCGGCCAGGAAACCGTGAACTCGCGGTAGTACGTCCGCCACCGGAGGCCGGCCGCCGACAGCTCCAGCCGGACCCGCGACTTCCGGGACCGGCTTTGCTGTTCGAGCACCGCCCACCAGGACACGCCGACGAAGACGGCGATGAACCCGACGACGCAGGCGGTCCGGAACCCGGTGTGCGGGCCGAACTCGATCACGGCCCCGAGCCCGACCTCGATCAGGAGGGCGAAGAACCGCACCCACCGCAGCAGCATCCGGTTCCAGCCGTTGACATGGATCGTGACGGAACCCGACGGCTCCACCGGCGGCGGCACCCACTCCGCCCGCGCCGGCCGGACCGGCAGCGGCGGGCCGGGAACCGGCGTTTCGCGGACCCGGTCAGGCGTGGTCCCGACGTGCTTTGCCAGCAGCTCCCGCACGCGCGGAACTTCGGTTTCGTACAGCTCCAGCCAGGCCACCAGGAACCCGTCGCCGACGTGGACGAGGCTCCGGCCCGGGCTTTCGAACCGGTCGTCGGCCGGCCAGAGCACGATCTGGTGCCGGGCGTTCTTCTGCGTGCCCCGGACGACCGAAGCCGCCCGCAGCTCGCCCCATCGCAACACCCACGCGACGCCGCCGATCACCCGCGTCAGCCCGGTGGGTTCGATGAGGAGCTCGTTGCGAACCGGCTTCCGCAGCGAGCGCACGACCAGGTACAACCCGAACAGCCCGACGGCGCCGCCGAAGACCCACCCCATCACGCGCGGACTCTCCTGCGTGGCCGCCAACGCCACCCAGACGAATCCGCCGGCCACGCACAGGAGAAAGCCGGCTTGGATCCAGTGCGGCCCGTCGGTCCGCGAAACGACGAACCGATCGCCCTGCGGCTCGGTCACTCGATCGACCCCGAAATCCGCTGCGTGCCCGGTTGCTCGAACACCGGCGGCGGGCCGCTCTCCTCGTCCGGGGCCTCACCGTCGTCGCCACCCAGCCAGTCGTCGACCCCTTCGGCCTTCTTCTTCCGGGACTCCTTGCGCCACTCCTTCTTGGCGTCGTCCCACAGTTCCTTGCCGAAGTCCTCCCCGAACTTCTCGCCGAACTCCTTCCGGGCGTCCTTCCGGATCTCCGTGCCGACATCCTTCAGGTTCTCGCCGAGCGACTTGTCCGACGAGACGGTGTCCCTCAGCTTCTTCCGAACAGGACGTTCGTCGCGGACCTTCTCGAGGAACGTCCGCGTGTCGCGCGGTTCGTCCTTGATCAGTTTGCCGACCTTCTTCAGCGGACCGGGCAGGCTTTCCGCGCCACGCTTCAGCGCGCCCTTGACCCGCCCGAAGATGTCGGTGATGCGGTGGAACAGCTCCTGGGCCTTCTTGAACGCCCGGACCAGCTTCTTGATCCACTCCATGCACTTGCTGCCGGTCTTGACGGCTTCCGCAGTGCCCTCGGTGGCCATGCCGACCGGCAGCGCCGGACCCACGTACCGGCACGCGATGCTGATCAGCTTGCCGACGCATTCGGAGATCAGGTCACGCACGATCGAGCGCACGACGCTCAGGATCGTCTTGCAGATGTCGACCAGCTTCGCGATCGCGTTGGCCCCGGTCGCGACCCCCGCGTACGTGGCCGCGCGGTCTTCGGCGAAGGCGCGATAGGCGTCCGCGGAGGCGCCTTCCCAGGCGGCGCTGTCCTTCTTGACGGTGTCCTGGAGGTCGGTGCCGATCTTCTCCAGTTCCTTGCCGACGTTCTCCCAGGTCCCGACCATGTTCTCCAGGGCCGTCTGGTCGCCGGTGAGCCAGTCGAGCGGCTCGCACAGCCACGGGAAGAACTCCATCGCCCAGCCGACGGCGGCCGAAGCGAGTGTCCCGATCGGGTCCGCGACGAGTTCCGGGAGGCCACCGGCGCCGAACGCGGCGTTCAGCAGGCCTTCGGTCCAGTTGCCGTCGGCGACGGCGGCACCCGCGTCCCAGAAGTCCTGGAAGAGGCCGGCGCCTTCGAGTGCGCTGCGGTCGTCCGCCGCGTCCGTCTTGATCAAGGGGTTTTCGGCCACGGCTCAGTCCGCCACCTTGAACAGGTCCGCGAACCCGGCCTCGTCGGCTTCCTTCAGCTGCTGCCAGAGCTGGATCCGGGTCGAGTGGTCGTACGACGACGTCGAGGCCGATTCGATCGCGATCTCCGCCACCTGCTGGGCAACAGCGCAGATCGCCGCGAGCGGGACGCCGAGCAGCCCGAACGCCTCGGGGTGCTCGGTCGCGCGGGCGGCTTCCTTGCACTGGCCGAGCCGGTCGGTGATCGCCTCGATGTGCTCGCGGTGCCGCTGCAGCTCCTGCGGGTCGACCGCGAAGCCCGGGCCGCCTGGTCCGGTCATGGTTCTCCTCCCTCGCCCGCGCGTCAGCGCAGGTAGTCACCGTCGCTGAAGTAGTCGTCGTCGTGGCCCTCGTCCGACGACGGCCGCGGCGCGCGTGGCGGCTCCGGGGGTTTCGGCGCGGAAGGCAGCTGCCGCTCCTCTTCCGGGACGAACCGGTCACCCTCGTTGCGGGGTGACGCCGGCGGGGCGAACCCCTCCGGCCCGGGCGCCGGGAACGCCTGCTCGAGCCGGCTGACCAGCTGGTCCATCACCTCGGGCCCGACCGGGTCGGTGACCCCCGCCCGCATCGCCCCGGCCAGCTTGCTCTGGGCGGACTTGACGGTGCGGAGGATCTCCTCGGCGAGATCCGGTTTCTCCCGAACGCTCAGGCCGATCTCCAGGCCGACGAGGTTGCCTGCGTGGTCGACCCGCACCCCGATCTGGCCGTCCTTGCTGCGCTCGGTCACCGAAACCGCTTCGATCTCGCTGACCATCCGATCGGCTTTGCGCTGCGACTCCGCCATCCGAGCCTCGAAACCCGCGATGAGCTGCTCGGGATTCGACACGCGAACCTCCCCTGTTCACGTCGGTAACCGTACGACGACCGAGTGTGGCACACGGGTCCGACAGTTTCGGCGGAGTTCCGGTTTTCCCACGTCAGGGGATTCGCGTTGCGGCAAGATCCGTCGTACCGAGCACCTAGACTGTCCGGATGAGCCACCCCACGCGGAGGGGTCGCGCGCGTGCGGCTACCGAACAGGACATCCGGCGGACCGCCCGGAAACTGCTCGTCGAGCAGGGGCCGGAGGCGGTCACGCTGCGCGCCATCGCGCGGGAGCTGGGGATCACCGCGCCCGCGCTGTACCGGTACTACGAGTCGCGGGACGACCTCGTCGAGAATCTGCGGCTGGACGTCTGCGCCGACCTGGCCGACGAGCTGGCCGAGGAGATCGCGGAGCTGCCGGACGACGGCGTGCTGCAGCTGTTCGCCATCTGCAAGGGTTTCCGGCGGTGGGCGCTCACCCACACGAAGGAGTTCACGCTGGTCTTCGCGTCGCCGACCGGCGGGGTCGGGTCGACGTCGGGCAGCGCGCTGAGCCGGGTCGACGAGCCGTTCGGGCGGATCTTCCTGGCCGCCGCCGGGCGGGTGCTCGCGCGGCACGACATCGTGCTGCCGCCGGCCAGCGGCGTACCCGACGAGCTGCGGGACGACCTGAAGACCTTCCAGGAGTCGCTGGTCGCCGTGCTCGTCGAGTCCGACCAGGGCGTGCCGGTGGAGAAGATCGACCTCGGCGTGACGTACCTGATGATCCAGTTCTGGGCCCGGCTCTACGGGCACGTCACGCTCGAGGTCTTCGGCAACTACCCGATCCCGATGTCCAAACCGGACGTCCTGTTCGAGGCGATGCTCATCGACCTGGCCAGGGAGATCGGGCTCTACTCCGGCTAGGCCGCGTGGCCGCCGTCGACCGACAGCGTCGCCGCGGTGACGTACGCGCCGGCCGGGGAAGCCAGGTAGGACACCGCCGCCGCGACTTCGGACGGCTTGCCGTAGCGGTCGAACGCCGTCATGGCGGCCTGGTCGGCCGCGTACGGGCCGTCGGCCGGGTTCATGTCCGTGTCGGTCGGGCCGGGGTGGACGAGGTTGACCGTGATGCCGCGCGGGCCCAGTTCACGCGCCAGCGCCTTGGTCAGGCCGACCATCGCCGCCTTGCTCGTCGCGTACAGCGCCATCCCCGGGCCGGGCACGCGATCGGTGACGCAGCTGCCGATCGTGATCACGCGGCCGCCGTCGGCCAGCACGCCGGCCGCGGCCTGCGTCGCGGCGAACACGCCGCGGACGTTCACCGCCAGCACGCGGTCGACGTCCTCGATCGCCGTCTCGGTGAACGCGCCGACGAAGCCGACCCCCGCGTTGTTCACGAGGACGTCCAGCCGGCCGAACTCGCCGACCGCCGCCCGGACCGCCGCCGACACCGCGGCCGCGTCCGCCGAGTCCGCCCGGATCGCCAGCGCGCGACGGCCGAGGTTCTTGATCTGCTCGACCACCTCGGCCGCGCGCGCGGCGTTGTGCTGGTACGTCAGTGCGACGTCCGCGCCGTCCTCGGCGAGCCGCCGGGCGGTGGCCGCGCCGATACCCCGGCTGCCGCCCGTCACCAGCGCCACCTTGCCGTCGAGGGTCATTCCCGGTTCTCCTTCGATCGAACGGATTCCTTGACCGTTCAATCAAATCGGGGATGGCCGCCGAACACTGGCGCCTTTTCGCCGTCGCGTTAGAGGACGATGTTGACCAGCCGCCCGGGCACCACGATCACCTTGCGGGGCGAGCCGTCGCCGACCAGCGCCGCGACCTTCTCGTCCGCCAGCGCCGCCGCCTGCACCTCGTCCTGCGACGCGGAGGCCGCGACCGTCACCCGGGACCGGACCTTGCCGTTGACCTGGATCGGGTACTCGACCGAGTCCTCGACCAGGTACTTCTCGTCCACCACCGGGAACGGGCCCTGCACCAGGGAATCCACGTGACCCAGCCGGCGCCACAGCTCCTCGGCCATGTGCGGGGCCAGCGGGGCCAGCATCAGCACCAGCGGCTCGGCCAGCTCACGCGGCGTCGACGCGGCCGCGCCGTACACCTTGGTGACGTGGTTGTTCAGCTCGATCAGCTTCGCGCCGGCCGTGTTGAACCGCATCTCCGCGTAGTCCTCGCGGACGCCCGCGATGGTCTTGTGCAGTACCTTCCGGTCCGCCTCGGAGGCGTCCTCATCGGACACCCGCAGCTCGCCGGTCGTCTCGTCGACCACCAGGCGCCACAGCCGCTGCAGGAACCGGTGCGCGCCCACGACGTCCTTGGTCGCCCAGGGGCGGGACATGGCCAGCGGGCCCATCGCCATCTCGTAGAACCGGAACGTGTCGGCGCCGTAGTTCTCGGCCATCTCGTCCGGCGTGACGACGTTCTTCAGGCTCTTGCCCATCTTGCCGTACTCCTGGGTGACCTCTTCGCCCTCGAAGAAGTACTTCCCATCGCGCTCCTCGACCTGCTCGGCCGGGACGTAGACGCCGCGCGCGTCCGTGTACGCGTACGCCTCGATGTAGCCCTGGTTGAACAGCTTCCGGTACGGCTCCTTGGACGTCACGTGGCCCAGGTCGAACAGCACCTTGTGCCAGAACCGCGAGTACAGCAGGTGCAGGACCGCGTGCTCGACGCCGCCGACGTACAGGTCGACGCCGCCGGTGTCGTCCGCGCCGTACTCGCCCGGGCGCGGGCCCATCCAGTACTGCTCGTTCTCCGGCGCGCAGAACGTCTCGGCGTTCGTCGGGTCCAGGTAGCGCAGCTGGTACCAGCACGAGCCCGCCCAGTTCGGCATCGTGTTGATGTCGCGGCGGTACTTCTTCGGGCCGTCGCCCAGGTCCAGCTCGACCTCGACCCAGTCCGTCGCGCGCGCCAGCGGCGACGACGGCATCGAGTCGCGGTCCTCCGGGTCGAACGTCACCGGCGAGTAGTCGGCGACTTCGGGCAGCTCGATCGGCAGCATCGACTCGGGAACGGCGTGCACTTCACCGCTCTCGTCGTAGACCACCGGGAACGGCTCGCCCCAGTAGCGCTGCCGGGAGAACAGCCAGTCGCGCAGCTTGTACTGGACTGTCCCGGTGCCGGCACCCTTCTCGGCCAGCCAGTCGATGATCGTCTTCTTGGCCTCGGCGACGTCCATCCCGTCCAGGAAGCCCGAGTTGATCGCCGGGCCGTCACCCGTGTACGCCTTGCCGTCGAAGCCCTCCGACGGCTGCACGGTCCGGACGATCTCCAGGCCGAACTTCTCGGCGAACTCCCAGTCGCGGACGTCCTGGCCGGGCACGGCCATGATCGCGCCGGTGCCGTAGCCCATCAGCACGTAGTCGGCGACGAAGACCGGGATCTGCTTGTCGTTGACCGGGTTCGTCGCGTACGCGCCGGTGAAGACGCCGGTCTTCTCCTTGTTCTCCTGCCGGTCCAGCTCGGACTTCCGCGACGCGGCGACGCGGTACTCCTTGATCGCCTCGGCGGGCGTCGCCGCACCCCCGGTCCAGCGCTCGTCGATCCCCTCGGGCCACTTCTCGGTGACCAGCTCGTCGACCAGCGGGTGTTCCGGGGCCAGCACCATGTATGTGGCGCCGAACAGCGTGTCCGGCCGGGTCGTGAAGACCTCGATGCCGTGGTCACCGGCGGCGAACATGACGCGGGCGCCGTGCGAGCGGCCGATCCAGTTCCGCTGCATGGACTTGACCTTCTCCGGCCAGTCCAGCAGGTCCAGGTCGTCGACCAGGCGGTCGGCGTACGCGGTGATCCGCATCATCCACTGGCGCAGGTTGCGGCGGAAGACGGGGAAGTTGCCGCGCTCGCTGCGGCCGTCGGCGGTGACCTCTTCGTTCGACAGCACGGTGCCCAGGCCCGGGCACCAGTTGACCGGCGCTTCGGAGATGTACACCAGCCGGTGGTCGTCGATCACCTTCTTCCGCTCGGACGCGCTCAGCGCCGCCCAGGCACGGCCGTCCGGCGTCGGGCGCGAGCCGTCCGCGAACGCGGCCTCCAGCTCGGCGATCGGGCGCGCCTTGCCGGCGTCGGTGTCGTACCAGGAGTTGAAGATCTGCAGGAAGATCCACTGCGTCCAGCGGTAGTACTCGGGGTCGATCGTGGAGATGCGCCGGCGTTCGTCGTGGCCCAGGCCCAGGCGCCGGATCTGGCGCAGGTAGGTCCGGATGTTCTCCTCGGTCGTCTTGCGCGGGTGCTGCCCGGTCTGGACGGCGTACTGCTCGGCCGGCAGGCCGAACGCGTCGAAGCCCATCGTGTGCAGCACGTTGCGCCCGATCATCCGGTGGTACCGGGCGAAGACGTCCGTGCTGATGAAGCCCAGCGGATGCCCGACGTGCAGGCCGGAGCCCGACGGGTACGGGAACATGTCCTGGACGAACAGCTTGTCGCTGGGCACGGACTGCCCCTCGACGGCGAGCGGCCCGACGGGGTTGGGCGCGTGGAAGGTGCCCTGGTCGGCCCAGTGGTCCTGCCAGCGCTGCTCGATCTGACCCGCCAGCGCGGCCGTGTACCGGTGCGCCGGGACGTCGGTCCCTGTTGTCTCGGTCATCGCCGTCTTCCTCCGTGGGAGCTACTCCAGAAACAACTCGACCCCTCAGCCACCAGGGCATGAGGGGTCGCCGCGCCGGCCGGGCCGGGCCCGGTCAGCGCGGCAGGCTAAGACCCTTGAAAAACGGGATCAGCCGAGCCGTGTTCATGTGCACATCGTAACTTGCTGGTCAAAGCCGTTCGGAGGGGACCGCCAGTGCGACGAGCTGCGTGACCTGCGTCGCCGAGAAATTGTTGTCGCTGACCAAGATCAAGCTGCGCTCGCCGTCCGGCAGCTTCGGCCCCCACGTCATGCCCTCCAGGTTGTCCACAGTGGACAAGCCGAGGTCGGCCGCGTCGAAGAGGAACCGCTTCTGCACCGGCTTGACGTGCTTGGCGCCGGCGAGTGACGGCACGTTCAGGACGTTCGTCGCCCCGCTCGTGTCGATCTCGTAGACGCGCACCTTGTTGCCGACACCGGTGCTGAACGAGCGCTCCATCATGAGGAACTTCGTGGGGTCGGCCTGGTCGACGGCCAGCATCGAGGAGACGCCGGTGGTGGCGAACGCCGTCGGCGGCACCGGCGCGGCGAACAGCGGCTCCTGCGGGTAGGCGTACTGGGCCAGGACCGGCCCGAACCGCGCCTGCAGCGTGATCCGGGAGAGCGCACCGGACGTCGTGGTCGCCTCGGGGCCGTCCTGCAGCAGCGGGCCCTCGACCTCGCTGGCCAGCAGCGAGCCGAAGCCGGTGAACGTGATGCCCTCGAGGACCAGGTTCTGCCGCGGACCGGCCGTCGGCGTCATCTTCTCGTTCGCGGGGATCGGCAGGTCACGGACGTACTTTCCGTCGCGGCGGGCCTCGCGGACGGACGGATCGATCAACGTCGTCGCCGTCCGCTCGCCCTCCTGCGACCAGTAGTAGTCGCCGGTCCACGGGTCGACGCGCAGCTCTTCGGGGTCGATCGTCTGCTCGTTCTGCGGCTTGGCGGGGTCGTTCTGCGCGAGCGGCGGGTACGGCGTGCCGTCCGGGCGCAGGAGCGGCTTCGTGCCGGTGAAGGTGACGTCGCCGACGCCGCGGGCGGTGACCGGGAAGGTCGCCGTGTAGAACCGGGCGGGGTTGATCGCGGAGCGGTCGTCGCAGATCAGCGCGTACCCGCCGGTCCGGGGGTCGTAGTCGATGCTGGACAGGCCGCCGACCGTCGTGCCCTGGAACTGCAGGGCGTTGGGGACGATCTTCTCGCCGAGCAGCCGGATCGGCCGCTGGTGACTCTCGGTGGCGCTCGCCGGGGTAGCGGCGAGGATTCCCCCGATCAGGGCAGCGGTCAGGACGGTGGGCAGTACACGCGGTGACATGGCCTGTAGCACAGTCGATCAGGGTATCCGGCAGGTTGCCGGGACGTCACGCTTATCCTTGACCCGTGTTCGCTATCGCGCTGGTTCCGGTCGTGCTGGGTCTCCTCGTCGGTTTTGGTGGGTTCCTCGGGTTCCGTGAGCGCTTGACGCGCGAAGGCGGCACCGGGGTGCGCACGGAAGCGGCGTTGCGCAGCGAAGAAGCCTTCAAGCTGGCCAACCGCGTCGCGGGCCTGCCGACCATGGCCGGGGGCGCGATCTCCGTGCTCACCGGGCTGGCAGGGCTGGCCATGCCGACGACCGCCGGTCTCGTCTCGGCCGCGGTCGCGGGCGTGCTCGCGATGCTCGTGCTGGTCATGGGCGGCGGCGTGCTCGGCAACCGGGCCGCGCTGACCGTGCCCGCCCCGGCTCCGGCGGCACCGGCCGGCTGCAGCGGCTGCGCGTGCGGCGCCGGCGGCTGCGGTGTCTTCAAGAAGGAAGAGGCCTAGTTTCCGGTCGTCTCAGTTCCGCTGGAGGTCACCCGGATGGGTGGCCAGTAGCGCGAGCGGGATGCCCTGGCGGCGCAGCACCTGGCTCCATAGGTCGCCGTCCGGTGAGGCCAGGATGTCGCTCGGCAGGGCGGGCACGATGACCCAGTCTTCCCGCTCGATCTCGCCGGCCAGCTGCCCCGAGTCCCAGCCCGCGTACCCGGCGAACACGCGCACCCCGCGGACCTTCGGCACGAGCGCCTCGGGATCGGTGTCCAGGTCGACCAGCGCGACGGGGCCGCGGACCGCGATCACGCCCGGCACGCTCGCCGCCGTCTCGCCGGTGCGCAGCGCCGCCAGGCACAACGCGGTCTTCTTCTCGACCGGCCCGCCGACGAACACCGCCTGCGGCTCGGCGACGTGCCCACCCCAGTTGGGCAGCACGTCGTGCACGGCGACGTCACTCGGCCGGTTCAGGACCACGCCGAGCGTGCCCTCTTCCCGGTGATCGATGACGAACACCACGGTCCGGCGGAAATTGGGGTCGACCATCGTGGGGGCGGCGACCAGGAGCGTTCCCGGTTCAACCTCGGCGTCCGCTGGCACGCGACCCATGATCCCACCCTTGGCCCGGCGAATGACTTCGGCTCGGGAACAATCGCCCCAACAGCCTCGTTTGAAACATGTGGCCGGCGCACTCCGTGTCCCCCGGGCTCACTGAAGAACCGCCTTTGTGGAATACCGTCCGGCTGGAGCCACACTGCGCATAGCCGCCGAGAGGCGACCTCAGTGCGTCGGCCACCCACTGCTCGGTGGCTGCGCCACCTTCGCCCGCTCGCCCTGAGGGTGTCCGACCAGGGGGCAAGCCCCCTGGAACCCCCGGAGTGCGTCGGCCACCCACTACGCTGACATGGTGATCAGCTCCCAGTCGACGACCGCGCGCAGAGGCCCTCGGGAGCTGCTCAAGGACCCCGACTTCCGGCGCCTGCTCTTCACGCGCTTCGCCGCCAGCTGGGGCGACGGCGTCTTCCGCGCGGGCCTCGCCGGAGCCGTCCTGTTCAACCCCGAGCGCGCGGCCGACCCGCTGGCCATCGCGGGCGGGTTCGCCGCCCTGCTGCTGCCGTACTCCGTGGTCGGTCCCTTCGCGGGCGCCCTGCTGGACCGCTGGGACCGCCGTCGCGTGCTCATCTTCGCGAACCTCCTGCGCGGGCTGGCGATCGTGTGCGCGTCCGCCGCCGTGGGGCTCGGGTTCGGCGGAATCGGCCTGTTCTCGCTGGCCCTGGCCGCGGAAGGCATCTCCCGCTTCATCGGCTCGGGGCTCTCGGCGTCGCTGCCGCACGTCGTCGAGGAAGAAAGCGTCGTGACGGCCAACGCCTTCGCCACGACGCTCGGCTCGGTCGTCGCCGTCGTCGGCGGTGGCTGCGCGATCGGGTTGCGGGCGCTGTTCGGCAGCAACGACGTCGGCTCGGCCGAGACCACGGCCTTCGCGGTGCTCGGGACCCTGGTCTCGGCGTTCATCGCGCGCGGCTTCGCCCGCGGCGTGCTCGGGCCGACGGTGGTCGACGAGCCGCCGAACCCGGTGCTGGCCGTCGCGCGCGGGCTGGCGGACGGCGCGCGCCACGCCTGGCGCGCGCCCAGCGTCACCGCCGGGTTCGTCGCGCTCTTCGCGCACCGGGCGTCGTTCGGAGTGTCGCTGCTGGTCACCGTGCTGCTGATGCGCAATTACTTCACCGACCACGGCGTCTTCCGCGCGGGCCTGCCCGGGCTGGGGCAGATGGCGGTGCTCGCCGGAGCCGGGCTGCTCCTGGCCGGGCTGCTGACCGCGCGGATCGTCCGCAAGTTCGGGCGGCTGCGGGCGGTACTCGGCTCACTGCTGCTGGCGGCGATCGCGCAGTCCGCGTTCGGCCTGCCGATGGTGCTGCCACTCGCGCTGCTCGCGTCGTTCGTCATCACCGGCGCGGGGCAGGTGCTGAAGCTGTGCGTCGATTCGTCGATCCAGCTAGACGTCGCCGACGAGGCCCGCGGCCGGGTGTTCGCGCTGTACGACACGCTGTTCAACATCACGCAGGTGGCGGCGGTTTCGCTGGGCGCGCTGGTCGTCCCGGACGACGGCCGGTCGCCGGGGCTGCTCATCGCCGCGACGGTCTGCTACCTCGTCGGCGGGGCCGGGTACGCGCTCGCCCGGCGCCGGACGCTTCGCTGACGCAAACACCCGAACCGGTCACGATGACTGCTCCATTGGCATTAGGGTGACCGGAAAGCATTAGTAGGTTCGAGGGACACCGGGGGCACCTGTGACCACCGCGGGCGACGACCGTGCACGGCTCGAAGCACGGAATGCCGCGATGAAGGACCAGATGGACACCCTCCTGGAGAACTTCGAGCGGCAGACGGCGCAGCTGCGCGACGCCCAGGCCGCGGCCGCCGGAACCACGGCCCAGGTGAGCTCACCGGACGGACTGGTCCGCGCGACCATCGACGCCGGCGGCAGCCTCGCGAAGCTCGAATTCGCCCTGAACACCTTCGAGCGCACGACGCCGGCGCAGCTCGCGGACACCGTCCAGTCGCTGGTGCGCCAGGGATCGCTGCAGGTCAAGCAGAAGATCGCCGCTCTCATGGCGCCGATCACCGAAGGCCTGCCCGACCTCGCCGACCTGGTCGAGGGCGCGCCTTCGCTGGCCGGGCTGGTGCCGCCGATCCCCACGTTCGACGACTTCGCCGAGGTGCCGCCCGCGCCGCGGCCCGAGTCCTTCGAAGAGAGCGGTTCGATCCTGCGCAACGAGCAGGCGCCGCTGCCCGCCCCCAAGCCCACCCCCAAGCGCGTCCGCCCGCCGCGTGAGGAGGACGAAGAGCCGCCGTCGTCCTGGATGACGAGGGGCGACTGATGCCGGACGAGGGTTCCGGGTTCACCGCGGAGCCGGACGCGGTCCTGCGCGCGTCGAACGGCCTGGTGATGGCGGCCGACGCGCTCGACAACGCGGCGAAGGCCCTGCAGGCGGCGCTCGCGGCGCAGGGTGAGTGCTGGGGCGGCGACGACTCCGGCAAGGAGTTCGCGAAGGACTACGTCCCGGGCGCGCAGGGCGCCGTCGAAGGCTTCACCAACCTCGTCGAGGGGTTGCGGGGCATGCAGCAGAACGTCGCCAAGTCGATGAAGGCCCTTACGGGCGCCGACGAAGACGTGACGTCCCAGCTCGGCAAGGGGCAATGACGCGTGGGTATGGAGATGCCCGACGCGGTCAAGTGGCTGCTGCCGATCGTCGTCGGGGAGAGCTGGCCCGAGGGCGACGAGACCAAGCTGCGCGCGCTGCGCGACGCGTGGCACACGGCGTCTTCGGCGATCGGACCGGTCTCGGAGACGGGCAACCAGGCGGCGTCCGGCATCCGCGACAACTGGACGGGTGACGGCGCCGACGCGTTCGCGGGGCAGTGGAAGAAGTTCGTCGAGGGCGACGAGGCGTACTTCAAGCAGCTGGCCGACGCGGCTCAGGCTCTGGGCGATTCGTGTGACCAGACGGCATTGGACGTCGAGTACACGAAGTACATGATCATCATCTCGCTGATCATCCTGGCGGCTCAGATCGCGGCGATGATCGCGGCGGCGGCGGTGACGTTCGGCGGCTCGACGGCGGGGATCGCGCCGGCCCAGATCGCGACCCGGATGACCGTGCAGATGCTGTTCCGGCAGCTGCTCGAGAAGTTGGCTCAGCAGGGGTTCAAGCAGGTCGCGAAGGAGCTGCTGGAGAGGCTGCTCAAGCAGGGCATCAAGAAGATCGGCATGGAGGTCCTCAAGAACGAGGCGATCAACCTCGGCATGGACGCGGGCATCCAGGGCCTGCAGATGGCGAAGGGCGACCGGAAGGACTGGGACTGGTCGAAGACCTCGGACGCAGCGATCTCGGGCGCGGTGGGCGGAGTCGTGGGGGCGGCTTCGGGCTCGATCGGCCGCGGGGCGACCGAGGGACTCTCGCACAGCGCGGGCGGCCAGATCGCGGACGCGGCAATGCGGGCGGGGGCGCGCGGAGCGGTCGAGGGGGTCGCACAGACGGTCGCCCAGGCGGCGGTGACCGGGGACCTGGGGTCGTTGACGCCGGAGCAGCTGCTGATGGGAGCGTCCAGCGGGGCAGCCGGGGGTGCGGTCGGGGGTGCGAAGGAGCAGCTGCACTCGGTTCACGAGGCGAACATTCCGCGGGCTGACTCGGATGGCGGGTCAGGTGGAGCCGGTGAGTCCGCTGGGGCGGGGGAGTCCAGGGCGGGCTCCGAGCCTGGGTCGCGGGCTGATCCCTCGTCGGAGCCAGAGTCTCGGGCAGAGTCAGCTTCGGAGCCGGAGTCTCGGGCAGAGTCAGCTTCGGAGCCGGAGTCTCGGGCTGAGTCAGCTTCGGAGCCGGAGTCACGTCGTGAGTCCTCGCCGGAGCCCGAGGCGCGGAGCGAGTCTCCGTCTGAGCCCGGGGCTCGCCGCGAGCCTTCGCCGGAATCCGAGGCTCGAGCTGAGTCGTCTCCGGAGCCGGAGTTCCGCCGGGAGTCCTCGCCGGAGTCCGAGGCTCGAACCGAGTCGTCTCCGGAGTCCCGCCGGGAATCGTCGCCGGAGCCGGAGGCTCGTCGTGAGTCCTCCTCGGAGTCGGCGTCGCGGGACGAAGAGCCGCGCCGTGAGACGTCCTCCGAACCGGAGTCTCGAGGTGAAGAGCCACGTCGCGAGCCGGCCTCCGTACCCGAATCACGCGGCGAAGGATCTTCCGCGGGCAAACAGCCTCGTCACGAGGCTTCCTCGGCGCCCGAGCAGCAACGCGAAGCCTTGTCCGAGCCGGAGCCGCGTCGCGAACCGGCCTCCGAATCACGCAGCTCCGCACCGGAGGCCCGGCGAGAGCCCGAGACGGAGCAGCGTTCGCAGCCGGTCGCCGAGGCACCACGGCCAGGCACGAACCAGGTCCCGCAGCCGGCCGCAGCACCAAGCCATTCATCATCGCCGGGCGGCGCACCCCAGGGCGGCTACGGTATGGCCCCAACCCCGGGATTCGCCCCGGAACCGGGCCGCGGCGGCGGACGCCCCCAGGACAACGTCGGAGCGGCGGGCTTCACGGGCGGCCCGAGCCAGGCGTTCGCGGCGGACGCGGGATCGGCGGGGTTCCAGAACGGACCGTCACCGCAGACGCCACCCCCGGGCGGGTTCCCGCCCCCACCCCAGAGCGGCCCATCGACCGGCGGCGCCCCGGGACGAACGGGCGGCCAACCCCCGACGCCGGAGCAGCCGCGACAAGTCCCCCGGCAGGACCCCCGCCGAATGCTGCACGGCGGTCAGCCGCCCCTGCCGCCGAGCGGCTATCGCCCGGGAGGCCCGGCTGGCGGCCGTCCCCAGCACGGTGGACAGCCTGGCGGGCAGCCGACCGCCGGAAGCCCAGCTCAACCCGGCGGGCTTCCGCTGCACGGTGGGCCAGGCGCTCTGCCGCACGCCGGACAGCTGCCCACCGGAAACCCGGCTCAACCCGGTGGGCAACCTCCGCACGGTGGACAGCCAAGCGCCCAGCCGCCCACCAGACAGCTACCGCACGGTGCACAGCCAGGCGACTGGCTGCCACACAACGGGCAGCCGCCCCAGGCTGGCGGCCAACCCGCTCAGGGAGCGCCACTTGCGCATCCGGGCGGCCGGCCACCGCACGGCGCCCGCCCAGGGCAGCCAAGCGGCCCGCAGCTCGGCGGCCACCTGCCGCAGGACGGTGGGCGGTCCCTTCCGTCCGGTCAGCCGCCGATGGGGGGACCGCCGATTCAGCCTGGCGGGTTACCGCTGCAGGGCGGTCATCCTGCGCAGGTCGGCGGACCGGCTCCGCATGGTGGGCAGCCTCCGCACGGTGCCCCGACCAGCGGGCAGCCGACGCAAGGTGGGTTGCCGCCGCAGGGTGGGCCTCCCAGGCAGGTCGGCGGACCGGCTCCGCATGGTGGCCCGGCTGACGGGCAGCTGCCGCAAGGTGGGTTGCCGCCGCAGGGTGGGCCTCCCAGGCAGGTCGGCGGACCGGCTCCGCATGGTGGCCCGGCCGGCGCGCAGCCGACGCAGGGCGGGAATGCTGGGCAGGTTGGGGGGCCGGGTCCGCATGGTGGGCGGTCTCCGCACGGTGGCCCGGCTGACGGCCAGCCGCCGCCGGGTGGGTTGCCTCCGCAGGATCCGCGACGGATGGCGCCTCATTCGGGAGTGCCTCCGCAGGGTCCGCCGCGGGCGCCGATGGGTGGTGGGCAGCGTCCGGCCGGGTATCCGAACCAGCCTCGTGGTCCCCAGGGTCCCGGCCCGCACCCCGGTGGACGGCCGCCGATGCCGCCTCCGCCGGGTGGACGGCCGCCCATGCCGCCGCACGATCCGCGACTGGGACCGCCTCGGCCTGCCGGGCCCACGCAGGTTCCGCCGCCGCGGTTCGGGCCGCCGCAGGAGCAGCTGCCGCCGCGCGGATTGTTCGAGCCGCCGCGGCCGGGGGACCGTGGGCCGGAGCAGCCGCGCCCGTTCGAGGAGCCCACGCCGGCCGCCGAATCCCCGCGGCAGCCGGCGGCCGAGCAGCCCCGTGCGGAGCGGTCGCCTGCACCCACCGAGCCGCACCCGGCGGAACAGGGCGCGCTCGGCAACGACCGGCGAACGCCATCCGAAGCGAGTTCGCCCACGGCCGGGAGCGAGCCTGCCCAGGACCGCCCAGCCGAGCAGGCAACGCCCGCGGACGGACGCCCGGCGAGTGAGGACTCGGCCGAGCGCACCCAAGAACGCCTCGACGAGCAAGTCTCATCCGAGGAGCACTCCGCCGAACAGCGAACGCCCGACGAACACTCGGCTGCCCAGGACCGTTCCGGTGAGCAGCTCGATCAGCACACTTTCGGCCGCGACCACCCGGGCGAGCATCCGGCCGAGCCGGGGACATCCGGCCACGACGAGCCCTACCTCACCGATCCGCGCTTCCACACCGAGGATCCACTCGGCATCCAGCGGATCGAGGACACTTTCCTGGACTCCGGGCACCACAGCCCGGTCGATGGCGAGTGGCGGCACGAACAAGTCCGGCGGGAGGCGCTCGAGAGGCGGGACCTGGCGCACCCCGGCATGTCCGATGCCGGAGCCGTCGCCGTGCACGCCTACACCCGTTACGAGCTGGTCGGGCCGCTCAACCACGCCCTTCGGCTCGGTGGTCCCGAACTCCCGCACCTCGCTCCGCAGGCCGCGGCGCTCGTCTCCGGTCTGAACGAACTGCCGCCGCACGAAGGCGTTGTTTCGCGGAGGGTGGACTTCAAGGGTGATGGCGGGCGGCTGCAGGCCTTCCTCGCGCGGTTCCACGACGGTGCGCACATCACCGAACCGTCGTTCCTCAGCTCCTCCAAGGTCGACGCGCAGCACCCGCGCAGCAACTTCCCCGGCGAAGTCGAGATGCGGATCCGGTCCAAGACCGGGCGGGACGTCGAAGCGCTGGCCAGCATCGGGCACGAGCGGGAGGTCCTCTTCAAGGCCGGGACGCAGTTCAAGATCACCGGCATCGAGGAGGGGCCCGGGCACCCGAACGCCAACCCGCGCCGGCCCGGCGAGCCGCACTACGTCGTGCACGACGAAGAGGTTGCTCCCGGGGAGCCGGGGCACCTCGGCGGGTCCGATGCCCGCGATGCCGTCGAGCGGCGCCGGGCCAGTGAGCGCGCCGACGAGGACCGGTTCCAGCGCGAAGCCGACGAAGAGCTCGAGAAGTTCTACGCCGAGCACCCGCAATACAAGCCGTCCAACAACCTGGCGTCCCTGCTCAACGCCTTCGACGATCCCGACGCGCCACCCGCGCCCGAACGGCGGCCGCCCGCCACCGGGAAACCGGAGGGTGGCTGGGCGCAGCTTGCCGAGCCGCTCGTGCCGGGTGGCCCGCCGGTCCTGCACGCCGGGTCCGTCGAGACGCCGCAGCAGCACGCACGCCTGGTGCGGGACGCTCTTCCCGAGCTCAGCGGGGTCAACACCCGCAACCACTACCGCCCGGACGGCCTCGAGCAGGGCTACCGGACCAATGCCGCCGAGTCGATGGCCGCCTTCGAGCGGCGGATGAACGGGGAGGACGTCGTTGCCGGGCCGGCTCGGCAGCAGAGCGTCCGCGAGCAGCTCGGTGGGACGTGGAACAGCCGGGACAGCTTCGACGGCGTCGCCCGTGACCTCGGCGAACGGCCCGTCGGCGCGCGGGCGGCCGTCGCCTTCGAGACGCCCACCGGCGAGTCGCGGCTGGTCGCCGCCGTGCACACCGAGCACGGGGTCCTGTTCGCCGATCCCGTCACCGGGCGGCTCGCCGAGCTGCCGCACGACGCCACCGGCATCCACACCCTGCCGCTCGGCGGCGGGGACGCGCCGCACGTCGAACATCCGCCGATCGGCGACCGGCTCAACCCGCCGGCCGAGCACGTCGGGCACGACGAGGGCTACCTCTTCGACGGCGAGCACCGCGGCACCCCGGCCGACCACGAAAGCATCCGCCACGCGGTCGGCAACGAGGAGATCTACCAGCAGATTCACGACCGCGCGCTGGCTCGCCGGGACGCCGCCGGGCTGCCGATCAGCGACGAAGGCGCCGTCGCGCTGCACGGCTACACCCGCGGCGAGTACGCCTACGACGTCAACGAAGCCCTGCGCCGCGGCCCCGGCCACCCCGGCTTCGACCTCGCGCAGCACAACACCCGCGCGATCACGGACGGCCTCAACCAGGTCCCGCGCCAGTCCGGCGAGACCATCCGCGCCTACGACGTCGGCGGCGACCCGCGGCTGGCCGAGCTGGTCGCCGCGCCGTACGAGCCGGGTGCGGTGGTCGTCGAGCCCGCGTTCTCCAGCGCTTCGATCAAGACCGGCGAGTTCTCGTCGTCGAAGTTCGGCGACGACGTCGAGCTGCACGTCCGGTCGGACAACGTCCGCGACATCTCGAAGCTCGCCGAGAACCCGGGCGAGCGGGAATCCCTTTCACCGCCCGGCACCCAGCTCCTGGTGTACGAGAAGCGGCTGGAGCTCACGCCCGAGGGCCGCCGCAAGTGGGTCATCGAGGCCGAGGAGATCGGGCCCGGCCACCCGCGCTACCTCGAGCCCGACGCCGCGCGGCAGAAGATGGCCGAGCGCCGCGCCGAAAACGAGCACAACGCGGCCGAGTTCGAACGGCGCAAGCAGGCCGCGATCATGGAACGGCTCGGCGGCCTCGGCGAGGCGGAGCACGTCACGTCGCACCAGCCGTCGGTCCACGACCTGCCCGAGCCGCCCGCGGCAGCACCGGCCCCGGTCTCGGTGCACGACTACTCGCGGCTGGCCCGGGCGACGAACCCGCCCGCCGAACCGGCCATCCACGCCGGCGGGACGACGCCGTCCGAGCGCGCGGCCTACGTGCACGACCGCCACCCGCACCTGCGCGAGGTCAACCCGGGCTTCCGCGAGCCGGGCGCGTTCGAGAACGGGTACGTGACGAACTGCACGCGCGGTCCGGAGGCCTACCTGGACCGGCTGCGCGGCGGCGACATGACGGCCGAGCCGATCCTGCCGCACGAGATGGGCAGCCGCGGCACGCTCGAACACCTCGAGGGCCGGTTCGGGGAGACGTTCTCCGCGCGCGGCAGCTACGACGACGTCATCCGCGAGATGCGGGAGCGGCCGCTGGACCACCACGCCGTGGTCGCGGTGAAGTACGAAGGCCCGAACGGGGTCGAGTACGGGCACGTGGCGATGGTCGTGCACACCCGCGAAGGTGTCGCGTTCATCGACCCGCAGTCCGGTGACCTCATGCACCTGCCGCAGCCGCCGAAGAGCCTCAAGCTGATGCACGTCGGCACCCCGGACGAGGTGCACGTCGGCACCGAGCACGGCACCGGGGAAAGCCACGGCGGCTACGGCACGGCGGCACCGCACGACGCCTTCCTGGCCAGGGACGACGTCGCCGCGGCGCTCGACGGGCACGCGGACGCCGACTACATCCGCGCGCACCTGGGAGAACACCCCGGCCTGGTGCGCGCGCTGTCCGACCCGGGCAACGACTACCTGACGCGCTCGCTGCTGGACAACCCGAAGACGCTGGCCAGCCTGCTCAGGCACCCCGAAGCGATCCCGATCCTCGAGGACGCGGTCCACGAGGTGAACGAGCGCGGCTACCGCGTGATCGACGACGTCGAGAACCAGGGCGTCGAGCCGTTCGACCCGACTCCGGAGCAGGCGGAGATCTCCGCGGACGTGGCGCTGATCGCCGGCGAAGCCGCGCCTGAAGCGCTGCGGCACGGCAGCTTCGACCCGGCACGAGCCGGTGATCCGGATTACTGCAGGCAATGGGTTGCCGAGGAACGCGAGCGCTGGCCCGAGACGCAGGGGACGCTGAACCGCATCACCGAGCGGATCGCCGGAGAGACTGATGGCCATGCGGGATTCCGGCCGGAGCCCAAGGACGACGTCCGGGCCCTGGCGAAGATCGCGAAGTACGGTTGGGATGGTTCCCTGCTGCACGACCTCGTCGGCTCCAAGATCCAATTCGAGCGGGTGGCGGACATGTACCGCGCGCTGGACGCGGTGCGCAACGATCCCGAGCTCACGATCGTCGACTTCACCGACCGTCTGGCCGGACCGAAGGGCAGCGGTTACCGGGACCTGCAGCTCAACGTGCGGCTGCCGAACGGACATGTGGCCGAACTGCGGCTCCACCTGACGCACATCGACGAGGTGGCGTCGTACGAGCACGCCCTCTACGAAGTGCGCCGCGACTTCGAGACCCTCAGCAGGAAAGACGGGCGTGAAGGCCTCCCTTCGCCGGAGGAGGCAGCTCTCACCGCGGCGCTGACCGAACAGGTCCGAGGTCGGTTCGAGGAAGCGTTCCGGCGGGGACTGACATCCGAGGAGAGCGGCTGATGGCCTTCCGAACCCCCATGTTCTACAAGTACTACGCCCAGACCTACCGGATCGACTCGACGCCCGATGGCGGATTGAAAGGCACCATCCTCAATCTTCAGACGGGGTTCTTCGAGCAAGACCAGGACGGCAGCAGCCACATCCGCGAGCTCATCTGGTCGACCACGGAGTCGAACATCCGAGGTCCGTTCGGCGAAGAGAAGTTCGTCCAGGAGACCGAAATCGAGCGGAACCACTACCTGTCCGGCGACGGCCCGATCTTCGCGCTCTACGAGACGATCAACGGGATCAACGGCACAGCGTTCCGGGAGGGCCGCCGCCGGACTCCTCAGGAGACCGCGCTGGTCCGCGCGCTCCAGACTCGCACCTTCAAGATGTGGGAAGACGAAGCTGCCCGGATCGACGCCGGCGAGCCGCCGTCGTTCACGGTGACGAGCCGGTTCAACGCGGGGCAATGATTCACGTGGAACATCGACTTTCGCCCGACGAGCAGCGCACTCTCCTGGTGCGGCTGGGAAAGCTCGTGCGCGAGCACCGCGTCAACGCCGGCGTGCCCGCCGTCGCCGACTTCCGGCAGGTCGGGAAGCACACCGAGACCGCGGGCCACAACACGGCCGTGCCGGACGAGGTGGCCGACCTCTTCGCCGAGCTGCGGGCCGGCATGTACGCCGAGGGCCGCGGCACCTGGCTGCAGGCCCGGTTCGCCCTGAATCCCGACGGCAGCTTCGACTTCGACTTCGCGCTCGACGACGACCCGCTGTGGACCGAGGCACCCGAGCCGGCCGCCTACCCGGAGGAACTCGCCACCTTCCCGCGGGCCGACGAGCACATCCCGGACTGGTGGCGGCTGCGCGCGCAGCTGCCGCTGGGCGTGGTGTTCCGGCACGCCGACGTCGGCGGCCCGGACGTCGAGCGGCCGCCGCTGACCGACACCGAGGTGCCGCTCGTGCTGCAGTACCTCGAGCGCGAGGCCGTCGTGCACGAAGACGGCGACGAGCGCTTCCACACCGACGGCACGTGGATCTGGTCCGACGCCGTTCCGCTGCTGCTCGCGGAGCACGGCGTGCCGCCGGAGCCCGACCTGGTCGCGCACATCCGCCGCCACCACTTCCAGCCGCCGTACGTCGAGCCGCTCGTCCGGCGGACCGCGGAGGCCGACCTGCTGGGCAGGCCGCGGCCGAAGCCGGGCCGCGCCGACGTCAAGAAGACGTCCGGGGACGTCGCCGCCGAGCTGGAGACCACGCCGGATCCGCGGCTCGGTGACGAAGAGCTGCTGATCGTGCTGGTGCAGCGGCTCGGCGAGCACGGGGTGTGGCCCGAGGCCTACCGGGTCGGCGAACGCGCGGACGGCGCCTGGTGCCTCAACTACACCGCCGACGGCTGGGAAGTCGCCGCGCACGCCGGGGGGAAGCCCCGCGCGCCGAAGTACTTCGCCCGGCTCGAGGACGCCGCGCAGCAGCTGCTCGGCGCGTTGCTGCTGCACCCCGCCCGGATGACCGCCGGGCACGAAACCCCGCGGGAAACGGCGAAGGAGCTCGACGACTGGCCGGTGCACCCGGCGGCGGGTGAGCCTCCCCTCACCCTGCTCCGCAACAAGCGCATCACCAGGCTGGTGGCGGGTACGGTCGTGCTGCGCTTCGGCGAGGAACCCGGCAACCTCGTTCACCACGGCGAGGTACGGTTCGCCACGACGTCGCTGCCGCTCGAACGGGAGCGGGTGCGGCGGAGCTACCGGCTCAGACGCCCCCTGCACGTGATCACCGGCATCACGGTTCCGTGGGCGAACCTGCCGGGTGGTGCGGTGGCCTTCGTGCTGCCGAAGACGATCGCCGAGCACGAGTCCGACGGAAGCCTGGAGAGGATCGAGTAGGTGGAAGCGGCGGAAGCGATTGCCAAGGTCGGCCAGTGGCTGCGCGCGGTGCACGGTCCGGACGTCTCCGGCCCGGCGGGCCTGCGGGTGGACACCGAGAAGGTGCTGCGCATCCCCGAGGGCTGGTCGGTGCCCTACAACACCATCGCGTTCCTCGACGAGGGCCGGCCGGAGAAGGAGATCTTCCCGCCGCCGTCGGTCGTCGTCCGCGAGCCGGACGGCGAGCTGCGGCAGGCGCACCCGCACCCCGGCGGGCTCTCGGTGCCGGTGGCCTTCCCCGGCCAGGAGAACTGGCGCGAGGTCGTCGACCCCGAGTACGTCAAGGCCGGGCTCGGTGAGCTGGGCGTGCCGCTGCAGGCCGTCGCGGGCTGGGTGAAGGTCGACGCCGAGGGCAACCAGACCGGCGAAGAGCGGGAGAACCCCGAGTACAAGGCCGGCCCGATCCGCCGCGGCTACCCGAAGCCGGAGAACACGCTGGAGACGCTCCTGTCGTTCGGCAGCGTCGGCTGGCTGACCCGGGAGCTGCTGCTCATCGGGCTGATCCGGTGCGAGGTCTACGTCCCGCTCGACCTGGAGACCGGCAAGACCGACCGGTTCTACTTCGCCGAGGAGCGCAACGAGCTCAAGGTGTTCAGCTCGACCCGGCACCTGCCCGCGCGCGAGCACGGCTGGTGGAAGGTCGACGTCGCCACGCTCGCCGAGTTCGAGCATCCGCCGAACCTGGTCATCAACGGCGGCCCGACGACCATCGAGGACGTCTCCAGCGGCGAGCTCGCCGAGATCGTCCAGCGCTTCCCGCGCCACGAGCCGCGCATCGACGTGCACGGCCGCTGCCCGGAGGCGGAGGAGGACCTGATCCGGGTGGCCACCGAGACCGCGGCCCGGATGGGCCTGCCGGATCCGGTGAAGCCGCCGCTCCTGGCGGCCGAGAAGGCGCGACGGCGCGGCTTCGAGCTGACGGCCGAGGAGTGTGCGAAGACCGTGCTCGGCGAGTCCTGGGTGAAGCGGCTGAGCATGCCGGAGCCGCCGCGCAGCAAGCCCAACGACCTGCGCGCGAACGGCCTCGCCCCGGCGTACGACAACGCCGGCCGCCCGGTGCCGCGGCTCGACACGTTCGGCAAGTACTTCGAGCGGGACCTCGACGGCTTCCGCTACGGCTGGCAGCGCGTCACGGGCGCGTACGTCGGCTTCGCGCTCGGCGAGGCGCTCGGTGCCGCCGTCGACCGGATGATGCTGCACGACATCCACGCGAAGTTCGGCATCGAAGGCGTCACCGACCTCGTCCCGGCGTTCGACCAGCCCGGCCGGATCGGTTCGCTGACGCAGCGGCTGCTGTTCTACACCGAGGCCGTGATCCGCAGCCCGCACCGCGAGCAGCCCGAATCCCGCGAAGCCGAGCAGCTCTTCCCCGACGTCGTCCGCGGGGCGCTGCAGCGCTGGCTGCGCACGCAGGGCGCGCCGATGGACGCCGTGGACGGCTGGCTCGTGCAGGTCCCGGACCTGCACGCCCGGCGCGACGCCGACGACGCCGAGCTCAACGCCTACCACCAGCTCGTGACCGGGGCCGCCGGGGCGCCGCCGATGACCGGCCCGGCCGCGCTGATCCCCGCGCTGCCCGCCGCGCTCACCATGGCCGGGCCCGGCAGCGGGTTGAGCGGCGGGGCGCGGCAGGCGGTGCGCGAGCTGGCCGGCGTGACGCACCCGGACGAGTCCGACCTGGCCGCCGCGACCTACCTGACCTGGCTGTTCGAGCACGCGCTGACCAAGGACGCGTTCAGCTTCCCGATCTGGAACACCAGCCGCGAGGTGCTCAACCCGGACAACCGGTTCCAGCAGGGCCCGGAGTGGACGGCGATCGCGGACATGGTCGCCGAGTCGGTGCCGTTCTTCGGCGAGCACGGGCTGCCCGACCTGCGGATTCCCGAGCTGATCGGCGACGGCAAGACGACGCTTTCGGTGCTCGGCCGCGCCTTCGCCGCGTTGTCGGGCTTCGAGAACTACCCGGAGCAGGCGCTGCTGCGCGCCGTCAACCACTCCGGCCGCAGCGCGCTCACCGGGGCGATCGCCGGGGCCCTCCTCGGCGCGCGCACCGGGATCCCCGGGCTGCCGCAGAAGTGGGTCGATCAGCTGGAGCTGCGGTACCTCGTCGAGCAGGTCGCTTCGGACGCTTACTGGCACTTCGACCGGCACTCGGCGCTGAGCGCGCTCGGCGACGCCTGGATCGAGCGGTACCCGCGGCATTAGCGCGAGGATGGGGAGAATGGACGAAGAGGAAGCCGTCGCCCGCGCGCGGGAGTGGCTGCGCACGCGGCCCGGCGGCGACCGGCTGCGGATCCGGCCGGAGTTCGCCGCGCGCCGCCCGGACGGCTGGAGCTTCCCGGTCAACACCGCCGCCTACCTGGACGGCACCGACATCGGCGCCGGCCTGTTCCCCAGCCCGGTGGTCGTCGTGCCGGACGACGGCGAAATCGGGTACGACCAGGCGGCGATGGCGAGTCCGCCCGCCGAGGCCGAGTGGCGGCCGGACGTCGACCCCGAGTTCGACGAGAAGGCGTTCCCCGAGCTGGACCTCCCCGTGCGCGCGATCCGCGGCTGGACCCGGGCGGACGGCGAGTACCGCGTCAACGAGCAGTACACCGCCGGCCCGGTCTGGCGCGGGTTCCCGGTGCCGTCGACCGACGCCGAGAAGCTGCTGAACTACCTGGCCGCCAACTGGATCAGCCGCGCCGAGTTCGTCCGTGCCCTGCTGGACTGCGAAGTGCTCGTTCCGCTGCTCGACACGGGTCAGCCGCTGCTGCGGCCGGTCCCCGGCACGGGCGGGCGCGAAGTCATCGCCTACAGCTCGTCGGCGAAGGTGCCCGGCCGGTACCCGCGCCGGTGGCGGGCACCGGTGCGGGAGCTGCCGCCGTCGTCGGGGCTGACGCTCGACCCCGGCACCGAGCTGGTCCGCAGCCTCACCGCGGCGGAGCTGGCCGCCGTTCGCGGCGCCGAGACCACTCCGCGCGCCCCGGTCGAGGAGCCCGCGCCGGAAGCCGGGCCCGAGGTCGCCGCGGCGCTGCCCGCGCTGGTCGCGGAATTCGCGGAGTTCGGCGGCGAGCCACCCGACCTGCTGGAACGGCACCTGCGGTACGCCGTCGGCCAGGCCCGCGACCAGCACTTCGAGCTGACGCCGGAGGAGTGCGTCCGGTACCTGCGCGGGTTCGCCTGGCAGTACCGCAACGGCGTCCGCCGCCGGGCCGGCCAGGCGCCGGAATGGCCGGCCGACCTGGGCGCGAACGGCCTGATCGCGCACGTCGGCGAGGACGGCCGGCCGCGGCCGGTGCCGTGGACGTTCGGGAAGTTCTTCGGAACGCCGGCCGACCGCTTCGCGTGGCACCGGATCGTCGGCGCGTATGTCGGCTTCGCGATCGGTGACGCCCTGGGTGGCGGCGCGGACCCGGCGGGTCCGCTGCCCCTCGGCGGCCTGACGCGGCACCTGTTGTTCCACACCGAAACCGTGCTGCGCGGCCTGCCACCGGTGCCGACGGGCGAAGTCCCGGCGACGCTGCCCGAGCCGGACCCGGCCGGCTGGCTCGCCGTCGCCACGCGGCACGCGGGCCCCGCGCCCGCCGAGTTCTCCGCGCTGCTGGCCACGGCACTGGCCGCCACGCCCGCGAGCGCGGTGGCGCTGGCGGACGTCGACGGCGAGCAGTACGCCAAGGACGTCGCCCGCGAGTTGACCGGCAGCGCGGCCGGCACCGAAGTCACCGAGGTCACCGAGGTCACCGAGCTGCTGGTTTCCCTGTTCCAGGCCCTGCTGACGCGAGAACCGTTCGCGCTGCCGGTGCACGTCCGCCTGCACGAGGTCGGCGGCGACCTGGCGGCGTCGACGCTGGCGCTGCGCGCGGACCGCGACGCCGACGACGTGACGCAGCTGGAGACGATCGGCGACGGCCGGAGCGTCCGGTCGGTGCTCGGCCGCGCGTTGTTCGCCGCGGCCAAGCGCGGCCACGACCCGGAGGCGGCGATCCGGCTGGCCGCCCGGTCCGGTCCGGTGGCGGGGGCGATCGCCGGCGCGCTGGTCGGCGCCCGCGTCGGCGTCCCCGGCCTGCCCTGGGTGTCGGCGCTGCCCGACCTCGGCCTCGTCGAAGACGTCGCCGGCGACGCCTTCTGGTACTTCAACCGCAACGGCCTCCAGGTGGAGACCGCGGAACACGCCCGATGGGAGCGCCGGTACCCGAGTGGCCGGTTCGCCCCGCAACCGAAGGGACCCGACTTGCGATCGCGACTGCGGGGCAGCCTGCTGGCCGGGGCGATCGGCGACGCGCTGGGCGCGAAGACGGAGTTCGACTCGATCGACCGGATCCGCGAGATCGCCGGGCCGGACGGCATCACCGACTTCATCCCCGCGTACGGCGGCGTCGGCCGGATCACCGACGACACGCAGATGACGCTCTTCACGCTCGAAGCACTGATCCGGGCGCACGCCCAGCGGCGCAAAACCGGCTCGGCGGACGTCGTGCACTCGCTGCAGCTGGCCTACCAGCGCTGGCTGCACACCCAGGGTGTCACGTGGGACCGGGCCCGGGGTCCGCAGTCGGCGGTCGAGGCGGCGGACGGCTGGCTGATCACCCACCAGGAGCTGTTCAGCCGCCGCGCACCCGGGCTGACCTGCTTCGGCGAGCTGGAGGCGTACGGCCGGTCGGGCGTGCGGGGCACCATCGAGCGGCCGGTGAACAACTCCAAGGGCTGCGGCGGGGTGATGCGCGCGGCGCCGATCGCGCTGTGGTCGGACGACCTCGCCGAGGTGTTCCGGCTCGGCGCCGAAAGCGCGGCGCTGACCCACGGCCACCCGAGCGGGTACCTCTCGTCCGGCTGCTTCGCGGTGGTCGTGCACGAGCTGCTGCACGGAAAAGCGCTGCTCGACGCGGTCGCGACCGCGCGGGCCGAGCTCGTGAAGCATCCCGGCCACGAAGAGCAGAGCGCGGCCCTCGACGCGGCCTTGGCGCTGGACGGGCCGCCGACGCCGGAGAAGCTGGCGTCGCTGGGCCAGGGCAACGTCGGCGAGACGGCGTTGTCGATGTCGGTGTACGTCGCGCTCACCACCACCGACGCCGACTCGGCGCTGCTCGCGGCGGTCAACCACAGCGGTGACAGCGACTCGACCGGCTCGGTCTGCGGCAACCTCGTCGGCGCCATGTACGGCGAGGAAGCCCTGCGGCCGAGCTGGCTGGACCGGCTGGAACTGCGCGGGGTGATCGTCGGCCTGGCGGACGACGCGCTCACCGAGTTCGGGCCGGATGCGCCGGACGACGACCGGTGGTTCGCTCGGTACCCGGTCGACTAGGTTTCCGGTGTACTGGGGACGGGGAGGACAAACGTGCGTTACCGGGTAGAGGTGGCCGAACGCCCGGACGGCCTTTATGCGACTTGGGGCGAGGGGACCTTCCGCGCGCAGCGGTCGACCACGGACGGCACGGTGCTGCTGTCGGTGCTGCCGGAGGAAGAGGCGCCGGAGGGCTTCGACAAGGAGTTCGCGGGCCGCCCGGCGAAGGTCGTGCCGGCGAGCGAAGTGCCGTCGACGTTCACGCTGCGGACCTTCGCCGAGTACGACGGCGAGGTCTTCGAGGTCGCGCCGGGCGACCGGCCGGAGCTGACCCTGCGCTGGGTCCGCGACGACGCCGCCCGCGCGGCCCAGCTGGGCCTGACCGACTTCTCGGTCACCGTGCCGGCCAAGCAGGTCACGGCGCTGTGGCAGACGCGGCTGGACTTCACCGAAACGCTCCAGGCGCGGCCGCAGCCGGGCACCGGCGACCAGAACGCGCTGCTGCGCGCCATCGGCCGGACGCTGCTGCACACCGTGCCCGGCGGCTGGACCCGCGTCGGCGCGCAGTTCCGGCAGGTCGGGGACTACGCCGAGATCGAGGTTCGCGCGGTCGGCGACGAAGACGGCCCGGTCTCGGTGTCGCTGCCCGCGGTGCCCCGGCTCGGCGGCCTCTTCGCGCGGCTGCGCGCGGCGATGTACCAGGCCGAGGCCGGTACCTGGTTCCAGGGCACGTTCACCCTCGACGCGCAGTCGCAGTTCGACTTCGACTTCGACGCCGACCGGGAGCCGGACTGGCGGGTGCCGCCCAACGAGGGCGGCCGCCCGTCGACCGCCGCCTACGAGCTGGAGCTGGCGAACTTCCCGCGGACGTCGAAGCACCTGCCGGCGTGGCTGACGGCGAAGGCGGGACTGCCGCTGGACGTCGTGTTCCGGCAGGCGCGGGTCGCCGACTCGCACGTCGAGGGGGAGCGCCCGGTGGTCAACCGGCCGCCGGTGCCGCCGGACCAGGTCCGCGGCCTGCTCGACTACCTGTTCCGGGCGTCGGTGGCGCTGCACCGGCCCGCGCCGCTGCCGGACATCTTCGGCGCGCCGGGCGCGAAGCCGGACGTGCCCAACGCGTTCCACACCGACGGGACGTGGATCTGGCCCGCCGCCGTGCCGCACTACCTGCGCAAGTACGGGGTCCCGCCGGAGCCGGAGCTGGTCGAGCACATCCGGGCGGCCGGGTTCCGGCCGCCGTTCGTCGGGGAGCTGGTCCGCGCGACGGCGGAGGCGGAGGTCCTCGGGCAGCCGCGGCCCCCGCAGACGACCGCCGACCTGCCGGACGAGCGCGCGCTCACCCGGGTCGCCCGCGGTGAGCAGGTGCGAAACCTGAAGGGCGCGGAGACCCTGGAGCTGCTCCACCAGCGGCTCGCCGAGCACGGCATCCCGGCGGCGGCGTACCGGATCGGCGCCAAGGAGATCCCGGCCGAGGGCGTCTGGACGCTGCGCCGCGCCGAGAACGGCTGGGAGGTCTCGCGGCCGCCGTCCGACGAGCCGGTGGCGTTCGGCTCGCTCGCCGACGCGGCCCGGTTCCTGCTCGGCGTGCTGCTGATGCTGCCGCCGCGGCCCGCGGAGGAGTCCGACCAGCCCGCCGACTGGCCGATCCTGCCGATGCGCGGCGAACCGCCGTTGAACTTCTACCGCGGCAAGCGCGTGATCGTGCTCCCGCCGGGGACGACGGTCGTCCGGTTCGGCAACGAGACCGGCAACCTGGTGCACGCCGACGGCTCGCGGTTCGTCGAGACGGCGCTGGCGTTCGAGCGCGAACGCGAGAAGCGGCTCTACCGGGTGCAGCGCGCGGTGCGGGTGCTGACCGGCGTGACGGTGCCGTGGGGCGGGCTGCCCGGCGGCGCGGTCGCCTACCTGCTGCCCCGGCCGCTCGCCCAGCACCTCGAGACGGGCTCGCTCAGCAGGCAGTGATCAGGACGGCGGGCGACCACCAGTAGTCGGCGAGCGGCGTGACGTCGACCTCGGTGAAGCCCGCCGTCTTGAGCTGGTCGGCCCAGCCCGCGGCCGGGTGCTCCCAGTTGGTCCGCTGCTGCCCGGAGACGATCCCGAGCAGCACCGGCAGCAGGAAACCCTGCGCGACCAGGGTGGCGTCTTCGCCGTACTCGGCCACGCCACGCTCGTAGCGCTCGACGAGCGAGCGGAGGTGCTCCGGCGAGCCCTCCTCGAACTCGGGGACGTCGAATTCGGCGAGCACCAGCGTCCCGGTGCGCGGCTGCAGCGTCCGCAGCACGTCGGCGCGCTGCTCCGGCTCGATGGACTGCAGCGCGAAGGTCGACTGGACGAAGTCCCAGCCGAGGTCGTCGCGGGCCAGGAAGTCCTGGGCCGTCGACTGCCAGCACTGCGCCGACGGCACCCGCTCGTGGACGCCTTCGAGCAGCGCGGCCGACGGCTCGACCAGGTCGATCCGCGGCGGGAGGTGGGCCGCCTGCTCCAGCGCGGGCACGACGGCGAGGCCGTCCCCGCAGCCGAGGTCGAGCAGGGATTCCGGCTTCGCGGCGTCGTAGCGGGCGGCCAGCTCGGCGCTCAGCGCCCGGTAAAGCTCGACGTTGCCGCCGCCGCGGATGAACGCGGTGAACGCGCTCGGCTGGTCGTACACCGGCGCCGAGCCGTCGCCGCCCAGGTAGGCCCGCAGTTCGTCGGCCAGCGTGGAGCCGGCCCGCCCGGCTTGTGCCGCGAGTTCGGCGGCCTGTTCACGGTCGCCGGAGCGGTAGGCGGCGAGAGCGTCGGCGAGCAGCTCGATCGAGGTCATGTTCAGGGAATATCAGAACGGGACCCACAACGTCACTCGCGTGCCGCCCCCGGCGAGTCCCGACTCCACCAGCGACGTCCCGCCGACCTCGGCCAGCCGCGCGGTGATGGACTCGCTGATGCCGAACCCGGCCGGGTGATCGGCCGCGCTGAAACCGCTCCCGTGATCGCGGGTGATCACCGCGATGCCGCCGTCGCGCTCCTCGACGCGGACCACCACCCGGTCGGTGCCGGAGTGCTTCATGGTGTTGCGCATCGCCTCGCGCACGGCGTCGCGGATGGCGATCTGGCGGACCTCCGAGAGCGTGTCGTCGTCCAGTTCGGCCACCACGAGCTGCGCGCGCAGGCCGTCGCGGGCCATCTCGGCGGCGAGCGCGGCGAGCTTCTCGCCCAGCGGCCGCGCGCCGGCTTCGGCCCGCTCGGACGCCGCCGACTCGATCGTGTGCCGGATCTCCATCGCCTGCGCCCGCGCCAGCCGCTGGATCTCCACCAGCCGTTCCTCGGGGTCGCCGGGACCGGACAGCGCCATCGCCTCCAGCGTCTGGAGCACGGTGTCGTGCAGCCTGCGGTGCTGCTGGGCGCGCTCGGCCAGCCGTCCGTTGCGGGTGCCGTAGGCCAGCGCCAGGCGCGTGCCGAGGCCGGTCAGCACCAGCGCGGCGGTGGCCAGGAACAGCTCCGCGAGCAGCACGGAGTACGTCGAGAACGCGGCCCCGACGCGGAACTCGCCGGTGTTCAGCCAGTTCGCCAGCATCCGCAGCGGGAAGCCGATCAGCCCGAACACCACGCCGCTCGGCAGGCCCAGCGCGAGGGTCAGCAGCCCGATCTCGCCGTAGAGGTGGACGCTGGTGACCGCGAGCGCGTCGAAGTACGCCGGCGTCGGCACGGTCAGCGCGATGACCAGCGGCGAAAGCACCGTGAAGGCCAGGTCGACGGCCAGCAGCTTGCCGGCGTCCCGGCCGCGGAACGGCGCCGAGCGGAACATCCAGCGCAGGCCGACGACGTTCAGCGCGACCGACAGGAGCGTGAAGAGCCCGACCGGCAGCAGCCCGCTCGTGCCCTGCTGGAGGACGTACACGCCGAACTGGCCCGGCACCGCGAGCAGCCGGTACGCCAGCGGGATGAGCACGACGTACCGGGTCGCGCGCAGCAGGAGACCGTCGCGCTCGGTGGGGTCGATCGGCCCCGACATCCGCGAGATCCGCCGCAGCGCGTGCATCGGCGCCGGGTCGGCGATCTCGGCGGGCAGCTCACTCGTGGCGGTGGCGATCGCGGGGGCGCCGCGCCGCAGCAGCGCGACCAGGAAGCTGCCCCCGCCCGCCACGGCTCACACGTCCCCGACGCCGTTTTCCGCGGCCCACTTCTTCAGCTCGGCGACGGCTTCGTCGTGCTCCAGCGGCCCGCGGTCCAGGCGCAGCTCCTTCAGGAACTTCCACGCCTTCCCGACGTCCGGCCCCGGCTTGAGGCCGAGCAGCGCCATGATCTGCTCGCCGTTGAGGTCCGGCCGCACGCGGTCGAGGTCCTCCTTGGCCTTGAGCGCGGCGATGCGGGCTTCGAGGTCGTCGTAGGTCGCCTGCAGCGCGGCCGCCTTCCGGCGGTTGCGGGTGGTGCAGTCGGCGCGGACCAGCTTGTGCAGCCGGGTCAGCAGCGGCCCGGCGTCGGTGACGTACCGGCGGACCGCCGAATCCGTCCACTCGCCCTTGCCGTAGCCGTGGAACCGCAGGTGGAGGAACACGAGCTGGGAGACGTCGTCGATGACCTCCTTCGAGAACTTCAGCGCCCGCAAACGTTTGCGGGCCATCCGCGCACCGACCACTTCGTGGTGGTGGAAGCTCACCCCGCCGCCCGGCTGGAACTCCCGGGTCGCCGGCTTGCCGACGTCGTGCAGCAACGCCGCCAGCCGCAGGATCAGGTCCGGCCCCGACGTCGGCTCGTGCGTCTTCTCCAGGTCGATCGCCTGGGCGAGCACGGTGAGGGAGTGCTGGTAGACGTCCTTGTGCTGGTGGTGCTCGTCGATCGCCAGCCGCATGCCGGACACCTCGGGCAGCACCCGGTCGGCCAGCCCGGTGCCGACCAGCAGCTCCAGGGCCGGCCGCGGGTCGGCCGCCAGCAGCAGCTTCGACAGCTCGGCCTGCACCCGCTCGGCAGTGATCCGGTCGATCTCCTCGGCCATCGACGTCATCGCGTCGACCACCCGCGGCGCGGCGGCGAACCCCAGCTGCGCGGCGAACCGGGCGGCGCGCAGCATCCGCAGCGGGTCGTCGGCGAACGACTCCTGCGGCGTCGCCGGCGTGTCCAGGACCTTCTCGCGCAGGGCGCTCAACCCGTCGTGCGGGTCGATGAACGTCTTCGACGCCAGCTCGACGGCCATCGCGTTGACCGTGAAGTCGCGGCGCAGCAGGTCGCCCTCGATGCTGTCGCCGAAGGTGACCTCCGGGTTGCGGCCGACGCGGTCGTAGCTGTCGGCGCGGAACGTCGTGATCTCGAGCTGCATGCCCTTCTTCGTCACGCCGACCGTGCCGAAGGCGATCCCGACGTCCCAGACCGCGTCACCCCAGCCGCTGACGATCTTCAGCACCCGGTCGGGCCGCGCGTCGGTGGTGAAGTCGAGGTCGCCGGAGTCGCGGCCGAGCAGCATGTCGCGGACGCTGCCGCCCACGAGGTACAGGCGGTGCCCCGCCCTGGCGAACCGTTCCGCCAGCTCCTCCGCCAGTGGGGAGACCTGCATGAGCTCCACCACCTGCTTGTCGACCACGTCGTTCACGAAAATCCCACTACGTTCCAGGTGCGATTGCTCTAGGCACCGCCGGACACGGACACGGAGAGCCAGCCTACCGGGGCAACCGTTTGCTCTAGCATCGCAGCATGTCCGGATCAGCCGGCCGCCCCGGCGCCTCGAAGCCGCGCAGGCGGCGCAGGCGCCAGCGCGGCCGGCGCCTGACCACGGTCGACGAGACGTCGGCCGGTGGCCTCGTCGTGGACGCCGAGCGCGAACAGGCGGTGCTGATCGGCCGGCTCGACCGGCACGGCAGACTGCTGTGGTCGCTGCCCAAGGGCCACATCGAGGACGGGGAAACGGTGGAAGAGACGGCCGTGCGCGAGGTGAAGGAGGAAACGGGCATCTCCGCGCGCGTCCTGCAGCCACTGGGCACCATCGACTACTGGTTCGTGGCCGAGAAGCGGCGCATCCACAAGACCGTGCACCACTTCCTGCTCGAAGCGCTCGGCGGTGAGCTGTCCGACGAGGACGTCGAGGTCACCGAGGTGGCCTGGGTCCCGCTGGCCGAGCTGGAGACCAAACTCGCCTACTCCGACGAGCGCAAGCTCGTCCGGAAGGCCAGTCAGCTGTTCACGGAACTTTTCGCGCGCCCGGACGTCCACGGACGAGACGAGCACGCCCCTGAGGGAGCCCCCGAGTGAAGCGGTTCGCCGCAACCTTCCTTTCCGTCCTCTTCCTGGCGGTCCCCGCCCTCGCCGGCGCCTCGGTGGCCCAGGCGCAGGAAGGCGCGCGCCTGCGCATCGACCTGGCCGGGCTCAGCCCCCGGGTGATCACGACCTCGACGACCACGCTGACGGTCACCGGCACGGTGACCAACACCGGCGACCGCCGGGTCGCCAAGCCGCAGGTCCGGCTGCAGGTCGGGGACCGGGCGACGACCGAGCGCGGGGTCGGTGACGTGCTGTCCGGCGCGGTGGTCAAGGACACCCCGCTCACCGAGTTCGCGCCGGTCGCCGAGGTGCTGGAGCCGGGCCAGAGCGCGCCGCTGAACATCACCGTGCCGCTGACCGGCACGCGGGCGGACCGGTTCCGCCCCGGTGTCTACCCGCTGCTGGTGAACGTCAACGGCATCCCGGAGTTCGGCGGCCCCGCGCGGCTGGGCGCGGTGAGCATGCTGATGCCGGTGCTGGCCGGGCCGGGCAAGCAGTCCACCGGCCGGTCGGGTGCGCCGAGCATGACCCTGCTGTGGCCGCTGACCGGCAACGTCCCGCACGTCTACGCGGCGCCGTACGGGAGCCCGATGGTGCTGGCCGACGACCGGCTGGCCGCCGAGATCAGCGGGGACGGCCGGCTGAACGCGCTGGTCACGTCGGCGGCGGCGGCCGTGCGGGACAGCTCGAACCTCGCGAAGTCGATGTGCTTCGCGCTCGACCCGGACCTGCTCGCCACGGTCGACGCGATGACCCGCGGCTACCAGGTCCACACCGACTCGGGGAACGTCGACGGCAAGGGCGTCGAGGCCGCGAAGACGTGGCTGACCGAGGTACGCGCGCTGGTCGGCGGCCGCTGCGTGGTGGCGCTGCCGTTCGCCGACGCCGACCTCGACGGGCTGACCCGCATCCGGCCCGGCGACACCGGCCTGGTCACCCGGGCGGCGGGCGGCGCCGCGACCATCCAGCAGCTGACCGACGTCACCCCGCAGACCGGCGTGCTCTGGCCGGACGGCACGCCGAGCGCGCCGGTGCTCGCCGCGTTGACCGAGGCCGGCGTGCGGACCGTGCTGACCGACGCGGGCAAGCTCGCGCCCGCCGCGGCCGGCGGCGGCGTCACCGTGCAGGGCAGCACCGTGCGCGTGCAGCCGACCGACTCGCTGATCTCCGCGGCGATGACCGGCGTCCCGGCCGCGCCCGGCTCGGTCACGGTGGCCGCCACGACCGAGCGGGCGATCGCGAGCCAGAACGGCCTCGGCGCCCTCGCCTTCCGCGCCGGGCTGGGCCTGGCCGCCGGGCAGCAGCGGCCGGACCACCTGCTGGTCGCGCCGCCGCGGCGCTGGGACGCCTCGGCCGAGGAGTTCACCACGTACCTGCAGCAGGTCGGCGAGTTCCTGAACGCGGGCCTGGTCACCGCGACAAGCCTCCCGACGCTGCTCGCCGCCAGCCCCGAGGCGTCCGGTTCGGTCGGTGACGGCGGCCCGCAGGCGGCCACCGGCGTCGACGCCGGCGTCGTCTCGACGCTGGCCGGGCTCGACGACCAGGCCACCGGGCTGGCGTCCGCGATGCAGCTCGACCCGACCAAACGGGTGAAACCGGACGCCGTCGTCGAGCCGGTCCGGCTGGCCGAGCTGCGGGGTGCCTCGACGGCGTGGCGGGGGCTGCCCGCGGACGCGGCGACCACGAACGCCCAGGCCGAACTGGCGGCGATCAGCGGGCGGGTGACCGTCTCGCAGCCGAAGCAGACGATCGCGCTGGCGTCCGGCAACTCGCCGCTGCCGGTGTACGTCAGCAACGACCTGCCGGTCGGGATCAACGCCCGGTTCACCCTGAACAACAACACCGGCCTGCGCCTCGAGGGCGCGAAGGACTGGTACTTCCCGGCCAGCGGCGGCAAGAACTACTTCCTCCCGGTGGAGGCGCTGCGGGCCGGCCGGTTCAGCGTCGATGTGTCGTTGAGCACGCCCACCGATACCCCGCTCGGGTCATCCGCCCGGTTCGAACTGACGTCCACCGAGTACGGCGCGATCACCATCATCGCCACCGTCGCCGCAGGTGTGGCCCTGCTTCTGCTGGCTTCCCGGCGGATCTACCGGCGGGTGAAGGACGCCCGCGCGGGCCGCGACGTCGTGGGCTGATCAGTCGGCCTCTGAGTGTTCCGGACGGTTCGCGATTACCCTTGGTCCGCACGTGCGCGGCACCCGGCCGCGGCACCGTCAGACGAGCACCGAGGATTGGGCACGCGTTGGAGAGAGAGCCGGGCTTACCACCCGAGCGTGCGGGTCGTCCTCGGCGCGAAGGCGCCCCGCCCCCGCAACGGGCTGACGGGCCCCCGCGGGCGTCGCAGCCGGCCCGCCGTCAGCAGCCGCCGCCTCCGCCCCCGGAGCGTGGCCGCCGCCAGCCGCCCCGCAACGGCCACACGCGGCAGCTGCCGCCCCCGGACGACGCAACGGTCCGCGACCAGCGCCCGATCCGCGACGACGGCCCGGCCCGGCCCCGCCGCGGCGACCAGGCACCCCAGGACGGCCGCGCACCCCAGGACGGCCGTGCACCCCGCGGTGAACGCCCGGCCCGCGACGACCGCGCTCCCCGCGGCGGCGGCCAGGCCCCGGACGACCGCCCGGCCCGCGACAAGCGCGCCTCCCGGGGCGGCCGCCCGGCCCCGGGCGAGCGGCCCGCTCGCGGCGACATCCCGCCCCACGCAGACCGCCCGGCCCGCGGCGAACGGCCCGTCCCGGAGGACCACGCGCCCCGCGGCCCACGCGGCGACCGCCCGGCCGGGGAGGACTTCCCGGACCGCAGCGCCTCCCGCGGCGAACGGCCCGCGGCAGAGGACCGCGCGCCTCGCGGCCCGCGGCCAGCCGGGGAAGACTTCCCGGTCCGCGGCGGACGGCCCGTCCCGGACGACCACGCGCCCCGCGGCCCGCGCGGTGACCGCCCGGCCGGGGAGGACTTCCCGGACCGCGGCGCCGGCGACGACCGCCGGGTCCGCGACCAGCGCGCCGCACGCGGCGACCGCCCGGCGGCCGAGGACTTCCCGGCCCACGAGGGCGGTCCCCGTGGCGAACGGCCGCGCGACGACTGGCCCCCGGACGACCGCGGCCCCTACGACGACCGCGCCCTCCGGGATGACCAGCCCCCGCGCCGGGTTCCGCCGCCGCAGGGTGGCCGGCCGCGCAACGCGGGGCCGGCACCCACGCGGGTCCAGCCCGTGCCGCCGCAGGGCGGCGCGCAGCCTGTCGCACCCCAGGGCAGCCCGCCGCCGCACGGCGGGGCGCAGCCGGCCGTACCGCCCCCGGGCCTGCCACTGAGCGGCGCCCAGCCGGTCGTATCGCCAGGCCACCCTCAACCGGGCCCGCCGCCGCAGAACGGGGCACAGCCGGGCAACCTCCCGCCCAACCTGCCGCCGAGCGGCGCCCAGCCCGTCGTACCGCCCGGTCACCCGCAGCCGGGCCCGCCGCACAGCGGGGCGCAGCCGGCCGTGCCGCCGCCGGGCACGCCGCTGAGCGGCGCGCAGCCGGTCGTATCGCCGGGCAAGCCGCAGCCGGGTTCGCCGCCGCAGAGTGGCGCGCAGCCGGTCGCACCGCCGGGCAACCCGCCGGGCCTGCCGCCGCAGGGCGGCGCGCAGCCGGGCGCGGCTCCGCCCCAGGGGCGGCTGCCGCAACCCACCAGCCCGCCCCTGACCCCGCCACCCGGCAACCCGGCGCTCGGCCCCGGCACCCCGCCGCCGGGCACGCCCGTTCCGCCTCGCGGGCGCGGCTCGCGGCGGCCGACGCCCGTGCGGCCGTGGCAGGAGGAGGCCACCCAGGTCCAGCGCCCGCCGGACCCGGAGGCGACGCGGTTCATCCCGCGCACCGCCGGCGTCCCGATGAACTCGCGCTGGCCGGTCGCCGACCCCGACGTCATGCGGCCGTACGACGCGCTGGCCACGCAGGTCATGCCCGCCCTCAAGGGCCCGCTGGTCAAGCCGCGCCCGGACGGCGAGGCGCTGGAGGAGGCCCCCGCCAAGGCGCCGTCGCTGGCCAAGGCGTCCGGGCGGATGGCCATCGCGTCGCTGATCAGCCGGATCACCGGCTTCCTGTGGAAGCTGCTGCTGGTCGGCGCGATCGGCCAGGGCATCGCGAACGACTCGTTCAACGTCGCCAACACGATGCCGAACATCATCTTCGAGCTGCTGATGGGTGGCGTGCTCGCGAGCGTGGTGGTGCCGCTGCTGGTGCGGTCGCAGGACGACGCCGACGGCGGCGCGGCCTACACGCAACGGCTCATCACGGTGGCGTTCACGCTGCTGCTGGTCGGGACGGTGGTCGCGGTGATCGCGGCGCCGGCGTTCACGAGCCTCTACGTCGACTCGTCCGGCAAGGCCAGCCCCGCGCTGACCACGGCGTTCGCCTACCTGCTCCTGCCCGAGATCTTCTTCTACGGCGTGTTCGCGCTGCTTTCGGCCGTGCTCAACGCGAAGCAGATCTTCGGCCCGACGGCCTGGGCGCCGGTGATCAACAACCTGGTCGTGATCTTCACGATCCTGGTCGTCTGGATCATGCCGGGCGACATCGACACCGGGCACGTCTCGATCACCGACCCCAAGGTGCTGACGCTGGGCATCGGCGTCACCGGCGGCATCGTCGCCCAGGCGCTGCTGCTGGTCCCGCCGCTGCTGCGGTCCGGCTTCCGGTTCAAGTGGCGCTGGGGCATCGACAAGCAGATGAAGGAGTTCGGCGGCCTCGCCCTGTGGATCCTCGGCTACGTCGCGGTGAGCCAGATCGGCTACACGATCAACACGCGCGTGCTGACCAGCGGTTCGCCCGGTGGGGTAACGGCCTACAGCAACGCCTGGCTGCTCTTCCAGCTGCCGTACGGCGTCATCGGCGTCTCGCTGCTGACGGCGATCATGCCGCGGATGAGCCGCGCCGCCGCCGACGGCGACCACAAGAAGCTGATCGGCGACCTCTCCTACGCGTCCCGGATCTCCACGGTGATGCTCGTGCCGATCTCCGCGGTGATGACCGTGGTCGGCGGCTCGATCGGCATCGCGCTGTTCACCTTCGGCAAGGGCACCGTCGAAACGGCCGAGCGGCTCGGCGACGCGCTCGCGATCTCGGCGTTCGCGCTGCTGCCGTACGCGCTGGTCATGCTGCAGATGCGCGTGTTCTACGCCATGAAGGACGCGCGCACGCCGACGTTGATCATGATCGTGATGACGCTGGTCAAGGTGCCGTTGCTGTACCTGTGCCCGGTCGTGCTGTCGCCGGACAACATCGTGCTCGGCGTGATGATGGTCAACGCGCTGACGTTCGTGGTCGGCGCGATCCTCGGCCAGGTCTGGCTGTGGGTGACGCTGGGCAACCTGCGCAGCAAGCGGGTCATCGGCGTGATCCTGTTCACGGTCGTCGCGAGCGTCCTCGGCGTCGCCGCCGCGTGGGTCGTCGGCAAGCTCGTGCCGGACTCGTTCGGGCCCACTTTCGGTGCCTGGGTGAAGCTTCTGCTGCAGAGCACCGTCGGCATCGTCGTCTCGTTCGGCGTGCTGGTGGCGCTCAAGGTGGAGGAGCTGAGGCCGGCCACTTCCAGGTTCACCCGGTTGATCAAGCGCGGGTAACGATTGCGGTACGGAAAGCGACGACTCCCGCGTCGTATTCTGGGTACCCTCGGTGCGGGGAGCTAGCGGGAGAGGGCGCGTGGACACGAGGCGGAGCGAACAGGCGGGGGGTGCGAACCACGTGGGCAAGACCCAGGTCGGATCGTTGGCCCCCGGGCGTGTGGTCGGCGACGGCCGGTACCGCCTCCTCGCGCAGTTCGGCGTGGACGAGCGGGGCGATGCGCACCTTTGGCGTGCCCGGGACGGGCAGCTGAAGCGGGACGTCGCGCTGACGCTGCTGGTCGGCGACCCGGCGGATCCCGAAGCCGCCCGGCTGGCCCGGCGGACGCTCGAGCGCGCGACGCACGCGTCGAAGTTCGGCCACGGCGGCGTCGCCCGCGTGCTGGACGTGCTCGCCCTCGGCAGCGGCATCACCTCGGGCGAAGGCCTGCTCGGTGTCGTCGTCGCCGAGTGGACCAAGGGCAGCGACCTGGTCGACCTCGTCGCGCAGCGGCCGGTGGCCCCCGCCGCGGCCGCGCGGATGGTGCAGGCGCTCGCCGAAGCCGTCGAGCAGGCGCACCAGAACGGGCTCGTCCTCGGCCTCGACCACCCCCAGCGCCTGCGGCTGACGCCGAACGGCGCGCTCAAGCTCGCGTTCCCCGGCCCGCTGCCGGAGGCGACGCTGCGCGACGACGTCAAGGCTCTCGGCGCCGTCCTGTACCTGCTGCTGACCGGCCGCTGGGCACTGCCCGGCGGCCCGCCCGCGATCCCGGCGGCCCCGATGACGCCGCAGGGCCGGATCGTCCCGCCGCGCCAGCTGGTGCCTGCCGTGCCGGCCGACCTCTCGTCGCTGGCCGTACGCACGATCGAGGACGGCGGCAACGGCGGCATCCGCACCAGCGCGGCCATCCTCCGCGTCCTCGACCAGGTGGCCGAGGAAGAGGAGCGCACCCAGCTGATCAAGGCCGTCGGCGGCGAGGTCGCCGAGCCCGACGGCACGATCTGGACGACGAAGAAGCCGGTCAAGGACGTCGCCCGGCGGCGCAAGCTCGCCCTCGGCGTCACGGTGCTGGTGGTCGCGACGGTCGTCATCCTCGCCTGGGGCGGCCTGATGCTGATCAACGTCTTCCAGGGTGACTCCAAGGCGAGCGGGCCGTCGATCAACGTCGCCGCGCCGCCGGCGTCCAGCCAGTCCGCGAGCCAGCCGCCCAGCTCGTCGTCGGCTCCGGCCCCGCCGCCGTCGCCCACCGTGGGCGCGCCGGTGAAGCCGCGGGCGATCACGGTCTACAACCCCGAGGGCAAGGGCGACAACCCCGGTCGCGCGAAGAACGCGATCGACGGCGACCCCGGCACGGTGTGGAAGACCGAGCAGTACAAGCAGCAGTTCCCCACCATCAAGCCGGGTGTCGGGCTGGTCGCGACGTTCGACGACCCGATCAACCTGAGCCAGGTCAAGGTCAGCGGCGGTACCGCGGGCACGAAGGTCGAGATCCGCTCGGCGACGGAGAAGGACCCCGACCTCGCGGACACGAAGGTGGTCGGCAACGGCGACCTCCAGGACGGCGACACGACGATCCAGCTGGCGCAGCCGGCCCAGGGTCAGTACTTCATCGTCTGGATCACCCAGCTGGGTGGCGGTGACGGTGCGTTCCTCACCCAGATCGGTGATCTGAGCTTCCTGCCTGCGGGGTGACGCACCCGGGGAGGTCAGTAGGCTCTGCCGGGTGACAGCTGCAGCTCCCACGGATGCGGATCTGATAGCGGCTCACGCCGCGGGGGACCCCCATGCGTTCAGCGAACTCGTCCAGCGACATCGCGACCGCATGTGGGCGGTGGCGCTGCGCACGGTCCGCGACCCGGAGGAGGCCGCCGACGCGTTGCAGGACGCGTTCATCTCGGCGTTCCGCGCGGCCGGGAACTTCCGGGCGGAGTCGCAGGTCACGACGTGGCTGCACCGGATCGTGGTGAACGCCTGCCTCGACCGGATCCGCCGTCGCCAGGCGCGCCCGACCGTGCCGCTGCCGGAGACCGGGTTCAACGAGCCCGCCACGCCCCGCGACTCGATGGCCGAGCGGGAGACCAGCCTGCTGGTGCGCGAAGCCCTCGATCAGCTGCCCGAAGAGCAGCGTGCCCCGATCGTGCTGGTCGACGTCGAGGGATACTCGGTCGCCGAGACGGCCAAGCTGCTGGGCATCGCCGAAGGCACGGTCAAGAGCCGGTGCGCGCGGGGCCGCGGGAAACTCGCGAAGGTTCTCGGGCACCTGCGGAACCCCGATGCGATTGCGAACGTCCCAACTCACGAAAGCAAACGGGCCGGGCGGCAGCCGGGTAGCGGGGAGGGACGATGACGGACGAAAGCCGGGGGATCGGGGGGACCATCGGTCCGCCCTGGTCTGTCGACGTGCTCGCCGACCTCCACGCCGGTGTCCTGGACGACACGCGGGCGGCCGAGCTCTGGCCGCTGGTGAACGCCGACCCGGAGGCCCGGGCGATCCTGAACGCCCTCGACGCCACGCAGGCCGACCTGGCCGCGCTCGCCCACGCACCGGCCCCGCGGATGCCCGCGGAGTTCGCCGCCCGGCTGGACGCGGCGCTGGCCGCCGAAGCAGCGGCCCGCTTTCCTGAACGGGCACAGCCTGAACGGGCACAGGCCGAACGAACACAGGCTGAACCCGTACAGCCCGAACGTCCGCAGCCGAGCGCACAGCAGGGCGCCCAGGTGGTGGACCTCGCGGCGGCCCGGCGGAAGCGGAACAAGCGGCTCGGCTGGGCCGCCGGCGTCCTGACCGCGGCCGCGGCGGCGGTCGTCGCCGTGACCCTCGCCATCCCGAACACCTCGCCGCAGTCCGGCACCCCGAACGTCGCCGCCCCCGCCCCGACCGGCCCTTCGGTCGGCAACGACGGCGCCGGCGCCCAGGCGCTGGTCGGGAAGGCGATCGGCGTCCGCGACTTCGGCCCGCTGCAGAACGAGGACCGCCTCGACGCGTGCATCGCGGCCGCCGGCCTCGACCCGAAGGTGCGCCCGGAAGGCATCCGCCCGGTCAACGTCGGCGGCAAGGCCGGGGTGATGATCATCCTGACCACCGGCAAGCTGGCCCAGTTCCGGCTGGTGGCCTTCGGCGCGGACTGCGGACCGGGAAATCCGGCGGTGCTGTTCGACAAGGTCGTCGGGGAGAAGTAGCGGCTGTCACGGCTGGGAACATGGCCACCTACGATCGTGTTGAGCCTGGTACAGGTCACTACGAGCGGAGGTCAACGGGTGGCTGCCGAGGAAATCAGGAACCTGATCATCGTCGGGTCGGGTCCTGCCGGATACACCGCTGCCGTTTACGCGGCGCGGGCCCAGCTGGAACCGCTGGTGTTCGAGGGCACGCAGTTCGGCGGCGCGCTGATGACGACGACCGAGGTCGAGAACTTCCCCGGGTTCCGCGACGGCATCATGGGTCCGGACCTGATGGAGGAGATGCGCAAGCAGGCCGAGCGCTTCGGCGCCGAGCTGCGCGCGGAGGACGTCGAGTCGCTGGAGCTGACCGGGGACGTCAAGTACGTCGTCGCGAACGGCAAGCGCTACGCCGCCCGCGCGGTCATCCTCGCCATGGGGGCCGCGGCGCGGTACCTCAACGTGCCGGGCGAGCAGGAACTGCTCGGCCGTGGTGTGTCCGCCTGTGCGACCTGTGACGGCTTCTTCTTCCGCGACCACGACATCGTGGTCGCCGGCGGTGGCGACTCGGCGATGGAGGAGGCGACCTTCCTGACGAAGTTCGCGAAGTCCGTCACGATCGTCCACCGGCGCGACGAGTTCCGCGCCTCCAAGATCATGGTCGAGCGCGCCCGCGCGAACGAGAAGATCAAGTGGAAGCTGAACTCGCAGATCACCGGTGTCCTGGGCGACGGCAAGGTCGAGGCCCTGCAGCTGAAGGACACCAAGGACGGCTCCGAATCGACGCTGGACGTGTCGGGCTTCTTCGTCGCCATCGGCCACGACCCCCGCAGCCAGCTGGTGAAGGGGCAGGTCGACCTGGACGAGGACGGCTACGTGGTGACGAAGGGCAAGACGTCCTTCACCAACCTCGACGGCGTCTTCGCGGCCGGTGACCTGGTGGACCGCACCTACCGGCAGGCGATCACCGCGGCCGGCTCCGGGTGCAGCGCCGCGATCGACGCGGAACGATGGCTCGCGGAGCACGGCGAATCGGACGCGCACGAAGCGGCCGAGCTCGTCGGCGGCGGCTACGGCGCGGGCACCAACTGACTTTCCGGCGTTCAACCACCCCTTGGAGGAGAAATCATGGCCAACACCGTCAAGGTGACCGACGCGACGTTCGTCGACGAGGTCCTGACCAGCGAGAAGCCCGTTCTGGTCGACTTCTGGGCCACCTGGTGCGGCCCGTGCAAGATGGTCGCCCCGGTGCTCGAGGAGATCGCGGCCGAGAAGGGCGACAAGCTGACGATCGCCAAGATCGACATCGACGAGAACCCGAACACGCCGCGTGACTACCAGGTGATGTCCATCCCGACGCTGATCCTGTTCCAGGGCGGCAAGCCGGTGAAGCAGATCGTGGGCGCGAAGCCGAAGGCCGCGCTGCTGTCGGACCTCGCCGACGTCCTCTGAATCGAACCACCTCGCCGAACCCGGGGCCTGCAGGAATCCTCTTGCGGGTCCCGGGTTCGCGCGCGTTCGGGCGAATCTCACCGATGTGAGTTGATCGAGCGTGACGGCGGCCGTCCTGGGTACTCCACGAACGGGTCCTTGACGGACCTACCGGGCCTACGCTGTCACCGAGAGTTGGCAAGGCACAATAGAAGGCCTGGGCGCGTCCCAGCGAAGGTTTTCTTGCCACGCACCGAGCTCCCCATCGGTGCCTTAGGAAGAGCGAGGAGTGCATGCGGGTACTCCGCCGCGGTGACGCCGGTCCGGACGTCGCCGAGATCAGGTCCATCCTGGCCGGGATGGACCTGCTCCCGCCGGTCACCGGTACCGACGAGGAGTACGGCACGTTCGACGTCGCCGTCGAGCACGCCGTTCGTGCCTTCCAGCAGCGTCGTGGGCTGATGACCGACGGCATCGTGGGTCCGGCGACGTTCCAGGCGCTCAAGGGCGCCAGCTACCACCTGGGCAGCCGCCCGCTGTCGTACATGATCGCCTCGCCGGTCCACGGCGACGACGTCTTCACGCTGCAGGAGCGGCTGACCGAGCTCGGCTTCGACGCCGGCCGCCCCGACGGCTACTTCGGGCCCCAGACCGAGCGCGCGCTCAAGACGTTCCAGCGCGACATGCGCCTGACGCCGGACGGCATGTGCGGCCCGGCGACCATCCGCGAGCTGCACCGCCTGTCCTCGCCGCGGGCCCGGGGCGGGCGCCCCGTGTTCCTGCGCGAACAGGAGCAGGTGCGCCAGGCCGGCCCGCGCCTGCGCGGCAAGCGCATCGTGATCGACCCCGGCCATGGCGGCGACGACCTCGGCGTGGTCGCCGGCGGCCTGCGCGAAGCCGACATCGCCTGGGACCTCGCCCGCCGGCTCGAAGGCCGGATGAAGGCCACGGGCATGGAGGCGCTGATCTCGCGCGGCCCGAACCACAGCCCCACCGAGCTGGAGCGCGCCAAGTTCGCCAACGACGCGGGCGCGGACCTGTTCCTCTCGCTGCACAGCGACAAGAACCCCTCGCCGCGCGCGCAGGGGGTCGCGAGCTTCCACTTCGGCAACGGTAACGGCACCACGTCCACGGTGGGCGAGCTGCTGGCCGGCTTCATCCAGCGCGAGGTCGCGGCCCGCACGGGCATGCTCGACTGCCGCACGCACTACAAGTCGTGGGACATCTTCACCCGCACCCGCTGCCCGGCGGTCCGGGTCGAGATCGGCTACCTGACGAACCCCGACGACGCCCGCAAGCTCGGTGACCCGGCGTTCCGCGACATCGTCGCGGAGGGCATCCTGATCGCCGTCAAGCGCCTGTACCTCCTCGGCGAAGGCGACCAGCCGACGGGAACGTTCACGTTCGCCGACGTCCTCGCGCACGAGCTCGCCAAGGCTGAATAGGGTCGACCACAACCCCTAGCGGCTCTCCTTCACCTACCCCACCACACCTGGGGACGCGGTCGGCGCGTCCCCAGGTTTTGGGGCAGTTCTCCACAGCTTGTCCACCGCTCCTAGCAGCGCTCTGTGGATAACTCGGCACTTCTTCCACAGTTGTGCACACGTGCTTTCAGGCGCGCCAAAGCCGTGCCGCAAACGTTTGCGGATGCGGAATCAGGCGCGGCCGAGGCTCGGCTCGGCCGTCGTGATCGTCACCTGGCCGAGCAGGCGTTCCAGCGCCGCCTCGACGTCTTCCTTCCAGGTGATCGCTGAGCGCAGCTCGAGGCGCAGGCGGGGCCACTTCTGGTGCGGGCGGACGGTCTTGAAGCCCACGCTCTGCAGGAACGCCGCCGGCAGCACGCAGCTGTGCCCGCCGTCCGGGTCGGCCTCTTCGGGGCGGGCGTCGCCGAACGCCTCGATCGCTCGGACGCCGCGCTTGGTCAGGTCCTTGGCGACCGCTTGGACCAGCATCCGGCCGAGCCCGCCACCGCGGAACTCGGGGAGGACCTGGAACGCGGTCAGCAGGACGGCGTCCGCGCTCGGCGGCGAGGTCGGGAAGGCCAGTGCGCGCGGGACGGCGTTCGGCGGGGCGTACAGCACGAACCCGACCGGCAGCGTGTCGCTGTAGACGATGCGGCCGCAGGAACCCCACTCGAGCAGCACGCTCGACACCCAGGCTTCCTTCTCGACCTCGGTCGCGCCGAACTCCTCGGCCTGGTGCTTGAGGTGCGGGGCCAGCTCCCAGTACACGCACCTGCGGCAGCTCTTCGGCAGGTGCTCGAGGTTGTCCAGTGTGACGCCCACGACGCGACGCGACACCCGCGACCTCCCTGACCTGCGCTCCCGACCGGCGGCCCGGTCGTCAAGCCGCGCGAGAACCACGGCACGAACGGGAGCCAGGGTCGAGGATAGGCCGATGTGACGAGCACCGGAAGGCCAGGGGGTCCTGATGGGTGCCCGGTTACACTCGATGGGATCTACCTGCTCCCGCGGGAGTGACCGTGTCCACCGAGCCCCGGGTGAATCGTCGATGACCGAGAACCGCCCCAGCAAGCCGCAGAGTGGTCTTCAGAAACACAGCGGCCGCCAGAACCTCGACCCGCACCTCGAGCGGTACGCCGCCCGCACCGCGGGGATGACCGCCTCCGAGATCCGGGCGCTGTTCGCGGTGGCCAGCCGGCCCGAGGTGGTTTCCCTGGCCGGCGGCATGCCCAACCTGGCCGCGCTCCCGCTCGACACGCTGTCCGCCCAGGTGGGCGAGATCATCGCCGAAGACGGCCTCGTCGCGCTGCAGTACGGCTCGGCGCACGGCATCCCGGTGCTGCGCGAGCAGATCTGCGAAATCATGGCCCTGGAGGGCATCAAGGCGCACCCGGACGACGTCGTGGTGACCGTCGGCTCCCAGATGGGCCTGGACATGGTCACGCGGCTGTTCTGCGACCCGGGTGACGTCGTGATCGCCGAAGGTCCTTCGTACGTCGGTGCGCTCGGCTCGTTCGCCGCCTACCAGGCGCAGGTCGTGCACGTGGCGATGGACGACAACGGCCTGGTGCCGGAGCTGCTGCGGGAGGCGCTGGTCCGGACGGAGAAGGCCGGCCGCCGGGTCAAGTTCCTGTACACGATCCCGAACTTCCACAACCCCGCCGGCGTCACGCTGGCCGTCGAGCGCCGCGCGGAGATCCTGGAGATCTGCCGGGAGCACGGCGTCCTGGTCGTCGAAGACAACCCGTACGGGTTGCTCGGCTTCGACGGGCAGACGTACCCGGCGCTGCGCTCGACCGATCCCGAGAACGTCGTGTACCTCGGCTCGTTCTCCAAGACGTTCGCTTCCGGCCTGCGCGTCGGCTGGGTGCTCGCGCCGCACGCCGTGCGCGAGAAGCTCGTGCTCGCCGCGGAGTCGGCGACGCTGTGCCCGCCGACGTTCAACCAGATGATCGTCTCGCGCTACCTGGCCACGCACGACTGGAAGGGCCAGATCAAGAAGTTCCGCGAGAACTACCGCGACCGGCGGGACGCGATCCTGTCCGCGCTCGACCAGTACCTGCCCCCGGGCTGCTCGTGGACCAAGCCGGACGGCGGTTTCTACGTCTGGGTGACGGTCCCGGAGGGTGTCGACACGAAGGCGATGCTGCCGCGCGCGGTGACCGCGCGGGTGGCGTACGCGTCCGGCACCGGGTTCTACGCCGACGGCTTCGGCAGCCGCCAGATGCGGCTGTCCTACTGCTACCCGACGCCGGAACGCATCCGCGAGGGCGTCCGGCGGCTGGCGGCCGTGCTGGAGTCCGAAATGGACCTCGCCCGCACTTTCGGTAGCGTGACCTCGCGCCAGATCCAGGGACCGCAGAACCCGTCCCCGGACACGGTTTAAACCTTCTTAAGGAGTTCCCACGGTGGTCGACCGTACCGTTGCCGTGCTCGCCGGCGGGCTTTCGCACGAGCGCGACGTCTCCCTCAGGTCCGGGCGGCGGCTCTCCGCGGCGCTGAAGTCGGAGGACTTGGGCATCGAGGAGTGGGACACCGACGCGGGCCTCCTGGAGCGGCTGCGCACGCAGCGCCCGGACGCGGTGGTCGTCGCGCTGCACGGCGGCGAGGGCGAGAACGGCTCGGTGCAGACGGTGCTGGAGATGCTGGGCGTGCCGTTCGTCGGCACCGGCTCCCAGGGCTGCCGCCGCGCGTGGGACAAGCCGACCGCGAAGGCGCTGCTGCAGAACGCCGGATTCGTGACGCCGGAGTGGGTTGTCCTGCCGCACAGCACGTTCCGCGAGCTCGGGGCCCAGGCGGTGCTCGACGCGATGGTGGAGCGCCTCGGCCTGCCGTTGATCCTCAAGCCCGACCAGGGCGGCTCGGCGCTCGGCACGCAGGTAGTGCGCGAGGCGGCGGAACTGCCGGCGGCGATGGTCGGCTGCTTCGCCTACGGGGACACGGTTCTCGCCGAGCGCTTCGTGGACGGCGTCGAGGTGGCCGTGACGGTCATCGAGGGCGAGAACGGGCCCGAGGCCCTGCCTGCGGTCGAGATCGTCCCGGAGAGCGGCGTGTACGACTACACGGCCCGCTACACGGCCGGCCTGACTGACTTCTTCACCCCGGCCCGGCTCGACGACACCGCGGCCAAGGCGGTGGCCGAGCTGGCCGTCGCCGCCCACCGCGTGCTCGGGCTGCGGGACATCTCCCGGACCGACGCGGTCGTCGCGGCCGACGGCACGGTTCACTTCCTCGAAGTGAACCCGTCGCCCGGTCTCACCGAGACGTCGACGGTGCCGATGGCGATCGAGGCGGCGGGCAAGTCGCTCGGCGCGGTGTTCGCCGAACTGATCGCGCGGGCCGTCGCTCGCTGACTCTTCACCTACGCGAAAGGCCGCCTCGGATCGTCCGTGGCGGCCTTTTTGCGGCGGCTGCGGGGGAGCGAAGCCCGCAAGACAGCCTTTTTCATCTGATCACTAACTGTGCTTGTCACAGCTGCGCGGAGCAATCATCACCGTGACGAAACACCCTGGGGTGATCCCTAATCGGTTTTCGGTGTCTGATTCGTCCCGTTCGGGTCGATGAGCGCGACGATCCGCTCGAGGTCGTCGACCGACCCGAACTCGAGCGTGATCCGGCCCTTGCGACGGCCGAGGTCGACCTTCACCCGGGTGTCGAAGCGGTCCGAGAGCCGGTTCGCGAGTTCCTGCAACCCCGGCGCCTGGATCGGCTTGCGCGGCGCGGGCTTCGGCTTGGCCGGCTTCTCGCTCTTCTTGAGCGTGACGGCTTCCTCGGTGGCCCGCACCGACATGCCCTCCGCGACGATCCGCGCGGCGAGCTCCTCTTGGCTTTCGGCGTCCTCCAGCGACAGCAACGCGCGCGCGTGCCCGGCGGACAGGACACCCGCGGCCACCCGGCGCTGCACCGGCAGGGGGAGCTTGAGGAGCCGGATCGTGTTGGTGATGACCGGGCGGCTGCGGCCGATCCGGCCGGCCAGTTCTTCGTGGGTGACCGCGAACTCGTCGAGCAGCTGCTGGTACGCCGCCGCCTCCTCGAGCGGGTTCAGCTGGACGCGGTGGATGTTCTCCAGGAGCGCGTCGCGCAGCATCGACTCGTCGGCGGTCTGCCGGACGATCGCCGGAATCGCGTCGAGTTCGGCTTGCTGCGACGCGCGCAGCCGCCGCTCGCCCATGACGAGCTCGTACTCGTCGTTGCCGAGCTCGCGGACGACGATGGGCTGCATGAGCCCGAACTCGCGGATCGAGTGCTCGAGTTCGGCGAGCGCGTCTTCGTCGAAGACCTGGCGCGGCTGCTTCGGGTTCGGCTTGATCGAGCCGACCGGGATCTCGCGGTAGACGGCGCCGGCGACTTCGCCGGCGTGCTGCTGCGCCTGTCCGTTCGCCGCGAACCATCCCTTGTCCTCGGCCGCCTTCTTGTCCGCCGTTGCCCCCTCGGTGGGCGCGGGCAGCGGACCACCGCCGGTGGGTCCGGTCGGGATCAGGGCGGCGAGGCCGCGCCCCAGCCCTCCTCGACGCTCCGTCATGTCGAACTACCCTTCTCCATCCGAGCGCCGCGCTCGGCGATCTCCTTGGCCGCGTCGACGTAGCTCATCGCCCCGCGCGAACCGGGGTCGTAGGCGAGCACGGTCTGGCCGTACCCGGGCGCCTCGGACACCTTCACGCTGCGGGGGATGACCGTCTTGAGCACGGTGTCGCCGAAGTGGTTCCGCACCTCGTTCGTCACCTGGTCCGCCAGCTTGGTGCGGCCGTCGTACATGGTGAGGAGGATCGTCGAGACGCGGAGTTCGCGGTTCAGGTGCTGCTGCACGAGCTCGATGTTGCTCAGCAGCTGCCCGAGCCCTTCGAGCGCGTAGTACTCGCACTGGATCGGGATGAGCACCTCCTGCGCGGCGACCATCGCGTTGACCGTCAGCAGGCCCAGCGACGGCGGGCAGTCGATGAGGACGTAGTCGACACCGATCTCGTCGAGGATCTCGGAGGAGATGGCCTCCTTGAGCCGGGACTCACGGGACGCCATGGAGACGAGCTCGATCTCGGCACCGGCGAGGTCGATCGTCGCGGGGACGCAGAAGAGGTTGGGGGACTGCTCGGTCGGCTGGGCCGCCTCGGCGAGCGTCACCTCGCCGATAAGCACCTCGTAGATGGACGGCGTCCCGGACCGGTGGTCGACGTCGAGCGCGGTGCTCGCGTTGCCCTGCGGGTCCAGGTCGACGACGAGCGTCTTGAGCCCGTGGACGGCGAGCGCGGCGGCGAGGTTGACCGTGCTCGTGGTCTTGCCGACGCCGCCCTTCTGGTTGGCGACGGTCAGCACCCGACGGCGGCCCGGGCGGGGGAGTTCCCCCTCCTTCGGGTGCAGCAGACGCGCGGCGCGGGCGGCTTCTTCGGCGATCGGCGTCCAGCCCACGTCGTGGCTGGTCTCCGTGGAGTCGGACGGCGGGGGATTCACCGGTCTCGACACCTCCTCCATCTAGACGTCTGGTCGGTGGTCGAGTCGCTACGTTTCACGTGGAACATGGCGGCCCGTTAACGCTTCCTGCTCCGCGCCTTCGGCTTGCTGGCCGGTGGGAGGCGACGGATCTTCACGACCGTGCTGGGCACCTCGAGAACCGCCGCACCGCACTCGACGATCAGGGGGTCGGCCCCGCCGGCCTTGCGGATGGCGGCACCGTCCCGGTCGATCTCGTCCGCCGCGCTGGCGCCCTTGAGGGCGACCAGGAAGCCGTCGGGACGGACCAGCGGCAGGCACCAGTCCGCGAGACGAGCGAGCGGGGCGACCGCGCGAGCGGTGACGATGTCGGCGCCACCGAGCTGCTCACGCACAGGCCGCTCCTCCGCGCGTCCACGGACGACGGTGATCGGGAGTTCCAGCTTCTCGGCCATCTCGGCCAGCCAGTCCACCCGGCGGGCCATCGGTTCGAGCAAGACGATATCGAGGTCCGGTCGCGCGATCGCCAGCGGTACACCCGGAAGCCCGGCGCCCGACCCGACGTCGACGACCCGGGCGCCGTCGGGCATCTGCTCACCGATCACCGCCGAGTTCAGGACGTGCCGCTCCCACAGCCGTTCGACTTCCCGCGGGCCGATGAGCCCGCGCTCCACGCCGTGGCGCTCCAGGAGTTCGACGTACCCGGCGGCTTGGTCGACGCGCGCACCGAACACTCGCTCCGCCGCGGCCCGCACCGTCTCCGCGGCTTGCTCCAAGCTCACTCCGTCTACTCCTCGTCCGCCGGTTTCACGTGAAACCGCACTCGTTCGATTGTCCCCGATGAACCGGAGAAGACGAGCCGACAGTCCGAAGATGTGGACAACTCCACTCGGCCAGTCGTCGCTGCGGCCGGTTCCACGTGAAACATCAAGCGTGTAATTCGGTTCGCCGCGCCCCCTTGTGCGGACGCTGGGCAAAACGAAGCGGCCCCACCCGAACCAGTCGGATGGGGCCGCTCTTGACGCGAACTGGGTCTCAGGACTCCGGGAAGATCACCACGCGGCGCTTCGGGTCCTCGCCCTCGCTCTCGCTCGTGACGCCCGAGACGGTCGCCACCGCGTCGTGGACCACCTTGCGCTCGAACGGGCTCATCGGCTGCAGCCGCACCCGCTCGCCGCTCTTGAGGACCGACTCCGCCGTCGAGCGGCCGAGCTCCTTGAGCTCCTCGCGGCGGTCCGCGCGCCAGCCCGCGATGTCCAGCATCAGGCGGCTGCGGGAGCCCGTCTCCTGCTGGACCGCCAAGCGGGTCAGCTCCTGCAGCGCCTCGAGCACCGTGCCGCGCGGGCCGACGAGCTTCTCGAGGTCCTCGCCGCCGTCGATGCTCACGATCGCGCGGCCCGCTTCGACGTCCAGGTCGATGTCGCCGTCGTAGTCGAGCAGGTCGAGCAGGCGCTCGAGGTAGTCGCCGGCGATGTCACCCTCCTGCACGAGGATGTCGTCGCCACCGCCCGCCTTCTGCTCGCCCGCCTCGGCGGCGGCCGGCTCCGGGGTCACGTCGTCCTGATCGGCGTCGATCGTGTCGATCGTCTCCGACATCATTCGTCTCCTCTCCGAACCGGTCGCGCCTCAGCGGCGCTTCCGGCCCGACTTCCTGGTCGAGTCTTTGAGAAGGCCCGGCACGCCGGTGCCGTTGTCCTTCGAACCGTTCTGGCCGTTCGTGTCGGCCGGGGTCTGGTCGCCGTCGACGGACGCGGCCGCGGCGGCGGATGCGGCAGTGGCACCGGAGGCGGCAGTGGCACCGGAGGCGGCCGAAGTGGTCTGGGCGAAGCCGTGGGCCGAGCCCGCCTTCGTGACCTTCTTCGCCGCGCCGGTCTGCGCGGGCTGGTTCTTCTTCTGCTGAACCGGCTTCTGGCCGACCTTCGGCGCGGTCGGCTTCTGCCCGGGCTTCGGGCCGAGCGACGCGCGCTTCTCCGCGGCCTCCGCCTTGCGGGCCGCCTCTTCCTTGTCGATCTTCGTGTAGACGAGGCGCTGCTGCATCAGGGTCCAGCCGTTGTTCGCCAGCCAGTAGAAGAGGAGGCCGAGCGGGAACAGCGCACCGAAGACGAGGACACCGAGCGGGAAGATGTACATCGTCAGCTTGTTCATGATCGCGGTCTGCGGGGTGGCCGACGCGGCGTTCTGCCGGGCCACCGAGTGACGCGCGGTGAGGTGCGTGGCGATCGACGCGACGATCATCAGGGGCAGCGCGACCGGGAGCACGTTCCAGTGCCAGCCGCTCTGGCCACTGCCACCGATCGCCGTGATGCTGTTGTGGATGGCGTCACCGAGGTTGACGCCGAACAGCTTCGCGTTGACGTACGACTCGACGTCGTGCTTGCTGAAGAAGTAGTTCTCGGTCTTCTGCTCGAGCGGCTTGTTCGTGAACGCGCGGAGGACCCAGTTCAGGCCGATGAACACCGGGATCTGCAGCAGCATCGGCAGGCAGCTGCCGAGCGGGTTGACGCCGTGCTCCTTCTGGAGCTTCTGCATCTCCGCGGCCTGGCGCTGCCGGTCGTTCGCGTACTTCTTCTGGAGCTTCTTCATCTCCGGCGCGAAGTCCTGCATCTTCTTCATCGACCGGACCTGGTTCACGAACGGCTTGAACATGATGCCGCGGACGGTGAACGTCAGGAAGATGATGCCGAGGATCCAGGAGATGGCCGTCGACTCGCCGAAGACGAACCCGAAGACCTTGTGCCAACACCAGAGGATGAAGGACACGGGGTAGTAGATGAAATCGAGCACTGCTGCTACTCCTCGATCGGTGTTTCAGGTCGTCGGTGGCGCCACGAGAACTCCTCGGGCACGGGGTCGCGGCCGGGCGGTGTCCACGGGCCGCAGCGCAGCAGCCGGCGCAGCGCGAGGTAGGAGCCCCGGCCGGCACCGTGCCGGGTGAGGGCTTCGACTGCGTACGCGCTGCAGCTCGGGTAGAACCGGCAAGCCGGTGGGAGGAAAGGCGAGATCGCCTTGCGGTAGAGCTTGACGGGGAGCAGGAGGACCCAGGCGACGGGACCGGGCCTCGGCGGCTCGGGCGCTACGTCGTGGTCGTGCTCGGGGGTGGCTCGCATGCCGGTCACACCGCTGATCCGTGGTCGGGGGCCGCGTCCGCGGGACGCGTCGGGCGGGGGACATCCCCGGCCGGACGGCGCGACGACAGAAGCCCCAGCCGACGCAACGCGGCGTCGAGATCGGACCCGAGCTCGGCGCTGGACGCGGTCGACGACGGCGGCAATGCCCGTACGACCAACGCAGTGCCGGCGGGCAGTGTTCCGAGCCTGGCCGAAACGAGATGACGCAACCGGCGGCTGACGCGGTGGCGGACCACCGAATTGCCGACGGCCTTGCTCACCACAAAACCCGCCCTGGCCGTCGACACGGTGTTTGACTGCACAGTCTCGGGCTGCGCAGTGTTCGACTGCACAGCGTTTGACTGCGCAGTGCTTGACTGCACCGTGTCGGCGGCCGCGGACGGGTCCGTGGTCAGCGCGTGGACGACGAGGCGGCGCCTGCCTGCCCGGGACCCGCGACGGAGAACCACGCGGAAATCCTCACTCCGCCGCAGTCGTGCGGCAGCCGGCAGCACGGCGCGCCCCGATCGTGAGATCAGGCGGACAGCGCTTCGCGGCCCTTGCGACGGCGGGCCGCCAGGATGGCCCGGCCGGCGCGGGTCCGCATGCGCAGGCGGAACCCGTGGGTCTTCGCGCGGCGGCGGTTGTTCGGCTGGAAGGTGCGCTTACCCTTGCTCACTGCTTCTCCTGTGTGTCGCTGTGTCGTCTGCCCCTGACCCGCCCTGAGGAGGAGAGGTTTCCCTCCGCCTGGCGTGTCGTGCGGGCGCACGGCAGTCTCTGGTGTCTCCTACCAACGTGTGGCCTCGTCACGACGAGCAACGACAACGTGGGCACGCGAAACGCACCCGTCGCATACGGGAGACCTTACGAGGGTACGCACCCCCGTCGGGCGGTCGGTAAGCACCCCCTCGGCCACGGTACGCGACCGGCCGGCGCCCCTGGGGAGTTCGACGCGGCGGCACCGAATGGCAACTCGCCGTGCACCGTGAAATGCTGGCCGCCCAGGATGCCTTGTGGCCGCGAGCGGGGCTTGTTAGCGTGCCTCTCTCGGGTCACCGGTTCCAGGTGCACGAGTATCCAGGTGGTGGAGTGCCCACCGGCGTACGACGAGCCCGCAGGTGGCGACCCCGCGGGCCGCCGTACATTAGTGCACAGCTGTGGACAACTATGTGGATATTCGCTGTGCCGGTGCGCCGACAGGTCTCCTGTGATCGCCGGGTGGAGTGACCGGGTGTTCCCGGGGCCGGCTCGGCCGTCCACGCCGACGAGGGGAGGGGAGCCAGACAGGTGTCGGATCACCAGCACAATCTGGGTGTCATCTGGGAACAGGTGGTACGCGAACTGTCCGACGGGACCCTCTCTCCGCAGCAGCGCGCCTGGATGCGCGTGACCCGGCCGATCGGCCTGCTCGACGGCACGGCGCTGCTCGCCGCGCCCAGCGACTTCGCGAAGGAAGCGATCGAGCGCGGGCTGCGCGGCGCGATCACCGACGCGCTTTCCCGGCGGCTCGGCCGGGCCATCTCGCTCGCGGTGAAGGTCGACAGCGCCGAAGCCGTCGTCCCGTCGCCCGTCCCCCGCTACGCCCCGTCACCCGGCCGGGTGGAAAACGGTGCGAGCGCCGAACCGGCCCCGCCGATGCCGGCCAACGGCGCGCCGATGATGCCGCCCCCGCGGCCCGAACCCGCGCAGCCGCGGCCGCCGATGCCGCCGATGCCGATGCCGGCGCACCAGGCCGTCGCGGCCAAGCCGGACGAGGGCGACGACACCGACGAGGAAGTCGACGAAGAGGGCGAGGCGCTCGCCGCGGTCCACGAGATCTGGCCGACGTTCTCCGGCCAGCCGATCGCCGGCCAGCCGTACACCGCGCCGGCGCAGCCGCAGACGTCGAAGACGAAGCTGAACGAGAAGTACACCTTCGACACGTTCGTCATCGGCGCGTCCAACCGCTTCGCGCACGCGGCCGCGGTCGCCGTCGCCGAAGCGCCCGCCCGCGCCTACAACCCCCTTTTCATCTGGGGTGAGTCCGGGCTCGGCAAGACGCACCTGCTGCACGCGGTCGGTCACTACGCGCAACGGCTCTTCCCGGGCATGCGCGTCCGGTACGTCTCGACCGAAGAGTTCACGAACGACTTCATCAACTCGCTGCGCGACGACCGCAAGGTCGCCTTCCAGCGGCGCTACCGCGACATCGACATCCTGCTCGTCGACGACATCCAGTTCCTGGAGGGCAAGGAAGGGACGCAGGAAGAGTTCTTCCACACCTTCAACACCCTCCACAACGCGAACAAGCAGATCGTCGTCAGCTCCGACCGCCCGCCGAAGCGCCTCGAAACGCTGGAGGACCGGCTGCGGACGCGGTTCGAGTGGGGCCTGATCACCGACATCCAGCCCCCCGAGCTCGAGACGCGCATCGCGATCCTCCGCAAGAAGGCGGCGCAGGACAGGCTGGCGGTGCCGGGCGAAGTCCTCGAATTCATCGCTTCGCGCGTCGAGGCGAACATCCGGGAACTGGAAGGCGCGCTGATCCGCGTCACGGCGTTCGCGTCGCTGAACCAGCAGCCGGTCGACAGCGCGCTCGCCGAGATCGTGCTGCGCGACCTGATCCCCGACTCGCACGCGCCGGAGATCACCGCGCCGACCATCATGGGCGTCACGTCCGAGTTCTTCGACGTCACGCTCGACGACCTGTGCGGCCCCGGCAAGACGAAGGCGCTCGCCACAGCCCGCCAGATCGCGATGTACCTCTGCCGCGAGCTGACCGACATGTCGCTGCCGAAGATCGGGCAGACGTTCGGCGGCCGCGACCACACGACGGTCATGCACGCGGACAAGAAGATCCGCAAGGAGATGGCCGAGCGCCGGCGGATCTACGACCAGGTGCAGGAGCTGACGTCGCGCATCAAGCAGCGCGCCCGCCAGTAGCACATCCCTTACCTCCCAACGACTTCGGGGCGTCCGCTCAATGTGGACGCCCCTTCGTCGTCTTTGCGCGGAGCCCCTCATGGGCACAGTCGTCTTTGGAGTGTCCTAAGCACGCGTACGCGCCTTCGCTGCTTCGCGCGCGTACGCGTGCTTCGCCAAACTCGCGAAAATTGTTTGTACACAAGGGGTTTTCCCCACCGTGTGGGCGGATTGCCCACAGTGGCAACGGATCTCCCACCAGCGACGACCCGGATTTCCTCCACACCCCGCCCACAGCCGGTCCACAGGGAATCCACACCCTTGTCCACGCTGATTCCACAGGTTGCCCACATGCTGTGCACAGGCGGGCCCGATCACTCGGAAGAGGGGTTCGGACCCCGTCCGGCACCCCCAGACCCTGGGTACAAATCACCCCACACCTGGGGACAACCGTGGGGACAACCGGGGACAACTGTGGATGGTTCCGGGGACGCCCGAAACCATCCACGGACGCCCCGATCTGCCCACAGGTCCGCCACCAGGGTTCTCCACACGCCCGCGAGCCGTCCGACCTGCGCGAACGAGCTCAATCCACACAATCCACAACGCTTACTACTGCTACTGCCTTTAGATCTCTTCTAAGAGAGAAAAAGATAAAAACAGGCGGCGGACGAAGTTGGGGACAGCCGCGAGATCGAGTCGTCATGTCGACAAAGGCAAGGGGAGGCCGAGGTGACGGCGGCGCCCGCGACGGCCTAACGTGGACGCCTGCACCTGGTCCGCGCTCCGGCCGCTCACGCGGAGGGCGGACCGGCCGGAGGGGGCAGCCGGTCACTGCCCCGCGAGAACGAGGCCTGGCCCGAGCCCGCACGGGGCTCGATCGTCGAAAGGATGCGCGCATGAAGATCCGCGTCGAGCGTGACGGGCTCGCCGACGCCGTCGCGTGGGTGGCCAGAAGCCTCCCCTCCCGGCCTCCGGTGCCGGTGCTGGGCGGTGTCCTCCTCGACGCCGGTTCGGACGGCGAAACCGACGCGCTGACGGTCTCCGGCTTCGACTACGAGGTCTCCGCCACGGTCGGGGTCCCCGCGACGATCGCCGACGGCGGCCGCCTGCTGGTGTCCGGGCGCCTGCTCGCCGACATCACCAAGGCGCTGCCCGCGCAGCCGGTCGAGATCTCCGTCGACGGCGCGCGCGCCACCATCACGTGCGGCAGCGCGCGGTTCTCCCTGCCGACCATGCCGGTCGAGGACTACCCGCAGCTGCCGTCCCAGCCCGCCTTCGCGGGCGAGCTCGCCGGTGACGCGTTCGGCCAGGCCGTCACCCAGGTCGTCGTCGCCGCGGGCAAGGACGACACGCTGCCGATGCTCACCGGCATGCGGCTCGAGATCTCCGGCAGCTCGCTGACCCTGGTCGCGACCGACCGGTTCCGGCTCGCCATGCGCGAGTTCACCTGGCAGCCGGCCGAGGGCCTGGCCGACGCCGCCGTGCTCGTCCCCGCGCGGACCCTCGCCGAAGCGGCCAAGACGCTCGGCGCGAGCGGCGCCACGATCCGCCTCGCCCTCGCCAGCGGCGAGGGCCTGCTCGGCCTGTCCGGCTCCGGGCGCTACACGACGACCCGCCTGCTCGACGCCGAGTTCCCGCCGTACCGGCAGCTGCTGCCCGCGTCGCACACCTCGCGTGCGGTGATCGACGTGTCCGCGCTCACCGAGTCCATCAAGCGCGTTTCGCTGGTGGCCGAGCGGGGGACTCAGGTACGACTGGAATTCGGGGACAACACGCTGCGGTTGTCCGCGGGTGGCGACGACGAGGGCAGCGCCGAAGAGGAACTGCAGGTCGAGTACGAAGGTGAGCCGGTGACGATCGCGTTCAACCCGGGTTACCTCGTCGACGGCCTGGGCGCGCTGCACAGCGACCGCGCGGAGCTCACCTTCACCACGCCGAACCGGCCCGCGCTCATCAAGCCCGCCGACGCCGAGGGCAACGTCGTCCCCGGTTACCTCTACCTCCTGATGCCGGTCCGCCTCCCGGGCTGACCCGCCCACTCCATGGGGGTTCCGGGTGGCGGAGCCCCCGGCCGGGGCGAAGCCCCGTAAGACACTGCCTGAGCACGTAAGGGGATCTCGATGGTTCAGCTCGGTCTGATCGGCCTGGGCAAGATGGGCTTCAACATGCGTGAGCGGCTGCGCGCGGCCGGTCACGAGGTGGTCGGCTACGACCGCAACCCGGACGTCAGCGACACGACGTCGCTCGAGGACCTGGTGTCCAAACTGGACGCTCCGCGGATCGTCTGGATCATGGTCCCGGCCGGCGAGCCGACCCGGCAGACCGTCACCGAGCTGAGCAACCTGCTCGCCGACGGCGACATGGTGATCGACGGCGGCAACTCGAAGTACACCGACGACAAGCTGAACGCCGACCTGCTCGCGGCGAAGAACATCGGCTACGTCGACTGCGGCGTGTCCGGCGGCGTGTGGGGCAAGGACAACGGCTACGGCCTCATGGTGGGCGGCACGGCCGCCGACGTCGAGCGGGCCATGCCGATCTTCGACGCCCTGCGTCCGGAAGGCCCGCGCGAGGAAGGCTTCTCGCACGCGGGCGACGTCGGCGCCGGCCACTACGCGAAGATGATCCACAACGGCATCGAGTACGGCATGATGCAGGCCTTCGCCGAGGGCTTCGAGCTGCTCGAGGCCGCGAAGGTCGTCAAGGACGTCCCCGCGGTGATCAAGGGCTGGCAGCGTGGCACGGTCGTCCGGTCCTGGCTGCTCGACCTGCTGGTGCGCGCGCTCGACGAGGACCCGGAGCTGGACGACCTCGAGGGTTACGTCGAGGACTCCGGCGAAGGCCGCTGGACGCTGGAAGAGGCGATCAACAACGCGGTCCCGGCGCCGGTCATCTCGGCCGCGCTGTTCGCGCGGTTCGCCTCGCGGCAGGAGCACTCCGCCGCGATGCGCGCGGTCGCCGCGCTGCGCAACCAGTTCGGCGGGCACGCCGTGAAGAAGGTCGGCGGGTGAGGACGGCCCCCGAAGGCAAACACCGTGTATCTGCGTCACCTGCAGGTCACCGACTTCCGCTCCTGGCCGCAGGCTGATCTCGCCCTCGAACCGGGGCCGGCCGTGCTGGTCGGCCAGAACGGCCGCGGCAAGACCAACCTGCTGGAGGCGATCGGGTACGTCGCGACGCTGGGCTCGCACCGCGTCGCGACGGACGCGCCGCTGATCCGGCACGGTTGTGAGCGCGCGCTGGTGCGGGTCGCGGTGGTCAACGAGGACCGCGAACTGACCGTCGAGCTCGAGATCACCGCCGGCCGGGCGAACCGCGCCCGGGTCAACCGCGGTGCGGTCGGCCGTCCGCGGGACGTGCTCGGGATCCTGCGCACGGTGCTGTTCTCCCCGGAGGACCTCGCGCTCGTGCGGGGTGACCCGGGCGAGCGGCGCCGGTTCCTCGACGAGCTCCTGGTGCTGCGCGCGCCGCGGTACGCGGGGGTGCGGGCGGACTACGAGAAGGTGCTGAAGCAGCGGAACGCCCTGCTCAAGACGGCCGGGAAGCGGCGTACGGGTCGTGAAGACCCGTACGCGCTGTCGACGCTCGAGGTCTGGGACGACCACCTTGCGGTGGCGGGCGCGGAGCTGCTGGCCGCGCGCCTGAACCTCGTCGCCGACCTCGCGCCGTACGCGGCTGCGGCGTACATGGGGGTCGCGCCCGACTCGCGGCCGGCGAAGATCGCCTACCGGTCGTCGCTGGGTGCCGCCCTGCCGGAAACGTACGGCGTACCGGATGGCGAACGGGCGCAACCCGGCGTCCTCAAGGACGTCCTCCTCAAGGCGCTGGGTGAAGCCCGCAAGGCGGAGCTCGAGCGCGGGATCAGCCTGGTCGGCCCGCACCGGGACGAGCTGGAGCTGATCCTGGGCCAGGCGCCGGCCAAGGGGTACGCGAGCCACGGCGAGTCGTGGTCGTTCGCGCTCGCCCTCCGGCTCGGCAGCTACGAGCTGCTGCGCGCGGAGGCGGGCGAGCCGGTGCTGCTGCTCGACGACGTGTTCGCCGAGCTCGACCGCAAGCGCCGGGCCCGGCTGGCCGAGGTGGCCGCGAGCGCCGAACAGGTGCTGGTGACCGCCGCGGTCGACGAAGACGTGCCCGAAGAGCTGGCCGGCCGCCGGTTCGTGGTGGCGGACGGTGAGATCACGCGTGGCTGAGCAGAGCGACCGGACACCCCGGGTGACGGGCGCCACAAACCGCACCCGATCTGGGGACAAACCTGTGGACAGTGTGGATAACACGGTGAATGAGTTATCGCTGCCCGTGACCCTGCGGCCGGATGGGTGGCGCAAAACGCCCGGTGACCGCGCCGAACCAGCGGCCGGTACGGACCGTGACAGTGACGTTGGGCCGAACGAGGCTCCGCCGTCCGGGCGCGACCTCGCGCACGCCGCGCTCGAAGCCGCGAAGGCCAAGGCGAAGGAGCGGGGGGGCCCGCCGGGCCGCCGTCGCCCGTCGGCCGGGGGCGGTGGCCAGAACCCCCGGCGTCGCCGCTGGTCGGGACCGGGTGCTGACGCGCGTGACCCGCAGCCGCTCGGCCGGCTGGTCTCCCGGCTGGTCAGCGACCGCGGCTGGAACGAGAGCGTCACCAGCGCCCGCGTCTTCGCGCAGTGGGCGCGGCTGGTCGGCGAAGACGTCGCCGAGCACGCGCAGCCGGTCGCGCTGAAGGACGGCGAGCTCACCGTGCGCGCGAGCTCGACGGCGTGGGCGACCCAGCTGCGGTTGCTGCAGGGAAAGCTGCTGGCCAAGATCGCGGCGGGGGTCGGCAACGGCGTCGTCAAGCGGATGCGGATCCAGGGCCCGACCGCCCCGAGCTGGCGGAAAGGGCCCCGGCACGTGCCGGGCCGCGGACCCCGTGACACGTACGGCTGAACCGGGTTGCGTGATGCTCGGTTGAATGCGCCGAGAACGCACCCAGACCTCCCGAGATACGTCAAGACTCGGCCAGAACCGATTTCGTGCGTCTGTGACGCGTTCAGGGGTGTCCTTGCCGCATGTCAGCGGACGCGGCCAAGTACACTGGGAGGGAGCGAGCGTCCGCTCGGGCGAGACGAGGAGAAACAACGCCTGTGACCGAGAACCAGCACGAGTACAACGCGTCATCGATCACGGTGCTCGAAGGCCTCGAAGCGGTCCGCAAGCGCCCCGGCATGTACATCGGTTCCACCGGTGAACGCGGCCTGCACCACCTCGTCCAGGAGGTCGTCGACAACTCCGTCGACGAGGCGATGGCCGGGTACGCCACCAAGGTCGAGGTTACCCTCCTCGCCGACGGCGGGGTCCGGGTCGTCGACGACGGCCGCGGCATCCCGGTCGACATGCACCCCAAGGAGCAGAAGCCGACCCTCGAGGTCGTGCTCACCGTGCTCCACGCGGGCGGCAAGTTCGACAGCGACTCCTACGCGGTGTCCGGCGGCCTGCACGGCGTCGGCGTCTCCGTGGTGAACGCGCTGTCGAAGAAGCTGCTCGCCGAAGTGAAGTACGGCGGCCGCAGCTGGCGCCAGGAGTACACGGACCAGGTGCCGGGCCCGCTCGAGGACCTCGGCCCCGCGTCGGAGACCGGCACCACGATCACCTTCTGGGCCGACGGCGACATCTTCGAGACCACGACGTACAACTTCGAGACCATCTCCCGCCGGCTGCAGGAGATGGCGTTCCTCAACAAGGGGCTGACGCTGTCCCTGCGCGACGAGCGCGTCACCGAGGAAGAGACCGAAGCGGACGCCGAGGGCAAGGTCGCGCGGATCAAGGAGAAGACCTACTGCTACCCGGGTGGGCTCGAAGACTTCGTCAAGCACATCAACGGCAGCAAGGACCCGATCCACCCCAGCGTCATCTCCTTCGACGCCAAGGGCACCGGCCTCGAGGTCGAGGTCGCCATGCAGTGGAACACCGGGTTCACGCCGTCGGTGTACACGTTCGCCAACACGATCAACACCCACGAGGGCGGCACCCACGAGGAGGGCTTCCGCGCCGCGCTGACCCGGGTCGTCAACTCCTACGCGCGCGACAAGAAGCTGCTCAAGGAGAAGGACGCCAACCTGACCGGCGACGACGTGCGCGAGGGGCTCGCCGCGATCGTCTCGATCAAGCTGTCCGAGCCGCAGTTCGAGGGCCAGACCAAGACCAAGCTGGGCAACAGCGAGGCCAAGACGTTCGTGCAGCAGACGTCGAACGAGTGGCTGGCCGACTGGTTCGAGCGCAACCCCACCGAGGCGAAGACGATCATCAACAAGTCGATCTCTTCGGCGCAGGCCCGGATGGCCGCGCGCAAGGCGCGTGACCTGGTCCGCCGCAAGGGCGCGCTGGAGATCGGCGGCCTGCCGGGCAAGCTGAAGGACTGCCGGTCGACCAACCCGGAGGAGTGCGAGCTTTACATCGTCGAGGGTGACTCGGCGGGCGGCTCGGCCAAGGAGGGCCGGGACTCGATGTACCAGGCGATCCTGCCGATCCGCGGCAAGATCATCAACGTCGAGAAGGCCCGCATCGACCGCGTCCTCAAGAACACCGAGGTCCAGTCGCTGATCACCGCGCTCGGCACCGGCATCCACGACGAGTTCGACATCTCGAAGCTGCGCTACCACAAGATCGTGCTGATGGCCGACGCCGACGTCGACGGCCAGCACATCACCACGCTGCTGCTCACCCTGCTGTTCCGGTTCATGACGCCGCTGATCGAGCACGGCCACGTCTTCCTGTCGCGGCCGCCGCTGTACAAGATCAAGTGGCCGCGGTCCGAGCCGGAGTACGCCTACTCCGACCGCGAGCGCGACGCCGTCATCCAGGCCGGTGTCGAGGCGGGCAAGCGGCTGCCGAAGGACGACGCGATCCAGCGCTACAAGGGTCTCGGCGAGATGAACGCCGAAGAGCTGTGGGAGACCACGATGGACCCGGCCAACCGGCTGCTGGGTCAGGTCACCCTCGACGACGCCGCCCAGGCCGACGAGCTGTTCTCGGTCCTGATGGGCGAGGACGTCGAGGCCCGCCGCTCGTTCATCACGCGCAACGCCAAGGACGTGCGCTTCCTGGACGTCTGAGCGTCCCCCCGTTCTTCGCCCCCGCTAGGCCCCTGCACCCGAGAAGGACCTCATGACGGAAACTCTGCCGCCGGCGCCGGACCACGACCGGATCGAACCGGTCGACATCCAGCAGGAGATGCAGCGCTCCTACATCGACTACGCGATGAGCGTCATCGTGTCGCGCGCGCTGCCGGACGTCCGGGACGGGCTCAAGCCGGTGCACCGGCGGGTCCTGTACTCGATGTTCGACTCCGGCTTCCGGCCGGACCGCGGGTACAACAAGTGCTCGCGCGTCGTCGGCGACGTCATGGGCAACTACCACCCGCACGGTGACTCGGCGATCTACGACGCGCTGGTGCGGCTCGCCCAGCCGTGGTCGATGCGGTACCCGCTGATCGACGGGCAGGGCAACTTCGGCTCGCCGGGCAACGACCCCGCGGCCGCCATGCGGTACACCGAGTCCCGGCTCGCGCCGCTGGCCATGCAGATGCTGGCCGACATCGAAGAAGACACCGTCGACTTCTCGGACAACTACGACGGCCGCACGCAGGAGCCCGACGTCCTGCCGTCGCGGTTCCCGAACCTGCTGGTCAACGGCGGTTCCGGGATCGCGGTCGGGATGGCGACGAACATCCCGCCGCACAACCTGCGCGAGGTCTCCGAGGGCGTCGTCTGGGCGCTGGAGAACCCGGACGCGACCGACGACGAGCTGCTGGCCGCGCTGCTGGTGCGGATCAAGGGCCCGGACTTCCCGACCAAGGCGATGATCCTCGGCACGTCCGGCATCGAGGACGCCTACCGCACCGGCCGCGGCTCGGTCCGGATGCGCGCGGTCGTCGAGGTCGAGGAGGACGCGAAGGGCCGCACGATCCTGGTCGTCTCGGAGCTGCCGTACCAGGTCAACCCGGACAACCTGGTCGAGAACATCGCGAACCTGGTCCGCGACGGCAAGCTCACCGGCATCGCCGACATCGCCGACGAGTCCAACAGCCGCTCGGGCATGCGGATCGTCGTCACGATCAAGCGGGACGCGGTCGCGAAGGTCGTGCTGAACAACCTGTTCAAGCACACCCAGCTGCAGCAGAACTTCGGGGTCAACATGCTGGCGCTGGTCGACGGCGTGCCGCGCACGCTGCGGCTCGACCAGATCATCCGCCACTACGTGAAGCACCAGGTCGAGGTGATCGTCCGGCGGACCAAGTTCCGCCTGAGGAAGGCCGAAGAGCGGGCCCACATCCTGCGTGGGTACGTCAAGGCGCTCGACATGCTCGACGAGGTCATCGCCCTCATCCGGCGGTCGCCTTCGGCGGACGAAGCCCGGCCGGCCCTGATGGAGCTGCTGGACGTCGACGAGATCCAGGCCACCGCGATCCTCGACATGCAGCTGCGCCGGCTGGCCGCCCTGGAGCGCCAGCGGATCATCGACCAGCTGGCCGAGATCGAGCTCGAGATCGCCGACCTGAAGGACATCCTCGAGAAGCCGGAGCGGCAGCGCGCGCTGATCCGCGACGAGCTGATGGCGATCGTCGACAAGTACGGCGACGACCGGCGCACGAAGATCATCGGCTTCAGCGGCGACGTCACCGACGAGGAACTGATCGCGGTCGAGGACGTCGTCGTCACCATCACCCGCACGGGGTACGCCAAGCGGACGAAAACGGATCTGTACCGCTCGCAGAAGCGCGGCGGGAAGGGCGTGCAGGGCGCGACCCTGAAGCAGGACGACATCGTCCAGCACTTCTTCGTCTGCTCGACGCACGACTGGATCCTGTTCTTCACGAACAAGGGCCGCGTCTACCGGACCAAGGCGTACGAGCTGCCCGAGGCCAACCGCAACGCGCGTGGCCAGCACGTGGCGAACCTGATGGCGTTCCAGCCGGACGAGCAGATCGCCCAGGTCATCGAGATCAAGAACTACGAGGTCGCGCCGTACCTGGTGCTCGCCACCAAGCGCGGCCTCGTGAAGAAGACCAAGCTCACCGACTTCGACTCCAACCGCTCCGGCGGCCTGATCGCGATCAACCTGCGTGAGGGCGACGAGCTGGTCGGCGCGGTGCTGGCGGCGGCCGAGGACGACCTGCTGCTGGTGTCGGCGGAGGGCCAGTCCATCCGCTTCCACGCGACGGACGAGGCGCTGCGGCCGATGGGCCGCCCGACGTCTGGCGTGATGGGCATGCGCTTCAACGACGGCGACGAGCTGCTCGGCATCAGCGTCGTCAAGGAGGGCAAGTTCCTGCTGGTCGCGACCGACGGCGGGTACGCCAAGCGGACGGCGATCGAGGACTACCCGGTCCAGGGCCGCGGCGGCAAGGGCGTGCTCACCATTCAGCACGACCGCAAACGTGGCAGGCTGGTGGGTGCACTCATCGTCGACGCCGAGGACGAGCTCTACGCCATCACCTCGAGCGGCGGCGTGATCCGCACACCGGCGGGCGACGTGCGCAAGGCAGGGCGGCAGACGAAGGGGGTCCGGCTGATGAACCTCGGCGAAGGCACCACTCTTCTCGCGGTCGCACGCAACGCGGACGAGCCCTCGGACGTCGCCAATGGTGACACCCCGGACGTCGCCGACGGTGATGCTCCGGACGTCGCCACCGGCGAAGCTCCGGACGTCGCTCCCGGCGAGGCGCCGGAAGCGCCGGAAGCGACTGACGAGACGACGGCGCAGTAACTTTTCACCCCTACGGACAGCGCCCCACGGCACGGGTAAGGACTGACTCTTCGTGACACCGACCGAGAATCCCGAGGCAGCGGGTTCGAACGGAACGCCGGCCAGCCCGCCGTGGCAGCGGGTCGACAAGGAAGGCGACGCCGAAGCGACAGTCAAGCTGGCCACGGAGGAGGCGCAGCCCGCCGCCGCCGAACGTCCGGTGGTGACGGGCAGCGCCGCCCCCCGCCTGTTCGGCGGATCGGGCGACACCCCACCGAGCGGCGAGGCAGTGCCCCCGGCGTCGGCCCAGCGAGCCCGCCCGAGCGCGCTGCGCCGCCCCGGCCGCGGCCCGCGCCGGGCATCGCTGCAGGTGAAGCGGTTCGACCCGTGGTCGGTCCTCAAGCTGTCCCTGGTACTGGGCGTGGCGATGTTCTTCGTCTGGCTGGTGGCGGTCGGCGTCCTGTACACGGTCCTCGACGGAATGGGCGTCTGGGACAAGCTGAACGGAACGTACTCGTCCCTGGTCGGCGGCGAAGGCGCGAACGCGTCCTCGGAACCCCTGATCAGCGCGGGCCGCGTGTTCGGCATCGCGGCGATCCTGGGCGCGATCAACATCGTCCTGGTCTCGGCCCTGGCCACGGTGAGCGCGTTCATCTACAACGTCTCGGCGGACCTGGCCGGTGGCCTGGAAGTCACCCTGTCCGAACGAGAGTGACCCGGTTGCAGGACCCCTTCGGGGGTCCTGTAAAGTTCTCCTCGTTCGAGGGCCTATAGCTCAGGCGGTTAGAGCGCTTCGCTGATAACGAAGAGGTCCCAGGTTCAAGTCCTGGTAGGCCCACGCAGATCAAGCCCGGTCCGCTTTTCGCGGACCGGGCTTTTGCGTGACTTGGGTGCTCATCATGAGGTCAGCGCACCAGGTTCTCCTGGCTGGCCGCCCACGACGCCAACAGGGCCAGGCCGTCCGCGGTCGGTGTGCCAGGGGGCGCGGTGTAGACGGTCAGCAGCAGGCCGGGTTCGGCTGGCAGCTCCATCGACTCGACGTCCAGGTCGAGCCGGCCCACTGCCGGGTGGCGCAGGCGCTTGCGGCCGGATCGGTGGAGCCGGACGTCCTGGGACGCCCACCGCTGCCGGAACGGTTCGCTGCGTGTCGACAGCTCGCCGACCAGGGCGATCAGGTCCTCATCGTGCGGATTGCGGCCGGCTTCCATGCGCAGCTTGGCCGCCACGTCGCCGGCGATTCGGGCGTAGTCGACGAAGAACGTTTCTGCCGCTTCCGGGTGCAGATACACGAACCGCGCGGTGTTCGCCGGGCGTTGCGGGTCGGCCGGCATCGGTGAATACAGCGCGCGGGCGAGTTGGTTCGTGGCCAGGACGTCGTAGCGGCCGTTGCAAATCCAGGCCGGTGCGTCGGTCATGGCGTCGAGCACCTGCTGGAGGGCCGGACGCACCGTCACGGCGGGGCGCCGGCGGCGTGGACCGCCGGGCGCCCGGGACCGGCGCGCGAGGTGGAACAGGTGATCGCGCTCGGCCTCGTCGAGTTGCAAGGCCGCGGCCAACGCGTCGAGCACCCCGTCGGAGGTGCCGGTGAGGCTGCCGCGCTCGATGCGCACGTAGTAGTCGACCGATACCCCGGCCAGGAGCGCTACCTCTTCGCGACGTAAGCCTTTGACCCGGCGATTGCCGCCGTAGGCGGGCAGCCCGGCCTGTTCGGGCGTGATCCGCGCGCGACGGGAACTCAGGAATTCCTTGATCTCGGTGCGCAGATCGGTCGAGGCCACCTCGTCACCGTAGGCGGTGTCCGCAATCCAAGGGAGGTACTGCAGGTACCCCCGGCGTTTACGTACCTGTTGCGGTCGTGGCGATGCCGCCGTCGACCGGGATGACGGTGCCCGTGAGGTAGGACCCGGCCCGGCTGGCGAGGAACACGGCGACACCGGCCATGTCGTCGTCGCGGCCGAGCCGGCGCAGCGGCGCCTTCGCCGCGATCGTGTCGCCGACGGCGTCGAGCGTGGACGCCATCATCCGCGACGGGAACGGCCCGGGCGCCACCGCGTTCACCGTGACGTGCTGGGGGCCTAGTTCTCTGGCCAGCACCCGGGTGAGCTGGTGGAGTCCTGCTTTGCTGCTGGCGTAGGAGTAGTTGGGCGACTCGGCGACGTGGATCGCGGCGATACTGCCGATGTTGATGATCCGCGCGGGATCGTCCGCGGTGCCCGCCTTGCGAAGCGCGGGAAGCAGCGCCTGCACCAGCCAGAACGGCGCCTTGAGGTTGAGGTCGAGCACGCTGTCCCAGGCCTCGTCCGGGAACGTCTCCAGTGGCTCGCGCCACATCGCTCCCGCGTTGTTGACGAGGATGTCCAGGCGTTCCGACCCGTTCACGACGAGCTCAGCGAGGCGCCGGCACTCGTCGCGCCTGGACAGATCGGCGGGAATTGCTCGAACATCGCCGAATTCGGACAGCTGCTGCGCTGCCTCCGCGCACGTGTCCGCGTTGCGCGAGCTGATGATCACGCGGGCGCCCGCCTGCAGGAGGCCGCGCGCGATCATCATCCCGATGCCCTGGGTACCGCCGGTGACGAGTGCGTATTTCCCGTTCAAATCGAAAAGGTTCACTGGAAAAGGTTCGCAGGCATGCGAGACGCCGGGGAGATCTTGGTGAAACAGGTACCGGGAGAGCCTCCCTTCAACTGCCGTTTCGCGCGGCGGGTGGCGGGGCCACCGGGCAGACTCCGCCGGCGAGCCATTTCTCCCGCAGGTCCGAGGGAATGGTCAGCGTGGTCGGCTGGCCGTTCGTCAGCGTCCGGACGCTTCCGCCCAGCAGGAGGCTCCCTGCCTTGTCGAGGACGGCCGTGGCCAGGCGGCTTCGGTCCTCCGATCGCTCGAGCAGGCGCATCGCGCGTACGCCGGCGTCCACCGCGCGGGTCCAGCCGCGGGAGCGCGGCACCTCCAGCCAGTCGGCGACCTGCGGGGTCACCACCTGGCGGACCATCGCCGCGACCACGCCGTCGAAAGCCTTGCCCGGGACCAGATCCTCGTACAGGCGCAGCAGGTTGCGGGTCAGCTCGATCCCCTCGGCGGAGGGGCCGTAACTCGCCTCGACCAGCTGGGCGTTCAGCGCCTGGGCCTCGCCGAGCGTCTCGGGCATGGCCTCGGCCGGGATGCCGAGCAGGGCGCCCGTCACCCGCCACACGTAGTAGTAGTCCTCGGCTTCGCGGTCGGTGACCGAGATGCCGATCCGGCGCATTCCGTCGATCACCTGGACGGAAAAGATCAGCAACGCACCCAGCATGTCCTGCTGGCACAACGGCACGCCGTCCGCGGCCTCGTCCCATTCGCCGGAACGTGTGATGAAATAGCGGACCGCCGCGTGGATCAGCCGGGTCTTCTGGATCGTGGGCACGAAACTGCCGCCGGACCCGAACGGGTTGCAGCCCATCAGGTTCAGGACGAACTGCGACGTTTCCGACAGACGGCGGTGAGGCTGGTTGAGCCGGTGCGTCAGCGAAAGGATCCGCGACGGCCGCGGCTGGGCGTAGCAGTTGACCATCGCGCCGAACGACAGGACCGAGGCCACGTGCACGCCGTCGTCCACGAAGAATTCGTACGCGCCGGCGACCCGGTCGAGGTCGGTCCAGGCCGGTGGGGCGTCCGTGGCGATGAGATAGCGGCGCACGGGCTCCGGCAGATCGTCGGGAATGGCCTGGTCGTTCTCTCGGAACCGGGCCAGCACCTCGTTGACCGCGCGGGTCGTTCCGCTGGACACGAGATCGGCGATCACGGCGTCGGCGAGTGGGTCGCCCTGGTACTTCAGCGCTTCGATCGCGGACTGCGTCTTCTGCATTTCTGGCACGCGCTCAGCCTCAGCCGGACCGCGAACCCCGCGCTAGCGCTGTTCGTGCACGTCAGCGCCACTACGGGATGATCTGTACGGGCACAGTGCGTGACGAAGGCGGATACGGGTCAGCCCTGCCGGGAAGAGAAGGCCGGCAGGGCTGAGCAGTTACGGTCGGCGCGCCGCACGGTCGCCTCTCGGCGAGGTGGCTCATCGCGGCTCCGGCCGAACGGTATTCCGCGAAGGCGATGGGTGAGGCCCGGGGGACACGGTGGGCACTCCGACCACTGGGTACAACCGAACAACCCGGTGCGGTATTTCCCCGTGTCTGTGACGTGCGTTACCGGTGGTTCCACGTGGAACCACGAGTACCCGCCACCCGCGTCGCAGCGGTGCAGTAACATCGCCGGGTAAGGGAAGCAAGCTGAGAAGGGGGCTTCGGTGAAGAAGCTGCTGGCACTCGCCGTCATCGCGGGCGGCGTCCTGTTCGTCGTCAAGCGCAACAAGGCGGCCAAGGCCGAAGCCGACCTCTGGCGCGAGGCGACCGCTCCGGTCCCCTCCACCAACGGCACCACCCCGGCCAAGCCGGCGGGCGCTTCCCACAACTGATCTCCACGCGGGCGGTCCGCCGCCCGCGTCCGGGGCTGTAGCTCAATTGGTAGAGCACCGCCTTTGCAAGGCGGGGGTCAGGGGTTCGATTCCCCTCAGCTCCACACCGCAGTAGACGCGACGAAGGCCAGGTCAGAGGGGTATTTCCTCTCACCTGGCCTTCGTCGTATCAGGCGGCCGTACCTCCCGCCGTGCCCCCTGCGTGCCCCTCGCCCCGGCCGCGTGCCCGCCGACGGGTGCGCTTGCCCTGCGGTCGCCGACGGGCTGACTCGATGTTGTGGCTCATTGAATCGGCGATCGTGTGGTCACGTTCGCGCCGCGCCCGCTGGTAGATCAGGGCAGCCCGGGTGGTGGACTGGCCCATCCGAGCCATCAGCTCACGCGTCGTCGCGCCACCCTCCGCGGCCATCTCGTTCCCGGTGTGGCGGAGGTCGTGGAAGTGCACGTCGTCCGGGATCCCCGCAGCCTTCTTCGCCTTCACCCACAGCCGCCGGAAGTTGTGCCGACGTAGCCGGCCACCCTGGGGGCCGACGAACACCAGGCCGTCCGCGCCTGGTTCGGCGTACTTCTCGATGTGCTCGCGCAGGTCCGCCACGATCACGCGGGGAATCGCGATGCGCCGTTTCCCTGCCTCACTCTTCGGCCCCTTCAGCTTCGGTCCGCCCTTCACTTCCGCCTGCGAGCGCAGCACGCGAATTTCCCGGCGCTTCAAATCGACGTCACGCCGTCGCAGCGCGGCCAGTTCACCGAAACGCGGTGACGCGAACGTCGCCAGTAGCACGAGCGTCCGATACCGCGGCTGCATTGCGTCGGCGAGCTTGTAGACCTGGCCGATTGTGAGCACCGGACGTTCGGGCGAGTTGTCCTCGCCCGCGCCCTTGATCCGGCACGGATTGCGTTTCACGATCCGGTCCTCATCCACGGCCGTGTTGAAGATCGCCCGCAACAGGCGGTACGCCTTCGCCACGGTCGGCTCACCGACCTGTGCCGCCAGCAATTCGCTTCGCCACTTCCGCACCGTGGCTTCCTTGACCTTGGCCAGCGAAAGGCCGTCAAGCCGCGTCGTCGCGAAGTGGTTGCGCACGATCCCCTCGTAGCGCTCGCGCGTCGAGTCGGCGAGCTTCCGTTCCGCCACGCGGCAGTGCTCCGAGAGCGGTACGCCGGCGAACTCGAAGCGACCGAGTACCTGGACCAGCTGCGCGCGATCCAGCGGACGTCATGATTCGAATTCGCCGAAAGCGCTGAACCACCCTTCTCGGGGCGGTCAGCTCTGGTCTGAGCCAACATCTTCTAATTCGCGAACCGTGTTGTTCTCCAGAAAAGCACGGACCACTCCGCGCGCTCCGCGCCGGGGCTGTACGTCCGCCCACTCCTGCTCCAAGAGGGCTCGTATCTTGCCAGCGTCGTCGGCCGAGTAGTATCCGATTTCAAGGCGTGTCTGTAGCAACTGCTCCACTTGACTGTTTTTCGCCGCCTCAAGCAAGGTCAGCACTCCGTCATGTCGCCCGTGCGCTAAGCAAGCGCCGACCTCCGCTGCCGCTGTGCGGATTACGGGGTCAAGTTGCTGCATCGTCCACGCCGCTCGATGGACAGGCCGAACTTGCTGGCCAGCCTTCGGGATTAGGATCAGGTCGAGCATCGCTTCGGCCGCAGATTCGCTACCTGGGCAAAGTTCAACCCATGCCTTATAGTTTTTAGAGTGTTTGATGGCCGAGTAGAGGCAATATGCGACCTCGTCAGCTGTGAGACTTCCGGCCAAGGCCGCTTCATAGGCAGTCGATAAATCCTCGGGCGCCAGAGCAAGCTCCGGATCGCGGTAAGACACGTCATTTGGTTCGGCTGTGTCCCACTTGCAATACGCTTCGCGGACCTTCTTTGTGATTTCCGCAAAATGTTTCTTGCTGTCTACATTCGTAGAAATTCCGCTGCCTCTGCGGACCTCGTCGACCTGCTGACCTAGCGCGTCCGCGACGTCGGGGTCCACCCCTGCGGCTTCCAAGCACTGGGCGACCGTCTTTCCGCGTGTTCTCAGTTCAAAAGCATTGTAGAAGCTGGCCCGCGCTGGAAGTCGCGGCCCAATGCCCGGCTGTTCAAGGAGTCGATCGTAAACGAAGCTACGAGACATGGAGTTCGGACCGAAGCCGTCCGGTAAGGCTTCTTCCAGTGTGCGTCGCAGTGCGCGAACAAGTCGCGATCGCATGTCATCGCCGCCGAAGGGGTCCGGCTGAGGCGGGTTACCGTTCCAGAGAATAGTACTCATCTTCAGTTCGCTCCCGACGTCAAGTTTGACGGCATTATCCACGTCGTCCGACGTCTAAGTGTCCAGACTTAGATCCTTGAACGCAACTTGGTGCTGGCCGACGTATAGATCCATTCTCGGATGCTTAGATGTCGTGCTGTCGTGTTGAGTCGTTTGAGTCAGATCCATCGGCTCGACCGTCACGGTCGTAAGCCACGGCAGGAAAGCGAAACCATGTCGCGTTCACCGACCATCACAATGCTCGCCCTTGCTCTCGTAGCCGCGGTGGGGATCATCTGCGCCTTGATCACCGGATTCCTGAGCTGGGTGGGTGGGTCCAATCCTGCCAACGCTGCACTTCGCGGCGGAGCCGCTTTCGGTGGTGTGGCGACCCTCGGTATTGGGCTGCTGGTCGCGCTGGGCATTCTCTAGCGCGTGTCGTTGCTGCGGAGACAGGCCTCACCGATGCCGTGTATCCGCAGCAACGCGATGATTTCGCCCTGCCGGACGCCAGCGGACACTCGTGTGCCCCTCACGTGCCCGATCAACGGGGCGCACGCGGGGACTCACGGGGAACAGTGTCGCAAAACCCCAGGTAGATGCGTCGTGAGATCTCGGCAGGTCGGCCGGGGTCTGCCGACGGACATTTGCAAGGCGGGGGTCAGGGGTTCGATTCCCCTCAGCTCCACAGCGCCGAACGGCCCGCACCCGCGCAGGGTGCGGGCCGTTTCTGCCGAGTCAGGTCCGTGTCAGGGTGGTGTCAGGCCGTCCCCCGACAGTCGTGGCCATGACAGACCTGGCGATCACGGCCTCCGGACTGCGGAAGGCCTACCAAGGCAAAACCGTCCTCGACGGTGTGGACCTCGAAGTCCGAGCCGGCAGCATCTTCGCCCTGCTCGGGCCGAACGGTGCCGGCAAGACCACCACCGTCAACGTCCTCACCACGCTTATCCGGGCCGACGCCGGCAGCGTCCGCGTGGCCGGGCATGACGTCGTCACCGAAGCCAAGGCCGTGCGGGCCGCGATCGGAGTCACCGGGCAGTTCGCCGCCGTCGATGAGCTGCTCAGCGGGCAGGAAAACCTGCAGCTCATGGTCGACCTCAACCGGAGGGCCGGCAAGCGGGCCGTTTCCGAACTACTGGAGCGGTTCGAGCTCACCGAGGCCGCGCACAAACCCGCCTCGACCTACTCCGGCGGCATGCGCCGGAAGCTCGACCTCGCCATGACCCTCGTCGGCCGCCCGCGGGTCATCTTCCTCGACGAGCCGACCACCGGCCTGGATCCGCGCAGCCGCCGCACCATGTGGGGCAGCATCCGCGAGCTCGTCGCCGACGGCGTGACCATCTTCCTCACCACCCAGTACCTCGAGGAAGCCGACCAGCTCGCCGACCGCATCGCCGTGCTCGACCAGGGCCGCCTGGTCGCCCAGGGCACCGCCGACGAACTCAAGCGCCGGATCCCCGGCACCCACGTCCGGCTCCGGTTCACCACCGCCGCCGAGCTCGACGCCGCCGCGCGGGTGCTCACCGATGCCACGCGGGACGAAGAAGCCCTGGCTCTGCGCGTTCCCGGTGACGGCGGCACGAAGTCACTCCGGTCCCTTTTGGACCGGCTCGACGAATACGCGCTCGGTGCCGAAGAGCTTTCCGTCCACACGCCCGATCTCGACGACGTCTTCCTCGCCCTGACGGGCCACGCCTCGGAGGTTCCCGCAAAATGAGCGCCCACTCGATCGTGATGCTGCGCCGCAACTTCAAGCACATCGCCCGGAACCCGATGTCGGTGTTCAACGCGATCCTGATGCCCGTCGTCATCATGCTGATGTTCGTCTACATGTTCGGCGACGCGTTCAACGTCGGCGTCGACTACGTCGACTACGCGACGCCGGGGCTGATGCTGCTGGCCGTCTGCTACGGCCTGGGCGCCACCGCGATCGCGGTGAGCTCCGACATGACCAAGGGCATCATCAACCGCTTCAAGGTCATGGACGTCTCGCGCGGCGCGGTGCTGACCGGGCACGTCGTCGCCAGCGTGCTGACCAACCTGATCGCCATCGCGGCCCTGCTCGGCGTCGCCTTCCTGCTCGGGTTCCACCCGGCGGCGGGCTTCCTCGGCTGGCTCGGCGCGGTCGGCGTCGTCGTGCTGCTCGGGTTCGCGACCGGCTGGCTCACGATAGCGCTGGGCCTGGCGGCGAAGTCCCCGGAAACGGCGGGCATGGCGTCGGTGCCGCTGGTCATGCTGCCGTTCTTCAGCAGCGCGATCGTGCCGGCGGACAAGATGGGGCCCGGCCTCAAGCAGTTCGCGGAGTACCAGCCGTTCACGCCGATCATCGAAACCCTGCGCGGGCTGCTCAACGGAACCCCGGCCACCGGCACCCTGCTCGCGGCCCTCGCGTGGTGCACCGGGATCGCCGTCGTCGGCTACCTGTGGGCCTCGTCCACCTTCAAGAAGCGAGCGTGACCGCGGCCAGCTCGGGCCAGCTCGCCTGCGCCCCTTCCCGCGTCGCCTCGGTGAACCGCTCGTCACCGAGGCGACGCCGTGCGGTCTCCTCGATCCGGGCGGCGTCCGGGTGCGACCGGTCGGGCAGGCCCCGGACACCCGCGCCCGCTCCGAGCAGCCGCGCGGCCTGCTCGTCGTTTCCCCCGCGCAGCGCCAACTCCGCCAGTCCGATGAGGACCTGCGCGATCGTCAGTGGGTGTCCCGCCTCGGTCGCCGCGTCGAACGCCGCCGCGCGGTGGGCGCGGGACCCGGCGAGGTCGTCGGTGAGGTAACCGAGCAGGTCCCGGACGACCGCCTGCACGCTCGCGCGCCGGGCGTCGTCGCCCATCGTCACCGCCACGACGTCGAGCTGGCGCCGCGCTTCCGCGGTGTCGCCGCGCCACCGCGCGAGTTCCGCCTTCGCCAGCGCCAGCTCGGCCAGTGCGTTCGGCCAGGCGACGCGCTCCGCGGCGCGCTGGGCCTCGGCCAACGCCGTTTCACTCGCTTTTTCGTCGGCCAGCAGCCAGTACAGCTGGGCCTGCCGTGACCGCATCCGGACGACGTCCTCGATGGCGCCGACCTCGGTCACGACTTCGATCGCCTGCTCGTAGGACGCGCACGCCTCGGCGAACCGGCCGCGCACGGCGACGCGGTCCGCCAGCTCGGTCAGGGCGAACGAAGTGCCCCACCGTTCGCCGAGCGCGCGGAACTCGGCGACGGCCGTCTCGAGGAGCGCGTCCGCGGCCTGGTCGCCGTGGCCGGTCTGGACGCGCATCTTGCCCAGCTGCAGCCGGGCCACCGCCCGCACCCACGGATCCTCGTCGGCGAGCAGCGGTTCGAACGCCGACAGCGCCGCGTCCGGTCCGTGCAGCAAGCGTTCCAGCGCGGCGGCGAACCGCAACGCCAGCCGGGGCCGGTCCACCCGCAGGCTGATTTCGTGCGCCTTGCGAATCCACTCCTCCGCCCGGTATTCGTCGCCCTGCTGGCCGGCCGCCACGAACTGGACGACGAAGGTGTAGACCACGCCGCGGATCTCGTCCGGCACTTCGCCGGGCACGGCCGTGGCCGCCATGACCAGCTCGTTGCCCTCCGCCCGGTGCCCGCCGAGCCACCAGTACCAGCCGGCGGTCGCCGCGAGCCGCATCGCCTCGGCCGCTTCGCCCGCCGCGAGTGCCCCGCGCATCGCCGCGGTGATGTTGTCGTGCTCCACCTCGAGCGCGGCGAGCCACGTCAGCTGCTCGGCGCGACGCAGGTGCGGCTCCGCGGTTTCGACGAGCTCGGTGAAGTACGCGAGGTGGGCGCGCCGGGCGACATCCGTCTCGCCCGCCTCCGCGAGCCGCTGTGCGGCGTACTCCTTGATGGTCCCGAGCATGCGGTACCGCTCGCCGACGATGACGACGAGCGACTTCTCCGTCAACGCGGTCAGCAGGTCGAGCGCGTCGCCGCCGCACACGTGCTCGGCCGCGTCCAGGCTCGCCCCGCCGGAGAACACGGAAAGCCGGCGCAGCACCACGCGTTCGGCGCCGGACAGCAGCTCCCAGCTCCAGTCGATCACCGCGCGCAGCGTCCGGTGCCGCGGGAGCGCGGTCCGGCTGCCGCCGGTCAGCAGGCGGAACCGGTCGTCGAGCCGGTGCGCGAGCTGGTCGAGCGACATCGTGCGCAGGCGAGCCGCCGCGAGTTCGATGGCCAGCGGCATCCCGTCCAGCGCCCGGCAGACGCGCGCCAGGGTGCGGGCGTCCACCGTGAGGTCCGTGCGCACCGCACCGGCCCGGTCCCGCAGCAGCCGGACCGCCGGGGCAGCCTCGATTTCCGCGGGATCCGCGTCCTCGGCGGGCAGGACCAGGGGCGCGACCTGCCAGAGCGCCTCCCCGGTGATGCCGAGCGGTTCCCGGCTCGTCGCGAGGATCCGCAGCCGCCGGCATTCACCGAGCACCCGGTGCGCGAAGGCCGCCGCGGCCTCGATGACGTGTTCGCAGTTGTCCAGGACCAGCAGCATCGACCGCTCGCGCAGAGCGGCGACGACCCGGTCCACCGGCTCGGCGTCCGGTGCCTCGCCGACGAGCGCGTCCCGCAGCTTGAGCGCGCCCAGCGTGGCCTGGGCGACGTCGTCGCCGGTGCCGATCCCCGCCAGCTCGACCAGCCACACGCCGTCCGGGAAGTCGCCGAGCAGCGTGCGCGCGGTTTCCGTGGCCTGCCGGGTCTTTCCCGAACCACCCGGCCCGATCAGGGTGGTGAGCCGGTGCCCGCCGACGAGCTCCCGGACCGCGGCGACGTCGGCGTCCTTGCCGACGAAGCTGGTCAGCTCCGCCCGCAGGTTGGTCTTCCGCGTCTCTTCCCGCCGGCCCAGTTCGCCGCGCAGCAGCGCGACGTGCACTTCGGACAGCTCCGGTGAGGGGTCGACGCCGAGGGTGTCGGCCAGGGTTTCCCGCGTGCGCTCGTACACGAGCAGCGCTTCGGTGTCGCGGCCGGTGGCGACCAGTGCGCGCATCAACGCGGCGACCAGCCGTTCCCGCATCGGGTGCGCGGCGACCAGGTCGGTCAGCTCGGTGACCAGCTCCGCGCCGTGACCGAGCCGGGCCTCCGCGTCGAACCGGTCCTCCAGCGCGGCCAGGCGCAGCCCTTCGAGCCGGGTGGCCGCGGCCGCGAACGCCGCGCTTTCCGGCAGCTCGACGTCCTGCATCGCCGACCCGCGCCAGAGGGCGAGTGCCTCGCGCAACCGTCGCGGATCCTCCTCCTTGCGGGCCTGCCCGACGAGGCGTTCGAACCGCACGGCGTCGACGTTGTCGGGCGCCACCACCAGCCGGTAGCCGGTCGGCCGTCCGTCGACCGATCCCTCGGGCAGTGCCTTGCGCAGCCGGGAAACCAGGCGCTGCAACGCGTTCGGCGCTTCGGCGGGCGGCTGCTCACCCCAGATCCAGTCGACGAGCGTGCCTTTCGGGACCACCTGGCCCGGCTCGAGCGCGAGGGCGACCAGCAGTCCGCGCAACCGGGCACCCGGCACATCGGCGAGCGCGCCGTCGTCCGTGCGCACTTCGAAGGGCCCCAGGATCCCGATCTGCACCCGGCCGATCTTGCCACGATCGGCGGTGTCCGAGGCGTGTCAGGCCCGTGTCAGCCCGCTCGGCGATCGTCGTCGGCACCCACCACGAAAGGAACGCCGATGAGCCAGGCCGACGTCCCGCACGGACTCCCCATGGACCGCGACGCGGGCCCCTTCGACCCGCCGAGCGCGCTCACCCGGCTGCGCGACGCCCGCCCGGTCAGCCCGCTGGTGTTCCCCGACGGCCACGAGGGCTGGCTCGTCACCGGCTACGACGAGGTCCGGCAGCTGATGGCCGACACGCGGTTCAGCTCGCGCCTCGACCTCGACGTCGTCCACGTGCCGTACGAGACGGGCATGCCCGCCGCCACCGAGCCGTCCCCGCAGCTGCCGGGCATGTTCATCGCGATGGACCCGCCGGACCACAGCCGGCTGCGCCGCAAGCTCACCGGCGCCTTCACCGTCAAGCGGATGCAGCAACTGGAGGAGCACATCGCCGACGTCGTCGAGCGGCAGCTGGACCACCTGGCGCGGCTGGCCCCGCCGGTCGACCTGGTCAAGGAGTTCGCGCTCCCGGTGCCGTCGCTGGTGATCTGCGAACTGCTCGGCGTGCCGTACGCCGACCGCGAGAGCTTCCAGGCGAATTCGGCGCAGTTCATGGTCCGCGAGCAGACCATCGAGGAGAAGATGGGCGCGTACCTCGCGCTCAACTCCTACCTCACCGAGCTGGTCACGAAGAAGCGCGCCGAGCCGGGCGAAGACATCCTCTCCGACCTCGCCCGCCACGACGACCTGACGATCGAGGAGCTGACCGGCGCGGCGTTCCTGCTCCTGCTCGCCGGCCACGAGACCACGGCCAACATGCTGTCTCTGGGCACCTTCGCGCTGCTGGCGCACCCCGAGCAGGCGGCCGAACTCCGCGCCGACGCGGACCTGCTGCCGGGCGCCGTCGAAGAGCTGCTGCGCTACCTGTCCGTGGCGGACATCTTCTTCCGCTACGCCACCGAAGACCTCGAGCTCGGCGGCGAAACGATCGCCAAGGGCTCGACGGTCGTCGTTTCCCTGCTCGCGGCCAACCACGACCCCCGGCGCTTCGAAAACCCGGACACGCTCGACATCCGCCGCAACGCCCGCGGCCTGCTGTCCTTCGGCCACGGCGTGCACCAGTGCCTCGGGCAGCAACTGGCCCGCATCGAGATGCGCGCCGGGTTCGAAGGCCTGCTGCGCCGCTTCCCGGCCCTGGCGCTGGCGGTTCCGGCCGAGGAGGTGAAGCTGCGCACGGACATGAACATCTACGGCGTCCACGAGCTCCCGGTCACGTGGCCGACAGGAAGCTGAGCACCGCGTCCCGGCCCGCGTGGCCGCGCTCGCGGTTCTGGATCGAGTGCGACTCGCCCGGCACGATCACCAGCTTGCCGCGCGGGGCCCTGGCCGCTTCCTCGCGGGCCCACTCCAACGGCGTCGACAGGTCCCGGTCGCCGTTGAGCAGCAGGACCGGGACGTTCGGCAGCGAGCCGGCGGGGTTGGAAGCCGGGCGTTCCGCCGGCCACGGCAGGCAGCTCTGGATGAACCCCTGCTGCGTCGCGACTCCCGTCGTGTACGGCCACGTCGCCGACTCCGGCAGCGTGTGGGCCGTCAGGGACAGCAACGGCTGCCGGAGCGGGAGCGGCGTGGCCGCCGAGCCCCACGGGAAGCGCTGGTCCGCGCACAGCGCCGCCGCGTGGAGGCCGGCGCTGAACGACGCCGGGTCGTCCCCGCCGGACTTGTACGCCTCCAGCAGCGCGTCGAGCCGGGCCGGGGCGCCGGTGCGGGCTTCGTGCAGGGCGCCGATGAGGTCGCCCGCTTCCGGGTTGCGGTACGTCGGGTCCGAGAATTCGTACGACACCACGGTGTCGAAGATCCGCACGCCGTCGGCGGTGCCGCGGTGGCGGACCACCCACGCCAGGTCCTCGGCCGGGTCGTAACCGCAGGCCGGGGCCACCGCGCAGGCCGCGCGCAGCACTCGGGCTTCGGCCGTCATGCCCGTCAGGTACAGCGAAGCCGACGCCGTCGCGTGGTGCGGGAGCACCGAATCGAGGATGACCTTGCTGACGTGGTCCGGGTGCGCGATCGCGTACCGGGCCGCGGTGAAGGAACCGTACGAGACGCCGTCGACGACCAGCTTCGGCGCGCCCAGCGCCTGGCGGAGCTGGTCGAAGTCGGCCACCGTCTGGTCGGTCGAGTACAGCGGTGCCGTGTCGCCGAGGATGCGCGCGCACTCCCGGACCGCGTCGGGTGACGGCGTGGCGATGTCCGAACTGCCCATCTCCGCCTGCAGGCCGGGACACTGCAGCGCCCCCGACGGGCCGGTGCCGCGCTGGTCGAGCATGACGATCCGGTAGTCCTTCGCGACCTCCGGCAGCCGCTGTGTCGCGATCCGCGTGATCGTCCGGACGCCGCCCTGGCCGGGCCCGCCGGTGAGGAACAACAGCACGCCCTTGGGCGCGGTCACGTTGTCCGCGGTCGCCACCGGCAGGGCGAGCGTGCCCGGTACGCGGCCGGTGTGGTCGAGCGGGACGGTCAGGGTCGAGCACGTGAACCCCGGCTGACCCGGGCACGGGTGGGGGTCGGCCAGCTGCGGCCGGCCGGGACGCGCGTCGGCCACGCCCCCGAGGGCGGCGGTAAGCGTCAGAACCAGCCCGGCGGTCAGGATCTTCGAGCGCATACCTGCATCATGCGCACACGCGGGCCGGGCTCGCATACCCCCGAACGGCTCGTCACGGCCAGAGGCGCTCGCGGACCCAGCCTTCGCTCGACTTCCGGTACCGCAGGCGGACGTGCCGCCGGTCGTGGCTGGCCTGCCAGAACTCGGCCTCGTCCGGGTCGACGAGGTAGCGGGTCCAGGTTTCCGGGGCCGCTTCCGGGTTCTCCGCGACCCAGCGCTCCGCCTCCGCGGCCGCCGCGTCGAGGTCCGCCGGGTCGTGCAGCACCTGCGACTGGTGCCCGATGAACGCCTCGACGCGCGACGCCGGCGGCCGGGCGAGGAAGTCCGCCGCGGACACCTCGGGCGCGGCGGGGGAGACCGGGCCGCGCAGCCGGACCTGGCGGCCGCGGCCGGGCCAGAAGAACGTCAGCGCGGCCCGCGGGTCCTTGCGCAGCTGCATGCCCTTCGGGCTTTCCGAACTGGTCGCGACGGCCCAGCCCGCCGGGCCGACGTCCTTGAGGATCACCACCCGCGCGTCCGGCGCCCCATCGGCGTCCACTGTGGACAGGATGACGGCGTGCGGTGCCAGCACGTGCTCGCCGGCCTCGGTCAGCCACTCGAGGAACAACGCCTGCGGGTCCGCCGGCGCCGTTTCCGGCGTGAACACGGGAAGTTCTTCGGGGAACGACGGCCAGCCGCGCAACTGCACCATGTCAGTAACCGTACGGGCCCTGGTGGGGCTGGTGCCCGGGCGGTGGGTACACCGGCGGCTGGGGGCCGCCGGGGCCGACGACCGGCGGCGGCGGTACCTGCGGCATCGGCGGTTGCTGCTGCGTCTGCTGCCACTGCGCCTGCTGCCACTGGACCTGCTGGTAGACCTCGGCGGGCTGCGGGAAGCAGTAGGTCAGCTTGGCGTTGATCGAACCGTGCATCGCGGCGCCCCAGAACTTGCCGCCGACGAACGCGTGCAGCTGCCCGGCCGAAAGGTCCACCGCGACCATCCGCGTCTCGCCGCCGAACTGGTTGCCCGACTTCGCCGACGCGGCCTGCGCGGCGTCCGGGTAGACCCGCTGGCCGACGAGCCCGGCGATGACCACCGAAGTCGCGGTCCAGCCCATGGTGCCGACCAGGTTCGCGCGGGCGTGCTGCGTGGCGCGGCCGGTGAAGTCGTACAGCGCGGCCGCGCTGACCTCCGGAACGGCGGCCGCGACCACGCAGTAGTTCAACGTCGAGAGCATGACCGACTCGGTGAACAACCCGACGACGGCGGTGGCGGGGCCGATCGGCACGGTGTGCAGCCGGCCGCCGGACCGCTGGATGCGCTCGGCCATCGCGCCGAGGTACTGCTCGGGGGTGAGCACGCGGCCATCGTCTCACGCCGCCGTCAGCCAGCGGTTTTCACACATGCTTCGTGGTTGACTGTCCGCGCTATGCGACGACTCGTACTTCTCGCGCCCGCCGTGGCCCTGCTGGCCGGCTGCGGCGCCACCATCGTGACCGGCACCGCGACGCCCAGCCCGCCGTCCGCGTCCACCGCCGCGGGCACGGCGTCCGGCGGCCTGCCCCCGGACCCCCAGCCGGGCGCGACGGCGGACTGCCCGTACCTCGACAGCGAGTTCGTGGCCGACTCGAACGGCCAGCACGTGTCGAAGGTGCGCGTGTCCGCGGACCAGCCGCACCCTGCGTGCTTCTTCTATCGCCCGGACGGGAAGGTCCAGCTCACCGTCCGTGTGTACGTCGGGGACGCGAAGACGGCGACAGCGCTGGTCAACAAGGCGGCGCCGCTGGATTCCTCGAACCCGGCGAGCGACCCTTCCGGCTGGAAGGGCGGCTATTTGTCGGCCGACACGGGCGCCGTCTACGCGGTCGCGAAGGGCGGTACGGCGGTCATCGCGACGACGAACCAGAAGCAGAGCGTGAAGGCACGCACAGTGGTCAAGAAGACTATCTCCGCCCTGAAGCTCTAGGTAGCGACCTCCACACGGGTGAGTGATGTTGATCTTGTATTACCCTGTGCGTCACGCGCAGGCTTCGTGGACTCGCGCACCGCAGCCACCGGGGAACCCCCACCCCGGGGCGGGGCACCAACTCTGCAAGGACAAAGGACAAGATTCGTGGCTGACACCCTCAAGGAAATCCTGCTCGACTCCAGCCGTCGCCCGGCTGTCGTTTCCGACTTCGAGACCCTCGTGGACGCCGAGGTCTCGGACAAGGGCGGCGTTTCGGGTGCCGTTGTGAAGACCGGCTTCGCCGCGGTCAAGAAGATCAAGCCGGGCATCATCCCCTCGGCCGTCGACACCCTGCTGCCGGACTTCGCGTCCGCGCTCGAGCCGTTCTACGGCGACTACCGCGCCAAGGGCGGCAACGACTTCGGTGCCTACCTGTCCAGCCGCTCGGACGAGGCTTCCGACGCGCTGCTGAGCGTCACCGACTCGCGCGCGGAGAAGAGCAGCCGCGACAGCATCAAGAAGGTCTACTCGAAGCTGCGCCCGAACGGCAAGAAGAACGTCGAAGAGGCGCTGCCGCGGCTCGGCCAGCTGATCGACAAGCACGCCGCTGCCGTCTGATCGGGTTCAGGCACGACTGCTTTCGAGCACGACTGAAGAGGCCCCCGGCTGCACCCCCGGGGGCCTCTTCGCGTCTGGTTCAGTTCTTCTTCTCGGCGGGCGCCGGAGAGGGCGCCTTGCCGTTCGCCTGCGGAGCAGGCTTCGCCGCTTCGGCCGGCTTCGGCGCGGGCGGGGTGGCCTTCGGCGGCGCGGGCGCGACCGGCGGCTCCTGCTTCGAGCGGAGGGCGTAGGCAGCGCCGGCGCCGACCACGACCAGGCCCAGCAGCCACGGCCACTTGCGACGGCTGCGCGTGCCCTTGGCGGCCGACTTGGCCTCGGACAGAGCGGCGTAGAAGTCCTTCTTCGCCGCCTTGAAGTCCTTCTTGCCGCGACGCTTCGAGTCGCCGGCCGCCTTCGCGGCCTTGATGGCGGCCTTCTTCGCCTTGCGACCCGGCTTGCGCAGCTCGGACAGGCGCGCGAGCGCCTCCTGGCGAGCGGCCTTCGAGCTCTTCTTGAGCTCCTTGCGGGTCAGTTCCGTCTTCTTCGCGAGCTGCTGCTGCGCGCGCCGCCCCTGCTTGACACCCTCGGTGACGAGTTTGTCGGCGGTCTCGACGGCCTGGGCTGTCGCCCGGGACATGGGCTTCACCTCATCATTCGTTTTGGCACTGCTCTGTTACCCGTAACCTATCGTGCCCCTTTTTCCGCTCGCCCGCCCGCAGATGGCACGATGAGGTCCGTGAAAGCTACGCTGCACACCAACCAGGGTGACATCCACCTGAACCTGTTCCCGGACCACGCGCCGAAGACGGTGGCGAACTTCGTGGGGCTCGCGGAGGGCACCAAGGAGTACACCCAGCCGAACGCGGCGGGGACGAACTCCGGCCCGTTCTACGACGGCTCGATCTTCCACCGGGTCATCGACGGCTTCATGCTGCAGGGCGGCGACCCGACCGGCACCGGCCGCGGCGGCCCCGGCTACAAGTTCGGCGACGAGTTCCACCCGGAACTGCAGTTCAGCAAGCCGTACCTGCTGGCCATGGCGAACGCCGGGCCGGGCACCAACGGCTCGCAGTTCTTCATCACCGTGGCGCCGACCACCCACCTGAACTTCCGGCACACGATCTTCGGCGAGGTGGCCGACCAGGAGTCGCGCACCGTCGTCGACGCGATCGCGCGCACCTCCACCGGACCGGCGGACCGCCCGCTGACCGACATCGTGATCGAGAAGGTCACCATCGAACACTGACGGCTGGCCGGCGCGGGTTTCGGTAGGTTGGTCTCATCGTGAACCAACCGCCGAACCCCGCCGCCGAACAAGCCGCCTTGCCCGGGTGCTGGTGGCACCCGAACCGCCCGACCGGACTGAGCTGTTCCCGGTGCGGGCGTCCGGCGTGCCCGGACTGCCTCCGCGAAGCCCCCGTCGGCTTCCAGTGCACCGACTGCGTGCACGCCGGCGGCCAGGAGCAGCGCCGTCAGCACCGCAGCCACCAGGAAGCCGGCTTCGGTCAGCGGACCGTCTTCGGGGCCCGGCTCTCGCAGTCGGTGCTCGTCACCCAGGTCATCCTCGCGGTGAACGTCCTGGTCTACCTCTTCACCGTCTTCCAGGCGCAGAGCCTCAACGACAACGACGCCTCGAACGCCTTCCAGCGCGGCAGCCTCTACGTCAGCGCCACCCTGGGCCACGACGAGTGGTGGCGGGTGCTGACCAGCGGGTTCCTGCACTACGGGCCGATCCACATCGCGGTCAACATGTTCTCGCTGTGGATGATGGGCCGGGCGCTGGAGCAGGTCTGCGGCCGGGGCCGCTACCTCGCGCTCTACTTCGTCTCGATGCTCGGCGCGTCCGCCGCGGTGCTGGTCTTCGACCAGGACAGCCCGCCGACGGTCGGGGCGTCCGGCGCGCTGTTCGGCCTGATGGGTGCCTATGCGGTGCTCGTGCTGAAGCTGCGGCTGAACCCGACCGGGCTGATCATCACCCTCGCGCTGAACGCCTTCATCACGTTCGGCATCTCGGGCATTTCGATCTGGGCGCACGTCGGCGGCCTGGTGACCGGGGCGCTGGTCACCGTCGCGCTGCTCTACGCCCCGCAGGTCAACCAGGCGCGGTGGCAGGCGATCGGCCTCACGATCATCACCCTCGCCATCGTTGGCCTGCTCGCGTACCAGGCGAGCCGGTTCGGGACGGTCAGCTGCGGCTTCGTCCCGTACCGGGGCGTCCCGACCTACTTCTGCGCCTAACCGCGGGCCCGCAGCGTGCTGAGGACGTCCAGGACGTCCCGCGGGTCCTCGCCGAGGTCGAGCCAGCCGAAGACGTACAGCTGGTCGTCGTGCTCGACCTCGAGCGTGACGCCGTCGCGGCCCATCCGCCGCGTGGTGCGGAGCCGGGTGCGCGTCTGCGCCCACGGCAGCCGGTGCGTGCCGCCGAGCGTCCGGGCCTCGAGGCCTTCGGTGCCGGCGGCCAGCCGAGGGCGGACGAGCGTGGCGTGGGCGGCGAACGCGCCGGCCGCGACGGCCGCCAGGGCGAACAGCACCAGCCCACCGCGGTCGCCGGTCAGCGCGTCGGTCACCACCCCGGCCAGCAGCAACGCGGTGACCGCCCAGGCCGATACCACAACGGCCGGCCGGGGCGCCCAGGAGGTGGGGTAGTTATCCACAGGGGTTATCCACACTGGGGATGAGTCACACCGCTGTAATTCGACGTCAAGCCGCCGAACGGAGTAAAGATCAGCGCCACCGCATAGTCATGAGCAGACCGGCGATCATCAGCGCGAACCCGCCGGCGAAGTTCCAGTTGCCCAGGTCGGCCATCCAGGAGATCTTGTCCCCGGCGATGTAGTTGACCAGCAGCCACACCAGGCCGAGCAGCATCAGCCCGAACATCGGGATCTTCCAGGCGAGGCCGGTCGGGCCTGCCGCCCGCACCTTCACCGGCGTGCGCCGGTCGGCGGGCGGGGTGTACGCCGTCTTCTTGCGGACCTTGGACTTGGGCATCGTGTGTTCCTCGCGGTGCTCTTCGGGCTCGTCTGGTGGCGATGTCCCGCTGAGGGTGCGCAACCAGCGCCACGTGCACACGTTAACGTAAACGACCGCAGGAAAGCAGCGGCCAGGAGTGGTCGGATTTCCCGGACCGTGACAACGGCGTCACCCAGGGTTCGACGCGGCTTGAGAGGAGCTTGCGTGGCTACGCGCGAAGGACCGGATGACGACCGGCGCAGGAACCCCGGTCAACCCATGCCGCACCGTCGTCCCGGCCCGCCTCCGCGCGGCCAGCTGCCGCCCCCGCGCGGCCCCCAGGGCCAGCCGCCGCGGCGGTCGCCGGGCCCGCCGCCCCGCCGCTACACCAGCCCGCCCCCGCCACCCGGGGCGGCCGAGGAGACCGTCGTCTTCGCCCCGGTCGGGAAGGGCGGCACGGCGACCGCGGAGAAGCCCGCCCCGGCCCCGCTCGGCAAGGGCGGCGTCGCGATCCGGACGGCCGGCGAAATCCTCATCACGCTCGGCCTGGTCGTGCTGCTGTTCATGGTCTACGAGCTGTACGTGACCGACCTGTTCTCGGCGGGCAAGCAGTCCGAGGCGAGCGACCAGCTCGACGGCGAGTGGGCGCACGACCGCACGCTGCACCCCGAGCTGGTCGACGGCAAGGCGTTCGCCCGCATCCACATCCCCACCTTCGGCGTCGACTACAACTTCACCATCCAGGAGGGCACGGACGACGCCGCCCTCGAAGTCGGCCCCGGCCACTACAAGGGCACGGCGCTGCCCGGCGAGCCCGGCAACTTCGCCGTGGCCGGCCACCGCGTCGGCAAGGGTGCCCCGTTCAACGACCTGGACAACCTCTCCTCCTGTGACCAGATCGTGATCGAAACCTCCACCGACTTCTACATCTACAAGGTCCTGCCCTACGACGACGAGATGAAGGACTGGGCCACCGGCAAGGGTGCCGACCCGAAGTGCAAGGGCGTCTCGACCCTCCGTGACACGAACGCCGAGGGCGGTGGCGCCTACAGCGAGACGTTCGGCCGCAAGGTCGTGCTGCCCAGCCAGGGCACCGCGGTGAACCCGGTCCCGTACAAGGGCCCGGAGGTGCTGCCGAAGGCCCAGCAGGCCGCGCTGCTCACGCTCACCACCTGCCACCCGCAGTTCTCCGCCCGCGAGCGGCTCATCATCACGTCGGTGCTGACCCAGCAGGTGCCGAAGAACCAGGTCAAGAGCTACGGCGACCTGCTGTCGAAGATCGGGGAGGCCTGATGTACGCCTGGATCTGGCGGAAGCTGCCCGGTCCGTTCGCGGCGAAGCTGACGATCGCGGTCGTCCTGGCGCTCGGCGTGATCGCGCTGCTGATGTTCGTGGTCTTCCCCTGGCTGGAGCCGCGGCTGTGGTTCAACGAGGTCGCGGTCAACTGAGCCGGAACCCGGCGGACGTGCGGGCCGTTGCCCCTCTCGGGAGAGGGGACGCCGTGAAGACACGTCAAAGGGACCGGGAGAACCGGCCGCCGGAAGACCCATGGAACGAGGTCGGGCCCCGGCTGTGGATGGGTGGGCACGTCCGCGCGGGCGCGGAACCGGTCGTCGTCGGGCGCGAATTCGACCTCGTACTGAGCCTCTACCAGTGCGAGGGCCACGGTCCGGCGCCCGGTGTCGAGCACCACTTCGCCGAGATGCCGGACGGGCCGCTGACGGCGGCGCAGCTCGCCGACGTCGAGCGGTTCGCCGTGCTGGCGGCCGAGGCGGTCCGCGCGGGCCGGTTGACGCTCGTGCGCTGCCACGCCGGGCTCAACCGCTCCGGGCTGGTCGCCGCGCAGGCGCTGGTCGAGCTCGGGCTCGGCGTGCCGGCGGCGATCGAGCGGGTCCGGCAGCGGCGCTCGCCGTGGGCGTTGAGCAACGAGCTCTTCGTGCAGTACCTCGAGAGTGGGCTCCCGACCGCGCGGCTGCTGGCGGGCCTCGGTTCGTGAGGTTCGGCGTCTTCCTGGTCAGCGGCCGTTTCCCGGGACAACGGGACGGCGACGTCCTCCGCCGGTCCGTCCGGGCCGCCGAGCTGGCCGAAGCGGCCGGGTTCGACGACGTCTGGTTCGCCGAGCACCACTTCGTGCCCTACGGCGTCTGCCCGTCCGCGATCACCCTCGCCGCACACGTGCTCGGGCGTACCGAGCGGATCAAGGTCGGGACCGCCGTCAGTGTCCTCTCGACCACGCACCCGGTCGCACTGGCCGAGCAGTGGGCGATGCTCGACGCCGTCTCCGGGGGACGGCTGCGGCTCGGTCTCGGTCGCGGCGGGCCGTGGCAGGACCTCGAGGTCTTCGGGACCGGGCTGGAGCGGTACGAGAGCGGCTTCGAGGAAACCCTCGACGTCTTCCTGCGCGCGACCACCGGCCGCGTCGGAGCTCGCGGAAGGCACTTCGGCTTCCGGGAGGTACCCGTGGTGCCGTCCCCGGAACGGCGGCCGGACGTCGTCGTGGCGTGCGGTGGCCCGAAGTCGGCCGCCGTCCGGCAGGCCGCCGAGCGGGACCTGCCGCTGCTGCTCGGCCTGCACGCCGACGACGAGGAGAAAGCCGGGACCGTCGCGGCGTACGGGAAGCCCGCGGACCACGTCTCGACCGTGCTCTGCCAGGTGGGGGACGCCGGCGTGGTGCGCCGAGCCCTGCCCGGGTGGCTCGCGGACGGGCTCGGTGCGCACGTCACCGTCGACGGGCGGCCGGGGCCGTCCCGGGATCCGGCGGAGTACACCGAACGGCTGTGCGCCATCCACCCCGTCGGCGACGCGGCCCACTGCGTCCGGACGCTGGAAACGAGCCTCCGGCGCACCGGCGTCTCCCAAGTGCTCATGCTCGTGGAAGCGTCGGGTACGCCGGAGGGCACGTTCGCGAACATCGCGCGGATCGGCACCGAGGTGCTGCCCGCGCTGCGGGCTAGCAGTCCCGCAGCTCCGGGCTCTGGTTGAGCAGCTGGCCTCGCGGCGAGACGAACGCGCGGTAGCGGTCACTGTCCACCGTGCCGTCGTCGGACTGCCGGAACACCGCCACCCGGTGGCAGTTCTGGAACGCCAGCTTGACGCCGAAGTGGCGTTCGAGGCCGCCGCGGATGGCGTCGGAGGCCAGGGCCCGCAGCAGCTGGCCGCGGGCGGCCTCGCTCGGCGGCGGTGTCTCGTTGTCGGCGAACCCGTCCGCCGCACCCTCGGCGTCGGCGATGACGCCGGTGATGACCTCCCAGGCGTACGGCAGGGATTCCTTGACGCAGGTGACGAACTCGGCGTCGGTGACCTCCCCGCGCTCGGCCTTCTCCAGCAACGCGGGTGACACGTCCAGGGACATCGAACCTCCAGTTTGAGCAGGGCCACCCTCTTGGCTACCGGCCGGGTGGCCCGGCCACAAGAGAAAACGATGATCATCACCACTTTGGCGGAAGGCTCACTGCCAGCGGAACAACCGGGCCGCGAGTGCGGTGCCGAGGACCGCGAAGGCGGCGAGAGCGGCCAGCTGCAGCGGCTGGACGCCGGTGCCGACCCAGGCGTCCTGCAGCGGCTGCGAGCCCGGCGGTACGTAGTCGCCGATCCGCTGCAGCACGGACGGCAGCAGCGGCCGCGGCAGGTACACGCCACCGAAGAACATGATCGGGACGAACAGGATCATCGCCAGCGCGCCGGCGCTCTTGGCCGTGCGCGCGATCGACGCCGTGATCAACCCGAGGGAGAACGTCGAGAGCACGCCCAGGAGCAGCGTCACGGCGAACGTCAGCGGGTGCTTCGGCAGCGGGACGTCGTAGACGGCGTTGGCCAGGCCGAGCACGAGCGCGATCCCGGCCAGCGCGACCACGACGTGGATCACCAGCTGGGCCACCAGCAGGTTCGCCGGATGCACCGGGGTCGTGGCCAGCCGCCGCAGCACGCCCTGCTCGCGGTAGGTCGCGACGGCGGCCGGGATCGACTGCAGGGCCAGCATCGCGAGGCTGATGACGACCAGTGACGGCACCCAGGCGTCGATGAACCGGTAGCCGCCCGCCTTGTCGCTGGGCTCGGTCATGCCGGGGATCGCGCCGATCGTCAGCAGCAGGACCGGCGGCAGCAGGACGCCGGCGAGCGCCATGACCGGCGACCGGAGGAAGACCTTCGCTTCGGTCGCGGTGATCTTGGTCAAGGTGCTCATCGGGCGCTCCTGGTCAGCGAGACGAACGCGTCGTCCAAAGTGGAGGCTCCGGCGGTGGCGCGGAGCTCGGCGGGGGTGCCGGTGGCGACCACGCGCCCGGCGTCGAAGATCGCGACGCGGTCGCAGAGCCGCTCGGCCTCGTCCATGAAGTGGGTGACGAGCAGGACGGTGACGCCGGTGGCGCGGACGCCTTCGACGAGCTGCCACGTTTCGCGGCGGGCGTGCGGGTCCAGCCCGGTGGTCAGCTCGTCGAGGATGGCCAGCTCGGGTTGTCCCACCAGCGCCAGAGCGATCGACACGCGCTGCTTCTGGCCGCCCGAGAGCTTCCCGAAGTAGCTGCGGGCGTGCTCGCGCAGGCCCAGCTGGTCGAGCAGGACGTCGACGTCGGCGGGGTCGGGGTAGAAGGACGCGAACAGCTCGAGTGCTTCGCGCACCCGCAGCTTCGCGGGCAACTGGCTTTCCTGCAACTGGACGCCGACGCGGCGGGTCAGCGCCGCGTGGTCGGCCGCGGGGTCGAGGCCGAGCACGGAGATCGTGCCGCCGTCGGCCCGGCGCAGGCCCTGGAGGCATTCGACGGTGGTGGTCTTCCCGGCACCGTTCGTGCCGAGGATGCCGAAGATCTCGCCGCGCTCGACGGTGAACGAAACGCCGTCGACCGCGACCCGGGTGCCGTAGCGCTTGCGGAGGTCGGTGACTTCGATGAGGGGCATGGCGACAAAGCTACGAACCGGCGGCCGCGTCCGTAATGACGCTGAAACCCCAGCTCAGGTAGCGTTTTGCTGAAGCCGGGGTGGGGGTAGGCCCACCCCGGTCGGGGGGCTTGGGGCAGTGCGCGGTCCGGCGCCGGTCGGCGAGGATCTCGGGGGAAGCTCGGGGGAAAGCTCGGGGAAAGGAGGTGCCGCATGACGTACCTGCGTGCGCTGGGCCGGGCGCTGGCGCTGGCCGCGTTTTCGTTGCTCAGCTGGCTCGACGTCCTGGTCGAGCTGATCGCGTTCGCGCTGCTGTGCGTCGGGCTGGTGTTCTTCCTCGGCCCCGCGGTCGAATGGGCGCGTGGTCGCTCGACGGTCGCCCGGGCGCTGGCCGCACGCTGGTGCGGGGTCGAGATCGAGGCGCCGTACCGGCCCGAGCCGCCGGAGCCGGTGCGCGAGCGCGACGGCTGGTACCGCGACGGCAACCAGCTCTACAAGCGGGCGTTCTGGATCAGCTGGCAGCATCGGCTCACCTGGGCGCTGGAAGACCCGGCCGCGGGCCGGGAATTCCTCTGGCAGCTGGTGAACCCGCTGTGCACGCTGCTGCTGCCGGTCGCCGTCCTCCTCGGCGGTCCGGTGGCGCTGCGCGGCTACGGCCGGTGGACGCGCTGGTGGATCGGCCCCCGCCCGCCCGCCGATCCGACGCGCAAGAACTGGCTGCACCGGCACACCGAAGCGCTGGGCCACCAGGCCGGCCTGTTCGCGGTTTCGGTGGTGCAGCTGGTCTTCTCGACCTTCCAGCTGGTCGTCATGATCTTCTTCAGGCCGCTGGCCACCCCAGTCGTGCTGGCGAACCGGACGATCACCGACACCCTGCGCCGCGAGGTCGGGAAGTGGACCGGGGTGCGGATCGCGCGGCCGTACCTGCCGCCGCCCAGGCTGCCGGTGCCCCGCGCCGACGGGCTCTACCAGGTCGGCAGGCAGTTGTACGAAGAGCCGTTCTGGCCGGTCCAGCACGCTCGCACGCGGTGGGTCTACCGCGATCGAGCCACCTGGCGCGACCTCGCCGGCAGCCTGCTCTCCCCGCTGGTCTCGTTCGTCATGATCCTGCCGACGGTGGTGTTGGTCGGCCGGGGAGCCGGCGGTCTCGGGGCGCTCTGGATCTGGCGGCTGTTCGTGTCGCCGCGCATCGACTGGGCCCCGTTCCCCGCGGTGTCGACGCACCTGGGCGCCATCGTGCAGACCCCGGTGCTGCTGGCGATGGTGTTCGTCGGCCTGGCGGCGGCGCCGTGGCTCGCGCGGCAGCAAGCCCGGTTCGCCCGCGTGTGGTTCGGGCCGACCGAGTCGACGCGGCTGGCCCAGCGCGTCGAACGGCTGAAGCAGACCCGCTCCGACGTCACGGTGACGCAGGCCGCCGAGCTGCGCCGGATCGAGCGCGACCTGCACGACGGCATCCAGTCCCGGCTCGTCGCCATGGGCATGAAGCTCGGGGCGGTCGAGGCGCTGGTCGACACCGATCCGGCAGCGGCGAAACGGCTCGCGGCGGAGCTGCGCGCGGCGTCGTCGGAGGCGCTCACGGAGCTGCGGGTGCTGATCCGCGGCATCCACCCGCCGGTGCTGTCCGAACGCGGGCTGCTGGACGCCATCCGCGCGCAGGCGCTGGACAGCCCGCTGAAGTCCGAGGTCACGGGCTCGCTGCCGGGACGCGTCGAGGAGCCGGTGGAGGCGTGCGTGTACTTCGCGGTGTCCGAACTGCTCGGCAACGCGGCGAAGCACGGCGCGAAACGGGTGTCGATCGACGTGGGGTTCGACGACGGGTCGCTGACGGTGGTCGTGACCGACGACGGCCCGGGCGGCGCCAACCCGGCCCGGGGTTCGGGACTGCGGGGAATCGAGCGCCGGCTGGGCGGCTTCGACGGTAGGTTGACGCTGACCAGCCCGATCGGCGGCCCGACGAAGGCGACCCTGGAGATCCCGTGTCAGATACATCCGGGGCTTCGCCCCGAGCCGGGGGCTTCGCCACCCGGACCCCCCGAGGTGGGCGACCTCGAACCCTCGTCGCCGAAGACCAGTACCTCCTCCGAGACGGCCTGACCCACCTGCTGACCGCGCACGGCTTCGACGTCGTCGCCGCGGTCGGCAGCGGCCCGGAACTGGTGGCGGCCCTGCGCGAGCACCGGCCCGAGGTGTCCATTGTGGACGTCCGGATGCCGCCGACCAACACCGACGAGGGCCTGCAGGCCGCGCTGGCCGCCCGTCGGGAGGTCCCCGGCCTGCCGATCCTCGTGCTCTCCCAGCACGTCGAGCAGCTCTACGCGCGCGAACTGCTCGCCGACGGCACCGGCGCGATCGGCTACCTGCTGAAGGACCGCGTGTTCAACGCCGAGCAGTTCATCGACGCCGTCCGCCGGGTCGCCGCCGGTGGCACCGTGATGGACCCCGAAGTCATCGCGAAACTCGTGGCGGGCAACGCCTCGGACCCGCTGGCCGCGTTGACCGCGCGCGAGCGCGAAGTCCTCGCGCTGATGGCGGAAGGCTGCTCCAACGCGGCGATCGCGTCCCGGCTGCACTTCAGCGAAGGAGCGGTCGGCAAGCACACGGCGAACATCTTCGCGAAGCTCGACATCACGGCGTCGGACGACACGAACCGCCGCGTGCTGGCCGTGCTGACCTACCTCGGCGCGGGAACCTAGCCGCGCGAGATCCGGGTCATCTCCTCGCGCTCGACCACCTTGACGCGCTCGCGACCCGACGCCGAGCCGAGCGCCTTCTCGTGGGCGTCCAGGCGGCCCCAGCCGTCCCAGTTCGTGAAGGGGATGCCGCGGGCCGCCAGGAAGTCGAGGATCGCGTCCGGTGACGCGTACTTCGGGGTCGCCAAGGTGGAAGCGTCCGCCAGGAGGCTCGCGATGGTCTCCGCCGCGTCGCCCTTCGTGTGGCCGATCAGGCCGATCGGGCCGCGCTTGATCCAGCCCGTCACGTACACGCCCGGCAGCTGGTTCTCGTCCAGGTCCAGCACGCGGCCCGCCTGGTTGGGCACCACGCCGGCCACGTGGTCGAACGACAGTTCCGGCAGGTGCGACGACAGGTAGCCGACCGCGCGGTACACCGCCTGGACGTCCCAGTCGTGGAATTCGCCGGTGCCGCGGACGTTCCCGTCGCCGGTCAGCTCGGTCCGCTCGGTGCGTAGGCCGGTGACGCGACCGTCCTCGCCGAGGATCTCGGCCGGGGAGTGGAAGAAGTGCAGGTGCAGCCGGCGCGGCCGGGTGCCCGGCTCGCGGATCGCCCACTCCTGCAGCGTCTTCACGACCATGTCGATCTGCTTCGACGCCCGCAGCGCGGCGATGCTGCCCTCGTCGAACTCGATGTCCTCGGGGTACACGATGACCTCGACGTTCGGCGAGTGGTCCAGCTCCCGCAGCTCCAGCGGCGTGAACTTCGCCTGCGCCGGCCCGCGGCGGCCGAACACGTGCACGTCCGTCACCGGGCTCGTGCGAAGACCCTGGTAGACGTTGTCCGGGATGTCGGTGGTCAGCAGCTCGTCCGCCGTCTTGGCCAGGATCCGCGCCACGTCGAGAGCGACGTTCCCGACGCCGAGGACCGCGACCGAAGTGGCGGTCAGCGGCCAGGTGCGGGGCACGTCGGGGTGGCCGTCGTACCAGGAGACGAAGTCCGCGGCGCCGTAGCTGCCGTCGAGGTCGATGCCCGGGATGTCGAGCGCGCGGTCGGCGGACGCACCCGTGGAGAAGATCACCGCGTCGTAGAACTCGCGCAGCTCGTCGAGCTTGATGTCGGTGCCGTAGTCGATGTTGCCGAGCAGCCGGATGTTCGGCTTCGCGAGCACCTTCTCCAGTGCCGTCACGATGCCCTTGATCCGCGGGTGGTCGGGCGCGACGCCGTAGCGGATCAGCCCGAACGGCGCGGGCATCCGCTCGAACAGGTCGATCGTGACGGATCCAGCGCTGTCGGAGGACTTGTCCAGGATGTCGGCGGCGTAGATCCCGGCGGGACCGGCGCCCACGACGGCTACACGAAGAGAACGGCTCACCCCCTCCACGGTAAGTTAGGGTGACCTTACTCGAAATGTGATTTGGCGTACGGTCCACGGACTGGGAGCCGGTAAGCTCGGCGCCATGCGCGTTCTCGTCGTCGACAACTACGACAGCTTCGTCTACAACCTGGTCCAGTACCTGGCCCAGCTCGGCGCCGACTGCACGGTCTGGCGCAACGACGTCGTGGACCTCGACCGCGTGCCCGAGTTCGACGCCGTGCTCGTCTCGCCCGGCCCGGGAACGCCGGAACGCGCCGGTCAGAGCATGGACGTCATCCGCAAGTGCGCCGAGACGCGCACCCCGATGCTCGGCGTCTGCCTCGGCCACCAGGCGCTCGGCGTGGTCTACGGCGCGACCGTCGACCGCGCGCCCGAGCTGCTCCACGGCAAGACGAGCCAGGTCCGCCACGACGGCGCCGGCATCCTCGCCGACCTGCCCGAGGAGTTCACCGCCACCCGGTACCACTCCCTGACCGTGGTGCCGGACACGATCTCCGACGACGTCTTCGAGATCACCGGGCGCACCGAGTCCGGCATCGTGATGGGCATGCGCCACCGCGAGCTGCCGCTGGAAGGCGTCCAGTTCCACCCGGAGTCCGTGCTCACCGAGGGCGGGCACCGGATGCTGGCGAACTGGCTGGCCGCGGCCGGCCACCCCGTCGACCCGGCGCGGGTCGACGAGCTCGAGCGCGCGACCAAGGCGCTCCAGAAGGCCGCTGTTGCGTGATCCGGCTCGCGGGGGTCGGCAAGCGGTACGGGCGCGGTGACTTCGTCCTCCGTGACGTCGACCTGACCGTCGAGCCGGGGCACGTCGTCGGCATCCTCGGCAGCAACGGCTCCGGCAAGTCGACGCTGCTGCGGATCATGGCCGGGGTCTCGCACGCGACCACCGGCACCCGCACCGGCACCCCGCGGATCGGCTACCTGCCGGACCGCTTCCCGGCGGCCCAGCGCATGGGCGCCCGCGCCTACCTGCGGCACATGGCCCGCATCCGCGGGCTCACCGACCTCTCGGGCATCGACCCGCTGCTCGACCGGCTCGCCCTCGTCGGCGGTCCGACGGCGCCGCTGCGCACCCTGTCCAAGGGCAACGCGCAGAAGGTCGGGCTCGCGCAGGCCGTGCTGGTCCGGCCCGACCTGCTGATCCTCGACGAGCCGTGGTCCGGGCTGGACGTCGGTACGCACGCCATCCTCGGCGAGCTCGTCGCCGAGACGCGGGCGCGCGGGGCGAGCGTCGTGTTCACCGACCACCGGCCGCAGGTGGTGCACGACCACGCCGACGTCGTCCACCTGATGGCCGAGGGCCGGCTGACGGCGGAAAGCACGGAACCGACCACGCGGATCGTGCTGCGCGGCGGCGAACGCGGCTGGGCGGACGAGCCCGGCGTGCGGCACGCCGTCACCGAAGGACCGCAGGTGGTGCTCACGGTCGAAGTCGCGAGCGTCGACGCGGTGCTGCGGCGGGCGCTCGAAGACGGCTGGTCGGTGCGGGAGGTGGCGCCGTGCTCGCCCTGACGCGGTACTACCTGGCGCTGCTCGGCCATTCCCAGCGGTACCTGCCGGCGTTGCTGGCCTACCTCGCGCTGTGCGTGATCCTCTACGCCGACCCGCATTCGCCGCCGCTGCCGCTGTTCGGCGTCAGCGCCGGCGGGTTGCTGGTCGTGTCGTGCTGGCTGACGATCGCCCTGCTCGACATCGAAGACCCGGTGCAGCGCCTGGTGACGTTGAGCCACGCGCGCCAGTGGCGGCGGATGATCACCGGGGCGATCGGCACCGTGCTGGCCTGCTCGCTCGTCCTGACCGTGATCACCGAGGTGTGGTCGGCGATCAAGTCGGTCAAGGTCCAGCCGGCGGCGCTCGGCATCGGGCTGCTGGCCCATCTCGCGTGCGCGCTGCTGGGCATCGCGATCGCGCTCCCGTGCTCGCGGCTGCTGGTTCACCGCATCGGCTGGACGGTCCTCGCCGCGGTGATCACGCTCGTCGTCGTGCTGCTGGCGAAGATTCCGCTGGTGCACCCACTGCTGCACGCGCTGACCGACGACGAGCCCGTCGGCGGCCCGCTCGCCTTGGCGCTGGTCACGGCGGTGGCGATGCTGGCCGTCAGCTTCTTCGCCGTGGCGGCCCTGGTCCGACGGCGTTCCTGACGGCAAGGTGCAGTAAGCAATTCCCGGCCCGGACTTCCAGCGGGAGCACGCGGCCGACTAAGGTTCGGGGCCTCTCCGGTTCCGGGCGAAGGGAGATCGGGTGACGGCTGGGATCGTCGCGATCACCGTGCCAAACTCCGACGGCGAGCTCCCGGAGCTCGCCGCCTGGCTGCGTCGCGAAGCCGAGCTTCGTGGCCGCGTCCACGTCTTCGACGCCGTCGTGGTCGGCGTTTCGAGCTCGTCCGCCGGCGTCTTCTGCCGCTCGCTCTTCGCGTGGCTGACGCGGGGCCGGGAAGCCCGCGTGTCCCTGAAGGTCAAACGCTCGGGCGCCGCCGAGGAACTCGAGCTCGACTTCGGTGCCGCGAGCGACGCCGAGCAGGTTCTCGGGGCCGTGCAAGGGTTTCTCGACAAAGCCTGACCAACGAAGAAGGCCCGCACGGTTCGCCGTGCGGGCCTTCCTCGCGAGATCGGTCAGGGTGCGCCAGGTGTCGACGTACCCGTCGGGAGCGAGATGCCGCCGTTGCCCTCCGACACGGCCACCGTGATCGGCTGGTCCTTGTTGATCTCGGTGCCCGCCTTCACGCTCTGCTTGGTGACCGTGCCTTCCGGCTGCCGGCTGCCCCGGTCGGACTGCTGGTTGAGCGTTTGGGTCCAGCCCATGCTCTGCAGCTTCTGCTGAGCTTCGTCGACCGGCATGCCCACCAGTTGCGGCATCTCGATCTGGGTCGAAGTCGGGGTGGCCGGGCCCGTCGACACGGTCAGCGTGATCGTCTCGCCGACCGCCAGCTGACCACCGTTCGGGTTCTGGGTGATGACCGAGTCCTTCGCCACCGAGTCCGACCCCTGGTCGACCTTCTTCGTCTTCCAGCCCGCACTCTCGAGCGCCGCCTTGGCCTGCGAGTACGGCTTGCCGGTGAAGTCGGGGACCGTCTTGAGCTGCTTGGACTTGCCGATCGTGATCTTGACGCTGCTGCCCTGCGGGGCCTCGGTACCCGCGGCCGGGGTCTGGTTCAGGATCAAGCCGACCTGGCTCGGGTCGTCGACCTCGGTCTGCTGGACGTTCGGGTCGAGGGTCAGTTTGGCTTCGGTGAGGGCCTGCTCCGCCTGGTCCTGCGTCTTGCCCTTGAGGTCCGGCACGCTGGACTTGCCCGGCGCGGCACCGACGTACAGCGCGATCTTCGTGTTGGTCGCGACCGAGACGCCGGCCGACGGGTCGGTCTTGATGACCTTGTTGATGTCGTCCGGGCTGCACTCCGGGTTGCCGTCGGTCGGCTGCACACCGCAGGTCACGTTCTTCGTCTCGATCGTGCCGTCGAAGCCCCTGCTCTTCAACGTCTCCCGCGCCTGGGGCACCGTCTGGTGCGTGACGTCCGGGATCGCGACCGTGGCGTTGGTGTTGCTCTTGAACGAGCCGGCCAGCCACATGATGAGCAGGACGGCGCCCAGCACGAACACCGCCGCGATCGCCGCCAGGATCGTGCGGCGACGGCGCTTGGCCCGCGGGTCTTCGTCGTCCGGCTCGGTGTATTCGTCGTAGCGCTGCGGCTGCCGCCGGTCGGCGTTCATCACCTGCGTGCGCTCGTCCTCGGACATCACCATCGGCGCCACCGGGCGCTGGCCCGAAAGCGTGCGCACCAGGTCCGAGCGCATCTCCGCCGCCGACTGGTAGCGGTTCGCCGGGCCCTTGGCCAGCGCCTTCAGCACGACGGCGTCCAGCTCCGGCGCCACCGCCGGGTTCACCGACGACGGCGGGTTCGGGTCTTCGCGGACGTGCTGGTAGGCGACCGCCACCGGGGAGTCCCCGGTGAACGGCGGCTCGCCGGTGATCAGCTCGTACAGCACGCACCCGGCGGCGTAGACGTCGGAACGCGCGTCGACCGACTCGCCGCGGGCCTGCTCCGGCGAGAGGTACTGCGCCGTGCCGATCACCGCGGCGGTCTGGGTCATGGCGGACTGGCCGTCGTGCATCGCGCGCGCGATGCCGAAGTCCATCACCTTGACCGCGCCGTTCTTCGTGATCATCACGTTGGCCGGCTTGACGTCGCGGTGCACGATGCCGTGGCGGTGGGAGAAGTCCAGGGCCGCGCAGACGTCGGCCATGACCTCCATCGCCCGCTTCTGCGACATCGGGCCTTCGGTCTTGACGATGTCGCGCAGCGTCCGGCCCTCGACGTACTCCATGACGATGTACGGCAGCGGCCCGAACTCGGTGTTCGCCTCGCCGGTGTCGTAGACCGCGACGATCGCCGGGTGGTTCAGCGCGGCGGCGTTCTGCGCCTCGCGGCGGAAGCGCTCCTGGAACTGCGGGTCCCTGGCGAGGTCGGCACGGAGGATCTTGATCGCGACTTCCCGGCCGAGACGCACGTCGTGGCCGTGATGGACCTCGGACATGCCTCCGTAGCCGAGCGTTTCGCCCAGCTCGTACCGGTTGGAGAGCAGTCTGGGTGTGCTCATCTCTGGGTGCCGTTCCATTCCGTCCAAGGTGTGGTCATGATGCCGTGCCGGCCATCGTCGGTCGTGCCGGGAGGGCTCGCCGAGCCGGCGCCGGAAGCCGCCGGCTCTCCCGCGGGCACCTGTCTGCCCGGGACCACCTGGCTCTGCGTCTGTCCGTTGTGCGGTGGCGAGCCGTTGCCGCCGCCCAGCATCTTCGCCACCAGCACGATGCCCGCCACGAGGACGACGAGCAGGATCGCCGCGAGCAGCGCCCACCAGCCCCACTGCGTCTTCTTGCGGGCGGCCGGCACCATGACCTGCCGCGGAGCGGGCCGGGACGGCGGGCCGATGGCGGCCATCGGGTTCATCGCCGGTGACGGCGGACCAACGGGCATCTGCTGCGGCGGCGGGAGCTGCTGCGGGGGAATGGGCACCGGCATCGACGGCGGCGGCTGCTGGGGCACGTGCTGCGGCACCACCGGCTGCTGGCCCGTCGTGTAGGTGGCGTTGACCAGCCCGGACGGCGTCGGCAGCGGCTGCCCGGCGCGGACCGCGGCGACAGCGGCCGCGAACTCGCCGCCGTTGTTGTAGCGCTGCCGCGGATCCTTGACCAGGGTCGCCTCGATCACCGCGCGCGCCGCGGGCGGCACGTCCGGCGGCAGCGGCGGCGGGATGTCGCGGATGTGCATCATCGCGACCGTCACGGCGTTCTCGGACAGGAACGGCCGGTGCCCGGCGAGGCATTCGTAGCCGCACACCGCCAGCGAGTAGACGTCGGACGCCGGCTCGGCCGGCTGCCCGAGCGCCTGCTCCGGGGCGATGTAGTGCGCGGTGCCCATGACCATGCCGGACCGGGTGACCGGGGCCGCGTCGGCCGCCTTCGCCACGCCGAAGTCGGTGATCTTCACCTGGCCGGCCGACGTCACCAGGATGTTGCCCGGCTTGACGTCGCGGTGGACCAGGCCGTGGGAGTGCGCCGCCTGCAGTGCGTTGCCCGCCTGCTCGAGCATGTCGAGCGTGAACTCCGCCGACAGGCGTCCGTGCTTGGCCAGCAACCCGGCCAGCGGGTCGCCGTCGACGAGCTCCATCACCAGGTACGCGATCGAGAGGTCGCCGTCGAAGATCGTCTCGCCGTAGTCGTGCACCGCGGCGATGCCGGGGTGGTTCAGCGACGCCGTCATCCGCGCTTCCGTGCGGAAGCGGTGCAGGAACTCGGCGTCACCGGAGAGCTCGGCCTTGAGGATCTTGACGGCCACGGTCCGGTCGAGCCGGGTGTCGCTGGCCTGCCAGACCTCGCCCATCCCGCCGACGGCGATCCGGCTCGTCAGCTTGTAGCGGTCGGCCAGCAGCTGACCGGAGGACAGCATGCGCTATCCACCCCCGAGCTTCGCGTTGATGGCCGCGCGGCCGATTTCCGCCGCGACGGTGCCGCCCGTGGCCGCGAGGCCGCGGTTGCCGCCGTCCTCGACGATCACGGCGACCGCGATCTGCGGGTTGTCGACCGGGGCGAAGGCGGTGTACCAGGCGTGCGGTGCGGTGTTCTTGGAGTCCGTGCCGTGCTCGGCGGTGCCGGTCTTCGACGCGATCTTCACGTCGTCGCGCTTGCCACCGCCCTTGGTGAAGCCCTCGGATGCGACCATCATGTCCTTGAGGATCGCGGCGTTCGACGACGACAACGCCGGGGTGCCGGTGAGTTCGGTGGGGCTGTAGTCCTCGATCGTCGACAGGTCCGGTGCCAGCACCGACTGCACCAGCTGCGGCTTCATCGCCATCCCGCCGTTGGCCACGGTGGCCGCGAGCAGGCAGTCCTGCAGCGGCGTCAACCGGACGTCGCGCTGGCCGATGCCGCTCTGGAAGAGCGCGCCCTGGGAGTCGAGCGGCCCGACCGTCGACGGGGCGACCTTCATCGGCACGGTCAGGTCGGTCTGCCCGATGCCGAAGTTCGCGGCCGTCTTCTTCATCTTGTCCGGGCCGAGCTGGCCGGCGAACTCCGCGAACGGCACGTTGCACGAGTGCGCGAGCGCGTCCCGGAACGTGTTGCCCGGGCAGGCTTCCCCGGCGTAGTTCTCCAGCGTGACGTTCGTGCCGGGCAGCTTCGTGTTGGGCGCCGTGCTGACCTGGGTGTCCGGGCCCTTGCCGTCCTCGAGCGTGGCCGCCGCGGTGACCAGCTTGAACGTCGACCCCGGCGGGTAGGTTTCGGAGATCGCCCGGTTCAGCATGGGCTTCTTCTGGTCCTTGTTGAACGCGGTCCAGGCGTCGGTCTGCGCCTTCGACGTGTGCGAAGCGAGCTGGTTCGGGTCGTACGACGGGGTCGAGACCATCGCCAGGATCCGGCCGGTGCTCGGCTCCAGCGCGACGACCGCGCCGGTGTAGCCCTTCTGCGTCATCAGGTCGTACGCGGCCTTCTGCACGGCCGGGTCGATGGTCAGCCGGACGTTGCCGCCGCTGGGGTCCCGGCCGGTGACCATGTCCGACAGCCGCCGCACGAACAGCCGCGGGTCGGAGCCGTTGAGGACGTCGTCCTCGGCGCGCTCCAGGCCGCCGGCGCCGTAGTTGATCGAGTAGTAGCCGGTGACCGGCGCGTACATCGGGCCGTCGGCGTAGGTCCGGATGTACTTGTACTTGTCGTTCGACGGGTTGATGCTGGCCAGCACCTCGCCGTTGGCCTGCGACACGATCTTGCCGCGCTGGCGGGCGAACTCGTCGTAGAGCACGCGCGCGTTGCGGGAGTCGGTGCGGTAGTCGTCGGCCTTCACCACCTGGATGTAGGTGGCGTTGGCCAGCAGCAGGACGACCATCACGAGCATCGCCATGCCGACCTTGCGCAGCGGGGTGTTCATGCCTGGGCGCCCCCGTCCGCCGGCGGGCGCTGCACGAGCACGGTGTGCGCTTCCGCGATCGGGGCCTGCGGCTGCTGCTGCGGCTTCGGGCGGGCGGCGGGCTTGCGGGCCGCGTCGGAGATGCGGAGCAGCAACGCGACCAGGATGTAGTTCGCGAGCAGCGACGAACCACCCTTGGACAGGAACGGGGCGGTGATACCGGTCTCCGGGATGAGTTTCGTGACCCCGCCGACGACGACGAAGATCTGCATGACCATGGTGAACGCGAGCCCGCCGCCCAGCAGCTTGCCGAACGTGTCGCGCACGGCCAGCGCGCTGCGCATGCCGCGCATCGCGACCAGCAAGTACAGCATCAGCACCGCGGCCAGCCCGATGAAGCCGAGCTCTTCGCCGATCGACGCGGTGATGAAGTCGGTGTTGGCCTCGGGCACCATGTCCGGCCGACCGGCCCCGAGCCCGGTACCGCCGACGCCGCCGGTGCCGAGCCCGAACAGGCCCTGGGCGAGCTGGTAGCCGCCGCCCGCCTGGTCGTAGGTGGCCAGCGGGTCCAGCCAGTTCGCCACGCGCTGCTGGACGTGCGAGAAGAGGTTGTAGGCGATGATGCAGCCGACCGCGAAGAAGCTGAGCCCGAGGACGACCCAGATGGCCCGCTCGGTCGCGACGTACAGCATCACCAGGATGACGCTGAAGAACAGCAGCGAGGTGCCGAGGTCCTTCTCGAACACCAGGATGCCGATGCAGGCGAACGCGGCGATCAGGATCGGGCCGAGGTCGCGGGCGCGCGGCAGCTCGACGCCGACGAGCTTCTTGCCCGCCACCATGAACAGGTCCCGCTTCGACACCAGGAACGAGGCGAAGAAGATCATCAGCAGGATCTTCGCGAACTCGCCCGGCTGGATCGAGAAGAACGGCAGCTTCAGCCACACCTTCGCGCCGTTGACCTCGGACAGGCTCGACGGCAGCAGCGCGGGCAGCGCCAGCGCGCCGATCCCGACCAGGCCCGCGGTGTAGCCGTAGCGGGTCAGCGTGCGGTGGTCGCTGACCACGATCAGCACGACGACGAAGAACACCAGCGAGATGACCGTGAACAGCACCTGCGCGGTGACGGCGGGCGTGTAGTCCTTGCCCTGCTGCGTGGCGCGTTCGGCCAGGGCCAGGTCGATCCGGTGGATCATCACCAGCCCGATGCCGTTCAGCAGCGCGACACAGGGGAGCAGCACCGGATCGGCGTACGGCGCCCACTTGCGGACAGCCAGGTGCGCCGCGGCGAAGATCGCGAGGTAGGCGAGGCCCAGCCAGATGATCGACCAGGTCAGCTCCTGCTCCTGGTTCGCTTCCACCAGCACCAGCGCGATGGTGACGATGAACGTCGCGAACCCCAGCAGCACCAGCTCGGTGTTGCGGCGGGTCGGGACCTCGCGGGGCGGGTTCGTCTGGAACTGCGCGGCGAGCGGTTCGGCGGCGCGCGCGGCAGGCTGGCTCATCAGTTACCGCCTCCCGTCGTCGGTGCCGTCGAACTCGGCGTCGAGCAGTCCCTCCCCGCTGGCTGGTTCGCCGACGACGGAGCAGTGGAGCCGGCCGGAGCCGACGGGGTCGTCGTCGGCGTGACCGGGGTCGAGGTCGGCGTCGGGGACGGCAGGCCGCCCGCCGGCGCGCAGTTGTTCAAGCGCTTGCGCAGCTGCAGGAAGTCGTCGATGTACTTCCGCGCTTCGTCGAGGCTGTCCTTCTTGACGCCGTTCTGCACCGCCAGCCGCGCGTCCTCCTGGAGCTGGGTGACGCGGAGCTTGTCCGTGCACACCTGGCTCGGCGGGCAGGACCCCTGCTCGTAGGCGTGCAGGTCGATGCCGAGAATGCTGCCGGGGACGCCGCGGTAGATCACGACCTCCCCGTCCGCTCCCTCGCCGACATAGTACTGACTCAGCACGAAGTAGCGGGTCGCGATGGCGGCCGCGGCGAGCACCACGAGGACCACCAGCGCGCCGGCGAGCCAGCGGAACCGCTTCCGGCGCCGGGCCTTCGGATCCACCTGCGGCTGCGGCAGTTCCGGGCGCGGCTGCGGCGGTGGCTGGGTCAGCGCCCTGGCCCGCGCCGCGGGCGAATCGCCCTGGTGCCGTTCGTCGCTGCCGTCCCCGGCGGCGCCGCCCACGATGGGCGCGTCCTCGCCGAAGTCGACGTCGACGACGTCGGCGATGATCACCGTGACGTTGTCGGTGCCGCCGCCCTTGAGCGCCAGCTCGATCATCCGGTCCGCGCACTGCTGCGGGTCCGGGATCTGCACGGCCTCGGCCAGCGTCTCGTCGCTGACCATGCCGGACAGGCCGTCCGAGCAGATCAGGTACCGGTCGCCGGCGCGGGCTTCGCGCACGGTGAGGCTCGGCTCGACTTCGTGGCCGGTGAGCGCCTTCAGCAGCAGCGACCGCTGCGGGTGCACCGCCGCCTCTTCGGGCGTGATCCGGCCCTGTTCCAGCAGTTCGTTGACGAAGCTGTCGTCCCGGGTGATCTGCGCGAACTGGCCGCCGCGCAACAGGTAGGCCCGCGAGTCACCGACGTGCACCAGCCCCAGCCGGGTGCCGGCGAACAGGACGGCGGTGAGCGTGGTGCCCATGCCGTCCAGGTCCGGGTCCTGCGAGACCAGCTCGGCGATCGCGGCGTTGCCGTTCGCCACCGCCTCGCGCAGCTGGGCGAGCAGGTCGTCGCCCGGCTCGTCGTCGTCGAGCGGGGCGAGGGAAGCGATGACGACCTTGCTGGCGACTTCACCCGCCGCGTGCCCACCCATGCCGTCGGCGAGCGCGAGCAGGCGAGGGCCGGCGTACACGGAGTCCTGGTTGCTCGAACGCACCAGGCCCCGGTCGCTGCGGGCTGCGTAGCGGAGGACGAGAGTCATGGGCGAAGCTCGATCACCGTCTTGCCGATCCGGATGGGGACTCCGAGCGGGACCCGGAGGGGTGCAGTGACCTTAGCCCGGTCCAGGTAAGTCCCGTTCGTCGAGCCCAGATCTTCCACGTACCAGTCCTCGCCGCGCTGGGCGATCCGGGCGTGCCGGGTCGACGCGTAGTCGTCGTCGAGGACCAGCGTGGAGTCGTCGGCCCGGCCGATCAGGATCGGCCGGCCGTCCAGCGCGATGCGCGTCCCGGCGAGCGCGCCGTGGGTCACCAGCAGCTGCTGCGGCGACTTGCTGTTGCGCGGCCTCTTCTCCTTCTTGCGCCCGAAGGTCGGCACCTGGACGCGCATGCCCGACGCCGCGTAGAGGTCCGAGCGCACGACTCGGAGCGCGGCGAACACGAAGAGCCAGAGCAGCACGAGGAAGCCCACCCTGGTGAGTTGTACGACCAGCTCTGGCACTTGGTGTGTCCGCTCCCGACTCTTCCGCGCAGCCGCGACGCGGGTACGCCGCGGTCCCCCCGCACGTCAATTCTGCGGGAACAGTATTCCGTGTCCCCAGTCAGCCCTGTGTACGGAACACGAGGGACGAGTGGCCGACCCGGATGACGTCGCCGTCGGCGAGCTGCCAGGTCTGGACCGGGGTGCCGTTCACGGTCGTGCCGTTGGTCGACCCGATGTCGGCGAGCGTCGCGCTCTGGCCGTCCCAGGTGATCTCCAGGTGGCGGCGCGAAACGCCGGTGTCCGGCAGGCGGAAGTCCGCGTCCTGGCCGCGGCCGACGACGTTCCCGCCCTGCTTCAGCGAGTACGTCCGGTTCGAGCCGTCGTCCAGCTGCAGGCTCGCCGCGAGCTGGCGGCCCGGCGCGGGCTGGCCGTAGCCGCCCTGCTGGCCGTACGGGTCCGCGGCCGGCTGGCCGTACGCCGGCTGCTGGCCGTACTGGTCGTACCCGCCCGGCTGCTGGCCGCCGTACTGGTCGTAACCACCCTGCTGGTAGCCGCCCTGGTCGTACCCGCCGCCCTGGGGCTGCGCGTAACCGCCCTGGTCGTAGCCACCACCCTGGGGCTGGGCGTAGCCGCCCTGGTCGTAGCCGCCGCCTTGAGGCTGGGCGTAGCCGCCCTGGTCGTAGCCACCGCCCTGGGGCTGGGCGTAGCCCTGGTCGTAGCCGGCCTGGTGCTGCTGCTGGCCGTACTGGTCGTAGCCACCACCCTGCTGCGGCTGGCCGTACTGGTCGTATCCACCCTGCTGGCCGTAACCCTGGTCGTACCCGGGCTGCTGGCCACCCTGCTGTCCGTAGCCGTACTGGCCCTGCTGGCCGTACGGGTCACCCTGGTCGTATTGGCCGTAGCCGGGGGGCTGGCTCATTGCTGGGTCTCCTGCGTTGCTGGGTCGTGCCGACCGCGGTGAACCGGCGCCTGAGGGGCGGGCGTCGGGATCGACGGACGAACGGGTCTTGAACTGTCCAGTATGCAGCGCCTCGTTGCGCTCGAGTGATACGACGACGTCACCATAGGTGTCCAGGCCTTCGGCGGCGAGGTGTTCCGCCACCGCCTCGGCCAGCACCTGGGTGACGCGCTGCTCGTCACCGGCCATGCGCTCGTGGTCAGCCGCCCCCAGCGACACGATGTAGTGATTGGGGGCGAGCTGCCGACCGCCTGCCAGCTCACGAACGTTCTCCTCACTCTCCCGCTCGAGGGCGATCGCCACTTCCTGCGTGACGACGTTGCCACCGAACATGCGCGCGAAAGTGTTCCCCACCAGGTTCTCGAGTCGCCTGTCGAATCGTTCGGCGCGGCCCACCGGGGAAAACCTCCTCACACGTGTGCTTCCGCATCGATCCTATCCGGGTGAGCGAGGCTCTACACGGCCCCCGGTGAAACCCGTTCAAACGACCTGCTAGTCTTCTCCTCGCTGTCAGAGAGAAGCACTCGGGCGAGTGGCGGAATGGCAGACGCGCACGGTTCAGGTCCGTGTGTCCGAAAGGACGTGAGGGTTCAACTCCCTCCTCGCCCACGCTGTTCAGAGGCCCGATCGCTTGCGCGATCGGGCCTCTTCCCGTTGGCCTTGTTTTCCCCGGGGGGCCGAGCCCCCCGGACCCCCCACGGTGCCTTCCCTCACGTCCCAGCGTGGTCCGGTAGGCGGCCGTGGGCAGGCCGGTGGGCTACGTCACCTTGTTCGCTCTCGGCGAAGTTAGGCCGTGTGGGTGGCCAGCCAGTCCGCTATGACGTCTGCGCGGCTTGTTGTTTCGATGCCCGCGTGGGGACAGTCCGGGCCCGTGGCCTCCAGGGCGACCAGTTCGGTGCCCGAGAAATAGGGGGCGCCGGAGTCGTAGGTGCACGCGCTCGTCGTGATCTCCGGGGCCGCGCCGCGGACGCCCAGCGTCGTCGCGTCCACCTTCGCCACCGCCACCGTGCCCTGCTGGAGGCGGGTGGCCGGCTTGGGGGCCGCGGCCGTCAGGCTGCCCCAGCCCGCCAGCGTCAGCTGCTGGCCCACCTTCGGGGCGGCTCGGCTCACCGTCAGGGGCGTCACCGCCGTGACGGGGGAATCCAGGCGGATCAGGGCGACGTCGTTCTCCTTGGCCTGGAGGACGTCGGTCGCCCTGCGGGCGATGCCCGATTCCGTCGCTTCGTCGGTCAGGCCCAGCGTCACCGTCGTCGGGTACGGGACCTTGCCCGAGACCCGGTTGCGGCTCGCGTCGTGGAAGCAGTGGCCGGTCGTGACGACCCAGCCGGGCGCGATGAGCGCGCCCGTGCAGTAGCTGCTGTACGTCGAGCCGTCCGGGCGCGGGATCTTCGTCATCGCGATCTTCGCGACGAACTCGTCCTGCCCCGGCGGGACGTCGGAACCGTGCGCGACGGCCCAGGCGGCGGGAGCGGTGGAGATGGTCAGAACGGCAGCGGCGAGCAGGGCGCGCAGGCGCATTTCTCCCCTTCGTCGAGTCGGTGGTCGACGTTCGACGTTAGGGCCGCCGCCGCGGCCGGGGAATTCCCTGGCCGGGCGTCACCCGGTGGACCATCGGGTGACGCCCGGTGGAGGTCAGCCGGTGTGCGAAGCGATCCAGTCCGCGATGACGTCCACCCGCGAAGTGGTCTCGAGCTGGTTGTGCGGGCAGTCCGGCCCGGTGGACTCCACCGACACGAGCTGGCCGCCGGAGCCGCCGGCGACGAAGTACGGCGCGCCCGAGTCGTAGACGCAGGCGCTCGTCGTCGACGTCGGGGCGACGCCCTGGACGCCGAGCGTCGCGGCGGCGACCTGGCCGACCTTCACGGTGCCCTGCTGCAGCTTCGTCGAGGGCGCCGGGTTGACCGCGGTGAGGCTGCCCCAGCCGGCGAGGGTCAGCAGCTGGCCCACCGACGGGGTGACGCGGTTGACCGTGAGCGGCGTGATCGTCGTCACGTCCGTGTCGAGGGTCGCGATCGCGATGTCGTTTACGCTCGACTGGTAGACGGTGACGACGTTGCGCGTCACGCCGGGCGTGCTCTGGTCGACCGTGCCGAGCAGCACGGACGTCGGGTACGGCACCGGTCCGGAGACGCGGTTGCGGTTCGCGTCGTGGAAGCAGTGCCCGGCCGTGATGATCCAGTTCTTCGCGATCAGGGAGCCGGAGCAGGCGCTGTTGTAGCGGCTGCCGTCGGGCCTCGGGATGTTGGTCATCGTGAGCTTGGCGGCGAACCCGAACTGGCCCGCCGGGACGTCGGAACCGTTGGCCACGGCCGAAGCCGGTGCCGCGGTGGCGAGCCCGGCGGTCAAGGTCAGGAAGGCAGCGGAAAGCACGGCGCGCACGCGCATCGGTGGATCCCCCCTTGTCGTGCACCGGCGGTCGACGGCCGGTGATCACCTTCGAGCGTAGCCACGGTGCACGCGACGGAAAGGCGCTGCATGGAGCAAAAAACCGGCCCCGGCGCGGTACGCCGGGGCCGGTTTGGGCGTTGTGCGCTAGTTCACGCCGACCAGGTCGACGACGAAGACGAGGGTCTCGCCCGGCTTGATGACGCCGCCCGCGCCGCGGTCGCCGTAGGCCAGGTGCGGCGGGATCACCAGCTTGCGGCGGCCGCCGATCTTCATCCCCGCGACACCCTGGTCCCAGCCGGCGATGACCTGGCCGGCCCCGAGGCCGAAGCGCAGCGGCTCGCCGCGGTTCCAGGAGGCGTCGAACTCTTCGCCGGTCGAGTGGGACACCCCGACGTAGTGCACGGTGACGGTCTTGCCCGCCGTGGCCTCCGCGCCGTCACCGACGGTGATGTCGGTGATTTCCAGGTCGGCCGGAGCGGGTCCGTCCGGGCGGTCGATGAGGGGCTTTTCCAAGGTCATGGCCCTCACCGTACCGATGCGCGCCCGGCTGCGCCGATCGGACTACGCCCAAGGAGGGGAAAAACGCGAAAAGTCTTCACACTTCTCCTACCCCTCGGTAGCGTGCGCTACGTCACTTTTCTGGACTGAGGGGAGCCCGGCATGCGACGCCGCATCCGCGCCCTGACCGTAACGGCACTGGGGGCCCTCGTGGCCGGGCTCACCCAGGTCGCCGTCACCGCGCCGGCCGCGGAGGCGGCCCTGTCACCCGACGACTACTGCGGCGGGCAGTGCAACGACATCCTGCCACCCGGCGAACAGGGCAGCGCCACCCTCGCGGAGATCCTGGCGCACAAGCTGCTCGGCACCCGCCCGGCGCACTCGGCCGACCAGCTCGGCAAGTACGCCTCGCTGGCCGGCGGCTACCAGACGCTGACCACCGGTGCGATCAGCCAGTACTTCAACGACGCCTCCTTCGGCGTCCCGGCCGACCAGGTGGCGAGCACGGCCAAGCCGCGGGCCGACGTCACGATCGTGCGGGACAAGGCCCTCGGCGTCCCGCACATCACCGGCACGACCCGCGCGGGCACCGAGTTCGGCGCCGGGTACGCGGCCGCGCAGGACCGGCTGTGGCTGATGGACGTGCTGCGGCACGCCGCCCGCGGCCAGGTCACCTCGTTCGCCGGTGGTGCCGAAGCCAACCGTGAACTCGAGCAGCAGTTCTTCGCGAACGCGCCGTACACCGAAGCCGAGCTGCAGGCGCAGATCGACCGCACCGCGGCCAGCGGCCCGCGCGGCGCGCAGGGCCTCGCCGACGCGCAGGCCTACATCGACGGCATCAACAAGTACATCAGCGACTCCTACAACGGCCGGTACTTCCCGGGCGAGTACGTGCTGACCGGGCACGTCGACTCGATCACCAACGCCGGCTCGATCGACCCGTTCAAGCTGACCGACCTGGTCGCGCTGGCCTCGCTGATCGGTGCCGAGTTCGGCGCGGGCGGCGGCGGCGAGGTCCAGAACGCCATCGCGAAGCTCGCGATGCAGGAGAAGTACGGCGTCGTGCAGGGCGAGAAGGTGTGGCAGAGCCTGCGCTCGGAGGACGACCCCGAGGCGGTCAAGACGCTGCACGACGGCCAGACCTTCCCGTACGGCAAGACCCCGGCCAACGCGACCGGCCGGGCCATGCCGGACAAGAACTCCGTCACCCCGCAGCCGCTGGTGTTCGACCGGACCGGCTCGGCCGCATCGGCCACGCCGTCCACTGTGGACGTCGCCGCGCCCGCCGAGCTGGCGCCCGCCCGCGGGATGTTCGAGAACGGCGTGCTGCCGGCGAACATGCTGAGCGAGAAGCACGGCATGTCGAACGCGCTGCTCGTCTCCGGGGCCAAGACCGCCAGCGGCCACCCGGTCGCCGTGTTCGGCCCGCAGACCGGCTACTTCGCGCCGCAGCTGCTGCTGTTGCAGGAGCTGCAGGGCCCGGGCATCAGCTCGCGCGGCGCGGCCTTCGCCGGGCTGAGCATGTACACGCTGCTGGGCCGCGGCCAGGACTACTCGTGGAGCGCGACGACGTCGGCGCAGGACATCATCGACACCTACGCGCTGCAGCTGTGCGACCCGAGCGGCGCCGCGCCGACGAAGGACTCGAACTACTACACCTACCAGGGCAAGTGCGTCCCGATGGAGACCGTGGAGGTCAAGAACGCCTGGAAGCCCACGGTGGCCGACGGCACCGCGGCCGGGTCCTACACCCTGCGCAGCTACCGGACCAAGTACGGGCCGGTGCAGAGCCGGGCGACCGTCGGCGGCAAGCCGGTGGCGTACGCGGCGCTGCGGTCGTCCTACTTCCACGAGGTCGACTCGCTGATCGGCTTCCAGGAGCTGAACGACCCGACCTTCGTCAAGTCCGCCGCGGACTTCCAGCGGGCCGCGCAGGACATCAACTTCACGTTCAACTGGTTCTACGCCGACTCCCGGGACATCGCCTACTTCAACTCCGGCGCCAACCCCGCCCGGCAGTCCGATGTGGACCCGAACATGCCGGTGTGGGGCGACCAGGGCCACGACTGGGTCGGCTGGAACCCGGCGGGCAACGTCGCGACCTACACGCCGGCGTCGCAGCACCCGCAGTCGGTCAACCAGGACTACTACGTCAGCTGGAACAACGCCCAGGCCAACGGGTACGCCGCGGCGGGTGCGGACAAGTCCGCCGTGCACCGCGTCGACCTGCTCGACTCGCGGGTGAAGAAGCTGATCAGCAGCGGCACCAAGGTCACCCGGGTCAACCTGACCCAGGCGATGGCGGACGCCGCCCTCGCCGACCTGCGCGCCGAGCGCGTGCTGCCGCTGCTGCTGCAGGTGCTCGACAAGACGCCCACCACCGGGGCGGCGGCGGACGCCGAGGCGAAGCTCAAGGCGTGGCTCTCCCACGGCCAGCTCCGCACGGAAACCTCACCGGGCAGCAAGACCTACGCCGACGCGGACGCCATCCGCATCCTCGACGCCTGGTGGCCGCTGCTGGTGCAGGCCGAGTTCAAGCCGTCCCTCGGCGACGACGCCTACAACGCGATGACCGGCGTGCTGGGCATCAACGAGAGCCCGTCCGGCTGGCAGAACGGCAACGGAGGGCACACCGGCCAGCCCCACAAGGGCTCGTCGTTCCAGTACGGCTGGTGGGGTTACGTCAGCAAGGACATCCGGCAGGTGCTCGGCCAGCCGGTCGCGGGCCCGCTCGCGCAGACGTTCTGCGGCGGCGGCGACGTCACCGCGTGCCGCCAGGCGCTCGTCGACTCGCTGACCACGGCCGCCGGCCAGTCCGCGAGCACCGTCTACCCCGGTGACGCGAACTGCTCGGCCGGCGACCAGTGGTGCGCCGACTCGATCATCCACAACCCGCTCGGCGGCATCACGCAGGACAAGATCAGCTGGCAGAACCGCCCGACGTTCCAGCAGGTCGTCGAGTACGCCGCCCACCGCGGGGACAACATCGCGAACCTGGCGGCGGCGAAGACGGTCAGCGCCACCAGCGCCGAGACCGGCTTCTTCAACTCGCCGGCGGCCAACGCGATCGACGGGAACGCCTCGACCCGCTGGGCCAGCGACTGGAGCGACGACCAGGCGATCACCGTCGACCTGGGATCGGTCCAGCAGGTCTCGCGGGTGCTGCTGAGCTGGGAGTCCGCCTACGGCAGGAGCTACCGGATCCAGCTCTCGCCCGACGCGGTGCACTGGACGGACGCGGCGGTGGTGACCGACGGCGACGGCGGGCAGGACAACCTCGCGTTCGCCGCGACCCCGGCGCGGTTCGTCAAGATGCAGGGTGTCCAGCGCGGCACGAAGTACGGCTACTCGCTGTACGAGTTCGAGGTGTACGCGCACTGAGACCAGGCCGGTTCGCCCGTGGACGCGCGGGCGGACCGGCCGTCTTTGTCACAGTGACCGGGGGATGACCTGCGGTTACCGTGAACCGCATGGACGACTGGACGCCCCGCACCAAGGCCATCGCCGCCGGCCGCCCGCACGGTTCCGGCGAGCCGCTGAACACCCCGCTCGTCGCCACCAGCACCTACCGGGCCGGTGGCGACTTCGTGTACGCGCGCGGCGACGGGACGCCGACCTGGCACGCGCTCGAAGAAGCCGTCGGGGCGCTCGAAGGCGGCCACGCGACGGCGTTCGCGTCCGGGGTCGCCACCCTCTCGGCGGTACTGGACCTGTTGCCGGTCGGGTCGCGGGTCGTCGTCCCGACGTTCAGCTACGCCGTCACGCGCGGGGTGCTGGCCCACGCGCAGGAGCTCGGCAAGCTCGCCGTCACCGAGCTGGAGCCGACCGACACCGAAGCCTGGGTGGCCGAAGCGGCGACGGCCGACCTGGTCTGGCTGGAGTCGCCGACCAACCCGACCCTCGACGTGATGGCCATCGAGACGATCGCCGCCGCCGCGCGCGGCCGGGTCGTCGTCGACAACACCTTCGCGACGCCGTTGCTGCAGCGGCCCCTGGAGCTGGGTGCGGACATCGTCGTGCACAGCGCGACCAAGGCCATCGGCGGGCACAGCGACCTGCTGCTGGGCATCACCGTGGCCAAGGACCCGGCCGTCGCGGCCGAGCTGCGCGGCGCGCGGACGCGGGTGGGGTCGACGCCGGGCGCTCTCGAGGCCTGGCTCGCCCTCCGCGGGCTGCGGACCATGCCCGTCCGGCTGGCGGAGCAGTCCCGTACCGCCGCGCTGCTGGCTTCGCGCCTCGGCGAGCACCCCGCGGTCCGGCGGGTGCGCTACCCGGGCTTCGGGATGATGCTCGCCTTCGAGCTGGCCGACGCCGAGACGGCGGACCGCTTCTGCGCGTCGACCCGGCTGATCGTCCCGGCGACCAGCCTCGGCGGCGTCGAGAGCCTGGTCGAGCGGCGGGCGTGGCTCCCGGGCGAGGAACGCGTCCCGCCCGGGCTGATCCGGTTCAGCGTCGGCCTCGAAGACCCCGAGGACCTGTGGGACGACCTGACGTTCGCCCTCACGGAGTAACGCGGGCCACCGAATCGCCGATAGTCGCGACATCGCAGGTCAGACTGTTGGGAGCACGCCGTGGGCAGAACGCTGAGCAGGGTCGCCGGGGTCGTTTTCGCGGGTGCGCTCGCCACCTTCGCCGCCGCGCCCACGGCGCTGGCACAGACCGAAACCAGTGCGTCACCCAGGGAAACCACGTCGTCCACTTCGGAGACTCCGACTTCGGGCAGCACGACGAGCACGACCGCGCCTCCGTCCACTTCGGTCACTTCGACGACCACGCCGTCGCCGCGCACGGGCGGTGACGTCAAGACCACGGAGAAGCGGATCGCGCCCAAGGCCCAGCCGGACAAGCCCGTCCAGGCCGCGCCGAAGGACGACTACCAGGACAACGTCGGGCACGGCTTCGTCGGTCTCGGCGGGGAAGGCGTCCTGGTCATCGCCTGCGCGGCCGGACGGCCGGGCGAGGTCGCCACGCAGTACCTCACCGTGACCGGCGGGCCGGACCAGGACGAGGCCGACGGCCGCCTGTGGAACTACTCCGTGCGCGTCGTCGACGCCCCGGCGGGCACCACGACCGCGAAGTTCAGCTGGACCTGCGGTGGCGTCGAGGGCAACGGCACCGTCGAGTTCGCGCAGGAGCAGCCGCCGACCTCGACCGTCACCACGACGGCGACCGCCACCTCGACGACGAGCACGAGCCCGACGAGCCCGACGAGCACGACGGGCACGACGACGAGCACGACCACCACCACGGGCGCGAGCTCGAGTGCCCCGGCGTCGAGTACGGCGCCGGTCCCGACCGCGACCAGCTCGGCGACGAGCTCCGCGCCCGCCGGCAACGCCGCTCCGAAGGCCCAGGTCAAGGTCGCGCCCAAGGGCGGGGTCGAGACGGGCTTCGGCGGCACGGCCTGGTGACGGCCCGCCGGGCGGGCGCCGCGCTCGCCCTCGTGCTGGCCCTGGCCGGGTGCGGCACCGCCGAGCCGCCGAAAGCCGCGCCGCCCGCTCCCGTCCCGTCTTCGGTGCCGGTGACCGTGCCGTTCAAGGGACTGCGCCCGACGTCGGTGCGGATCCCGAAGATCGGCGCCGAGTCCAGCCTGCTGGCCGTCGCCGTGAAACCCGACGGGTCCATTTCCGTCCCGTCGGTGCACACGCCGATGCAGGCGGCCTGGTACAAACTTTCGCCGGTGCCCGGTGACGTCGGCCCGGCGATCGTGCTGGGGCACGTCGACGGCGACAAGAAACCGGGTATCTTCTTCAAGCTCAAGGATCTGGCGCCCGGCGACGAGGTCGACATCGACCGCAGCGACGGCAGGAAGCTGAAGTTCGTCGTCGACCGCGTCACCCAGGTCCCGAAGGAGACGTTCCCGCGCGACGCCGTCTACGGCAACAGCGACAAACCGGAACTGCGGCTGATCACCTGCGGTGGCGCGTTCGACCACGCGGAACACAGCTACCAGGACAACATCGTCGTCTACGCGAAGCTGGCGGGCTGAAAGCGCCGCCGACCCGACTGTCCGATGTGGATTTCGCCGGGCCGGAACGTTACCGGTTTCCGCAGTGGTCTTCTTCACGTCTTATCCGGTTCCGGTATAGACCAGTAATGGGGCAGGATGTCCGAGTCGCCTGTTCTCGTGCTCATCGGCACCGGGCGGCTCGCGTAGTGGGGGTCATTGCGCGTTTCCTTCCCTGGGAGTCACCTTGAAGAAGACCCTGGGCCGTCTCGCGGGCGCTGTGCTCGCGGGGGCCCTGCTCACGCTCACCGTTTCGCCGGCCGCGTTCGCGCAGGAGGACCCGGCCACCTCGACGACCGAGGCCGCGCCGAGCACCACCACCGCGGCGCCGGTGACGACCGAGGTGCCCACGAGCACCGCGGCGCCGTCCTCGGAGACGACCACGGCGACGTCCTCGGAGCAGCCGACGTCGACCGGCACCGGCACGCCCACCGGCACACCCACGTCGGGCAAGCCGACCAAGACCACCGAGCCGACCACCGAGCCGACCGACCCGTTCCCGCACGGCGACGACTACGTCGACGACGTCGCGTACGCGTGGGAGTTCGACGGCGGCCGCGGCCTGCTGGCCATCGCCTGCGCGGCGGGCGAGCCGAAGAACGTCGCCTCCGACGACTTCTCCGTCGTCGACGGCCCGTACCAGGACGGCGCGGACGGCCGCTACTGGGGCTTCGAGATCCAGCTGAACGAGGGCAAGCACCTGTCCGACGCCACGGTCTCCTGGAGCTGCGAGGGCAAGCCGGTCACCAAGCCGGTTGCCCACGGCGGCGGCTCGGCCACGGTCGGCGGCCAGGTCAAGGTGACCCCGAAGAGCGGCGGCGTCGAGACCGGCGGCGGCGCGACGGCCCGGTCCTGACCGCATGACCACGCAGTTCCGCCGCGGCGGCCGCGTGCTCGCGGCCGCACTGGCGCTGTCCTTCACCCTGGCCGCCTGCGGGACCTCCACCCCGCAGGCGGCGGCGCCGTCGTCGTCCGTACCCGCCCCGCCGCCGGTGACCAAGCCGTTCGCCGGCCTGCGCCCGACGCAGCTGAACATCCCGAAGATCGGCGCGCAGTCCTCGCTGGTTTCGGTGCTGCCGAAGCCCGACGGCGGGATCTCGGTCCCGTCGGTGCACACGCCGATGCAGGCGGCCTGGTACAAGATGTCGCCGGTGCCCGGCGAGACCGGGCCGTCGGTCGTGCTCGGGCACGTCGACGGCGACAAGAAGCCCGGGATCTTCTTCAAGCTCAAGGAACTGGCCAAGGGCGACGAGGTGGACGTCGACCGCAGTGACGGCAAGAAGCTGAAGTTCGTCGTCGACCGGGTGGAGCAGGTCCCCAAGGACACGTTCCCGCGCGACGCCGTGTACGGCAACAGTGACAAGCCTCAGCTGCGGCTGATCACCTGCGGTGGCGCGTTCGACCACGCCGAGCACAGTTACAAGGACAACATCATCGTGTTCGCGAACCTAGCCGACGCCTGAGCCGGGGTACGGGAACTCCGGCTTCAGCTCGGTCCCCGGGCACACCCAGCGGCGCATGCCCGCGTCGCAGACGGCGTACCCCCAGTTGATCAGGTTGTCCTGCACCCGCTCGGACATCCTGCTCAGCCGGGTCTTCGTCTCGGCGAGCCGCCGGGTGTGCTCGACCGGCGCGGGCAGCGCGTCCGGCAGCTCGAAGTGCGAGATGTCGCTGTAGGTCGCCCAGTAGGTGCCGGCGTACGTCTTCTCCTCGAAGCACTTCAGCAGCGAGCCGGTGCGCAGCTCGCGGACCTGGTTGTCCATCACGGTCAGCACGCGCAGCAGCTGCATCGGCCAGTTGTGCCTCGGCCGTTCCTCGTGCCGCATCTTCTTGCCCGCGTCGCTCACCAGGACGACGGCCCGCTGGTTCTCGATCGGGTCGAGGCCCAGGTTGTCGTACACGCCGGCGTCGCTGAGCACGATCCTGCGGCCGGTCTGGTGCGGGTCGGGGATGACGACCGGCGAGAGCATCGGCGGGAAGGCCGACGACGCGGCGACGGCGGTGGCGAGGGAGATCCGCCCGTGCGGGCCGGGCTGCCGGAAGAACCACCACAGCGAACCGTCCTGCAGGCTCGTGGCGGTGAAGACGAAGTTCGGGCCGGCCGGGTCGAGGTCCGCGAGGCAGCAGTCGCCGAACAGGTGCTTCGCGTAGCGGCGCGCGAGTTCCTCGCCCGCGCTGCGCCACGGCAGGCACAGCGACTTCAAGGTCACCGGGATGTCGAGGTTCGTGCGCGCCAGTTTCCGCAGCGGCTGCACGACCTCCTTGCCGAAGTTCTCCGCGACGCCGTCTTCGCCGAAGTACAGCCTGTGCCAGGCGTGCGCGAGCACGCCCGCGGCGATGGAACCGCCGGAAACGCTCGACACCGTGGTCAGCTTCGGCAGCCAGCCGAGCTCGTTGAGCCGCCAGAGCGCGCCGGCGTGGAAGAGCATCGCCCGGTAGCCGCCACCCGAGAGCGCGAGCCCGACACCGTCCCGTTTCGCCGCGTCCACCCGGCCGAGTTTAGGCGTGCAGCAAGGGTTTCAGCAGCGGGCGTTGCCCGGCGGGGACGTATTCGGCGTAATTGTCGTACAACGCCTGTTTGGCCAGGTGCGCCGCGGCCGGGCCGTCGGCCCCGCGGATCGCGTCGAGCACCTCCGCGTGGTGCGCGAGCCACGTGCGCATCAGCGACGTCCGGTTGCTGGCGTGCGCCAGCTTGTCTTCGATCAACTCCAGCACGATCCCGCGGACGACCTCTTCGCTGACCACCAGCAGGGGATTGCCGGAGATGCGCGCGATCACCTCGTGGAAGGCGACGTCGGCGCGGCTGAAGTCGGCGTAACCGCGGGAGACGCCTTCGCGCATCGACGCCAAGGCCGCGTCGAGGTCGGTGAGGTCGGCATCGGTACGCAGGCCGGCCGCGAGCAGGTGCGCCGAGCCGTCGAGGATCATCCGGAACTGCAGCAGTTCGGCCAGCCCGACGTGGTCGGCCCGCGCGAGCCGGTGCATCGAGCGGTGCAGGGCGGCGGGCGAGGCGGCCAGCACCTCCGGGCCGCGCGGGTCCCCGGGCCGCGACCGGATCAGCTCGGCCGCCTGCAGGACGCGCAGGGCTTCGCGGATCGTCGAACGGCCGACGCCGAACTGCGTCATCAGCGCGCGTTCGCCCGGCAGCCGTTCCCCCGGCTTGAGCACGCCGCTGACCACGGCCTGCTCGATCTGCTCGACGACCCGCTCGTACGCGCGGACCGGAGCCACCGGTTCGAACCGCATCGCTTGACCTCGCCGTCCGGTCGGGGCAGGCTACTGGTCAGACCAGTGTACTAACTTTTTCGGGGGTCCGGGTGGCGGAGCCCCCGGTTGTTACAGTTCCGGAGGCCGAATGAAAGCCCGGATTTCCCTGGTGGCAGCGGTGCTGCTGCTCGCGGTGTCCGGCTGCTCGGCCGGCTCGTCGGCCAGTGTTTCCGCCGGTCCGGACACGCTTTCCGTCGGCTTCACGGCAGAGCCGGCGAACTTCGACTTCACGCGCACCGACGGCGCCGCCATCCCGCAGGCGTTGCTCTACAACGTCTACGAAGGACTGGTGAAGCTCGACGCGCAGGGCCGGGTGGTGCCGCTGCTGGCGAAGTCGTGGACGGTCAGCCCGGACCGTCGCACGTACGACTTCCGGCTGCAGCAGGGCGTCAAGTTCAGCAACGGCGCGCCCTTCACCGCCGAGGACGTCAAGTTTTCGCTGCTGCGGGTGAAGACCGGCTGGACGATCTCGCTCAAGTCCACGATGGACGTTGTCGACCACGTCGACGTCGTCGCGCCCGACCACGCGCGGGTGGTGCTGTCGAAGCCGTCGAACGGCTGGCTGTTCAGCCTCACCAGCCGGCTCGGCGCGATGTTCAGCCCGACCGGCGTGGGCGACCTGGCGAACAAGCCGGTCGGCACCGGGCCGTACGTCGTGGCAGCGCGCAAGCGCGGGGATTCCGTGGTGCTGACGGCGAATCCCGGGTACTGGGGCCGGAAACCGGCGTACCCGACCGTCGTCCTCAAGTACATCAAGGACCCGACCGCGCTGAACAACGCGCTGTTCAGCAACGGCATCGACGTCATCTCGGCGATCACCGCACCGGACTCGATCCCGCAGTTCCAGGCCGACGACCGGTTCCAGGTCGTCCAGGGCACGACGAACTCCGAAGTCACGCTGGCCATGAACAACGCTCGGCCGCCGCTGAACGACGTCCGCGTGCGCCAGGCCCTGACGTACGCGATCGACCGGAAGGCGTTGCTCGACACGGCGTGGGCGGGCCGCGGCACGCTGATCGGGAGCATGGTGCCGCCGACCGACCCCTGGTACGAAGACCTGTCCGACGTCTACCCGTTCGACCCCGCGCGGGCCAAGGCGCTGCTGTCCGAAGCCGGCGCGACGAACCTGAGCCTGCGGATGCGGATCCCGAACCTGCCGTACGCGGTGTCGGCCGCGCAGGTCGTCCAGTCGCAGCTCGCCGACATCGGCGTGCGGACCGCGATCGAGCCGCTCGACTTCCCGGCGGTTTGGCTCAAGCAGGTGTTCACCGACCACGACTACGACCTGTCGATCATCCAGCACGTCGAAGCGCGGGACATCACGACGTTCGGGAAGCCGAAGTACTACTGGGGCTACGACAGCAAACGCGTCCAGCAGCTGCTGGCCGAGGCCGACAGCGGGACGCCGGAGCAGCAGGTCGCGGACATGAAGCAGGTGGCCAGGCAGCTGACCGCCGACGCGGCCGCGGACTGGCTCTTCCTGTTCCCCAACGTGATCGCCGCGAAGGCGAAGGTCGGCGGTTTCGTCCGGAACCAGGTCAGCGAGTCCTTCGACCTCACCGGGCTGGCCCCGCGATGACGGCCCGGGTGCTGCGCCGGGTGGCGATCTTCGTGGTCAGCGTGCTGGCCGCGTCGATCGTGGTGTTCCTGTTCATGGCCGTGCTGCCGGGCGATCCGGCGCAGGTCGCGCTCGGCGTCAACGCGACCCCGGAGCTGCTGGCCAAGACGCGCGCGGAGTTCGGCATCGACCGCCCGCTCGTCACCCAGTACTTCGACTGGATCGGCGGTGTGCTCCACGGCGACGTCGGCCGGTCGTACGTGACGCGCGAGGCGATCGGCCCGCAGCTGCTCGACCGCCTCGGCGTGACGCTGTGGCTGGTCGGCGCCGGAATGCTGGTGGCGCTGGTGATCGCCGTGCCGGCCGGGACGTTCGCCGCGGTGAAGCACCGGAAAGCGTCGGGCGCGAGCGTCTCGGGCCTGTCGCAGATCGGCGTCGCGGTTCCCGCGTTCCTCGCCGGGATCATCCTGGTGCAGATCTTCGCCGTGCAGCTGCGCTGGCTGCCCTCCGGCGGGTGGACACCGCCGGACCAGGACGCGGGGGAGTTCGCCCGCGGCCTGATCCTCCCGGCGTTGTCGCTGGGACTCGTGCAGGGTGCGGTGCTCACGCGTTACGTCCGGTCCGCGGTGCTCGACACGCTGGGCCAGGACTACCTGCGCACCGCGCGGTCGAAGGGGCTGCGGCCGGGACAGGCGCTGGTGCGGCACGGCTTGCGCAACGCGTCCGTCCCGGTGGTCACCGTGCTGGGCCTGCAGCTGGCGACGCTGCTGATCGGCGCGGTCGTCGTCGAGCGCGTGTTCGTGCTGCCGGGCCTGGGTTCGCTGCTGCTGGACGCCGTTTCCGCGCGCGACCTGCTGACCGTGCAGGGGATCGTGCTCGTGCTGGTGGTCGGCGTGCTGCTGGTGAACTTCGTCGTCGACGTCCTCTACACCGTGCTCGACCCGAGATTGCGGGGTTCGTGATGCGCAGTCTGGTCCTGGGCGGGGTCCTCGTCGGCCTGGTCGTGCTCGCCGCGTTGCTGTCGTTCGCGTGGACGCCGTTCGACCCGGTGAAGGTCGACGCGACCCACCGGCTGCTCGGCTTCACCGGCTCCCACTGGTTCGGCACCGACAAGTTCGGCCGCGACCTGCTGAGCCAGCTGATGGTCGGTGCGCGCACGACGCTGTACGTCGGGGTCGTCGCCGTCGGCATCGCCGCGGTCATCGGCACGCCGGTGGGCGTCCTCGCCGGGATGTCCCCGCGGTGGCTCGGCGAGTTCGTCATGCGCGTCAACGACCTCGTGCTCGCGTTCCCCGCGCTGCTGCTGGCCATCATGTTCGGTGCCGTGTTCGGGGCGGACACGCTGACCGCGATGGTCGCCATCGGCATCGCGACGATCCCGTCGTTCGCGCGGATCGCCCGCTCCGGGACACTGCAGGTGATGAGCACCGAGTTCGTGCTCGCGGCCCGCGCCGGCGGCCGGTCGCGGCCGGCCATCGCGCTCCGGCACGTGCTGCCGAACATCTCCGGCCTGCTGATCGTGCAGGCGTCGGTGTCGTTCGCGATCGCCGTGCTCGCCGAGGCGGCGCTGTCGTTCCTCGGGTTCGGCACGCGGCCGCCGACACCGTCGTGGGGCCGGATGCTGCAGGAATCCCAGGAGCTGCTGACCGTGCAGCCGCGGCTGGCGCTGGTGCCGGGCATCGCGATCGCCGTCGCCGTCCTCGGGTTCAACCTCCTCGGTGACGGCCTCCGCGACCGCCTCGACCCCCGGTTGGCGGCCCGCGCATGACGCTTTCGGTCTCCGGGTTGCGGGTTCGTGAACTGGTCAAGGGCGTCTCGTTCGAGATCGGCGCCGGCGAGCGCGTCGGCCTGATCGGCGAGTCCGGGTCCGGGAAGTCGCTGACGGCGCTGTCGATCATGAGCCTGCTGCCGGCGGAGCTGCCCGCGTCGGGCTCGATCCGGCTGGGCGGCCGCGAGCTGCTGGGAATGTCCGAAAAGGACTTGTCCCGGTTGCGCGGCAACGAGCTGGCCATGGTGTTCCAGGAGCCGATGACGGCGTTGAACCCGGCCATGCGCGTCGGCCGCCAGGTCACCGAGCCCGGCCGCATCCACGGCCGTCGCCACCGCGCGGAGGACCTGCTGGCCGCGGTGGGCCTCCCGGGCACCGCCCGCGCGTACCCGCACCAGCTGTCCGGCGGACAGCGGCAGCGGGTCGTCCTCGCGATGGCGCTGGCGAACGAGCCGTCGCTGCTGATCTGCGACGAGCCGACGACTGCACTCGACGTCACCGTGCAGGCCCAGATCCTCACGTTGATCAAAAGGGCACTTCCACGTGAAAGTGCCCTCCTCTTCATCACGCACGACCTCGCCGTCGTGGCGTCGCTGTGCGAGCGCGTGCTGGTGATGCTGGACGGCGAGATCGTCGAAGCGGGCTCGACGCGCGAAGTGCTGACGCAGCCGAAGCACGAGTACACGCGGAAGCTGCTGGACGCCTCGGACCTGGAGGCCCGGCGATGATCATCGAAGTCCGCGATCTCGAACGCCGGTACGCCCGCCGGGACGTCCACGCCTTGCGCGGCGTCAGCTTCGGTGTCGAGGCGGGGCAGCGGTTCGGCATCGTGGGCGAGTCCGGCTCCGGCAAGTCCACGCTGGTCCGGCTGCTGGCCGCGCTCGACAAGCCGACGTCCGGCACGGTCTTCTTCCAGGGCAAGCGCATCGACGACCTGCCGGAACGCCGGCTCGGCTTCCTGCGGTCGGAGCTGCAGATCGTCTTCCAGGACCCGATGGGCTCGCTCGACCCGCGGATGCGCGTGCAGGACATCATCGCCGAGCCCCTCGGCCACCGGGCGCCCGACCGGGTCGCCGAGCTGCTCACCGCCGTCGGCCTGCCCGCCGACGCCGGACGGCGCTACCCGCACCAGTTCTCCGGCGGCCAGCGGCAGCGGATCTCGATCGCCCGCGCGCTGGCCCCGAACCCGAGCGTGCTGATCGCCGACGAACCGGTCAGCGCCCTCGACGTCTCTGTGCGCGGCCAGATCCTCGACCTGCTCGGCTCGCTGGTGGAGCGGTTCGCGCTGACCCTGGTCTTCGTGTCCCACGACCTCGGGGTCGTCCGGCACGTCTGCGACCGGGTCGCGGTCCTGCGCCGCGGCGAGATCGTCGAACTCGGCGACGTGGCGCAGGTCTACGACGCACCCCAGCACGAGTACACCCGGGAACTGCTGGCCGCGGCGCCGAACCTGCGCGCCGAGCTGGCCCGGCTGAGCAAGGAGCGCTCATGACCGAGCTGCCCGACCTCACCGCCGTCGAGCTCGTCGCGCAGTACCGCGCGAAGACGCTCTCGCCGGTCGAGGTGACCGAAGCCGTTGTCGCGCGCATCGAAGCACGCGAGCCGGAGCTGCACGCGTTGTACGCGTACGACCCTTCAGCCGCACTCGAAGGCGCGAAGGCGTCCGAAGCGCGCTGGGCGTCCGGCGAACCGCTGGGCCCGATCGACGGCGTCCCGCTGACGCTCAAGGAGAACATCGCGACCCGCGGCACGCCGGTGCCACTGGGTACGGCGGCGACGGCGCTGGTGCCGGCCACCGAGGACGCCCCGGTGGCGGCCCGGGTCCGCGAGTCCGGCGGGGTCGTGCTGGCCAAGACGACCATGCCGGACTACGGGATGCTGACGTCCGGGCGGTCGAGCTTCCACGCGACGGCCCGCAACCCGTGGCTGCTCTCGGCCACGCCCGGCGGGTCCAGCGCGGGCGCGGGCGCCGCGGCCGCCGCGGGGTACGGCCCGCTGCACGTCGGCACCGACATCGGCGGCTCGATCCGGCTGCCCGCGGGCTGGTGCGGCCTGACCGGGCTGAAGCCGAGCTTCGGGCGGGTGCCCGTCGTCCCGCCGTTCCTCGGCCGCGTCGCCGGCCCGATGACCCGGACGGTCGCCGACACGGCGTTGCTGATGAGCGTGCTCTCGCGCCCGGACCCGCGTGACCACCTGTGCCTGCCGCCGGCCGAGTTCGACTGGTCCGCCCTCGACCGTCCGGTGGCCGGCCTGCGCGTCGGCCTGCAGCTCGACGCCGGCCTCGGTCTGCCGGTGGACCCGGTGATCCGCGACGCCGTCACCGCCGCGGCCCGGGCGTTCGAAGCCGCGGGCGCGGTCGTCGAGCCGGTCGAGCCGTTCCTCACCCGCGCCATGCTCGAAGGCCTCGACACCTTCTGGCGCACGCGCGCCTGGTCGGATCTGACGGACCTGCCGCCGGAGCGCCGCGCGAAAGTCCTGCCCTACATCGCCGAGTGGGCCGCGGGCGGCGCCGACGCGTCCGGAGTGGACGTTTACCGCGGCTTCGCGCAGATCGACGTGATGAGTGTCGCCGCCCTGCGGGCGACCTCGGCGTTCGACGTCGTCCTGTCCCCGACGAGCCCGGTCGCGGCGCCGCCCGCGGAGTGGGCGTCCCCGACGAACGACCCCGCCCGGCCGTTCGAGCACATCGCGTTCACGGTGCCGTACAACATGTCCGGCCAGCCCGCGGTGTCGCTGAACTGCGGGTACACCGACGACGGCCGTCCGATCGGCCTGCAGCTCGCCGGCCGCCGCTTCGACGACCTCGGCGTCCTGCGGGCCGCGGCGGCGTACGAACGGCTTCGCCCGCCGCAGCGGCCCTGGCCGATCGGGTAGGGAAGAAGTTCCGGACCTGCGGCGAAGTGGGGGTGAAGCTGTCGCCGACGGGAAGGAACCCCATGACAGAGGCAGCCCCATGACGGCGGCCCCGGTGCTCGGCATCGAGCAGTTCACCCAGGTGCACGACCGCTACTTCCCGGACATCCACCGGTACGTCGCCGGCCGGCTCGGCGCCCAGGCCGCGGAGGACGTCGCCGCGGAGACCTTCCTCGTCGCCTTCGACCGGCGCAAGACGTTCGACCCCACCCGCGGTGAACTGCGGGCGTGGCTGTTCGGCATCGCGACGAACCTCGTGTCGCGGCACCGCCGCAAGGAGGCCCGGCACTACCGCGCGCTCTCGCGGCTCGACCCGCGCGAAGCCGCCGAAGGGCACGAAAGCCGCGTTGTCGACTCGGTCGTGGCCGCGCGGGTGGGGAAGGCGTTGTCGCGGCTGTCCGCCGGGGAACGCGATGTCCTCCTGCTCGTCGCGCTCGGCGACCTCGGGTACGCGGAAGTCGCCGAGGCGCTCGGCATCTCGCCCGGCACCGTCGGCTCCCGGCTCAACCGCGCCCGCAAGAAGCTCAACCCCGTTCTCTCCCCGGAGGTTTCCGATGAATGACCTGCAGACCGTGCGGGCCGCGCTGTCCCACGGCGAAGTGCCCCAGGACGTCGTCGACCGGAGCCGGCACCGGTTGCAGAACCGGCTGCTCGGGGCCCCTCGCCGCCGGGTTCGCCCGCTGGCGCTCGGCGCCGGGTTCGTGGCCGCCGCGGCCGCGGCCGCCGTGGTGGTGGCCACCCTGCCCGGCACCCCCGCTCCCGCGCCGCAGCCGCAGGCGGTGGCCCCGGTCGTGACCGGCACCCAGGTCCTGCTGGCGGCGGCCACGGTGGCCGAGCACGCCCCGGCGGGCACCGGCAAGTACTGGCACGTCAAGACCGCTACGGGCAACCTGGTCTACGAGAACTGGTTCAGCGCCGACGGCCGCATGTGGTTCCGCGGCGAGAAGTCCGGCAACCGGGTCGTGCCGCTGGGCGACTTCCCGTTGCGGCTGGCCGCCACCACCGTGACCTTCGAGCAGCTGCGGGCCCTGCCCGCCGACCCGGCGGCGCTGCGGGACCGGCTCGTCAACACGATCGCGCACAGCGGCGCCCGGACGAGCGCGGGCCCGTTCACCGCGGAGGAGCGGGAGCGGGAGTTGCTGCTGTCGATGGTGTCGCTGGTGTCGACGTTGCCCGCACCACCGGCCGTGCGGGCGGCGGCCTTCCGTTCGATCGCGGCGTACCCCGGCGTCCGCGACCTCGGCCCGGTCCCGGGCGGCCGCGGTTTCCTGCTGCCCGGGGACTACCGCCTGGTCGTCGACCCGGCGACCGCACGCATCAGCCACACCTCGATGTTCGTGACGGCGGACGGCGCCATCTACGGAGCCTCCCGCCCGGAGGGCGCGGAAGTCAGTGCCGAGTGGACGGATTCGCTGCCGAAGTGAACCGCACCGGTGGCCGGGCCCGCCCGGCCACCGGGTTCAGTTCTTGACCGCCTCGGCCAACGCGAGCACGCGCCGCGCGTTGTCGACGTGCAGGTTCTCGATCATCCGGCCGTCCACGGTCACCACGCCACGGCCTTCCTTCCGCGCTTCCTCGAAGGCCTCGATGATCCGCCGCGAGCGGTCGATCTCCGCGTCCGAAGGCGCGAAGATCCGGTTGCACGGCTCGACCTGGGCGGGGTGGATCAGCGTCTTGCCGTCGAAGCCGTACTGACGGCCCTGCTCGCACTCCGCCTCGAAACCCTCGAGGTCCTTCACGTCGTTGTAGACGCCGTCGAGGATCACCTTGCCGGTCGCCCGGGCGGCGAGCAGGCACAGCGACAGCCCGCCGAGCAGCGGCCCGCGACCGGGGACGAACTCCGCGTGCAGCTCCTTGGCCAGGTCGTTCGTGCCCATCACCAGCACGGTCAGCCGCTCGGAGGCCGCCGCGATCTCCTCCGCGTGCAGCATCGCGACCGGCGTTTCGACCATCGCCCAGATCTTCGTGCGGTCCGGGGCCCCGCCGAGTTCCAGTGCCCGTTCGATGTTGTGCACCTCGGCCGCCGAGTTCACCTTCGGCACGACCACCGCGGCCGGCCCGGCCGACGCGGCCGCCCGCAGGTCGGCGTCGTGCCACTCGGTGTCCAGGCCGTTGACCCGGATGGTCACTTCACGGGAACCGTAGTCGCCCGAAGAAGCGGCGGCGCACACCCGCTCGCGGGCGGCTTCCTTGGCGTCGGGGGAGACGGCGTCCTCGAGGTCGAGGATCAGTGCGTCCGCCGGGATCGTCTTGGCCTTCTCCAGCGCACGTTCGTTGGCGCCCGGCATGTAGAGGACGGAACGCCTCGGCTGCAGCTCGGTCATCCGAGGACCTCCTTGGTGGCGGCGTCGTAGGCGGCCGCGAGTTCGGGGTCGTCGGCCGCGAGGGCATCGGCCAGTTCGGCGACCACGCGGCACTGCTTCACCGACGCGTCGTCCTGCATCTTCCCGTCGATCATCACCGCGCCGGTGCCGTCACCCATCTCGGCGATCACCCGGCGCGCCCAGGCCACATCGGACGGCGACGGCGAGAACACCTTCTTCGCGATGTCGATCTGCACCGGGTGCAGGCTCCACGCGCCGACGCAGCCGAGCAGGTAGGCGTTGCGGAACTGGTCCTCGCACCCGACGACGTCCCGGATGTCCCCGAACGGCCCGTAGTACGGCAGGATCCCGTGCATCGCGCACGCGTCGACCATCCGCGCGACCGTGTAGTGCCAGAGGTCCTGCTGGTAGGTCGTCCGGCCATCGGTCAGGTCGTCGCCGGCCGGGTCGGTGCGCACCAGGTAGCCGGGGTGCCCGCCGCCGACGCGGGTCGTCTTCATCCGGCGGCTCGCGGCCAGGTCGGCCGGGCCGAGCGAGATGCCCTGCATGCGCGGGCTCGCGCCGGCGATCTCCTCCACATTGGCCACGCCGCTCGCCGTCTCGAGGATGGCGTGCACGAGCAACGGCTTCGTCAGGCCGGCGCGCGCCTCGAGCTGGGCCAGCAGCCGGTCGACGTAGTGGATGTCCTGCGCGCCCTCGACCTTGGGCACCATGATCACGTCGAGCTTGTCGCCGATCTCGGTGACCAGGGTGACCAGGTCGTCGAGCACCCACGGCGAGTCCAGGCTGTTGACGCGCGTCCACAGCTGCGTCTTCCCGAAGTCGTTCGCCTTGGCGATCGCGACCAGCCCGGCGCGCGCGGCCTCCTTGCGGTCGGCGCGGACGGCGTCCTCGAGGTTCCCGAGGAGGACGTCGACCTTCTTCGCGATGTCCGGCACCTTCGCCGCCATCTTCTCGTTGCCCGGGTCGAAGAAGTGGATCATCCGGGACGGCGTCACCGGGATCTCCCGCACGGGGGCGGGCGCGCCCAGGGCGAGCGGGGCGAAGAAGTCCTTCGGGGAGCGCATCGGTCCTCCACGGCGGCGGCTAAGTGACTGGTGGGTAACTTTAGTCCCGGCGGAGCGTGACCGCTGCGGCGCAAGTCACCGCCGTGTGGGTGACGGCGGACAACCGCAGCTCAGCGGCCCGCGTCCACTGTGGAACCGGCCCCGGTTGCACCGAACGGGCTAGTAGGGGCGGGTTTGGCCGATCGTGCCCCGGGTAATCGTCCGTTGCCGGACCGTAATGCCACTCAACTCGCGATCACTCGGTTGGCCGCACCGTTCGACCGAAGTCCGATGACCGCCCACCGACCGGTCATCGACCGCTGGGCGCCGCCGATCGCAGCCACTCGCACTACCCGGCGACGCCGCGCCGTCGCGCTGTTAGACAAGTGAGGTGCCGGTTTCCCCCGGTCACGACGCAGTGCAGTGCTGAAGGAGGCGGACTCGTGGCGGCTACACCTCAGAACACCGAGCGCTCGACGGTCGCCGGTGGCGCGAAGCGCAGCCGGTCGATGCCGAGCCGCGTGGTGCCGCCGATCGAGCTCCCCGCGAGCGTCGACGAGCTCGCCCGCACCGCGGCCGCCCAGCTGGGCTGGAACGGCGTCGTGCTCCCCGAGACCACCATCCTCGGCCGCAAGGTCTGCGTGGTCGCCAAGCTGCGCACCGAAGTCCACGCCGAACGCATCGCGATGGGTGCCGGCCCGGTGGCCGACCGCGCCACCGTCGACACCTGGACCTGGCCGGAGCTGGCCGGAACCGCCCCCGCCCCGGCCGCCGAGATCGTCGGTGTCCTGGCCGTCGCGCGCCACTGGCGCACCGCGATGGCCTCCGCGGTTCCGTTCGCCCGCTACGGCGAGGCCGCGATGGTCCTTCCCTCGCCGGCCGTCCTCACCGAGGACTACGTCGGCAACTGCCTGCCGCGCGCCCGCGCGTACGGCCTCGCCGTCGTGACCGCCGACCCGAACGCGGTCGTCGACCTCGACCTCGAGGGCCGCACCGAGCGCGTCGTGCTGGCCGAGGACCCGGTCTCCCGCCTGGTGAACGAGCTGGTCTACGACCACCTGCTGCGCACCGCCGAGGCCCCCGCGTCGCTCGACTGACGGTCTCCTTCGATCCCCACTAGGGTCGAAACCATGCGAGTCGTCATTGCAGGTGGACACGGTCAGATCGCGCTGCGGCTCGAGCGGCTGCTCGCCGCGCGCGGTGACGAAGCGGTCGGCATCATCCGGAACCCCGCCCACGCGGCGGACCTCGAAGCCGTCGGCGCCCAGGCCGTCGTCCTCGACCTGGAGAACTCCTCTGTGGACGCCGTCGCCGAGGTGCTGAAGGGCGCGGACGCCGCGGTCTTCTCCGCCGGCGCGGGCCCGGGCAGCGGCACCGCCCGCAAGGACACTGTGGACCGTGGCGCCGCGGCGCTGTTCGCCGAAGCGGCCGAGCGGGCCGGCGTCCGGCGGCACCTCCAGGTGGGCTCGATCGGCGCCGACAACCCGGAGAACCCGGACGTCACCGAGGAGTTCCGGCACTACCTGCGCGCCAAGCGCGCGGCGGAGGACGACCTCAAGGCCCGCGACCTCGACTGGACGATCCTCCGGCCCGGATCGCTGACCGACGACCCCGGCACCGGCCTGGTCCTGCTGGCCGAGCAGACCGGCCGCGGCCCGATCCCGCGCGACGACGTCGCCGCGGTGATCATCGGCCTCCTCGAGACGCCCGCTTCGGTGCACCGCACCCTGACGCTGATCTCGGGTGAGGAAGCCATCGGCGAGGCGATCGCGACGCTGTGATCACCCAGGCATCGAGAGAAATCGCCGTTTTCAGCGGCACCGCGCACCCCGAGCTGGCCGAAGAGATCTGCCAGCACCTCGGCGTGCCGCTGCGGCCGGTCGAGATCCAGCGGTTCGCCAACGACTGCCTCGAGGTGCAGTTGCAGGCGAACTGCCGCGAGCGGGACGTCTTCATCATCCAGCCGCTGGTCAAGCCGGTGCAGGAACACCTCGTCGAGCTGCTGCTGATGCTCGACGCGGCGCGCGGCGCCTCGGCGTCCCGCATCACCGCGGTCATGCCGCACTACTCGTACGCGCGCTCGGACAAGAAGGACGCGCCGCGCATCTCGATCGGCGGCCGCCTGGTCGCGGATCTGCTGGTGACGGCCGGCGCGAGCCGCGTGCTCGCGATGACCCTGCACTCGCCGCAGGTCCACGGCTTCTTCAGCGTCCCGGTGGACCATCTGCACGCGCTGCAGGAGCTGGCCAAGCACTTCCGGCAGTACGACCTCTCGCGCGCCACCGTCGTCTCACCCGACCTGGGCAACGCCAAGGAGGCTTCGCACTTCGCGCGGCTGCTGGGTGTGCAGGTCGCGGCCGGGGCGAAGGAACGCTTCCCGGACGACCGCGTCCAGATCACGTCGGTGATCGGCGAGATCACCGACCGGGACGTCATCGTGCTCGACGACGAGATCGCCAAGGGCAGCACGGTGCTCGAGCTGCTGGACCGGCTGGCCGAGCTGCGACCGCGGTCCATCCGGGTCGCCTGCACGCACGGGCTGTTCGCGGCGAAGGCCATCGAGCGCATCGGTGCGCGGCCGGAGGTGCTGGAGATCGTCTGCACCAACACGGTTCCGGTGCCCGAAGAGGAGCGCACCGAGAAGCTGAAGATCCTGTCGATCGCCCCGGCCATGGCCGAGGCGATCCGGCGGATCCACAACGGCGAATCGGTGTCGGCGCTCTTTTAGGTGACGGGCCCGAGCACCCGGTCCAGGTAGGTGTTGGTGAAGACGCCGCTCGGGTCGGTTTCCTTGCGCACGCGCAGGAAATCGTCGAAGTGCGGGTAGCGCGAGCGGAGGACGCCGGCGTCGAGGTCGTGCATCTTGCCCCAGTGCGGGCGGCCGCCGACGGCGCCGGCGATCTTCTCGAACGCGCTGAAGTACTCGCGGTACGGCATGCCGACGAACTGGTGGATGGCGATGTAGGCGGAGTCGCGGCCCTGCGCGGTCGACAGCCAGATGTCGTCGGCCGCGGCGACCCGCACCTCGACCGGGAACATCACCGGGTTCTTCAGCGTCGGCACCACCGCGCGTAGTTCCGCGAGCACGTCGAGCACTGATTCACGTGGAACAGCGTATTCCGTTTCGGTGAAGCGGACGTTCCGCGCGGTGACGAACACGCGGTGGGAGACGTCGCTGTACTCGCGCGCCGACAGCATGTTGGACGCGAAGCTGTTCAGGGGACGCACGAGCCGCGGCATCAGCCGGCCAGTGCGGCAGAGCCCACCGAACGCGACGTTTTCCATGATCCGGTAGTCGACGAACTCGCGCACCTTGCCCAACGGCTCGGCCGTCTCGCACCGGTTGTTGCGCTTGACCAAGGCGTTCTTGCCGTAGGGGAACCAGTAGAACTCGAAGTGCTCGTTCTCGTCGGCGAAGTCGTGGAAGCCCTCGAGAACCTGCTCCAGCGGCTCCGGGCGTTCCTGCGCGCGCAGGACGAACGACGGTTCGCACTTGAGCGTCACGGTCGTGATCACGCCCAGCGCGCCGAGCCCCACGCGGGCGGCGGCGAAGAGGTCGGGCTTTTCGTCGGCCGAGCAGGTGACGAGCGAGCCGTCCGCGAGGACGAGTTCCAGCGCGGCGATCTGGGTGGCGAGGCCGCCGAGCTTCGCGCCGGTGCCGTGCGTGCCGGTGGAAATCGCGCCGGCGACGGTCTGGGCGTCGATGTCCCCGAGGTTGGTCATGGCCAGCCCGAGCGCGTCGAGGGCGGCGTTGAGCTCCCGGAGGGTCGTCCCCGAGCGGACGGTGACGTGCCCGGTCTCGAGGTCGGCCTGCTCGATGCCGGTCCAGTGCCGCAGGTCGAGTGCGTCGGAGTCGGCGGCGGCGATCGCGGTGAAGGAGTGCCCGCTGCCCCACGGGCGCACGGTCCGGCCCGCGGCCGCGATGCGCTCGACCGTCGCCGCGAGTTCAGCCACGCTGCGCGGCTGGTGAACGTGTTGCGGCGAGGCGGACGCTGTGCCCGCCCAGTTGGTCCACCGGGTCATGCGCGCACCCTTCATCGTCGAGTGCCCGAAACAGTATGTGAACAGTATTCGCGTTTCAAGCCTTCGTGTCGTACTTTAGACCTCGTGACCAGTGCGACGGTGTACGACTTGGCGACCAAGGACCTCGATCCACCCTTGGCCGTGGTCGACTTGGCGGCGTTCGACGCGAACGCCGCCGACCTCAGCCGCCGCGCCGCGGGCAAGCCGATCCGCGTCGTCAGCAAGTCGGTCCGCTGCCGCGCGCTGCTGGAGCGCGTGCTCGCGATGCCCGGTTTCCAGGGCCTGATGTGCTACTCGCTGGCGGAAGCGATCTGGCACGTGGAGCACGGCACGACCGATGACATCGTCGTCGCCTACCCGACGGCCGACCACGAAGCCCTCCGCCGCCTGGCCGCCTCCGAGCCCGCCCGCTCGTCGATCACGATCATGGTCGACTCGGCTGCGCACCTCGACCTGGTGGACGCCGCCCTCGGCCACGGTCACCCGGAGATCCGGGTCTGCCTGGAGCTGGACGCGTCCTGGCGCCCCCTGCCGGGCATCCACGTCGGCACGCGCCGCTCACCGGTGTTCACCCCGAAGCAGGCGTCGACGTTCGCCCGCCGGATCATCGCCCGCCCGGGCTTCCGCCTGGTGGGCGTGATGGCGTACGAAGGCCAGATCGCGGGCCTGGGCGACGCGGCGGGCGGCGGCCTGAACCGGGCCCTGGTCGGCTGGATGCAACGCAGGTCGGCGGCCGAACTGGCCCGCCGTCGCGGCGAAGTGGTCCGGGCGGTTCGCGAGGTGACGGACCTGGAGTTCGTCAACGGAGGCGGAACCGGCAGCCTGGAGTCCACGGGCGCGGACGCGGTGGTGACGGAGATAGCGGCGGGCTCGGGGTTGATCGGTCCCACGCTCTTCGACGGGTATTCCCGCTTCAAGCCCCGCCCGGCGGCGCTGTTCGCCCTCCCGGTGGTCCGCCGCCCGACCCGCAAGATCGCCACGCTCTACTCGGGCGGCTACATCGCCTCGGGCCCGACGGGCCCCTCCCGCCAGCCGACGCCGTACCTGCCGGCGGGCTTGAAGTTCCTGGGTTTCGAGGGAGCGGGCGAAGTCCAGACCCCGGTGACGGGGAAGGCGGCTCGCAGCCTGAAGCTGGGCGACCGGGTCTGGCTGCGTCACGCGAAGGCGGGCGAGCTGGCGGAGCGGTTCACGCACTACCACCTCATCCAGGGCGACCAGGTGGAACGAACGGTCCCGACCTACCGGGGCGAGCACCAGAACTTCGGCTGAGCGGCCGCCAGCCGAACCCGCCCTCCCTGGGGGACCCCCCACTTCCAGTCTATCGGCCCCCACCGACAACCCACCCCGGAACCACCGACTTGTCCACAGCTGTGCATACCTGTGGACAACTTCTGGGGATAACTAGGACCGCTCCCCGAACCGGGCCGCCAGGTACCCCTTCACCACGTACTTCGCCTCGGCGACGATCTTCTCGTCCCCACTCGGCTCGCGCCGGAAAGCCAGCTTCAGCAGCGCGTCCGCCACCTCGTTGGCGATCGTGATCGCGAACCGCAGGTCCTCCACCGGGCGGTCGACCTGGGTCGACACCAGGTCGGTCAGCGAATCCACGATCACCGCGTTGTTGTCGCGGGTCTCGTCCAGCAGCTGGCGGTCGATGATGTCGCCGAAGTGGACCTTCGAAAACCCCGGTACCGTCCGGTGCATCTCCAGGTAGATGTCGAGAATCGAGTCCACGACGTCCCACCAGTGCTCCGGGCCCAGCTGCTTCAGCCGGTCGTTCACCGCGCTCACGAAGCGGTCCAGGTTCCGGGCGGTGAGCGCCTGGACCACCGCCCGCTTGTCCGGGAAGAACTGGTACAGCGAACCCACGGCGACGCCGGCCCGCTTGGCGATCAACGTCGTCGTCAGGGCGTCGTAGCCGAGCTCGTCGATCAGCGCCGCGCTCGCGTCGAGCATCTGCTCGACCCTCTTCGCGCTTCGCTGCTGGACCGGCTGACGGCGTAAGGGGGTGGCTTCTGCCGGCACCTTCGCGGCCTGGATGTCGGACACGGCGCTCCTCCTCGTCTGATCTGGGACTTTATCGTGCCGACGGGCTTCCCCACGGACGAGTGACGACCTAGTATATGAGAACTTTTCATGTTCACCCGTACGGGTGCCCTGACGAAGGGGTCAGCAGCCGGTGCAGAACCCGAACTTCCCGCCCGACTTCCTCTGGGGTGTTTCGACATCGGCGTTCCAGATCGAAGGGGCCACCCGCGAAGGTGGGCGCGGACCGTCCATCTGGGACACATTCACCGCGACCGAAGGCAAGATCGCCCGCGGTGAACAAGCCAACGTAGCCGCCGACCACTACCACCGCTACCCCGAGGACATCGCGCTGATGGCGGAACTCGGCGTCGGGGCGTACCGGATGTCCATCGCCTGGCCGCGCATCCAGCCCGACGGCACGGGCGCCGCCAACCCCGAGGGGCTCGGCTTCTACGACAAGCTGATCGACGCCGTTTGCGAGGCCGGCATCGCCCCCGCCGTCACGCTCTACCACTGGGACACGCCCCAAGCCGTCGAAGACGAGGGCGGCTGGCTCTCCCGGACGACCGCTGAGCGCTTCGCCGAGTACGCCCAAATCCTCGGAGAGCGCTTCGCCGATCGGGTGAAACTGTGGATTCCGCTCAACGAACCCATGGTGATGTCCATCTTCGGGTACGGCATCGGCGAGTACGCGCCCGGCAAGGTGCTCCTGCTCGACGCCATCCCGACCGCCCATCACCAGAACCTCGCGCACGGCCTCGCCGTCCAGGCCCTCCGGGCGGCGGGGGCGACGAACATCGGCACGGCCAACAACCACTCGCCCATCTGGCCCGCGGACGACGACGCGCAGGACGCGGCGGAATACCTCGACGCCCTGCTCAACCGGCTCTACGCCGACCCCATGCTGCTCGGCACCTACCCCGGACAACTCCACGAGCACCTGCCCGCCGGCTTCGCCGACGACCTGCCTGCCATCGCGCAGCCGCTCGACTTCTACGGCATCAACTACTACGAGCCGCAGGGCGTCGCGAAGCCCGGGCCGGGCAACCCGCTGCCCTTCGAGCTGCGCGACATCGAGGGCTACCCGATGACGACGAACGACTCGCCGATCGTCCCGCACGCCCTGCGCGAACTGCTGCTGGACTTCCACCACCGCTACCGCGACCGGCTGCCGCCCATCCAGATCACCGAGAACGGCTGCAGCTTCGCCGACGAAGTCGCCGAAGACGGCGGGGTGCACGACCCCGAACGCATCGACTTCCTGCACAGCCACCTCGTCGCGCTGCGCGAGGCGATGGACGCCGGTGTCGACGTCCGTGGCTACTTCTGCTGGTCCCTGATGGACAATTTCGAGTGGTCCAAGGGCTACGCGCCGCGCTTCGGCCTGGTGCACGTCGACTACGAGACCCTGCGGCGGACGCCGAAGGACTCGTTCCACTGGTACCGGAAGCTGGTGCGGCATGAGTGAGCTTGCGAACGAATCAGGTCGGCGCATGAGTGAAACGACCGAGGCGCTGCCCGAGGCGCTCGCCGAACCCGTCGTACGCGTGCGGCCCGGCTGGATGAGCCTGCTGTTCTTGGCGAACATCGCGCTCTGGCTGGGCGTCTACGCGCCGATCCAGGTGCTGCTGCCGAAGCAGGCCGAGCTGCTCGACCAGGTGAACAAGGAAACCGTGCTCGGGTTGGTGATGGGCTTCGGCGCGGCGGTCGCGCTGGTGGCCAACCCGGCGATCGGGCTGCTGTCCGACCGGACCTGCGGCCGGTTCGGCCGCCGGCACCCGTGGACCGTCGGCGGTGCGCTCGTCGCCGCCGCCGGGTTGGTGGTGCTGGCGTTCGCGCCGACGGTCGCCGTGATGATCGTCGGCTGGTGCCTGGTGCAGGGCGGCCTCAACGGCATGCTCGCCGCGCTCATGGCCGCCCTGCCCGATCGGGTGCCGGTGCAGCAGCTGGCCGTGGTCGGCGGTCTGGTCGGCATCGCGCAGATGCTCGGTACGGTCCTCGGCGCGGTCGTGGTGGTCATCGTGCTCGGTATCGCCGGGCTGCCGGCGGCCTACTCGGTCTGCGCCGGGATCGTGGTGCTCGGTGCCGCGCTCTTCGTCCTCCGGACGCCGGACGCGCGGCTGCCGGTCGAGTTCCGCCCGCCGTGGGCGCTGCGCCGGGTGCTGCGCGACTTCTGGGTGTCGCCCCGGAAGTACCCCGACTTCGCGTGGGCGTGGAGCTGCCACTTCATGATCAACCTCGGCAACGCGTTCGGGACGCTGTACCTGTTGTTCTTCCTCCAGGACGCGGTGCACTACCCGGACCCGGAAGACGGCCTGCTGATCATGATGGGCCTGTACGGCGTCGCGCTGGTGGCCGGTGCCGTGCTCGCGGGGCACTTCTCCGACAAGTCCGGACGGCGCAAGCCGTACGTCCTCGCGGCGTCCGGCGTGATGGCGCTGGCCGCTTTGCTGCTGGTCCTTTGGCAGAGCTGGCCGGTGGCGCTCGCCGCGTCGCCGCTGCTCGGCGTCGGTTTCGGCGCGTACATGGCGGTCGCGCTGGCGATGCTGACGCAGGTGCTGCCGGCGGCGCAGAACCGGGCCAAGGACTTCGGGATCATCAACATCGCGAACTCGCTGCCGCAGGTGGTGGCTCCGCTGCTGACCCCGCTGCTGCTGGCGCACGTCGGCGGCTATCCCGGGTTGTTCGCGGCGTCCGCGGTCGCGACGCTCGCGGCCGCGGTCCTCGTGCTGCGCGTGAAGGCCGTCCGCTAAGCCGAACAGCAGTGAAGGCCGCACCCGGGGAACCGGGTGCGGCCTTCACTGCTTCACGGGGTTGGAACCGCGGGCCGGTGCCGGTCGGGGGAGGGGAGTGCAACGGCACCGGCCCGCGGAATTCGAGGGCCGCTCAACGGCGGGGTGGCAGCGGGACCAGACCCATGATCCAACGCTGGCTTCGATGATCAATCTAGCGGGGGATTACCGCCTGGGCTAGGGCTAACGTGTAATTTTTTCGATTAATCGCGGCGGGGACCGGTGGTGGCCGAGGACTGGTTCGCGCTGCTCGGGGGTGCGGGCGAAACAGTCCTCGGCCGGGGCGAGTGCAGACGCGGATCCGACGGGGCGATCGGCCGGTCGCGGCTCGCCGGTCTGTGGGTCAGGCCGTGACCGCTCGGCGCGGGTTCACCAGCGCGTGGCGCCCGGTGGTCTCGGCCGCGGTGGGCGGCGCGGGGTGCGCCGGGACCGGGCTCTTGCGGCGGCCCTGGAAGCGGCTGTCCGCCGAGGCCTGCTGCGGCGCCAAACCGCCGGCCACCAGGTGTTCGTGGGCGACCTGCCAGACCGAGCACGGCGCCTTGCAGCGGTGCCACCGGGTCGAGCAGGTCGGGCAGTCACCGCGCTCGTCGGGCTCGTGCATCTTCAGCATCGCGCGCCACGCCTCGGTCAACCGGGGCAGTTCGGAACGCGCGACCGAGACGAGCGACTGGGCGTCGGCGCGGTTCGCCAGGTCGGTCAGCATGTCGAGGCGCTCCCAGACCGCGTTGCGGAGGACCTGCCCGAGTACCTGATCCATGTCAGCTCACCGTTACCTTTCCGCCATCTTGGCGGCTTCGTTGAGCGCGGCGCGCAGCTGTCCGAGCTGGCCGGACGTCAGCCGCGCGGTCTCACCGGGAGGCGAGACCAGTACCACCTGGTTGTCTTCCACGAACACCGTCACCGCTCGCTCGCGGCTGATGAGGTCTCCGCACTGCACGCGCCACACGAGCTGACCGCCCTCGTAGTGGCGGACGCTCGCGGTGCGGGGGTCGACCGCGGCGGCGGGGGTGACGGGGCGGACGGCAGGGGCGGGGGAGACCATCGCCGGCCGCACGGCGCGGGTGGCCGTGCCGGCATGTCCCCCTGCGAACGAGTCCACGAACTCCACGCCCTTCTCCGCTCTGTCGAAAGTCTCCGAAGATGCCTTCTGCAACATCGCCTTGTCGCAACGCTGCGGTTTTCGTAGCTCTCCGTGATCGCTACCGGTGTGCGGCCGGTGACGGAGATCTGACAACTACAGTGAGGTGAAACCGGGTGCGATAGAAGGTGGAACCGCGGTCATAGCGGTGACTGGGCTCGGTTCCACGGTAAGCGGTCAACGGACTTCGCCCCGACCGATCAGGGCGTCAGTCCGGCTGTTCACACGGTTCCGCAGGTTTGCCTACGCTGTTTCACAGACGCCCGACCGGACAGTGGAGGGGGCGCGATGGACGCCAGTAACGGTGGCAGTGCCGAAGCCCGGCAGAGCCACGCAGTTCCCGCTGACGCGTGGGAGCAGCCGGAGATGAGAACGGCTCTCGCGTCGCGCGAGATCAGCGCCGTCTACCGGCTCCTGCGCAAGCACGGTGTCTCGCAGCGCCAGATCGCCGCGATGACCGGGCAGTCCCAGTCCGAGGTGTCGGAGATCCTCAAGGGCCGCCAGGTCATGGCCTACGACGTGCTCACGAGGATCGCCGACGGCCTGGGCGTCCCCCGTGGGTACATGGGCCTCGCCTACGACGAGGCCACGGCGATCCGGGTCGTCGGCTCCGCCGACGGCCAGCAGGCTGAGGAGGACGAGTCCGTGAAGCGACGGAGGTTCCTCGCGCACGCCGCCCAGGTCACGATGGGTGCGGCGGTGTTCGGTCCGGAGTCGGGCACGTGGGCCGCCGGGCCGGCCAGGACGCCGGCGCCCGGGCGCATCGGCATGACCGACGTCCGCCAGGTCGAAGCCGCCACGCGCGCGCTCCGGGCGCTGGACTACCAGTACGGCGGCGGGTTCTGCCGCGACGCCGTCGTGGCCCAGCTGTCCTGGGGCCAGCAGATGCTCGAAGCGCACGGCACCGACCTGGTGAAGAACCGGCTGTACGTGGCGCTCGCCGACCTCCACTCGCTCGCCGGCTGGACCTCCTTCGACACGGGCCTGATGGACTCCGCCCGCGGCCACTTCGCGAACGCGCTCGACCTGGCCAAGCAGGGCGAAAACCACCCTCTGGTGGCCAACGTCCTCTACCGCATGGGCCGTGTCTACCTGCACCAGGACGCTCCGAACGACGCGCTGAAGCTGTTCCAGCTGGGCCAGATCGCCGCGCAGGAAAGCGGTTCCGAGCTCGCCGTCTCCGTGCTCTGCGCGAACGAGGCGTGGGCCTACGCGATGATGGGCAACGAAGAGCAGGCGGTGAAGCTGCTCGGCCGGAGCAAGGACGAGTTCGAGCGCGCCAACCTGGCCGAAGCCGAGTCGTGGGTCAAGTTCTTCACCGAGACCGACGTCTACGCCATGGTCGGGACCGTCCACACGGTCCTCGCGCAGAAGAACGCCGAGCACACCAAGTACGCCATTCCCGCACTGACCAGGGCCGTCGAGTCCTACGACGACGAGATGGCCCGCTCCAAGACGTTCATGCTGAGCGCCCTGGCCACCAACCACCTGCTGGACGGCGACCTCGACCACGGCGCCAAGGTCGGCGGCAAGGCCATCGACTGCGCCGAGGGCATCAAGTCCGAGCGGGTCAAGGACCGGATGCGGCCCCTGCAGGAGGAGGCCGAGCGCCGCCGCAACAACGCCGACGCCCGTGACCTCGCCGACCGCCTCCACGCTTTCTACGCCGCATAACGCCGAAGGCGCCGGCGCGGTTTTGGACGGCCGGTTCACCCCCGGGAAGCTGCGAGGCGTGCTGGCCGAAACCTGCGCGCTGCTGAGCCTCGACCCGGCGGGCGCGCGGTTGCTGCGGTTCACCAACAACGCGGTGTACGCGCTGGTCACGGCGCCTTTCGTCGTCCGGATCGTCGGCTCGACGCAGCTGCGGCACCGCGTCGGCACGGTCGTGCGGGTGGCCCGCCACTTCGAACGCCACGGCGTCCCCGCGATCCGGCTGCTCGCCGACGTCGAGCAGCCGCTGGAAGTCGGCGGCCACCTGGTGACCGTGTGGCACCAGGTGCCGAGCATCGGCCGCCCGGCGACGTCCACCGACCTGGCCCGGCTGCTGCGCCAGGTGCACGCCCTGCCGGCGCCGGAGGGCCTTGCCGAGTGGGCGCCGTTCGCCGCGGTGCGGGCCCGGGTCTCCGACGCCGAAGAGCTCGCGGACGCCGACCGGGAGTTCCTGCTCGACCGCTGCGCCGAGCTCGAAGCCGAGCTGGCCGAGCTGGAGTTTCCGCTGCCCAGGGGCCTGGTCCACGGCGATGCGTACCCCGGCAACGTCATCCCGGGCCCGGACGGCCCGGTCCTCTGCGACTTCGACTCTTCGTGCGTCGGCCCTCCGGAATGGGACCTGACGCCGCTGGCGGTCGGCCGCGAGCGGTTCGGCGACCCGCCGGTGCGCTACCGGACGTTCGCCGCGGCGTACGGCTTCGACGTGACGGCCTGGCCGGGTTTCGCCGTCCTGCGTGGCATCCGGGAGCTGAAGCTGACGACCAGCGTGCTGCCGATCCTGCGCAGCCGCCCGCAGGTCCGGCCGGAGCTGCACCGGCGCCTGGACGACCTCCGGAACGGGCGCACCGACACGCGGTGGACGCGTTACCGCTGACCGGCATCTGTCACTTGGTGTGATCGAGACCACAGTCTGCACGTGCATTCGCCGACTGCAAATGACCGTTCGTCGCATCAGAAAGGCCGTCAGCTCTGGGTAGAAAGTTCTGCCCGACCAGTCACCCCCAATGGATCACCAGTCATCCCAATGCGCAATTTGCAGCTACTCGCGGTGACTTTGCGCCGGTTCTACCTGCGACGACGACGTCTCAGGACGCGACGACCGGCGCCCGCGTCAGCACGACGGCGAACCCGAACGCCAGTCCCATGACGGTCAGCTCGAGCGTCGCCCACGCGGCGAGCGCCGTCCGGTCGTGCCGGACGATCCGCGGCAGCAGGCGCCAGCGGACGTTGGCGCCGAGCAGGGCGATGACGCCGGTGCACAGGGTCTTCAGGATGAGCAGCTGCCCGTACGGCGTCGTGAAGATCGCCGTCCAGAAGCCGATGGTGGGGTTGAGCGAGACCTCGACCAGGCCGTTGAACAGCCCGGTCGCCACGGAGATGACCAGGCAGAGCGTCGCGAGCTTCGAGAACCGCGGCAGCGCGTGCGCCAGCAGCGTCCGGTTCGCGATCAGGAGCACGGTCATCGCGCCGAGGCCGCCGGTCCAGGCGACGGCGCTCATGACGTGCAGCTCCATCGAGATCATCGTGTAGTCGTGGTAGTTCCAGTTCGACGCGTGCCCGGTGACCGGCAGCGGCAGCAGCGCGAACAGGCCGAGCCCGACCCGGACCTCGGCGGGCACCTTCTCGCCGAAGCGCAGCGCCAGCGCGCCGATCCCGGCGTGGACGAGCGCGAGCACGGCGACGATGACGAGCGCCTTGCCCGCGCCGACGTCGGCGATGTACCGGCCGATGTCGGACGCCGCGAGCGTCGACGAACCCGGCTTGTACTCCGCGGTCTGCAGGATCAGCGCGACGACGGCGGCCGTGGCCCAGACCAGTGCGGCCGCGACCCCGGCCGGGCGCGCCAGCCGCATCACGGGCTCGGTCAGCTTCGGCCGGTCGTAGCCGACGAGCACGGACAGCAGAGCGAGCCCGATCGTCGTGACCGCGGCGAGGTCGAGCAGGACCCGCACGACCGGGATGCCGGCCGAGACCACCGCGCCGGGCTGCACCACGCCGGGGACCGGGGTGGTGGCGGTGAGCGCGACGCCGATGAGGGCGCCCAGCAGGCCCGCCGTCACAACGCACAGCAGCGTCGAATAGCGGGGTTTCGCGGTGGTCTCGGCCTGGGGCATCTGAACTACTGCTTCTTCTCCGCCGGGTTTTCCTGACTGACCGTGCCGCCCGAGCGCAGGGCCACGGTCAGCCCGATGGCCAGCAGCACGACGGCTCCGGCGATCCAGACCCAGATCGGCACCCCGGTCGACGACGACTGCGGCGCCGCCGAGGAGGAGCTGCCCGGCGACCGCGCGGCGTCGACGGTGGCCGGCGTGCCGGTGCCCGCCGTCGTGAGGGTGAAGGTGAGCTCACCGGTCACCGGGTGGCCGTCCGCGGACAGCACCCGGTAGCCGACGGTGTACTTCCCGGCCGGCCCGAGCGGCCGCAGGGGCGCGCTGATGACGTTGTTCACCACGCCGATCGGTCCCTCGGCCCACTGGCCGCCGCCGGGGCCGCTCACCGCGATCTGGTTGACGTCCGCGCCCTGCACGTACTGGTCGAACGTCAGGCTGATCTTCGCCGGGCCGGCGGCGACGGACGAGCCGTTCGCCGGGTCCGAGGAAACCAGCACGTTGTGCGCCAGCGCCGGGGTGGCCGTGCCGAACACGGCCACCACGGTCAACGCCAGCGCGACGAGCGCCTTACCAATCCGGCCGAAAGCAGGCGGGCACGGTCCGCAGCCGATCCGCGCCAGGCGAGGGTTTCCGCCGTGACTGCCGGTCGGATTGGTAACGATGGGCACACCGCGCATTTAGCTGTTGCCTCCCGACTTGGCCGTGGCCTTGCGGGCCCGGATGGTCGCGCCGGCCCCGACGCCGAGGCCGATGGCCCCGACGAGCAGGCCGGCCCCGCCGAGCCAGCGGGCCGTGCTGTCCGACGTGTTCGATGTCGCGGCCTCAGTGTGCTCGCCGGTGGTCGACGCCGTGTTCGCGGCCATCCCGTGCTCGTCGCCCTCGGACTTCGCGGCCAGCTTCACGGTCGGCGTCGGGTGCTCCGGCTCCTCGCCGTTCGCCGGCGTCGGCTGGTTCCAGTCCACGACCTTGCCGTCGCTGTAGGTCTGGTGGGCCGGGAACTCGACCTGGTCCACATTGGTCGGCAGGGGCCCGAAGCTGACCGAGAACTCCTGGTAGTCGGTGGCCTTGAGCTCGTTGCCCGGCTGCGCGGTCCAGGTCACCGCGGTGACGGCTTCGGTGATCTGCGTGCCGTTGTCCTTGGTGATCGGAGCGGGCAGCTTGGACTTCGTCACCTGGGCGGTCCAGCCGGGAACCGGCTTGGTCCGCACCGAGCCGATGCCGTAGTCCGCCTTGAAGTCGACGGCGACCTTCGTGGTGGTGATCGGGTCCTTCTCCTCGCTCGGCACGCGGAAGACGATCGCCGCGTAGCCGCCCTTCGTGGGCTGCGAGCCGTAGACGTTGGCGGTGACGTGCGCGGACGCGACGCCCGTGCCGAGGAGACCGGCGATGCCGACGGTGGCGGCGAGGAAACCGGCGCGCTTGAAGACGTGCTGGGACATGGGTTCACTCCTGAGAAACTCAAGAAAAGGGGACGGCTCGGTGCGGGGACCGGCCGTTTTCGGGGACGAGCTGGGCTTCAGGAGTGGCCGGGCGGCCCGCGGCGGCCGCGGATCCGGCGCAGGTCGACGCCGACGAGGTGGTCCGGGCCGCCCACGCGGGCCGGGACGAGTGCGGGTGCCGCGGACGGCACCGGGAGCGGGGTCAGCAACCGCGGCAGGATCGCGCGCAGCACGGCCAGCACCGTGAGGAGCATCGTGTCCGCGCGGGCGAGCAGGAGCGCGGTGAGCACGGTCGCGATCGCGTGCGCGGCGGTCATGCCGAAGCCGGTGGGCGCGGGCATCGCGGCCATGTCGTGGTGGTCGGCGAGCGTGGTGAGCAGCAGGTGCATCACCAGCTGGGCGGCCCCCAGCAGGGTGATCGTGGCGATCGGCCCGCGGGCCTTGCGGGCGAACGCGGCCGCCGTCCAGCCGAACAGGCCGGCGAGCAGGGCGGTCATCGCCGGGTCCGGCAGGCCGCCGTCGGCGAGCCGGTGCGCGGTGACGGAGAGCGCTCCGGCGCTGACACCGAGCAACACTCCGCGGGTAGCACCCAGCACGGCGGGACGCCGGGCCGGATCGCTCATGACGAGCAGCCTAAGGGACTTGCCTCGCCGTGAGCGTGTGATCCCGTGAAGTGAGCACACGCCGAGTTCACGTCCCACGGCTCGGCCTGGTTCAGGCGATCTGTTGCCGATCCCGGTGACCTGGGCCACGGTGGGCCGGAGACGGGGGTTTCGCCCGGCGGACTCACGGGTACTGAGCCGTCGGTCAGGGACTAGCCCGTTCGGGTGAAGCCGGCGCGAAGGGCGGGAGAGCGGACACGGATGAACCTCTTCGACTACATCTCCGACCGGGCGGGCAAGCTGTGGCTCGAGGCCTACCTGCACACCAGCATGGTGGTGCAGTGCACCGTCATCGCCGCGGTCCTCGGCGTGCTGATCGGGGTCGCGGTGTACCGCAGCCCGATCGGCTCGGCGGTGGCCACGGCCCTGGCGAGCACGATCCTGACGGTCCCGTCGTTCGCCCTCCTGGGCCTGCTGATCCCCCTCTCGGGGCTCGGTCCGACGACGGCCGTGATCGCGCTGGTGCTCTACGGCCTGCTGCCGATCGTCCGGAACACCATCGTCGGGCTCGACGGCGTCGACCCCGCGGTCACCGACGCCGCGCGCGGTATCGGGATGAGCCGCTTCGGCGTGCTCACCCGGGTCGAGCTGCGGCTGGCGTGGCCGGCGATCCTCACCGGCATGCGGGTGGCCACGCAGATGCTGATGGGCATCGCGGTGATCGCCGCCTACGCGAAGGGCCCGGGCTTCGGCGCCGAGGTCTTCTCCGGGCTCACGAACGCGGGGAGCACGAACTCCCTGAACCAGGCCGTCGCCGGCACGGTCGGGGTGGTCATCCTCGCCCTGCTGCTCGACGGCGTCTACGTCCTGATCAAGCGCTTCACCATCTCGAGGGGTGTCCGTGGCTGAGAACGAGGAAGTCTCCGGCGTCGAAATCGAGCTGGAGCACGTGACCAAGCGGTACCCCGGCACCCGCACCCCCGCGGTCGACGACTTCTCGATGGTCGTCCCGGCCGGCAAGATCGTCGTCTTCGTCGGCCCGTCCGGCTGCGGCAAGACGACCACCATGCGCATGATCAACCGGCTGATCGAGCCGACGTCCGGCCGGATCACCATCGGCGGCGACGACGCGCTGAAGCTGGACGTCGACACGCTCCGGCGGCGCATCGGCTACGCGATCCAGCAGGCGGGGCTCTTCCCGCACTTCACCGTCGCGCAGAACATCGCGGTGGTGCCGGGCCTGCTCGGCTGGGACAAGAAGAAGGTCAACGACCGGGTCGAGGAGATGATGGACCTGGTCGGGCTCGACCCGGCCGACTTCCGCGACCGCTTCCCGCGCCAGCTCTCGGGCGGGCAGCAGCAGCGCGTCGGCGTGGCGCGGGCACTGGCCGCGGACCCGCCGGTGCTGCTGATGGACGAGCCGTTCGGCGCGGTCGACCCGATCACCCGCGGCAACCTGCAGGACGAGCTGCTGCGGCTGCAGACCGAACTGAAGAAGACGATCGTCTTCGTGACGCACGACTTCGACGAAGCCGTGAAGCTCGGCGACAAGATCGCCGTGCTCGGCAACCAGTCGACGATCCTGCAGTACGACACGCCGGAAGCGATCCTGGCGAACCCGGCGGACGACACGGTCGCGGGGTTCGTGGGCGCGGGCGCGTCGCTGAAGCAGCTGACGCTGCTGCGCGTCCGCGACGTCGAGCTCCAGCAGGACGCGCTCACGGTGACCGCCGACGAGTCGCCCGCTTCGGTGCGCGAGAAGCTCCAGTCGTCGCGCAAGCACTTCGCGCTCGTGCTGGACGCGCGCCGCCGTCCGACGCGGTGGGTGCACGTCCGCGAGCTCACGTCGGCGTCTTCGCTGGCCAACCTGGGCAAGCCGCTGCGGGACGTCGTCAGCCTCCAGTCGACGCTGCAGGACGCGCTCGAGGCGATGCTCGCCGAGGGTGGCTCGGTGCCGGTCACCGGCGCGCGCGGCGAGTACGCGGGCACCATCCAGCTGGACACGGTGATCGCGACCATCCAGCAGCTGCGCGAGGAGCACACGAACGACGAAGAGGTGCCGGCATGACGGCCGCCGTCGACACCGGCTTCAGCACCGAGTCCGGCTCGCGGCGCGCGGAACGCGTCCGGCTGCTCGCCCAGCCGGTCGCGGTGCTGGTGATCGTCGCGGTGACGCTGGTCTCGGTGTTCTCCAGCGACCTGACCGCGACGGAAAGGGCGACGCTCAACGCGTCTTCGCTGCTCACGGCGTTGGGGGACCACGTGCTGATGACGCTCGTGGTGACCGCCATCGTCGTGCTGGTCGCGGTGCCGCTCGGCATCCTGGTGACCCGGCCCTGGGCACGGTTCCTGGCCCCGGTCTTCCTGGCCATCGCGAACATCGGCCAGGCGGCGCCCGCACTGGGCGTGCTGGTGCTGTGGTTCATCGTCACCGGCGCGACCGGCGGGATCTGGGTGGCCGCGCTGCCGCTGGCGTTCTACTCGCTGCTGCCGGTGCTGCGGAACACGATGGTCGGCATCCAGCAGGTCGACCCGGCCCTGATCGACGCGGGCCGCGGCATCGGGATGTCGGCGGGCGCGGTGCTCTGGCGCGTCGAGCTCCCGCTGGCCGTCCCGCTGATCCTGGCCGGCCTGCGCACGTCGCTGGTGCTGGCGGTCGGCACGGCGACGTTCGGCATGTTCGTCAACGCGGGCGGGTTCGGGCTCCTCATCGACACCGGCTACAAGCTGAACCTGACCCCGGTCCTGGTGACGGGCTCGGTGCTGGCCGTGGCGCTGGCGCTGCTGGTGGACTGGCTGGGCGCGGTCGCCGAACAGTACTTCGGACCGAAGGGGCTGCGATGAAACTCCGTCGTTTGGCGGTCGTGGCGCTGCTGGGCGCGACGCTGTCGTCCTGCGGGCTGACGGTCAACCAGGCGGTCCCGTACGACATCAAGCCGGGCTCGATCCAGCCGATCCCGGCCCTGCAGGGCGTGAAGGTGACGGTGGGGTCGAAGGACTTCACCGAGAACATCATCCTGGCGTACATGGCCGAGATGGCCCTGACGGCGGCGGGCGCGGACGTCGTCGACCTGTCCGACATCAAGGGGTCGAACTCCTCCCGGCAGGCCCTGCTGTCGGGCCAGACGGACGTGACGTGGGAGTACACGGGCACGGGCTGGATCAACTACCAGGGCAACGAGCTCCCGGTCCCGGGCGGCGAGCAGGCCCAGTACGAGGCGACGGCCAAGGCGGACGCGGAGAAGTTCGGCGTCACGTGGCTCAAGTATTCGCCGCTGAACGACCAGTACGCCTTCGCGGTGACGGAGGCGTACGGCGCTCAGAACAATTTGAAGACGACGTCCGACCTGGCGGCGTTCATCAAGCAGAAGCCTGACCAGGCGGTGTTCTGCCTGGAGACGGAATTCACCAGCCGCCAGGACGGCTTCCCGGCGGCGGTCAAGGCGTACGGCTTCCAGAAACCGACGGTGAAGAACTTCGGCATCGGCACGATCTATTCGGCGGTGGCGAGCGGAACCTGCCCGGTGGGTGAGGTCTTCACGACGGACGGCCGCATTTCGGGCCTGAACCTGCGGGTGCTGGAGGACGACAAGAAGGCGTTCCCCCAGTACAACGCGGTGGCGACGTTGCGAACGGAGTGGCTGAACCAGCACCCGGAGGTCCGCGGCCCCCTGGAGGAGGTGAGCGCGGCGATCGACAACGAGCAGATGGTCGAACTGTGCAAGCAGGTCGACGTCGACGGCCAGGACGCGGGGAAGGTCGCCCACGACTGGATGGTCAAGAAGGGTTTCGTGAAGTAGCCGGCGCGGTCCCCGGTGCAACGGCGCCGGGGACCGCTGCCCGGTCAGATTCCGAGCCGGTGCAGCAGCTGGCCCTCCAGCCGCTCCAATTCCCCGGCCACCGCCCGGTGCACCGACTTCCGCCGCGCCGTCGGCATCCGCTCCGCGGCCCGGACCGAAGCCGACAGCTGCTCCAGCGTCCCCAATGCCCCCTTCGCGAACTCGCGGTCCGCGTCGGACGCCTTCTCCGACTTCTGCAGGTCCCGGCAGCCCTCGGCAATCCCCGCGATCCGGGCGTGCAGGGCCGCGCCGCGGCCCGTGTACTCGCCCAGCCGGTCGACCGAGACGCCCAGCTTGCGGGCCTGATAGCGGTCGTACGCCTCCCGGGCCGCGCCCGCCGCGCGGACCGCCAGCGGGGCCACCACCGGGATCACCGCCGGGCCGAGCACCTTGGCCACCGCGACCGCGTTCTTCGCCCTCTTAGGGGTGAACCTGGCTTCACCCTCGACCTTGGCCTTGCGCGCCATGGCACCTCCTGCGACGTGTCGAGGTCGAACTTACTGGTCGCCTGGGTGGCGGGCATGTCGGCTCGGCCGTGGGAATCTAGAGTGATCTCCATGAACACCGAGGTGGTACTCGACGCGGGCGCGGTCAGCCGCTGCCGTCGCCGCGTGCACCTCGAGCACGACCCCGCCATGCGCGAGGTACCGCTTTCCCCGCCCGACCCCACCGCCCAGCAGCGGATCGCCGACGCCGCCGCCCACCGCGAGGACATCGTCACCCGGCTGATGGCCGCCAACGACGACCACTGGGTGAAGGTCGGCCGCGACCTGCCCGCCCAGGAGCGCGTCGAGCAGACGCTGCAGGCCTTCGCCGACGGCGCGCGCTACATCTGGGGCGCGCTCCTGCCGGTCGACCCGGCCGGCCACCGGCGCGGCGGCATCGACCTGCTCGTCCGCACCGGCCGCGGCTACGTCCCGGTGCTCGTCGTGCGCCACCGCATCACCGACCGCGGCACCGGCGCCGTCGTCACCGACCTGACCGATCTCGACCCGGCGCACCGCGCCGCCGACGAAGGCCGCAAGGTCCGGTCGCAGCCGCGTGACCAGCTCCGCCTGGTGCACATCCGCCGCATGCTGCAGACGCTCGGGCAGGCCGACGAGACCCTCGTCCTCGGCGGTGTCATCGGCCTCGACGCCGACGTCGTCGTCTGGCACGACCTCACCGCGGGCACCTGGCCGGGCGGGCGCACCGCGCTCACCGAGTACCAGGCCCGGTTCGCCGACCGGCTGGCCATCGCCACCGCCGCCGCGAACGGCGAAGAGCCGCTCGCCGAGCCGTCGCGCGTGCTGGAGTGCCGGCGCTGCCCCTGGTGGCCGACGTGCGAGGTCGTGCTCACCGAGACCCGGGACGTCAGCCTCGTCGTCCGCGGCGAGGACGCCGTCGAGCTGCGCCGGGCCGGCGTGTCCACTGTGGACAAGCTGGCCGCGCTCGATCCGGCGGGCGAGCTGCCGGAGGTCAACTGGACCGGCGTCACCTTCCCGGACGCCGTCGTGCTCGCCCGGGCCTGGCTGGCCGACCTCACGCTGGTCCGCCGCGTCGACCGGGTCGAGGTGCCGCGCGCCGACGTCGAGGTCGACGTCGACATGGAGAGCTTCGGCGACGCCGGCGCGTACCTCTGGGGCTGCCTGCTGACCGGTGCCGACATCGGCGTCCCGCAGGGCTACCGCGCCTTCGCGACGTGGGACCCGCTGCCGACCGACGACGAGGCCCGCTCCTTCGCCGAGTTCTGGGCGTGGCTCACCGACGTCCGCGAGCGCACCGAAGCGGCCGGCCTGACCTTCCGCGCCTACTGCTACAACGCCCTCGCCGAGAACCGCTGGCTGTTCGGCTCGGTCGAGCGCTTCGGCGACCACCCCGGCGTCCCGTCGAAGACGGACATCCAGTCCTTTGTGGATTCCGCGCAGTGGGTCGACCTCTTCCGCAGCGTCACCGACCAGTTCCTGTGCTCCCACGGCAAGGGCCTGAAGGTGATCGCGCCGGTGGCCGGGTTCTCGTGGCGTGATCCGGAGGCCGGTGGCGAGGCGTCGATGCGCTGGTACCGCGACGCCGTGGGCATGGACGGCGAGAAGCCGGACGACGACCAGCGCGAGCGGCTCCTGCGCTACAACGAGGACGACGTCCTGGCGACGCGGGCGCTGCGCGAGTGGATCGACGAGCGGGCGCAGGCCGAAGTCCCGTTCATGTTCGACCTCTGAGGTGCTTTGTCGACTAAGACACTTGCCTGCTGACGTGTCATCCGTAATACTCGTCTGCGAGTACTCGTAGACGAGGAGTGGGGATGAAGCGGCGGAAGGTCGGCAACCTGCTCGGCCTGGCCGTGCTGTCCGTGGTGCTGGAGCGGCCCATGCACCCGTACGAGATGGCGACCGTGCTCAAGGAGCGCGGCAAGGACGCGGACATGCCGATCAAGTGGGGTTCGCTCTACACCGTGGTCGCCAACCTCGAGAAACACGGCTTCGTCGAGGCCGTGGAAAGCGTCAAGGACGGCGGACGGCCCGAGCGGACCGTCTACCGGCTCACCCCGGCCGGGCGCGAGGAGCACGAGGACTGGGTCCGCGAGCTCGTCGGCACGGTGGACCCGGAACCGCCGCGGTTCCGGTCGGGGCTGTCGATGATCGGCGTCCTGGGGCCGGACCAGGCGGTCAGCCGGCTGCGGGAGCGGCTCGGCCGGCTCGACGAGCGGGCCGCCAGGCAGCGGGCCGTGCTGGACGAGCTGCGACCGGTGATGCCGCGGATGTTCCTGATCGAGGTCGAGTACGACATCGCGATGACGGAAGCCGAGGCGCGCTGGGTGCGCGGCTTCCTCGACGAACTGACCAGCGGCAGCATGCCGGGCGTCGAAGCCTGGCGTCGCTGGTACGAGACCGGCGAGATCCCCGAGGAGTTCGGGGAACCGGCGGAATAGGAGAAGCACGGACCCCGGGAGGTGCTGGCACACCGCCCGGGGTCCTCGACCCCGAACCGAGCACGCCCGGCCACGAGGTGGCACCGCAAGGATAAACCGGGTGTGCTCTTCGGTTCGGTCCAACCGAAGAGGAGAGATCCATGGAGACGACCCGCAAGCACAAAGTGCCCGAGATGGAGGGGTTCCAGGCCCGCTGGTACGCCAGGAACCGGGGGACCGAGGCCCAGCTCGCGCAGTACCGGCGGCAGGCGGCCGAAGTCACCGCCGGCTGGCCGGAGGGCGCCGAAGTCCTCGAGGTGGCGCCCGGCCCCGGCTTCTTCGCCGTGGAGCTGGCCAAGCGCGGCTACCGCGTCACCGGGCTCGACATCAGCCACACGATGGTGGAGATCGCCCGGGAAAACGGCGCCGGGCTCGACATCGACTTCCGGCAGGGCGACATCACGCGCGCACCGTTCGCGGACGAGTCGTTCGACTTCCTGGTCTGCCAGGCGGCGTTCAAGAACTTCCGGCAGCCGGTGACCGCGCTGAACGAGATGCACGGGGTGCTGCGCCCGGGCGGGTTCGCGGTGATCCACGACCTCAACCACGAGGCCACCGGCGCGGACATCGATCGCGAGGTCGCCGGCATGAACGTCGGTGTGGTCGCCGGGTTCACCGTGCGGCAGACGCTCGGCTGGCTGCGGCGCCGCGCGTTCACGGCCGCGCAGTTCGAGACGCTGGCCGCGGACAGCGCGTTCGGCGGCTGCTCGGTGACGACCGACGGCCTCGGCTTGGAGGTCCGCCTCACCCGCTGACCGCAGGGGCGGGCACTTTCACGTGGACGTGCCCGCCCTTGCGGGGGTCAGCGCGGGGCCATCCGCAGCGAGCCGTCCATCCGGACGACCTCGCCGTTCAGGTAGTCGTGGTCGATGAGGGACAGCGCGAGCTGCGCGTACTCGTCCGGCCGCGCGAGGCGCTTCGGGAACGGGACGCCGGCCGCGAGCGACGCGCGGAACTCGTCGCTGACCGTGGCCAGCATCGGGGTGTCGACGATGCCCGGGGCGATGGTCAACACGCGGATGCCGTGCGAAGCCAGGTCGCGCGCGGCCGGCAGGGTCATGCCGACGACACCGCCCTTGGACGACGAGTAGGCGACCTGCCCGATCTGGCCGTCGAACGCGGCGATCGACGCGGTGTTGATGATGACGCCGCGCGCGTCGTCGTCGAGCGGTTCGGTCTTGGCGATCGCCTCGGACGCGATGGTGAGCACGTTGAACGTGCCGACCAGGTTGATCTGGATGACCTTCGCGTACAGCGCGAGGTCGTGCCGGCCCTTCTTGGACAGGATGCGCGCGGACGGCCCGATGCCGGCGCAGTTCACCACGGTCCGCAGCGGCACACCCGACCCGGCCGCGGTCGCGACGGCCGCCTCGACCTGCTCGACGTCGGTGACGTCGGCCTCGACGTAGGTGACGCCGTCGAGCTGCTCGGCCTTTTCGATCGACGCGGCCAGGTCGAGCGCGAACACCCGCGCGCCCTTGGCCGCGAGGGCCTTCGCCGTCGCCCCGCCGAGGCCGGACGCGCCCCCGGTGACGAGCGCCGCGGTGCCGTTGATCTGCATCTGTGCCGTTCCCTTCGTCTTCACGTTCGCGGGAACAGGTTAACGCTCGTTCGCATCCGGATGGCCCGTGTCTTCGCTCACCGCTTTCGGGCCCGACCGGTTCCGTTAGCGCGGTGGTCACATCCGGCTGTCACCTTCAGCAGCATGACGCCAGCTCGGATCGTGGTGGTTGGAACCGGATACGTCGGCTTGACCACGGGGGCCTGCCTGGCCAGTCTCGGGCATTTCGTCACCTGCGTGGACGTCGACCGCGCGAAGGTCTCGCGGCTGGCCGCGGGCCGCGTCGACATCCTCGAACCCGGCCTCGCCGACCTGGTGCACCGCGGGCTCGCGGCCGGGCGTCTGCAGTTCGTCGTCGGTGCGCGGGACGCGGTCCGCGACGCGCAGGCGGTGTTCCTGTGCGTGCCGACGCCGATGGGGGCCGGCGGCTCCGCCGACCTGCGTGCGGTCGAGGCGGTGACAGCCGAGATCGGGGACGTCCTGCCCCGAGGCTGTGCGCTGGTCACCAAGTCGACCGTGCCGGTCGGCACGTCGAAGCGGATCCAGGAGCTGGTCGGCCGGGCCGACGTGCCGGTCGTGTCGAACCCCGAGTTCCTCCGCGAAGGCACCGCGGTCGCGGACTTCCTGGGCCCGGACCGGATCGTCGTCGGCTCGGACGACCTCGCCGCCGCGCGCTGGGTCGGTGAGCTGTACGCCGAGCTGGACGCCCCGGTCGTCGTCGCCGACGCGGCCAGCGCGGAGCTCGTGAAGTACGCCGCGAACTGCTACCTCGCGCTGAAGCTGTCCTACGTCAACTCGATCGCCGAGCTGTGCGAACGGCTCGGCGCGGACATCGACCTCGTCACCGAAGGCATGGGCCACGACCGCCGCATCGGGCGGACGTTCCTCAGGCCCGGTCCCGGCTGGGGCGGCTCCTGCCTGCCCAAGGACACCAGCGCGCTGGTCAAGGTGGCCGAGTCGGTGAACTACGACTTCACCATGCTGACCTCGGCCATCGACGAGAACCTCGCCCAGCGCGACCGGATCGTCGCGAAGATCGCCGGCGCGGTCGGCGGTACGCTGGCGGGCGCCCGGATCGGCGTGCTGGGCCTGGCGTTCAAGGCGGGCACGAACGACCTGCGCGACTCGCCCGCGCTCGCCGTCTCGTCGGTGCTGTGCGCGCTGGGGGCCGAGCTGATCGCCTACGACCCGGCCGTCGACGGCGAGATCGCCGGGATGACCGTCGTCGACGACGCCTACCAGGTCGCGAAGGACGCGGACGCCGTCGTAGTGCTGACCGAATGGGCCGAGTTCAAGCACCTGGACTGGGCGGCGATGGCCGAGCTCATGGAGGGCATCGACGTCGTCGACACGCGCAACCTGCTCGATCCGCGGGTCATCGTGGACGCCGGGCTGTCCTGGCAGGGCGTCGGGCGGCCGCGGGCGGCGGCGCGGATCAAGGTTTCCTGACCGCGCCCGGCCCGCTAGGGTGATCGGCACGGCATCGCGTGTCGGTCACCGGCTGGGTGAGGCATGGAGGTGGCGGGAGTGCCCGTGGAGGCATTTCAACCGTGTCAGTTTCCGTCGAGTTGAACCATTTGATCATCCCGTCCCGGAACAACCGGGAATCCGCCGAATTCCTGGCGAACCTGCTCGGCCTCGAAGTCGGGGCGGAATGGGGTCCGTTCATCCCCGTCGAGACGCGCAACGGCGTCCGGCTGGACTTCGCGACCGTCCCCGAAGAGGACCTGCGTCTGCAGCACTACTGCTTCCTGGTCCCGGAGGACGACTTCGACGCCGTGTTCGCGCGGCTCGTCGGAACGGGCGTGACCTACCACGCCGATCCGCTGGGGAAGCAGGTCGGCGAAATCAACCACAACCACGGCGGCCGTGGCGTCTATTTCCTCGATCCCGGCGGCAACGGGCTGGAAATCATCACGCAGCCGTACGAGCCGGAACGGCGTCGTCCGAACGCTTGGTAGTTCGTTAGCGTTGCGTACTATCGAGGCATGTTCACGACGAGGCCGGAGCTGACCGGCACCTTCGGGATGGTGGCATCGACGCACTGGCTGGCTTCGGCCACCGGGATGGCGGTGCTGGAAGACGGCGGCAACGCGTTCGACGCGGCGGTCGCGGCCGGCTTCGTCCTGCAGGTCGCCGAGCCGCACCTGTGCGGCCCGGCGGGTCAGGTACCCGGCCTCTTCGTGACGGCGGACGACCCGACCCCGCGGGCGCTGGCCGGACAGGGCCCGTCGCCCGCGGGGGCCACGCCTGAGCACTTCGTGGCGCTGGGCCTGGATCTGATCCCGGGCAGCGGCCTGCTCCCGGCCACCGTCCCGGGTGCTTGGGACGCCTGGCTCCTGCTGCTGCGCGACTACGGCACGAAGCCGCTTCGCGAGGTGCTGAAGTACGCGATCGGCTACGCGCGCAACGGCGTCCCACTGGTGTCGCGGGTCGGCGACACCATCAGCGCGGTGTCCCGGTTGTTCACCGAGCACTGGCCGACGTCGGCGGCGCTGTGGCTGCCGGACGGCAAGCCCGCGTCCGGCCTGCACCGCAACCCGGCGCTGGCCGACACGTGGGAGCGGCTGCTGCGGGAGGCGGAGTCGGTCCCGGGCCGCGAAGCGCAGCTCGACGCGGGCCGTCGGGCCTGGTCACGGGGGTTCGTCGCGGAGGCGATCGAGTCGTTCAGCCGCCGGTCGTTCCGCGACGACTCCGGCCGCGACCACGCGGGCCTGCTGACGGGCGAGGACCTGGCGTCGTGGTCGGCGTCGTACGAGGACCCGGCGTTCGTCGACGTCGGCGACTGGCGCCTGGTCAAGATGGGCGGCTGGACGCAGGGCCCGGCCCTGCTGCAGCAGGCGTTGCTGCTGCACGGCTTCCGCGACGAGCTGTCCTATGTGGAGGGAGTCCCGTCGGAGCGCACGGTGCATCTGGCGACCGAAGCGGCGAAGCTGGCCTTCGCGGACCGTGAAGCCTGGTACGGCGACACCGACGTGCCGCTGGACGTGCTGCTTTCGCCGTCGTACACCGACGCCCGGCGTGCCCTGATCACCGAGACGGCGTCCCCGGACCTGCGTCCGGGCGACGCCCGCGGCCCGGCGCGCCTCCCGTCGATCCTGAACTCGCTGCAGGGCATCGAAGCGGGCGGCGGCGCCACGGGCGAGCCGACGGTCGGTCCCCAGGGCCAGACCCGCGGCGACACGGTCCACCTGGACGTCGTCGACGCGGCGGGCAACCTGGTCTCGCTGACGCCGTCTGGCGGCTGGCTGCAGTCCAGCCCGACGATCCCGTCGCTGGGCTTCTGCCTGGATTCCCGCGGCCAGATGTTCTGGCTGGAGCAGGGCCTGCCGAACTCCCTCGCGCCGCGCAAGCGCCCGCGCATCACGCTGTCGCCGTCCCTGGCCCTGCGCGACGGCGTCCCGACGTTGGCGTTCGGCACCCCGGGCGGCGACCAGCAGGACCAGTGGCAGCTGTGCTTCTGGCTGGCCCACACCTACGGCGGCCTGAACCTCCAGGAGTCGATCGATGCGCCGGCCTGGCACACGACGGCGTTCCCGAGCTCGTTCTACCCGCGGTCATGGACCCCGCGGGAGCTGGTGGTGGAGTCGCGCCTGGGGTCGTCCACAGTGGACGCCCTCCGCGCCCGCGGCCACCAGGTGGTGGACGCGGGCGACTGGGCATTGGGCCGCCTGTCGGCGGTCTCTCGCACCGACGGTGTCCTGCGTGCGGCGGCCAACGCCCGCGGAATGCAGGGCTACGCGGCGGGCCGTTAACGCATCAGCGAGGCCCAGCCCCCGCCCTCGGCGAGCAAGGTGCGCACGCCGAGGGCGTGCTCGGCAAAACCGGCAAGATCCCCGTGCAGCAGGGCAAGCCGTTCCCCGTCGAGCGGCGTGGTGTCCCCGGACCACAGCTCCCGGATCCAGCTGGCGGCCAGGTGCATCGACCGGATCAGCCCGGCGACCTCCGCGTCGGCCGGCCCGCCCGAGGCCAGGTAGTCCGTGAGAATCCGGTCGCAGGAGTCGAGCAACTCACACAACCCACGCACGGCTTCGTCCGGACTGCCGTTCCACCCCGGCCGGGGCCAAACCGACGAACCGAGCTCGAGCCACAACCGCCACCCGGCGGTCAGCTCATCGTGGTCACGCGGCACCCATTGCCCGGCCATCCCTCGAGTGTGCGCCCATCCGGCAGGCGCAGCGGATGGGATTCCTCACTCGGCCGCCGAGTTGTCCACAACCACTCCGGCTGTCCACAGATTTGCGCCGTCACCCTTTTGTGCAGCCCACTCCCGATACGCTGGAACAGGGGACGCCCCCCGGAGAGGGTGGGGGCCGCCCTTGGGGCCGAGGCGTGTGCCGCCGCGCTACAAGGCACTGATCAAACTCCCACCCCGAAGCCTGATTGTGACTACGGACGGCGGTACCGGGTCAAGGCGGGAAAGCGTGCCTTGACCCGGCACCACCGTCCGTGTTTTCGGCTTCGTATCGGGGTGGGCGGGGGAGGTCTGGGCGGGGCCGCCGGTCACGCTTCAGCGCGCCGGTCACATCAGGCGGCCACCGCCGTCACGGAAGTAGCCGTATGCCGTCCGGACAAGTCACGCTCGTTCCGGCTTCTCCCACAGCCAGAACTCGATGCCCTGGTTGTCCGTGCAGTCCGCGGTCGTTCCGTACGGGTGGTTCTCCACTTCCCCCGTCCGGCCGCCCTGTTCGCGTACCCGGGCCAGGGCCGCGTCGAGGTCGTCCACCGCGTACATCAGCTTCCAGCCGGGCTGGCGGTCGCCGCCCCACAGGCCGCCCTGGAGGCCCGGGCCCGAGAAACCCCAGGCGTCCGGTACCGAACCCGGCGTGAACTGCCAGCCCAGTACCGCGCCGTAGAACGTCTTCGCGCGCTCGTCGTCCGGGACCTGGAACGTGAAGTACATGGCTTCGCCGTGCCGGGCCGGCTTCGGGCCCGCCGCCGCCGATGCTGCCTGGGCCAGCAGCCACTTCTGGCCGAACGGGTCCTTGATCGTGCCGGCGAGACCGTAGCCGCGGTCCTCGACCGGCCGCAGCAGTTCCGCTCCCAGCTCCACCGCCCGCTGGGCCGTTGCGCGCGGGTCGGGTACCTCGATCCGGACCAGCGGGCCGCCTTCGGGCGCCACCACGTGGCCGAGCTCGGGGTACTCCTCGGCCAGCATCAGCACGCTGTCGCCGATCGCCACCTCGGCGTGCCCCACCCGCCCGTCGTCCATGACGATCGGGTCGGCCCGCCGGACCGCGCCGAAGGCTTCGACGTAGAAGTCGAGCGCGGCGCGGGCGTCCGGCACCACGAGGTACGGCGTGAGGGAGCGCAGTTCGGCGGTGGCCGCCGGCGCCTCGGAAGTCGTCGTCATGTCGGCTCCGTTCAAGATCAGGCGACGCAGGTCGTCGCGCAGTTCGGCGGCGAAGTCCGGGTCGGGGGCGACCCGCTCGGAGGGACGGCGAAGCGCGTCGAACGGCTCAAGCATCGCGACCCTCCTTCTCCTCGTAAGCGCGGCGGAACGCGGCGCGGGCCCGGACGAGCAACGCCTCCGTGGCGTGCACGCTGCGGCCCAGGTGGCCGGCGACCTCGGGGACGCCGAGGCCGTCGACGTACCGCAGGGTCAGGGCCGCCTGGTGGTGGGGCCCGAGCGACTCGAGCACCTGTCTCGCGCGCAGGGCGTCGAGCTGCTCGTCCCACGGGTCCTCGACGTCCGGCTCACTGTCGTGGACCAGCCGCAACCCGCGTTCCTCACGCTCCTTGCGCCGCCAGTGGTCGGCGAGCTTGTGCCGGGCGACGCCGATCAGCCACCCGGTGTTCACGGCAGGCGCGTACTCCTTGCGACAGGCGGCGACCGCCCCGAGGAACGTCTCGGACGTCAGCTCCTCGGCGAGCGTGCGGTCGCCGCACCGGGACAGCAGGTACCCGTAAACCTCCGGCAGGGCCGTCTCGTACAGCCCGAGCAGCGCGAAGGCCGGGTCCGGTCGTACCCGAGGTTCCGTCACACCCTCATCGTCGTCCGGCGCGCGGGTTTTCCGACGGGTGAATCCCGGATTTCTACCCCCGCGGGTCCGGCAGCCGCCGCCCGGTGATCGCGACCACCGCCGCCAGCACCGCGACCACGCCGATGACCAGCGCGAACGCGTTGCGCGAGCCCACCGAGCCGGACAGTGCCGCGTACAGGCTGCCCAGCGTCGCCACGCCGAGCGCCAGCGACGTCTGCTGGTTCGTCGTCATGACCCCCGAGCCGACGCCGGCCAGATCCGTCGGCACGTGGGAGAGCACGATCCGGAACAACGTCGTCATCGCCAGCGCGTTGCCCACGCCGATGGCCACCATCGACGGCGCCAGGTCAAGGATCGTCACGTGCGGCCACGCCGACAGCGTCGTGCACAGCAGCGCCACCATGCCCACCGCCGTGATCGCGCCGCCCACCGGGACGACCTTCTGGCCGTAGCGGGCCACCAGGCGGCTGCTCAGCATCGACACCGTGAAGTACGCGACGGCCAGCGGGGTCAGCGCGCCACCCGCGCCGAGCGGGCCGAAGTGCAGGCCCTCCTGCAACGTCATCGCGAACACGAACATGAACGAGCCGAACGCGCCGAAGAACGGCACCGCCACCACTAGCCCGCGGCGCACGCTGGGCAGCCGCATCACCGACGGCGGCAGCAACGGCGTTCCGCCCCGCCGCTCCAAACGCCGTTCGACGTGGACGAAGGCGGCCGCGGAAAACGGGGACACGACCAGCAAGGCGATCGACCACACCGGCCAGCCCAGCGCCCGGCCCTCCATCAGCGGGACCAGCAACGACAGCAGCGTCACGGCCAGCAACGCCGTCCCGAGCCGGTCGACGCCCAGCGGGTTGTGCGCGCGGCTCTCCGGCAGGCGGCGGGCCATGACCAGCACCACCAGGCCGATCGGGACGTTCACCAGGAAGATCGGCCGCCAGCTCGTGCCCCACAGGTCCGCCGCCACCAGGCCGCCGCCGAGGAGCTGGCCGACCACCGTCGAAATGCCGCCCGTCGCGCCGAACAGGCCCAGTGCGCGGGACCGCTCCTCGCCCGACGTCGCCGCCTGGATGATCGAGAGCACCTGCGGCAGCAGCAGCGCGGACGCCGCCCCCTGCGCGGCGCGGGCCACCACCAGCGTGCCCGCGGTCGGGGCGATGCCGCAGGCGAGGGACGTCAGCGTGAACAGCCAGAGGCCCGCGACGAACAGCCGCCGCCTGCCGAACGAGTCGCCGAGACGGCCGCCGACCACCAGCAGTACCGCGTACGCGATGCCGTACGCCGCCACCACCAGTTCCAGGGTGGCGGTGGACGCGTGCAGGTCGGCGTCGATCGTTGGGAGAGCGACGTTGACGATGAAGAAGTCGATGATCGGCAGTGCCGCCCCCAGCAGCACCGTGACCAGGCCGGCGGGGGTCAGTCCCGGCCGGGCGGGGGCGCCGGTGGTGCTCGGCGCAAGGGATGTCGTGCTCATGAGTACCACGATCAACCCGCGTGGAACCTGGTACCAGTTGCTGTTTATTCGGGTATTGCCCACTACCTGGTACCAGGTTCCGGAGCGTGCCATCCTGGCACCATGACCACCGCCGTCGAATCCGGACTTCGCCGCCAGGAGCTGGCGAGGTTCCTGCGCAGCCGCCGGGAGCGGATCACGCCCGAGCAGGTCGGCCTGCCGATCGCCGGCCGCCGCCGGACGCCGGGGCTGCGCCGGGAAGAGGTCGCGCAGCTCGCCGGCGTCGGGGTCACCTGGTACACCTGGCTCGAGCAGGGCCGCGACATCAACGCGTCCGAACAGGTGCTGCAGGCGATCGCCCGCACCCTCCGGCTCGACCCGCACGAGCACGTCCACCTCTTCCGCCTGGCCGGGGCGCCCGAGCCGGAGCACGAGAAGGACTGCCAGGTCATCACGCCGGCGATGGAGCTCATGCTGAAGAAGCTCGAGCCGTACCCGGTCGCCATCCGTAACGCCCGCTGCGACCTGCTCGGCTACAACCGCGGCTACAACTGGCTGATGGGGGACGTCGACGCGATCCCGTTCGGTGACCGCAACACCCTGGTCCAGTGCCTGCTCAACCCGGAGTGGCGCACGCGGATGCTCGACTGGGAGGCGAACATCCCGCGCGTGATCGCCTCCTTCCGGGCCGCGATGGCCGACCACGTCGCCGAGCCGGCGTGGAAGCAGCTGGTCAAGCGCCTGAAGGCGGAGTCGCCGCTGTTCGCCGAGCTCTGGCCGCACCACGACGTCAACTCGGAGCCGATCCGGACCAAGCGGTACCGGCACCCGGACGTCGGACTGCTGCAGTTCAACTTCACCTACGTCTACTACGGCCGCCGGTCGGAGATCACCATGTCGACCTACACCCCGGCCGACGAGGAGACGGCGGCGAAGCTGCCGCTCGTGTTCGACTGACGACGTACGCCGGCCGTGCGCCCGGAGACGGACGCGCCGCCCGGCCGCGACCGGTAGTTTTCGCGGCATGGGATGGCCGCCGTGGGTGGGGCGCGTGGTGCGCACCGTCGTCGTCACCGGGTTCGTGCTCGGGGCGACCAGCGGTGCGTCGCGCTGGCAGCCCGGCGCCACCCCGATGACGCCGCTCGCGGGCGCGTGGCTGGCCGCCACCGGCCTGACGCTGCTGGCCGTCCACCGCTTCCCGCTGACGATCTTCCTCGTCACGACGGCGTCCGCGTTCGGCTACTACGCCTCCGGGCTGCCCGGCGGCCCGATCATCGTCGTGCCGACGATCGCGTTGTTCCTGCTCACCCGGCAGCGCGGGCCGCTCACCGCCGGCATCACCGGGGCCGTCGCGCTCGCCGTCCTGTACCTGGCGCACATCGTCGCCACCGCGTCGTTCGCGCTCGAGTCCGGCGCCGGGTTCCTCGTCGTCTGGCTGATCGCGGTGATCGGGATCGGCACCGCCGTCCGGTACCAGCTGGACGCGCTCGCCGCCCGCCGCGGCCAGGCCGACGAGCACCGCCACCGGCTCGCCGAACAGGAACGGCTGCGCATCGCCCGCGAGGTGCACGACGTCGTCGCGCACAGCCTCGCGATGATCAACGTCCAGGCCGGGGTCGCCGCGCACGTCGCCGACCGGCGGCCCGAGCAGGCGAAAGAGGCGCTGCTCAACATCAAGGCGGCCAGCGCGTCCGCGCTCAACGACCTGCGCGCGACCCTGGCCGTGCTGCGGTCCGGGCAGGACAAGGCGCCCGCGCCGAGCCTCGCCCAGGCCCGCGAACTCCTGGACCACGCCCGGGACGCCGGGCTGACGGTCGAGGTCCACGGCGAACCCGGCGTCCTCCCGGCCCCGGTCGACGCCGCCGCCTACCGGATCCTGCAGGAATCGCTGACCAACGTCGTCCGGCACGCCGACCGGCCGGACCGCGTCGACGTGCGGTGGGACCGCCGGCCCGGGACGTTCACCATGACGGTCCGCGACGACGGCCGCGGCACCGCCCGGCCGGCGCCGGGGCACGGCCTGCGGGGCATGGCCGAACGCGCCACGGCGCTCGGCGGCCGGTGCACCGCCGGGCCGGTCGACGGCGGGTTCGAAGTGAGCGTCGAACTGCCCATCGAGGGGGAAGCATGATCCGCGTCCTGCTGGCCGACGACCAGGTCCTGGTCCGCGCCGGGTTCCGGGTGCTCCTGGAGACCGAAGACGGCTTCGACGTCGTCGGCGAGGCGGGGGACGGCGAACAGGCCGTCACGCTCGCCCGCGACCACCGGCCCGACATCGTCGTGATGGACATCCGGATGCCCGGGGTCGACGGCCTCGAGGCGACCCGCCGGATCACCGCCGACCCCGACCTGGCCGGGACGAAGGTGCTGGTGCTGACCACGTTCGACGTCGACGAGTACGTTTACGAAGCCCTGCGCGCGGGCGCCAGCGGGTTCCTGCTGAAGGACACCGAGCCGGTCGAGCTGCTGCGCGCGCTGCGGGTCGTCGCGGACGGCGAAGCCCTGCTGGCGCCGACGGTCACCCGCCGGCTGATCCAGGAGTTCGTCGGGCGCCCGGAGAACCGGCGCATCGACACGAGTGCGGTTCGCGAGATCACCGACCGCGAGCGGGAGGTGCTCGCGCTGGTCGCGGGCGGCATGTCGAACGACGAAATCGCCGCCCACCTGGTGATCTCGACGGCGACGGCCCGCACCCACGTCAGCCGGATCATGACCAAGATCGGCGCCCGCGACCGCGCCCAGCTGGTGGTGCTGGCCTACGAGTCCGGGTTCGTCACACCGCGTCGCCCCGCCTGACCCGGCGCACCACGCGGACCGCGCGCACCAGGAACACGACGGCGAGCACGCCGACCAGGCCGATCCAGATCACGGCGCCTCCTCTCCCGGCCGATGCTCTGTTCAGAGGGCGTTCGGCAGGGGGACGACGTTCACCGACACGGCGGAAGTCACCCTTCCGGGCTATTCCGCGACCTTCTGCAGCCAGATGTTGCCGCCGGAGTTGCCCGCCAGCTCGGGGACGCGGCCTTCCAGCAGGTCGCGGTGGTGGGCCCACATGAACTGCTGGTACCAGCGGATCTCGAACCGCCGGTTGTACATCAGGAACGCGCGGAGCAGGTAGTCCTCCTGCCACGCCCGGCCTTCCACCAGCCAGTCCATCGGGTACTCGAACGGGAAGAAGACGTCGTGGACGTGCACCCAGACGCCGTCGTTCAGCCGCGGGAGGACCTCGAAGAACAGGTAGTTGACGTCGGAACCCGCCTTGACCACGTGGGTCGAGTCGATGAACAGCACGTCACCGGCCTGCAGCTGGGCGAACGTCTCCAGCGGGACGTCCTGCACCGCCTGGCCGAGCACCCGGACGCGGTCCTCGTCCCCGGGCCGGAACAGGCTCTGCAGCAGCTCCGGGTACGGCTCGACGCAGGTCAGCTCCAGCTCCGGAAGCCAGCCGTCGGCGGTGTCGAGCGTCATCGCCGTCGAGTAACCCGAACCGACCTCGATCATCCGCTTCGGGCGCAGGTGCCGCAGCATCGTGTGCAGGATGATCGCGTCCGACCACGAGTACGCGGTGTTCTCGTAGAAGTAGCGGTGCTTCTCGCTTTGCTCGGCGGTGAAGGGCAGCTCGCCGGCGAGGTCGGCGAGGGCGCCGAACAGCTCGACCTGCTCGGCTTCCCGCAGGTCGATGGCCGCGGGCCGGGCGTCGATGTCGAACATCGACGCCGCACGGGCGCCGATCTCCTCCTTGGACGCGAACGGCGAGTAGAAGTGCCCCGGCGGCACCCAGGTGCGGTACTGCTCCTCGAAGGCCTGCTTCTCCTGGAGGACCTCGGCGTGCCGCGCCTGCAGCTCGTCGTGGTGGTTCATCAGGCTCTCGTAGCGCGCGGACAGTTGGTCGTACCGCGACGACAGCTGGTCCGCCCGGATGGCGAGGTCGTCGTAGGACTTCCGGGCCACCGCGTACCGCTTGACGATCCGGCGGAGCCGCTTCTCCAGCGTCATGTCAGCTGTTCGTCCGCTCGGTGGGCGGCGACTTCTGCACCTGCGCGTTGAGCAGCGTCTTGAACGACTCGAGCGCCTTGTCCTTGTCCGGGCCGTAGGCGTCGACGATGATCACGCGGCTGTACAGCACGTACACCGCGCGGTAGACGTACTGCTGGCCGCCGTCGGGCGTGGCGAACACCGGCACGCCGTGCAGCGACAGGTCGCGCGCGGCGGTCAGGCCGCCTTCCTGCTGGGCGTTCGCGTACTCCTGCGCGACCGGCGTGGCGGCCTGCGGGTTCGGCATCTCGAGGGCGTACAGGCCCAGCGTGACGTCGCCGTCGGTCGAGGTCTTGAGCAGGCCTTCCGTCATGCCGCCCGTCTTGAGCCGCTCGACGACGGTGGCCGGCAGGAACTTCGCCGCCTCCAGCTTGGCGATGTCGAACGTGCCCCCGCCCGCCCGGGTCTTGCCGAGGGGGGTGGCCAGCGCCGAGGAGTTGTCGCTCGGCTCGGCCTTGGCGGCGGGCGGTTCCGGCAGCGGCTTGCTCGTCGGCACCGGCGGGGGCTGCTGGCTGGTGCTCTGCTGGGCGACCGGGGTGGTGCCGTTGTCCTTGATGAACAGCGCCCAGACACCGAACCCGAGACCCGCCAGCACGACCAGCCCGAGCGCGGCGAAGGCGATCTTCTTGCCCTTGCCGGACGACGGCTGGGTCTGGAACGTCTCCGGGCCCTGGCTGATCCACTCGGCGTTGTTCGCGGGGTTCACCGGCGGGAAGTCCGAGCCGCCCCACGGCGGGGCGGCGTCCGGCTGGGCCGGGCCCCACGGGTTCTGCTGCGGGTGCTGCGGCGCGGGGAACCCGCCCGCGGGCGACTGCTGGCTGTAGGGCTGCTGGTACTGCGGCATCGGCTGCGGGAACCCGCCCGAAGGGGAGTTCGGCTGCTGCTGCCACGGCTGCACCACCTGGGTGCGCTCGCCACCCGCTTCGGCCGAAGAGACGATCTGCGTGGCCTCTGCCGAGGCGCTCGGGTCCGGCTGCTTCCCCGGCGGGGCCACCGGCGGGATGATCTGCGTCTCCGCGGCGGAGGAGGACGACGGCTGCGCAGGGGCCTGCTGGGGACCGTCGGCGTTCGTGACGGCCATGCTCAGCACGCGATCGCGCCGGGTCCGGTACTCGTCCGCCGTCAGGCTGCCGGCCGCGAGCTCCTCGTCCAGCCTGCGCAGATCTTCCTGCCAGGTCACCCTGGTACCCCCTTCGGGTAGTCGTCCCCGAACCATGCGAACGTGCTGCCGCGCGGCCGAAGACCCCGGGCCGCACGCAGTCATTGTGCACGGGTGGGCTCACCCGCCGGCGGCCACCACCCCGTCGTCACCGATGTGAGCCGGGTCCGGCCGTCGAGGTCAGCGCGGGTGCCTTGCCAGCGCCTTCGCCAGCTCGTCGATCGTCTGGTCCCGCAGCAGCGCCGACGAGCCGCCGGTGACGCTGCGTTCGACGAACTCGAACGTCACCACGTCCCGGTCGGCGAACAGCTCGGCGAGCTGGTCCACGTTGCTCTGCCCGACGGTGTCGCTGTGCACGATGGTGACGTCCTGGCAGGTCGCGGCCAAGAACGGCGTGGCGAACTGGGTGAAGGAGTCGGCCACGATCCCGATGTTCGGCCGGAGCGAGCCGGCCGGCCGGGCCCCGTCGGGCTGCGTCAGGCGCAGCGGCGACCGGAAGTCGCTCGCGATGTAGCGCGCGCGGTCCTGGCCGCCGTCGGTGGACAGGCTGTAGGTGGGCAGGCTGCGCTGTTCGGAGCGGCCGAGCAGCCGGGCCAGGTCGGCGGGCCACGGCCGGACGCCGTTCGGCGCCGCGCGCCAGTTCACCGTGCTGCCGGGCGCGATCGCCTGGCCGAGCGCGTACGTCATGACCAGGCCGCCGTCGTACGACCAGTGCGTGTCGTTCGGGTCGTAGAGCGGCCGGCCCAGCCGCTGCTGGGCGTCGGCGAGCGCGGGCCGCAGGTCGAGCCCGCCCGTCTCGCGCGGCACCCGGCTCCAGAAGCCGGTGGTCCTGGCCTGGGCGCAGGTTTTGCCGACGTAGTCGTCGGGCAGGTGCGACGGCTCCTGGGTGTACTTGTCCGGCGCGAAGACCAGCACGAACTTCCGGCCGGAGCTCTCGACCGCCGCACGCAGCCGCCGGAGCGCGGAGACGACGTGGTCGAGGTCCATCACCGGACGGCACTTCGCGTTGACGTCCTCGCCGAGGTAGAGCCAGCCGTCCTTGCCCGGGATGACCTGCGGGTAGACGTACCCGGGGACGTCACCGGTGCCGGACTGGCCCTGGTCGACGCCGACCGTGCCGTGGTTGGTGCCCTGGCCGGACCCCGGCGGGTCGCCGAAGACGCCGGTGCCGATCTGGTCCGCGGCCTGGACACCGGCCTGGCGCAGCGGAAGGTGGTCGGTGGCCCAGCCGGTGAGTTCCGGGAAGAAGTTCCAGCCGTCGCCGAGGCTCGGGAACGGCCGCAGCGGCCGGTTCTCGAACGCGGTCGGCTGCACCCCCGCGACCCACAGCAGGACCGGCGCGAGGAAGAAGACGATCGCGCAGGTCAGCGCGGTGCGCTGGCGGCTGCTGTGCCGGGGCCGGTAGAGGTTGTGCTCCTTCGGGAGCCAGGACTCGGGCGTCTGCGGCAGCTTCGCGTCGGCAGGCGACTGCGGACGGAGGCGGGAGGGCACGGCCGTATCCTAGCGCCGGGCGGGGCCGGACCGGCCGGATCCGGGGAAGCGGGAACGTGCGATGAGCGGTGGGCGAGGACCCGGCTACGAGCAGCGGCTGGCCAGGGAACGCGAGACCTTCGCCGGTCAGGTCGAGGTGCACGGCAACCTGCCGGAGTCCGCGCACCACTGGTCCGCGCGGCACATGCTGCCCAAGCTCCAGGCCCTCGGCGTCCCCGGCATCGGCGAGCTGATCACCGGCGAGATCGGCGCCCGCGCGCAGCGGCTCGACCGGGACGTCGTCGTGCTTTCGCTGGGCAGCGGCAACGGCGACCAGGAGCTCGGCTGGCTGCGGACGCTGGCGGAATCGGGGCAGCACAACGTGCGGCTCCGGCTCCTGGAGCTCAATCCCGACATGCAGGCCCGCGCCGAGGCGTCCGCCCGCGAGCAGGGGGTCGCCGACCGGGTCGAGCTGATCACCGCGGACTTCAACACCTGGCGCGCGGACGCCGCGCACGACGTCGTCGTCGGGTTCCAGGCCCTGCACCACGTCCTCGACCTCGAACACCTCTACGGCCAGATCCGCGACGGGCTCGACCCCGACGGCGTGCTCGTCGTGCACGACATGATCGGCCGCAACGGCCACCGCCGCTGGCCCGAGGCGCTGGAGGTCGTCGACCGGATCTGGGCGACGCTGCCGGCGCGGCTGCGCCGCAACGCGCTGACCGGCGCGATCGACGAACGGTTCGTCGACATCGACTGCGCGGCCGACGGCTTCGAGGGCATCCGCGCCCAGGACGTCCTGCCGGTCCTGCTCGAGTACCTGCACCCCAGCCTGTTCCTGCCGTACGCCAACGTCATCGACCCGTTCGTCGACCGGATCTACGGGCCCAACCTCGACCTAACCGACCCCGCCGACGTGCGGCTGCTCGACCACCTCGGCGACCTCGACGACACGCTGATCGACCTCGGGATCGTCAGCCCGACGCACCTCACGGCGCTGTTCCACCCGGTGCAGCGGCCGCTGCGGGTGCACGGTTCGCGGACGCCGGAGCGGTCGGTGCGCGACACGCGGGTCGTCGACCCCGCCGGGCGCGTCTCGTTCCGGCCCGGCGGGAACCCCGGGGAACGGCTGGTGGGCGGGGCCGGCGTCGTGACCGGCCGGATGAACGGCGTCGAGCACGACGACTGGGCCGGCCCGTCCGCCGAGTTCCCGCTGCTGACCACGGCCGCGGTCGAGTCCGTCGAGCTGCGCACCTACCTGCCGGACGACTCCGCCGACCACGGCAGCGTGACGATCGCGGTCGACGGGGAACCGGTCGCGAAGGCCGACGTCGGGCCCGGGCTCGTCGAGCAGGTCGTGCCGGTGCGGATCGCGGCGCACCGGCAGGTCCGGTTCTCGCTCGACGCCGACTGGTCGATCACCGCCGGTTCCGGCGCCGATCGGCGGACGCTGTCCTACATCCTGGTCGGGCTGCGGCTGCTGGAAAGGTGAGGTCGGCCCCGGCGGCCCTGGTCGGGCGGCTAATCTGCCCGCCATGGGCAAGGGGACGAGCGGCGAGCGCCTGATCGAGTGGACCGGCGAGCGGTGCGTGCCGTGGACCGACGACCTCCAGGTGATCTACGAGCACTACCACCGCTACGCGTTCGCGGCCCGGTTCGCTGGCGGCAAGCGCGTGCTCGACCTGGCCAGCGGCGAGGGCTACGGCAGTGCGCTGATGGCCCGCTCGGCCACCCGGGTGGTCGGCCTCGAGCTCGACCCGGTGACCGTCGAACACGCCCGGCGCGCCTACCCGGAGCTGCGCTTCGAGGTCGGGTCGATCACCGACCCGTCGGCGCTCGACGGCGAAGAGTTCGACGTCATCACGTGCTTCGAGGCGATCGAGCACGTCGAGGAGCAGGACCGGCTGATGGAGCTGGTCCGCAACCGGCTCGCCCCGGGCGGGGTGTTCCTGTGCAGCACGCCCGACACCGAGGTCTACAGCCACGACCACGGCAACGAGAACCCGTACCACGTCCACGAGCTCACCGGCCCGGCGTTCCGGTCGCTGCTGTCGCGCAGCTTCGCCCACGTCGTCGTGCTGCGCCAGAACGTCGCCGTCGGCTCGCTGATCCACGACGGCGGTGCCGGAGCGGACGCCGAGGTGCTGACCCTGCAGCCCGCCGAGGGTGACGGCTGGGTCGTCGAGCCCGGCGCGCCGCACACCTACTTCGTTTCCGTCGCGTCGGCCGAGCCGGTCGAGGTGCCCTCGACGTCCGCGCTCGTCGACCCGAAGCTGACGCTGGTCGCCCGCGCCGCGGCCGAGACCGGGCGGCTGCGTGCCGAACTGGCCGGCGTCGAAGCCGAGCGCGAGCGCGCGGCGGCGTCCGCGAGCCGGCTGACCGCCGAGCTGGCCGAGGTCACCGCCGCCGAACGCCGGGCCGCGGCCGAGCGCGACGGGGCGATCGAGCAGGCCGAGCGCGCCCGCGAGGAGCGGCGGCGCGCGTCCGACGAGCTGCACCTGCTCAAGCGCAAGAGCGGCTACGACAGCGAACGGCTGGAGTGGCTGGCGGGCAACAACGCCGGGCTCAACGAGACGATCGGCAGGCTCGCCGCGGAAAACGCGAAGCTGCGCGCCGAGACGTCGGCCATCGCCCAGCGGGTGATCGGCAAGTACCGCGGCTCGATCGAGAAGTACGCCCCGCGCGGCACGCGCCGCCGCGACCTCTACGAGACGGCGCTCGGGCGGCAGGCGGGCTCGCTGCCGGCCACCCCGCCGGTGCCGGGACCGGTCGCGGTCACCACCAGCGACCAGCCGATCGTCAGCGTCGTCATCCCGGTCTACGGCAACTGGCCGTTCACCCGCGGCTGTCTCGACTCGATCCAGCGGCACCTGCCGTCGACGCCGTTCGAGGTGATCGTCGTCGACGACGCCTCGCGCGACGACTCGGCCGACCGCGTCGCCGGCTGCGCGGGGGTGCGGCTGGTCCGCGCCCCGAAGAACCTCGGGTTCGTCGGCGCGTGCAACCTCGGTGCCGAGCACGCCCGCGGCGAGCACGTCATGTTCCTCAACAACGACACCGAGGTCCGGCCGGGCTGGCTGGACGAGCTGGTGGCCGTGGTGGAGTCGCGGCCGGACGTCGGTCTCGTCGGGTCGAAGCTGGTCTACCCGGACGGCAGGCTGCAGGAGTGCGGCGGGATCATCTGGGCCGACGGCACCGGCTGGAACTACGGCAGGCTGCAGTCGGCGGACACGCCGTGGTTCCAGTCCGTGCGGGACGTCGACTACTGCTCGGGCGCGGCCCTGCTCGTCCGGCGCGACCTCTTCGAGCGGATCGGCGGCTTCGACAAGCGTTTCGCGCCCGCCTACTACGAGGACACCGACCTGGCGTTCGCCGTGCGGGCGGCCGGGTTCCGCACGGTGGTCCAGCCCGCGTCGGTCGTCGTGCACCACGAGGGCATCACCAACGGCACGGACGTTTCGTCCGGGGTGAAGCGGCACCAGGAACTCAACCGCGGGGTCTTCGTCGAGAAGTGGAGCGTCCAGCTGCGCGACCACTTCCCGGAGGCGAGCCCGCGCGCGGTCTGGGCCGGGCGCCAGCGGACGGCGGACGGCCACCGCGGCGGCACCGTGCTCGTCGCCGACCACCAGGTGCCGATGCCGGACAAGGACTCCGGCTCGGTGCGGATGTTCCGCATCCTCGAACTGCTCGTCGGCCTCGGCCACCGGGTCGTGTTCATGCCGCTCAACAACGCGCTCCCCGAGCCGTACGCCCACGCGCTCTACCAGGCGGGCGTCACGGTCGTGACCGGACCCGGCGAGCAGCAGGAGTTCCTCCGCGACGCCGGACCCGACCTGCGCCTGGCGATCCTCTCGCGCCCGCACGTCGCCTGGCAGCTGCTGGAGCAGGTGCGCGAGCACGCGCCGGACTGCGTCATCGCCTACGACACCGTCGACCTCCACTTCGTCCGGCTCAACCGGCAGGCCGACCTGGCCGCCCGGCTCGGTGACACGCGGGAAGAGCTGACGCTGCGGCGGCGGGCGGAAGTGCTGCGGGAGTCCGAACTCGGCCTCACCCGCGCCACCGACGTCACCTTCACGGTGTCCGATGTGGAGCGTGCGCTGCTGCGTGAGCTCGTGCCGTCGGCGCGCGTCGAGGTGCTGTCCAACGTGCACCACGCCGACGGCGCGCTCGCCGTCCCGGACGGCCGCGCGGACGTGCTCTTCGTCGGCAGCTTCGACCACCTGCCCAACCGGGACGCGGCCCGCTGGCTGGCCACCGAGATCATGCCGCTCGTGCGGCGCCGCCGCCCGGACGCCGTGGCGCGGATCGTCGGGAGCAACCCGCCGCAGGAGGTGTTCGACCTCGCCCGCGAAGGCGTGGTCGTCCGCGGCTGGGTGCCGAACCTCGACAGCGCGTACGGCGAGGCCCGGGTCGTCGTCGCGCCGCTGCGCTTCGGCGCCGGCGTGAAGGGGAAGCTGGGCGAGAGCCTCGCTTACGGCGTGCCCGTCGTCGCCACGCCGCTGGCCACCGAGGGCATGCACCTCACGCACGGCCGTGACGTCCTCGTCGGCGCTTCGGCCGACGAACTCGCCGAGGAGATCGTCACGCTGCTCGAGGACGACAAGCTGTGGCAGCGGCTGTCCGAAGCGGGCAAGTCCGTGGTGGACCGCCTCTTCGGCGCCGACGTCGCCCGGCAAACTCTGGCCGGGCTGCTCGACCGGCCGGCCTGATCAGCTGGGCGGCAGCGCTTTCTGGAACACCGAAAGCGCGTTGTCCAGCCCGGCCTTCAGCTCGTTGCGGTCCTTCCCGAACGGCTGGGACACCCACAGCACGATGGCGACCTTGCCCGAGGTGTACCAGGTGCCGTCCATCCGCCGGTCGCCGTTGCGGCCGGTGACGACCTTGTCGTCGCCGGCCAGCGGGGCGAAGCCGCCGGAGCCCGCGGCCGCGCGCAGGTAGTCGACGACGGCCTTCGCGCCTTCGGGCGAGTCGGTCGGGACCGCGAAGGCCAGGTAGCCCATGTCCCCGGTGGACGAACCGCGGTAGACCAGCTGCGTGACGCCGTGCTGCGAGAAGATCTGCGCGGTTTCCTTCGGGTACAGGTTCAGGTCCAGGCCCTTGGCCAGCGACAGCGTCGAGCTGCCGGCGTACTGCATGCCGGGCAGCGGCGGCACCTGGTCCTCCAGCTGCGGCTGGGCGGCGGCGGCCGGCGGCTGCGGCAGCGTGGGCACGAGGGTGGACAGGGCGTCGGACTTCGGTTCGTCGCGCCCGAGCCACATCGTCCCGCCGATGATCAGCCCGAGCACCACCAGCACGCCGAGGGCGATGAACGGCCACGTCCGCCGGGAGGTGCCGGGCTCGTCGCCGTCACCGGAGAGGAACCGGTGCTTGCCCGCCGGCTCCTCCGGCTCGGCGTCGCGCGGCCGCGGCGCGGACTCGCCGCCCGGGGGCGTGATCGGCGGGAACCGGCGGCCGAACTCCTGCTCGCCGGGGCCGTCGACCTGCAGGTAGCGGGTCGGGACGATGTCGGCGGGGCTCGGCGCGGTCGTCATGTGGTCGGGGATCGCCTGCACGTGGGCCGCGGACAGCGTCTTCGGCAGTCCGGTGCGCTGCCACGGCGGCGCGGGGGGTGGCGGGGTCGGGGCCGACCCGTACCGCGGTGACTCGATGCGCTGCGGCGGCGCCGGCTGGGCCGGCGCGGGGTGGTTCGCCGGGTTCGTGCTCCGCCAGCCTTCACCCGGACGGCGCAGCGGCGAAGGCACCGGTGACGGCACGGTGGAACCGGACGCCTGGGCGAGCAGCTCGTCCCGCTGTTTGCGGTGGTCAGCGGCGCCGATGCGCCCCGCGGCAAGATCCGCGTCGAGACGGCGCAGCTCTTCCTGCCAGCTCATCCTTTGGGACCCCCATCCACCGTTCGGGGCATCAGTCTGGCACGTCCTGCCGACCGGCGAGGTTGCGGTTTGAGGTTGATCGGCAACTTAGCGCACGACCGCCGATTTGGGGAGACTTCCGCCGGGTCACCCTTCAGGACCCCGAAAACTGTCGTACATATGTTCTAAAATTGGCGTTGTCCAGGGGAGATGCCGCCCGCGTCCGCGGGGGGCGTGATGGAGGAAGGCAGGGCCATGGCCTACATCACCCTGTCCACGTTCGTGGGCTACAGCGCGAGTTCCGGGCCGTCGCGGTCATCGTTCGTCCGGCGGCAGCGCCGTCAGTACGAAGATCCGGCGCGGGCGGCGTTCAACTACTACCGGCGGGCGGCCAACGCGGTGCGGTCCGGCCGGGCGGCGAACCAGGACGAGGTCGCGCTGCGCGCCCTCGTCAACGCCGCCGACGAGCGGACGAAACCGCATTACGCGGCGATCGCCGACGGCTGGCTGCGGTACCTCGGCCGGAAGTCGCCGAAGCTGGTCGACGTCGGCCGCGGCCGGTGCCGGATCGGTGAGCTCGAGATCGGCGTCAGCCCGCAGATGGGGCTGCGCAAGAGCGACGGCCGCCGCTACGCGACCTGGCTCTACTTCAAGGAGGAGCCGCTGGCGAAGGACTCGGCGCAGCTCGCGCTGTGGGTGCTGGAGCAGGCGATGCCCGACATCCTGCCCGGCGGGGAGGCGCTGGTGATCGACGTCCGGCGGGCGAAGGAGTACCAGCTCTCGGCGCGTGACCGGGCCCGGCTGCGGCCCTGGGCCCGCAGCGAGGCGTCGGCGTTCCTCACCCTGTGGGACGCGGCCTGAGCAGCACCTCGGCCACCAGGTCCGGCCGGGTGACGAAGGGGTGGTGCGCCACCGGCAGTTCGACGACGTCGGTGGCGCGCGCCGCCTGGGCCCGCTGGGTTCCGGGCAGCGTCGCGCGGTCTTCGCCGCAGAGGAGGTAGGTCGAGGGGACGTCCCGCCACGCCGCCCGGGTCGCCGGCTGGCCGAACACCGCCTCGTTCTGGGCGGTGAGGCGGCCGGCGGCCGCGGCGTAGGTGGCGTCGTCGAAGTCCTGGGCGAACAGCGGCCGGACGAACTCTTCCCGGACGCTCGCGGTGCCGTCGCCGTGGCTGAGGTGCCACGGCGCGGGCTCGCCCGGCCCGAAGTCCGCGAGTGCCTCGCCGACGTCCGGCAGGAACGACGTCACGTAGACGAGCCGGTGGACCGCGGGGTGGTCGCCCATTGTGGTGATCACCATGCCGCCGTACGAGTGACCGACGAGCAGGGTGGGTTCGTCCGAGCTGTCGAGCAGGCTGCGGACGGCGGCGGCGTCGTCGTGGAGATCGCCGCGCGGCTCGGCCTCGCAGCTGGGCAGCACCGCCGCTGAGCTGCGCAGACCGTGCCGGGCGAGTACGTCGGCCGTCGGCTGCCACCACCAGGCGCCGTCGCGGACGAAGGCACCGTGGACGAAGAGGACCCGCATGGTGACAACTTGGCAGAACCCACCCGGATGAGTGACACAGTTCGCGGCGGGCGGACGAGGACTGGACAAACCGGAGGGTGAACACGAAGCTTTCGCGTGTTCTTCCGCGCCTGGCCGACTTGAGGTCCTCATAGTGAATGCTGCCTGGGAAGCCGTCTCCCGTGTCGTCGACGAGCCCGCCTGGTACTGGGTGTACGACAAGCTGGCGTTCTGGCCGAGCACCTACGCGCACGCGTGGCCCGGGTTCCGGGAGCCGGTGCCGTCGCGGACGTGGGACCTCTCGCCCGGCGATCTGGACCGCGCGTCGGCGGAGTTCCGCCTGGGCCCGTACGCGGTGGAGGAGCACCAGGTCGCGGCGATCGCGCTGGCCGCGTTCCGCGAGGTCTGCGGCCCGGACGAGTGGATGTGGGCGCTGCACTGGCAGCACCAGTCCTACCGGGTCCGCCCGCACCTGATGTCCGAGGGCGCCCGCTGGCCGGTGCCGGTGTTCCCGCGCGCGGACTACCACCTGTTCCTGGCGGCGGACTTCTCCTACGGCACGCTCGGGCACCCGTGGGAGCGGACGCTGTGCGTGTTCGGTGAAAAGCTGGTGCCGGCGTTCGAGCGGCTGGGCGAGGGTGTGCTGGCGAACGTGCTGCGCCGTGACGGGAAGCCGTCCGCGCTGGCCCGCTGAGCCGGCGGCTGGTCTCTTGCTACCGTTCTGCGGGTGTTCGAATATCACGGCTGGGTGACCATCCAGGCGACCGCGAGCGGCGACGACGACGCGGCGCTCCTGGAGCGCCTGGTCGACCGCGTCCACCGCGCGATCCGGGACGCCGGCGACTTCGACCTGGTCGACCTCCGCTGGAGCGCGGGCATCCCGATGCTCCACTTCGGCGGGTTCGACAAGCACGGCGGCCACCTGGCCCCCGAACTGCTGAACCTCTTCACCCGAGCGGGCGAGATGGCCCCGGGTTCGTACGGCCTCCTGCACACCTGGGACGACCAGGACCCGGAGAACGACAACAACTTCCGCGTCTACCGAATGGCCCGAGGCCAGGTAACCGAGCGCGAGGATCCCCACCTGACCCCGGTGGCCCCCACAATCCTCGACACCTACGAGCTCTGACCCGGCCGAAGGCCGGGGAACGCGCCAACTCAGGCAAAGCAAACCCAGGAAACCCACCCAGGTCTGACAAAGGCACCGTGGGGGGTCCGGGGGGCTCGGCCCCCCGGGTGAAATGGCGAAGGGGCTGTGTCGGCGCTTTTTGCCGACACAGCCCCTTCAACCCCGAGCGGATGACGGGATTCGAACCCGCGACCCTCACCTTGGCAAGGTGATGCGCTACCAGCTGCGCTACATCCGCGTTGTCTTGCTGATGGGAGAACTCTATACCCTCCCCGTGCGGGCCCGGTGACCGGGTCCCCCTGTCCCCGGACCGGTACTTCGGTGTCACAGCTGGCGTACAAGGGGTGACGACGGCTGATTCCCTCCGTATGGTGTCTCCATTCGACCGAATGGGGAGACCTTCGGGGAGGAGGTGCCGGGCCGGATGACCGAGCTGGGCACGGTGCCGCCACCAGCGGCCTCGGAATCCGACGAACAGGCACTGCTGCAACGGCTGCGCAACGGCGAGGACGCCGCGTTCGGCGAGCTGTTCGAGCTGCACGCCGCTGCGGTCCGGCGGCTGGCGCAGAGCCTGGCCGCCGACCGGTCCGAGGCCGACGACATCACCGCGGAGACGTTTTTCCGCGTGCTGCAGGCTCTCCGCCGGGGTGCCGGTCCCCGTGACTACATCCGCGCCTACCTGCTGACCGTCGCCCGGCGCGTGTCGTGGGAGTGGCACGGTGCCCGCCGGGACGTCCCGGTGTCGGACGACGAGCTGACCTTCCGCGCCGGGGCGGGGGCGGACACGCACGCCCGCACGGCCGAGCACACGTTGATCACGACCGCGTTCACCAGCCTGCCGGAGCGGTGGCGGACGGTGTTGTGGCAGACCGAGGTCGAGGGCGAGCAGCCCGCGATGGTCGCTCCCCACTTCGGGTTGAGCGCGAACGCGACGGCGGCGCTGGCCCGCCGGGCCCGGCAGGGGCTGCGGGCGGCGTACCTGCAGGCCCACCTGTCGGTGAACCGCGGGCCGGATTCGTGCCGGGCGGTGGTGGAGAAGCTGGGCGGGTTCACCGCGGGCAGCGTCACCGGCGCCGAGGCCGAGCGGATCAAGGCGCACCTGCACGGCTGCTCGTCGTGCCGGGCGACGCAGGACGAGCTGCGGGACGTCTGTTCGTCGCTGCGCGCGCACGCCGGGGTGCTGGTGCTGCTGGTGCCGGCCGCCGCGTCGCTGGGCGGCGGCGGGGCGCTGGCCGGGCTCGGTGCCACGGTCAAGGGCGTGCTGGTCGGGTCGAAGGTCAAGATCGGGCTCGCGCTGGCGTCGACCGCCGCCGTGGGTGCCGTCGGGGTCGCGGCCGGGCCGGTGTTGTTCGCTTCCGGGCCGGTGCGGGACGTCGGGTTGTCGGGCGGGGCGCCCGAGCTCGTCGTGGTGCCGCCGTCGGAGCCGCACCACCAGCCGCCGCCGCAGGCGCCGCCGGAGCCGCGGGTCGGGGTCGGCGTGCTGAACGGCCGCGGCACCGGGGTCGCGGTGGCGGCCCGGTCGCGGGGTGGTGCCGGGCCGGTGGCCGCGAACGAGGTGCCGGCGCTGCCCGTCGCCGCGGACGTCCCGGTGGCGGCCGTGGGCGGCGGCGAGGACCAGCCGGTCCCGCGGGATGACCTCACCTCCTCCACCCTGATGGCGCCGGATCACCCGGCGACGTCGCCGCGGCTGGACACGTCGCGGCCCGACATGACGATCACGACCGAGTCCGCCGACGCGCCCGCGCCGGAGCAGGCCGACGCGCCCGAGCTGTCGCCGACCGGCCGGCCCGGCAAGCCGGTCCCGTCGTCGGATCAGCCGGGGAAGCCGGCGCCGAAGGACGACGAAACCGGCGTCACGGACCCGCCGAAGACCACCGAGACGCCAAAGACCACCGAGACGCCGAAGACCACCGAGACGCCGAAGACCACCGAGACGCCGAAGACGGACACGCCCGAAACCGCGAAGACGACGGAAACGCCGGCGCCGGCGCAGACCGTGACGCCGACTTCGGGGAAGCCGGGCGCGGACAGCGCCCCGGCCGTCACCGGGTCGGGCGAACCGGCGGATCCGGCCCCGGCCGCACCTCCGGGTTCTTGATCAGCGGTGATCGAGTCCGGCGGGCGAGATGTCCGGTTCCGCCCTCGCGCAGGTGCGGCCGGGCACGGTACCGTTGAGCTGCTCACCCTGCGGGCGCCCTGGGAGGCTGCTGAATGAACCGGCTGGTGCGCGGCGAAGACGGCCGCGACTGGGTGGTCCGTGCCCAGATGGAATGGCGCGCTCCGGCGACGGCCGACGACTTCGAGCACGACGTCGCGGGCAGCTACGGGCCCGGGATCGCGATGATCGTGGTCACGACGCTGCTGGCCGTGATCCTCATCGTGTGGACGCCCGACCAGGTCAACGTCCCCGCCTGGGTGCTGCTGGCGCTGCTGCTCGTGGTGCTGTTCTTCCCGCTGCGGTGGATCCTGCGCCGTCCGTGGACCGTGGTCGCGGAGACCGAGGGCGACGTGACCGGCGACCGGCCGTCCGAGCGCTGGGTCGGCACCATCCGCGGCATGTTCACCGTGCAGGGCGAGGTCAAGAAGATCTCCAAGACCATCCAGCGGCACTCGCTGCCGGACTTCGACGGGCCGCTTCACCCGGTCGAGTAGGACACTGGTGTCATGCCCGAGCTACCCGAGGTCGAAGCACTGGCTCACCACCTGCGTGAGAACGCCGTGGGCCGGACGATCTTCCGTATCGATGTCGCATCGCTGAGCGTCCTGAAGACGGCGACACCGCCGTGGAACGAGCTGCACGGCCGCGAGATCACCGGCGCGACCCGGCACGGCAAGCACCTCGACGTCGTCGCCGGTGACCTGCACCTGGTCGTCCACCTGGCCCGCGCGGGCTGGCTGCGCTGGTCCGACGGCCTCGCGGCGGCGCCGCTGAAGCCGGGAAAGGGCCCGATCTCGCTGCGGGTGCACCTCGAGTCCGCCACCGGGCCGGGCTTCGACCTCACCGAAGCGGGCACGAAGAAGGGCCTGGCGGTGTGGATCGTCAAGGACCCGCAGGAGATCGCGAGCGTGGCGCGGCTGGGGCCGGACGCGCTCGCCGTGGACGCCGCCCAGCTTGGGGCGCTGTTCGCCGGCAAGAACACCCGGCTGAAGTGGGCGCTGACCGACCAGTCGCTGCTCGCCGGGATCGGCAACGCCTACTCCGACGAGATCATGCACCGCGCGAAGCTCTCGCCGTACGCCACGATCGGCAAGCTCGACGAGGGCGCGCTGGAGACCCTCGCCGAGGCGATCCACGAGATCGAGTCGGACGCCGTCGAGCGGTCGGTGGGGCAGAAGGCGGCCCGGCTCAAGGGCGAGAAGCGGTCGGGTCTGCGGGTCCACGCGCGCACCGGGCTGCCGTGTCCCGTCTGCGGCGACACGATCCGCGAAATATCCTTCGCCGACAAGTCGTTCCAGTACTGCCCGACGTGCCAGACCGGCGGCAAGCCCCTCGCCGATCGCCGCATGTCGCGGCTGCTGAAGTAGCCCCTTCCGGACGCTCGGTAGGGTCTTCCCGACTCTCGGTCAGCGCAGTCGGACAGAAAGTGGGATCAGGCCTTGCACCCGGTCGGTCGAGCGCAGAGCATGGACGCCGTGTCCGGGTTCCCGCTTGCGCAGATCCTTCCGTGGGTTCTGGTGGTGCTGCTCCTCGTCCTGGTGGTCGTGCTGGTCGTGAAGCTGCGCAAACCGGCCAGCGTGGTCGAGGACGCCATGCTCCAGGCGGTCCACCGGATGTCGAAGGCCGCCCCGAACCTCCGCTCGGGCCTGGACGAGGACGCCGCCGACAAGATCACCACGCAGCTGCTGCAGATGCTCGACTGCGTCGCCGTCGGCATCACCGACAGCGAAGGCACGCTGCTGTCCTGGGACGGCGAGGCGAACGAGCACTACGTCGACCTGGTCGAGGCGATCGGCGCGGCGATCCGCAAGCACCGCCGCGAGGTCGTGGCGCACGACCGGATGCCGTGCAACCACCGGGGCACCTGCCGGATGAAGACCGCGGTCATCGTGCCGCTGCTGGTGGAGGGCGAGACGGAGGCGGCGCTGATCGTCGTCGGCCGCACCCGCGGCCGGCTGGTGCAGATGGCCGACGCCGTCGCCCAGTTCGTCTGCACCCAGTTCGAGCTCGCCCGGCTCGACGAGTCCAAGCACCAGCTCCAGCAGGCCGAGATCAAGGCGTTGCGCGCGCAGATCTCGCCGCACTTCGTCTACAACGCGCTCAACACGATTTCGGCGCTGATCCGCACGGACCCCGAAGAGGCGCGAGAGCTGCTTCAGGACTTCGCCGACTTCACGCGTTACTCGTTCCGGACGTCGGGCATGTTCACTTCGCTCGCCGAGGAGCTGCGCAACATCGACCGCTACCTGACCATCGAGAACGCCCGCTTCGGTGGCCGGCTCGAGGTGCGGATGAAGATCGCGCCCGAGGTGCTCAGTGTCGTCGTGCCGTTCCTGATCATCCAGCCGCTGGTGGAGAACGCCGTCAAGCACGGACTGGCCAGCAAGCCCAGCGGCGGCTGCGTCACGGTGATCGCGCAGGACTACGGCACCGAGGCGCTGATCAGCGTCGAGGACGACGGCATCGGGATGGACCCGCGGCGGCTCAACGACCTCAAGAGCGCCCACCGCACCGGCGCGCACGTCGGGCTGGGCAACATCAACCAGCGCATGCAGCAGGTCTTCGGCAGCGACTACGCGGTGATGGTCGAGACGGCGCCCGGCGCGGGCATGAAGGTGACGCTGCGGGTGCCGAAGTTCGTCCCGGGTGTCCGGCCGAACATGCCGGACTACAGCTCCGACGCCGAGGCCGACGTCCCGGCGCAGGGCGGTCCCGCCCAGCTGAACGGCGCCGAGGTCAACGGCGTCAACGGCACGCGCTCCGGCATCCTCCCCACGGGCTGAATCCGGCTAGCCTGGTTTTATGAGCGTTACGGACAAACTGGCTTCGCGGATCCCGGTGCTCGCCGACCGGGTCGAGCGCAAGGACGTCGTGGCCGTGGTGAAGCTGCACGGCGTGATCACGCCGTCGCCGTCGCCGCTGGCCAGGGGCGCGATCAACCTGGCCGCCGTCGAATCGGCGCTGACCAGGGCGTTCGGGCACGAGCGGCTGAAGGCGGTCGCGCTGCTGATCAACTCCCCGGGTGGCGCGCCGACGCAGTCGGGCCTGGTCGCCGAGCGGATCCGGCAGCTGGCCGACGAGAAGGGCGTGCCGGTGCTGGCGTTCTGCGAGGACGTCGCCGCCTCGGGCGGCTACTGGCTGGCCTGCGCGGCCGACGAAATCTACGCGCACCGGACGTCGATGGTCGGCTCGATCGGCGTCATCAGCGGCGGCTTCGGGTTCACCGGCCTCCTGGAGCGCTTCGGCATCGAGCGGCGGCTGCACACGGCGGGCGCGAACAAGTCGCGGCTGGACCCGTTCTCGCCGGAGAAGCCCGAAGACGTCGAGTGGCTGAAGAAGATGCACGCCCAGCTCCACGAGCTGTTCGTGAACTGGGTGAAGGAGCGCCGCGGCGACCGGCTGACGGACTCGGAGGACCTGTTCACCGGCGACGTCTGGCTCGGCGCGAAGGCGGTCGAGCTCGGCCTGGCCGACGGCCTGGGCAGCCTCCGCCAGGTCATCACCGAGCGCTACCCGGACGCGGACATCTCGGTGGCCGAGCCGAAGAAGCCCCTGCTCGCCCGCCTCGGCATCGGCGCGCCGGCGGCGGCGTCGGCGGTGCTGGACGCGGTGACGCAGAAGGCGGCCTGGTCCCGCTTCGGGCTCTGACGCCGATGTCCGGTTCGAGTACTTCCGGGCAGACTTTGTGACCTCTATCACTCTTCTCGGGTAACGCCCCTGGAAACGCGGCAGAGCGTCAGGTCTCCTTGTCGACGGGCTTTGTTGTGAACGGCAACAAATCCGGTCGACAAGGAGGTCGTCCCCGATGCCCCACTCCCGCAGACTCGCCCTCGGCGCGGTGCTCGGCGCCGCGCTCATCGCCGTCCCGCTGACCCTGCCCGCCGCGGCGTCCATCCCGCCGCCCGACGCCGGCTGGACGACGGTGTTCGCCGACGACTTCACCGGCAGCGCCGGCTCCCTGCCGTCGAGCGCGAACTGGATCATCGACACCGGCCACAGCTACCCGGGCGGCCCGGCCAACTGGGGCACCGGCGAGATCCAGAACTACACGTCGAGCACCAGCAACCTCGCCCAGGACGGCAGCGGCAACCTCCGCATCACGCCGTTGCGCGACAGTGCCGGCAACTGGACGTCGGCGCGGGTCGAAACCCAGCGCGCCGACTTCAAGCCGCCGGCCGGCGGGGTCATGCGGATCGAGAGCCGGATCCAGATGCCGAACGTCACCGGCGCCGCCGCGCTCGGCTACTGGCCCGCGTTCTGGGCGCTGGGCGGCCCCTACCGCGGCAACTACTGGAACTGGCCCGCCATCGGCGAGTTCGACATCATGGAGAACGTCAACGGGATGAACTCCGTCTGGGGCGTCCTGCACTGCGGCGTCAACCCGGGCGGCCCGTGCAACGAGACCACCGGCCTGCCGAACAACCGGGCGTGCCCGGGCAGCACCTGCCAGTCGGCCTTCCACACCTACCGCTTCGAATGGGACGCGAGCACCAGCCCGCAGGTCCTCCGCTGGTTCGTCGACGGGCAGCAGTTCCACTCGGTGAGCCAGAACCAGCTCGACGCGACGACGTGGGCGAACATGACCACCCACCAGGGCTACTTCGTGCTGCTGAACCTCGCCATCGGCGGCGCGTTCCCGAACAACAACTCAGGCACGACCACGCCGGGGCCGGGGATCGTGCCGGGACGTCCGATGGTCGTCGACTACGTCACGGTCACCACCCGCGGCGGTGGAGGCGGCACGACCCCGCCCACCACGACCCCGCCCACCACGACAACTCCCGGCGGCGGGACCAGCGCGTACAGCACCATCCAGGCCGAGTCGTTCAGCCAGCAGTCGGGTGTGTTCACCGAGGCCACGTCCGACACCGGTGGCGGTCAGGACATCGGGGCGCTGGCCAACGGCGACTGGGCGCTCTACGGAGGAGTCGACTTCGGCAGCTCGGCGGCCACGAACTTCCAGGCCCGCGTCGCGTCCGGGGCGGCGGCCGGCGTCAGCGGGCTCATCGAGGTGCGGCTCGACAGCCGGTCCAACGCGCCGATCGGCAGCTTCGCCGTCGGCAACACGGGCGGCTGGCAGAGCTGGCGGACCGTCCCGGCGAACATCGGCGCGGTCACCGGCGTGCACAACGTGTACCTCACGTTCACGAGCGGCCAGCCCGCGGATTTCGTGAACCTCAACTGGTTCACTTTCGTGCACTGAGACGGGGGACCCCGCGGTTCCGGCCGCGGGGTCCCGCACTCGATGCGGACGGGGGCTGGACATTGCACTCGGCAATGGGCAGGATGCGTTTCACTGTGAGTGCTCACGATGACACCCGGAAACTCGTGGTCCTGGCCGTGGACGACGAGCCGAACGGTCTTGACGAACTCGTCCACTGCCTGCGCAACAGCCCGCACGTGGCGAAGGTGTTCCCGGCGATCGACGCCTCCGAGGCGCTGCGGTTGCTGTCCACCGACGACCCGCGGCTGCGCGAGCGCAAGGACCGCGGCCTGCCGATCGTCGACGCCGTCTTCGCGGACATCGACATGCCGGGCCTGTCCGGGATGGAGATGTCGCGCGTGTTCGCCGCGCTGCGGCCTTCGCCCGCGCTGGTGTTCGTCACCGGGCACGCCGAAGAAGCCGTCAACGCCTTCGACCTCGGCGCCCTCGACTACGTGCTGAAGCCCTACCAGCAGGACCGCCTCGACCGCGCCATCACGCGCGTGATGGAGAAGCTGGCCGCCGCCGCGGCGCCCCCACCCGGCGCACTGGGTGGTGAGCCGGTCAAGAACGACGACGAGGTCATCCCCGTCGAGCTGGCCGGCACCACCAAGCTCATCCCGCGCTCCTCGGTCCGCTGGGTCGAGGCGCAGGGCGACTACGCGCGGCTGTTCACCACCGAAGGCAGCCACCTGGTCCGCATCCCGCTCGCCCAGCTGGAAGAGCGGTGGGAGAAGGCCGGGTTCGTCCGGATCCACCGGTCGTTCCTGGTCGCCCTGCCGCTGATCACCGAGCTGCGCATGGGGCAGGGCGGCTACCAGGTCGTCATCGGCAACGAGGAGAAGGTCCTGCCGGTGAGCCGGCGGCACACCCGCGCGCTGAAGGACCGGCTGGTCGGTTCGGGCCGGAACGGCTGAGCCGGGCCCGGCCATGACCGACGACTTCTACGAGCGCCGCGCGAACGGCGTCCGCGAACCGGATCCGACCCTCGGCAGGCGCGGCCGGCAGCGGCCCCTGCCGCAGCCGGCCGACCGGGCCGTCGTCGAACCCCTGCCGCCGGCGCCGGAGAACGAGCCGCCGAAGCCGGAACACCACGCGAAACCCAAGCGGGAACGGGTGATCCTCGCCGACCCGCGCCGCGGCGCCGGCACCCTGCGCGCCCGCGTCGAGCTGGAGGAGCAGACCAGCTGGGGGAAACTGCTCGTCCGCGACCACCTGGTGAAGGTGCAGCTGCGGACGGCGTTGCTGCTCTCGCTGCTCGTCGTCGGCGTCTTCGGCGCGCTGCCCGCGCTCTTCTACCTCGTGCCCGGGTTCTCGCGGGCCAGCCTGCTGGGCATCCCGGTGGCCTGGCTCATCCTCGGCGTGCTGCCGTTCCCGTTCCTCTTCGGCGTCGGGATCTGGTACAACCGGCTGGCCGAACGCAACGAACGCGCGTTCGTGGACATGATCGAAAACTAGTTTCGCACACTGAGGCTTATTCAGCCGTCGGCCGCTGCACGGCGTCCACCTTGATCACCGGTCTGTGTGCGGGCGGCAGCGGCCTGACCAGAATAAGCCCCTCTCGTGCGAGGATTCCTCCCGTGCAGTTGAACCCGTGGGCCTTGACCGGCATCGTGCTGGTCGCCGTGGTGACGCCCTACCTCGGTCTCCGCTCCTCGCGGTCGGCGACGAGCACGCACGATTTCCTGGTCGCGCGGCGCACGGTGCGGTCCCGCCGCAACGCCGCCGCGATCTCCGGCGAGTACCTGTCCGCGGCGTCGTTCCTCGGCATCGCCGGGATCGTGCTCAAGGACGGCGCCGACGCGTTGTGGTTCCCGATCGGGTTCACCGCGGGGTACCTCGCGCTGATGCTGTTCGTGGCGGCGCCGCTGCGCCGGTCCGGGGCCTACACGCTGCCCGACTTCGTCGAAATGCGGCTCGGCTCCCAGGGGCTGCGCCGGTTCTCCACGGCGTTCGTCGTCTTCATCGGGATCCTGTACATGGCCCCGCAGCTGCAGGGCGCCGGCCTGACCCTGGCGACGGTCCTGCCCGTGCCGGCCTGGGTGGGGGCGATCGCGGTGATGATCGTGGTCACCGTCAACGTGATCTCCGGCGGGATGCGCGCGATCACCGTGGTCCAGGCCTTCCAGTACTGGGTCAAGCTGTTCGCGATCTCGGTGCCCGCGTTCGTGCTCTGCATGGTCTTCTTCACCGGCGGCGGTCCCGACGGGTTCCGGCCGCTGGGCTCGCCCGCCCCGCCGGTGTTCGTCCACGACACCACGGTCGACGTGCAGACCGACGTGACGCTGCACGTCACCTCGGACACCTACTTCTACGCCTACGGCCGCACCGACAACGGCCCGGCGGCCGGCCCGACCCACTGGACCCCGCTGGCGCCGCACACGGTCTCCGAAGGCACGAAGCTGAAGTTCATGGCCGGCACGCCGGTCCCGGTGGTCAGCGATTCGGTCGCCGGCAACGCGGACTGGCTGCACCCGGGGTCGGGCAGCCTCACCGACCTGCTCCAGACGTACTCGCTGATGTTCGCGACGTTCCTCGGCACCATGGGCCTGCCGCACGTGCTGGTCCGCTTCTACACCAACCCGGACGGCAAGGCCGCCCGCCGCACGACCGTGCACGTCCTGCTGCTGCTGGGGCTGTTCTACCTGTTCCCGACCCTGCTGGGCGCGCTCTCGCGGATGTACGTCCCCGAGCTGCTGGTGACCGGCAAGGCGGACGCGGCGATCCTGCAGCTGCCCTCGGCGATCCTGCCGGGCGTCGGCGGCCAGATCCTCGGCGCGGTCACCGCGGCCGGTGCGTTCTCCGCGTTCCTGTCCAGCACGTCCGGGCTGCTGGTGAGCGTCGCCGGGGTGGTGTCGACCGACCTGCTGCCCGGCCGGGTGCGGGACTTCCGGATCGCGGCCGCGCTGGTCGCGCTGTTCCCGATCGCGCTGGCGGTCGCGCTGCGGCCGGAGGACATCTCGCTGTCGATCGGGCTGACGTTCGCGCTCGCGGCGTCGACGTTCAGCCCGCTGCTGGTGCTGGGCATCTGGTGGCGCAAGCTGTCCTGGCCGGGCGCGCTGGCCGGGATGTTCGTCGGCGGTGGGCTGGTGCTGGCCGCGCTGGCGGTCAACGTCGTGAGCGGCTACACCGGCGGCTGGGCACCCTGGTTCGTCAACCAGCCGGCGCTGATCACGGTCCCGGCGGCCTTCGTGACGACGTACCTGGTCAGCCGCGTGACCGGGTACGGGCGCCCGGAGCACGTCCACGACATCATGCTGCGGCTGCACGCGCCGGATCCGCTCGGCTTCATGCGGGACAGGGCCGTCGCGCGGTTCGGCCAAGCCGAAGAGAAGACCCGCGTCGCCGGGCGCGGACGGCACCGCAAGTGATGCGCTGACCTCACGCGCGGGCAACGCCTTCCCATGGCAGCATGGGGATCGTGGTGAGCCCTGCTGAACTGCCGACCGCCGAGGTCCGCGACCTGCCCACGGACGGCCTTGTGCTGCTCGATGTCCGCGAAGACGACGAGTGGGCCGCCGGGCACGCGCCCGGCGCGGTGCACATCCCGATGGGGGAGCTGCCCGCCCGCGTGGGTGAACTGGCCGATCTGCCCGACGACCAGCCGATCCACGTGATCTGCCGCAGCGGCGGCCGGTCCGCGCGGGCGGCGGCGTGGCTGAACCAGAGCGGCTGGGACGCGGTGAACGTGGCCGGCGGCATGGGCGCGTGGCAGCGGGAAGGCCGCCCGATGGTCGGCGAGCACCCCGGCATCGAACCCGAAGTGATCTAGCGTTGCACCCGGGTCAGCCTCCTGCCGGGCAGCCGTACCCGCCCGGGTACTGGCCGCGCCAGGCCCCGCCTCCGACAGCGCAGCAGCTGCAGGGCCGGACGCTGGCCGGCCAGCCGGAGCCGTACCCGTACCACCGCCGCCCGGTGCACCGGCCGAGGCTGCGCTGGGTGGCGACCCCGCCGCCCGGCGCGTGGCCGCGCCGCCGTGTCGTGGCGCCGGAGCCGTACCTCGGCCCGCCCTCGTACCCCGTGCCGCCGCGGTGGGGGTTCCCGAACCTGGTCTGGCGGCGCCCGACGTCGGTGCCCGGCACGGCGTCCGACGAGATCCGCCCGATCGACCGGGTACCGGTGCTGAGCCGGAGCGTGGTCGTCGTCCTCTTCGCCTTCGCGGTGCTCGCCCTGGCCGCGGCGAGCGCGGAGATCTGGCGGTACGTGCTGCTCGTCCAGGGCCGCGACTCCGCGCTGTCCCGCTCGGTCGTGGCGTTTTCCGACGGCTTCGTGCTCGCCGCGGGCCTGCTCGCCTCGATCCTCGCGCTGCTGCCCGCCGCGCTGTCGCTCTGGTGGCTGCTGGTCGCGCGCCAAGCGGCGGCGGACGTGTCGGGCGACGACCCGCCGCGGCCGGTGTGGCAGGTGCTGGTCGGCGTCCTCGTGCCGGTGGCGAACCTGCCGCTGGCGCTGTCGGTCGTCGGCGAGCTGGAGCACGCGGTGCTGGGCCGCCCGCGTGACGTCCGGCCGAAGCCGTCGCGGCAGGTCCTCGTGTGGTGGGGCGCCTGGCTGCTGAACTGGGTGCTGCTGGGCGTTTCGATCGCCTGGCGCTTCCGCGACGACGTGCAGTCGATGGCCGACAGCGTCGTCCTGGTCGCGCTGACCGACCTTTCCGCCGCCGCGCTGGCGGTGGTGACGGCCCTGGTGGTGCGGCGGTTCTCCGCCTTGCTGGCGCCGTCGGACGCCCGGGCCGTGCGCGAGATGCGCGTGCTGAAGGTCCAGGGTGCGCCCGAGCCGGAACTGCGGACTTCGCGGCCGGCCGGCGCCGCGCGTTAGTAGCGGCCGAAAGCCGGTTCGAGCTGGTCGAAGGCCTGTTCGGCGAGGGGCCAGACCGCGTCGACGACCGTCTTCTTGTCCTCGACCTCGAGCGTCCGGTCGAAGACCTCCTGGAAGAGCACGCGCAGGACCGTGGTGAGGTGCGCGGCGGCGAGCGTCGGACCGAGCTCGTCCGCGGGGTGGCGCCGGACGAGGAGGTCGGTGAGCGCCGCCTCGCGCTCGCGGTGCATCTCGTGCAGCGCGTTGGTCAGGACCGGGCTCTCCTTGATCATCCGCACGAAACCGGGGCCGGAGAAGCCGGCCAGCGCGTGTTCGGCGCCCAGCGCTTCGAAGTAGAGCTCGCGCGTGTCGTGGAAGGCGCTGTCGCGGATCAGGGCGGCGGGCCAGGAAGCGAAGTCGGCGCGGATGTCGAAGACCAGGTCTTCCTTGCGCGGGAAGTGGTTCGTCACGGTCATCTTGGCGACCCGCGCCTCGGCGGCGATGTCCGCGATCGTCACGTCCTCGAAGCCGTTCCGGATGAACAGCCGCGTGGCGACGTCGGAGATGGTCCTCCTGGTCTCGTGCTTCTTCTGGGCACGAAGTCCCTCGCTCATGCGCTCACTCTACTGGGTCGAACCCAAGATTGTGCTTGACCCATTTACTTGGTCGGACCTAATCTGAGGTTCGACCTAATCACCTTGGGGGGTGAGTGCATGACGACGGCCATCCGTCCCGATACGGCGTTGTGGCGGCTCGGCGGTGTGTTGATCATGGGTGCGGTGCTGTCGATCCTCGACGCGACGATCGTGACCGTCGGGATCGATTCGATCGCGCGTGACCTGCGCAGTCCGCTGACCACGGTGCAGTGGGTGGCGAGCGCGTACCTGCTGGCGGCCTCGGTGGCGATCCCGCTGTCGGGCTGGCTGACCGACCGGTTCGGCGGCCGGGCGGTCTGGCTGACCGCGGTGGCGATCTTCACCGCGGGCACGCTGCTGTGCGGCTTCGCCTGGTCCGCGCCGGCCCTGGTGGCGTTCCGGGTGCTGCACGGGCTGGGCGGCGGGCTGATGCAGCCGGTCGGGCAGGCGGTGTTCGCACAGGCGGCGGGGCCGGCCCTGGGCCGGATGATCGGGATCATCACCCTGCCGGCGACGGTGGCGCCGGTGCTGGGCCCGATGCTCGGCGGTGCGCTGGTGGCGGACCTCGGGTGGCGTTGGATGTTCTTCGGGATCGTCCCGCTGGGCGTGGCGACGTTCCTCTGCGCGCGCCGGCTCCTCCCGGTTGCTCCACCGGACGGCCCGCACGCTCCGCTGGACGTCCGGGGCCTCGCCCTGCTTTCGCCCGGGCTCGGCGCGGTCGTCTACGGCTTGGCCGAGGGCGTGACCGTCGCCTGGGTGGCCGGGGCGGCACTGCTGGTGGCGTACGGCGTCCACGCCTCCCGAGCGGCTTCGCCGGTCCTCGACCTGAAGTTGTTCCGCAACAAGGGGTTCGCGGTCGGGAGCGCGAGCACGTTCCTGCTGGGAGCGTCGCTGTACAGCTCGATGCTGCTGCTTCCCCTGTACTACCAGCAGGTGGAGCAGGCGAGCGCGTTGCGGGCCGGGTTGCTGCTGGCCCCGCAGGCCCTCGGCTCGGCGGCGGTCCTGCTGGCGAGCGGCCCGCTCTTGGCCCGCTTCGGGCCGCGCCGGATGCTGCTGACCGGGATCGCGCTGTCCCTGCTGGGCACGATCGCGTTCACCCAGCTCGGCTCGGCGCCCGGCGCTGCCCTGCTGACACTGTCCCTCCTGATCCGCGGCGTCGGCTTGGGCGCGGCGACGGCTCCGGGCATGACGACGCTGTACGGCTCGCTCGAGCGGTCCCGCATCCCCCGGGCGGCGAGCGCGTTCAACGTGGTCAACCGCATCGGCGGCTCGCTGGGCACCGCCCTGCTGGCCGCGGTCCTCCACCGTGAGCTGACGGCCGCGTCGGCGCCCGCGGCGTTCGGCACCACGTTCACGTGGGCACTGGCGCTGTCGGCGCTGACCTTGGTCCCCGCCCTTTTCTTCCCCCCGAGGAGCACCCGGTGACTTTCCGCCTGTTGAGCGTCCACGCCCACCCGGACGACGAGTCCAGCAAGGGCGCGGCCACCTTGGCGCGCTACGCGGCCGAAGGCGTCGAGGTCCTGGTCGCCACCTGCACCGGCGGCGAACGCGGCGACATCCTGAACCCGGCCCTGGACACGCCCGAGACCCGCGCCGACCTCCCGGCGATCCGCCGCCGCGAGATGGCGGCGGCCGCCGCCGTCCTGGGCGTCCGCCACCGCTTTCTGGGGCTGGTCGACTCGGGCTTGCCTGGACCCGGCGAGCCGTTGCCCGAGGGCAGCTTCGCGGCCCTGCCCCTGACGGAGGCGGCGGCGCCGCTGGTGGCCCTGATCCGCGAGTTCCGCCCCCACGTGGTGATCACGTACGACGAAACCGGCGGCTACCCCCACCCGGACCACATCCGCACCCACGAGGTGACGGTCGAGGCGTTCACGGCCGCCGCCGACCCGGCTCGCTACCCCGGCACGGGCCAGCCGTGGCAGCCCCAGAAGCTGTACTACCAAGCCACCCTGAGTCGCGCGTGGTTCGAGGCCATCCACGAGGCCACCCTGGCCGCCGGCCTGGAGTCGGCAATGGCCGAAGTCCTGACCGAGCTCCCGCCCGACAAGCTCCCGATCACCACCCGCATCCGCTGCGAGGCCCACTTTTCAACCCGCGACGAAGCCCTCCTGGCCCACGCCACGCAAGTAGACCCGACCCACCCGTTTTTCGCCCACTCACGAGAAATCGAGCGCCAGGCCTGGCCCCACGAGGACTACCACCTGGCCCACCCCACCCCCGCCCCCACCCTCGAGGACGACCTCTTCACCGGAGTAACCCCATGAACCCCGTGTCGACCCTCCAATCACGCATGATGTCTCTCCAATCACGCGAGATGACTCCCCAATCACGCGAGATGCCCTCCCAACCACGCGAGATCCGCCTTCACTCACGCGAGATCCGGCTGGGATCACGCGAGTTCCGCTTTCCCCGCATGCGAGTCCGGACCCGAGTCACGCGAGTTCCGCCGCGGATCCCGCGAGTTCGGGCCGGAATCACGTGAGGCCCGGCCGGAGTCACCCGACATCCGGCCGAAACCCACTCACCCGGTGACCCGGAGCTCCCGCAACCCGCGGATGACGAACTCCGGCCGCCGCGGCGGAGTCCCCACCAACCGCAAGCCCGGCAGCTTCTCCGTCAGCGCACTCAACGCGGCGGCGATCTCCACCCGAGCGAGAGGAGCACCCACGCAGTAGTGAATTCCCAGGCCGAACCCGAGGTGGGCGTTCGGCGTCCGGCCGATGTCCAGGCGGTCCGGCGCGTCGAACACCTTCGGGTCGCGGGCCGCGGCGCCCAGCAGTGCGCCGATCTTCTCGCCACGGCGGACGACATGTCCGCAGATCGACACGTCCTCGGTCGCCGTTCGCTCGAACAGCTGCAGTGGCGCGTCGAAGCGGATCAGCTCCTCGACACACGAATCCAGAAGGGCAGGTGAGGCCAGCAGGCGCTCCCACTGGTCCCGGTGCGTGAGCAGGGCCGTGATGCCGTTGCCGAGCACGTTGACCGTCGCCTCGTGGCCGGCCATCAGCAACAACACCGCCGTCGCGACCAGCTCGTCCGGTGTCAGCTCGCTGCGCAACAAGTCGCTGATGATGTCCTCGCCCGGTGCTTCCGCGCGGGCCGAAGCGACCGAGCGGACGTACGAGACGAACTCGGCGGACGCCCGCTCGGCGGCGTCGCGTCCCTCCTCCGGGAGGCCGTACTCGTACATCTTCACGATCGCGTTGGACAGCTCGACCATGCGCGGCCCGTCGGTGCCCGGGACGCCCAGGAGCTCGGCGATCACCGCGACCGGCAGCGGCTGGGCGAGGTGCTCGAGGAGGTCGGCGCTGCCGTCGGCGGCGATGGCGGCCGCCAGGTCGTCGACCATCCGGGCGGCGAGCGTGGCCACCATCGGGCGCAGCCGTTGTACGTGGCCGCGGCCGAAGGCGCCCGCGATCAGGCGCCTGAGCCTCGTGTGCGCCGGCGGCTCGTTCTCCAGGAGCGAGTTGCGGTGCAGGAGGTTGAACGAGGCGAACCGCTCGAGCGGCTGGGCGTCCTGCCAGATCCGGCCCAGGCCGCGGTGGCGCAGCACCGCCGACGACGCGGCGTGCGACACCGCGATGGCGATGCCGAGGCCGTCGTGGAAATGGACTTCGCCTTCCGCGCGCAGGGCGGCGAACGCCGGGTACGGGTCTGCCAGGAACGCGGGATCGCGGGGGTCGAACACGTCGCGAGACTAACCCTTCGATAGCGTCTGAAGCCGAGCCAGAGGAGGCAGCAGTGGGCAAGGGCGCGCGCAAGAAGGGTCCCAAGCAGGCGTCGGACCGCAAGCCGAAGGTGCGCGACGTCTTCGTCGGCCAGCCGTTCGAAGGGCTGGCGGCGGAGCCCGAGCTGATCGCGCTGCGCGAGTTCGTGCCGTCCGCGACGGCCCAGCTCACCCTCGCCGACGGCGGGGACGTCACCCTCGGGACCGTGCTGCCCATGGCGGCGGCCGCGTTCGTCCGCTCGGACGGCCGGCGCTACCTCGGCCTGCAGGTGCAGACCCGCTCGTCCGACATCAGCCGTGACCTCGGCCGGTCGCTGAAGTGGCTGCTGGACGCCAAGGAGGGCGACGTCCTCGGGGTGCCGGACACCACCACCCCGCCGTCCGCCGACGAGCACGCGCGCCTGCAGGACCTGCTGTCGCCGGACGCCGAACTCGACGTCACGCTGCACAAGGACTTCGGCTGGTGGCTGCCCGAAGACGCGGACGCGACCGGGGACGTCGCGGTGTCGCTCGAGCGGGCGAACGCCGCCATCATGCCCACCGAACGGCTCGGCTCCGGCGCCTACTGGGTGCTCGCCGGCGAGAAGGCCCACCTGCGGTGGGTCCGGCCGGAGCCGGAGAACCTGCTGCTCCAGGCCCTGGCCCGGCTGTCCGCGGCCGGGGAGCTCGCCCTCGGCGAAGGCTCGCGTTACGCGGGCTCGTTCCGGGCGCACGGCCTGCTCGTCCCGGTCTGGGACCTCGACCCCGAGGCCCACGCCCGCGAGTGGGCGGAGGCGAAGGACGCCCTCGGTGCCCGGCTCGAGACGGCGTTGAAGTCGCTCGACGACGAGCCGCTGAACGCCGCCGAGCGGCGGGCGCGGGACGGCCTCATCGGCCGTCAGCTCACCTTGCGCTGACCCAGGGCGCCCGGCGCCGGACCACCGGTACGCATCGGTGGTCTTTCACGCGCTCGATGAGCGTTCAACCAGGCATTATGTGGCGCACGAGACACCGCCGCCGGATCGCGCCGGTGGGACCATTCTCGGCGTGATACTTCACATCTGCGGGGCGGCCGACTGGGCCGAAGTGCGTGAAGGCGGCGAGTTCCGCGCGCCTTCGCTGGCGGAAATCGGGTTCATCCACTGTTCCGACTTCGGCGCGGTGCACCTGCCGGCCAACATCCGGTACCGGGGCCGCACCGATCTGGTGCTGCTGGAAATCGACCCGGCGAAGGTCGAAGCGCCGGTCCGCTGGGAGGAAGGCGTGCCGCCGCACCCGGACGGGCTCTGGTTCCCGCACGTCTACGGCCCGATCCCGCACGCCGCGGTCGTCGGCGTGCACGAATTCCGTGAGTCCGAGGGCGGCGGTTTCCGGCTGCCCGACGCGCTCGCCCGCCGCTGACGTGGGCAGACCATCACCCGGCCGAGCGATCGCGAATTCGGCCGGGGACGCGGGCAACCTGAGGGGGCTGTGATGCGTGTTGGGGAGGAAAGCGAGCCGGCTTCCGGCTACCCGACCCCGATGGGAGGCGATACGGTGACCGCTGCGGCACCCGTCTTCACCGGGGGAGAAACGTGGGTGACCAGCGCAGGCCGAGGGAGGGCCGCGACTTTGCCTGGCGACTTCGTCGACTTCGGCGATTTCGTGCAGGTCACCCTGCCGGGCCTGCTGCGGTACGGCCACGCGCTCACCGGCAATCCGCACGACGCGGCGGACCTGGTGCAGACCGTGCTGGAGAAGATCGGTTCGCGCTGGTCGTACGTCCACGAGAAGACGGGCGATCCGCTGGCCTACGTCCGCCGGTCGATGGCGAACGCGCACGTGAGCCGCTGGCGCCGGACGCGCCGCGAGAACCTCGTCGCGGACCTGCCGGACACCAGGCCGCACGTGCCGGCCGACCCGTTCGAGCACGAGCCGCTGTGGCGTGCGTTACGAACGCTGCCGCCGAGACAACGGGCCGTGATGGTCCTGCGTTACTACGAAGGTCTCTCGGAAGCGGAGATCGCCGGCGTCCTCGGTATCACCCAGGGCACGGTGAAGAGCCAGGCCAGCAAGGCCATCACGTCGCTGCGGAGCAAGCTGAAGTCGGCCGACGGCGAAGGCGAAGGGAGTGGTGCGGGTTGAACATCTCCGAGGACGAACTGGAGCAGCGCCTGCGCGCGCTGTTCGCCGACGAGCGGCTGGACCTGCCTCCGCCGCCGGACGCCGGCACGGTCATCGTCGCCGGTGCGCGACGGCGTCGCCGTCGTCGCCACACCGTGCAGGCCGTGGCCGGGGTCGCGGCCGCCGTGGTCGCCGTCGCCGGTGGGCTCACCGTGATCCGGGTCCACGGCGAGGACGGCACCGCGGTGATGTCCGCCGACGGGACCGGGATCAGCGTCAAACCGCCCGAAAACCTCACGCCCGGCCGGCCGCCGGAGCCATCGACCCCGGGGCCGACCGGCACGCAGAGCATCCAGGCTTCCGCGCCGCCGGGAGTGTCAACGCCGCCACCGCCGCGGCGGCCGTCGCCCACGCCGTCGCCGTCGAGGCTCGCCGCGGTGACCAGCGGGCCGCTGCTCGCGGCCGACGGTTTCGGCCGCCTCAAGCTCGGGATGACCGAGGCCGACGTGGCCGCGCAGACCGTGACGCTCAGCGACGCCCAGGCCGCCGCGAGCTGCACCGTCTACAAGGCACAGGGCAGCGGGGTCCCCGCGCCCGCGAGCGTCGTCATCTCCAAGGCCGCCGGGGTCGTCGCCGTCACCCCGGACGTGGCCGCGCACACCGCCGAAGGCATCGGCGCCGGGTCCACAAAGGACCAGATCTTCGCCGTCTACACCGCGGCCAAGGAAGAGGACGGCAGCGTCTTCGCCCCGGCCGGGGCCGCCACCCGCTACCGGTTCCTGCTCGGTGACGCCGGAGTCGTGCAGACGAGCCTGCTGAGCGTCACCCAGGACTGCGCCGGCTGAGCGCCGGCCGCATGCGGAAACCCGGGCCGTCCACAGGGGGAGGGCCCGGGTTTCTCGAACCACGGAGGAGCGTCAGAGCTTGCCGCCGGCCACGGGCGGCATCTGCGAGTCGGTGCCGCCGTCGCCGACGGACTCGCGGTACAGGTGGTTCTCGACCTCGAACAGGTTGCCGTTCGCGCGCTTGACGACGTTCAGCAGCGTGTTCATCTGCGAGATCTCTTCGACCTGCTCCTTGAGGAACCACTGCGTGAACTGCTCGCTGATGTAGTCCTCTTCGGCGCGCGCCGCCTTCACCATCGCGGAGATGTCGGCAGCGACCTCCTTCTCCTGCTCGAGCGCGAGCTCGATGAGCTCGGTGACGCCGGAGAAGTCGTTGCGCACCTCCCCGGTGCCGGGGATTTCGACGTGGTGGTCGCGGTCGAGCATGTACTGCACGAGCGCCATCGCGTGGTTGCGCTCCTCGACGGACTGCTTGTAGAAGTGCTTCGCGAGCTGCGGCAGGTCCTCGGCGTCGAACCACACCGCGAGCGCGATGTACTGCTGGGACGCGTTGAACTCGTTATGGATCTGCGCCTGCAGCAGTTCGAAGAACTTCGAGCGCGGCTCTTTCTTCTTGGTGAGGGCCATGCAGATCAGAATAGATCAAGTTTCCGGGAAAGGCCACCGGGGCCTGGTGATCCGGGCCCTATTAGGGTTACCATTCCTAAAGAAGACGAACCTTATTTAAGTAAGCCTTCCCTAAATCGTCGAACCAATTTAGGGAAGGCTTGCTTTCATTTCTGCAGCGGGTCCCGGCGGACCGGGCAGGACATGCACCGCGGCCCACCCCGGCCGGAGCCCAGTTCGGAGCCCGCGATCGGCAGCACCTCGATGCCGGCCGCCTCCAGCCGCTCGTTCGTCTCGACGTTCCGCTCGTAGCCGACGACCACGCCGGGTGCCAGGGCGAGGGTGTTGTTGCCGTCGTCCCACTGCTCGCGTTCGGCCGTCACGGGGTCGAGGCCGGTGTCGATGACGCGCAGGCGGTCGATCTCCATCGCTTCGGCCGCGGCCGTCAGGAACGGCGCCGGGCCGGCGACCTTCACCCCGCCGTCGCCGGTCGGGCGTAGCGTGAACGCCGTCAGCAGGTCGCGGGCCAGCGGGTACATCACCACCGCGTCGGCGTCGACCATGGTGCACACGGTGTCCAGGTGCATGGTCGCCCGGGACTGCTCGATCGGCACCGCCAGCACGGTGTGCGCGATGCCGTCGGCGAACACCGAGCGGGCCAGCGACTCCGCGCCCGCCGCCGTCGTCCGCTCGCCGACGCCGATGGCGAGCACGCCCGGCGCCAGCAGCATCACGTCGCCGCCTTCGATCGGCGCCGAGTGGGCGCCGTACGCGCGAGCGGCGTGGCGGAACTGCGGGTGGTAGGCGTAGATCAGGTCGAGCACCGCGGTCTCGCGGCGGCGCGCGGGCATGGTCAGCGACGAAACCGCCACCCGGTCGGCGATCCACACCGACGAATCGCGGGTGAACAGCAGGTTCGGCAGCGGATCGACGGCGAAGTCGTGCGGGTGGTTCATCATCCGCACCAGCGACGCGCCTTCGGCCGACGGCAGCTCCTCGAACGTCATGCCGGCCATCAGCACCTCGGCGAGGCCGGCCGCGTCGACGCCCGACAGGTGCGACCGCAGCGAGTCGGCCAGGTCACCGCCGAGCCGCCGGTCGTCGACCGCCGCGTGCACGCCGGCCGCGTGGGCGCGGTCGTCCTCCAGGGCCGTGCGGAGCGCGTCGGCCAGCAGCAGGACGTCGACGCCTCGGCCGCGCAGCACTTCGGCGAACGCGTCGTGCTCGTCCTGGGCCCGGTCGACCCACGGGATCGAGTCGAACAGGAGCTGGTCGTTGTTGCGGGGCGTCAGCCTTTTGAGCTCGTTGCCGGGCCGGTGCAGCAGCACCGCGCGCAGGGGTCCGACTTCGCTGTCCACCCGGGGAGGTGCCGTTTCGTCGATCACCCCCCGATCCTATCCATCCATGCCCCCGCCGCCGCCCTCAAAGGAAGGCGCTTCGCGCCGCTGTGTTTTCTACGGCAGCCAGGAAACGTGCCCCTTCAGCAGGGCATACCCGACGAACGACACGAAGTCGAACAGCGTGTGCGCGGCGACCAGCGGCCACAGCCGGTTGGTCTTCTGCCACAGCCGCCCGAACACCAGCCCCATGATCAGGTTCCCGACGAACCCGCCGAACCCCTGGTAGAGGTGGTACGACCCGCGCAGCACGGCGGCGCCGAACACGGCGTTGTTCTCCCGGACGCCGAGCTGCCGCAGCCGCGTCAGCAGGTAGCCGATGACCAGGACTTCCTCGGCGAAAGCGTTGCCGAACGCCGAGAGCGTCAGCGAGATCGGCCGCCACCACGTGTCGCCCAAAGTGGACGGTTGCACCGCCAGGCTGAACCCGAGGTGGTAGGAGACGAAGTAGAGCGCCAGGCCCGGGAGCCCGATCAGCGCGGCGAGCGCGACGGTCAGCAGCGCGTCCCGGCCCGGCGCCCGGCGGTCCAGGCCGAGCTGTGCGACCTTGATGCCCGCGCGCCACAGCAGGTACAGCCCGAGCGCGCCCCAGCCGACCAGCTGCGCGGCCGACAGCAGCTGCTTGAGCAGGTCGATCAGGCTGGCGGCGGCCTGCGGCACGTTCAGCTGGGTCTGCTGCTGGGCCAGCGGCACCGGCTGCAGCAGCGAGTCCACAAGGGACAGCAGGCTGCGCACCCCGGACAGGCCCAGCGTGATCCCGAAGACGATCAGCAGCTCCAGCTTGATCGCGCGGCGCTCGGCCGGGTCTTCGACCGTCCCGGGGAAGTCCGGCCGGGCCGGGGCCAGCCAGGATCGCGCGGTGAACGTCATGGACGCACGCTACCTTCGGGGTATGCCGAGGAGCATCGCCACCAACGAAACCGTCGACCGCGCCGCGCTGGTCGAGTTCCTGTCGACCCGTCACCGCGCCATCCTGCTGACCACGAAGGCCGACGGCGGGCCGCAGCTCTCGCCGGTCACCTGCGGCGTCGACGCCGAGGGCAGGCTGGTCATCTCGACCTACCCGAAGCGCGCGAAGGTCGTGAACGTCAAGCGCAACCCGAAGGTCTCCGCCTGCATCCTGTCCGACGAGTGGAACGACCAGTGGGTGCAGCTGAACGGCACCGCCGAGGTGCTGGACATCCCGGAGTCGATCGAGCCGCTCGTCGAGTACTTCCGCGCCATTTCGGGCGAACACCCGGACTGGGCCGAATACCGCGAGGCCATGGTGAAGCAGGGCAAGAGCATCATCCGCGTCACGATCGAGAGCTGGGGCCCGATCGCGAAGGGCGGCTTCCCCGCCGAACTAGCCTGACCGCCCGCGCAGGAACGGGCAGCCGACGAGCCGGCGCAGCTCCGACGCGAGCTGCGCCGGGTTGTCGACGGACTTCGAGAACGCCAGCCGCACGTCGTGGTCGCCGGTGCCGGACTCGACGCGCAGCCGCAGCCCGAACCGGTCGAGGCCGAGCGGCCGGATCCGGCCGCCGCGCAGCTCCGCCGGCAGGTGCTTCGCGAGCTGCTCGACGACGTCGGAGTGGTCGCTCTCCAGGTGCCGCAGCCAGCGGGCCTCGTAGTCGTGGAACGGGTCGGGCGGCGCCGCGCTGAACGTGTGCGGGCGCAGCGAGTGCGTGCCTTCGGCATCGGCGAGCACGAGCGACGCCGGGGTGAGCCGCAGCAGCGTGACGCCGTGGCCGACGTCGAGGAGCCGTTCGTCCGGCCGTGTCTCGGCGATCGCCACCGCCCGCGCGCGGGCCGAAACCGGTGAGAGCGGCCGCAGCCAGCCGGTGATCCACAGCAGGCCGCGGATCGGTTCGCGCAGGTCCACCGGGGCTCGGTCGGCGAGCTCGACCATCACGGCCAGCTCGCCGCGCTGGGTCTGCTGCGCCGCGCGGACCATCGGGTGGTCGTCCGGCAGCAGCACGCTGACGCTGCCGCTGTGGTGCACGTGGTGCAGCACCGGCACGACACGCTCGCCGTCGAGGTCGGCCCGATCGCAGGTGGGCAGCAACGACGCGGGGCCGTTGCGGGTCGCGATCGTCTTGGCGCGCTCGGCGGGGTTCGGCGCCGGCGGGCGGCGGACGGATGTGGGGGCCTCGGTCACGGCTCACCTCCTACTTAGGTGAGCCTAACCTGAACTCGACGGTCTGGGTAGTCGTGGCGGTCACGTTCGTTCCGCTGAACGGCGCATCCGGTAACGCCGGTGCCCACTTTGGCGAAAAGCGGATGACAACCCGACCCCCTGGGGGTTCCGCGTGCCGATCGTCCCGGTCCCCGAGCGCGTCCGCGCTTTCGAACTCGACCCCGCCATGCCGTCCGGGGCCCTGCCGATCTTCGGCGAATACCTCGACCGCCTCGGGCGCAACGCCGCCAACCAGCGGCTGCTGTCCTGGTTACTGCTGGCGTTGGGGGTCGCCCAGTTCTTCACCGGTGCCGGGGTGGTGCTGCCGGTCGGCATCCTCGCGCTGGTGGGCTCGGTCGAGGCGTGGTGGCGGTACCGCGCTTACGTCCGCGTGCCGGAGGCACGGCTGAAACGGGAAGCTTTCCGGCAGGTGGACATCGCCCCCGACGGTCTGGTCGCCGCCGGGCGGTCGGTCGGGGTCCGGCTGCCCGACGGCCGGTGGCTGCGCGTCCGGCTCGACGAGCCCTACCGGCTGCTGCTGGCCACGCACCGGCGGGTGTGGCTGCTCGGCCGGGGCCCGAAGGTGTTCGTCGGGTTCCCCGGGGTGATGCGGGTCCGCCGCGCCAGGATCTTCCCGGTGCCACCGGCGGCCGCGGTGGCCGTGCCACCGGCGGCCGGAGCGTATTCGCCGCGGCTCGACCCGGTGCTGACGGCGCACCGGCGCCGCATCGCCCGCGACCACCGCGCGCTGGCCGCGTTCCTGCTGCTCCTGGCCGCGTTCGCGGGCTGGGTCCGGCTCGACTTCCCGGCCACGGGCTGGATCACCTGGACGTTCGCGGGCGCGGCCTCGCTGACCGCGCTGGTGGCGGCGGCCCGTTCGGTCGCCTACGGCCGCCCTCTCCCGGCGGACCACTGGACGGAGCTGCGCGCGGTGCTGGACGGCCCGGTCCGCATGGGACCCCGCGGCGCCCGGTTGAGCGGCTTGACGATGCTCGCGGACGGAACGGTGATCGGCTTCCGCATGCCCACGGCGGACCCCTCGATGGCGGCGAACGTCGCCGCCACCGGACGGCTGTGGATCGCGGGCGTCCCCCGTCCCGGCGGAGCGACAGCGGGCGTGCCGGGCTACCCGGTGCTGGGCACGGTCTGGCTCGGCTGAGTGGGCGTCCGATCACGACGGGGCAGCAGTAGCGGCGTCACCAGCACGAGAACCCCGGCGACGCCGATCGCCCACCGCGGGCCGATGACGCCGGCCAGCACGCCCCAGACGGCGGTCAGGGTGGCGATCGCCGCCTTGGTGCTGACCGACCACGCCGAGAGCGTCCGCGCGATCCGGTCCGCCGGGAGCTGCTCCAGCCGGTAGGTCGCGAGGACGGGGTTGAAGACGCTGCAGCTGACGATCAGGCCGAGCTCGACGACCATGACGTAGAGCAGCCCGGCGGTGCCGGCCGGGATGAACGCCAGCGCGAACAGCCAGCACGCCCGGACCGCACCCGCAGTGACCAGGACGCGGTGGCGGCCGAACCGCTGGACGAGCCGCGGGGTCAGCCGCGAGCCGGCGAGGCCGCCGAGGCACGGGACGGCGAACGCGAGGCCGTACTGCCACGGCGTGAGCCCGAGCTGGTTGAGCATCAGCACGGCGAGCAGCGGCTCGGTGCCCATGACCAGGCCGTTGAACACCATGGCGTTGAACAGCAGCGGCCGCAGTCCCGGGTGCGCCAGCAGGAAGCGCCACCCGTCGGCGAGATCGCGCAGGCGCAGCCGGGTGGCGTTGCGCGGGCGTGCCTCGTCCCCGCGGATCGCCCGGATCCCCAGCGCGGAGAGCAGGAAGCTGACGGCGTTGGCGACCACCGAGGTCACCGGCCCGAGCAGCGCGAACGCCGCCCCACCGAGCGGCGGCCCGAGCGCGGTGGCGGTCCAGTTGGTGGCCTCGAAGCGGCCGTTGGCGAGGAGCAGGTCTTCCGGCGGGACGAGTCCCTTGAGGAAGGCGCCGCTGGCTGAAGTGAAGGTGATGTCCGCCGCGGCGACGACCACCGAGACGGCCAGGAGCTGCACGAAGCTCAGGACGCCGAGCCCGTAGGCGGTCGGCACGCTGACCAGCGCACCGAACCGCACCAGGTCCATGGCCACCATCACCGGCTGCTTCCGGCGGCGGTCGACCCACGGGCCCAGCGGAACGGCCACGAGCGCCCCGACGGCCGGCCCGACGGCGGCGAGCGCCGAGACGGCCGCGGGCCCGGCGTGCAGGACGAGGATGGCGAGCATGGGAAAGGCCCCGAAGCCGAGCCAGGTCCCGAACGCACTCACGGCGTAGGCCGACCAGAGCCACCTGAACCGCGGCCCCAGCGACCGCCCGCGCACCACGCAGGAGATCAAAGCCGGGAAGGGCGCCCCGCGGCAAACAACCGACGCGGCGGCGAGCCACAACGCCGCGTTGTGAATCTAGAGTCGGTCGCTGTGGATCTCGACGCCGTGCGCACCTTCCTCGCCGTTGTGGAGGCGGGCCGGTTCCAGGACGCCGCCACCGACCTGTCGATCACGCAGCAGGCGGTCTCGAAGCGTATTGCCGCGCTCGAGAAGACCGTGGGTGTCCGGCTGTTCAGGCGCACCGCCCGCGGAGCCGTGCTCACCGGGGAGGGCGAGGCCTTCCTGCCCCACGCCCGCGAACTGCTGACGGCCGAGCGGCGCGCGCTCGCGTCGGTGCGCGGCGGGCCGCTCCGGGTCGACGTCATCGGACGGCGGCTCTGCCCGGCCACGTTGCTGCGCGGGTTCCACGAGGCACACCCCGAGATCGCGCTGGAAGTCGCGACGCTCTTCGACACCGCGGCCGACGCCCTCCGGGAGGGCTCGATCGACGCGTCGTTCCGCGCGGTCGTCTCGCTGCCCGATGGCCTCGACGCGCAGTGGGTGCTCGACGAGCCGATCCAGCTGTTGTGCGGTCCCGCGCACCCGCTGGCCGAGGCACCTTCGGTGACTCCGGCCGAGCTGGCCGGGCACCGGATCCGGCTGCCGGGGGTGGTCCCCGGCACCGAGTGGGGCGCGTACTACGCCGAGTTCGCGGCCGCGTTCGATCTGTGGATCGACGCCGGCGGACCGAATTTCGGCATCGAGGTGGTGCTGGACACGATCGCGGAGTCGGGGACGGTGGCGACTCTGGTCGGCGCCGGCAGCCGGGTGTTGTGGCCGCCCGAGCACGGCTTGCGGCGCGTGCCGATCGAAGCGCCCGAGCCGGTGTACCCGCATTCACTGGTGTGGCGCCGGGGCAACGCCCACCCCGGGCTCACGGCCCTTCGGCGGCACCTGACGAAGACCGAGCGCCCCACCGGCGCCTGGCGGCCGGGCTGGGCCGGCTAGCCCAGCGACTTCCGCGTCGCCTGCTCGGTCTCCAGGACCCCCTGCCGAATCCCCTCCAGCTGGTCGCTCAGCTCGCGCACCGCACCCGTGTCCACGGTGACGTCCGTGGTCGCCGCCGTCAGCTCGGCCACCCGGGCCACCAGGCTGTCCAGGCCCAGTGCGCCGGACTGCAGCTGGGCCAGCAGCTTGTCGCGGGCTCCGGACAACCGCGCGTGCACGTCCGCCTGGGCCTGGACCGCGGTCAGCGCCTGCTCGAGGTCGCCGCGGACCTCCGGCCGAGCCGTGCGGAGCTCGGCTTCCAGCCGGCTCCGTTCGCGCGCGACGGCGGCGAGGTCGACCCGGGCCAGGGCCTGGCCCGTCGCCGACGCCCGGCCGGCCAGGCGGTGCAGCGTCGACAGCGTCTCCCGGACCACCGGCTCCATGTCCGCGACGCGCTCGGCGAGCGGGCCGGAAGCCAGCGAGCCGCTCAGTGAGGCGAATCCGTCCGCCGCCGCCGACGCGCGTCGCAGCCAGTTGTCCTCCGCCGATCCCGGCGTCACGTCGAGCACGCGGGCTTGGCGCGGCGCCGGCTCCTTTTCGCGGGTGGCCACGGCCACGCCCGCCCGCGCGGCGAGCACCGCCACCCCGACCCCGACGGCGGCGACGACCGGCAGCTGCACGGCCCACGCCACCCCGGCCGACGTGGCGGCGAGCAGCACGCCCCACGGTTCGGCGAGCTCACGGGCGAACTTCATCAGAAGTTGGAAATCACGGAGGTGAACACCTGGTTGATCGAGTCCGGTTTGGACGAATCGTACTCCGAACCCGCGGTCGCTTCGGCGATCTGCTTCAGCACGTCCTGGTCGGCGTCCGTGCCGTAGGCGATGGTGAACAGGCGGACCGACTCCGCGTTGCCCTCGGGGCGCAGCTGCGGCAGCAGGTGCTCGATGTCGACGCCGCCGGAGTCCTCGTTGCGGCCGTCGGTGAGCACCACGACCGCGTTGATCGCCGTCGGGTCGAGGTGGGCGTTCAGGTACTGGTACGCCGCCAGCGACGAGTCGTACAGCCCCGTGCCGGACTGGGGCGTCAGCCCGCTCAGCCGCATGGCCAGCGTCTCCTTGCCGCTGTTGCCGAGCGTCTGGACCGGGAGCAGCTCCTGGTAGTCCTTGTCGCCGTCGAGGTGGGTCGAGAACTGCCAGAGCCCGACCTGGTCGCGGGGCACGAACTGGCCGAGCGAGTCGATCGCGGCCTGCTTGGCCAGGTCGATCTTGCTCTTGCCGGTGCCCTTCACCTCGTCGCCCATCGAACCCGAGACGTCCACGACGAGCAGCACGTTCGCCTTCTTGCGCAGGTCGGTCCAGGAGGTCAGCAGTTTCGACAGCACCGTGGGCGACGGCGGCCGCAGGAACGTGATCTTCGCGTCCGGCTGGACGCCGTTGGCCGTCGTGGCCTGCGGGCCCGGCTTGCCCTCGAAGGACCGGAAGCCGAGCGCGGCGAACTTCGCCTGCGTCTCGCCCTGGCGCAGGTAGCCCAGGAAGTCCGCGGCGATCTGCTTGCGCGTGGCGTCCGCCCAGTTCAGCGTGACGAACGGGTGGTCGGAGTTCAGCGTCCCGTCACCCGGGTAGATCGCCACCAGCGGCACCTTCGGCGGCCCGTGCTGCCCGACCTTGGCGGGGTCGTTCGTCGGGTTGCCCTGGTTGTAGCCGATCAGCGAGTTCTCCTCGACGGTGACCGCCGAGATGTACGACAGCGCCGCGCCCTTGTCGTCGGCCTTCTGCAGGTTGGTCAGGAAGGTGAGCGTGGTGTCGCCGTAGTGCACGATCGCCTGCTCGATGTGCGTGACGAACTGCTTCGCGTCCGGCTTCTCGAGCGCGGCCGCGGTCAGGTCCGACGACGTGCCGGTGGCCGCGTAGTAGGCGCCGATGGTGGCGTTCAGGCCGGACGTCGAGATGTTCGGGTTCGTCTTGCCGAGCCGGAACTTCCCCCACTCGGGATGGCCGTACTTCGCCCAGCCCGCCGGGTCGGTGGCCAGCGCCGCGAGGTCTTTCCAGCCGATCGCCTTGCCGGGCCAGCCGAGCGCCTCGGCCATCGGCTTCGGCATCGCGACGACCAGCGGCGAGTTCGCGATCGACGGCGGGTCACCGTCCGGCGCGATCGAGGCCGTGTCGCCCTTGGCGTTGACGCGCAGCAGGTTGACCCAGCCGCTCGCGGCCGGCGTCCAGACGTCCGGGCGCGGCCCGTCGGTGGCTTCGTTCCAGCCGTTCGCCAGCGCCTGCATCGCGACGCCGGAGGACTTCGACCGCACGACGACGTCGACGCAGTGCCCGGCGACCGTCCGTCCGGAGTAGGCCTTCGCGGCTTCTTGGACGATCCCGGCCTTTTCCGGTGAAGAAGCCACGTTCAGCGCGACCGCGTCGGAGCCCGAGCACTTCGGGGCGTCGGCGTCGTCGCCCGAGCTGCTGGTCCAGTACCGGATGCCGATGATCAGGCCGGCGGCGACCACGATCGCGGCCACGAACGGGAGGATTTTTCTCCTGCGCCGCGCTGGTTGGGAATTGATCATCGTGCCTCCCCGTTCCGCCACCCGGATTTTCATTATCCGGGCGCCGGAACGAGGAGGGGACGGTATTTCCGAAACTTGACTATGACTTAGGGCCGCGGCGCGACCACGTCCAGGCGTAGCCGGGGTCTTCGGACGCGTCGGCGGCTTCGCCGAGCTCCAGCGGCGCGAACGTGTCGACCATGACGGCGGTCTCGTCGAAGAACTCCGCGCCGATCGACGCCTCCGCCGCGCCCGGCTGCGGGCCGTGCGTGAAGCCGGACGGGTGCAGCGAGAGCGAGCCGATGCCGATCCCCGAGCCCTTGCGGGCCTCGTAGTTGCCGCGCACGTAGAACATCAGCTCGTCGGAGTCGACGTTCGCGTGGTTGTACGGCACCGGGATCGCGTCCTCGTGGTAGTCGACCTTCCGCGGGCAGAAGGAGCAGACGACGAAGTTCGGGCCCTCGAACGTCTGGTGCACGGGCGGCGGCTGGTGCACGCGGCCGGTGATCGGCTCGAAGTCGTCGATGTTGAACACCCACGGGTAGAGGCAGCCGTCCCAGCCGACGACGTCGAAGGGGTGCGTCGCGTAGGTGTAGCGCGTGAGCCCGGCGCGGTGCCGGACGAGCACCTCGACGTCCTCGCCGTCTTCCAGCAGCGGCTCGGCCGGTCCGCGGATGTCGCGCTCGCAGTACGGCGAGTGCTCCAGGAACTGGCCCTTCGCCGACAGGTAGCGCTTCGGCGGCCCGATGTGCCCGCGCGCCTCGAGGGTGAAGAGGTTGACCTCGCCGTGGGGGACGACCCGGTAGGTGCACGACGTCGGGATCACGACGTAGTCGCCGTCGCCGACCTCCAGGCGGCCGTAGACGGTCTCGAAGGTCGCGGAGCCGCCGTGGACGTAGAACAGCTCGTCGCCGGCCGCGTTGCGGTACAGCGGGCTCGGTGCGGTCGCCGTGACGAACCCGATGGTGACGTCGTTGTTGCCGAACAGCCGGCGGCGGTCGGTCACCGCGTCGGCCTCGCCGCCGAACTTGAGGTCCTGTGTCTTGAACGCGCGCGGCTTGAGCGGGTGGTTCGGGGTGAGCGACCCGCGGTCCTCCTCGACCGCGACGGCGTCGACGATCGCCGTCGGCAGACCGCGGTGGTAGAGCAGCGCGGAGTCGGCGGAGAAGCCCTCGACGCCCATCAGCTCTTCGGCGTACAGGCCGCCGTCCGGCTTCCGGAACGCGGTGTGCCGCTTGTGCGGGAGCTCGCCTACTCGCCGGTAGTAAGGCATCGACGTCCCCTTCTGACGTGTCCGTTGTGCGAACGATTTTGTCCTCATGTCGTACGCTACTAGCGTGTCAGTCGTGTCAAGCGCTGTGGAACTCACGCCCCCCGGCCCCCGTGGAATTCCTCCCCTGTTCGCGAGGCTCGTCGACGACTCGGCGCTGTTCCCTCCGGTCGGTGCGGCCATGCCCGAAGCGCTGCGTGCGCACTTCGCCAGCCGGGAGTCCGAACACGCCGGTGTACTGGGGGTTTTCCTCTGCCAGGCGTCGCGGCTGCCCGAGCTCATCACCGAGCTGATCAAGATCAAGCCGAAGCAGCCGCTGCCGCTTTCGCTGATCATCGACACGGGCCTGGGCGGTGTCCCGAAGGCCATCTCGATCGTCGAGTCGCGCAGTGAGCTGCTCGCGCTGCGGATGGTCGAGATGCCGGCGCCGTCGGACGTCGACGAGGTCTGGCTCGAGCGCGTCTCGGAGTTCGTGCCCGAGGACGTCATCCGGGTGGTCGAGCCGCGGCGCGGCGTCGGCTGGCTCGACGGCGTCCGGAAGGTGATCGAACACGGCAGCTGGCCGAAGATCCGCTGCGGCGGGCAGGCGGGCGAGAACTTCCCCAGCGTCGACGAGGTGGCGGACTTCCTGGCCGTCGTCAGCGGGTCGACCGGGGCGTCGTTCAAGGCGACGAACAGCCTGCACCGCGCGGTCCGGCACACCGACCCGGACACCGGGTTCGTGCACCACGGCTTCCTGAACCTGCTGGTCGCCTCGGCACGCAGCCTGGCGGGCGGCGACGTCCGGGGGGCCCTGGAGTCGACCGACGCGCAGGCGCTGGCCGACGAAGCCCGTGCGCTGTCCGAGCCGGCCGCGAAGGCCGTGCGGGCGCTCTTCGCGTCTTACGCGGCAGCGTCGTTCGAAGAGCCGGTCGCCGACCTGGGCGAACTCGGCTTGCTGTGACCAGCCGGGAGGGGTCGCTGACGCTCGACCGGGGCTTGGCGCTGCTGCAGGCAGTGGCCGACGCCGGCGGCGACGCGGCGACCATCTCCGAGCTGGCGGTGGCCATCGGGGCCAGCCGCGCGGCCGTGTACCGGCTGCTCGTGCCGCTGTCCGAGCGCGGGCTCGTCTGGCGCGACGGCACGAAGGTCCGGCTCGGCGTCGGGCTGCTCCGGCTGGCCGGCCAGGTGCTGCCGCAGCTGCGGGACGCGGCCGGCCCGGTGCTGCGCGAGCTGGCCGAAAAGGTGGGCGCGACCGCGCACCTTTCGGTCGCGCAGGGGACGCAAGCGCTTGCGGTGGCCGTCGTCGAGCCGTCGTGGACGAACTTCCACGTCGCCTACCGCGTCGGGAGCAGGCATCCGCTGACCGCCGGCGCGGCCGGCAAGGCGATGACGCTGCGCCCGGGCGGGAACGGCTGGGTGACGTCGACGGGCGAGCTCGAGGCGGGCGCGTCCGGGGTCGCGGCGCCCGTCCGCGGGGTTCCGGGGCTGCGGGCGAGCGTCGGTGTCGTGTCGATGGAGCCGCTGAAGGCGGCCGAAGTGGGGCCCCAGGTCGTCGCGGCCGCCACCCGGCTGGCCGACATCCTCAAGACGGACGGCTGAGCAGCGGCCGCACCATCGTCAGCAGCAGGGCGACGTCGACGGTGAACAGCAGGCGCTCGAACAGGCCGAGGGTGACGTCCTGCTGGGCCGGGCCGAGGACGAGCGTCACGACGAACCCGCCGAGAACCACGCCGACGCTGGCGAAGCTCGCCGTGGCCAGCCGCCGGATCGTCGTCCGGCGCGGCTCCCAGGGGCAGCGCTCGCGGCCCTGCTTCGTCAGCACGAACGCGGCGGCGGGCAGCGCGACGAACGCCGTGAGCGCGGCGATGTTGTGGACCTGCCCGGCGAGCGAACGCGCCTGGCCGTCCGGGGCGACGGGGACCAGGCCGCACACGAGCAGGCCGGCCGACCAGACGCCGAGCAGCACGCAGACGGCCGTGGTGCCCGGGCGGCGGGCCTTGGCGATCCCGGCGAGCAGCGCCACCGAGCCGAGCGACAGGGCCAGGCACATCACGCTGAACAGGGGAGCGGCCGAGGACGCGCCGAGCTTGCCGTAGACGTACTCCGACAGGGTCTGCCAGACCGGGCTGACCTGGCCGGACAGCCGCAGGTGCAGGTCGATCGAGATGGCCACGGCGAGGCCGATGCCGCCGAGCGCGATCCGGCCGTGCAGCGGCGAGACCGCGTGCGTCTTCGGCGTGTTCACCCGGTGCTCCCCCTTTCGTTCCCGAAAGGTTACCGGGCGAAGCTGTGAAGGATCGGTCAGAAGGCCAGCTGCACCAGGGCGAACACCGCGAACCCGGCGAACGCGAACCCGGCGCAGCGCTGGATCAGCTTCGGCTTGATGCGGCTGCGGATCTTCGCGCCGATGAACACGGCGAGCCCGGCGACCACGACGAGCGCGGCGAAGGCGCCGACACCGACGGCGACGGGGTTGCCGATCCGGGCGGCGAGGCTCGCCGTGGCGAGCTGGGAGGCGTCGCCCCACTCGGCGGCGAAGAGTACGCCGAAGGACGTCATCGCGGAGCGGGCGAAGGTTTGCGGAGCCGGGCCGACGCGCGACGCGTCGTCGCCTGCTTCATCGGCTTCGCTGAAGCCCTCGCGAAGGAGCATGAAAGCGCCGAGGCCGAACATGGCGGCGACGACCAGCGAAAGCACCACGTCCGGCAACAGCGTCAACACGCTGCCGAACGCGACCGCTATGACGCATTGCACGGCGAACGCGGCGCAGACCCCGGCGAAAACCGGCCAGCCGCGGAAACGGGTGGTCAGCACCAGGGTCGCGACGAGCGTCTTGTCCGGCAGTTCCACGGCGAGGACCAGGCCGAACGCGCTGATCAGCGCCACCATAGCGGCAGTCATGAGTATTCTTTCGCCCCTTTCACTGCAACGATAAAGGGGCGGTCGGGAAAGCCGCAAGCTGATGGCTTCCGCGAAATTGCCGGATCGGCGGTCACGAATTTGGTATCGCGGGATGTCGCACAAATTTCTTCGGCATGCCGAATTTTGGGTTGTGGCCTGCGGTAGGTTCACGACATGGGGTCACAGGCGCGTGCCGCGCAGGTCGAAGAGGTCATCCGCCGGCTGGAAGCGCACTACGTCTTCCCGGACGTCGCTGCGAAGCTCGCGGAGGTGCTTCGCGCGCGTCTCGACGAAGGCATCTACGCGGACCTCGGTGACGCGGAATTCGCGGCGACCGTCACAGCGGATCTCCAGTCCGTGAACGGCGACAAGCACCTGCGGCTGCGCCACCACCCCGAGCCGGTTGCCGTGGACGGTGACGCGGAGCACGCGACCGAGGGCTTCCGGCGCGCCGCCGAGCTGGAGAACTTCGGGATCGCGGCGGTGCGGCGGCTGCCGGGCAACGTCGGCTACCTCGACACGACCATGCTCTACCCGCTCGACCTCGCGGCCCCGGCCGTCTCGGCAGCGATGACGCTGGTCGCGCCGGCCGACGCGCTGCTGATCGACGTCCGGCGCAACCGCGGCGGCGACCCGGAGACCAGCGCGTTCCTGCAGAGCTACCTCGTCGACGAGCGGACCCACTACCTCGACTTCTACGAGCGCGAAGGCGATCGCGTCACCCAGATGTGGACGCTGCCGTACGTCCCGGGGCCGAAGTTCGGCGGCACCAAGCCGATCTGGGTGCTCACCGGCCCGGTGACGTTCTCCGGTGGCGAAGACCTCGCGTTCTCACTGCAGCGGCAGGGCCGCGCGAAGACCGTCGGCGAAGTGACGCGCGGCGGCGCGCACCCCTGCGACCGGTACAAAGTGGACACCTACCTGGACGTGACCGTCCCGATCGCCCGCTCGTACGACCCGGCGACGGGGGAGAACTGGGAGGGCGTCGGCGTCCGGCCGGACATCCCGGTCGCCGCGGAGGAGGCGTTCGACACGGTGTACGCGCTGGCGTTGGAGCACGTTCGCTCGCTGGGCTCCGCCGGAGCGCGGCGCGGCGTCGCCGAAGAGGCCCGGCAGGCGCTCGACCAGCGGTAGGACGTTGGTCCCGGCACGGACGGGACCAGTTGATCTGGCTGCGCGAGTGGCCCCGCGAGCAGGCTGGACCACGTGGAGGTCCTTGAGCTAGCGCGGTGGCAGTTCGGCATCACCACCGTCTACCACTTCCTGATGGTCCCGCTGACCATCGGGCTGTCGATCCTGGTCGCGGCGATGCAGACCCGCTGGGTCCGCACCGGGGAGCTGCGGCACCTGAAGATGACCAAGTTCTGGGGCAAGCTGCTGCTGGTCAACTTCGCCATGGGCGTGGTGACCGGGATCGTGCAGGAGTTCCAGTTCGGGATGAACTGGAGCGCGTACTCCCGCTTCGTCGGCGACGTCTTCGGAGCGCCGCTGGCGATGGAGGGGCTCGTCGCGTTCTTCGTCGAGTCGACGTTCCTCGGCCTGTGGATCTTCGGCTGGGACCGGCTGCCGAAAAAGGTGCACCTGGCGTGCGCGTGGGCGTTTTCGCTGGCCACGATGGCTTCGGCGTACTTCATCCTGGCCGCGAACTCGTGGATGCAGCACCCGGTCGGGGTGACGTTCGAGAACGGCAAGCCGACCATGAACTCGATCTGGGCGGTGCTGACGAACAACACGGCGCTGGCCGCGATCCCGCACACCCTGGCCGGCGCGTTCTCGGTGGCGGCGGCGTTCCTGGTGGGCGTCGCCGGCTGGCACCTGTGGCGGCGCGGGGACCACGAGGACGTGTGGCGCTCCTCGCTGCGCCTGGGCGGCTGGGTCGGCGTGGCGGCGTTCGCCGTCCTGGCGATCACCGGTGACACGCAGGGCAAGCTGATGTTCGAGCAGCAGCCGATGAAGATGGCGTCGGCGGAAGCGCTGTGCCACACCGAAGAGCCGGCGAGCTTCTCGATCATCGCGATCGGCGACGTCTCGGGCGCGAACTGCGAAGACGTCAAGACGTTCAACGTGCCCGCGCTGCTGTCGTTCCTGGCGCACAACGACTTCAAGACCGAAGTCAAGGGCGTGGAGAACCTGGTGACGGAGTACCAGGCCAAGTACGGCACGAACTACCCGGACGACCCGGCGCTCGGTTCGCTGGCCGGCAAGCCGATCGACTACGTCCCGAACCTGCCGGTGACGTACTGGGGCTTCCGCATGATGATCGGCTTCGGCGCGATCTCGGCCGGCATCGGCGTCCTGGCCCTGTGGCTGACCCGCCGGGGCCGCCTCCCGGGCAGCCGCTGGTTCCCCTGGCTGGTCCTCGGCGGCGTCGCGACACCGTTCCTGGGCAACAGCGCGGGCTGGATCTTCACCGAGATGGGCCGTCAGCCGTTCGTGGTGGCGCCCAACCCGACGGGCGTGGACGGCGTGTGGATGTTCACCGCCCAAGCGGTCTCCCACGTGACGACGGCCGAGGTCTGGACCTCCCTGATCGCGCTGACGACGGTGTACGCGGCCCTCGGAGTGGTGGAGGTGTACCTGATGCGCAAGTACATCCGCGGAGGCGTCGACGCGGTGATGCCCCCGAAACAGCAACCCGACAAAACCGGCGACGACACACTCGCCTTCGCATACTGAGGGCCGACGAATGCCAAAACCCCAGCTCAGCGGCTGTGCAGCAGCCCCTCCCGCCCCAAAAGCAGCCCCCGCCCTTCCCGGGGGGCGTCCCCGAACCCAGCGTATCGGCTCGGTGACACGCACGGGTTACCCACAGCAAATCTGTGGACAACTCGACCCGTTGTGGATAACTCACCGCGATCGGCCCGCGGACGGCGGCCGTCGTCGGCCCGGTGTGGTAGGTGCCCGATGACCCTCGAAATCGCCTGGTTCGCCGTCATCGCCTTCTTCTGGCTCGGCTACCTCGTCCTCGAAGGCTTCGACTTCGGCGTCGGCATGCTGCTGCCGGTCCTCGCCAAGGACAACACCGAGCGGCGCGTCATGGTCAACACCATCGGGCCCGTCTGGGACGGCAACGAGGTCTGGCTCATCGTCGCCGGCGGGGCCATGTTCGCCGCCTTCCCCGCCTGGTACGCGGGGCTGTTCTCGGCCGCCTACCTGCCGCTCCTGCTCGTGCTGCTCGCCCTCATCGGCCGCGGCGTCGCCTTCGAGTACCGCGGCAAGGTCGACTCCGAGCGCTGGCGGCGCAACTGGGACCGCGTCATCACGATCGGCTCCTGGATCCCGCCGCTCGGCGTCGGGCTCATCCTCGCCACCACCGTCCTCGGCCTGCCGCTGGACGCCGACGGCAACCGCGTCGGGTCCGCGTTCGCCGCCGTCCGCTGGGACACCCTGCTCGGCGCGGCCGCGATCGCCGCCTTCTCCATCACCCACGGCGCCGCGTTCCTCACCCTCAAAACCAGCGGTGACCTGCGGGAACGCGCGAAGAACCTGGCGATCAAGCTCCTGCCGGTCGCCATGGTGCCGATGGTCGCGTTCCTCTCGGTCGTCCAGTGGCGCGCCGGCACGTTGTGGACGCTGCTCGCGTTCGGCGTCAGCGTCGCCGCCGCGGTCGTCGCCTGGCTGCGGCTGCGTGCCGATCGCGACGGGCAGGCGTTCGCCGCGCTCGGCGTCGTCATCGCCGGGGCCGCCGTCACGATGTTCGGCTCGCTCTTCCCGAACGTCCTGCCCTCGACCCTCGACGCCGCCAACACCCTGACCATCGAAGGCGCCGCGTCGAGCCCGTACACCCTGACCGTGATGACCTGGGTCGCCGTCTTCGGCGCCCCCGCCGTGCTGGTCTACCAGGGCTGGACGTACTGGGTGTTCCGCAGGCGCATCGGCACCCAGCACATCCCGGCGGTCCACGCGCCATGACCGAACTTCCCGGACGCGCTCCCCTTCTCGCCTCGGAGTCCACAGTGGACTCGGCGCGGCCGGGAAAGGGCCCGCTCGGCGCGCTGCCGGCCCTCGTGCCGGCCGTGCGCCGGGCGCTGGCCCTGGTGGGTTTCCTGTCCTTCCTCAACGCCGCCGCGCTGGTGGCACAGGCGTTCCTGCTCGCCGACGTCCTCGCGGCGATCGTCGGAGCAGGTTCCGGGGGACGCACCGCCCAGCTGGCCGCGCTGCTCGCACTCGTCGCGACGCGCGCGCTCACCGGCTGGGCGGTGCGCACGGTCTCCGCCCGCGCCGCCGCCACCGCCCAGCGCGAACTGCGCGCCAAAGCCGTCGACCACGCGCTGCGCCTGGGCCCCGAGTGGATCGCCCAGCGCGGCCACGGCGAGCTGACCGCGCTCACCACCCGCGGCCTCGACGCGCTCGACGCCTACTTCCGCGAGTACCTCCCCGCCCTGGTGACGGCGGCCGTGGTGCCTCTCGGCGCCGGCGCGGCGATCCTCTTCGCAGACTGGCCGTCCGGCGTGATCATCGCGCTGACCGTGCCGCTGCTGCCGGTGTTCGCCATCCTCGTCGGCAAGTACACCGCCGACCGCGTCGCCGGCGCGACCGACGCGACGCACCGGATGTCCGGACGGCTACTGGAACTCGTGCGCGTACTCCCCGTGCTGACCGCGTTCCGGCGTGCCGCGGCGCAGGCCGAGACCGTCCGGCGGCTGTCCGAACGCCACCGCCGCGCGACCCTCAAGACGTTGAAAGTCGCCTTTTCCTCGGCGTTCGTGCTCGAACTGGTCGCGACGCTGTCGGTGGCGCTCGTCGCCGTCGTGATCGGCGTCCGGCTCGCCGCCGGGAACCTGCCGCTCGCCATCGGGCTCGGCGTGCTGATCCTCGCGCCGGAGTGCTACCAGCCGCTGCGCGCGGTCGGCGCCGCGTTCCACGCCAGCGAGGACGGCGTCGAAGCGGTCCGGCGCGTCGCCGACCTGCTGGCCCTTCCGGTCCGTCCCGAGGGGACCGCGGTCCCGGCGCCGGGCGAACTGCGCGTGTCCTCGCTCCGGGTGGCGCGCCGCGGCGGGTTCGCGCCGGACGGCGAGTCGTTCGCCGTCCGGCCCGGCGAGACGGTCTGGCTCCGCGCTCCGAGCGGCGGCGGCAAGTCGACGACGCTCTCGGCCCTGCTCGGCTTCGTCCCGGCGCACGACGGCTCCATCACGATCGGCTCCACGGACCTCGCCGACGCCGACCTCGCGCGCTGGCGCGAACAGGTCGCGTGGGTGCCGCAGTCGCCGGTGTTCACCGGCGGCACGGTCCGCGAGGAAGCCGGTTCGGACGCGGTCCTCGCCGAACTCGGCCTGGCCGAGCTCGCGGACCGGCCGGTTTCCCGGTTGTCGCTCGGACAGCGTCAGCGCGTCGCCGTCGCCCGGGCCCTCGTGCGAGTGCATCGCGGGGCCTGGCTGCTGCTGCTCGACGAGCCGACGGCGCACCTCGACGAGGCCAGCGCGCGGCTCGTGCTCGACGCCGTGCAGCACGCCGTCGACAACGGCGCGGCCGCCATCATCGCGGCCCACGAGCGCACCGCGGCGGTCGACCTGCCGACCGAAGGCGCGGTGGCTGCGGAGACGTCCACAGTGGACGAATCCGGCACGCCGCTGGGGTGGCGCGCGCTCCTCGACGGACGGCTCTTCGGCGGCGCCGCGCTGGGCGCGCTGGCGTTGCTGGCCGGGGTGGCGCTGACAGCGACGTCAGGCTGGCTCATCGCCAAGGCCTCCCAGCAGCCGCCGATCCTGACTTTGACGGTCGCGGTCGTCGGCGTCCGCGCGTTCGGGCTCGGCCGGGCCGGGCTCCGGTACGTCGAACGACTGGTCACCCACGACGCCGCGTTCCGCATCGCCGGCCGCGTCCGCGTGCGGCTGTGGAATTCGCTGGTCCGGCTCGGACCGGCGCGAGGCCTGCGTGCGGGCGAGGGACAACGCCGGCTGGTCGGCGACGTCGACACGGTGCGCGACCTCCTGCCGCGCGTGGTGTCGCCGCCGCTGGTGGTGGCGCTGGTCGCGGCCGGAGCGATCGCCGTGCAGACGTGGGTGCTGCCCGCGGCCGGGCTGACACTGGCCGCGGCGGTGGCGCTCGGGCTGGGCGCGCCGTGGGTGGCACTGAGCGCCGAGCGCCGGGCGACGTCGGCGCTGGCGGACGGCCGTCGCGAAGTCGCTACGCAGGTCTTGACGGTGTTCGAAGCGGCGGCCGAGCTGCTCGCCTTCGGCACGGCGGGCAGCCACCGCCGCGCCCTCGCGGACGCCGACACCCGGCTGGTGACGCAGGCGCGTCGGCAGGCGTTCGGCGCGGGCGCGGCGGAAGCGCTGGTCACGCTGGTCTGCGGAGCGGCGGCAGTCGTCAGCACGGCGTTCGCCGCGCAGGCCGTCGCGGGCGGCCGGCTCGACCCGGTCCTGGCGCCGCTGCTGGCGCTGGTGCCGCTCGTGCTGGCGGAGGTCCTGGCGCTGCTCCCGCCGGTGGCGCAGCACTGGGACACGCTGCAGCGCGCCCGTCGCCGTCTCGCCGACGTGCCCGAACCGCCATCGTCTCCGGCTTCGGTGGCCGGTGTCTCGCTGCGGGGCGCGGACCTCGGCTGGCCGGGCGGACCGGTGGTGCTGCACGGCGTCGACGTCGACCTCGCCCCGGGCACGTATGCCGCGGTGGTGGGACCGAGCGGGGCGGGGAAGTCGACGCTCATTGCGGCGCTGCTGGGGTTCCTCGCGCCTCGCCGTGGCGTAGTGGCGGTGCCGGAGGGGGTGGCGTGGGCCCCGCAAGAGCCCATGCTCGCCGCGACGACGGTCGCCGAGAACCTGCGCCTGGCCCGCCCGTCGGCGACCGAAGAGGAGCTGGACGCGGCATTGCGCGCGGCGGCGCTGACCGACGTGCCACCGGAGACGGTGCTCGGCAGTGGCGGCACCGGACTGTCCGGCGGCCAGGCGCAGCGGGTGGCCTTGGCGCGGGCGCTGCTCGGGGCGCCGTCGGCGGGTCTGGTGCTGCTGGACGAGCCCACGGCGCACCTGGACGAGGTGACGGCCGAGGCCGTGCGCACGCACCTGCGGGAGGCGCTGGCGGGCCGGACGGTAGTGCACGTGACGCACCGGGCGGACGAAGCGGACGGAGCGGACGTGGTCCTCGAGGTCCGCGACGGCCGGGTCGTCACCCGGGTACCGGTCACATGATCGATTCCCGCTGTGTCCTTGCCGCGCCGCCGGCGCGCCGCGCGATAATGACGGAACTCATGGATCCGACGCTAGCCGCGCGGGCACTGTCCGCCGCCACCGAGATCACGAGCACCGCCCTGTCCGGCGACGACCCGGGGGCGGTGCTGGACACGGTCGTAGCCCGAGCGGCCGAGCTGGCCGACGCGGACCTGGGCCTGGCCATGGTGAGCACGGAGGACGGCCGGGTGGTGGTCGAGGCCGCCCACTACGCAACGGCTCACCCGTCGGTCCACGACGGACCCGCCCGCACCCCGGCCGACGCCCCGGGCTCCGGCGGTCTGAGCGCGAGTGGGTTGGGCCAGGCATCGGACGGCACCGGGCGCGTCGGCGGTCCGGTCGCCGACGGCTCCGGCGACGCGAGCGCGCCCGCTCGCGCTGCGCGCGCGGGCGACCCGGCCGCTTCGCTGGGCGGTTCGAGCGCGAGTGGGCTTGCCGATGGCTCGGAGAGCACCGAGCGCGCCGGTGGGCCAGTGGCTTCGCTTGGGGAGCCGAGCGTCTCGGGCCATGCGTCGGGCGGTACCGAGCGCGCCGGCAGCTCCGGCAGCCTGGCCGCCGATGCGAGCGCGACCGCTCGCGCTGCGCGCGCGGGCGGCTCGGCCGCTTCGCTAGGCGGTTCGAGCGCCAGTGGACTTGCCGATGGCTCGGAGAGCACCGGGCGCGGCAGTGGGCCGGTGGCCTCGCTTGGGGAGCCGAGCGCCTCGGGCCTGGCGTCGGACGGCGCCGATCGCGTCGGCAGGTCGGTCGCCGACAGTTCCGGCCGCCCGGTCGCCGAAGGCTCCGGCGGAGCGATCGCGACCGCTCGCGCTGCGCGCGCGGGCGGCACCGAACGCTCCGGCGGCCGAGGCGCGACCGCGTCTGCCGCGCTGCCGGGCACCGAACGCTCCGGCGGCCCAGGCGCGACCGCTTCCGCGCTGCCGGGCGGCGGGCGCCCCGGCGGGACCGGGAGCGCGGCTTCTGCGGACTCGCTGCGCGGGCTTGCCTTGCCCGCCGACTCCGCCGCCGGGCAGGTGGCGCGCGGTGGCGAGCCCGTCTCCAGTGCGGACTTCACCGTCGATCCGCGGACCGCTCCATACGTGCCCGCCGAACTGCACGGCTATGGGCCCTTCGCCGCCGCGCCCTTCGGGTCCGGGGGACGGGTTCTCGGGTCGCTCACCGTCTACCGGAAGCGGGGGCGGGAGCCCTTCTCCGCCGGGACCGTCGAGATGCTCGTCGCCTTCGCTGCGCAGGCCGGTGTTGTCCTTGCGCTCGCCGAAGGCGCCAATGCTCGGCACCGGGTCGCGCTCTACGAAGAGCGGGAGCGCATTGCCCGGGAGCTGCACGACGTCATCGTCCAGCGGCTCTACGGCGCCGGCATGCAGCTGGACCGCGTGCGGCGCAACATGCGCAAGCGGTTTGCCCAGGCCGACGGGGCGCGGCTGTCCGACGCCATCGACCAGCTCGACCAGACCATCGAGGAAATCCGCGGTACCGTGCGCGCGCTGCGGTCGCCGGAGCCGCGCCACGACACCGGTACGCCCACCGACCTCGCCGAGTCCGCGCGCGGCGAGGTCCGCATCGCCGGCGAGCTGCTGGGCTACCCGCCGACCCTCGAGCTGTCCGGCGAATTCGCCGACATCCCCGCGGAACGCGCTGACCACATCCGAGCCGCCCTGCGCGAGGCACTGTCCAATGTGGTCCGCCACTCCGGCGCCAGCGAAACCCGGGTGACCCTGACCCGGGACTCCCGCGGCGTCAAACTCCGCGTGCGCGACAACGGTTCCGGCGTTCCCCAGGGTGTCGCCACCCGCGGTCTGCGCCACCTCGCCGAACGCGCGGACGCCGCGGGCGGGAAGTTCTTCCTGAACTCCTCACCCAGCCTCGGCACCCTCGTCGCGTTCGACCTGCCGCTCGACTGATCCGTACTCCTGCGACTCATCCTTCTCGGGTCATCCAGCCTCCCTTCCACGCCCTCGGCAATGATCTTACCGGCTCGTCGAACATATATTCGACTCACTTTCGAGTGAATCTCGGCCGGAAAAAGGGCTGATCGAGATGGCGGACCGTGACCAGGTCCAGAAAAGGTCGCAGCGAACGGCGGATTGCGGACTCAGTGGCTGCGGACGGCTACTTCTCGCGCCGCGCGATCCAGGCAGCCGCCTGCGTGCGGCGTTGCATCCCGAGCTTCGCCAGCACCGACGTGACGTAGTTCTTGACCGTCTTCTCCGCCAGGAACAACCGCTCGGCGATCTCGCGGTTGGACAGGCCCTGGCCGATCAGCTCGAGCACGTCGCGCTCGCGCTCGGTGAGCGTCGCGAGTTCGTCCGTCGGCGGGTGCCGCATCTTGTCGAGCACGCGCGCGGTGCTCACCGGGTCCAGCAGCGACCGCCCGGCCGCCACCTCGCGGACCGCGTTCACCACGTCCTGCCCGCGCACCTGCTTCAGCAGGTAGCCCGCCGCACCGGCCATGATCGCGCCGACCATGGCCTCTTCGTCGTCGAACGCCGTCAGCATCAGGCACGCCGGCGGGTTCGGCTTCGACCGCAGCTCACGGCAGAGCGTGATCCCGTCGCCGTCGCCGAGGCGGACGTCGACCACCGCAACTTCCGGCTCGACGTGCATCGCCACCGCCAGGGCCTCTTCGACGCTGCTCGCCTCGGCGACGACCTCGATGTCGGGCTCGTCGCCGAGGAGGTCGCGGAGCCCGCGGCGGACCACCTCGTGGTCGTCGACGAGCAGTACCTGGATCGGCATACCCCGAGGTTACGGGGTGCGCGGACGCCGTGGTGGCGGCCGGTCGGCACCGTCACACGTGAATTACCTCGAAGAGGTGACCGCTGCCCCGTAACATTCCGGCCGGTACGTATTCTTCGCCCGCAAATGAGCAGGTCAAGACGAGAACGCGAAAGAATCACGGGACCGGCGCCGCTTCGTGGATCGCTGCCATTTCCGGAATTCCGGAAAAGTCCGTAACGGCGTCGGCCGGGTGGCGATAGTAACCACACATTCGCCCCGATTCCGTTCGGAAGGAAATTCCGTTGTCCCTGTTTCGCCGTGCCCTGACGGCGGCTGCCGCCGTCGCCGGGTTCGCCCTTCTCGGCCCCGTCCCCTTCGCGTCCGCGCAGTCCGCGGGCGACAAAGACTGCACGGACTTCCAGTACCAGGAGGAAGCGCAGGCGGTCCTCGACGCGACACCGGGCGACCCCTACCACCTGGACCGCGACAAGAACGGCATCGCCTGCGAATCGCTACGGCACCGGCCGCAGCAGCCGAGCACCACCACCACGACCTCAACCACGACGACGGCGAAAAAGCCCACGCACACCGCGCCGAAGACGACTGACACGGCGAAGCCGGCCAAGAAGACCGGCAGCCAGGTGAAGGTCAAGCCGGTCGGCGGCGTCGCCACCGGCGGCGGTGAGCCGGCCGACGAAGCCCCCGGCTTCCTCGTGCTCAGCGGCACGCTGCTCGCCGCGACGGTGTCCGGCGGCATGGTGCTCTACCTGCGCCGGCGCCCGAGTTGAGACACCCGCGCCTGTGGCCCGCGGTCACGGCGGTCGCCGCGGCCCTCGGCGTGGTGCTGGCCGTGGCCCTCGTCCTCGTCCTGGCGCCGAAGGCGCCGGAGGAGATCGCCCCGCCGGGCCCGGCCTCCGCGGACCCGCCGGGCACCGCGAGCATCGCGCGCACCACGGCACCGACCGCCGACGGTCTCCCCGCGGCGAAACCGGCGTCGCTGACCATCCCGGCGATCGGCGTGCGAGCCGGCGCGATCAAGGATCTCGGGCTGACGCCGGACGGCGCGCTGGAGGTCCCGGGCGACGCCACGACGGTCGGCTGGTTCACCGGTGCGCCGTCGCCCGGGGAGACCGGCCCGGCGGTGCTGGCCGCGCACGTCGACTACAAGCACGTGCCCGGCGCCTTCTCCCGCTTGAAGGACCTGCGCCCCGGTGCGCAGGCCATGGTCGGCCGCGCGGACGGCCGCATCGCGGTCTTCACCGTCTACCGCGTCGACCGCTACGCGAAGGCCGCGTTCCCGACCGACGAGGTGTACGGCGACACACCGGACCCCGAGCTGCGGCTCATCACCTGCGGCGGGGCGTTCGACCGGGCGAGCGGCAACTACCTCGACAACGTCGTGGCCTACGCGAAGCTGACCGCCGTCGAGGCCTGAGCCAGCTCGATCCCCGACAGGTCCAGGCGCCGGTAGGTGCGCTCCTCGAGCGACCAGACGTCCAGGACGTCGCCGTCGAGCTCGGGGTAGGCGATGACGAGGTGCTCGCCGCGGTAGTCGACGTCGGCCGGGAGCCCGGCTTCCAGCTGCCAGCAGAGTTGTTGCTGCTTCGGCGTCAGGCGTCCCGCGTAGCGGTCGCTCATCGCCCGCGCGAGCCGGCCGCGCGCCATCGCCGGCCCGCTCGCCGGGGCGGCCAGCAGCCGCTCGGCGTGCTCGGTCGGGTCGGGTGGCCGTTCGCCGGGTTCGGGATCGCGGACGGCCATCGTCGGTTCCGCCTGGTCGCGGGCGGGCAGCACGATGCTGCCGTCCGCGGCGTGGCGGGTCGGCGCGTAACCCGCGTCGCGCAACGCATCCAGCGTGCCTGAAGCGTCCACAGTGGACGTCAGCACGGTCGGCGCCACCGAGCGCAGGCCGAGCTTGGCGAGCTTGCGGTGGGCGGCGAGCTCGGCCAGCACGGCCGGTTCGCCGACGACGACGCTCGCCACCTCGATCACCTGCGCCTCGCCGTGCCGCCGCGCGACGTCGTTGACCAGGTACACCAGCGGTTGCGGCAGGTCCCCCGCCGCGATGGTGCGCAGTTCGCCGAGCAGTTCGGCGGCCTGCGCGCCCTGGTCGAACGCCCGTCGCACGGACGCGGGGGAGAACCGCCAACTGGTCGCGGTGCCCTGGGCTTCGCGGTCGGCGACGCGGTCGAGCAGCGCGGCCAGCCGGGCGTCGGGCGAGCCGGGCACGATCGCCGTCAGATCGGTGCCGAACAACGCCGTCGTGCGCGCCCGCGAGACCAGCTCATCGGTGACGTCGACCAGCTCGTCCGGCGTGAGCAGGGCGCGCCCGGCCGCGGTCACCGCGCCGTGCGCGACGACGCCGAGCAGCTCGCCTTCGCTGAGCGCGTCCTGCACGTGCCCGGCGAAGTCGTCGGTCGGCAGCAACGGCGCGTGCCACTCGGCGAGCCGGGTCAGCGCGGCCACGTCGCCGATGGCGTCGCCGGGATCGAGCCGCGCGAGCAGCCGCACGACCAGCCGCCGCACGAGCGCTTCGACGTCGGTCTCGAACTCCGGGGGCACCGGGTCCCACCAAGTTGTCACTAGCAGGCGGTACAGCAACGCCGGCTCGGGCCGGGCGAGGTCCGGGGTCGGCGCCAGCGTGGGCGGAGGTGCCTTCTGGCCGCGGCGCGGCGGCGGTGGCTCGTCGGCCAGCAGCAGCCCGGCCTGCGCGGCGAGGTCGATGGCCAGCTCGATCTCCGCCGGCGTGCCGCCGGTGTCCTTCGCCAGCTTCTTGACCAGCCGGGTCCCGATCGTGCCGTCCTTGAGCAGCGGCAACGGCTCCGCGGCGGCCAGGTCGAGGATCGCCGACACGCGGTCGAGCAACCGCAGCGCGGCGGCCGACGACGTCGCTTCGGCCGCCTCGGCCCCGGTGTGGGTGACGGCGAACTCGGGTTCCTCCGGTGTGAACGGCAGCTGGTGGTCCGGCCCGCGCAGCGCGAGCGACACCTCGATCGGCATGGCCACCGTGCCGAAGTAGGTCCCGAACAGGAAACCGTGGTCGAACGCCCAGCCGGCCGGGGCCACGCCGTCGACCTCGGGAACGCCGCCGGCCATGTCCAGCAGCAGGGTCCGCGTCTCCTCGGGCGCGGTGGCGAACAACCGGCGGACGCCCTCGCCGTCTCGGAAGAAGCGGACGAGCCCGATCAGGAGCTCCGGTTTTCCGACGGTGTCGGGCAAGCCGAGCGCGCGCGACAGCTTCGCCAACCGGCTGGTACCGAGCTCCCCGAGCAGGTCCGCGACGGGCCGGCCGAGCCCCTCGGGGCCGAAGCTGTTGCGGCGCAGCAGGTCCGGCAGGACGATGCCGTCGGGGTCACGCCACGCCAGCGCGCGTTCGCTCAGATCATCCACAGTGGACTCGACGGTCCCGGTGTCCGTCCCGAGCAGCCGCGTGACCTCCCCGACGGGCGCCGGCCGCCGCCCCAGCGCGTAACACAGCTGGACAGCACGCAGGACCTGAACCACCGGCGTGGGCAGGCGAAGCAGCGCGGCGTCGATCGACTCGGCGGCCGCGAGCCGGGCCGCGACGACGTCCAGCCGCCGCGGCCACGGGTCTTCGAGCACGTCCGGCCGGTGGGCCAGCACCTGCGCGAGCGCCTCTCGATCCAGGCCGGCGAGCCTGCCGAGCAGTTCATCGGCGGTCGTCACGGCTGGTCTCCGAGGGTCGGCTACGGGTCGATCTCAGGTTACCCCGGCGGCGTGGGGCCGGTCCGTCGACCGTGCGCGGCGGGCAAGTGACCTGCGATCTGATCGGCGATGCGATCGATCGAGTCCAGCAGCGCCCCTCGGGGTGCGGTCAGATCGATCGCGTGGACGAAGAGTTCGACACCGCCCTGCTTGACTTGGTACGTCCTGAGCGGTGCAGTTCCCCTGGCGTAAACGAGATGCCCTTGGCGAAGGCCGAGCGCAGTGCAGTAGGCCAGCATCTGGAAGAGGTTGTCGTTGTTCCGCTTCCCCTTGTACTTGGCGTCGACCGCGGCGACGGGGCGGTCTCGATGGTTCCACACCATGTCCAGCTTGATCGTGACTTCGTTGCCCTTGTCGAGGTGGGAGTAGTAGGGGGCGCTCGGCCACCCCTCGACCCGCGAGCCGAGTGCTGTCGCGATCGAAGTGGTCACGAAGTCCTCGAAGATGGTCTCCAGGTTGAACATGAATCCGTTGACCCCGAGCGCACCGGGTGAATGTTCGGGAGAACGCGTCTGCAGGATCACTTCGGCCAGTTCCAGCACGGTGTGGTACCGCTCGTTGAGGCGGCTGGGGGTCCACTTCGGTGGCTGCGCGAGGGAACGCCGGAACTGGACGCCTTCGAACCTCCCCCGAAGGGCGTGCAGTCTTGCCGCGGACTCCCGGTCGACTCCGGGAACGGTGAGCATGTGCTCGATCGCGGCCAGGAGGATCCGGTTTTCGGCAATGTCCGGGGTGAAGTCGTCGTACTGGATTTCCATCGGCAACGGCTGGTCGAAGCGTCTCCGCAGCTGGTCGGCAAGCCTGATCCGGCCGCGGAGGGCGGTCGCCGATTCATCTCGCTGCCGGTAGCCGTGCAGGAGGCCGAGCCGTAGCGCTTCCTCGGCTTGCCGCCACAATGTCTGGGCGACCGCCGGCACCACCCCTTCGTCGGTCGTGGTGGCGATCAGTTCGTCGCGCCAGCCGGCCGGGTTCCGGGCATAGCCCGCCAAGAACAACAACCGAGAGATCTTCATCTTCGGCATGACCCAGAATTCGAGATCGCCGAGGCGGAAGGCGCCGACCCTGCCTCGCTTGCCGGCGACCGTCCACCAGCCGCTTTCCCGCCGCCGGGTCAGTACGACCAAGCCGGAAGCCTCGAGCAGCGTCGCCTGTTCTTCGTCGAGCGCGACCGGCTCGCCCGCGCCCGTCTCACTCAGCTTGATCGGCGGCATCGCTCGACAGGCTCGCGCGGATCGCTCCCAGCCGGAAAGCGTCCAAGGTGGTTCCGCTTCCGTAGTGGTGCTCGGCGAGCAGCGGGAGGATCGACGCCTGCCACGCTCGGTCGAGACCGTCCGGCCGGCGGTAAATGCTTTCCCGCATGAGGAACGACGGTCCGACGGCGAGGTCGCGCTGGCGGATCCTTCGGTTCAGCGCGTTCAGGACACGGGGTGCGTCGCGGTTGAACTCGGCATCCTGGAACCTGTCCAGCCAGCGCTCCAGCAGACCGGCGGTCGGAGGCAGCGAAGGGTGCAGTTCGGTGAAGACGAACCGCCGCCGGATAGCCGCGTCCACCTGCGCGATCGACCGGTCGGTCGTGTTCATCGTGCCGATGACGAAGATGTTGGGCGGCAGCGTGAAGTCGGTCCGGTTCGAGTACAGCAGGCTGATCGCCTCGTCCCGGTACTCGAGCAGGAAATACAGCTCACCGAAGACCTTGGCCAGGTTCGCCCGGTTGATCTCGTCGATGATCAGGATGTGCGGCTCGGACGGGTTCTTGCGCGCCGCGTCCACGAGGTTCCGGAACGGGCCGCCGTGCAGGCCGAAGTCGACCCTCCCGTCTTCACCTTGCACCGGACGGAACCCCTCGAAGAAGTCTTCGTAGGTGTAAGAAGGGTGGAACTGGACCAGCTTGACCGCGGTGAGGTCGGCCAGCAGGTGAGCGAGTCTCTGGGCGAGGAAGGTCTTCCCGGTGCCCGGCGGCCCGTGGAAGATCAGCTGCTTGTATTCCCAGAGCAGGTCGGCCTGAGTCTGCAGCCAGTCCTGCTCCACCAAGAGCCGGGTGGCCGCTTCTTCGGTGATGGCCGGGAAGGCCAGCTCACGCTGGGGCTCGACGGCGGGGTCTTCGATCGTGACGCCGAGGTTCCGGAGCACTCGCTCGACGGTTCCGAGGTTGTCGGTCAGCTCGACGATGGCTGACTGGCTGCTGAGCTTCGCGCGGAGCTCCTGCGGCAACTCGTCCACAGTGGGCGAGCTCTCGAGCCGGAACCACCGTGCGAACCGGCGCAGGTTGGACCGGGTGTTCCCGGAGAGGAAACCGGCTGGGCCGTCGACGCGCCCGAAGTAGACGTGCTCCTGTTCGTCCCGGGTCAGGAGGTAGTCGCCGATCTGGATCCGGTTGAGGAAGTCGTTGAACTCGGTGAAGCGCTGCTTCTGGGCGTTGTAGGAAAGGTGCTGGTAGTCCTGTTCCACCGCCTTCCGCAGCCGCTCCGTCGAAACGGGCAGCGCGAGCGGGCGCAGACTGGACGGCAGCGACACGAAACCTTCGTTCAGCCAGCCGCCGACGAGCTCGCGTTCGTCCGCCGACGTTCCTTGGATCAGCCAGGCCCGGCGCAGGGGCACCGGCTCGGCGAGCAGGTCGTCGGCGAGCTCTTCCAGCAGCACCTCGGCCGAGAGCCGGGACCCGGGAGAGGCGTGTCCGAACACGTCGAATTCCACGCCTTCGGACTCCAGGCGCTTGCGGACGTCCATGCCCCGGTACCGGACAGGCAGCAGTCCGTCCGGCGGCAACGAACCGTCCACCTCCAGAATGCGGTGTGTCCCCGCCGGCCCGGTGCGGGCGAGGAATTGCCCGATGTGCTCGGGAGACTGCCCGCTGGCCTCGGAGAGGTCCTGGTAGGAGCTCCAGAAACCAGGCTTGACTTCACCGACGAGCTGGATGATGGCTCGCTCCGAGCCGCTGAGCCGGGCGACCGCTTCGTTGCGCTGCTTGCGCAGTTCGCCGAGGCGCGCCTTCAACTCCGCGAGCAGTTCATCGTCGGAATGCGTCTCCAGCGCGATTTCGCCGGCGTCGGTCAGAGACCAGCCGCCGACCTTGCTCATCCAGCCGATCGTCGCCGCATCGCCGGTGTGGTAGCCGAGCTGGGCCCGCCAGCGGACCCGTCCTTCCTTGTCCGTCGTCAGCTCGTACGGCGAAAGGTGATCTCCGAGCCGCTCCTCGACATGCTTGTACACCTGGTCCGGCTTCAGCGGCCCGTCGGCGTCTCGGAGGACTTCGAGGCTCGTTCGAAGCAAGGGGGCGACGCGCACGGTGTCGGCCAAGGAAGCTCCAGTCGGCGGTAGTGGGATGGGGCCGTCGGTTCTAAGCCGTCATTGCTTCGAGGAACTCCTGCGTCTCCGGATCGGTCGAGTAGACGCAGGTTCCGCGCATGCCACGGGTCAGCAGCACCTTGTACGTGTGAGCGATGAGTGTCTTGAAGTAAAGAGGGTTGTCCTTCGCCCGCTTGACCTCGTCGTCGTGGGAGCTCTTCGCGTCGGCCACCCAGTCGTCGCCCCGGCGCACGTAGTCGGGCCCGAAGATGACTCCGGACCAGTCGTATTCGAAGCCCTGAGCCGTGTAGACACAGCCGACCTGGCCGAATCCGCGGGGATCCGTCGCCCAGAAGTGTGATGGGGGGACACCGGGTACTGCTTTCTCCGGCCGCGCGTTCCACGGACGTTCCCAGCTGCCGATGGTGACGTCCTTGGCGAGTTCGAGCCCCTCCGCCGTGCGGATCGGTTCCTTGCTCCAAGGCCAGCAGAAGCCCGCCGAGAGGCGCGCGGTACCGCCGTTCTCGTTCCGCTGCCGGAGCAGCCAGTTCTCGAGCGACTCGGCCGAAGAGGCGGTGGCCACCACCAGGTTCCGGTCCTTCGGCGTCGCGAGTTTGCTCCAAGCCACCGGACCGAGGTTGTGGAGCCCGAGGAGCCGAGCGACCCACGTGTCGAACCTGGGCGAACCACCGCATCGGAACTGGCTGTCCAGGCGGAGCACTTCGCACTCGTAGCCGTTGGCCGTCGCGGCGGCTTCGATCTCACGTCGAGAACCCATTTCCCCCGGACGCACTGTCTGCCGCTCGTCCAGCAGGAAGACGGGGACCTTGGCTGCGTTGATCAGCTCGTCGATCTGGCGGCCGGCTCGCTCGCGCACGTGTTTGGGGGTGTACCGCTTGACGCTCGTCTCGCGGATGCGGTGTGCCTCGTCGCAGATGAGCGCGTCGAGCTCTCGTGCCGGCGTGGTCATGTAGTCGTTGAAGTACCTGAACCCGCCCATCTTGCCGCCCGACCGCGAGCCGCTGACCTTGCGGAGCGTGTTCGTGAACGAGCGCGAGCCGGTGGCGTGTTCCACCTGGTACCCGCGGCCGGCCAGGTCCTTTTTCAGCTTGAGGGCGATCGCGCTCTTCCCTGAGCCCGGCCCGCCGAGGACGACCACGGCCTTGTGCGTTCCGTCGGCCCGGGCCTGGTCGACGGCTCGGAGAACCTCCTGGTAAGCCACTTCCTGTTCGTCCAAGAGGACGAGGCTCTGGTTGATCGTCTTCGTTTCGACGTCGATCAGAAAGCCGGCATTGTGCTGAAGGCCCAGGAACTCGTCGCCGGCTTGTCGGGTCTTGGCCCGGTCGTCGCCCGCCTTGAAAAGGGAACGCAGGTGGTACTGCAGGTCCGTCCGGCGTTCCGGAGAAAACACGGCGACCAGGTCGGAATGGTCGTAACGATCGATCCAGGCGGCACTGTCCGCACTCTCCACGTAGGCGAAACCGTGCACGCTTCGCGGATTTTCGGCCAGCTTGGGTGCGGAAGTGAGCAGGTACTCGCAGTACTGCCGGACCTGGGCCGCGGGGTGGAGGATCAAGGCGTCCCCGACGCGGATCAGATCGTCGGTCTCCTGCGCCACGTTGCTGGGCGAGGCCAGTTTGACGAGCATGTAGCTGGGTTCTTCGGTGTGCGGGTTGTGGCCGCAGAGCACCAGGTCGACGTGCTTCGGGCTCTTGCCCAGTCGTGGTTCGACGATGACGTCGAGCGTGCCCAGATCGGCGTCGACGAGACTCGACAAGAGGTCCGGAAGTCCGTGCGACCACCTGCCGGGTTCCGGTTCCCGACCACCGTCTTCGGTGTCCGAACCTTCCGCAAAGGACCGCTGAAGCCTGCCCGTCCTGGCGTCGGTCAGCAGTTCCTGGGCGGTGCGTCGGATGAGCGGCATTTTCCCCCACTTGTGCACGCGTGACCTCATGCGCGGGTGGGGACAGCGACGAAGTGTTCCTTCGGTGTCCGTCGGGCCGCATTCGGCGTCGATATTAGAGGATCCGTCACCGGTTCCGGTGGACGTGTTCCGGACGCGGAACTTCGATACCCTCGGTGCGGTGCCCCGACTGATCCACCTCAACGGGCCGTCCGGGATCGGGAAGTCGACGATCGCGCAGGTCTACGCCGAACGGCATGCCGGTGTGCTGAACCTCGACACCGATCGGGTCGTCTGCCTGATCGGGGGGTGGCGGGACACCTTCTTCGAGACCTTCCGGGCCGCGCAGCTGCTCGCCGTCGCCATGGCCGAGACGCACCTGCGGACCGGGCACGACGTCGTCATGCCGCAGCTCGCGACCCGGGTCGTCGACGTCGAGCCGTTCGAGGCCGTCGCCGCCCGGTGCGGGGCCGGCTACCGGGAAATCCTGCTCACCGCCGGCAAATCCGTCGCCTGTGGGCGGTTCGCCGAGCGGGCCGCGAACCGGGACTCTGCGACCAAGGGCGTCGACGACGTCGTGCAGGCACGTGGGGGTACCGCCATGGTCGGGCGGATCCACGACCAGCTCGCCGCCTACCTGCCGCAGCGGCCCGGCTGCGTCGTCGTGCGGACCGACGGGAGCTCGCCCGAAGCCACCTACGACGCCGTGCTCGCCCACCTGCGCGCCGGCTGAGGCGGTCCGGTTCACTGGGGTCATGGCAATTCCGGAGCTCGCGCTGCGGCAGATCGAACGGTGGTGCGCGCAGCGCGTCCCCGAGCACCTCCAGGACCGGATCCGGGTCGAGTGCCGGACCCGGGGGCGGGCGGTGACCATCGTCGAACGCCGGGCGCCGTGGTCGCCGCAGGCCGGGCCCGACTGGTCGGAGCAGAAGATCGCGCAGCTGCGGTTCGACGAGTTCGGCATCTGGACGGTGTGGTGGGCCGACCGGAACGGCAAGTGGCTGAGCTACCCGGACGCGCCGGTCGCCAGCACGCCGCCCGCGCTGCTCGCCGAGATCGACCGCAACCCCGGCGGGGTGTTCTGGGGCTAGGCCGGCGGCGGGAAGCGGACCTCGTTCCGGTCGATCTTCGCGTGCGCCGCCGCGGCCAGGTCGACGCCGAGCCGGTCGGCCAGCTGCAGCAGGTAGAGCGTGACGTCGGCGATCTCGTCCAGCACGTTCTCTTCCAGCGCCGGGTCCGCGCGCCACGCGTCCGATTCCTCCGGGGTCAGCCACTGGAACAGCGAGGTCAGCTCGCCGACCTCGCCGGAAAGCGCCATCACGAGGTTCTTCGGGGTGTGGTACGGCTCCCAGGCGCGGGCCGCGGCGAAGTCGCGCAGGCGCTGGGTCACGTCGTCGAAGGTCACGGGCGCGATTGTGCCGGGTGGTCACAGTGCGCTAACGGCCGTATGGCGGACTGGCGTTGACCGGTGAATCTCTCACTCAATAGGTTGAACTTCGTCGGGATGCTTGCGGGGACCAAGGCTGGGAAAGGAACGTCTTGAAGTACCTGCGATCCGTCCGCGGCCGCATGCTGGGCATCGCGTTCATCCCCGGCGGCGCGCTCGTCGCCGTGGCTGTCGTGATCGCGGTTCTCCTGATGCACCAAGCGGTTCGGACGCGGGACGTGGCCGTGGAGACGGCGGCCGCCGCGGACCGGACGGCCCGCACGGTGGTCGCGTTGCAGGCCGAGCGGAGCGCGGCGATGGCCGCGCCTGAGCAGCGGAGTGCCGCGTACGCGACTTTCACCCAGCGGATCGAATCCGCCGTTGCCGCCCTGCGCGACTACGCGCGCCACGCCCCGGACGCCGAGTCCGCCTACCAGCAGACGACCGCCGTCGAGCTGCTTTCCGTGGCCGAAGGCATGGATCGTGCCGATTCCCTCGCTCTGGCCGGGCTGGACGACGTGACCCGGGGGTCGTTCACCTCCGCCGTCGCCTCCTACCGGGGCGAGCTGGCCCGGGTCGTCCCGCAGCTCACCGAGAGTGGCCGGATGGCGTACGAGTCACTCACCCGCAGCGCCGAATGGAGCAGGCTCGCCGCCGCCGAGAACGCCTTCACCGCCGCCGAAGCGCTTCCGTTCCCCGAAGCCACGTGGCGCAGCGCCGCCTATGCCGTGTCCGCCCAGCTCGGCCTGCTGTACACCCAGCAGAGCCAGTACGCCGTGCAGTTGACACTCGACGACGGCCGCCGCACCCTCGCCGGGGCCCTCGCGGCGGGGACCGCGCTCCTGCTGTTCGCCGGGCTGCTGATGGTCGTCGTCCGGCGGCTGGTCGCCCGGGTTCCGGTACCGGTGGTCCCGATCATGGTGCCGACCGGCCGCGCGGCCATCCCACGGCCCCGCCACGCACAGTCACGAAGGCCGGGGCTGCCGGACCCGTGGCCGCTGAAAGCCGTGTTCGACGACCTGCGGCGTCGCTGACGACGTCACGAACAGTCACTGATTACTCCGAAAAGAGCACGCGGTTGGCCCACACGCGTGCGCGTGGGCGTCGGGCAGACTGGTGCGCGTGAGTCCCCACTCGGATCTTCGCCCCTACCTGCGCACCTTGGGCGCGGAGACGCTGGCGGACCTGCTGCACGCCCAAGCCGAGCGCGACCCCGAGCTGCGGCATTCACTCGAACTGCGCGCAGCCACCCAATCCGGTGACGTGAGCGAGGCGCACCGCCTGCTCGACACCGCGGTGACCGACGGCAACGTCGAGTACACCGCGAAGATCGGCGCGGTCCTCGACACGCTGCAGCGGATGCTCGACGCCGGCAGCCGCGCCGACCTGGCCCCGCTGGCCCGGCGCACGGTCGACGACATCAGCGAGGTGCTGGAGCAGTCCGGCGATCACGCCGGCGACCTCGCCGAGCGGCTGGACCGGGCCGTGGAGCTGTACGCCCGCGCGTGCGCCGCGCGGCCGCCGGACCCGGAGAAGCTGGCCGACTGGATCCTCGAGGTCGAGTTCGACGGCCCCGGCCGCCCGACGATCGACCTCGCCGACTTCGCGACGGCGCTGGGCGAGCCCGGGCTCGAGCGGATCAAGGCCACGGTGGACGACGTGCTCGCGGCGAACGGCCCTGGCCACCGCCGTGACGTGGCCGAACGGCTGCGCGAACAGCTGGCCGAGGTGCTCGGCGACGTCGACGAGCTGGTGGCGATCCTGTCGGCCAAGCCGCCGCGCGTGGACGTCAGCCTCAAGATCGTCCGGGTGCTGCGGGCCGCCGGGCGGCACAGCGAGGCCATCGCGCACGCCGCCCGCGCGCTGACCCACGACAAGCAGCCGCCGGCACCGGAGCCGGAAAGCGACACCGCTCGCCGTCGGAAGGAGTTCGACGCGCGACCGGATCGCGAGACGTACGCCGCCCTTCGCGAGGCCGCGACGAAGGCCGGGAAGTGGACCGTCCAGCGCCGGGAAGCGCTCGCTTGCCTGCGCGAGCGTGCCGCCGAGGGGATCGGGCAGGCCGACGAGCTGGCCCGCGTCCTGCTCGACGACGGCCGTCCGGACGAAGCCTGGCGGGCCTGCGTGCGGTTCGGCGCGTCCGCGGAGCTCAAGCTGGAGCTGGCCGAACAGCGGGCGGCCGAGCACCCGGCCGAGACGATCCCGGTCTTCCGCGAACACGTCGACGAACTCATCGAGCGCAAGGACCCCGCGGCCTACCAGGAAGCGGCCCGCCGGCTGAAGCTGTTGCGCACCTTGCACAAGCGCGCCGGAACGCCGGACGAATTCACCGCTTACCTGGCCGCTCTGGTGGAAAACCACCGGCGGAAAACCCGGCTGATCACGGAAATCCGAGCCGCCCGGATCGCCTTGCCGAAAGCCGTAACCTCCCCGCGTACCCCTCGTTGACCCCGGAGAACCGGTGATACACGTGCACCGGGACATCGTGAGCGCGCCAGGCGTCGCGGTGGCCCAGTTCCGCCGTCCGGCTCGGCGCCTCCCCGTCGAGCGAGCGGCGGGACCCGCGCCAGGGCCACCGCGACCCGTTCGCGGTGAAGTGGAAGCATGAGGCCATGAGCCCGGTCAGTCGCGCCCGCAAGAAGGCACCGCAGCCCGTCACCCACAGCGTGACCGGCCTGTTCAAGGAGATCCTGAACGACTTCTCGGCGCTGGGCGCCGACCCCGCGCCGGTCGACGTCGAACTGCTCGCCTCCGAGGTGCTCGGGCAGTTCCACGACCTGCCCGTCGAGGACGGCGAAGAGCCGCTCGGCCTGGAGCTCATCGCCTTCGCCCAGCGCAAGATCACCCCGGGCGCCGCCGCGTTGCTGGCCGCGCTGAAGGTGGTCGCCGAAACCGACGTCGAGCGCAAGGCCGCCGAGGCCGGCCTGCAGGTCGTCCTCGGCCGCGGCATCCCCGCGCCCGCCTGGGCCGCCGGGCTGGGCCGGGTCACCGCCGGCGAGTGCTGGCGCACCGGGGACGTCTTCGGCGACGAGTCGTCGCTGCTCTGCGTCTTCTCCCACGGTGACCAGGCGTACGGCCTGCTGGCGCTGCTCGACTTCACCGAGGGCGGCCGGGTGCGGGACCTCGTCGTGATCGACCAGCCCGCCGACGTCGTGGCCGAGATGCGGGAGCAGTCCGACGCCGACCCGGAGCTGGTCGTCTTCGCAGCCGTCGACCCGGCCGAGGCCCACCGCCTGATCGCCGACGGCCTGGCCGCCACCGACCACCTCGACGACGCCGACGTCAGCGAGGACTACGCCCGCTTCCACGCCGTCGCGCTCACCTGGTGCCACGCGCTGCCGGAGCCCGCGCTGGTGCCCGAGGTCGCCGAGTGGTCCGACGCCGAACGCGCCGCCGTCGTCGAGCAGTTCGTCGCGGCGAGCGGCGAAGACGCCGACGCCGCCCGCGCGCTCGGCAGCCTGCTGCTGGAACACGGCCTGCGCACCGACCCGGGGAACCCCCTGCGCGTCGGGCCGGAGAAGATCGCGCGGTTCCTCGAGGGCCTGCTGGGCGAGGAGTACGAGCTCGACGCCGACTACGAGGACGCCGTCGAGCCGGTCGTGCTGGCGTGGGTGCAGTGGGCCGGCGAGCGGGCGCACCTGACCGAGACGGCGATCGCCGCCCTCGACGAGGCCGTCCAGGACTACCTGAGCGAGTACGCCGACGATGACGACTCGCCCCTGGAGCGCTACTTCGCCGACACCGGCGACCTGTCGCCGACCGAGCTGGCCGACGCGCTGGAACGCCGGATGTTCGCCGTGCCGTCGACGACCACGGAGATCGACGAAGAAGAGGTCGACCTCGACCCCACCGACCCCGACCAGCGCCGGGCGCTCGTCATCGCCGAGGCCGACGAGGACGAAGAGGAGCAGCGGCTGATCCTGCGCGCGACGATCGTCGACCAGCTCTGGGACAACGAGCCCGCCGAGGTCTGGCCGGCCGTCGAACGCCTGCAGGAGGGCGAACTCGACCGCGACGAGATTTTCGAGCAGCTGATCGACGCCCTGGAAAACAGCCTGCTGGACGCGGAAAACCTCGAATACGACGCCGACGCCTACCTCGAGGCGCTGGCCGGGCTCTGAGGCCTAAGGGAGGGGGCCTGCCGGTTCGGCGGGCTTTGCCTTGCGGCGGCGCTCCTGAAGCCGGTCGTCGAAGTCGACGACGAACGTCCCGGCGGCCATCGCGATCAGCAAGGCCAGACCGAGTACCGCACCGACCCACGTGAGGATCATCGCGAACATCGTGGGCCTCCTCCCCAGCTCAGAGCCGTTTTCGTGACTCCTTCAGGGTCGCTTTCACAGCGGACGCCCGGTATCGGCCAACCGGTTACGGCTGAACGGGCCGCCTCGGCCGATCGGCCGGATTCCGGCGCGGAGAGTCGCGAGATCGCGACGAATCGTGGCCGCGCACTCGCGCAGCGTGCGAATACGCGGCATGTGGGTGACGGCTCGCGTGACTGTGACATCCGGGGCCGGGGGCTCCACCACCCGGGCCAATGGGATCTAGCGGCTCAGAGCTTGCGCAGGCGGACGCGGTTGATCGCGTGGTCGCAGTCCTTGCGCAGCACCAGCGTCGCCCGCGGCCGGGTCGGCTTGATGTTCTCCATCAGGTTCGGCTCGTTGATCGAGTGCCACAGGTGCCGGGCTTCGGCGCGGGCCTCGTCGTCGGGCAGGCCGGCGAAGTGGTGGAAGTGCGACGCCGGGTCCGCGAACGCCGTGTGCCGCAGCTCCAGGAACCGCTCGATGTACCAGCGCTGGATGTCGTCGGTGTGCGCGTCGACGTAGATCGAGAAGTCGAACAGGTCGGACACCATCAGCCGCGGCCCCGGCTGGAGCACGTTCAGGCCCTCGACGATGAGGATGTCCGGCTGCTGCACCACCTGCTCCTGGCCGGGCAGGATGTCGTAGGCCAGGTGCGAGTACACCGGCGCGGCGACGCGCTCGGCGCCCGACTTCACCTCGGTGACGAACCGCAGCAGCGCGCGCCGGTCGTAGCTCTCCGGGAAGCCCTTGCGGTGCATGATCCCGCGCCGCATCAGCTCGGCGCGCGGGTACAGGAAGCCGTCCGTGGTGACGAGGTCGACGCGCGGGTGGTCCGGCCAGCGGGCGAGCAGCGTGCGCAGGATGCGGGCGGTGGTCGACTTGCCGACCGCCACGCTCCCGGCGATGCCGATGACGAACGGGACCTTCGTGCCGCGGGAGTCGTCACCGAGGAACGTCGTGGTCGCTTCGTAGAGCCGCTGGCGCGCGGCGACCTGCAGGTTGATCAGGCGGGACAGCGGCAGGTAGACGTCGGCCACCTCGGCCAGGTCGACCTGCTCGCCGAGGCCGCGCAGCCGCAGCAGCTCGGCCGCGGTCAGCGGCAACGGCGTCGAACTCCGCAGTTCTTTCCATTGTTCCCGGTGCAGCTCGACATACGGGCTGAGTTCGCGGACCCGGGTCATCGCACACTCCTCCGGCCGTCGCCTGCACTGACTGTCCCGCGGGGGTCCGGGTGGCGGAGCCCCCGGCCCGGGGCGAAGCCCCGGATGTCACTGCGGACGTTTTACCTGCTCGATCAACGGTAGGGCTTACGGCCGGTTAAAGCGCTGTGACTTAGTCCACCCCCGATCCGGGGTTGTTCACCCAGCGTCACGATCTCCGAAGACTTCGGCCCAGGCCGCGGCGACCTGCCGGGCGCAGGTCTCTGGGGCGAGGCCGCCGACGCCGGTGCCGAGCCCCGGCATCGCGATCGTGTCGACGAACCCGCGCACCGGGCCGTCGTCGAGCCGGCCGTCACGCCAGGTCAGGAAGACCGCGCGGGCGGCGAGGTAGGGGTGGACGGTGTCGGCGGGCAGCCGCTCGCCGGGTTCGCGCATGGTCGGCGCGCTGATCAGCCACGCCGGCTGGGCTTCGCCGGTCGGCACCACGACGGCGTCGCCGATCGGCAGCTCCCCGCCGTGGAAGGCCAGGACAGCGCTGCGGACGCTCTGCTCCACGCCCGGGAACGCCTGTGCGTAGACGGCGTCGATGCCGCCGCGCATCCAGCCGTAGGAGTTGGCCGGGCTGACCACGGCCTGGGCGACGACGTCGAGCACCGACCCGCGGTGCACCCGGACCCGGCCGGCCAGCTTCCGGGCAGCGGCGGTCCAGGCCTCGGCGAGTGGTTCATCGACGGCGCACAGCACCAGCTCCGGTGCGCGAGGGGCGACCGGCGGCGAAGCGCCCTCACGTCCGGTGTGCGTGCCCGATTCGGCGGTCACGCCTTCAGCATCGCAAAAAATGCCACCCGGCGTAACCGGTTCCCGTACCGGCTGTCCGAGTGAATGTCGCCACGGTTCGAGCCCGTAGCCTGGGTGCTGTGTCACGGATCGCATACTTCGGCCCCCGAGGGACCTTCACCGAACAGGCCGCGCGGGTGCTCGCCGCCGGCGAAGAACTGATCCCGGTCGAGACCGTGCGGCTGGCGATGACCGCCGTCCGGACCGGCGAAGCGGACGCGGCGTGCGTCCCCATCGAGAACTCCGTCGAGGGCGTGGTGCCCGCCACGCTCGACGCGTTCAGCGAGGCGAGCCCGCTGGTCGCCGTCGCCGAGACCATCCTGCCGATCCACTTCAGCGTGCTCACCCGGCCCGGCACCGCGGAGATCCGGACCGTCGCCAGCCACCCGCACGCGCTGGCGCAGGTCCGCGAGTGGCTCGAGGTGAACCTGCCGGGCGCGCACGCGGTGGCGTCGTCGTCGACGTCGGCCGCCGCGGTCGGCGTGCTGGAGGGTGACTTCGACGCGGCGGTCTGCGCGCCGGTCGCCGTCGAGCACTACGACCTCGAGGTGCTGGCGACCGAGGTCGCCGACGTCACCGACGCGGCGACGCGGTTCCTGCTGGTCCGCCCGCCGGGCGAGCTGCCGGAGCCGACGGGCGCGGACCGGACGTCCGTGGTCGCCGCGGCCACCAACCGCACCGGCACGCTCGCCGAGTTGCTCACCGAGCTGGCCGGCCGCGGCATCAACCTGACCCGGCTCGACGCCCGCCCGACGCGCAGCAACTTCGGCGAGTACCGCTTCTTCATCGACTTCGAGGGCCACGTCGCCGAGCCGCGGGTTCTCGACGCGCTGACGGCGTTGCGCCGGCGCTGCCGCAACCTGCGGTTCCTCGGTTCGCACCCGCGGGCCGACGGGACGCGCACCACGATCGAGCCGGGGTTCGGCAACGACGACTTCGTCGACGCCGCCGTGTGGGCCGACGCGGTCCGCAAGGGGGACTCCGCGTGAGGCTGCTGCTCATCCGCCACGGGCAGACCGAAGGGAACGTCCGCGGTGCGCTGGACACCGCCCTGCCCGGGCCGCCGTTGACGGACCTGGGCCGCACGCAGGCCGACGACCTCGCGATCCGGCTGGCGGGCGAGCCGATCGTCGCGGTCTACGCGTCCCAGGCGACCCGCGCGCAGCAGACGGCGGCACCGCTGGCCGCGCAGTTCTCGCTGGACGTGCAGGTCGTCGACGGCGTCCACGAGGTCGTCGCCGGTGATCTGGAAGGGGCGACCGACCACGCGTCGATCCGCACCTACATGGAGACGGTCCGGCGGTGGACCCTCGGCGAGCTGGCGCCGTCGCTGCCCGGCGGCGAAAGCGGCACGAGCGTGCGCACGCGGATGCTCGACGCCGTCGGCCGGCTGCGCGCCAAGCACGAGCAGGCCGATCCCGACGGCGTGGTCGCCCTGGTCAGCCACGGCGGCGCGATCCGGCTGGCCGCCGAGTGGCTGGCGCCGAACGTCCACGCGGACGTGGCCAACGCGGCGCTGATCCCGAACACGGGCCTGGTGGAGCTGGCGGCCCGGCCGGACGGCGAGTGGCGCTGCCTGACCTGGGTCGACACCCCGCTCTGAGCGTCACTAAAGTGTGATCCTGTCACGTTTAGAACACGGTCTGTGGGGAATTTACGAGAGCAGCCAACCCGGCCGCGACCCGGTACGTCTACCCAGTAGCACCACACCAGGGAGGCGATTGACATGAAGCTTTCACGGTTGTTCCCGGTCGTCGCGGCTTCGGCGGGCGTCCTCGCGCTCTCCGCCTGCGGGGGCGGCGGCACCACGAACGCGGCGAGCAGTTCGACGCCGTCCAGCTCGGAGACGCCGACCACGACCACGGTCACCACCGCCACGTCGAGCCCCGCCTCGACGACGCCCGCCGCGCCACCGGCCGCCCAGCCCGCCGACAACGGGCTCTGCAAGGCCGGGGACGTGAAGCTCTCGCTCGGCCAGGGCGACTCGGGCGCCGGCTCGACGTTCCGCCCGCTGCTCATCAAGAACGCCAGCTCGAAGCCGTGCACCATCCAGGGCTTCCCCGGCGTGTCCTACGTGGCCGGCGCGGACGGGCACCAGGTCGGCAAGGACGCCTTCCGCGAGGGCACCAAGGGTAGCGCCGTCAAGCTGAACCCCGGCCAGACCGCGGCCGCCGACATCCAGTTCGTCAACGTGCGCAACTTCGACCCGGGCACCTGCCAGCCGACGCCGGTCAAGGGCCTGCGCATCTACCTGCCGCAGGAGACGGCGTCGAACTTCGTGCCCGAAGAAGGCACCGGCTGCGCCGGCACGAAGATCCCCGGCAACCAGCTCTCGGTGAAGACCGTCCACTCGGCCTAGCCCGGGCCCCGCCCCACCGCCCTCGACGGCCGGGCTTCGCCCGGCTGTTCAGATCCGGCCGCAGATCTCTTTGGCCTCGGTCAGGTGCCGCTGCCCGGAGATGTCGCTGAAGTGCAGGCTGAGCACCATCCGGCTGACGCCGTCGATGTGGTCGGCGAGCGGCTGGTAGTTCGCGTTCACCTGCGCGGCGGCCGCGGACAGCTCGCGCGCCGCCACCATCCGGTGCAGGCGTTCGGGGCTGAGCCCGGGCGTCAGCGCCGGCTGCGCGTCGCGGCTCGTGTCCGGCAGCTCGCCCACGCGGTCGAGCGCCTGGCACGCCGCGACGGCGTCTTCGAGCGCGCCGGCGTGTACGCCGGACAGTGCCCACAAGAGCCCGAGCACGCTCGCGCCCAGCACGAACCCGGCCACCGCGCACAGCACCGGCAACCGGCGGGACGGCGGGGGCGCGGACTCGGCCCCGGACTCCGCCGGAGGCTCGTCGAAGTCGGGATCGGCGTCGGTGCCGGTCCCCGGGTCCACGGTGCGCATGGCTGCCTCCTCACCACCTGGGTGAGGAGCTATTTCAGCTCACAATCCCGGGTCGTGGTGCGTCAGCGCCGCGGCTGAGTCCGATTCGTCACCGAGAGCGGACCGCCGCAGCGCGCCGAACGCGAACGCGGCGATCACCAGCATCGCCACGCCCGACACGGCGAACGTCCGCGCGGCCGAGCCGAGCCGCTCGGTCAGCACGCCACCCAGCAGCGCGCCGAGCGGGATCGCGCCCCAGACGACCGTGCGCCACACCCCGAGCACCCGCCCGAGCAGTTCGCCGGGCACGAGCGTGTGCCGGGCCGTCGCGAGCACGACGTTCACCGCCACGACCGCGGCCGCGAACAGGCCGAACAGCGCCGCGCCCGCGACCGGCGAGCGCACCAGGCCCATCCCGCCGAAGCCGAGGCCGCAGCCGACGATCCCGCCCACGACCACCGGAAGCCGGCCGGTCGCCCGCACCAGCCGCGGGGCGACGCCCGCGCCGAGCAGCCCGCCGATCCCGCCGACGAACGCGAACAGGCCGAAGGTCGCGTCGGAGAGGTGGAGGTCCTCGAGCGCGTACAGCACCAGCTGCGCCTGCGCGAGCTCGCTGACCAGGCTCAGCAACCCGGCCACGACCACCAGCCGCAGCAGCAGCGGGTGCCCGCGCAGCCAGCGCAGGCCGTCGGCGAGCTCCGTGCGGAGCTTCGCCGGCTCGACCGGGGTCTCGGCCTTGCCGCGGTAGGTGCCGGCCAGCCCGAGCAGCACCGCGGCCGCGATCGCGAAGCCGGCGGAGTTCAGGATGAAGGGGAAGGCGGCGAAGAGGGCGAAGGTCAGGCTGCCGACCGGGCCACCGAGGAACGTCTGGCCGACGATCTCGCAGGCCTGCAGCTTGCTGTTGGCCGCGTCGAGCGAACCGTCGCCGACGACCGCCGGGATCAACGCGTTCGCCGCGCTGTCCGCGATCGTCTCGGCCGTTCCGATGATCAGCGCGACCAGGTAGACCAGCCAGATCGTCATGCCGCCGGCGGCGACGAGCACGGCCAAGGCGCCGACGGCGGTGGCACGGGCGGTGTTCGCCACGATCATCGCGCGCCGCCGGTCGATCCGGTCGACCAGCGCGCCGGCGACCGCGGCGAACAGCAGCCAGGGCAGGAACTGGGTGGCGGACAACCCGGCGATGAGCACGGGATCGCGGGTCAGCGTCGTGGCCAGCAGGGGCAGGGCCACCTTGCCGATGCCGTCCCCCAGGTGGGACGCCGCGCTCGACGTCAGCAGCCACCTGAGTCTTCGGCCGCCCCTGTCGCTCCGGGCTTCGTTCACGGTGCCTCCCCCGCACGAAATCGAAGTCACCCCACGACTGCGTACGAGGATAACCGGCGGTGATGGCTGCGCGTGGTCACGTTGTCACCACTGGTGAAACCCGTGACAGTTTCCGGTCGCAAGTGCGGAAACCGGTGGAACCCGGCGGAGTGACGGGGGAATCCGCGCGGGGTCAGCCCCAGCCGAGTTCGTGCAGCCGGGCGTCGTCGATGCCGAAGTGGTGCCCGAGCTCGTGCACGACGGTGATGAGGACCTCCTCGACGACCTCGTCCTCGTCCTCGCACATGGCCAGGATCGGCTGCCGGTAGATCGAGATCCGGTCGGGCAGCACCCCGCCGTAGGACGACGTCCGCTCGGTCAGCGCGATCCCGTGGTAGAGCCCGAGGATGTCCGGCGCCTCGTCGTTGAACTCCTCGACGAGCACGACGACGTTGTCCATGGCGCGCGCGAACTCGGGCGGCACCTCGTCCAGGGCCTCGGAGACCAGCTCTTCGAACCGATCGCGGCTCATCTCGACGGGCATCAGCCGCTCTGCTTCGTCGACGGCCCTGCGGAACTCGACGGCCCTGCTGAGTTCGACGGCCCTGCGGAACCCGACGGCGCTGCGGAGTTCGACGGCGGGGCGGAGTTCGCCGTGGCCGGGCCGCCGCCTCCGTCCGACGGCGGGCCGCCGTCCTGAGGCTGGCCGCCGTCCGGGCCCGCCGGCCCGGCCTTGATGCTGCCGGTCACCGCCTGCAGGCCGCTCTTGTCGGGCCGCGCCGAGGCCACCTTGCAGTTGACCTTGGTCGAACCGGCGTCCCAGCTCTCCTGCTCCCGCAGGTCCCAGGTCAGGATCAGCTTCTTCGCGTCGAGGTCGGCGCCGCCGGTGTAGTCGGCCGCCGCCTTGGTGCACTCCGTGTCCAGCCAGGCCTTCTGGTTGTCCTGGGCGGGGTAGCCCTCCTTGAACTGCTTCTTGAGGTCGAGGGTGGCGATGATCTCGTAGGAGTGCGGCTTCGCGCAGTCGATCGGATCGCCGACGCCCTTGCCGAGCAGGGCCAGGCAGGTGCCCGGCTCGAAGATCAGCGACTGGTCCTGGTCCTTGGCCGGCCCGGTCGTCGGCAGCAGCTTGCCGCCGGGGCCGGCCCACTGCAGGCCGCACCGCAGCTGGCGGTCGCCGTCCTCCCACTGCGACTGCGTCGGGCGGAGCAGGTTCGTCGTGAGCTTGCCGTACGGGTCGAGCTTGTGCCCGAGGTAGGGCTTCACGTCCGCGGTGCACTTCTGCTGCGCGATCTGCTGCCACTGGTCCAGCGACGGGACGGGCGCGCCCGCCGGGTACTGGGCGCCGATGTCCACCAGCGTGGTCACCTCGAACAGGTGCGGCTGCGTGCAGGCGATCTTGCGCGCGTCGCTCGCGTCCGGGTTGTCCCAGGTCAGACAGCTGCCGGGCGGGGAGTGGAACGCCTCCTCGGCCGCCGCGGACAGCTTGCCGGCCCCGCCGCCCGCGCCGCCGGTGATGCCGTCGCTCCACGAGAAGACGACGCTGAGCGCGAGCGCGATGAGCGCGCCCGCGAAGATCCCGCCCATCACGACGCGGGTGCGCAGCGTCTGCGTGGCGGTGGGGAACCGATCGGCGCTGGGAGACATCGCAGTCCATGATGCCCGCGCCGCGCGCGACGTGCGCGACCTAGGGTGGTTAGGGTGGGTCACGGTTTCGTGGTGGCCGGGATTACGGAGCGCACATGACGCAGGACAGCAACACGGGGGACCAGCCGCCCCCCGAGCCGCCGAAGCGCGGTTCCATGAGATTCCAGGACTCGAACACCCGTCCCAAGGAACCTTCGCTCGCCGAGCAGCGCGCGCGTCGGCAGGCGCTCGCGCAGGAGGAACGGGACGAAGAACTCGCCCGCCAGGCCGACGCGAAGGCGGCGACCCGGCGCAAGATCCTGATCGGCAGCGGCGTCACGGTCGGGCTCGTCGGCCTGGTCGCGACCTTCTACACGGTCGCCAAGCCGGAGGGCACGGTCACGGCGGTCTGCACCGACTCGAACGGCGTCGTCCAGAACGACGACTACTGCGACGACACGTACGTCAGCAGCCACGGCGGCTACCACAGCGGTGGCTTCCTGTTCCTGCCGATCCCGGGCGGCGGCTACAACAGCTACCGCTACAACTACGGCGGTACCGGGGTCATCGGGCAGCGGGTCAGCGGCGGCTCGTACGACCCGCCGTCCGCGCGGACCAGCGTCAACACGAAGTCCGGCAAGTCCGTCCAGCGCGGTGGCTTCGGCATCAGCGGGAAGAGCGGCAGCACCGGCGGCAGCGGCAAGAGCGGGGGATCGTAGGTGTACCGGGACCGGCGTGAGCCGCGGCGCGACTGGCAGCGGATCGTCGAAGAGCAGGGGCTCGTCTACGGCACGCCGGCCCGCGACGCCAGCGGGCGGATGCGGCCCTACTGGGACGAGTCGGTGCACTACGTCTTCGACATGGACGAGGTCCTCTCGCTCGAAGCGGACGTCGAACTGCTGCACTCGATGTGCCTGGAGGCCGTCGACAACGTCGTGACGACCGAGGGCTACCGGCGCTTCGGCATCCCGGAGTGGGTCTGGCCGCACATCGCCGAGTCGTGGAAGCGGCAGGACCCGCACGTCTACGGCCGGTTCGACCTGCGCTACGACGGCAAGTCCCCGGCGAAGCTGCTGGAGTACAACGCGGACACGCCGACCACGCTGCTGGAGGCGTCGCTGCTGCAGTGGCACTGGAAGACCGACGTCTTCCCGGACGACGACCAGTGGAACTCGATCCACGAGAAGCTGGTCGAGCGGTGGTCCCTGCTGCGGGACAAGCTGCCGTCCAACGAACTGCACTTCACCTGGTCGGCGGCCGACCCGTCCGGCGAGGACAACGTCACGACGGCGTACCTGCAGGAGACCGCGGCCGAGGCCGGGCTCGACACGGTGGGCCTGGCGATCGAGGAGATCGGCTGGGACCCGGTGCTCAAGCGGTTCGTCGACCTCGAAGAGGCGCAGATGGCGACCGTGCTGAAGCTGTACCCGTGGGAGTGGGTGGTCGACGAGGAGTTCGGCCGCCACGCCGTCGAGTCGCTGCCGCGGACGCTGTGGATCGAGCCGCTGTGGAAGATGATCCTCTCCAACAAGACGCTGCTGGCGATCCTGTGGGAGAACTACCCGGGCCACCCGAACCTGCTGCCCGCGTTCGCCGACGACCCCGGCATCCTCACCGAGTACGTCCGCAAGCCGAAGCTGGGCCGCGAGGGCGCGAACGTCCAGATCGTCGCGACCGGCTACGAGACCCAGACCGACGGCGTCTACGGCGCGGAAGGGTTCGTCTACCAGGCGTTCGACCCGCTGCCCGACTTCGACGGCTACCGGCCGGCGCTGGGCGCGTGGATCGTCGGCGACAGCTCGGCGGGCCTGGGCATCCGCGAGACCGGCGGGCTGGTCACCGACGACGGTGCCGCTTTCGTCCCACATCGCATCCCCGAAGCGTGATAGAACACCGTCGCTGATCAGCTCTTTCCACCTGGGAGAAACTCGTGACCTCGACCCTTGCGCTGTCCGACACGTTCGGCTCCGACCTCGTGCGGGGGATCGGCGCGATCCTCCTTTACGGCGTCATCGGCCTGCTGCTGATGTTCGCCGGCTTCTGGGCGATCGACTGGACCACGCCGGGCAAGCTGTCGAAGCTGGTGACGCAGGGCCTGCCCAACGCGGTGATCGTGACGGCGTCCGGGCTGCTCGCGATGTCGTTCATCGTCGTCGTGGCGATCTTCAACTCGGCGAGCGACCTGACCGAGGGCCTGATCACGTCGCTGGTCTACGGCCTGCTCGGGATCGCCGTCCAGGTGATCGGGATCCGGCTCCTGGAGTGGGCGACCCGCATCGACGTGGCCTCCACGATCGAGAGCGAGAAGTTCGCTCCGGTGAGCATCGTGGTGGCGGCAGCGCACATCGGCCTGGGGCTCGTGGTGGCGGTCGGCATCTCCTAACGTGGGGTCGTGCGCCTGCTGAGGACACCGGACGACCGGTTCACCGACCTGCCCGACTTCCCCTACGAACCGCGGTACGCCGAGCTGGCGGACCCGGACGGCGGCCCCGTCAGAATCGGGTACGTCGAGGCGGGTCCGGCGGACGGGCCGGTGGTGCTCCTGCTGCACGGCGAGCCGAGCTGGTCGTTCCTGTACCGCACGATGCTGCCGGTGCTGGCGTCGGCGGGCCTGCGCGCGATCGCCCCGGACCTGGTCGGGTTCGGGCGGTCCGACAAGCCGGCCGACGTGGCCGACCACAGCTACGCCCGGCACGTGGAGTGGCTGCGCGGGTTCGCGTTCGACGCTCTGGACCTGCGCGAAGTGACGCTGGTCGGCCAGGACTGGGGTGGCCTGATCGGGCTGCGCCTGGTGGCGGAGAACCCCTCGCGGTTCGCGCGGGTGGTCGCGGCCAACACCGGCCTGCCCACCGGCGACGTCGACATGCCGCCGCAGTGGCACGCCTTCCGCTCGGCCGTGGAGAAGGCCCCGGTGCTCGACGTCGGCCGGTTCGTGCAGTCGGGCTGCCGTTCTCCCCTGCCGGACGCGGTCCGGGCGGCGTACGACGCGCCGTTCCCGGACGAGACGTACAAGGCCGGGCCGCGGGCGATGCCGTCGCTGGTGCCCTACCGGCCGGACGACCCGGCGTCCGCGGCCAACCGGGCGGCGTGGAAGACGCTGACCGAGCTGGACCTCCCGTTCCTGGTGGCGTTCTCCGACGGCGACCCGATCACGGGCGGGATGGCCCCGGTCCTGCGCCGCGCGATGCGCGGCGCGCAGGGGCTGGACCACCCGGTCATCACGGGAGCAGGGCACTTCCTGCAGGAGGACGCGGGCGAGGAACTGGCCGGGCACGTGGTGCGGTTCGTCCGGGGCTGAGCAGCCGGCTCAGGTCGGCCGGAGCCCGTCCATCAGGAGGTTCAGCAGACGGCCGGCCTTGGCCGCCTGCTCGGGCGGGGGAGCCACGGTGAAGATCCCGATGAGGGAGGCGGCGATGTCTTCGGCGGTGACGTCGGAGCGGAGGTCGCCCGCCGCGGCCCCGGCGTCGAGGATCGCGGTGATGGCCGCCAGCAGCTCGGTCCGCGTCTCCGCGTGGGCGATCTCGCCCGACTCGATCATCGCGAGCAGGGTGTCGAGCATGCCGTTCTTGGTCGCGATCCAGTCCCCGAACAAGTCCGTCCAGTGCCGCATCGCCGCCGCCGGGGGCAGCCGGTCGAGCAGCTCGCGGGCACCGGTCGTCAGCCGCCCGACCTGGTCCCGGTAGACCGCGTCCACGAGCGCCTCGCGGGTCGGGAAGTGCCGGTAGAGCGTGGCGATGCCGACCCCGGCCTCGCGGGCGATCGCCCGCATCGAGGGCTCGCCGTCCGCCGCCACGAACACGCGAGTCGCCACCGCGAGCAGCTGCTCGCGGTTGCGGGCCGCGTCCGCCCGCGGCGTGCGGCCCTCCACGTCAGTCAAAACGGATCACGCTCCGGTTGTGCTACGGTCGTCGTTGGAAACGGAGCATAGTCCGTTTCTCTGCGTTCCCCCAAGGCGAGGAGACAGGCATGAGCAGGGCGGTCCAGCTCGATTCGTTCGGCGGCCCGGAGGTCCTGACCGTCCGGGAGATCCCCGTGCCGGAGGCAGGGCCGGGACAGGTGCGGGTGCGGGTCACCGCGGCCGGCCTGAATCCGATGGACTGGATCATGACCGCCGACGCGGACACCGCCGCCCGGTTCGGCCTGAGCCTCCCGTCCGGGTTCGGGACCGACTACGCCGGAGTGGTCGACGAGGTCGGAGCGGGGGTGACCGGGTTCGCTCCGGGCGACCGGGTGTTCGGCGGCGCCCTGTCCCGCGCGGTCGCCGGGTTCGTGGTGGTCGACGCGGCCGGGGAGATCGCGGCGAACGAGGTCCACCGCACCCCCGACGGCGTCGACGACCGCACCGCCGCCACCCTCGCGATCGCCGGCCGCACGGCGACCGCCGCCCTCGCCGTGCTCGACCCCGGCCCGGGCGACACCGTGCTGGTCGGCGGCGCGGCGGGCGGGGTCGGGGTGTTCGCCGTCCAGCTGGCCCGGATCGCGGGAGCGCGGGTGATCGGGACGGGGTCGGCGGACTCGGCCGGGTTCCTGCGCGAACTCGGCGCCGAGCCGGTCGGCTACGGCGACGGCCTGACCGACCGGGTCCGGGCTCTGGCGCCCGGCGGTGTCACCGCCGCTCTCGACCTGCACGGGACGGAGACGGTGCAGACCGCCCGGGAACTCGGTGTCCCGGACGGCCGCATCTGCACCATCGCCGCACAGGTCGACGGCGTGGCGGCGGCCAACGGCGCGAACGCACCGGCCGGGGCACTGGACGAGCTCGCGCGCCTGGTCGCGGCGGGCCGGCTCCGGGTGCCGATCGCGGCGAGCTACCCGGTCGAGCAGATCCGGAGCGCGGCCGAGCGCCAGGCCGGCCGGCACGTGCACGGCAAGATCGTCATCGACCTCTAGACCGACGCAGTCGTGGGCTCGCTCAGGTCAGCGCCGCGTGCGTGGCCGCGAGCGAGTCCACGAGGATGTCCAGGCCTTCCTGGGCTTCGTCCGCCGTCAGCGTCATCGGCGGCCCGAGCCGCAGCACGTTCCCGTGCAGCCCGCCCTTGCCGATCAGGAGCCCGCGCTTCTTCGTCTCCTCGAGCATCCGCGCCGCCGCCGGGACGTTCGGTTCCGTCGTGCCCGGCTTGACCAGCTCCACCCCGATCATCAGGCCCTTGCCGCGTACCTCCGCCACCAGCGGTGACGCGGCCGCCCGCAGACCGGACAGCAGCTGCGCGCCTCGGGCCGCGCAGTTGGCCTGCAGGTCGTGGTCGGCGATGTAGTCCAGCACCGCCGTCGCCCCGGCCATCGAGACCGGGTTGCCGCCGAACGTCGAGAACGACTGCGCCTGGAAGCAGTCCAGGACGTCCCCGCGGGCCACCACGCCCCCGACCGCCAGGCCGTTACCCAGCCCCTTCGCGAACGTCATCATGTCCGGCGTCACGCCGTGCGCCTCGATGCCCCAGAAGTGCTCGCCCGTGCGGCCCCAGCCGGTCTGGACCTCGTCCGAGACGAACAGGACCCCGTAGGCGTCCAGCACCTCCTTCATCGCCCGGAACAGCCCGTCGGGCGGCAGGCTGAACCCGCCCACCCCCTGGATCGGCTCCGCGATCAGGCACGCCACGTCACCGGCCGTCGCCGTGTCCAGCACGTCCACCAGGTCCGCGACGCACGCGTCGATGTACGCGGCGTCGGACAGGTCGCGGAACGGGCTGCGGTACCGGTAGCCGCCGTGGACGTAGCTGACCTTGACCGGGCTCAGCGCCGACGCCGACCAGCCGCGGTTGCCGGTGATCGCCACGGTCCCGAACGACCGCCCGTGGTAGCTGTTGCGCATGGCCAGCACCTGGTTGCTGCGGCGGTACTGCGTCGCCAGCATCAGCGCCGTGTCGTTGGCTTCGCTGCCGGAGTTGGTGAAGAACACCTTGGCGTCCGGGATGTTCGACAGCTTCGCGATCCGCTCGGCCAGCTCGACCTGGGACCGGATCAGGTACAGCGTCGAGGTGTGCAGGATGCCCGTGTCGAGCTGCTTGCGGACCGCGTCGCCGATCTCGGCGACGTCGTAGCCCATCGAGTTGGTCAGCACCCCCGCGAAGAAGTCGAGGTACGTCCGCCCTTGGGCATCGGTCATCCGCCGGTCGTGCGCGTGCACGATCTCGATCGGCTCCTCGTAGAGCAGCGACATCCAGGACGGCATGACAGCGCGGTGCCGGGCGAGCAGCTCGTCGGTCATCGGGGCGCCTCCTCAGGGTTTCCCTGGAGTATGAGGACGCCGTGAACAGCGCTTCAACGATCAGACTGTCGGGATAACCCAGTAGGGCCGCACAGTCTGTACGGACTACCCTCTGACCCGTGATTGACCCCAGGACTCTGCGCGATGACCCGGAAGCCGTGCGCGCGTCGCAGCGCGCCCGTGGCGAAGACGAGGGAGTGGTCGACAAGCTGCTCTCCCTCGACTCCCGGCGCCGGTCTTCGATCGCGGCCGCCGACAAGCTGCGCAACGAGCAGAAGGTACTGGGCAAGCAGATCCCGAAGGCGCCGCCGGAGGAGAAGCAGCGGCTGCTGGCCACGGCCAAGGACCTCGCCGCGCAGGTCAAGGCGGCCGAGGTGGAGCAGAACACGGCGTCGGAGGAGTTCGACCAGCTCTTCCGGACCGTGCCGAACCTGGTCCACCCGAGCGCGCCGGTCGGCGGCGAAGACGACTTCGCCGTGCTCAAGCACGTCGGCGAGCCGACGAAGTTCGGCTTCACCCCGAAGGACCACCTCGAGCTGCTCGAAGGGCTCGGCGGCGTCGACATGGAACGCGGCGCCAAGGTGTCGGGCTCGCGCTTCTACTTCCTCACCGGCGTCGGCGCGCAGCTGCAGCTCGGCCTGCTCAACATGGCCATCGCCCAGGCCCTCGAGAACGGCTTCACGCCGATGATCACGCCGTCGCTGGTCCGCCCGGAGATCATGGCCGGCACCGGCTTCCTCGGCCAGCACTCGAGCGAGATCTACCACCTCGAGGACGACGACCTGTACCTCGTCGGCACGTCGGAGGTGCCGCTGGCCGGCTTCCACTCCGACGAGATCCTCGACCTGACCGACGCCAAGCGCTACGCGGGCTGGTCGTCCTGCTACCGCCGCGAGGCCGGCTCCTACGGCAAGGACACGCGCGGCATCATCCGCGTCCACCAGTTCGACAAGGTCGAGATGTTCGTCTACGCCAAGCCGGCCGACGCCGAGGCGGAGCACGAGCGGCTGCTCGGCTGGGAAGAGCAGATGCTCGCGAAGATCGAGGTGCCCTACCGGGTGATCGACACCGCGACCGGCGACCTCGGCACGTCCGCGCACCGCAAGTTCGACTGCGAGGCCTGGATCCCGACCCAGGAGACCTACCGCGAGCTGACCTCGACGTCCAACTGCACGACGTTCCAGGCCCGCCGCCTGTCGGTCCGCTACCGCGACGAGAACGGCAAGCCGCAGATCGCCGCGACGCTGAACGGCACCCTGGCCACCACCCGCTGGATCGTCGCGATCGTCGAGAACCACCAGCAGGAGGACGGCTCGGTCCGCGTGCCCGAGGCGCTGCGGCCGTTCGTCGGCGGCAAGGAAGTCCTGACACCCCGCTGAAATCGGGCGGATCCGCGGTGCTGCTCCGTTCGTCCCAGTAGTGTCCGGGCCGAACGGGAGGCACTCGATGCGCATGAAGTGGCAGGCAGCGGCGGCTTTGGCGGCCGTGACCGTGGTGACCGGCTGCACGGCGACCGTCGGCGGCTCGGCGTCGCCGGTGCCCGGCCAGGGCCCGGTCGCCACGGCCGTCGACGCCTGCACGCTGCTCGACCAGGCCCAGGTCGACGCCCTCGGCTACCGGGCGCCGGGCCGTTCGGTGAAGGAGAACAAGGAGCGGCTCCAGCCGCCGATGTGCCTCTGGAACACCAAGGACGACATCGAGCCCTCGGCCGTCCTGAACGTCGGCATCGCGTCGGACATGGACTTCAACGAGTACATCTCCGGAGCCCTCAAGAAGTCCGGGCCGCAGGAGGTCGGCGGCCTCACCTGGACGCAGTACGCCTCGATCCTGCCCGACGACTGCACGTTCTACGCCCTGCTCGGCGCCAAGTCGTTCGCCTACGTCAGCGTCTCGGCGGGCAAGCTCGAGAAGTCGTGTGAACTGGCGAAGGTCGTGATCCCGCAGGTCGCGGCGCACCTGCCGGGCGGCCAGGACGCCCCGCCGGTCACGCCGACGACGTCGGCCAAGCCCGAGCCGGGCGGCCCGCTGCTGTCGGCGGACCCGTGCGCGATGCTGAAGCCGGAGCAGGTGGCGCAGCTGAAGAACATCTCGCCGACCGGCGAGAAGGACACCTCGTCGACGGTGCCGAACGCGTCGTACTGCCTCTGGGACGACACCGACGGCGACGGTGGCCAGAAGGCCTTCGAGGTCTGGTTCGGCCCCAGCACGCCGGTCGGCGAATGGCCGGGCGCGAAGGGCGTCAACCCGACCGAAACGATCGACGTCGGCGGCCGGAAGTGGGGGCTGTTCCCGAACATGGGCGGGCTGCGGGTGACCTGCGGCGCAACGCTGGCGATCACCGACACGTCGTCGGTGCAGGTGGTCAGCGGGTTCATCGGCGACGACACGAAGACCTGCGACGTCGTCAAGCAGGGCCTGCCGCTGGTGACGGCGAACCTGCCGGGCTAGTCCTTCGCGACCTGGTCGGCGATGTGGCGCGCGATCTCCAGCGCGCTCGTCGCGGCCGGTGACGGCGCGTTCAGGACGTGCACCTGGTCGCGCGCGGTCTCGATGAGGAAGTCGTCGACGAGTGAGCCGTCGCGGCGCATCGCCTGGGCGCGCACCCCCGAACCGTGGCGGACGATGTCGTCCTCGGTGACGGCCGGGACGAGCCGCGCGAGGCTTGCGGCGAACCGCTTCTTCGAGAACGAGCGGCGGACCTCGTCGAGGCCGGTCGGGAAGGCGTACTTCTTCGCGAGCCGCCAGGCGCCGGGGAAGGTGGCGACCTCGGCGACGTCCTTCGCCGAGAAGTCGCGCCAGCGGTAGCCCTCGCGGCGCAGCGCGAGCACGGCGTTCGGGCCGGCGTGCACGCTGCCGTCGAGCATGCGCGTGAGGTGCACGCCGAGGAACGGCAGCGTCGGGTCCGGCACGGGGTAGATCAGGCCCTTGACCAGGTGCCGCCGCTCCGGCTTGAGCTCGTAGTACTCACCGCGGAACGGCACGATCTTCGCCGACGGCGTCAGGCCGGCCAGCCGGGCGACGCGGTCGGAGTGGAGGCCGGCGCAGTTCACGAGCGCGTCGGCCTGGACGACGTCGTCGCCGGTGGCGACCTCGACCCCGCCGTCGTTCCCGGTCCGGATGGCTCGCACCGGGGAGCCGAGCCGGAGGTCGACGCCGGCTTCGTCGAGCAGCCGGACGAGCGTGTGGCAGACGGCCGGGAAGTCGATGATCCCGGTGGATTCGACGCGCAGGGCGGCGACGCAGGCGACCTCGGGCTCGAACTCGCGCGCTTCGGCGGGCGAGATCTGCTTGGCCGGGACGCCGTTGGCCTCGGCGCGTTCGGCGAGGGCGTTCAGCGCGGGGAGTTCACTCTCGTGGGTGGCGACGACGAGCTTCCCGCACACCTCGACGGGCACGCCGTACTGCCGCGCGAAGTCCACGATCGACCGATTGCCGGCGACGGACATCCGCGCCTTGAAGGAGCCGGGCTTGTAGTAGAGGCCGGCGTGGACGACGTTCGAGTTGTGCCCCGTCTGGTGTGCCGCCCACCGGGACTCTTTCTCCAGGACGGTGACGTCCAGCCCGCGCCTGGTCAGCTCCCAGGCCACGGCCAGACCGACGATCCCGCCCCCGACGACTACGACGTTGCGCACGGTCGATCAGGCTACGCGAGCGGGCAAGCCGGCGGTGCGGGGGCTGAACTGCGGGAATCGCCGCGAACAGGCCCGTGAGCTCGGCCAACGGCGCCCGTTCCGGCGCTCGGTCCCGGCCTACGTGTCCGAACTCGGCGACACCTCTCCCTCGATCGAGTGTTCCAGGGCCTTCTGCGCACTCATCCCGAGTCCCGTCCGGTAGCCCCGCTCGAACCCGTCGACCCCGAGCGACTCCACCAGCCGCCCCCGGACGGCCGTGACGTCCGGATCGCCGCTGATCGCCGTGCCCCGGACCGCCGCGGCCGCGCCCAGCAGCACCGCCGCCTGCGCCGGCCGGGCCACGCCGGCCAAGCCCTCCAGGGCGGACGCCACCACGTCGCCCGCGTGCCACTGCCGTCCGAGCAGCAGCGCGGACCGGTGCAGCCCGGCCGCCTCCGCGGTCCGGTTTTCCGCCGACGCCAGCCAGCCGAGCGAGATCAACGTCGCCGCGCGCACCGACTCCGCCGCGAACGAACCACCCGCGCACTCCGCCAGCGCGCGCTCGCACAGCTCCCGGGCCGTGGCCAGGTCACCGGACAGGCGGGCCAGGTTCGCCGAGCCGACGTACGCCGCCGCGCGGGATTCCGGCATGCCGGAGCGGCGGGCGGTGGCCGCGGCCAGGTCGTAGTCCGCGCGGGCCCGGGCGTGGTCGCCCGAGAGCAGGTGGGCCCACGCGCGGCGGCCGATCAGGTCGGCCACGTCGTCGGTCGCGCCGATCTCGTGCATCAGGCCGAGCGCCTCGTCCATCAGCGGCAACGCGGCCGCGTACTCGCCCCGCCAGGTCAGCAGCTGGGACAGGTGGTCGAGCGCCATCGACAGACCCCACCGCTCGCCCAGGGCGCGGAACTGCGCCGCACCTTCGCGGAGCCCTTCCTCGGCACCGGCCAGGTCGCCCGACAACATCGCGCGCAGGCCCAGGCCCAGCGGCAGCAGCGCCCAGCCCCACGCGTCGCCGGCCGCCAGCAGGCTCTTGCCGCGGCCGAGCAGCTCGGCGTCGTCACCCGGCGGACCGACCACTACCCCCAGCAGCATCACCAGCATCGGGTTGCGGGGCGTCCAGTCCGCCGTCGCGTACCGCCGGACCAGCGGCCGGTACTGCTCCAGCGACTCGTGCGGCGGCCCGGCCAGCGCGCCGAGCAGGCACACCAGGAACTCCTCGACGTACTCCTCGCGCACCTCGGGCGGGCACCGCGAAACGACGGCCAGCGACAACCCGGCGCCCTCGAACCGCCGCCCGCGCATCCACCAGTACATCGCCAGCAGCGGCACCAGCCGCAGGGCCAGCACGACGTCGTGCTCGGTGGACCAGCGCAGCGCGGCCAGGATGTTGTCGTAGTCGGCGTCGATCCGCGCCAGCCACGCCAGCTGGTCCGCGGTCCGCAGCATCGGGTCCGCTTCGGCGGCGAACCGCAGGAAGTACTCGGCGTGCGCCCGGTGACAGGTCTCCGCCTCGCCCGCTTCGGCGAGCTTCTCGGCGCCGAACGCGCGGATCGTCTCCAGCATCCGGAACCGGCCGCCGACGGCTTCGGCCAGTGACTTGTCGGCCAGTTCCGGCAGCAGGTCGGGGTCCGCGCCGCAGACCTCGGCGGCGGCCGCGGCGGTGGCACCGCCGGAAAACACCGTCAGGCGCCGCGCGAGTTCTTTCTCCTCGCCGGTCAGCAGGTCCCAGCTCCACTCGACGACGCCGCGCAGCGAGCGGTGCCGGGCCTCGGCCGTCCGGCTGCCGCGGGCCAGCAGCCGGAACCGGTCGTCGAGCCGGGCCGCGATTTCGCCGAGGTCGAGGGTCCGGACGCGGGCCGCGGCCAGCTCCAGGGCCAGCGGCAGGCCGTCGAGGGCGGCGCAGATGTGCTGGACGTCGCCGATCGTCGCTTCTCCGAGCGCGAACGCGGGATCGCTCGCGGCCGCGCGGTCGGCGAACAGCCGGACGGCCGCGAACTCCCGGGCCTGCGCAGCGGACGTCCCGGGCGGCGGGACGGCCAGCCGCGGCACCGGGGCCAGCTGCTCGCCGGTGATGCCGAGCGGCTCGCGGCTGGTGGCCAGCACCCGCAGCCCCGGGCACGCGGCGAGCAGGCGCGCGGCCAGCCGGGCCGCCACGTCGACGACGTGCTCGCAGTTGTCGAGCACGAGCAGCACCGGGCGGTCGCGCAGCGCCGGAACCAGCCGCTCCACGGGGTCCTGCGGGCCGCCGCGCGAGCTCTCGCGCAGGCCGAGCGCGGCCAGCACCGCACCGGCGACGTCGGCGCCGCCGTGCGGGGCGAGCTCCACGAACGCCACCGGCCCGGGCTGGGCCGCGGCGACCTCGACGGCCAGCCGGGTCTTGCCGGTGCCGCCGGGGCCGGTCAGCGTCACGAGCCGGGCGCGCGCCAGCAGCTCCGTCAGCTGCCGCAATTCGTCGTCGCGGCCGACGAAGCTGGTCAGCTGCGCGGGCAACGCCGGGAGGACCGGCTTCTCGGTTTCGCCGCGAAGCACCGCGAGGTGGGCTTCGGCGAGTACGGGGCCGGGGTCGGCGCCCAGTTCGTCGGCCAGCGTGCGGCGGGCGTCCTCGAAGACGGCGAGCGCGTCGGCCGGGCGGCCGGCGGCGGCCAGCGCCCGGACCAGCTGCGCCCGCGGCCGTTCCCGCAGCGGCTGCCCGGCGACGGTCTCCCGCAGGCCGGCGAGGACGTCTTCGGCCTGCCCGAGCGCCAGCCGCGCCTCGACGTGGTCGTCCACCGCGTCCGCGCGCCGTTCCTCGAGCCGCGTCGCCTGCGCGGCGGCGAAGGGCGCGTCCACCAGGTCGGTGAACGCGGGCCCGCGCCACAACGCGAGTGCCTCGCCCAGCACGTCCGCGGCCCGGCCGTGCTCGCCGTTCTTCAGCAGCGCGCGGCCTTCGCGGGTGAGACGTTCGAAGCGGTGGACGTCCACTTCGTCCGGAGCGACGGCCAGCCGGTACCCGGCCGCGGTGAACTCGACCGGCGCGAGGTCCTTCAGCGCCGTCCGCAGCCGCGACACCTGCGACTGGAGGGCGTTCGCGGCGCCGTCGGGCGGGTGCTCGCCGTACATGCCGTCGATCAGCCGCTCGGCCGGGACGAACCGGCCGGCCTCGAGCGCGAGCAGCGCCAGCAGCGTCCGCGACCGCGGGCCGCCCACCGCCACCTGCCTGCCGTCCGGGCGCCACGCGGCGACGGCCCCCAGCACCCCGAATCGCATGGAACCCAGCGTAGGACGTCCCCCGACCTGCGGCGGACGTCACTCCACACGGGAGTTCGGCGTGGGCCTGTGAATCACCTGAGCGCGCGTCTATACACTTCGCCGGGTCCCCACGCAACGGGAGAGGTATGTCGTCAGACAGTGCTGAACGCCGCCTCCGCGGGAAGGAGTCCGTCGGCGGAATCGCCCTCGGTCAGCCGACCGTCGGTGCCGAAGAGCTCGCTGCCGTCGCCGAGGTGTTCCGCTCCGGCTGGCTGGCCGGCGCCGGGCCGGCGTGCCGCCGCTTCGAGGAGCGGTTCGCCCAGGTCACCGGCACGGCGCACGCGCTGACGACCGCGAACTGCGGCTCGGCGCTCTTCCTGGGGCTCAAGGTCCTCGGCGTGCGGCCGGGCGACGAGGTGATCGTCGGCGACTACACGTTCCCCGCGACCGGCCACGCCGTCGTGCAGGCGGGCGCGAAGCCCGTGTTCGCCGACATCCGCCCGGACGTCTTCAGCGCCGACCCGGCGCACGTCGAAGCCCTGATCACGCCGAAGACCGTCGGCATCCTCGCCGTCGACGTCGCCGGCCAGCCCGGTGACTTCGACGAATACCGCGCGATCGCCGACCGGCACGGCCTCTGGCTCTTCGAGGACGCCGCCTGCGCCGCGGGCGCGACGTACAAGACGCGTCCGGCCGGCAGCCTCGCCGACCTGGCCGCCTTTTCCTTCCACGGCCGCAAGGGCATCACCGCGGGCGAGGGCGGCGCGCTCGTCTCCGACCGCGAAGACCTCATCGCGCACGCCCGCAAGCTCCACACCTACGGCATCGAGCCGGCGATCAGCCGCGAAGGCTCGGACACGCTGCCCATCCCGGAGTTCCACGAGCTCGGCTACAACTTCCGGCTCTCGGACGTCCAGGCCGCGATCATGAACGTCCAGCTCGACCGGCTCCCGGACCTCCTCGCCGCCCGCCGCTCGGTCGCGAAGCGCTACCACGAGGCTTTCGCCGACGTCAATGCGCTGACCGTGCCGGTGGAGCTGCCCGACCGCGAGCACCCGTGGCAGGCCTACCTGCTCACGGTCGCGCCCGAGGTCAGCCGCGACATCCTGGCCCTGCGGATCCGCTCGCAGGGCGTCCAGTGCAACTTCGGCACCTACGCCTCGCACCTGCAGCCGATCTACGGGCCTCAGGCCCCGCTGCCCGTCTCCGCCGACGCGTTCGCGCGTCAGCTCGCCATCCCGATGCACGCCAACCTCACCGACGCCGAAGTCACCCGCGTCGCCGAGGTCGTGCGCGAAGCCGTGCAGTCCCTGTCCTGAAGCCGCCGACCGAGGAGAAATTGGTGTCCGACAAGAAGGTGCTCTTCACCGGGGGCGGTGGCTTCATCGCCGCGCACGTGATCCCGCTGCTGCTCGAGGGTGGCTACACGGTCCGGATCTTCGACAACATGACCCGCGGCGACCGGGCCCGCGTCAACGAGTTCGTCGCGACCGGCAAGGTCGAGCTGGTCGAGAAGGACGTCCGGTACGGCGGCGCGGTGCGCGAGGCGATGCGCGGCTGCACGCACGTCATCCACTTCGCGACGGTGTCGATCAACAAGTCGATCGCCGACCCGCACGAGTCGATCGACATCAACATGATCGGCAACCACAACGTCTTCGCCGCGGCCGCCGACGAGGGGGTCGAGCGGCTGGTGTTCGCCTCGACGGCGTCGGTCTACGGCGACCCGAAGCGGCTGCCGATGCACGAGGACGACGAGCTGCGCCCGCTCACGCCGTACTGCATCTCCAAGCGCGCCGGCGAGGACCTGCTCGGGTTCTACGAGCGGCAGAAGGGCCTCTCCTGGAACGCGCTGCGGTTCTTCAACGTGTACGGCCCTGGCCAGAAGATCGAGGCCTACTACACGTCGGTGATCAACCACTTCATCCAGCGCCTGCGCGCCGGCCAGCCGCCGATCATCGACGGCCGCGGCGACCAGTCGATGGACTTCGTGCACGTCACCGACCTCGCCCACGCCGTCGTCGCGGCGCTGGAATCGGAGAAGGCGAACCTGCCGATCAACATCGGCACCGGCATCGACACCTCGATCGCCGCACTGGCCAAGATCCTCATCGAGGCGGTCGGCGTCGACGTCGAGCCGCTGTTCAACGAGCGTGACGTGCTGGTTTCGCGCCGGGCGGCCGACATCAGCCGCGCGCGGGACGTGCTGGGCTGGGAGCCGCGGATCACCGTCGAGGACGGCATGCGGGATCTGGTCAAGGAAACCGAGTGAGTACCGCCGACGTGCTCTTCTCAGCGGAGTCGGCATGAACTCCGTCGCGGGTCCTGCCCAAGGACGTGCGATGCGCATCGCGGTGGTGAACAACTTCTTCCCGCCGCGGGTGGGCGGGAGCGCGCACATGGCGGCGTCGCTGGCGGGGCAGTTCGCCGCGGCCGGGCACGAAGTCCTGGCGGTCACGGCCGCGTACGGGGAGGCCCCGGCCGAGGAGGAGCGCGACGGCTACCGCGTCGTGCGCCTCCCCGCGGTGAAGATGCCGCAGATCGGCCTGTCGATCGACTTCGACATGAGCTTCGCGTCGCTGCGTCCGGGCAACTGGCGGCGGCTGTGGAAGCTGCTGGACGAGTTCCGGCCGGACGCGATCCACCTGCACGGCCAGTTCTTCGACCTGTCGTGGCTGGCCGGGATCTGGGCGCGGCGCCACGGCGTCCCGGCCCTGCTGACCATCCACACGCTGCTGATCAGCGACAACAAGCTGTACGGCGGGGTGTTCCGCCTGCTCGACGCGGTGCTCGTGCGGCCGATCCTGGCCTACCTGAAGCCGCGGTACGTCATCCTCGACAAGCTCGGCGTCGACTACTGCGTCGACCGCTACGGCACGAGCGACGCGAACTCGGAGTACTTCCCGATCGCCGTCGACACCGGTCACTTCGCGAAGCCGGTGACGAAGGACGTCCGCGCGGAGCACGGGATCGGGGACACGCCGCTGATCGTGTCACTCGGCCACGTCATCCCGCTGCGGAACCGGCTGCCGCTGATCGAGGCCCTGCCGTCCATTTTGGACAAGCACCCCGGCGTGCGCGTGGTCGTCGTCGGCCGCGTGTACCACGACGCGTTCCTCAAGCGGGCCGCCGAGCTCGGGGTGTCGGACGCGCTGGTCGTCACGGGCGCGGTGCCGAAGGAAGACGTCCCGGCGTACTTCGCGGCGGCGGACATCGTCACGCACGACCTCAACGGCGGCTGCGGGACGGCGTCCCTGGAGGCGATGCTGTCCGGCACGGCGACGATCGCGTCGGTCACCGAGGACAACTACCCGGGCATCGAGCTGCGCAACGGCGAGAACGTGCTGCTCGTGCGGCCGGACGACGCCGATGCCGTGGCGCGCACGGTGATCGAGCTGCTCGACGACCCGCGGAAGCGGGCGCTGATCGCGCAGCGGGAGAGCGAGCTGGTGCGGTCGAACTTCGGCCTGGACGTCGTGGCGGAAGAGCACCTTCGCACGTTCGAGAAGCTGGTGTCGGAAGCCGATGTTCTTCGATGACGAGCGCAGCCACCGGCTGCGCCCGCAGATCCTGACCGAGCTCGTCTCGCAGTACATGAACGACGCCGAGCGTGCGGCGTTCTACGGGCTGCCCTCGACGTGCCGCGTGCGCGAGCGCGTGAAGATCATCAGCCCGGAAAACCTCAGGATGGGCGACCACTGCTGGATCGGCGAGGGCGCGGCCCTGGACGCGAGCGGTGGCCTGGAGATCGGCGAGCACACCAGCATCGGCCTGAACACGCTGATCTTCACGCACTCGAGCTGGCTGGCGAACATGACGCTGCAGAACCACTCGGGCAGCGACCTGATCGAGCGCAAGCCGGTGAAGATCGGCAAGGGCTGTTTCATCGGCGGCCTGGTGGTGATCATGGCGGGCGTGACGATCGGCGACTTCGCGACGGTCCAGCCCAACTCGGTGGTGGCGAAGGACGTCCCGCCGCGGACCCTGGTGGCGGGCAACCCGGCCCGGGTGTTCCAGCGGTACGACGAGGAGTACATCCAGTCCGAAGTGGAGCGGGTGCGGGCGGAAAACGCCCGGCGGCGGGCGATCGCGGAGGAACGCGGCGGAGACGCGGCCGGCTGGGGCGCGCCCTCGGGTGATTTCCCGGAGTGAGCCGCTCGACGGCAGCTGCTTTGGATGACGGCGGCACCGGCGCCGGACGCCGGTGCCGCCGTCGTGAAAACCGCCCGGGCCTCCCGGCGGTGAAGTCCTCCGCACGGAGCCGCACGTTCCGTACGCAGGCCAATCTAGTACTCAGTGACCCAGCGCGAGATATCGGTTACGCAACGTTTCGATAGCTGGACCACCGTGCCGCGCGAAGCAACCTTCCGCCGCTTCGGCCGTCGCAGGGAACGACGGAACGAGGTGACCCATGGCGCGGGGCGACGAGGAGTTCGCGGAGTTCGTGCGCGCGTCCTCGGCCCGGCTCACCCACGCCGCGTTCCTGCTCACCGGGGACCGCCACCAGGCCGAGGACGCCGCCCAGACCGCCTTCACCCGCACCTACGCCGCCTGGTCGCGGGTGCGGCACAAGGACGCCTACGGCTACGCCCGGACCGTCCTGGTGAACCACGTCATCGACGGCTGGCGGCGGCCGATCCGCGAACACGCCACCGAGACCATCCCCGAGCAGCACGACCGCCTCGACGTCGGCACGGCCGTCACCCAGCGGGCGTGGCTCACCGCGGTGCTGAAGACGCTCACCGACCGGGAACGCGCGGTCGTCGTGCTCCGGCACTTCTTCGACCTGCCGGAGGCCGACGTGGCCCGTGAGCTCGGCGTTTCCGTGGGTACCGTGAAGAGCACGAACTCACGGGCGCTGGCCAAACTGCGGGTCGAGGCGGACACGGTGATCGGGAGGAGCGGGCGGTGAACGAGCTCGACGACCTCCGCGCCGCCCTCCGGCAGCCGCCCGAGGAGCCCTTCGCCGAGCCCGACCTGGCCAAGATCATGGCCGACGGCGCGCGCCTGCGGCGCCGGCGCCGCCTGCTGACCGGCTCGGCCGGGGTCGCCGCCGCGGCCGCCGTCGTGTTCGTCGTCGTGTTCGCCATCCAGCTGCGGCAACCCGCGCCCGCGCCGGTCGCGCAGCCGCCGTCCCCGGCGCCTGCCGTGGCCACGACGCCGTCTCCGGCGCCCGCCGTGGACCAGGACCAGCCGGTCGGGGACGTCGTCGGCACCGGCATCCGCACCGCGGCCGGTGAGCTGGTCTTCTACGCGCGGGCCGTCGACGCGCCGGAGCTGCCGGGCGTCCGCTTCGGCCTGGTGGCCGGCTTGCGGTCCGCGACTTCGCTCCAGTCCCTGCTGATGGCGAACGAGTTCCGCGGCTCGGACCGGTCGTTCGGCTTCCACGCCACCGACGGCGGCGAGGTCATCCGCGACCAGCTCATCCCGGTCTTCGGCTACTTCGCCGGCCCGGCGGCCAGGATCACCACGACCGTCCACGGCGTCACCGTCGAAGCCAGGCTGGCGAAGTGGACCGCGGACCCGAACGTCGTGTTCTTCTGGTTCGACCCCGCCGCCGTCCCGGACTCCGCCGTCCTGACGCCGCTGATCGCCTACGACGCCGACGGCAGGCGGCTCACCAAGTAGGCGGTACCCGCCCACCCGGCCCGGGCGTAAGACGGGAAACGTGACCTCTCGACGAGCGTTCCTCACCGCATCGGCCGCGCTCGGCATGGTGGCCGCCGTTCCGGCCGGTGCCACCGAACTCGGCGACCGCGGGCCCGGGTTCCCCGTCCGCCCGCAGCATCCCGACGCGGAGCTGCGCGCCCTGCTCCGCCAGGTCGACGAACGGCGGATCGAAGCGACCGTGCGGCGGCTGGCCGCGTTCGGCACCCGGCACACGCTGTCCGCCCAAGACGACCCGGCCCGCGGCATCGGCGCGGCCCGTGACTGGCTCTTCGCCCAGTTTCAGCAGGTCGCCGCGGCTTCCGGGGGACGGCTGAGCGTCGCGCTGCAGTCGTACGTCCAGCCGCCCGCCGACCGGATCCCGGTGCCGACGACGATCACCAACGTCGTCGCGACGCTGCACGGGTCCACCGATCCCGGCCGGGTGTACGTCGTTTCGGGGCACTACGACTCGCGCCGCAGCGACGTCATGGACTTCACCGGGGACGCGCCGGGGGCCGACGACGACGCTTCGGGCGTCGCGGTGGCCCTGGAGCTGGCCCGGGTGCTGTCGACGCGGCAGCCGGCCGCCACGATCGTCTTCGCGGCCGTCGCGGGCGAAGAGCAGGGCCTGTACGGCTCGCGGTTCATGGCGCAGCAGTTCAAGGCGGCCGGCACCGACGTCCAGGCGATGTTCACCGACGACATCGTCGGCTCGAGCCGCGCGGACGACGGCACGCGCGATCCGCGCACGATCCGCCTCTTCGCCGAGGGCGTCCCGACCGCGGAAACGCCGGCCGAGGCGAACCTGCGCCGCAGCATCGGCGGCGAGAACGACTCACCGCCCCGGCAGCTGGCGCGGTTCGTCAAGTCCGTGGCGGAGAACGACGCCACCGGCATGACGGTCCGCGTGATCTACCGCCGCGACCGCTACCTGCGCGGCGGCGACCACATCGGCTTCCTGGAGCAGGGTTACCCGGCGGCGCGGTTCACCGAGCCGAACGAGGACTTCGCGCACCAGCACCAGGACGTCCGCGTCGAAAACGGCGTCCGGTACGGCGACCTGCCGGAGTTCTGCGACTTCCCGTTCATCGCGCGGGTCGCCCGGGTGAACGGCGCCGCGCTGTGGTCGCTCGCCACCGCACCGGGCACCCCGAAGGGCGTCAAAATCCGCACGGCGGCGCTGACCAACGACTCCGAGCTGCTCTGGACCGCCACCCCGGGCGCGACGAGCTACGAGGTCGTCTGGCGCGAGACGACGGCCCCGGACTGGACGCACGCCATCGACGTCGGCCCCGCGCTGACGGCGAAGATCGACCTGTCCAAGGACAACGTCTTCTTCGGCGTCCGCGCGGTGGGCCCCGGCGGTCGCCGGAGCCCGGCCGCGTTCCCGGTGCCGGTGAGCTAAGCGGTGTGAGCTAAGCAGTGGCCTGCGTCAGGACCTGCTCGACGACGTGGTGCGAGGGCAGGATGAGGTCGCGCTCGGTGGCGGCGTCGATCTTGCCCTCGAGCAGGTCGCAGAAGCGGTCCAGCTGGGTGGCGAGCGGCTCGCGGGCCGTGACGAGCTCCGGGATCTCGATGACCGTCTGCTGCCGGTAGCCGAGGCCGTCCGGGGTGACCGAGTCGTGCGAGACGTGCCGGTAGATCGTGACGTCGCGGCGCAGCAGGTCGATCTCGATCAGCCGGTCGAGCTCCGACACCATCAGCGACCGGACCTTCCGCTGCCCCAGCCGGGACGCCGAGACCGTGGCCAGGCCGGTCGGGAACGACAGCACCGTCTCGATGGTGTCCTCGGCGCCCTCGACCGACTGCGGGTGGAAGTAGCCCGCGCCGGACGTCACGCGCGAGGGCGTCGCCCCGCCGAAGAACTGGATCGCCAGGTCGACGTCGTGCACCAGCAGGTCCCACGCGACGCCGGTCTTGATCCGCGGCGCGTACGGGCCGTGGCGGCGGGCCATCAGGTGGATCGGCTCCTGCACCAGCGCCCGCGCGGTCATGACCGCCGGGTTGTAGCGCTCCAGCAGCCCGCACATCAGCGGGATGTCGTTCTTCGCCGACAGCGCGACGATTTCCTGGGACTTCTCGAAGCTGTTGCAGACCGGCTTCTCGACCAGCATCGGCTTGCCCTGGCGGAAGATCTCCTGCGCCAGGTCGTAGTGCACCTCGGTGGCCGACGCGAGCACCACGGCGTCCACATCGGACAGCTCGCCGATCTCCGGCGTCCACTGCGTTTCGTACCGGTCGGCGACGGTCTTGCCCGCTTCCTCGCGCGGATCGATCACGCGGACCAGGTCGACGCGCTCGTTGCCGGCGAGCACGCGGGCGTGGAGGGAACCCATGTTCCCGGTACCGACAAGAGCGATCCGATGCGTCATGCGCCCAGTACCTCGCGAACGGTTTCGATGATGGTGTCCAGGTCGGACTCGGTCAGGTGCGGGTGCACCGGCAGCGACAGCGCCTGCTCGGCGACCGACTTCGCGACCGGGAAGTCCTCGACGCGCGCGCCCGGGATCAGGTCGTGCCCGGCGTAGCAGTCGTAGTCGAAGACGATCTTGGGGTAGTAGATGCCGTTGCCGATGCCGCGCTCGGTGAGCGCCGCGGCGAGTTCGTCACGCGAAAGGAACGCGTGCGGGCCGACCAGGACCGTGTACTGGTGCCACACGTGCTCGCGGCCCGGCAGCACCTTCGGCACCTCGAGGCCCGGCGTGCCGGCGAGGCCCTCGGACAGGCGCTTCGCGTTCGCCTGGCGCGCGGCGGTCAGCTGGTCGAGCTTCGCCAGCTGCGGGATGCCGACGGCGGCGTGCAGGTCGGTCATCCGGTAGTTGTGGCCGGCGACCTCGTACTGGTACCGGGCGCGCATGCCCTGGTTGCGCAGCACGCGCAGCTTGTCGGCCAGCGCGTCGTCGTCCGTGGTGATGACCCCGCCCTCGGCGGTGGTGATGTTCTTCGTCGCGTACAGCGAGAAGCAGCCGATGCCGAAGGAACCGGCCGGCTTGCCTTCGAACGAGGCCCCGACGGCCTGCGCCGAGTCCTCGATCACCTGCAGGCCGCGCTCGGCGGCCAGCGGGGCGAGCTTGCCCATGTCCGCGGTCTGGCCGTAGAGGTGCACCGGCATGAGCACCTTCGTGCGGTCCGTCACGGCCTTGGCCACGGCGTCGGGGTCGATCGCGAAGTCGTCGCGCCGGATGTCGGCGAAGCGGACGGTCGCGCCGGCCTCGAGGATCGCGTTCAGCGTCGCCACGAAGGTGAACGGCGAGGTGATGACCTCGTCACCCGGCTGCAGGTCGAGCACCTGGAGGGCGGCGACCAGCGCGGTGGTCCCGTTGTTGACCGCGATCGCGTGCTTCGTCCCGGAGACCGCCGCGAAGGCGTCTTCGAAGCGCTTGACCATCGGTCCCTGTGCGATGGCGCCGGAGCGCAGCACCTCGACGACGAGGTCCTCCGCGTCGCGGACGTCGACCACAGTGATGGGGATCATGGGCAGTCTCTCTCGGCAGGCGATTTCGGCGCGTCCGGTACAGTGAGCCGCCGGTTCTGCGCCCGGCCGCCCTGCAGCAACGCGGGCCACACGTTACCGGGCGCGGCAGCACGCCCAGTACCCAGCCGCCGACGAACGGACGACCACCCGTGGCCAACCGCATCCACCCGACCGCCGTCATCGGCGAAGGCGTCGAGCTCGGCGAGGACAACGTCATCGGGCCGTTCGCGGTGATCGCCGGGCCCACCCGCATCGGCGACGGCAACTGGATCGGCCCGCACGTGACGATCGGCACGCCCGGCGAGGACCGCGGCCGTCCGCACCCCGCGGCCTGGGCGGAGTCGCCGACCGGTGACCCCGATCACGATGGCCACGGGGTCGTCATCGGCAGCCGCAACCGGATCCGCGAGTACGTGAGTGTCCACCAAGGGACCTGGCGGACAACGACCGTCGGCAGCGACGGCTACTACCTCCGCAACTCCCACATCGCGCACGACTGCCTGGTCGGCGACGGCGTGACCATCGCCTCCAACGCCGTCACGGGTGGCCACTGCCACATCTGGGACGGCGCGAACCTCGGCATGGGCGCGATCCTGCACCAGAAGGTCGTGATCGGCCCCGGCGCGATGATCGGGATGGGCTCGGCGGTGCGGCGCGAGATCGGCGCGTTCACCATCGCCGTCGGCAACCCGGCCCGCGTGACCGGCGTCAACGTGGTGGGGCTGTCCCGCCGCGGTCTCGACGAGGAGACGATCGAGGCCCTCGGGCCGTGGCTGAAGGGCAAGGAAGGTCTCCCGGACGTCACGCTGCCGGGTGACCTCTCTACCTTGGTAAAGGCGTGGGACGCCCGCCCGCGCGAAGAGCACTAGGAGTCATGATCATGGCGGATGTCGCCCCCAAGCTGCGCGAGGTCTTCGTCGAGGCGCTCGACCTGGACGCTTCCGTGGACGTCGAGAACCTGAAGTACCGCGACATCGAGGCGTGGGACTCGGTCGGTCACATGGCGCTGGTCGCGGCCATCGAGGACGAGTTCGACGTCGAGTTCGACACCGACCAGGTCATCGACATGTCGAGCTTCAAGGTCGCCGTGGACATGGTCACCGAGCTCCAGTCGAAGAATGACTGATCAGGCCCTGTCCGGTCGCATCGCGCTCGTCACCGGCGGGACGCGGGGGATCGGCCTGGCCACCGCCCGCGCGCTCGCCGAGGCGGGCGCGACGGTGGTGCTCACCGGCCGCGACGAGGCCCGCGCCAAGGAGGCCGCCGCCTCCGTGGGCGCCTCCGGGCTCGCCCTCGACGTCACCGACGCCAAAGCGGTGTCCTCGCTGGTCAGGGGGGTCGCCAAGGAGCACGGCAGGCTGGACATCGTGGTCGCGAACGCCGGGATCATGGAGGACGCGCTCCTCGGGATGATCAGGGAAGACCTCGTCGACACGACGCTGAGCACGAACGTCGCCGGCACGCTGCACACCGTCCAGGCCGCGGCCCGGGCGATGATGCGGAAGAAAACCGGGGCGATCGTGGTGCTCGCCTCGATCGTCGGCGAGTACGGAAGCGCTGGTCAGACCGTATACGCGGCGTCGAAGGCCGCGGTGGCGAACATCGCGAAGTCGGCGGCGAAGGAGCTCGGCCGGTCCGGCATCCGCGTCAACGCGGTCGCGCCCGGCGTGATCGAGACCGACCTCACCGCGGGCCTGAGCGAGGACGCGAAGGCCGAAAACGCCGGCAAGACGCCGCTCGGGCGGCTCGGCCGGCCCGAAGAAGTGGCGAACGCGATCCGGTTCCTGGTGAGCGACGAAGCGTCGTTCATCACCGGCCAGGTGCTGGGGATCGACGGAGGCTTGGTGCTGTGACGCTGTTGGGTGCGGGAGCCCGGCTGGTCGATGTGGCCGGGGGCCGCACGCTGGCGGGCGCGGAACTGTCGGCCGGGGTCGGCAAGCGGATGGACGAGCTGGCCGCGCTGCCGGTCGGCGTCGTGTTCGCGCGGATGGCGGTCGACCTGCCGAGCGTGCTGACCTACCTGGGCGCGTTCGAGTCCGGCCGGGCGATCGCGCTGATCGACCCGGCGCTGGACGCCGACGTGCTCGCCGGGCTGGTCACCCGCTTCCGCCCGGCGGCCGTGCTGTCGGCTTCGGGCGACGCGCCGGAGGGCTATTCGCTGCGCGGTTCCGACTGGGTCCGGGACGCCGCCGAGGGCGTGCCTCCGCACCCCGACCTCGCCGTCCTGCTCCCGACCAGCGGATCGACCGGCAACCCGAAGCTCGTCCGGCTGTCGCGGCAGGCGATCCTGGCCAACGCCGACGCCATCGCGCAGGTGCTGCACATCGACGCCGACGAGGTCGCGCCGACCTGCCTGCCGCTGCACTACAGCTACGGCCTGTCGGTGCTGAACTCGCACCTGGTGCGGGACGCGACCGTCGTGATCGAGCCGTCCGGCGTGCTCGGCCGCGGCTTCTGGGACGCGGTGAACACCTACGGCGTCACGTCCCTCTCGGGCGTGCCGTACCACTACGAAATGCTGCGGCGGCTCAAGTTCGACCCCGCGAAGTACCCGACGCTGCGGACGCTGACGCAGGCCGGCGGGAAGCTGCGCGACGACCTGATCGCCGAGTTCAACGAGAAGATGCTCGCCGTCGGCGGCCGGATGTACGTGATGTACGGCCAGACCGAGGCGTCGCCGCGGATGACGACGGTGCCCGCCGAACGGCTGGCCGAAAAGCTCGGTTCCGCCGGGCCGGCGCTGCCCGGCGGGAAGTTCTCGGTGCGCCGGGACGACGGCTCGGAGACCACGCACCCGAAAATCGTCGGTGAGGTCGTCTACCGTGGGCCCAACGTGATGATGGGCTATGCGGACGACGAGTCCGGACTGGCCAAGGGCGACGAACACGGCGGCGTGCTCGCCACCGGTGACCTCGGGTACCTCGACGAAGAGGGGTACCTGTTCATCACCGGCCGGCTCAAGCGCATCGGCAAGGTGTTCGGCAACCGGGTGAGCCTCGACGACCTCGAGCAGGCCGTGCGCACGGCGGCGGTGGGGATCGACGTGGTGGCCGCGGTGGCCGCCGGCGACAAGGTCGTGCTGTTCGCCGAAGGGGCGGACTCCGGCATCTGCAAGGACGCCTCGCGGGCGCTGGCCGAGCGGCTGCACCTGCACGCCAGCGGGTTCGACGTCCGCCCGATCGACACCGTGCCGCTGCTGGCCAGCGGCAAGATCGACTACCGGACCCTGGAGGGGCGGGTATGAGCGTGTTCACACGGTCGCAGGCCGACCGGGAGGCCTTGCTGCTGCCCGAGCTCGTGGACCTCACGGCTCACCACCGGGCGAACTCCGAAGGCTACGAGCGGATTCTGTCGTCCCTGGGGATCGCGCCGGACGCGGCGTTCGGCTCGATCGCCGAGCTGCCGTGGCTGCCGGTGCGCATGTTCAAGACCCACGACCTGAAGTCGGTCCCGGACAGCGAGGTCTTCAAGACCCTGACGTCGTCGGGCACCACCGGCGCCGGCGCGTCCCGGATCTACCTGGACAAGGAGGCGGCGGGCGCGCAGACCAAGCAGCTGGGCGCGACGCTGCAGGAGGTCCTCGGCGGCGAGCGCCTGCCGATGTTGATGGTGGACACGATCGGCATCATCAAGAACCGCCGCTCGTTCTCCGCGCGCGGTGCGGGCGTGCTCGGCATGGCGAACTTCGGCCGCAAGCACACGTACGTGCTCGACGAGAACGACCAGCCGGACGTCGAAGCGGTCAAGAAGTTCCTGGCCGAGTACGGCGACAAGCCCTTCCTGATCTTCGGCTTCACGTTCATGGTGTGGCTGTACCTCTACGAAGTCGCGCGGGACCACGGGCTCGACCTGTCGAACGGCATCCTGATCCACAGCGGCGGCTGGAAGAAGCTGATCGACCGGGCGGTGGACAACACCGAGTTCCGGCGGCGGTTCAAGGAGGACACCGGGCTCACCCGGATCCACAACTACTACGGGATGATCGAGCAGATCGGCACGGTGTTCCTCGAAGGACCGTCCGGGAACTCGTTGTACTGCCCGGACTTCGCCGACGTCGTGATCCGGAACCCGGAGACGTGGGAAGAGCAGCCGGTCGGGGAGCCGGGCGTGATCGAGGTCGTCTCGACGCTGCCGCGGTCCTACCCGGGGCACGTGCTGCTGACCGAAGACCTCGGTGTCTACAACGGCATCGACGACGGTGACTGGCCGGGCAAGCACTTTTCCGTGCTGGGCCGGCTGCCCAAGGCCGAGGCCCGCGGGTGCTCGGACACGTTCTCGGGAGCGGCGGCGTGACTTCCCTGACCCAGCGGTTCCCCGCTGCTCCGGCGGTTTCCGTCACGGACCTGGTGGACCGGCTGCGCGCCGAACCGCCGGGCGGCCGGTTGCGCGTCGGCGACCCGCGGATCGTCGAGTTCGTGACGAAGTTCGCCCGCAAGCTGCTGGCCCCGGCCACCGCGCGCCGGTTCCCGGAGCTGGCGTCGCTCGGCTTCTTCCTCCGCAAGGGCGAAATCGCCAAGGCGTTGTCCACACTGGACACTTCGGGGCACGCTCTGCGGTTCCCGCGCGGGCTGGTGTTCCACGTGCCGCCGGCGAACGTCGACACGATCTTCGTCTACTCCTGGGCGCTGTCCGCGCTGGCGGGCAACCACAACGTCGTGCGCGTCTCGTCGCGCTCGGCCGGGGCCGCCGAGGCGGTGCTGGAAGCGCTGAACGCGGCGCTGTCCGAGGTGGACCCGGACACGGCGGCGGCCATCACGGCGACCCAGCGGATGGTCACCTACGACCGCAGCGACGAGGTGAGCGGCGCCCTGTCCCTGGCCGCCGACCTGCGGGTCATCTGGGGCGGCGACGCCTCGGTCGCGGCGCTGCGCAAGTACCCCCTCGCCCCGCACGCGCGTGACCTGACCTTCCCGGACCGCTCCTCCTTCGCCGTCGCGTCCGTGGCGGGGTGGCAGCGCGCGTCCGCCGAAGAGCGGCGCGCGGCCGCCGAGGGCTTCTACAACGACTCGTACTGGTTCGACCAGGCCGCCTGCTCGTCGCCGCGCGCGGTGTTCTGGGTCGGCGACGAGCCCGGTGCCCGGGCCGCGGGCCAGGAATTCCGCACGCTGCTGGCGGCGGTGCTGGAGACGAAACAGCACGTCACCGAGCCCGCGATGGCGGTCCAGAAGCGCGTCTCGGCCTACGGCGCGGCGGTCGACGGGCTGGTCAAGGAGATCGCGTTCCAGGGCAACGGGCTGGCGACGCTCGAGCTGGCCGACCCGGCGGTGCTGCCGCGCGAGTGGCTGGGCGCCGGCACGTTCGCCAACGCGCGCGTGTCCTCGCTGGCCGAGCTGGTGCCGATCGTGCTCCGGAAGGACCAGACGGTCAGCCAGTTCGGCTTCACCGCCGACGAGCTGACGACGTTCGCGCACGAGCTCGCGGGCCGCGGCGTCGACCGGATCGTGCCGTTCGGCTCCGCCCTGACTTTCTCCGCGGTCTGGGACGGCTACGATCTGCTCTCCGAGTTCAGCCGCCTGGTCACAGTGCAGGCCTGAGGAGAGCGTCGATGACGACCGTTGAGGACCCGCCGGCGGCCGGCAAGCAGCCGAAGACCACCCGGGCGAAGATCCTCGACGTCGTCCGGTGGGTCGCGATCGTGCTGGTCATCGGCTTCGCGGCGAAGCAGCTGGCGGCCAACTGGGGCGAGTTCTGGCACACCCTGCGTGACGTCGCCTGGCAGTCGTCCCTGCTGAGCCTGGTCGCCCTGGTCGCGGCCATCCTCGTGTCCACCTGGGGCTGGCAGATGATGGTCGACGACCTCGGCGAGCCGATCGGCTACGCCCGCGGCGCCCAGATCTGCCTGGTCGGCTCGCTCGGCAAGTACGTGCCGGGCTCGGTCTGGGCGTACCTGCTGCAGATGGAGCTGGGCCGCAAGGCGGGCTTGGCCCGCGCTCGCATCTTCACCGGCTCGCTGATCCAGCTCGGCGTGGGCGTGGTCTCGGCGCTGGTGGTGTCGCTGCTGGCGGCGCCGGCGGTGTTCAGCAACAGCCCGCGCGCGCTGTGGCTGTTCGTGCTCATCCCGCTCGGCCTGGCCATGCTGCACCCGAAGATCCTCACCTGGGGCACCTCGCTGGTCCTGCGGATCCTCCGCCGCCCGCCGCTGGCCCACCCGCTGGGCTGGAAGGTGATCGGCAAGGTGTTCGGCGCCTCGACGGCGGCGTGGTGCCTGCAGGGCGTCCACCTGTGGCTGCTGGCCAACTCGGTGGGTACGCCGGGCCTCGGCGGGTTCGTGCTGTGCGTGGGCGCGATGGCCGTGGCGATGACGGTCGGCACGTTCGCGTTCATCCTCCCGAGCGGAGTCGGCGTCCGCGAAGTGGCCCAGGTCGCGGTCCTGACGGCCAGCGGCCTGACGGTCGGCCAGGCCACGGCGTTCGCGGTGGCCTCGCGGGTGATGTTCACGGTGGCCGACCTCCTGACGGCGGGCTTCGCGGCCGTCGTGGCCCGCTCGGCCCGCCCGGCGGTCCCCGCCGCCTGAGAAACCGGCTCCGCACTGTCCACAAGTTGTCCACAAGTGGGGTGCCCCTGTGGACAACACTCGATCGGGTTATGTCGACGAGCGGACCGGGCTGCTTGACTGTCGCCGGCGAGGCGATCCCTCCCGATCGGGGCACGCGGCCGGCCCACGGGAAACGCCCCGCCGCCGCTGGTCGATAACCTGGCGCGGGCGGACAGGTGCGGTGACGACGTGAGGGGGCCGGGTGGTCTACGCGGTCGTGGTGGCGTGGCTGGTCGTCGCCGCGATCGTGGTGCTGACCTGGCCCCGCCTGGACACCGACCGCGGCTGGCGCGGCGTCGTCCTCGCTCTCACGCTCGGCCTCTCCCTGCTGCACCAGCTGCTGTTCGCGACCGTCACCGAGGACGCGCTCGTCACCTTCCGCTACGCGCAGAACATCGCCGACGGCAACGGCCCGGTCTTCAACCCCGGCGAACGCGTCGAGGGGTACACGAACTTCCTCTGGCTCGTGCTGGTCGCCCTGCCGCGCGCGGCGTTCGGCGCCGACATCCGCGCCACGGCCGTCTTCCTCGGGGTGCTCGCCGCGCTCGGCTGCGTGCTCCTGTCCTGCTTCCTGGCCAACCGGATCGCCGCCGCGGCCGCACCGGCCGGCGCCGAGCCGCGGCCCGCGATCGGGGTGGCCGCCGCGGTCCTCACTGCCGGCGCCGGCGGGCTCGCCACGTATGGGGCGTCGGGCTCGGAAGTCCCGCTGTTCGTGCTGCTCGTCCTCGCCGTCGGCTACTCGCTCGCCGCGCGCCGCCCGGTGGTGGCCGGGGTGCTCGTCGCCTTCGCCGTCATGACCAGCCCGGAAGGCCTGGTCGTCGCCGTGCTGGCCGGGCTGTGGCTGGCCGGCGCCGCGGCCGGGGAAAAGCACAGCTGGTGGGCGCCGGTGGGGTACGCGCTGGGCGCGCTGGTCTTCCTGATCCCGCGGCTGGCCTGGCGAGCCACGTTCTACCAGCACTTCGTGCCCGCGCCGCTGGCCGCGAAACTCGGCGGCCCGTTCGGCGAGCACCTCGCCGCCGGCTGGCCCTACCTGTCCGGGTTCGCGCTGGCGCACCAGGGTTTCCTGCTGCTAGGCCTGGTCGCCGCGGTCGCGCTGGTGCTGCGCCGCACCAAGGCCCCGGTCGGCGCAGCTGCATTCCGTGAGGCTCCGGGGGCCACGGTGCGCGCGCTGCGGGTGGCGGAGCCGCCGGCCCGGGGCGAGGCCCCGGTTGCCACCGCGTTCGAGACCCGGGCACTGCTCTGGCTGCTGTTCGCGATGGCGGCCGGGCTGGCCGCGGCCGCGGTGCTCATCGGCGGCGACCCCGGCCCGTCGTGGCGCCTGCTGGCCCCGCTGCCGCCGCTGCTCGCCGTCGCCGCGGCGGGGACGTACGGCGTGCTGACCGCCGGGGTCGCGGAGAAGCCGTCACCGCGGCCGAAGCCGTGGCCCGCCGGCACGCGGCTGGTGCCGGTGACCGCGTGCGGGGTGGCCGGCGTCGCGATCCTCGTCTCGGTGTTCAGCCCCGAAATGCTGGACCGGGTGCGCGACTGGCACGCGCACGGCACCGAACTCGCCGAGATCGGCGGCTGGCTGGGCGACTACCTGCCGCCCGGGTCGGTGGTCAGCACCGCCGCGCCCGGAGCGCTCGCCGCCCAGGGCAGCCAGCTGCTCATCATCGACGTCTTCGGCCGCACCGACGACCACATCGCCCGCGAAGGGCGGCACGACGGCGGGGTCGCGACCGACTACGACTACGTCGTCAACGGCCGCCGCCCGACGGTCGCCGTGCCCGCCGACGGCGGCTACGCCGACAGCCAGCACTGCGCGATCGACCCGGTGTACGCGGGCAGGTACGAGGTGGCGACCTTCCGCCGCGTCGGCACGCCGTACTGGGTCTCGGTGTACCCGCGCGCCGAACAGGCGAATTCGCTGGTCGCCGACCTCGACAAGGGTCCGGACTTCCGCTACGTACGCTGTCCTTCGTGAAGCTCGAGGCCCCCGACCGGCAGCTGGGCGTCCCACTGCGGCTCGGGGTCGGGGTGTTCGGCGCGTCGCTCGCGCTGTTCGTGGTGCGGTTCCTGGTGCCGCGGCCGATCGCGATGTCCAACAACGGCGACGGCGGCCGCGTGCTGTGCGGCGCCGGGATCACCTGGAAGGGCCTGCCCGAGCCGTTCGTCCACCTGACCTACGCGCCCACCCCGGCGGCGCCGTGCCGCCCGACGTACCTGCTGACGCAGAGCTGGCTCGCGGACCTCGCCGTCCGGATCGGACGGCTGACCGGCCTGCCGGGCACGTTGAGCCTCGTCATCCTGGGCCTGCTGAGCAGCGTCATCGCGGCCGCGGCGGTCACGGCCATCGTGCTCGGCCTGCCGTACCCGCGCCGGACGCGGCTGTTCGTGGCCGCCGGGCTCCTGCTGGTCGTCGCGGACTCGGCCTTCTTCGGGTACTTCGCGGCGATCCTCGGCGAGGGCGCGGCCTTCCTCGGCCTGCTGCTCGCCGTCGGCGGCCTGCTCCTGACCGCGCGCGAGGGCCCGTGGAGCTACGCGGGCATGGCCGTGACCTTCGCGGGCGGCGTCCTGGCGGTCAACGCCAAGGTGCAGACGCTCACCATCCTGCCGATCCTCGCGGTGGCGATCCTGCTGGTCCGGCCGGGCACGCTGCGGGGTGCTCGGCGGTGGGCGTCGGCCGCGCTGGTCATCGGCGCGATCGGGGCCGTCACGCTCTACGCGCAGCAGAGCGTCGAGCCCGCCCGCGCGCCCGACGGCACGTACAGCGGCTTCCCGGGCGACGACTCCCGCGAGATCAACGTCTTCAACTCGATCTTCCTCAACATCGTCGACGGCAGGCACGACACGCAGGCCGACCTCGCCGAGCTCGGGCTGCCGCCGTCGTTCGCGCAGTACGCGGGCAACGGCTGGTGGCACCCGCACCCGGCCACGATGGACCCGTTGTACCCGCGGTACCGCGACCAGATCAGCCGCCGGAACGTCGTGACCTACTTCGCGACCCATCCCGGCCGCACCCTGGAAGTGCTCGACCGCGCCGCGACCGACCAGCTCACCGCGCGGCCGGACTACCTCGGCAGCTTCGACGAGAACGCCGGGTTCCCGCCGCACGCGCAGGAGCACCGGGTGCCGGTCGTGTCGTGGCTGACCGGCCTGATCGCCCCGCTCGGGCTGTTCGCGCTGGTGCCGATCTGGCTGTTCGTGCTGGCCCGCGCCTGGTCACGGCGACGGACCGCGCCCGGCGTCGCGGCGGCGTTCCTGCTCGCGGTCTCGGTGACGCAGTTCGGCGCGGCGGCGCTGGGCGACGGCATCGAGGGCATCAAGCACCAGTCGGTCGCGCTGTTCGCGATCCTGGTCGCGGTGGTCCTGGCCATCCCTCGGGTCCCCCGTGTGAGTTCGCCCGCGTTGTGTTCTTCCCCGCTGAACGGCGGTCAACAACCTACGGTCCCGTAACCTTGCCGGATGGCCGACCTGGTGTACCCGCCCGTGATCGCGGCGGCCCGGACGATGTTCCGGGTACTCGACAACCGCATCCGGATCGAGGGCGCGGAGCACATCCCGCGCCGCGGCGGCGCGGTCATCGCGTGCAACCACATCAGCTACCTGGACTTCATCTTCTGCGGCCTCGGCGCCCGTCCGGCCAAGCGGCTGACGCGGTTCATGGCGAAGAAGGAGATCTTCGACAACAAGATCGCCGGGCCGCTGATGCGCGGGATGCACCACATCTCCGTCGACCGCTCCGCCGGGCTCGCCTCCTACCGCGAGGCGCTGGCAAAGCTGCAGGCCGGCGAGGTCGTCGGCGTCTTCCCCGAGGCCACCATCAGCCGGTCGTTCACCGTCAAGGACATCAAGTCGGGTGCGGTCCGGATGGCCGCGGCGGCCGGCGTCCCGGTCGTGCCGATGGCGCTGTGGGGCACCCAGCGGCTGTGGACCAAGGGCCGCCCGAAGGACCTGACCCGGCGGCACGTGCCGGTCTCGATCCTCGTCGGCGAGCCGATGCACCCGGCGAAGGGCGACGACTGGGACGTCGTCACGAAGGAGCTGCGCACCCGGATGAGCGCGCTGCTGGACCGCGCCCAGGCCGAGTACCCCGACCAGCCCGCGTCCGACGAGGAACGCTGGTGGCTGCCCGCGCACCTGGGCGGCACGGCCCCGACCCCGGCCGAAGCGGCCGAGCTCGACCGGCGGTGACACCGGGGGCTTCGCCCCGGCCGGGGGCTCCGCCACCCGGACCCCCGCAAGACGGATAGAACGCTAGAACCAGCGCTCGAGGACCTGCGCGACACCGTCCTCGCCGGCCGGCCCGGTGATCTCGTCGGCCACGGCCTGCGCCTGCGGGTGCCCGTTCGCCATCGCGACGCCGTGCCCGGCCCAGCGGAGCATCTCGACGTCGTTGGGCATGTCGCCGAAGGCGATCACCCGCTCGGGATCGACGTCCAGCCGCTTGGCGACGTCGGCGAGGCCCGTCGCCTTGGTGATGCCGTGCGCGGACAGCTCGACCAGCCCGCCCGATGACGAGTACGTCACGTCGACGTCCCGGTCGAACAGCGCGTTCACCGCGTCCGCCATCTCCTGGGACGCCATGCCGCGGTGGCTGACCAGCAGCTTGATCGCGGGGTGCCCGAGCACCTCGGCGCGCGGCCCGGTGCGGCCTTCGCCGTCGCCCCACGGGTTGTGGTAGTCCGGCTCGATCACGAAGTTGCGCATGTCGTGGTCGACCGCGCCGGTGCTGACCCGCTCGGTGGCGAGCCGGCAGCCGGGCAGCGCCTTGTCGAGCGCGTGCGCGATGTCGTGCAGCAGCGTCGGCTGGAGCAGGCCGTGCACCTCGACGATCTCTTCGCGGCCGCAGTCGTAGAGCACCGCGCCGTTCGCGCACACCGCGTACCCGGTGAGCTCGAGCGGCTTCGCGATCGGGGCGATCCACCGCGGCGGCCGGCCGCTGGCCAGCACGAACGGGACGCCGGCCTCGATCGCCCGGCGGACGGTGGCGATCGTGCGGTCGGACAGGGATTCGGAGGGGCCGAGCAGGGTGCCGTCGACGTCGGACGCGATCAACTGGGGTCTCTCCACCCACCCATTGTCCCTGACTCGTTCGGGGGAAGCCGTTCCCGTCCGTGCGACAGCCGGTGGCGACCGATCGCTCCGCCTTCCTCCCCGCCACCACCCTCAACGGAGAAGCTTCGCTGCACTGTTACTTTCCGTCCTGTGCGAGTAGGCATCGTGATTCTTCCGGAAGATCGTTGGTGGGCCGCCGAGCCGAAGTGGCGCGCCGCCGAGGAGTACGGCTTCGACCACGCCTGGACCTACGACCACCTGGGCTGGCGCACCCTGGTCGACGGCCCGTGGTTCTCCGCGATCCCGACCCTGACCGCGGCGGCGATGGTGACGTCGCGGATCCGGCTGGGCACGTTCGTGGCGTCCCCGGTGGCCCGGCACCCCGTGCCCTTCATGCGCGAACTGAACACCCTCGACGACATCTCGGACGGCCGGTTCGTCCTCGGCGTCGGTGCGGGCGTCGACCACCTCCGCTACGACGCCGCCGTGCTCGGCGGCCCCGAGCTGACGGCCAAGCAGCGCGTCGACCGCTTCACCGAGTTCGTCGAGGCCCTCGACGGGCTGCTGATGACCGACAAGTTCGACTTCGACGGCGAGTACTACCGGGCCCGCGAGGCCCGCAACCTGCCGGGCCCGGTCCAGCGGCCCCGGCTGCCGTTCGTCGTCGCGGCGAACGGCCCGCGCACGATGACCCTCGCCGCGCGCTTCGGCGCGGGCTGGGTCACGACCGGCAAGGGCGGCGAGACCGCCGGCGAGTGGTGGCGCGGGATCGGGGAGCTCACGGAGGTGTTCGACCAGCGGCTGGACGCCGCGGGCCGCGAGCGGGCGAGCATCCACCGGTACCTCAGCCTGGACGCGTCGCCGGTGTTCTCGCTGAGCAGCGTGGAGGCGTTCCGCGACGCCGTGGGCCGGGCGCAGGAGCTGGGCTTCACCGACGTCATCTCGCACTGGCCGCGGTCGTCGTCGCCGTACGAGGGCCGGGAAGCCGTCCTGGAGCAGCTCGCGAGCGACGTCCTGCCGGAGCTCCACTAGTCCGATCGGGTGACATCGGGGTGGTTGGGAAACCGTTTGCCGGTTCCCGGGCGTCTCTGTTTCCAGACGACCGGAATCACCCCGGGGGTGCGGGGGCCCTCGTGGCCGCGGCTGGGGCGCCGCGGCCACGAGGGCGTTCTACTTCACGATCCGGTAGATGACCGCACCCGGGTTCCGGTACACGACGCTGAGGAAGTCGTGCCCGTCCAGGTGCTGCAGCCCCCGCGCGATGGGCGTGTCCCGGCGGATGGTGCCGCTGCCGATCAGCACGTAGTGGATGTCGAGCCGCCGGACGGCCGCGCGCACCTGCGGGTCGCTGTCGTAGTCGGCGAAGTGCTCGGCCAGGTAGAGGGCGTCCGGCGGGGCCACGCCGGCGTCGTAGTGGCCGGCCACCGGGTGCACGCCGGTCAGCGCGTACATCCAGGCCGTGCCGTCCATGCGGTCGTTGAGCACCTTCTGCCCGGCCGGGATGCCGAGCGTGCCGAGGTGGTCCATCGCGTCGATCTCGTCCCGGCTGACCGGCGGGACCACCTCGCCGGGCAGGCCGTTGTAGTAGAGCAGCGACACCGTCTTGGCGTTGGCCGAGCGGTAGAACCCGCCGGTCAGCACGCCCATCGCCACGACCAGCAGCACCGCCGTCGCCAGGCCGATCCGGCCGGTGAGCCACGGCCGTGCGCGCACCCAGGCGCGGCCGCTCGCGACCTTCGCCAGCCACCGCTGGGTCTCACTCATGCCGTGCGCGGCGAGCAGGCACAGCGGGATCGACGCCAGCGCCATCAGCCGGAACCGGTCGTTCCACCAGGGCCGCGACAGGCTGATCACCCAGTCTTCGCCGCCGAAGCAGGCGACGACCACGAACAACGCCGACAGCCCGAGCGCCGAAAGCACCAGCCAGCGCATCCGCCGCAGCGCCACGAGCGTGAGCACGCCGATCGCCAGGAACACCGTCAGCCAGATCTGCGGCACCGGCAGCACCTGCTTGAACGTCGCCAGCATGGCCAGCGCCTTCCACACGGGCATGTGCGAGCCCCAGGCGTGGTACGGGTACGAGCCGGCCGTGAAGCCGATCGCGCCGAGGATCATCGGGGCGGCCAGCAGGCCGGCGACCACCATCACCGGCAGCATCCGCAGGACGTCGCCGCCGATGACCCGCCCGGCCCCCCGGCCTTCGGGGACGCCGTCGACGCGGCGGCCGCGCAGCGCCCGGTACCAGCGCTGCACCACCAGCGGGAACGCGAACAGGACCGCCCCGAACAGCGCGCTCGAGTGCGCGGCGAGCAGGCCGGTCGCGGTCAGCGCGAGCACCGCGCCGGTGTCCACCCCCGGCCGCACGACGAACCGCTGCAGCGCGATCACCGCCAGCGGCGTCAGCACGATCCCGAGCGCGAACGGCAGCAGGCCGCTCGACACCGACTCGTAGGCCCCGGTCGTCGCGCCGCCCGCGACCAGCGCGGCGCTGCCGGCGAACACCGCGCGGCCGCCGAGCTGGCGTACCAGCGCGGCCATGGCCAGCGCGAACAGCCCGGCGATCGGCATGGTGATCGCGTTCAGCGTGACCGGGATCGACGTCCCGGACAGCTCGTAGACCAGTGCGCCGACCAGGTGGTAGGCGTTCGGGTAGAAGGAGCCGTCCGGGTACCAGTTGATGGTGCCCATGCCGGTCAGCGAGCCGTCGCCGGTCTCGGCGATGTAGCGGATGCCGTTCGCGTGGAACACGGTGTCCCAGCGCTGGAACACCGCGGTCGTCCCGCCGCGGCCGGTGACGACCACGACGATCGACACCGCGACGGCGATGGCGACGCAGGCCCCGACGGCCAGGTGCGCCCGCCGGGTCCACGGCACCGCCGGCTCCTCGGCGCCCGGTGTGAGCCAGCCGCGCGCGGTGGCCAGGCGGCGCAGGCCGTAGAGCACGGCGGCGAGCAGCAGGGTGACCGCGGCGACGCTGGGCGAGCCGTAGGGGATGTGCGCGATCGCGAGCCACGGCCCGGCCAGGCCGGTGATGGCGTAGCTGAGCAGCGGCGCGAGCCCGGCCAGGGCCCAGCCGCGCAGGCCGGCGGCCCACCCGACGACCCCGCCGGGGACCGCCAGCACGGCCAGGTAGGTGGCCACCGCGCCGAAGTAGCTCCAGAAGTCCTCGGGTGCAGGCACTGCTTTCCAGGTGTGTCGTAGGCCGAAATGTGATAGGTGGGTGCGGGCCGGGTCAGCGACCCCCGTACCCTCGACGCCCGTGAGCGCGCACACGAACCCCGCCAACATTACTGAAGACGATTTCGCAGGTTACGACCTCGTCGTCGTCGGGTCCGGCTTCTTCGGCCTGACGGTCGCCGAACGGGCCGCGGCCGAGCTGGGCAAGAAGGTCCTCGTCCTCGAGCGACGCAGCCACATCGGCGGCAACGCGTACTCGGAGCCCGACCCGGAGACCGGCATCGAGGTCCACAAGTACGGGGCGCACCTGTTCCACACCTCGAACAAGCGCGTGTGGGAGTACGTCAACCGGTTCACCGAGTTCACCGGCTACCAGCACCGCGTCTTCGCGCGGGTCAAGGACCAGGTCTACTCGTTCCCGATGAACCTGGCCCTGATCAACCAGTTCTTCGGCAAGTCGCACACCCCGGACGAGGCCCGCGAGCTCATCGCGAAGCAGTCCTCGGAGTTCGAGACGGCCAACGCGCAGAACCTCGAGGAAAAGGCGATCTCGCTGATCGGCCGCCCGCTCTACGAGGCGTTCATCAAGGGCTACACCGCGAAGCAGTGGGAGAACGACCCCAAGAACCTGGGCGAGAACATCATCACGCGCCTGCCGGTCCGCTACAACTTCGACAACCGGTACTTCAACGACACCTACGAGGGCTTGCCCGTCAACGGGTACACCGCGTGGCTCGAGAAGATGGCCGAGCACGAGAACATCGAGATCCGGCTGAACGTCGACTACTTCGACGTCCGCGAGCACATCCCGGCGGGCACCCCGACCGTCTACACCGGGCCGCTGGACCGCTACTTCGGCTACTCGGCGGGCAAGTTCACCTGGCGCACGGTCGACTTCGAGTCCGAGGTCGCCGAGACCGGCGACTTCCAGGGCACCTCGGTCGTCAACTACAACGACCAGGAAGTCCCGTACACCCGGATCATCGAGTTCCGCCACTTCCACCCGGAGCGGGACTACCCGAAGGACAAGACGGTCATCTTCCGCGAGTACTCCCGGTTCGCGGGGGAGAACGACGAGCCGTACTACCCGATCAACACGCCGGACAACCGCGAGAAGCTCGAGGCCTACCGGGAGCTGGCCAAGACCGAGGCGCGCGAGAAGAACGTCCTGTTCGGCGGCCGGCTGGGCACGTACAAGTACCTCGACATGCACATGGCCATCGGCTCGGCGCTGTCGGCGTTCGACAACAAGATCGCCCCGCACCTGACCGACGGCGCGCCGCTCGACGGGTCCCTCGATGCTTGAGAAGGGACAGCCCACCGGCGAGGTGGCGGTCCTCGCGAAGGCCCAGGGCTTTCTGAAGAGTGAAGCTTCGGTGAAGGCCGCGCGCGGCATGTCGCACTTCGGTGAGCACGCCATCGGCTGGTTCGGCCTGGGCGTGCTCGGCGCGGTCGTCGACAAGAAGCGGCGCAAGGACTGGCTGGTCGCGTCGGCGGGGGTCGTCGGCGCGCACGCCGCGTCGATCGCGGTGAAACGCGTGGTCAGGCGGCCGCGACCGGACCACCCGAGCGTCGAGGTCCTCGTCGGCACGCCGAGCAAGTTGAGCTTCCCGTCGTCGCACGCGACGTCCACCACGGCGGCGGCGGTGCTCTACTCCGGATTGACCGGGCGTAACCTGGTGCCCGCCCTGGTACCGCCGATGCTCGCCTCGCGGCTCGTGCTCGGCGTTCACTATCCGACAGACGTTCTGGCCGGTGCGGCCCTCGGGGGGCTCGTCGGTGGTCTGATACGACGGAAGCTGAAAAAGAACCCATGAGCGAGACGACCGAGCAGCGCAACAGCGACGAAACTGCCGTGACTCCCGGGGCTGTCGAGCCGACGGCGTCACCTGGGCCGTTCGGCCTGGTCGGCGGCGTCATCAAGACGGCGCGGCCGCGGCAGTGGGTGAAGAACGTGCTGGTCTTCGCGGCCCCGTTCTTCGCGTTCTCGAAGTCGACCGACCGCACCGGTCTCCTGATCGACGCGATCATCGCCTTCGTGGCCTTTTCGCTGACGGCGAGCTCGGTCTACCTCATCAACGACGCCATCGACGTCGAGGCCGACCGCGCCCACCCGACCAAGCGCAACCGGCCCATCGCGGCCGGGATCGTGCCGGTCCCCGTCGCCTACGGGGCCGCGGTCGTGTTCTTCCTGGCCGGCCTCGGCGTGTCGTTCCTGGCCAGCTGGCAGCTGGCGGTCGTGCTGGGCGTCTACGAGGCCGTCCAGCTCGGCTACTGCTTCGGCCTCAAGCACCAGCCGGTGGTCGACCTGGCCATCGTCGGCTCGGGCTTCCTGATGCGCTCGATCGCCGGCGGTGTCGCGGGCGGCATCGCGCTGTCCCAGTGGTTCCTGCTGGTCACGGCGTTCGGCTCGCTGTTCATGGTGGCGGGCAAGCGCTACGCGGAGATCATGCTGTTCGAGCGCACGGGCGCGAAGATCCGTTCGTCGCTGAAGAAGTATTCGGCCAGCTACCTGCGGTTCGTCTGGGCGACGTCGGCGGCGATCCTGATCATGTCGTACTGCCTGTGGGCGTTCGAGATCCGCCAGACCGAGCACAACTCGGTCTGGGCGCTGATCTCGATGGTGCCGTTCCTGGTGGCGGTGCTCCGGTACGCGGTGGACGTCGACGGCGGCATCGCTGGCGAGCCGGAGGAGATCGCGCTCAAGGACCGCATCCTGCAGGTGCTGGGCGCGTCCTGGGTGATCACCCTGTTCCTGGCGTTCTACCTGTGAGTTCTCATGGCGGATCGACAGGTTCGTTTCAGGTGACGCACAGCTGAGCGACGCACCCTGAGGTGGTGGGGGCGGGCACTGCGCCCGGCCCCGTGACCACAGGAGCGACCATGAACGACCAGCCGCGCGAGGAGAAGGCCCCGGACGCGACCGAGCAGCCGACCGTCGAGCACCCGACCCAGGCCGACCAGCCGACGGCGGTCCACCGAAGCCCCGCGGCCACCGGCGAGCCGGCCGCCGCTTCCGGGCCTGCCGAGCCGAGTCGACCGGCGGCTCCAGCGCCCACCGCGCCTGCCGCCTCCGCCGAGACCGGCGAGCCGAGCCAACCTGCTCCTGCGGCCTCAGGGGATGTCGCGGCGCAGGCGCCTCCCACCGCCGCGTTCGCGGCCGAGCCCACAGATTCGAGCCAAGCGGCGGCGCCAGCCCCGGCCGCGGGAGCGGCCGCCGCGCAGAGCGCGGCCGAGCCCGTAGATCCCGGCCAAGCGGCGGCAGCGCCAGCCCCGGCCGCGGGAGCGGCCGCCGCGCAGAGTGCGGCCGAGCCCGTAGATCCCGGCCAAGCGGCGGCCGCCGCACAGGGCGCTGCCGGGCCTGGCCAGGCGTCCGGCGCCACACCGGCCGACCGGACCGCCGTTCACGGCCAGCAGCCACCGCCCACTCCGCAGCTGTCCCAGCCCGGCCCCGGCCGGCACTACGCCGCCTGGGGTCCTGCTCAACCAGCGCCGCGGCCGTTCGGGGGGTTCCGGCGGTTCGTCGGCCACCGCGCCACCCAGCTCGTCGGCGCCGGCTTGCTCGGCCTGCTGGTCGGCGGCGGCGTCGTCGGCGGGATCGCCGCGGCGTCCCACCACGGCCCGCGCTACGGCGGCCCGGGCATCCACCGCCAGTACCACGGCCCCGACCAGGGCTTCGACGACCGCGGTCCCGGCTTCGGCGGGCGCGGCAACACCGGCTCCGGCACCGGGGACGGCATCTGATCCGACACTGTGGCCTGGGCCACCCGTACCCCGCTCAGATCACAGAATCATCACGAGCGGGGTACGGTATTCCGGATGCGAAGCGCCTCCGCAGAACTCCCCAAAGCCGTCCGCGCGCTCCCAGCGGCCATCCCCGTCGCCCGGTCCTGGGCCCTGCCGGCGGGCGCCGCGGCCGCCTCCGCCTTTGTGTTCGCCCTGGTCAGCAGCCATCTCATCGATGACACCTACATCACGCTGTCCTACGCGAAGAACCTCGCTTTCCACGGCCACTGGGGCCTGATCGAACAGGGCACGGCGAACACCGCGACGTCGCCGCTGAACGTCCTCCTCCTCGGCGCGGTCACGTTCGTCGTGCGCGACGCCGTGCTGGCCGCCGGTGTCGTGTTCGTCGCCGCGCAGGTGCTGTTCGTGCTGGGCCTGCGCCGCCTCGGCGAGCGCTCCGGCCTGCCGGCGACGTTCGCGCCGCTGACGTTCGCCTTGCTGCTGGTCAACCCGCTGCTGTTGTCCTCGATCGGGCTGGAAGTCGCGCTCGGCGCCACGGGGGTCGTCTGGACGCTGGTCTACGCGGGGGAGCGCCGGCCGGGCCGCCTGGGCGTGGTGATCGGGCTGCTCGCCCTCGTCCGGATCGACCTGCTGCTGCTCGCCGCGGTGCTGTTCGCCGCCCGCCGCGAGTTCTGGACCGGCATCTGGCGGACGGCCTTCGCCGCCCTCGCCGTCACGCTGCCGTGGTTCGGGTTCAGCTGGTTGGTGCTCGGCTCGGCCGTGCCGGACACGCTCGTCATCAAGATCAGTCAGCAGTCGTGGGGTCCGTTCAGCTTCACCAACGGCCCGCTGCTGTACTGGCGCAACTTCCCGGCGGCGGCCGCGTTGTCGTTCCTGCCGCTGCTGCTCGCCGCCCTCGCCGGAGTGGCCTGGCTCGTCCGGTGCCACCGTGGTTCCGAGACGGCCCGCCGTCTGACACCGTTCGCGGCGCTGGCCGTCGCCAGTGCGCTGCACTACCTGGCCTACAGCCAGCTCGGCGTGCCGCCCTACCACTGGTACTACGCGCCGAGCATCATCGGCGCGACGATCTTCCTCGCCGCCTGCGCCTCAGCGGTCCCGGAGTGGGTGCGCCGCGGCGCGTGGACGGCGGCCGGAGCGGTCCTCGCGGCGAGCGTCGCGGTGTATGCGCTGCCCGGACTGCCCCGCCAGTTCGCGCCGATCACGAGCAACCACGCCTCGACGACGGAGTACCGCGAAATCGGCCAGGAGCTCGCGGCGATCGCGCACGGCCGCAAGGTCGAGACGGCGGGCGAGGTCGGCGCACTGGCCTACGCGTGCGACTGCGAGCTGGTCGACGAGTTCTCCGACCGCGGAGCGGTCGACCCGGCGATCACCGAGACCAAGCGCCGCAGCGACGACCTCGGCCGCGCCCTGCTGGAGGCGAACTTCCACAACTTCGACCACAGCGTGGCCCCGATCAGCCCGGACCTGGTCCTGGCGACGACCCGCCGCACCCCACCACCGGCGGCGCTGGCCACCTGGCACATCGACTCACCGTGGGTGGGCAGCCAGAACCTGTACCTGATCCCCGCCCACGCCACGGGCGGTTGACGGGCCAGGTCTGGGTGGGGCCGCCGGTCAGTACCGAAAACGGGCGCTGCGAGCACGCGCGCCGCTGGGCCGGACCGAGCCCGTGCGCGTCGTGAAGTTCGTCGCCGAAGACCCGGCCCTCGCGGTCCGGGCCTTCGGCGAAACCTGAATCAGATCGGCAGCTTGCGGAAGATCGGCCGCGGGACGTGCCGCAGGGCCGACATCACCAGGCGGAACTGCGCCGGCGCCCACACCAGGTCCTTGCCCGCGCGCGCCGCGCTCACCGCGGTCTCCGCCACCTGCTCGGCCGTCTGCGCCAGCGGGGCGTCCTTCAGGCCCTCGGTCATCTTCGTCTTGACGTGCCCCGGGCGGACCACCGTCACCTTCACCCCGAACGGCGCCAGCGCCTCGCCGAGGCCGAGGTAGAACCCGTCGAAGCCGGCCTTCGTCGAGCCGTACACGAAGTTGGACCGGCGGACCCGCTCGCCCGCCACCGACGACAGGGCGATCACCGTGCCGTGGCCCTGGGCCTTGAGCTTCTCCGACAGCGCCACCCCGACCGACACCGCGGCCGTGTAGTTCACCGTCGCCAGCTCGACCGCCTTCGCGTGGTCCTGCCAGACCTCCTCCGGGTCGCCGAGCAGGCCGAACGCCACGACCGCGACGTCGATGTCGCCGCTCTCGAACGCCTTGGCCAGCACGGCCGGGTGGGACGCCGTGTCCTTCGCGTCGAAGTCGACTGTGGACACCTCGGCACCGCGGTCCTTCAGGCGCTGCGCCGCCGCGTCCAGACGGGGCGACGGCCGGGCGGCCAGCACGACCCGCAGGGGCTTCTCGGCCAGGTACTTCTCGGCGATCGCCAGCGCGATGTCGGACGTGCCGCCGAGCAGGAGCAGGGACTGGGGGTTGCCCACCGCGTCGATCACAGTTCGAGCCTCCGGCTCATGTCAGAGGCGAAAACGCCTTCGGGGTCAATGGCCGCGCGCACCTTGCGCCACTCTTCGAGCCGCGGGTACATCTTCGCGAACGTCTCGGGCGAGGTGCGCGAGTCCTTCGCCGTGTACAGCCGCCCGCCCAGCTCCAGGACGTCTTCGTCGAGCTCCTGGCAGAACCGGCTCAGGCCGGCCTTGATCGGGAAGTCGACGCAGACCATCCAGCCCGGGTGCGGGAACGACAGCGGCGCCGCGTTGCCCTCGCCCATCCGCTTGAAGACGTTGAGGAAGGACACGTGCCCCGACTCGGCGATCTTCTTGACGATCTTGCGCAGCGGCTCGTGCGCGTTCAGCGGTGTCGAGAACTGGTACTGCAGGAAACCGTTCGAGCCGTACGCCCGGTTCCACTCGCCGAACATGTCGAGCGGGTGGTAGAAGGCCGTCAGGTTCTGGATCACGCCGCGGGCGGCCTTCGGCGTCTTGCGGTAGTACAGCTCGCCGATGGCGCCGAACGTCAGCTTGTTGGCCAGGCCGTTCGGGAAGACGTCCGGCAGCGTCGCCAGCTGCGGGGCGTCGAACTTCAACGGGTTCGCGCGCAGCTTCGGCGGCAGTTCGTCCAGCTTGGCCAGCGAGCCCCGGCCGAAGGCGGCGCGGCCCAGCTTCGCGCCGGTGGAGATCGTGTCGAACCACGCCGACGAATACGTGTAGTTGTCGTCGGAGCCGTTGCTGACCAGCTCGAGCGTCTCGTCGAGGTTGTTCGTGCGCTCGTTGTCCGCGATGAAGTACGCGGTCTCGGTCTTCGTCATCCGGATCTTCGCCCGGACGATGATGCCGGTCAGGCCGATGCCGGCCACGGTCGCCCAGAACAGGTCGGCGTCCGGGCCCTCCGGCGTGAGCGTGCGGATCTGCCCGTCGGCGGTGACGAGGTCCATCGACACGACGTGGTTGCCGAAGCTGCCCGCGCTGTGGTGGTTCTTGCCGTGGATGTCGTTGGCGATCGCGCCGCCGATGGTGACCTGGCGCGTGCCCGGCAGCACCGGGACCCACAGGCCGTACGGCAGGGCCTCGCGCATCAGCTGGTCGAGGCTGACGCCGGCGTCGACGTCGACGAGCGCGGAGTCCGGGTCGATCGAGTGGATCCGGTTCAGCGCCGTCATGTCGACGACCAGGCCGCCGGCGTTCTGCGCCGGGTCACCGTAGGATCGGCCGAGGCCGCGGGCGATCACGCCGCGTGCACCCGCCTGGGCGACGGCGCGTGCGATCTCTTCCACGTCGGCCGTGGTCAGCACGTCGGCCGTGGTCGGTGCGGTCCGCGCCCAGCCCATGAGCGTGCGACGCTGTGTGTTGGGTACGTGGGTCACCCGACCAGGGTAGCCACGCCCAACCACGCCCGAGACGTGACCCTGAAGTGCTCATCTCTACACTTTGCGCATCAAGGTACAAGCGCCCGCGCGGGTGACCATGACTCAGGTGACGAGGTAAAGCAGTGGTGGCGACCGATCCGCAAGCCGACGTAGCGGCTGTGGCATCCGGGGCCGAGTCCCGGACCCCGGCCGGGGGGCGGGCCCCCCTGGACCCCCCAACGGCGAGTGGGCAGTCCTCTCCTGGACTGCTGGGCCAGCTCATCCGCTTCGCCCTGATCGGGGGCTTCTGCGCCCTCGTCGACCTGGGCACCTACACGCTGCTGACCCAGGTGGCCGGGATGGCCACCTCACCGTGGGTCGACATCGCCCGCGCTATCTCTTTCATCGTGGGCACGACCACGGCGTTCTTCCTGAACCGGAAGTTCACCTTCGCCGGCGGGCGCCGCGACGGGAAGGCGCAGGTCGGCTCGTTCGTCCTGCTCTACACCGTGACGTTCTTCGTCGCGGTCGGGGTGAACCAGCTCATGCTGCAGGTGCTGCCGGAGTCCGCGTGGCAGCACACACTGTGCTGGGCCGTGTCGCAGGCCACCGCCACCGTGATCAATTTCGTGATGCTGAAGTGGGTCGTCTTCCGCGAGCCGTCGACTGAGGAGAACTGAGGAACCAATGCCCGGTAAAACAGCTACCCCGGCGCCGACCACCACAGCCGGCGCGGCCGCCGAGACGCGGTTCACCGAGCACACTCCGCAGGGCCGCCTGACGGCGCAGCGCGGGCTCTACGCCGGCCCGGCGCCGATCGTCAGCAAGGACCTGTACGCCGAGCTCGAGTGGGGCGCCGCCGTGCGGGAACGCGCGTCGATCAGCCTCGAGCCCGCCTCCAAGGTGTCGGGCAACACCTACTTCGGCCGGTTCCCGGCCAGCTACTGGCAGCGCTGGACGACGGTGACCGAGGTCTCGGTCGAGGCGGTCGTCACCGGCACCGGCCTGCTGACGATGGGTGCCTCGGACGTCGAGGGCGAGCCGCGCGTGGTGGCCGCTGAGCAGGTCAAGGACGCCAAGCAGGCGAAGGTGTCGCTGACCGGCAAGCTCGACAAGTTCTACGACGGCGGCGCGCTCTGGCTCGACCTCGAGACCGAGGGCGGCCAGACGCTGCGCGTCGAGCAGGTCCGCTGGACGGTCGACGCCCCGGAGAAGATCCGCCCGACCGCGGTGACCATCTGCACGATGAACCGCGCGGACGACTGCCTCAAGAACCTCCAGGCCCTCGCCGCGGACGTCTCCTCGCTGGAAACCCTGGACGCCATCTACGTCGCCGACCAGGGCACCGACCTCGTCGAGTCCCGCGACGGCTTCGAGCAGGTCGCCAAGGACCTCGGCGACAAGCTGCACTACATCAAGCAGCCGAACCTCGGCGGCGCCGGCGGCTTCACCCGCGGCCTCTTCGAGGTGGCCGGGCACACCGCCACCGAGCACGCGAACGTCCTGTTCATGGACGACGACGTCCTGCTCGAGCCGGACCTCGTGATCCGGATGACGGCGTTCTCCAACCGCGCCGCCAACCCGATCATCGTCGGCGGCCAGATGCTCAACCTGTTCCACCCGAACCAGCTGCACGTCGGCGCGGAGTACGCCCGCCTCAACACCCTCGAGCCCGGCCAGCCGGTGGAGCACTCGCTCTCCACCGCCGACCTGCTCGGCGTGGACGAGGAGACGCTGAAGCCGAACCGCCAGGAGCGCCGCCTCGACGCCGGTTACAACGGCTGGTGGTCGTGCCTGATCCCCTACGAGGTCGTGCAGGCCACCGGCTACCCGCTGCCGTTCTTCTTCCAGTGGGACGACGCCGAGTACTCCTACCGGGCCCGCGCGCACGGCTTCCCGACCGTCACCCTGCCGGGTGCGGGCGTGTGGCACGCGGACTTCCACATGAAGGACTGGGACGAGTGGCACCGGTACTTCAACCTGCGCAACTCGATCATCACCGCGGCGCTGCACTCGCCGTTCAACCTGAACCTGCTCTCGCGGGTGCTCATCGCGCAGCTGGTCCGCTACCTGCTCGGCATGCAGTACGGCCTGTCGGCGACGCTGATCAAGGCCGTCGAGGACTTCCTGAAGGGCCCGGAGATCCTGCGTGACGGCGGGGTCGAGGCGATGAAGGAGATCCGCCGCATCCGCGACGACTACCCGGAGACCAAGCGCCACAAGGCGACCGACGTCCCGGGCATCGCGTCCAACGACATCGGCATCATCAACAGCGCGCCGCGGCCCAGCATGCAGCGCCTGGTGCTGATCAAGCGGGTCCTCGACCGGGTGCTCGGCCGCAGCCGCTTCGGGCTCGGCGCGGTGCCGATCGACGAGGCCAACTGGTGGCACATCGCGCTGTTCGACACGGCCGTCGTCACCGACGCGAGCCAGGAGGGCGTCCGCGTCCGGTCCTACGACCGGGTGAAGATGTTCGCGCTGGCCAAGCAGGGCGCGCGGGTCATCCAGCGGCTGCGCAAGGAAGGCGCGGCGGTGCAGGAGCAGTACAAGCGGGCCATGCCGGAGCTCACCTCGCGCGAGAACTGGAAGCGCCTGTACAAGCTCTGACGCTCTTCGCGCGAAGGCCGTCTCACGCACGTCGTGAGGCGGCCTTCGCCGTCTCAGGCGTGCAGGCCGAAGACCTTGCTCTTGCGGGTGAGGTCGTCGATGTAGGCGGCGGCGACGTGCGCGAAGTTGACCGCGACCACCGAGTCGTCCTTGGTGGTCACGGTTTCGACGGCGCCGGCCTTCACGAGCTGGGGGAGCCTGCCCGCCAGCTTCCCGGATTCTTCGGTGGTCAGGGCGAACAGCAGCGGTTCGCCGCCGGTGGCGAGGTGCAGGACGAGGGCGGGTTTCGAGTCGGCCATGCGTCCATCGGACCAGCGGCGATCTTCGCCGGGCAAGCGGGTTCGCTGAGGGCGGAGCTTTCGTTCGGGGGCTCCGGGTGGCGGAGCCCCGGCCCGGGGCGAACCCCCGGTTGTCACGGCGGTGGACTACCGTTTTCGCGAAGCCGGAAGACCCTCGGGGGGACGGACGCGATGCCTCACTCGTTCTCGCTGTCACTGGCAGCGGTGGACATCCTGCTGGAACAGCTCGGGCTCGGCCGCGCGCCGACGCCGTTCGAGGTCCCGCACGTCGGCACGACCGTCGAGCAGCGCGCGATGATCCGCGACGCCGTGGTCCGCGACCTGACCGGCCGCGGCCTGTGGAGCCGCGGCCGCCTCGACCCGGACGCCGAGCTGGCGCTGGCCACGTTCGTGCGGGGCAGCGTGACCATCAACGCGGCCGCCGAGCTGGGCGACCGGCACCTGTTCGCCCGCGTCGCCTCCGACGGCCAGTTCGCGGTGCTCGCCCGCCAGCAGGAGAACCTGCTCGTCTTCGAGGAGGTCCGCCCGACGGGCATCGTGCCGGCGATCGTCGACCTCCTCCCGCTGACCCCGGCGGCCCCCGGCCAGTCGGTGACGATCTCCCGGCCGGCCCAGCAGCCCCGCCAGGAGCGCCGCGAAGAGGCGTACGACCCCTTCGCGGGCGTCACCGGCCCGCGTTCCCAGAGCGGCGGCGGCCCCCAGATGCGCATGATCGAGCGCGTCTTCCAGGAGCCGAAGAAGCGCATCGGCCAGTTCACGGCCCAGACCCGAGCGGGTGCGTTCCCCCCGCTGGCCTGGTTCGACACCCCGAGCGGCCGCTGGCTGATGTCCTCCCGCGCGGCCGCCGACGGCCAGCGCTGGATCACCTACGCCCCGGCCGACAACGCCCGCCTGGCCCAGCAGCTGTACGCCCAGCTCGAAGGCCAGTTCTGACCGCCGCGGAACCGGTGGCGCGGGTGGTGCGTCCGAGGGGGAGATCGGTGAACAGCGGTTGCGCTGGGTGTCCGGCTAGTAGACTTCCGGGTGCACACGCACGGGCGAAGCGATGATCGGGGAGCAGCGATGTTGATTGCCGACGGTGGTGGCGGATCGATGTCGGACATCGTGAATCCGCTTTCCTCCGGTGCGATGGCCGAGGCGGTGCAGAGCGTCAAGGCGGAGACCGACAAACTGGTCGCCTCGGCGGCGAGCGGCGGCTTCAGGATCACCCCGGAGGGCGTGAAGCCGATCCGGGACGCGCTGACCGCACTGGTCAAGGACCTCGACCGCCTCGGGTACAAGGTGTACGCGCTGGATCAGGCGCCCCGGCTCGGGAGCCACCCGTACGGGCAGACCGTCGCCTCGCACGACCAGAAGAGCGCCACCGAAAGCGAAGGTTCGGCGCGGGCGGTGCTGGGGCAGCTGCGGGAAATCGCCACGCAGACCGACAAAGCGCTGGAACGGGCCACCAGCCTCTACAACCAAACCGAAGACGAAGCCTTCGCCGCGTTCCGGAACAAGCAGGGCTGAGGTCATGACGAAACTCCTCGTTCGGGTCGTTCTCCCGCTCCTCGCCGGCGGAGCCCTCCTGACCGGGTGCACCACCACCCAAGGCGGAACCGCCTCACCAGCGCAATCCCCGGCGGCGAGCGAGTCGAAGGCACCGGAGAGCTCGTCCTCGGGCGGCGGAGGCACGCAGTCGATCACCGATCCCTGCTCGCTCCTCGAAATGAACGACCTGACCAGTTACGGCCAGTTCGATCCGCCGGAGAACGGCAAGATCGGCTCCGCGCGTTCGTGCAGCTACCAGAAGCAGATCGCCTCGGCGAGCGACAAGTCCATGCTGATCGGAGCGAACGTCCGCGACGACGCCTCGATCGATCAGGTCAGGGACACCGGCCGCGGCGTGGTGGACAAGGACATCAACGGCCGGAAGGCGAAGGAATCGCCCGACGGCGCCGCCCCCGGGTGCACGTTGGCACTGGCGGTCGGCGACTCGTCCCGGGTCGACGTGGAAGTCACGGCGGTCGCCTCTTCGGACGAGGCCTGCCAGATCGCCGAGGCGGTCGCCAAGGCCGCTGTCGAACCGCGGCTGCCCAAGGCGTAAGGGGAGTTCAGATGAGCACGCAACAGGCCCGCCCGCCGAAGACCGCGGACAAGTCGCCGCAGGAAGTGCAGAACATGGCGCCCGCCGATCGGGATGCCTACCTGCAGCGGAAGGCCGATGAGGGCGTCGATCCGGACAACTGGCTGTTCGGGTGGGTCCAGGACTACCTCGCGCGCGCCCAGGCGAAGAACCAGTCGCGGGAGATGGGCGCCAAGAACGTCAAGGACGCCACCCGGGGGCGTGACGTCGAGTACGTGCAGGGCCTGCACGCACCGAACGCCGACTACAAGGGCAACGAACACACCCAGCTGCAGGCGTACCTCCAGAGCAATCTGGACGTCGACCAGGTGTCCCAGGTCTCGACCGCCTACCACGAGGTCCACCAGGTCTTCGACAAGTTCGCCCAGTCGATGACCACCGCCGTCAACGCCTCCAAGGGCACCTGGGAAGGCTCCGCGGCCGAGAACGCGCAGCAGTACTTCACCAGCCTGAGCAAGTGGTCCGACGCCAACTCCCAGAACGCCAAGCTGGCCTCCGAGACCATCTACCAGCAGGGCCAGGCCGCCGCCACGGCGAAGAACTCCATGCCGGCCCCCATTCCCTTCAGCTGGACCGACGAGTTCAAGGGCTGGGCCACCTCCAACCCGCTCAACCTGGCCGACAACGTCGAGAAGTCCATCCAGAAGCAGAAGGACAGCCAGGCCGCGCACGACGAGGCCGCCAGTGTCATGGCGACCTACGACAAGAACCTCTACGAGGCCGCCTCCAAGCAGCCCGCCTTCGCGCCGCCGCCCAGCTTCAGCACCGGTGGGGGCAGCGATGACCCCGGCGGCACCGGCGACAAGAACGGCATCAACAACCCCTCCAGCGTGAACCCGCCGGGCTCCGGTTCGGTACACCTCCCCGGGGGGAGTGCGAGCACGCAGGGCTTCTCGTCCGGCAACCCCAGCGGACCCCTCGGCGGGCCGGCCGGGCACACCATCTCCGGGCCCGGCTCGACGACCGGCTCCGGGTTCGTGCCCGCGGGCACCACCACGCCGTCCAGCTTCACGCCCGGGTCGCTCCCGGCGGCGTCGACGTCGAACCCGAACCAGCAGTTCGGCGGGATGCCGCCGATGAGCCCGATGCCGATGGGCGGCCTGAACTTCGGCGGCGACGAGGCCTACAACTCCAAGGTCGGCGGCGGTGGCGGTGGACGCGGCGGCGGGGGCTTCGGCCCCGGCGGGTCGAGCGCGGCCGGCGGCGCGACGGGTGCGGGTGCCGCGTCCGGGGCGGCCCGGCCCGGCGGGATCGGCGCCGCGGAAGCGGCCGCGGGTCGCGGGATGGGCGGCCTCGGTTCGGGTGCCGCCGGTCGCGGGGGTGTGGGCCCCGGCGGGGGCGGCGTGGGCCGCGGCCAGAAGGGCGAAGGCGACGAAGACACCGAGCACTCGCGCCCGACCTACCTGGTCGAGGGAGACCCCGACGAGGTCTTCGGCACCGACCTCCGCACCGCGCCGCCGGTGATCGGGGAATAAGGCGAACGGAAAAGGGGCCCCGCGGGGCCCCTTTTCAGTACCGGTAGAACTTCTCGGCGCGGCCCTGCCGCACCAGCTTCAGCCACTGCAGGAACGCCTTCGGGTCCCGCTTCACGCCCACGAAGTACAGTCCGAACCGGACGATCTCCAGCGCGCCGATCTTCCGCATCCCCGGCTGCGAGAGCAGGTAGCCGCGGTTGCGGTAGGTGTAGTAGCGCTTGACCTCGTTTTCCGGGTCCTGCGCGTGGAACTTGCCGCCCAGCATCGGCTTGAACTCGTCCGAGCCGTCCGGGTGCAGGTACTTCGTCTTCAGCGACGTGCCGAACGGCAGCCCCGAGCGGGCCAGCCGCCGGTGCAGTTCCACCTCGTCGCCGCGGAAGAACAGGCGCAGGTCCGGCACGCCGACGACGTCCAAAGTGGAAGCTCGGAAGAGTGCGCCGTTCATCAGGGACGCGATGCCGGGCAGGAAGTCGGCGCCCAGTTCGGCCTGCGACCGCTTCCAGGTCAGGCCGCGGCGCAGCGGGAACGCCAGCTTGTCCGGGGCCTCGATGTTCGACACCACCGGCGAAACCTCCGCCAGGCCCCGCTTTTCCGCCTCCTCGAGCAGGATGGCGAGCACGTTCTCGTCGGCCGGGCGCCCGTCGTCGTCGGCCAGCCAGATCCACTCCGCGCCCAGGGACAGCGCGTGCAGCATGCCGAGGGCGAACCCGCCGGCGCCGCCGAGGTTCCGGTGCGACGGCAGGTACGTGTGCGGCAGCGGGTAGTTCTCGACGACTTCGCGCGCGGAGTCGTCCGGCCCGTTGTCCACGACGACGAGGTGGTCGACCGGCCGGGTCTGGGCCGCGATGACCTTGAGCGAGTCCGCGAGCAGCTCGCGCCGGTGCCGCGTGACGACCACGCCGACGACGGCGCCGTCGGGCAGCTGCGGAGTCTCGCTCGCCATCATTCCCCGCCGTTCGTCGTCGCCACCGGCTCGATGCCGAAGCGCTCCAAGGTTTCCTGGCTCATGTTCTCGAAGGGGTCCCGCCCCTTGTACGACGTGAGGACGTCTCGCAGCGAACCCTGTTGCTTGAGGTGCCCCTCGTCCATCCAGATGGCCGAATCGCACAGCTCGAACAGGAATTCGTCGGAGTGGCTGGCGAACACCAGGATGCCGGAGCGCTTGACGAGGTCCTTGAGGCGGTCGCGGGCCTTGTTGAGGAACGCCGCGTCGACCGCGCCGATGCCCTCGTCGAGGATGAGGATTTCGGGGTCGATCGAGGTGACGACGCCGAGCGCGAGCCGCACCCGCATGCCGGTCGAGTACGTCCGCAGCGGCATCTGCAGGTAGTCGCCGAGCTCGGTGAACTCGGCGATGTCGTCGACCCGCTTCTCCATCTCCTTGGCGGTCATGCCGAGGAAGAGGCCGCGGATGATGATGTTCTCGACGCCCGAGATCTCCGGGTCCATGCCGATGCCGAGGTCGAACACCGGCGCGATCTTGCCGTTGATCCGCGACGAGCCGCGGGTCGGCTCGTAGATCCCGGCGAGCAGGCGCAGCAGGGTGGACTTGCCGGCGCCGTTGTGCCCGACCAGGCCGACGCGGTCGCCTTCACGCAGGTTGAGGGTGACGTCGTGCAGGGCTTCGATGATCGGCACCTTCGTGTCGGTGCCGATCTTGCCGCCGACCTTGCCGAGCACCTTCTTCTTCATCGACCGCGTCTTCGCGTCGAAGATCGGGAAGTCGACGAAGGCGTTGTGGACGTCAATGGAGACCATGTGTCACACCCAATAGGAGACGCGGGCACGGTAGTTGCGCATCGCGACCAGCGCGAGAGCCCAACCGATGACGGTGATGGCGCCGACCACGATCCAGTTCTCCGGCGAGAACTCCTGGCCCAGCAGCGGCGCCCGGACCACCTGCATGAAGTGGTAGAGCGGGTTGGCCTTGACGATCGGCAGGATCCAGGAGACGCCCTCCCGGGCCCCGCCGGACATCAGCTGGTCCACCGGCCAGACGATCGGCGTGCCGTAGAACAGCAGCTGGATCAGCGAGTTGACGACCTGCGGGATGTCGCGGAAGCGGGTCGAGATGATGCCGAACAGCAGCGTCACCCAGCCGGCGTTCAGCGCCAGCAGCACGAAACCGGGGATGGCCAGGAGGATGGTCCAGCTGAGGCCCGGGTGGCAGATGTGGTCGGGGATGCACGCGCCGTTGCCCAGCAGCGAGTACTTCTTGTCGAGCGCGCTGAAAAAGATCGCCAGCACGGCCACGTAGACGATCATGTTGTGGGCCAGCATCAGCGTCTGCCGCCACACCGTGCGCAGCATGTACACGCTCAGCGGCGCCGGGAGCTGCTTGATCAGCCCCTCGTTCGTGATGAACGTCTCCATGCCCTCGGACAGGCAGCCGCTGATGAAGCCCCAGATGATGAAGCCGGTGGAGATGTAGGGCAGGAACACCTCGACGGGCAGCTTGAACAGCTGTGAGTACAGCAGTCCGAGCCCGAGCGCGAGGACCGCCTGGCTGATGGTGATCCAGAAGGGCCCGATCACCGAGCGGCGGTACCGCTGCTTGATGTCCTGCCAGCCGAGGTGACCCCACAGCTCGCGAGCACTGAAACCGGCCTTGATGTCGGCGAAGGCACGCGAGAACGTCTTGCTGTCCGACGTCGGCGGAGCCGAGGTCGCTACGGGTGAGTCCGCGGCCTGAACCGTGCTGGTGGCATGCACGTGGACGAGGGTACCGATGGGATGCGCGGCGCCCGGGCCACCCCGCCGGTGTGGTAGTGCCCGGGGGCCGCTACGCGCCGGGCCGGATCACCTGTCCTGGTACTTTCTCCGCTTATGACTGCTGCTCTCGACGCGGCGAGCCTGATGGTCAACCTGCTCGCGGCCTACGCCGACCGGCCGGATCCCCGTTCGGTGGCGGTCGTCGGAAACCAGCCGCTCCCGCCCGACCCCCAGCGGGCGAAGGCGATCGACACGTGCGACCTCGTGGTCCGCGTCAACGGCTTCGTCGTCGACGAGCCCGGTGAGGAGATCGTCGGGTCCCGGACCCACGTCGTGGTGTTCAACCGGGCGATCCGCGCGACCAAGCACGTCTTCCAGGACTACCGCAAGCGGCTCTACCTGCTGGTCGAGCCGGGCCGGATGCACTGGGAGCCGGAGGACCTGCCGGGCTGGTGGCCCACCGACCTCGGTGCGGTCCCGGTGCCGAACCGCGAGGTCGTGCTGCCGCTGTCGGACGCGCTCGGCCTGCCGACCCGCACCGAGCCGACGTGGTCGACCACCGGCACGCTCGCCGCGTGGATCGCGCGGACGTCGTTCCCGACCGCGCACCTCGTGCTGACCGGGTTCTCGTTCATCGACGACCCCGACCAGACCTCCTGGGAGCACGCGGCGGGCGACTCCTGCATCGTCGGGCCCGAGCACCAGATCGCCGCCGAGGGGCGGCTGCTGGACTCCTGGACCAAGACCGGCGACACGACCCTCCTACGCTAGGCGCACGTCCCACCCACGCGAAGGATCACCATGGCAGTGCCGAAGCTCGGCCGAAACCTGATCGACCGGCTCGTGAAGGTCATCGACTTCCGGGTCGAAGACCGAACCCGCGGGCTCGTCTCGCGCGTCACCGAACTCGAGCACGCCACCGCCGACCACCGGCGACGGCTGGACAACGCCGAGCACGGCCTCGAGCGGGCCCACGGTGACCTGCGCTGGATCCGCGCGGAGCTCGACCGCCTGATCCCGCACGTGGCGGCGCAGGAAGGCCGGCTGGAGACGCTGCGCGAGTCGATGTCGCTGGTCCCGAACAGCGACACCCCGCAGGTCGCCGAGGCGCGCACGCTGATCGAGGAGATCCAGCGGCAGCACGCGCAGATCCGCGTCCGGCTCGCGGGCATCTCCCGCTACGAGGACCGGCTCCGGCGCCTCGAGGACCAGGCCGAGCAGTCCGTCGCCCGGTAACTTGCGCGCCCGCGAGGCCACCGAGGCGGACGCCGAGCTGCTGCTGGGCTGGCGCAACGACCCCCGGACCCGGCAGGCGTCCCGGTCGACGACGGTCGTCGCCCTCGACGAGCACCTCGCCTGGCTGCGCGGGGTCCGCGCGGATCCCGGCCGGCTGCTGCTCGTGGTCGACCACGAGGACGAGCCGGTCGGCACCGTGCGGTTCGACCGGCGCGACGGCGACGGCTGGGAGGTCAGCATCACCGTCGCCCCCGGGCACCGCGGCCGGGGGCTGGCCGGTGCCGTGCTCGCCGAGGGCGAGCGGACGGCGCGGGAGCGCCTCGGCGTGCGGGTCGTGCTGGCCGCCGTGCACCAGGACAACGCGGCTTCGGCGAAGCTGTTCGAGCGGGCCGGGTACGTCGAAGCCGCGCCTGCCGTCGGCGGCTTCCGGCACCTGCGCAAGACTCTGCAGTGACCCGAACCGTCCACCCCGGGGAGGCACCATGACCGCAGACATCCGCATCGGCGCGCACGAGGTCGGCCCCGGCCACCCGCCGTTCGTGATCGCCGAGATGTCCGGCAACCACAACGGCGACCTCGACCGCGCGCTCGCGATCGTCGACGCGATCGCGGAAACCGGCGCGCACGCGGTCAAGCTGCAGACCTACCGCCCCGACACGATCACCATCGACGTCGACACCCCGGCGTTCCGGATCGGTGACTCGCACGAGCTGTGGGGCGGCGAGAACCTGTACAAACTGTACGAAAAGGCCCACACGCCGTGGGAGTGGCACGCGCCGCTGTTCGAGCGCGCCCGGGCCCGCGGCCTCGAGATCTTCTCCAGCCCGTTCGACCCGACGGCGGTCGAGCTGCTGGAGTCACTGGACGCGCCGGCGTACAAGATCGCGTCTTCGGAAATCGTCGACCTGCCGCTGATCGAGCTGTGCGCGCGCACCGGCAAGCCGCTGGTCATCTCCACCGGCATGGCGAACGTCGCGGAGATCGACGCGGCGGTGCGCACCGCTCGCGAAGCGGGCAACGACCAGCTGATCGTGCTCGGCTGCACGGCGAGCTACCCGGCGTCACCGCGCGAGAGCAACCTGCGGGGCCTGCCGCTGCTGGCGGGCCTGACCCAGTCGCTGGTGGGGCTCTCCGACCACACCCCGGGCATCGGTGCGCCGGTCGCCGCGGTCGCGCTGGGTGCGGTGGCGATCGAAAAGCACGTCACGCTGGCCCGCGCGGACGGCGGCGTCGACTCCGAGTTCTCCCTGGAGCCCGCCGAGCTGGCCGCACTGGTCGAAGAGACGCACCGGGCGTGGGAAGCCCTCGGCGAGCCCGTGCTGGGCCCGCGCGAGAGCGAGAAAGAGGGCCTGCGGCTGCGCCGGTCCCTCTACGTCGTCGAGGACGTCCGCGCCGGGGACGAGGTCACCGCGGCGAACGTCCGGTCGATCCGGCCCGCGGGCGGCCTGGCCCCGGCCGAGATCACCAAGGTCGCGGGGCGCACCTTCCGCGTCGACGCCGCGAAGGGCACGCCCCTGACCTGGGACCTGCTCTAGAAGAACGCGCGCACGGCGTCGGCCACGCGGTCGACGTCGGCGTCCGTCAGCGACGGGAACAGCGGCAGCGAGAGCTCCTGCTCGTAGTAGGCCTCGGCGTTCGGGCAGAGGCCGCGCCGGTAGCCGAGGTCCTCGAACACCGGGTGCCAGTAGGCCGGGATGTAGTTGACCTGGACGCCGATGCCCGCGCCGCGCAGGTGCTCGAACAGCGCCTTCCGGCGGCCCTCGAGGACCCGCAGCGGGTAGAGGTGCCACACGGGGTCGGCGCCCGGGCGGCTCGGCGGCGTCGCCACGCCGTCGACGTCCGCGAACGCCGCGGTGTACCGCGCGTGGATTTCGGCGCGGCGCTTCTTGAACTCCGCGAGCCGGGTGAGCTGGCTGGACCCGAGCGCGCAGAGGACGTCCGGCAGGCGGTAGTTGAGGCCGAACTCGTGGACTTCCTGGTGCCAGCCGCCTTCGTCCGGGTACCGCTGCTCGGCGCGGTCGCGGACCAGGCCGTGGTTGCGGAACTTGCGCGCCCGGTCGAGCAGGTCCGCCCGGGGCGTGACGACGGCGCCGCCTTCGGCCGTGGTGAGGTTCTTGGTCGGGAAGAACGAGAACGTCGTCAGATCGGCGATCGAGCCCACCGGACGGCCCTGCCAGGACCCGCCGACCGAGTGCGCCGCGTCCTCCAGGAGCAGCGCGCCCGCGTGGTGGGCGATTTCGGCCAGCGCGTCCAGTTCGGCGGGGTGGCCGGCGTAGTCGACGGCGGCGACGACCTTCGTGCGCTCGGTCACGGCGGCGGCCGCTGCGTCGACGGCGAGGTTGCCGGTGTCCGGCTCGACGTCGGCGAAGACGACCTTCGCGCCGTGCAGGGCCGCCGTGGCGGCGGTCGCCACGAACGTCATGGGCGAGGTGACGACCTCGTCACCCGGCCCGATCCCGGCCGCCGCGTAGGCGACGTGCAGCGCCGCGGTGCCCGACGTCACGGCGACCGCGGGCGTCCCACCGGTGTGCGCCGCGAGGTCGGCTTCGAACTGCTGGACGGCGGGCCCGGTGGTCAGCCAGTCGCCGCGCAGGACGTCGACGACGGCTTGGACGTCCGCTTCGCTGATCGACTGGCGGCCGTACGGGAGGAACTCACCCATGCTGCTCCACCAGCTCGCGCAGCTCCTCGGGGTTCAGCCACAGGTCGTTCGTGTCCGAGCGGTACGCGAAGCCTTCCGGCATCGGCGTGCCGCCTTCGGGCTCCTGGTAGCCCCAGCCGGCGAGGTGCGGCTGGACGACGTACCGGTCCTCGAGCTTGATCGTCCGGCGCGCGTCGTCGGGGGCGATCATCTCCTCGTGCAGCTTCTCGCCCGGGCGGATGCCGACCTCGTGCATCTCGCTGCCCGGCGCGATGGCCTGGGCCAGGTCGACCAGCCGCATGCTCGGGATCCGCGGCACGTACAGCTCGCCGCCGTGCATCTGGTCGAACGAGTCGACGACGAACCGCACGGCCTGGGGGAGCGTGATCCAGAACCGGGTCATCTCCTTGTGCGTGATCGGCAGCGACTCGCCCTGCTCGGCGAGCTTGCGGAAGAACGGGATGACACTGCCGCGCGAGCCCATCACGTTGCCGTAGCGGACGACCGAGAACCGCGTCACGTGCGCGGCCGCGTAGTGGTTGCCGCTGATGAACATCCGGTCGGCGCAGAGCTTGGTGGCGCCGTAGAGGTTGATCGGGCTGGACGCCTTGTCCGTCGACAGCGCGACGACCTTCTTGACGCCGGTGTCGATCGCCGCCTCGATCACGTTCTGCGAGCCCATGACGTTGGTCTGGACGAACTCGAACGGGTTGTACTCACCGGTGTCGACCTGCTTGAGCGCGGCGGCGTGCACGACGTAGTCGACGCCGTGCATGGCGCGCTCGAGCCGGCGCCGGTCCCGGATGTCGCCGATGAACCAGCGCAGGCGCGGATCGTCGTTGAACAGCTGCCGGGCTTCGTACTGCTTCAGCTCGTCGCGGGAGAGCACGACCAGCCGGCTCGGGTTCAGTTCGGCGAGCGCGTGCGCGATGAACGCCTTGCCGAAGGAACCGGTCCCGCCGGTGAGCAGGATGCTGGAGCCATCCAGCTCGGACATCGTTGACCTCCGCGTTTCGGGGACTGTGGCCGTCGGCCATCATGTCACCCATGCGTGCAGCGCCCGTGGTCAACGCCGTCATCCAGGCCCGGTCGAGCTCGACCAGGCTGCCCGGCAAGGTGCTGCGCCCGCTCGGCGGCCGCAGCGTGCTGGGCTGGGTCGTGCGGGCCGCGGCGGCCGCTCCCGGCGTCGACCGGGTGGTGGTCGCGACCTCGGTGGATCCCTCCGACGACGACGTCGCGGCCGAAGCCGCTCGCTGTGGCGCCGCCGTGGTCCGCGGCCCGCTCGACGACGTGCTCGAACGGTTCGCCGGGGCGCTGCGGGAGCACCCGGCGGACGCCGTGATCCGGCTCACCGCCGACTGCCCGCTGCTGGACCCGGCGCTGATCGGCCAGCTCGCTGCGCTGTGGCGCGCCCAGCCGGCCCTCGACTACGTGAGCACCACGCTCGTCCGGACGCTGCCGCGCGGCTTCGACGCCGAGCTGGTGCGCGCCGAAGTCCTGCGCGAGCAGGTTTCCACCGCCACCGGAGCGGACCGCGAGCACGTCACCTCGGGCGTCTACTCGCAGCCCGCGCGGTATTCGTGCGCCGGGGTGGTGGTGAGCCCGGCCGCCGACGACCTGCGGGTGACGCTCGACACCGCCGAGGACTGGGCGCTGCTGTCCGCGCTCGTGGCCGAACTGGGTGACGGTGTGGGCGACTGGCGGGCGGTGGTCGCGCTGCTGCGGTCCCGGCCGGACCTGGTGGCGCTGAACGCGCACGTCGAGCAGAAGAAGGTCGGCCGGTGAGGCTGCTGCTGCGCGCGGATTCGTCGGCCTCGATCGGCGCCGGGCACATCGCGCGGATGGTCGCCTACGCCGAGCGGGCGGTGGCGCGCGGCTGGCCGGTGGCGTTCCGCGGCCGCGTCGACAACGCCGAATGGCTGGCGGCGCGCTTCGGCGAACTGGGCGTGCCGCGGCTCGAAACCTTCGACGCTTCTGGGTTGGACGCTGCTGGGTTCGATGCGGTGATCGTCGACCACTACGGCCTGGGTGACGTGCGCGAGGAGATCAACGCGGCCGGCGCGCTGCTCGTCTCGATCGAGGACGACGTGTTCGGCCGCCGCCCGGCCGACATCGTGGTGGACGCGGGCTTCGCGCCGGGCCCGCGCCCGGACGACGGCTCCGGCGTCCTGCTCCGGGGCATCGAGTACGCGCCGCTTCGGGACGCCGTGCGCCGGACGCGGCGGGTGCGTTCCAGCTCGCCGCTGCACGTCACGGTGGTGCTGGGCGGCGGCGCCGAGTGGGCGGAGACGGTCGGACTGCTGCTTCGCGCGCTTCGCGACACGGAGCTGCCCTTCGCCGCGGACGCCCTGGTGCGCGGCGAACCCGAGCTGCCGGCCCTGCGGCCGGACCAGTCGATCCGGGTCGCGGCGCCGAGTCCCGCGCTGCCCGAGCTGCTGGCGACGACGGACGTCGCCGTCAGCGCGGCCGGGGTGACGTTCACGGAGCTGTGCTGCCTCGGTGTCCCGACGGCGGCGGTCCGGCTGGTGGACAACCAGGACACGATCTACCGCGCGGCCCTCGACCTCGGCCTCGCGGCCGGCCTCGGCCCGGCGGAGACCCTGGCCGCCCGGCTGCCGTCGGTGACGGCGGTGTTGCGCTCGCTGCTGTCGGACGCCCGGCTGCGCGACTCGCTGTCCGCGACGGCCGCCGCCACCGTGGACGGTCGCGGCGTCGACCGCGTCCTGGACTGCCTGGCCGCCCGCCGCTGAGTTGTCCACAGGTGTTGTCCACAGGCCCTCCGGTCTGTGGACAACTGCCCGTCAGAGGTACTGGCCCGTGCCCGAGATGCCCGGTCCGTGCTCGTGGCCGGGACCGACCGCGCCCGACGGGCCGGCCGGCAGCCCGCGGCGCATCTGCTCCAGCTGCACCCGTGCCGCCATCTGCTGGGCGAACAGGGCCGTCTGGATGCCGCTGAACAGGCCCTCCAGCCAGCCCACCAGCTGGGCCTGGGCGATCCGCAGTTCGGCGTCCGACGGCGTCGAGTCGTCGGTGAACGGGTGCACCAGGCGCTCCAGCTCGTCCTGCAGCTCCGGGGCCAGCGCCTTCTCCAGCTCGCGGATCGACGTCTGGTGGATCTCGCGCACCCGGGTGCGGGACGCGTCGTCCAGCGGAGCCGCGCGGACCTCCTCCAGCAGCTGCTTGATCATGGTCCCGATGCGCATCACCTTCGCCGGCTCTTCGACGAGGTCGCCGACCGACTCGGGGTGTTCTTCGGTCGGCAGCTTGGCCGCGCCGACCGGCGTGCCGTCCGGCCCGACGACCACCACCTGGGGGGAAGATTCCTGGCCCGGGTCACCCGCTGTGAAGTTCGGCTCGGTCATGTGCTCCATCCTGGCTTGCGTTCGCCACGCTCCGCGACACCCACGGGGTGTCCGTCTCCGAGCGTAGCGGCTCCGGGGGTTCCCGGTGGCTCTCCACCCAACCCCGGACGCAGGGCGAAACCGCACGTCCGTACGGTGTCCCCATGGCGTTCGACGTCGCTCGTATCCGTGGGCTCTTTCCCGCGCTGGGTGACGGCTGGATTCACTTCGACGGCGCCGCCGGAATGCTGGTCCCGGAACAGGTCGCTTCGGCCGTTTCCACGGCGATGCGCGCCCCGGTGTCCGGGCCGGGCGGAGCGTTTCCGGCCTCACAACGCGCGGAAAGCATCGTGACCGCGGCCCGCCGGGCCGTGGCCGACCTGGTCGGGGCCGACCCGGCTGCCGTCGTGCTCGGGCCGAGCGCGCCGGTCATGCTGCGCCGGCTCGTCGACGCGCTCGCCGAGCGCTGGACCATCGGCGACGAAGTCGTCGTGTCCCGGCTCGACGAGCAGGCCAACCTGGCGCCCTGGCAGCGTGCCGCCAAGCGCGTCGGCGCCGTCGTGCGCTGGGGCGAGATCGACATCGAGACCTGCGAGCTGCCCGCGTGGCAGTACGAGCAGCTCGTGTCGGCGCGCACCAAGGCCGTCGCCGTCACGCTCGCGTCCGGGTCCGTCGGGACGCGGCCGGACGTGCCGACGATCATCGAGTTCGCCAAGCGGGTCGGCGCGCTCGTCGTCGTCGACGCCACCTACGCCGCGCCCTTCCTGCCGCTCGACATCAACGCGCTCGGCGCCGACGTCATGGTCGTGTCCGCGCAGGCCTGGGGCGGCCCCTCGGTGGGCGCGCTGGTCTTCCGCGACCCCGAGCTGATCGAGCGGATCCCGTCGGCCTCGCTCGACCCGATGGCCCGCGGCGCCGCCCGCCTGGAACTCGGCCCGCACGCCTACCCGCTGCTGGCCGGGCTGATCGCGTCGATCGACTACCTCTCCGGCCTCGACGACGCCGCCACCGGCTCCCGGCGCGAGCGGCTGGTCACCTCGCTCGGGTCGGCGAAGTCCTACCACGCGGGGCTGCTCGCGCAGCTGTGCACGGAACTGCTGTCGCTGCGGCACATCATGGTCATCGGCAACGCCATGCGCCGCATCCCGGCGCTCGCCTTCGCCGTGGCCGGCAAGAAGGCGCCCGAGGTCGCCGAGTACCTGGCGACGCAGGGCCTGTGCGCCTTCGCCGACGACGGCACGAGCGGCGTCTTCGCGTCACTCGGCGTCGGAGAAGTGGGCGGCGCCGTGCGGATCGGGCTCGCCCACTACTCCAACGTCTTCGAAATCAACCAGCTGGTGCGGGTCCTCGACGAAATACGTTGAGGCAGCTGACGTCGCTGCGAGCTAGGACTTCGCCGCGAGCAGGACCTTGCCGAACACGCTGCCCTCTTCCAGGACGCGGTGCCCGGTCGCGGCTTCGGCCATCGGCACGACCTGGCCGACGATCGGCTTGACGAGACCCTCGGCGACCAGCGGCCACAGGCGCTCGCGCACGTCGGCGACGATCGCCGCCTTCTGGTCCAGCGGCCGGAACCGCAGGCCCGCGGCGAACACCGAAGCCCGCTTGCCGAGCAGTGCGCCGACGTTCAGCTCGCCCTTGACCCCGCCCTGCATGCCGATGATGACCAGGCGCCCGTCCTGCTTCAGCGCGTCGACGTTGCGGCCCAGGTAGGACGCGCCCATGTTGTCGAGGATGACGTCCGCGCCGCCGGTCTCCTCGCGGAGCGCCTCGACGAAGTCGGCCGTCTTGTAGTTGATCGTGATGTCGGCGCCGAGCTGGCGGCAGCGTTCGAGCCGCTCCGGCGAGCCCGCGGTGACGGCGACCGTGGCGCCCAGGGCCTTGCCCACCTGGATCGCGTGCGTGCCGATGCCGCCGGCGCCGCCGTGGACCAGCAGCACCTCGCCCTCGGTGAGGTTCGCGTGCATCACGACGTTCGCCCAGACCGTGCAGGCCACCTCGGGCAGCGAGGCCGCGGTGAGCAGGTCGATTTCGGCCGGTACCGGCAGCAGCTGCCCGGCGGGGACGACGGCCTTCTCCGCGTAGCCGCCGCCGGAGAGCAGCGCGCAGACCTCGTCGCCCACGTTCCAGCCCTCGACACCTTCGCCGAGTTCCGCGATCGTGCCCGAGCATTCGAGGCCGAGGGTTTCGCTCGCTCCGGGCGGCGGCGGGTAGTGGCCTTGGCGCTGCAGCAGGTCCGCGCGGTTCACCGCGCTCGCCGCAACCTCCAGCAGCACTTCGCCGGGACCGGGCCGCGGATCCGCGACCTCCGCCCACTCGAGAACGTCCGGGTCACCTGGTTCACGGATGGTGATCGCGTACATGCGTCGACCGTATACCGCGGCGAAAGGTCCCGCCGAAAGGCGCATTGACGGACTTCGCATATCGAACAAAGGTGAGCAACCATGTCACTCTTCAGAACGAAAATCCTCCCGCCGGTGGCGATAGCCGCCGGCGCGACGCTGGTGCTCGGCCTGACCCCGGCCGCCGCCGCGAACACGGTCCCCGACGGTCCCGCCCTGGCGAAGCAGCTCGTCAAGAAGGTCGACGTCAACGGCGTCAACCGGCACCTGGTCGCCCTCCAGCGCATCGCCGACACGAACGGCGGTACCCGGGCGGCGAGCACCGAAGGCCACAAGAAGTCCGCCGAGTACATCGCGACGAAGCTCGAGGCGGCCGGCTTCCAGGTCACCCGCCAGGAGTTCCCGTTCACCTACTCGGAGACCCTGGCCGAGAAGCTGACCGCGGGCGGCGCGAACGTCCCGGTCATCGCCATGGAGTACACGAAGTCGACGCCGGTCGGCGGCATCACCGCGCCGCTGTCGGTGGTCGCGGTCGACGACACCAGCGGCTGCGAGGCCACCGACTACACCGCGGACGTCGCGGGCAAGATCGCGCTGATCAAGCGCGGTGGCTGCTCGTTCGCGCAGAAGCAGCAGACCGCCGCGGCGGCGGGCGCGATCGGCGCGATCGTCTACAACAACACCGACGGCGACCTGAACGGGACGCTCGGCGGCCCGGAGAACGCGGCGATCCCGACCGGGGGCGTGACGGCGGCCGCGGGGGCGCAGCTGGCCACGCTCGGCGGGCAGAACGTGACGCTGGAGCTGCGGGCCTTCCAGGAGGCGCGGACCAGCTACAACGTCATCGCCGAGACCAAGACCGGCCGCAAGGACAACGTCGTGATGCTCGGGTCGCACCTCGACAGCGTCCCGGCCGGCCCGGGCATCAACGACAACGGCACCGGCTCGGCGACCCTGCTCGAGACCGCGCTGCAGCTGGGGAGCAGCCCGAAGGTCAACAACGGCGTCCGCTTCGGCTTCTGGAGCGCCGAGGAGTTCGGCCTGATCGGCTCGACCTACTACGTCGACCAGCTGACCTTCGAGCAGCAGCTCGACATCGCGCTGTACCTGAACTTCGACATGATCGGCTCGCCGAACGCCGGCTACTTCGCCTACGACGGGGACAACTCCGACGGCGTCGGCGCGGGTCCCGGTCCGTACGGCTCGGCGCAGATCGAGAAGACCTTCGTCGACTTCATGCAGGCCGCGCGCGGGGTGTCCCTCGAGGGCACGGACTTCACCGGGCGTTCGGACTACGGCGAGTTCATCGCCGTCGGCATCCCGGCCGGCGGTCTGGACACCGGCGCCGAGGGGCTGAAGACCCCGGCGCAGGCGGCGAAGTGGGGCGGCACGGCCGGCATCGCGTACGACCCGTGCTACCACCAGGCCTGCGACAACCTGGGCAACATCGACCGGGTCGCGCTGGACCGCAACGCCGACGGCGTCGCCTGGGCCCTGGGCGTCTACGCGACGAGCACCGAGAGCGTCAACGGCGTCCAGCCGGGCAAGGCCAAGGCGGCCAAGCAGAAGGCCGCCGAACGCGGTGCGCAGCGGAACTTCTCCGCCCGCGCCGTGGCCGGTGACCCGCACGCGCTGACTGCCTGACGACAGACCGGAGGGGCCGTCCCGTTGCCGGGGCGGCCCCTCCGTCGTGCGCTCAGTGCCCGGGCCTAGCCCAGGTTGTCGGTGCCGAAGGTGTCGCAGCGGGCCGGGTCGCCGGTCTGGAAGCCGGTGGTGAACCACTTCTTGCGCTGCGCGGACGTGCCGTGGGTGAACTTCGAGCGGTCGACCTGGCCGCCGCCGAGGTTCTCCTGGATGTAGTCGTCGCCGATGCGGGACGCGGTGTCCAGGGCGGAGTTGATGTCGTCCTGGGTGACGTCGGTGATCAGCGGCTTGCCGCTCTCGGTCGGCGTCGTCGAGGCGTGGTTGCCCCAGACGCCGGCGTAGCAGTCGGCCTGCAGCTCCAGGCGCACCGAACCGGACGACGGCCCGGTGCCGGTGCCCTTGCGGGAGGTGCCGAGCAGGTTCTGCACGTGGTGGCCGTACTCGTGGGCGAGCACGTACGCCTCGGTGAAGAGGCCGCCCTGGGCGCCGAAGCGGGTCTTCAGCTCGTTGAAGAAGGACAGGTCGATGTAGACGTCGGAGTCGGCCGGGCAGTAGAACGGGCCGGTGTCGGAGGTCGCGCTGCCGCAGCCGGTGCGCACGCCGCCGTTGAAGAACCTCGTCGGCGCCTTCTGGTACGTCGAGCCCGAGCGGGCGAACTGCTGCGTCCAGTAGTCCTGGACGGAGTTCACGATCGCGACGATGGCGCAGTCGTGGTTCTTGTTGGCGTCCGCGCCGGTCCGGCACTCGCTCGACAGCTTCGAGTTGTCGACCTGCTGGCCGGACCCGACGCTGCCGAGGCCGCCGCCGCTCAGGCCGCTGCCGCCCGTGCTGACCCCGCCGAGCTGGGACAGTACGAAGTAGATGATCAGTCCGACGACCCCGAGCCCGCCGCCGCCGAGCGCCACGCGGCCGCCGATCCCGCCGCCGCCTCCACCGCTTCCGCGCAGGTCCTGGACTTCGGAAGCGTCCAGCCCGGCGTTGTCGTCGAATCTCACCCGCAAAATACTAACGAGCCTGGGTGCGCTCGTCGCGCTGACGGCGCACCCAGGCTGGTACCGAGGTATGTCTTCGTAGCGCGGCTGGCCGCTTCGGGGCCGGCGTTCAGGCGCTGTCATCACGGCTTCCGAGGCCGTGACCGGAGCCAGGCCCGATCGACGCCGTATGCGTGATGCGCATGGAAGCCCGCTCGTAGCTGTTCACAGTCGCGACCAACCCGGTAGATGTCCGTTCCGGTCGCGGGAACGCAGCTGGCGGTCAACCGCGAGGATCACCCGCCACGCAACCACCTGACCTCTCCTGGCGGGGAGCCGGGCCGGCACGTCGCCGTCGCCGCGCCGTCTACCCTGGCCGACGTCCGCCGACAAGCAGAATGCGCCTTTCCCCGCCGAGTCTCAACCTTTTCGTAACCCCACCTTCGGGCGATGTTGCGACGGCATTTTCACCGGCAGACAGATCGGACTCGGAACGCGCAATCGGTTGATCAACGTTCTACGCTGCCTTATGAGCGAGGAGCGGCCTGTGCGTTGGTTGGACGATGCCGAGATGGCGGCGTGGCGCTCCTACATCGTGGCGACCCTCCTGCTGCGCCAGCGGCTGCACCGGGAACTGACCGAATCGCACGACGTGTCGCTGACCGACTACGAGGTGCTCGTCTGCCTGCAGTCCCAGCCCGGCAGCCGGATGCGGATGTCCGAGCTGGCGATGTACATGGGGTCGACGAAGAGCAAGCTTTCGCACCAGGTGGCCAAGCTGGAGGAGGCGGGCCTGGTCCGGCGGGCGCGTGACCCGGAGGACAAGCGCGGCGTGATCACGGAGGCGACCGACGAGGGCCTGGCGCTGCTGGAGAAGGCGGCGCCGACGCACGTGGAGGGCGTCCGCGAGCACCTCATCGACCTGCTGAGCCCCGAGGAGCAGGCGACGATCGCCGCGGCGTTCGAGCGGGTGCAGGCGCACCTGCTGGCGCCGGAGAGCTGAAACCCGGACGCCCTGGTGGTCAGTGCGCCCGGGTGGTCAGTGCGGTAGCGGTGGGATTCGAACCCACGGAGAGGTTGCCCCCTCGCATGTTTTCAAGACATGTTCCTTCGGCCGCTCGGACACGCTACCCCCGCCCACGAGGGTAGCCGACGCCTTCCGGGGCGACCTGGGCCCCGCCGGGACCGTCCGGGCGCGCCCGTCCGCTCAGGTCCAGGTCAGTGTGAGGGCCGCTCCCTGGGCGCGGCCCGCCTCGGCGGCCGGGGTGCGCTTCGCCGGGTCCAGCGGGTTCTCGCCGATCACCGCCTGCGCAGCTTCGTCCGGGGTGATCAGCGCGACCTGCGCGCCCGCCGCGCGCAGGTCGTCCAGCACCTGCAGCAGCGGCTTCTCCATCGGCAGGGGAGCGTCCACGCCCAGCGGCGAAACCACCGTCACGCGCTCGGCGCCGGCCGCGTAGTCCGCGTTCTCGGCCGAGCGGACGCCGCCGTCGACGTACTTGCGGCCGTCGATCGTCACCGGCGGCCAGACGCCCGGGACCGCGCAGCTCGCCGCCACCGCGTCGACCAGCGGGACGCCGGACTCGCGGTCGAAGCGGCGGGGCTCGCCGGTCTCCGCGTCCACCGCCACGATCACCACGCGCTGCGACGGCCAGTCGTGCACCGGCAGCCTCGCCTCGATCACCGCCCGCCGATCCGCCTCCGGCACCGTTTCGGCCTCGAGCGCCAGCTTCCCGACCGCCCGCCGCACCTGGGCCGGGTCGCTCGCGCCGGTGATCGCGCCGCCGAAGTCGGCGGCGAACTTCTCGAAGTCGATCTCGGCCGGGATTTCCGGCGTCTGGCGCGCCGGGTCCACCTGGCGCGCGTACAGCTCGCTCAGCGCCACCCCGCTCGCCACCTGCGCGGCCACCACCGAACCCGCCGACGTCCCGACGAGCAGGTCCGCGCCCGTCAGGTCCTGGCCGTGTTCGGCCAGCCCCGCCAGCAGCCCCGTCGTCCACGCGATCCCGGCGACCCCGCCGCCACCCAAAACCAAAGCCTGTCCGCCCATACGGGCAGCCTAGCGAGCGGGTCCGACAGTTTTCGGCCGCCGAGAGTTCCCCGACGGCGACGGCGTCGTGCGCGGGGTCGCCGGGACGATCGACGGCGTCCGGTGGGGTTGCTGGATGGTCCGCATCCACGACCCCGACCGAAATCCGGCGCTACAGCCGGGCGAAGGGCGTCGACCACACCGGTGAGCCGGGGTTCGCCCAGCGCGTGCGCTGACTCAGGGCTGGCGCAGGGCCTTCGCGGCGATCCGCGCCCGCACCTCCGGGCGCCGCAGCGGCGGCACGGTCGCCGGCGGCTGGCGGCGCTCGGGCAGCTGCTCCAGCAGCCGGGTGGTGATCTCGGTGATCTCGGCGACCGCCGCTTCGAACGGCTCGCGCGTCGCGTCCGAGAGCGACTGCACCCCGGTCACCTTGCGGACGTACTGGCGGGCCGCGGCCTCGATCTCCTCGCCCGTCGCGGCCGGCTGGAGCCCTCGCAGGGTGGTGATGTTTCGGCACATGCCGCTCAGCGTACGGCTTTCGCGGGCGTCGATCACACGGTCGGGTAGGCCCGGCCCCGCGTCGTTGACGCCCGAACCGGCGCTGGGCAAGGTCGGGGAAGTGCCCCTCAGACCGCGCCCGTTCCGCTCCGCCCGCCCCGAACCCGGCATCCTCGAAGAAGAGGTCCCGGAAACCCCGATCCCGGAACAGGCCTGGCCCCGCGTGCGGGCCGACGAACTGGTCGATCTCGTGGCCCACGTCTTCGCCGCGCACGGCGTCCCCGAAGCGCGGGCCCGCATCGCCGCCGAGGCGCTCTGCCACGGCGATCTGACCGGCTCGCCGGAGACCGGGGTCGCCGACCTGACCCGCGTGCACCTGCCGCTGCTGAAGAACGGCCTCGTCGTGCCGCACGCCGAGCCGCTGATGATCGCCGACCGCGGGGCCGCCGCGCTGATCGACTACCGCCGCGCGCCCGGGCTCTGGGCCGTCGGCGACGCCATGGACCGGGCGGTGGCGCGGGCCGGCCGCTTCGGCGTCGGGCTCGTCTCGCTGCGCGGCATCGGGCCGTTCGGCCGCGCCGGGCACCACGCCGCGCGCGCCCTGCCGCACGCCATGATCGGGCTGGTGCTGGCCGCGGGCGGTGAACCCGGCCAGCCGATGAACCCCCTGGGCATGGCGGCCCCGGGCGGCGCGTACCCGGAGTTCGTCTTCGACATGGACCGCCCCGGTTCGGAAGCGGCCGGGCTGACGCTGCTGGTCGACGTCCTCGCCGGGGTGCTCTCCGGCGTCGCCGACCACGAGCACGACACGGGCCTGCTGGTGCTGGCCATCGCCCCGACGACGCTGCGCAGCGCCGACGGCTTCTACCGCGCGGCGAGCGCGCTGTTCGGCAGCATGCTCGGCTGGGACGGCGGCGCCCCGATCCGCTACCCCGGCTGGCGGGAGGCCCAGCACCTCGAGCAGTGCCGTGCGTTGGGTGTGCCGTTGGCGGGTCCGGTGCGCCGGGAGCTGGACGCCCTGGCTGCTTCCCTCGGGCTGCCGCCGTTGGCCAGCGCGGGGTAGCTCGGCTGTTCGCTGTCCTGCCGTGGGCGATGTCTGCCGCGGTCAAGGTCTGCCGCGGTCAAGGTCTGCCGCGGTCAAGGTCTGCCGCGGTCAAGGTCTGCCGCGGTCAAGGTCTGCCGCGGTCAAGGTCTGCCGCGGTCAAGGTCTGCCGCGGTCAAGGTCTGCCGCGGCCGAGCCCTGCCGCGGCCGAGCCCTGCCGCGCCAAGCGGCGGGTCCGACCTCCCCCGCCCCTCCGGGGGGATTTTCAGCCGACGGTCGGGTTTGTCAAGGCGGGAAAGCGTGCCTTGACAAACCCGACCGCCGGCTGAAGGGAAGGCTGGGATGAGGGGCGGGGGAGGTCTGGTGACGTCGTGGTCGGCTTGCGTTGCCGGCCGCCGGACGTGAACGCCTCCGGCGGGTGAAGCGGTTCCTGCGCAGGGACGACCTCCCTGCCCGGACAGTCAGTGGACCAGGACCACCTTGCCGCGGTGGGAGCCCACCGCCACGATGTCGCCGTTGGTCAGCTGGCGGCCGCGGCGGGTCTCGACCTCGCCGTTGACCGTGACCTCCTCCGCGTCGATCAGGTCCTTTGCGTGGGTGCCGTCTTCGGCGAGGCCGGCCAGCTTGAGGAACTGGCCGAGCCGGATCGGCTCTCCGGTGATGGGTACGTCGACGGGCTCGCTCATGCCCGCATCATGCCGCCTCAGGTGCGGGCGGTCGTCTGCCGGTAGAGCGCCAGGACGTCCGTGTCGAAATAGCTCGAGTACGACGTGTCGGCGTCGTCGCCGCCGAACTCGAAGCCGCCGATGACGCCGATCACCGTGCCGAGGCGGGTCTGCGGGTTCTGGCCGGTCACCCACGGGCCGCCGCTCGTGCCCGTCGGGAAGCCCGCGCAGTCCACCCTCAGCTGGAACGTGTCCTGCCTGCTGGTGGTGTTCTGGCAGACCGCGGGGACCTCGGAGTCGTCCGGGTAGCCGGTGAGCGTGATGGGCTGCTCGAACGGCGTGCCGGTGGCCAGCAGGTTCGCGCCGACCAGGCTCTCCAGTGACTTCGTGGTGCCCGCCTGGTGCGCGGTGGCGAAGCCGACGTCGAGGTCCGGGTCCGACGAGGTGATCCAGCCCGGCGCGACGAGCTCGTCCGCCACCGTCCAGTAGCCGAAGGGCGCGATGCCGTCGTGGTAGCCCGGGGCGAACGTGACGCCGGTGAGGTAGCCGCCGTCCTCGCCGTTGTGGATGCAGTGGGCCGCGGTCAGCAGCACGTCACCCCGCTCGCTGTGCACGACGCTCGCGGTGCAGTAGTGCTGCCCTTCGGCGAACAGCGCCCCGACCGCGGGGCTCGACACCGCGGGCAGGTCGCGCGCCGGCGCGGCCTCGGCCGTGGTGAGCTGGGGTGTCGTCGTCGCGTTCGCCGGTTCGGGCTGCCGGGCCGCGACGACCACCTCGTAGGTGAGGCCGAGCAGCACGACCGCGGCGAGGATGAGCAGGACGGCGGGCCGCCGCACGAACATCGCCTCCTCGTCTCGGTGCTGCCGACGATGCCACCATAGGACGACGCACGGGCACAACGAGCACACCCACAGCAAGCTCACAGCCGCTAGCATCGGCTACTCGGGAGTAGCACCAACCGGTCGGGAGGGCCGATGAAGCAGTTCGCGGACAAGGTCGTGGTGATCACCGGAGCGGGCTCGGGCATCGGCCGCGCGCTGGCGTGCGAGTTCGCCCGCCGCGGGGCCCGGGTCGCGCTGTCCGACGTCGTCACCGCGAACGCCGAGGAGACGGCCAAGCTGGCCGGCGACAACGCCCGGGCGTACACCTTGGACGTCGCCGACCGCAATGCCGTGCTCGCGCACGCCGACGACGTCGCCGACGAGTTCGGCGCGGTCAACGTCGTCGTGAACAACGCGGGCGTGGCGCTGGGCGCGACCGTCGAGGAAATGACGTTCGAGGACTACGACTGGCTGATCGGCATCAACCTCGGCGGCGTCGTGAACGGCACGAAGGCGTTCCTGCCGCACCTGATCGCTTCCGGCGAAGGGCACGTCGTCAACATTTCCAGCGTCTTCGGCTTCGTCGGCGTGCCGACGCAGAGCGCCTACAACGCGGCGAAGTTCGCGGTCCGCGGATTCACCGAAGCCCTGCGCGAAGAAATGCTGATCGCGCGCCACCCGGTCGCGGTGAGCTGCGTCCACCCGGGCGGGATCAAGACCAACATCGTGCGGAACTCCCGCAGCGGCGCCGAAAACCAGGAGAAGGCCGCGCAGGGGTTCGAGCGGATCGCCCGCACCACACCGGAAAAGGCGGCGCAGACGATCCTGCGCGGCATCGAGCGGAAGTCGGCCCGGATCCTCATCGGACCGGACGCCTACGTCATCGACGCCATTCCACGGGTGCTCGGCTCGGCCTACCAGCGGCCGCTGGCGGCGCTCGCCCGGCTCGGGCTCAAGTCGTGACGCAAAAGCCGAATCCGTTTCAGCCGGCTCGTTCACTCAATCGAGTTGCGTTTCGGACAGCGCCGTCCGAAATGGTCCAGAATGCGGAGGGTCCGCCAGCCCCCGCCACGGAGGTCCCCGATGCTTCGCACCGCACCGCGCAGTGCGACCCGTTCGTCCCGCGACCGCGCCGCGGTGGAACTGCTGGATCGCACCGGCATCGTCGCGGCGAGCCTGCCCCGGCGCCGCCGCACCGGCGACGAGGCGAACCGGGGGGACGAGCCGATCTACACGCGGCCACCGGTGTGCGACCAGGACCTGCGCCCGAAGTCGGTGGTGATCCGGCGGCGGGCCCGCACGTGGCTCGGCGGCAGCGCGGCGGTGCTGCTCGTCGCGGCCGGCTGGCTCGGTGGCGGGCTCGTCACCGGCGGCCTGTTCTCCCCGGCGCCGGAACGCGACGTCGCCCAGCTGGACGCGCGCCCGGCCGTGGCCGCGGCGCCCGCACCCGCGCCGCAGGCGCCGGCCCCGCAGGCGCCGGTCGTCGTCACGCCCGCGCCGACGACCGTGTACGTGCCGGTGCCCGTCAAGCCGGCGCCGAAGCAGCCGCAGGTGCAGGCGCAGGCGCAGGCCAAACCGCAGCCGAAGAAGCCGGCCCCGGACGACGAATCCGAGGCGCGGGTCGACCTGCCGTCGTCCACCGCGCCGTCGACCAACCCCGTCCAGGCGTGGGTCGACATCGCCGAGAGCATGATGCAGCGCTACGGCGGCCGGTGACTCAGGCTCCCGACCAGCGGTATTCGTGCTCCGGGCGGCCCGTGGCGCCGTAACGCAGGCGCATCTGGACCGTGCCCGACTCGGCCAGCGCGGTGAGGTACCGCTGCGCCGTCGCCCGCGCCATGCCCAGCTCGCCCGCGACCTCCGCGGCCGACAGCGGCCGCCCGGCACGTCGCAGCTGTTCCGAAACGAGCCGGGACGTCGCCGTCGACTGGCCCTTCGGCGCGCTCGTGCGGTCCTGGTCGTGCAGCACGCGGTACGCCCGGTCGACGTCGTCCTGGGCCAGGGCCCGGTCTTCGGCGAGCAACCCGCGGAACCGCGCGTACGACGTCAGCCGTTCCGCGAGCTGCCGGGTGGTGAACGGCTTGATCAGGTAGTTCAGCGCGCCGGCCCGGATGGCCGCGGCCACCGACGCGGTGTCCGTTGCCGCGGACAGCACGATCGTGTCGGTCTGCAGTTCCGGGAGCACGGCGAGACCGGACTCGTCGGGCAGGTAGACGTCGAGCAGGACGAGGTCCGGGGCGAGCTCGCGGACGCGGGCGCGGGCTTCGGCGGCGGTGTGCGCGGTGCCGACCACCGCGAAACCCTCGACCTCCTCGACGAACCCGGCGTGCACCCCGGCGACCCGGAAGTCGTCGTCGACGATGAGCGTGCGGATCATCCGTCCTCCGTCAGCATTCCGGGCAGCTTGGCGACGAACAGGGCACCCGTCTCGCCCGCGCCGGGGTCGGCCAGCCAGACGTCGCCGCCGCGGGCGCGGGCGGCCTGCCGGGCGAGTGCGAGGCCGAGACCGTGCCCGGGCGCGATCTTCGTCGAGACGCCCTCGTCGAACAACGTCCGCCGCAGGTCCGCGGGGACACCGGGTCCACTGTCCACAACGGACACGTGCAGCGTGCCGCCCTCGGCGAGCAGGCCGACCTCGACGGTCGCCGGGCGCCGCGGGCCCATCCGGGCGGCGTGCAGGGCGTTGTCGACGAGGTTGCCGATCACGGTGTTGGCGGCGATCGGGTCGGTCACCGTCGTCGGCACCCAGGTGTCCTCGGCGAGGTTGAGGGTGAGGCCCTTTTCCTGCGCCTGTTCGGTTTTGGCGACCAGCAGCGCCTGCAGGTACGGGTCGGCGACCGCGTCGCCCAGCTCGCTCGGCCGCGCCGACGACGAGTCCGTCAGCGTCTGCAGGTATTCGACGGCCTCGGTGTGGTGGCCGAGCTGCAGCAGCCCGTAGAGCGTGTGCAGCCGGTTGGCGAACTCGTGCCGCTGGGCGCGCAGGCCGTCCGACAGCGCGCGGATGCCGTCGAGCTCGCGGGTGAGCGTGTCGAGGTCGGTGCGGTCGCGGAAGGTCAGGACCGTGCCGATCGGGCGGTCGTCCAGGCGCACCGCGCGGGAGTTGATCACCAGCACCCGGTTCCCGGCCACGGCCAGGAGGTTGTCGACCGGCCGTCCCTCGGCGACGGCCTTGTGCAGCCGCGGGCTGAGTTCGAGTTCGGACAGCGCCGCGCCGAGCGGGAGTTCGGTGCCGAGCAGGCGTTCGGCTTCGTCGTTGCGCACCGAGACGCGGTTCGCTTCGTCGACCGCGAGGACGCCTTCGCCGATCCCGTGCAGCACGGCCTCGCGCTCGTAGAGCAGCTCGGTGAGTTCGTGCGGTTCGAGGCCGTGCGTGACTCGTCGCAGCCGCCGGTTCAGCAGCGCGGACGCCCCCGCGCCGAGCAGCAGCGCGCCGCCCGCGAACAGCAGCGTGATCGTCAGCAGGCGGTTGAAGTCGCCCGTCGGATCGCCGACTTCGAAGCCGACACTGACCTCACCGACCACGCGCTGCCCCTGCCAGATCGGGGTCTTGCTGCGCACGGACAGGCCCAGCGTGCCGCTCTGGACCGCACTGACCTCGTCTTGACCGGCGAGCGCGACATCGGGAGAGGTGCTCACCTTCTGGCCGATCAGGCTCGCCGTGGGGTGGGCGAGCCGGATGCCCTTGTCGTCGGTGATCACCACGAAGAGGGCTTCGTTGACCTTCGTGACGGCCAGGACCCGCTCTTCGAGGGGACCGCCGGGGAGCTTGGCGGCGGCGTTCGCGACCACGACCGGGTCCGCGGCGACGGACTTCGCGATGGCGAGCGCGCGGCGGCCGTACTGGTCGGTGAGGGTCTGGCGCAGGAGCACGCTGACCAGGGCGACCCCGATCCCGACGACGAGGACGACCACGCCGATCTGCAGCAGCAGCACCTGCCTGCTGAACCGCATCCGCGGGAAGAGCGCCCACTTTGGCATGGCTGGGAACATACCCCCAGGTCACGGCAGTGCGCTAAATGAGCAAAACATTCAGAACGCACCGCTCGCGCGGAGAACGTCGACAAGCTTCACCTGGGCGACGCGCGTACTTAACGTCCCTTCCCAACGTGAGCCCCACCACGTGACGAAGGAGTCACCTCCACCATGGTTCCCCCACTGATCGAACTCACCGGAGCCACCAAACGGTTCCCGAGCGGGTCCGGTTCCGTGCACACGGCCGTCCGCGATCTGACCATGACCGTCCAGCCCGGCGAGTTCGTCGCGGTCGTCGGCCCCACCGGCTGCGGCAAGTCGACGACGCTCTCGCTGGTCTCCGGCCTGCAGCCGCCGTCCGCCGGCCGGGTGCGGGTGAACGGCGAGGACGTGCGGTCCATTCCGGACGGTGTCGGGTACATGTTCCAGACCGACGCCGTGATGCCGTGGCGGTCGGTGCTGGAGAACGTCGCCTCCGGCCCGCGGTTCCGCGGGGTGCCGAAGGCCGAGGCCCGCGCGCAGGCCGTCGACTGGATCGCCCGTGTCGGGCTCGCCGGGTTCGAGAAGTACTACCCGCACCAGCTCTCCGGCGGTATGCGCAAGCGCGTCGCGCTGGCCCAGACGCTCGTCACCAAGCCGAAGATCCTGCTGATGGACGAGCCGTTCTCCGCGCTCGACGTGCAGACACGGGCGCTGATGCAGGACGAGCTGCTGCGGCTGTGGTCCGGTTCGGGGGCCGCGGTGATCTTCGTGACGCACGACCTCGACGAGGCCATCGCGCTGGCGGACAAGGTCGTCGTGCTGACGACGTCGCCGGCCACCGTGAAGGACGTCTTCGAGATCCCGCTCGAGCGGCCGCGGAAGGTGGAGGAGCTGCGGCTGACCGAGGAGTTCCGCAAGCTCTACGCCGACATCTGGGAATCACTGCGCAGCGAGGTCGACAAGGCCCGCGAGAAGGGAGCGAGCCATGTCGCTTGAGACTCCGGCGGCGACGTCCGCGCCTCTTCCCGTGCTCGAGACCGAGCAGGACATCCTCGCCCGTGCCAAGCAGGCTTCGGCGAAGCGCAAGCGCAACATCTGGCTGCTGCGCCTGGCGATCGTCGTCGTCTGGCTGGGCAGCTGGGAGCTGACCGCGACCTACTGGATCGACCCGTTCTTCTACTCGAAGCCGTCGAAGATCTGGGAACGGCTCGTCGAGTGGTTCAGCACCGGCACCGACTTCGGCTCGATCTGGTACCAGATCGTGGTGACCGTCGAGGAGGCCGCGATCGGCTTCGTCATCGGCGCGATCGCCGGGGTGGTGTTCGGCGTGATCCTCGGCCGCAGCGCGTACCTGGCGCAGGTGCTGGCGCCGTTCATTAAGGCCGCCAACGCGTTGCCGCGCATCGTGCTCGCCGCGCTGTTCGTCATCTGGTTCGGGCTCGGCCTGTCGTCGAAGGTCGCCACCGTCGTCGTGCTCGTGTTCTTCGCGGTGTTCTTCAACGCCTTCACCGGCGCCCGCGAGGTCGACCGCAACCTGATCGACAACGCCCGCATCCTCGGCGCGACCCGCGGCCAGGTGCTCAAGTCGATCGTGCTGCCCAGCGCGACCTCGTGGATCCTGTCGTCGCTGCACGTGGCGTTCGGCTTCGCGCTGATCGGCGCGGTGGTCGGCGAGTACACCGGCGCGAAGGCCGGCATGGGTTTCCTCATCGCCAACGCGCAGGGCACGTTCGACACCGCGGGCGTGTACGCCGGGATGCTGATCATCACCGTGGTCGCGCTGCTGGCCGAGTGGGGGATCAGCTCGCTGGAGGGCCGGCTGCTGCGGTGGCGCCCGCCGTCCGCCTCCGAAGCCGCGATCAAGGCGGTCTGACATGCGTCTCAAGAGGACAGTCGGCGTGGTGGCCGCGGTCGCGGTCGCCGCGGCCGGGCTCACCGCCTGCCGCGATTCGCGGGAGATCGCGCTCGGCACCACCGGGCAGCCGCACCTCAAGATCATGGTCGGCGGCCTGTCGAAGGTGATCTACCTGCCCGGGCAGCTGGCCCAGCAGATCGGCGCTTACCAGCGGCAGGGCCTGGACGTCGAGCTCTTCGACCAGCCGTCCGGCGCGAACGCCGAGACGTCGCTGCTGGCCGGCGAGGTGCAGGCGGTCGTCGGGTTCTACGACCACACGATCGACCTGCAGGCCAAGGAACAGTGCATCGAGAGCGTCGTGCAGTTCGCGAACGTGCCGGGTGAGGCCGAGATGGTCGCGGCCAAGAAGGCGGGCGAGGTCAAGTCGGGCGCGGACTTCAAGGGCCGCAACCTCGGTGTGACGTCGCTGGGTTCGTCGACGGACTTCCTGACCAAGGCTTTGGCCCTGCGCGGCGGCGTCACGTCGAAGGAGTACACGCCGGTGAAGGTCGGCGCCGGGCAGACGTTCATCTCGGCGATGAACCAGGGCTCGATCGACGCCGGCATGACGACCGACCCGACGATCGCGCAGCTGACGAACACCGGCCAGGCGAAGGTGCTCTACGACATGCGCACGGTCGAAGGGACGAAAGCCGCGTTGGGCGGGTTGTACCCCGCGAGCTCGCTGTACATGGGCTGCGAAATCGTGAAGCGCTATCCCGACATCGTGCAGAAACTGGCCAATGCCTACGTCGAGACCCTGAAGTGGATTTCGGCGCACACGCCGGAACAGGTGGCCGCGATGATGCCGCCGTCGTTCGCCGGCGGGGACAAGGCGCTGTACGTGAAGTCGCTGCGGGACAGCCTGCCGATGTTCACCAAGGACGGCCGGATGGACCCGGCCGGGGCGCAGAACGTGCTGAAGGTGCTCGGTGCGTCGTCGAGCAACGTCAAGCCGAAGAAGGACCGGATCGACCTGTCGAAGACGTACACGACCCGGTTCGTGGACGCCGCCCACGCGCCGGCCCGGCAGTAGCTTGGCTCCGCTCACCTGACCGGGCGGTGGGTGAGCGACATGGACCCGTGAAGGCCGCTTTTCCCCCGCGGCGGCCTTCGCGGGTCTTTTCTGCGCAATTCCGGCAAATTGGTGAGTGGTTCCCGGAATGTGAAGACCCTTCGAAAGTAGCTACCTTCTCGTCGGCGCGAATCCAACACTTGGACACACGCTTTCCCGGTCCCCATCGGTGAACGGAGTCCCCGCATGTCCAAAACCCTCCGCGTCCTCACGGCGGTCGCCGCCGCAGCCGCCGGTCTCGCCGTCTCCGGCACCGCGCACGCCGCGGTCGAGTACGGCTCCCACTTCCACGGCCACCAGTTCGCGGGCGGGAACTGGGGTGGTTACGTCAGCTTCGGCAGCTTCACGACGGCGACGGCGAGCTGGACCGAACCGGCGGTGACCTGCAACTCCACCAACGACCTGTTCGCGCCCTGGGTCGGCATCGACGGCGACGGCTCGTCCACTGTGGAGCAGACGGGTGTCGAGACGGACTGCTCCAGCGGGCGTCCGGTGTACTCGGCCTGGTACGAGATGTACCCGGCCGCGCCGGTGTACTACAGCGTGTCGGTCAGCGCGGGCGACCACATCACCGCCACGGTGACGCGCACGGCCACGAACACCTACCGGCTGGACCTGGCCGACACGACCAAGGGCTGGTCCAAGTCGACCACGAAGTCGCTGACGTCGAGGCACGCGTCGGCGGAGGCGATCATCGAGTCGCCGACCGACTCCTACCCGAGCATTTCGGGCGGGGTGCAGTTCACCGGCGTCAGGTTCAACGGGACGAACCTGGCCTCGACGAACCCGTCCGCCCTCGACGCCGACGACCGCGGCAGCTACACGTGGATCCCGGGCGCGATCGGCTCGGACGGCCAGAGCTTCACCATCTCGCGGCACTGACCTACTTCAGGTTGTTGATCGCCCAGGCGACGACCATCACCGCCAGCACCAGCGACACGGCGGCCTGCAGCATCATCGTCATCTTCGCCCAGATCCGCAGGGGCATGACGTCGGTGGGGCTGAAGGCCGCCGCGTTGGTGAAGGAGAAGTACAGGTAGTCCAGGTAGGACGGCTCCCAGTTCCGGCTCGCCAGGCCCGGGTCGGCCATCTGCGGGAACTGCAGGTCGGGGTACTCGGCCCGGCCCGCCGCCCGCCGGCCCGGGCCGCCGCGGTCGAACTCCCAGTACCAGAGGGAGAAGGCCACGATGTTCGTCCAGTAGACGATCCCGCCGGTGACGAGCACGGCCCCGGCCCGGTCGCCGATCGAGCCGCTCGCGATGCGGTAGACGAGGGAGACGGCGGAAAAGGCGTTCACGGCGGTCACCGCGGCGACGAGCAGCAGCGAGATGACCCGCTCGACGGCGCTGAACTGCGTCATCCGCCCCGGGTTGGCGAGCAGCAGCGCGACGACGAGCAGCCCCGAGACGGCGGGCAGCAGCCACCACGGGTCCAGCGCCATGTCGTCGGGCAGGGCGACCTGCAGCACGAGGGTCGCGGCGACGACGCCCATCGCGGGCCAGCGCGTCTCCCCGGAAGTCCGCCGGCGCCAGGCGGGAAGGGCCTCTTCGTTCACGCGCTCAACGTAGGACGGCGGTGCGCCGGCCGCCAATGCTGCGCACTCAGCGTCTTGTCAGGAAGCCGGGGCGGTCGTCACCTCGCCGGGGAGCTTTCTCGCCACGTCCGTGCGGGAGCGGGCGCCCAGCTTCCGCAGGACCTTCGCCACGTGCTGTTCCACCGTCCGCGGCGAGAGGAACAGCCCGTCCGCGATCTCCCGGTTAGTCCGGCCTTCCGCGAGCATCCGCGCCACTTCGCGCTCCCGCGGCGACAGTTCGCTCCCGTACCCGCGCCGCCCGCGTTGCGATGGTGCCCACGCGCCGTGCTCGCGCAGCTGGTGACGGCAGCGTCCCGCGTCCCGGGTCGCCCCGAGCTGCTCGTACGCCTCGGCCGCCGCGGTCAGCTCGTCGACGGCCGACCGGTTGCCCGCCGCGAGGCGGCACATCGACCCGCGTTCGCGCATGGCCGTCGCGGGGTAGGGCATCGGCAGGGCCGCGTAGCCGGTCGCGGCTTCGTCGAACAACGTCGCCGCGGCCAGGTGCTTGCCGCGTGCTTCGAGCAGCACCGCGCGGCCCGCCACCAGCGCGGCCGCGGCCACCGGTGCGTCCCGGCCTTCGATGCCCCGGGCGAACGCCTCGACGACGTTGTCGGCTTCCGGCCAGCGTCCGGCGCGCGCGTACGCCTGCGCCGCCGCCGGGACCAGCGCCGCCGCCCAGATCCAGACGCCCTTGCGCCCGGCCGCGGCCACCGCGGTGTCGGCGGCCGCGCAGGCGCCGTCGACGTCGTCGGTCGCCAGCAGCACCGAGATCAGCACCCCGGCGGCCGAGAGCACCACCGGGATCGGGCCGTGGTCCGGCGCGTGCACGCTCGCCGCGGTCAGGTGCCGTTGCGCGGCGGCGAACTCTCCGCGGACGGCCGCGAGCCCGCCGAGCACCAGCGACGACTCCATGACGATCGGGCCGAGTTCCGGGTAGCTGTCCCGCAGCTGCTCGGCGGCCTCGGCCAGGCCGGTCCAGCGCCCGCGGACCCAGTCCAGCCGGACGCGGGTGCCCTGGATCAGGCCGATCGCGTACAGCGCGCCGGCGTCGGTCGCGCGCCGGACGCCCTCGGTCACCAGCCGTTCGGCCCGGTCGAGGTGCCCGGCCCAGGACTGGCCGTCGGCCAGATTGCACCACAGCCGGGCCAGCTGGACGCGCTCGGCGACCGTGCCGACGGTGTCCGACAGCGCTTCGAACTCCGCCCACGCCGAGCCGTCGCCGACGTGCGAGGCGGCCGCGATGCGGTCGGCCGTCAGCGCGAGCCGCAGCTCGGGGTCGTCGAGCCGCTCGTACACCTCGCCCGCGCGGGCGCGCCAGGATTCGTGCCACGACAACGGCGTCAGCCCGTCGATCGGCTGGGCGAGCAGGGTGATCCCGCGGGCGGCGAGGTCGGGCCGGTCGGTCAGCTCGCCGATCGCCCGCTCGACCTCCAGCCGGCCGCGGCCGAGCCCGCCGATGGTCCGGACCAGCAGCATGCCGAGGCTGAGCCGGATCGACCCGCGGACCGACGGCGGCAGGGTCACTTCCTCGAGGACGCGCTGCAGCGTGCCGAGCACTTCGGGGCGGAACCCGCGCAGCGCGACCTGGCTCAGTTTGCCCGCCACGCGCCCGATGTCGGCCTGCGACGGTCCGGGCTCGGCGAGCACCGACTGCAGGAGGTCGATGGCGCGGGACGTCTCGCCGCGCGTGATCGCCTCGTCGGCGGCCGCCTCCGCGTAGTGCCGCCACTGGTCGACGCGGCCGGCCGCGCGGGAGTGCCGGGCCAGCAGCGTGAGCGGCGGGGACGGCTGCGCGGCGAGCACGCGGATGGCCTGCGCGTGCAGCAACGCGCGTTCGGGCCCGGTCACGGTGTCGTAGACCGCCTTGCGCGCCAGCGGGTGCCGGAAGCCGTACTTGCCGTCGCCGACCTCGCCGAGCACCCCACCCGAGAGGGCGTCGAGCAAGGCGGTGCGGAGGGTGTCGTCGGTGAGTCCGGCCAGTTCGCCCAGCACGGCCGCTTCGGCGCCGACCCCGAGCACCGCGGCCGCGCCGGCCAGCCGCACCGCCGGCCCCGGCAGCGCGGAAAGCCGTTCCGTCACGGCTTCCCGCAGCAGCACCGGCACTTCGAGGTTCTCCAGCAAGCGGTCGGAAAGGACTTCGCCGACCGGCAGCCGCTCGGCGGCTTCCTTCAGCGCTCGCAGCGTTTCCTCGACGACGAACGGGATCCCGGCGGTGCACTCGTGCAGCTTGGCCGCGAATTCGTCGGTGACGCGGGGGATTTCGAGGATCTCGGCGGCCAGCGCGCGCACGGCCGCGACGTCGAGGGCGCCGAGCGCGACGCGGGCCGAGTGCACCGCCGGGTCGGTGCGGAACGGGGCGCCGAGCGGGCCGGGCCGGACATCGGTGGCCGACCGGTAGGTGGCGACCACCGCCAGCTCGGGCGGCATCGAGCCGGCGAGGAACCGCATGAGGTCACGGGTGTCCTCGTCGGCCCACTGCAGGTCGTCGATCAGCACGAGCGTGGGGCCGCAGGCGCGGAGGAGCTCCCGGACCGCGCGGAAGACGCGGTGGCGTTCGGCGACCGGGTCGGCGAGGGGTTCGGGCCGCGGGGGAAGCGCTTCCGCAAGTTCCGGCAGCAACGGCCGCAGCACGCCGGCGACCGGGCTGAGCGGCCCGAGCGGGGCGTCACCGACCGCGCGAAGCGCTTCCAGGACGGGCCCGTAGGGGAAGGGTTCCCGCAGCGGCTGGCAGGCCCCGGTGAGCACGCGGCCGCCGTCGAACTCCTTGCGGCGCCCGAGCTCCGCGAGCAGCCGGGTGCGGCCCATGCCCGGCTCGCCCTCGATCAGGACGGCGGCCGGGCGCCTCCGGAGCACGGCGACGATGGCGTCGAGCTCGGTGTCCCGGCCGGTCAGCCGGGCGGGTCCGGACCGGACGGACACCGAGGTGGGGCGGGGGGTGGTCAGCCACATACGACCCTCCTCGACGCGCACCGAAGAACTGGTGCGCGGAGCCTAAGCAGCGCTGATCCGTCCGTAAACCTTTCACCGAATACGGGGCCGGCGCTGTCGTCACACGTCCGCCTACCGACCGTCACCGGTTTGCTGCGGGAACCGGCGCGATCGGGTCACCCAGCGTGCGAAATGCGGGCCGATCGCACGTTCGAAGGGCGCTTCACGCGTTCGAGTGGTGTGAGCGACTACTGAAAGTAGTTCACGGAAACCCTACTTACGGACCTGTCCGACCGGGTGACACCGGGCGCCTGGGTCCGGCTGGAGCAGGGGATTCGTCCGCGGGGAATGCGTATACCCATTCGCCGGGTGCCCGGATTGCACCGTAACGCCCACTGCGGGGACGCTCACCCGGGGGAGTACCACTGCGTGGCCGGTGTGGAGCCGCGCGTAACCATCTAGGGAGAAGCATGAAGATCGCGAGACTTCTCGGTGCCGCTGCCACCGCGGTCATGGCGACGGGCGCGCTGGCCGCTACCGCCGTTCCCGCGTCGGGCCAGGACCTGCTGAACCCCGACATGGTGCCCGCCATGCAGCGGGACCTCGGCCTGACCCACGACCAGGCGATCGCGCGGCTGAAGAGCGAAGACGTCGCGACGAAGGTCACCGAGTCGCTCACCGCGGCCCTCGGCGACGCGTTCGGCGGCGCCACCTACAACGCCGTCACGGGCAAGGCGCACGTCACCACGACGAACGCCGCGCTCGCCGGCAAGATCCGCGAAGCGGGCGCGGAAGCGGAAGTCGTGCGGTTCAGCGCCCGGCAGCTCAATTCCACTGTGGACCGGCTGAACGCGGCCGACCGGTCCGCACCGGCCGCGGTCACCGGCTGGGGTGTCGACGACACCGTCAACCGCGTCACCCTCGACGTCCTGCAGGGCCAGCGCGCGGCCGCGGTGGCGTTCCTCGCCAAGTCCGGTGTGGACAGTTCGGCGGTGGCGATCCGCGAGACGGCGTCGAAGCCTGCCACCTTCGCGAACATCCGCGGTGGCGACCCCTACTACATCGGCGGTTCGTCGCGCTGCTCGGTCGGCTTCGCGACCACGACCGGCTTCGTCACCGCCGGCCACTGCGGCGCGCTCACCGGCGGCGGCTCGCTGACCGGGTCGAACGGGGCCGCGCTCGGCACCTGGATCACCTACCGGTTCCCGAGCGTCGACTACGCGGCGGTCCGGACCAACAGCAGCTGGACCCCGGTGGCGCAGATGAACAACGGCACCGCGGTGCGCGGCCAGTCCAACGCCGCGACCGGCACGTCGGTCTGCAAGGCCGGCTCGACCACCGGGTGGACCTGCGGCACCATCGGCGCCAAGAACCAGAGCGTCCGCTACTCCGAGGGCACGGTCAACGGCATGACCGCGACCAATGTTTACTCGGCGGCCGGTGACTCCGGCGGCGGCTTCATCGCCGGCAACTACGCGCAGGGCGTGCTGTCCGGCGGCAACTCGTCCGTGACGTACTTCTACCCGATCGCCGGCGCGCTGTCCGGCACCGGCACCACCCTCAAGACCAGCTGATCCCGGTACGCGGAAGGGCGGGTTCCGGGCGCCTCCAGCGCGCCCGGAACCCGCCCTTCGTCCTCGCCGCGGGAATGGGAGGTTTTCCGGGGGTCAGACGTTGCTGATCTCCTCGATCAGCCCGTCGACGTCGAAGTGCGCGCTCTCCTCGCCCAGCGGCACGAGTTCGATGGAGGCGTCCAGGAACGTCCGGACGTCTTCGACCTCGAGCTCGAACGACGCATAGCCGTCCGGTGACTCGATTTCCAGGGTGAGGAAGTCTTCGTCATCGGACAGGTCCGGGCGGATCCGGACATCGCCGAGGCCGGCCGGCTCGTCGAGCCCGGCCACGAGGAGGTCGCGGGCGAAGGTCCACTCGATCCACCGGCCGCGCTCGGTCCGGAAGGCCACGGTCACCGCGAAGGGTTCGTGGGCGTGGTAGGACAGGCGCGACAGGACGGGCGTGGTGCTCTCGTTCAGCAGCACGAACTGGCTCTGGTGTACGGCGTCGGTGTGCACGGCCCCTCCTGGAGTCTCGCGGTCGGTTCGCGCGGCGCGAACTGTTCGGCAAGGAGATGACCAGGGCTTACGGTCATGACGGAGGAACTCTCACGTTCACTTGATCGGTTGCATCCGTCCATTGTGGTGTAACACCGGGCACATACCCCTTGCGCTCAGGCGGCCACGGGTGGTGACGGTTCGCGCAGGGCTCCGGGCAGTTTCTTCCGCAGCACGAGCAGCGCGGGAACGGCGGACGCGCAGGTCAGGGCCAGGATCGACCAGGTCAGCGCGTTGCTCACGCTGAGCAGGGTCGCCAGCAGGCCCGGCGCGAGCGCGATGGGCAGGCCCCAGGAGAGCTGGAAGATCGAGCTGGCCCGCCCTTCGGCCCCGGCCGGAGCGGCCGCGGCGGCCGCGGCGGTGGCGGTCGGCCCGAAGAGGGCCTCGGCGACCGAGAAGCCGAGGCTGGTGAGCAGGATCAGGGCGGTGGCCACGGGCAGCGAGACGGCCTCCAGCGGGATCAGCAGCGCGAAGCAGAACGAGAAGAGAACGGCGGCCCCGATGAGCCCGCCGGTCCGGCTCCGCCCGGCGAGCAGCCCGACGATCGGCCGCTGCCCGGTGACGACGACCACGGTCCCGGCGGTGATGGCGGTCCCGGCGATCCACTGTGGACCGTGCAGCAGATCCCGGACGACGATCGGCAGCACGGAGAACTTGCTGGCGCTGGCGAGGGTGAACGCCATGTGGGTGACGCAGAACCCGGTGAAGGCCCGATCCCCGAGCACGGCCCGCCAGCTGCCGCGCCGAGCTGCGGGCGGGGCGGTGGCCGGTTCGCCGCCGGCTCCCGTGGCGGCGGCCGCTTCGGCGGGGGTCTCGTCGCTGCTGGGGTGGGTTGGCGGTGAGGTTGCGGCTGGTTCGCCGCCGACTGTCGTGGGGGAGGTCGCCTCGGCTGCGGGCCGACCGCTGCCGGGGTGGGCTGCTGCCGGCCGACCGCCTCCGGCGGGGCCGTCTGCCATGACCCGCGGGAGCAGCCGGATCAGGACCGCCGCCACCCCGAAGCTCGCCGCGTTCGCGTACGCCAGTGCGTGGAACGCCCACGGGCTCGTGATCGTCGGCAGCAGGGCCATCGCCGCCGCGCCCAGTCCCGCTCCCGCGAACCGGCCCACCGTCTGCGTCGCCAGCACCCGGTCCGTGTCCGCTCCCGCCGTCAAGCGGGCCACCATCGGTGCGTTGCACGTCCAGAACAGCCGGTCGCCGAAACCCGCCACCGCCGACACCGCCACCACCGGCCAGCTCGTGTGCGCCAGCGGGTAGGCCGCGAAGGCGGCCAGCCGCACCACGTTGCCCGCGATGAGCAGCGCCCGGGGCCCGAAGCGGTCCATCGCCGCTCCCGTGGCCGGGCCGGTGATCAGGGCCAGCAGCGCGCCGGTGGTCAGCGACGTGCCCGCGTCGACCAGGCTCATGCCCTGTCCGTGCACCAGGAACAGCAGGGCGAACGGGACCCACAGCCCGCTGCCGAGCGCGTCGATCAGCGTCGCCGCCAGAAAGATCCGGAGCATGCCTTTCCCCCAGCGGCCCAGCCTACGGGTCGAGCGGCAGCGCCAGCCCCACTTTCACGCGATCCATCGCCACGCTCGTCGTGAAGTGCCGGACGTTCGGGTTGTCCAGGAACATCCGCCGGGTGAACGCCTCGAAGCCCGCCATGTCCGGGCACGTCACGATCAGCACGAAGTCCGCCGTGCCGGTGACGTAGTAGCACTGCTGCACGGCGTCCTCGGCAAGGACCTGGCGGCGGAAGCCGTCGAAGACCGCGAGGTTCTCCCGCTCCATCTCGACCGTCACCACGAACGTCATGTGCAGCCCGAGCGCCTCCGGCGAGAGCACCGCCACCTCACGCTCGATGACGCCGGCCTCGCGCAGTCGCTTGATCCGCCGCTGGACGGCCGCGGCCGAGAGCCCGACCTTCGCGCCGATGGTTTCGGCGATGGTGCGGGTGTCCGCCTGGAGGCAGGCGAGGATGGCGATGTCCAGCGGGTCGAGGTCGGGTGTGGGCACCCCAGCAGGCTAACCGGCACCCCCGACAATTCGCCGGGCGTCACTCCTCCGTGACGTCGCTCACTACTCCGTCCGGGGTGAAGATGAAACAACTTTTTAGGTGAGCTGGAACACAACTGGCCGGTCTACCAGGGGGTAGCCCATAGAAGTGGAAGACCAGCCGGTCGCTCCGCCAACCCGCCGGCGTGGGGAGGCTCTCCCGTGCCCGCACCTGCCGCCGTGCTGACCGGTCTCGGTTCGTGGTTGCCGACGAAAGTCCTGGACAACCACGAAATCGCCGCCCGGCTCGACACCTCGGACGAGTGGATCCGGACCCGCACCGGGATCCGCGAGCGCCGGGTCGCCGGACCGGAAGAGTCCACTGTGGACCTCGCGGTCGGGGCGGGCCGCGAAGCGCTCGCGGGCGGCAACGCCGACGCCGTCGTCCTCGCCACGTCGACCCCCGACCAGCCCTGCCCGGCCAGCGCACCGCAGGTCGCCGCGCGGCTCGGGCTCGGCACGGCCGCGGCGTTCGACGTCAACGCCGTGTGCAGCGGCTTCGTCTACGCCCTCGCCACGGCGGCCGGGTTCATCGCGGGCGGGCTGGCCGAGCGCGTGCTCGTCATCGGCGCCGACACCTTCACCACGCTCATCGACCCGGGCGACCGCACCACCGTGCCGATCTTCGGCGACGGCGCGGGCGCCGTGCTGCTGCGGGCGGGCGACCCGGACGAGCCCGGCGCCTTCGGCCCGTTCGACCTGCACAGCGAGGGCGAGCACGCCGAGCTGCTGTGGGTCGAGGCCGGCGGCGCCCGGCGGCGGCTCTCCGACCAGCCGAGCGACCGCTTCCTGGCGATGCAGGGCACGGCGGTGTTCCGCCACGCCTGCGCGCGCATGGCCGAGTCGTCGCGGACGGTCCTGGACCGCGCGGGCTGGATGGTCGGCGACGTCGACCGCTTCGTCGGGCACCAGGCGAACATCCGGATCCTGCAGGCGACGGCGAAGCAGCTCGGCATGCCCGCCGACGCCGTGGTCGCCAACATCGACCGGGTCGGCAACACCAGCGCCGCGTCCATCCCGCTCGCCCTGGCCGACGCCCGCGCCGACGGCACCCTCGTGCCCGGCCACCGCGTCCTGCTCAGCGCGTTCGGCGCCGGGCTGACCTGGGGGTCGACCGTGCTGCGCTGGCCGGAGCTGGGTCAGCCGTCCTGAGCGGCGGTCGTCCAGGTCGGCGTCGCTTCCTGGCGCCCGCGCAGCTCCAGTTCGCCGTGCTTCTCCCAGTACGCGCCTTCGCTCGGCAGGGCCGCGGAGACGACGGCGTCGCTGGCGAGCACCCGTGACGGGACGGCCTTGGCGAGTTCGGTGAGCCGCGCGGCTTCGTTGACCGCGTCGCCGATCACGGTGTACTCGAGCCGGCTGCTGGAGCCGAGCTGCCCGGCGAACACCGGGCCGCTAGAGACGCCGATGCCGAGGTCGAGCTCGCCGGCCTCGCGCACCGCGTCCCGGATCGCGCGGGCCGCGGCCAGCGCGGCCGTCTGCGCGTCCGCGAGCCGCGTCGGCGCGCCGAAGATGCACAGCGCGGCGTCGCCCTGGAACTTGTTGACCAGCCCGCCGCGTGCGCCGACCGCGGAGACGACCGCGGCGAACAGCCGGTTCAGCTTGCCGACCAGCTCCTCCGGCGGGGTGCGGTAGGCCAGCGCGGTCGAGTCGACGACGTCGACGAACAGCGCGGTGACCTCGCGGACGTCCCCGGACAGCGAAGCGCCGTACTCGAGCGCGTGCCGGGCGACGTCGGCGCCGACGTGCCTGCCGAACAGGTCCCGCATCCGCGCCTGTTCGCGCAGGCCGGCGGCGAGCTGGTTCACCGACGTCTGGAGCCTGCCGATCTCGCTGGCGTCGTCGACGTCCACGGTGACGTCGTTGTTGCCGCGCGCGATCTCGTCGAGCGCCACGCGCAGCCGGTGCAGCGGGGCCGCGACCGCCCTGGCCAGCAGCGCCGTGCCGATCGCGCCGACACCGAGGCCGATCACCGACAGCATGATCAGGCTCGCGGTGTGGTCACCCGAGCCGAGCTCCGGCGGCGTGGCGACGAGCAGCACCCCCACCAGCGGAACGCCGCTGGCCAGTGCCCAGGAGACCACCAGCCGGGTCAGTACGGTGACCGGCAGCGACCCGCGCGGCGGCAGGACGTCCAGCGCGATCGTCATCACCGGCCGCGCCACCCACTCGGCTGCGAGGTACGTGAGCCCGACGGTGGTGAGCCCGCCGAGCCCGATCACCGTCGCCATGCCGACGGCGTCGTCCGCCGAGCCGAGCACCCCGGCGAGCACGGCCAGCACGACGGTGCCGATCAGCCACAGCGTGCCGCTGACCAGTGCCATGTCGACCGGCAGCCGCAGCGCGCGGCGCGCCTCGCTTTCCGACGGCGGGCGGCCGAGCACGAACCAGATCGCGGTGCGCCGCTGCAGCCACGCCGTCCACAGCGTCCCGGCGAGCAGCGCCGCGGCGACGATGCCGGCCGCGGTGAGGCCGAGGACCCAGCCGCGGTCACCGACGTCGCCCGGCAGGCCCTGCAGCACCAGGAGCAGGGCGACCACGGCGGACCCGGCGACGCTCGAGCCGACGCCCAGCCCGGCGAAGCCCAGGCTGGTGCGCAACACCACCCGGAAGTTCTTCACGGCGATCTTGCGCACAGCGACGATCGTACGGCGGAAAATGCGTGGCCACCGCGCGTGTCCGGTGGTTACCGTGCGGAGCATGGACCCACTCGGCCAGGACGAGATCCGGGCCTCGTTCGTCAACTGCACGCGCGGCGAAGCCAAGGGCGTCACGCTGCCCGCCCGCCCCGAAGAAATCGCCTGGGAGCGGCGGGAGTTCCTCGGCTGGCGTGACCCGAAGGCCCCCGCGCGCGCCTACCTCGTGCTGCCCTACGGCGGCGAGGTGATCGGCCTCGCCCTGCGCGCGGCCACGCCCCCGAAGTCGCGGCTGCGCAGCAACATCTGCGGTTTCTGCACCACGACCCACGGCCTCGCCGACATCACGCTGTTCTCGGCCCGGCGCGCGGGCAAGGCCGGCCGCGAGGGCAACACGCTGGGCACCTACGCGTGCGGCGACCTGGCCTGCAGCCAGTACGTCCGCGGTGAGCTGAAGCCGGACGTGCCGCAGCCGTACGAATCGCTGACGGTGGCCGAACGCGCCGCACGGCTGGAAGAGAAGCTGCACAAGTTCGTGGCGCGGGTGCTGGAGCCGCAGTGACGTCCTAAGTGGACTGCTCCTCGGCGGCGTAGTCGTGCGCGTACGTCTTGGCGTCGACCAGGTGCTTGAGCGTCAGTTCGCGCGCGGCGGCCGGATCGGACCGGCGGATGGCGTCGAGGATGGCCCGGTGGTCGGCGACGGCCTTGCGGATCTGGCCGGGCAGCCGCAGCGCCGCCCGCCGCTCCGCGCCGACCAGGGCGAGCACCGACCGCAGCAGCCCGGCGACGTCGTCGTTGCCGGCGTTCTGCGCGATCACCCGGTGGAACTCGGCGTCGGCGGCGATGACGTGCAGCATGTCACCGGCTTCGGCGGCCTGCGCCATCTCGGCGACGTTGTCCTCGAGCCGGCTGACGGTCTTGGCGGTGGCGTGCCGGGCCAGGCGTTCGGCGAGCGTGGGCTCGACGGTCGCCCGCAGGTCGAAGAGCTTCTCGACGAGCTGGTCGTGCTCGGTGAACCAGGTCCGCAGCGGCTGTTCCTGCTGCTCGCGGACGTAGGTGCCGGAGCCCGCCCGGATCTGGACGTACCCGATGGAGTCGAGGACGCGCAGGGCCTGCCGCAGCGACCCGCGGCTGATCCCGAGCTCTTCGCACAGCACGCGTTCGGCGGGCAGGCGTGAGCCGGGCGGCAGGTCGCCGGCGTCGATCCGCGCCCGCAGCCGGTCGACGGTCGCGCTCCAGACCTGCTCGGTGTCCACGCGCTCATCCTCTCAGTTCCCGGAACTGTCGGGGGTGGCTGCCATGATCACCGGCATGGACATCTTGGAGGCCTGGGTGCGCGGCTGGGCGGTTTCGCGGGCCACGCCGCCACCCGTGCCGGAGCCGGACGGCTACCGCATCGACGTCGGCCTGCCCGGGCACCGGGTGCGGTACCTGCTGCGCTCGCCGGCGTCGGTCCCCGACCGGGCCCGGACGGTGGCTGCGCCGGGCACGTGGCTGAAGACGTGCGGCTCGCGTGCCGCGGTGCTGGCGGGCCTGACACCGGAGTGGACGGCGGGGGAGACGGAGTACCTGATGGCGGTCGAAGGGCCGGTCCCGCCGGCGGCCGTCCCGCCGGGGTACGCGGTGACGGTGAGCGGCGACGGGCCGGCCTGGGAGGTGCGGCTGACCGCCGGCGGCACCCCGGCGGCTCGCGGCCAGGTCGCGGTGGCGGACGGTGTCGCGGTGTTCGACAAGATCGAGACGGAGCCGGAGCACCGGCGCCGCGGCCTCGGCCGCGTGGTGATGCACCGCCTGAGCGAGGCGGCGGGCGCGGGTTCGAGCGTGCTGCTGGCGTCCGAGGCCGGGCGCGGGTTGTACGCCTCGCTCGGCTGGCGCGTGGTCTCCGACGTCGTCCCGGCACACGTCCCGGAGGAAGGAGCGGCATGACAGCGCGGTTCAAGGATCTCGCCCTCGACGCGAACGACCACCAGGCGCTGGCGGACTGGTGGTGCCGCGCGCTCGGTTACGTCCGCCGCGACTCGCTGACCGGTGACACGCGGCCGGACGGCTGGCCGGTCCCGATCGTCGACCCCGCCGGGGAAGGGCCGCTGATCTGGCTCAACCCCGTGCCGGAGCGGAAGACCGTCAAGAACCGCATGCACCTCGACGTCTTCGGCGACCCGGCGGAGCTGGTGGCGATGGGGGCGACCCTGATCCGCGAGCGGGGCGGTGATGTGGACTGGGACCAGCTCGCCGACCCCGAGGGCAACGAGTTCTGCGTCTTCGCCCCGCGGTGACTGTCTGACCTGACACATCTGCGTCGCGGGAGCGGGCCACGGTGCTTAGGCTCCGCACGTGAATGCTTCATGACGTGGTGGCACGCCCTGATCGTCGTGGTCGCCGGGGTCTGGGCGGGGACGATCAACGCCGTCGTGGGGTCGGGGACGCTCGTCACCTTCCCCGTGCTCGTCGCGCTCGGGTACCCGCCCGTGACCGCCACGACCTCGAACGCCATCGGCCTCGCGCCCGGGACCCTCAGCGGGGCCTGGGGTTACCGGCACGAGCTCAAGGGCTACTGGCCCCAGGTCGTCAAGTTCGGCGTCGCCTCGTTCCTCGGGGCCATCGGCGGCACCATCCTGCTGCTCTCGCTGCCCAAGGACGCCTTCGAGGCCGTCGTGCCGGTGCTCGTCGGGCTGGCGGTGATCCTCGTGATCGTGCAGCCGAAGGTCTCCCAGTGGGTCGCCAAGCGCCGCGAAGAGAACGGTGAAGAGCACAAACCCGGGCCGCTGCTGATGTTCTTCATCTTCCTCATCGGCGTCTACGGCGGGTACTTCACCGCTGCGCAGGGCGTGATGCTGATGGCCGTGATGGGGATGCTGCTGTCGGAGCCGCTGCAGAAGCTCAACGGCGTCAAGAACGTCCTCGCCGCCGTCGTCAACGTCGTCGCCGGGCTGATCTACGCCTTCGTCGCGCCGGTCAGCTGGGCCGTCGTGCTGTGGCTGGCCGTCGGCTCGACCGCCGGCGGCTTCCTCGGCGCGAAGATCGGCCGGAAGCTGCCGCCGGCGGTGCTGCGCGGCGTGATCGTGGTGATCGGCGTCGCCGCCGTCATCCAGCTGGTGGTCAAGCAGTTCGCGAAGTGAATTCGCGCGCCGCGGCCAGGAAGAGGTCGTTCTCCTCGCGGGTGCCGATGGTCACGCGGACGCCGTCGCCGGCGAACGGGCGCACCACCAGCTTGCGGTCCAGCGCGTGCTCGGCGAAGGGGACGGCCTGGTCACCGAGCGGCAGCCAGACGAAGTTCGCCTGCGTCTCCGGCACCCGGTAGCCCGCCTCCAGCAGCGCGTCCCGCACGCGGCCGCGCTCGGCGACGATCTCCTTGCAGCGCTCCAGCAGCTCGCCGGCCGCGTCGAGCGACGCCAGCGCGGCCACCTGGGCCAGCATGTTCACCGAGAAGGCCACGTACACCTGGCGGAGTGCGTCGGCGATCGGCTCCGGCGCGACCGCGTAGCCGACGCGAAGGCCCGCGAGGCCGTACGCCTTCGAGAACGTCCGGAGCACCATGACGTTCGAGCGGCTGCGCGTGTACTCGACGCCGTCCGGCACCTCGGGGTCGGTGACGAACTCCTTGTAGGCCTCGTCCAGCACGACCAGCACGTGCTCGGGCACGGCGGCCAGGAACCGCTCCAGCTCCGCGCGGCGCACGGCCGTCCCGGTCGGGTTGTTCGGGTTGCAGACGAAGACCACGCGTGTCCGGTCGGTGATCGCCGCGAGCATCGCGTCGAGGTCCAGCTCCTGGCCCTCGGTGATCGGGACCTTCACCGACACGGCGTTCGCGACCTGCGTGACGATCGGGTACGCCTCGAAGGAGCGCCAGCCGAAGATGACTTCGTCGCCGGGCGCGCACACCGCCTGGATCGTCTGCTGGCACAGCGACACCGAGCCGCAGCCGATCGCGACGTGCTCCACCGGCACGTCCAGCTCGCGCGCCAGCCGCTCGCGCAGCGCCTGCGAGCCGGTGTCCGGGTAGCGGTTGATGCCGGCCGCGGCCTCGGCGATCGCCCGCGCGACGCTCGGCAGCGCACCGCCGGGCACCTCGTTGCTCGCCAGCTTGATCGCGCCTTCGATCGTCCGGCCAGGGATGTATTTCGGCAACGATTCGAGATCGGCACGCGGGGACACGGACGGCATCTTCGGCGCTCCTGGAATTCGACGGGACGACCCGCTCACCGTATCTTTTCCGTCCGCCGCCCCGCGACTCCCTTCCGGCGGACCGTGCGGGGGGCCACCGGGCTTCCTCCCGTTCACCTCGAAGTGATTGAGTGAACCAATGACGTCGACCTCCACCGCGGACTACCAGCGCACCGACGGCCGCACCCTGCGCCTGACCTTCTCCGAACCCGAAGGCGCGCTACGCGGCGGCTTGGTGGTGCTGCACGAGGCCGACGGCGTCACCGACGGCGTGAAACTGCTGCTCGCGAGCCTGGCCACCGAAGGCTGGCTGACCGTCACCCCGCACCTGGAGAACGACCGCCTCACGCAGCAGGACCTGCTCGACGCGACCGACCTCACCCTCGCCTGGCTGGTCGAGCGAGGTGTCCAGGCCGACCTGCTCGGCGTGATGGGCTTCGACCTCGGCGGCACCGCGGCCCTCGTCGTCGCGTCGCACCGCAGGCTCGGCGCGGCCGTCAGCGTCGGCGGGCAGCAGGTCGCCGAACTGCCCGCGCTGGTCGAGATCGCGGGCAAGCTCACCAGCCCGTGGCTCGGCATGTACGGCGACGCCGGTGACGAAGCGGGCGGCGCCGACGTCGAGCGCCTGCGGGACGCCGCCGCGTCGGCGAAGGTCGCCACCAACGTCGTGCACTACCCGGGCGCGAACCACCGCTTCGACGCCGACCCGGGCGCGGCCGCGGAAGCCTGGCAGCGCACGCTGAACTGGTTCGACGCGCACCTGCGGTAGTCCATCCACACCCCGCCGCCACCCTCGATCGAGGCGCTGCGCGCCACTGTGCAGGTGTGGGCGGGCACCACGGCGAACCGGACTCCCATGTCGGTTCCGACCACGGTGACTTCCCGATCCGAGGGATTAGGCTCGGGGCGTGAAGCACACCGCCGACGCCCCCGAAGTGCTCTGGCGCCCCGAGCCGGGCCACGTTGCAGACACCAAGATCGAAGCCTTCCGCCGGTGGCTGCGCGCCGAGCGCGGCGTCGAGGTGGACGACTACCGCTCGCTCTGGGAGTTCTCCGTCGAGCGCGGCCCGGAGTTCTGGGCGGCGGTCGCGGACTTCCTCGGCGTCCGCTGGCACGACCAGCCCGGCGAAGTGCTCTCCGGTGGGATGCCCGACGCCGTCTGGTTCGAAGGCGGCACGCTCAACTACGCCGAACACGCGCTGACCCCCGGCGTCGCGGGCGCCGCGAAGGGCGACGACGAGACCGCGGTGATCTTCCACCGCGAAGACGGCTTCGCGAGCCACCTGACGTACGGCGAGCTTCGCGCGCAGGTCGCCGCGGCCCGGGCGGCCTTCCTGGAGCTGGGGGTCGGCAAGGGCGACCGGGTCGTCGCCCTCGCGCCGAACTGCCCGCAGACGCTGGTCGCGTTCCTCGCCGCCGCGAGCATCGGGGCCATCTGGTCGTCGTGCTCGCCGGACTTCGGCGTCCGCGCGGTCGCCGACCGGTTCGTCCAGATCGAGCCGAAGGTGCTCTTCGCGGTCAACGCCTACGCCTACAACGGCCGCCGGTTCGACATCCGCACGACGATCACCGACCTGCAGGCCCAGCTGCCGTCCCTGGCGGCCACCGTCCTGGTCGAGTACGTCGGCGAAGGCCGGATGGACGGCGCGCTCGACTGGGACGAGCTGCTCGCGAAGCACGCGGGCGCGCCGCTGCTGTTCGAGCCGGTCGAGTTCGCGCACCCGCTCTGGGTGCTCTACTCGTCGGGCACCACCGGCCTGCCGAAGGGCATCGTGCACGGGCACGGCGGCATCACGCTGGAGCACCTCAAGGCCCTCGCGCTGCAGACCGACCTCGGTCCGGGCGACCGGTTCTTCTGGTTCAGCACCACCGGCTGGATGATGTGGAACTTCCTCATCTCCGGCCTGCTGGTCGGCACGACGATCGTGCTCTACGACGGCAGCCCCGGGTTCCCGGACCTGACCGCGCTCTGGCACCTGGCCGAGCAGCACCGCGTCACCTACTTCGGGACGTCGGCGCCGTTCATCCAGAGCTGCCTCAAGGCCGGCGTCAAGCCGGCCGAGCGGTACGACCTCACCGGGCTGCGCGCCCTGGGTTCGACCGGGGCGCCGCTCAGCGTCGAGGGCTTCCGGTGGATCGTGGCCGAGGTCGGGGCGCACGTCCAGATCTGCTCGGTCTCCGGCGGCACCGACCTGTGCGCGGCGTTCGTCGCGTCGGCGCCCGACGTGCCCGTGTGGCTCGGCGAGCTGTCCTGCCCGGCGCTGGGCGCCGCGGTCAACGCCTTCGACGAGGCAGGCAAGGCCGTCGTCGAGGAGGTCGGCGAGCTGGTCATCACGAAGCCGATGCCGTCGATGCCGGTGTTCTTCTGGAACGACCCGGACGGCTCGCGGCTGCGTGAGGCCTACTTCGAGATGTACCCCGGGCTCTGGCGCCACGGCGACTGGATCCGGATCACCGACCGCGGCTCGGCGGTGATCTACGGCCGCAGCGACTCGACGCTCAACCGCGGCGGCGTCCGGATGGGCACGGCGGAGTTCTACCGGGTCGTCGAGGGCTACGACGAGATCGCGGATTCCCTGGTCGTGGACACTTCGGCGGCCGGGAACGAGGACGGCCAGCTGATCTGTTTCGTGGTGCTCGCCGGCGGTGTCGAGCTCGAAGATGTCGAACCGGCGCTGCGCAAGGAGCTCCGTAGCGCGCTGTCACCGCGCCATGTACCCGATCGGTTCGTCGTGGTTTCCGAGATACCTCGTACCTTGAACGGTAAGAAGTGTGAGGTACCGGTGAAGAAGATCCTCGCCGGTGTGGCTCCCGACCGGGCCGTCAGCCGTGATGCGCTGGCCAACCCGGCGGCACTGGCGCCGTTCGTGGAGCTCGCCGGGGGGTGGATGGGGGAAGCATGATCGGCCACGGCAGGTTGTACAGGTGGTGACGGGGACACGCGCGCAGATCACCTGGAAGGTGGCAGGGGCCACCACGGTCGGGGTGATCACCTGGGTGACCCGGCTGGCGGGTCTGATGACCCTGGTCTCGATCCTCGTCCCGGCCGGCCGGCGCAGCCTGCGCGGGCACCTGGCCGAGTGGCTGGAGCTGCCGCAGGAGGCCACGGTCGCCGCGGCGACCGTGGCGCTGGTCATGGGCGTGCTGCTGGTGCTGCTGGCCGCCGGGCTGCGGCGCCGGAAGCGCCGGGCCTGGCAGCTGGCGGTCGGCGCGACGGTGCTGCTCACGATGTCGCACCTCGGGCTGAAGCACGTCTTCGGAGCCGGTCTGGTGTCGGTGGTGCTGCTGGTGGGCCTGATCGCGAACCGGCGCTACTTCGTCGCGAAGCCCGACCCGGTGGTCGGGCGCTGGCGGGCGGTGCGCGTGTTCGTCCAGCTCGCGCTGGCCGGATTCGTGATCAACGTCATCCTGCTGTCGGTCGCGCCGCGGGCGTTCCTCGAGCCGCTGGGCTTCGGCGACCGGCTCGCGGAGTCCGCGCTCGCCTTGGTCGCGGCCAGCGGGCCCGCGGTGTTCCACCAGATGTGGCTGGAGGACCTCACCGCCGCCGTCGGCCTGCTGTTCGGCCTCGCCGCCGTCCTCGTGTCGGCCTACTTCCTGCTGCGCTCGGCCGAGCCGGCCCCGCGGCTGACCGACGAGGAGGTCGCGCGGCTGCGCCGGCTGCTGGACGAGCACGGCGAGCGCGACTCGCTCGGCTACTTCGCGCTGCGGCGGGACAAGTTCGCGGTGTTCTCCAAGACGGGCAAGGCCGCGGTCACCTACCGCGTGATCGCCGGGGTCGCACTCTGTTCGGCCGACCCGCTGGGCGACCACGAGGCCTGGCCCGGCGCGATCGAGGAGTACCTGGAGGTCTGCCGCCGCGGCGGCTGGGTCCCGGCGGCGATGGGCGTCTCCGAGCTGGGGGCCACGGTCTGGGCCCGGTTCGGCCTGGAGGTCCTGGAGATCGGCGACGAAGCCGTCGTCGACGCGGCGGGCTTCACCCTGGAGGGCCGCACCATGCGCGGCGTCCGCCAGGCCGCGGCCCGCACCAAGCGGGCGGGCTACAAGGTCCTTGTGCGCCGGGCCGAGGACCTGCGCCCGGGCGAACTGGCAGAGCTGGAGGTCCTGGCGGCCAACTGGCGCGGCACGGACACCGAACGCGGCTTTTCGATGGCGCTGGGCCGCATGGGCGACCCGGGATCGGTCCTGGTGACCGCCGAGCAGGGCGGCCGCGTCCGAGGCGTGCTCCAGTTCGTCCCGTGGGGCACGAAGGGCTTGTCCCTGGACGTCATGCGCCGCGACCGCACGGCCGACAACGGCGTCAACGAGCTGATGATCTCGGAGCTCCTGCTGGCGGCCGGCCGCCACGGCGTCGAGCACGTGTCCCTGAACTTCGCGGCGTTCCGCGCCCTGATGGAGCAGGGCCAGCGGATCGGCGCGGGCCCGGTGGCCCGGATGTCGGCGAAGGTCCTGCACTTCTTCTCGCGCTGGATCCAGATCGAGACGCTGTACCGCTTCAACGCGAAGTTCCAGCCGCGCTGGGTGCCCCGGTACCTGGTGTACCCGGGGGTGCGCGAACTCCCGCGGGTCGGCATCGCGACGTTCGAGGCCGAAGGACTGGGTGGGCGCTCTCCGCGCCTGCTCAGACTGCTGCAGCGGGCTTAAGGGGGGTGCCATCCGGGGGGTGTCCGGGGGTGTGTAACCTATCTGAGCAGTGGTCGTTGGGCCCAGGAGGCTTCGCCTAGTCTGGTCTATGGCGCCGCACTGCTAATGCGGTTGGGGGTAACCCCCCCTCCCGGGTTCAAATCCCGGAGCCTCCGCTGGTACTCGGTTCGCCGGGTGCTAGGTTACAACTGAACACGCGCCCGTAGCTCAGCTGGATAGAGCATCTGACTACGGATCAGAAGGTCAGGGGTTCGAATCCCTTCGGGCGCACGTCTGGTTGAGACAGCAATACGCAGGTCCAGTGCCTCTTTCGAGAGGCGCTGGACCTGCTGTGCGTTCAACCTGACCCCTGCGTCAGCTCTATTGCTGTAGGGATGAACGGGCGAATAGGGATGCCGGACAGTAACGATAAGCCGCGACGAGGGCACGCTTCGCGAGCGTTTACCGGGCGTGTGGGAGATCCGCGTCGTCGTCGGCACCCACCCGCTGACCGGCCGGAGAAAGCAGAGGTCGTTCACCGTCCACGGGGACGGGGAGTACGCCGCGCCGCGGCAAGCCGAACTGGTCGCCGATCACGGCGTCCGCCGCGTGTACGCCGACCGTGGCGATCGGCTGACGGTGGAGCAGCTGCTCGATCGGTTCGAGGCGGCGCCGCATCGGTGGAGCCCGACCACGCTGCGGTCCTACGGTGGCGTGCTTCGGGACTTGCGGCGGGATCGGCTGGCGCGTTGCTGCCTGGATCGGCTGACGCCGGCGGTGCTGGGGGTGGCGCTGGCGCGGTGGGCGGCGGCTGGGGCGACGCCGTCGACGTTGTCCGGCCGGTTTCACGTGCTGCATTCGGCGATCACCTGGGGTGTGTGCGAGCGGCTGCTGGGTTGGGATCCGTTGGTCGGGATGCGGTCGCCGCCGCGGCCGTATCCCCGCAAACACCTGCCCCCGCCGCAGGTGCGGCAGCTGTTCGCCGTGGCGGAGCGGCGACGGCTCGCTGCCGTAGCTCGGCTGCTCGAGCGGCCGGCGTCGCGGCAGCGGGCTTTGGATTTGTTTCTTGCGGAGCGGAATGAGCTGCTGGTGCGGCTGGCGCTGATTCGGGCGCGCGTCGCGGTGAGCTGGCGGCGCTGCGGGTGGAGGATCTGGACGGGCGGGTGCTGTTGATCGAGCGCGCCGCGAAGGACGGGGTGATCGGTCCGACCAAGACCCACTCGCGTGGCCGTCTCACCCTTGGATCTACCACGGCACGGTGCTGGCACAACCATGTCCAGGCATGGCAGCACCATCCTCTGGCCGGCGACGCGGCAGGGCCGTGGCTGTTTGTCGCGCGGCCCGACCGGCAGACGCCGATTCTGCCGGCCGAGCCTCGGGCACCGGTTCGAGCGGCTGCGGAACGCGGCAGAGTTGCCTGATGCGACGCTGCATCGGCTCCGGCACACTGTGGGCACTCATCTGGTGGCTCAGGGCAAGATCCTGAAAGCCGCAGCTCGGCAGCGGCACCGGGACCCGTCCACGACCTTGCGCAATTACGCCGACGCGCTACCTCTGGACGATGAGGGCGCCGCCGACGAGCTCGACATTCTCTTTAACGGCCCGGCGATTACTCGTCTGCTATAGGAGACTCGATTGCCAGCTCCTAAGAGCGACTCTCTTCTCTCGGTTCTTGCATTGTCAGCCATTGACATCAATGTCAATGGCGCAATGGAAGCCGAGGTGGTGTATCGCCCCTTCGTCATTCGTGTTCCTTGCGGGCGCCTCCAGTTTGATTTGTGGGCTCGTCCGGGAGTGAACTCGCAATATAATCGAGCGCGCTCCTGATTGCAGTTAGTTGCTTGACTGCCTCCTTTAGGACCTGATCAGGGTGTGTGCTGGAAACGCTGTCGCTTCGGGAGCGTAGCAGCATGACGTCAAGGTCGAAGTAGTCACGATAATGCTCCCCGTCCGGGCCGTCGAAGTCAATCGCCACCCTGACTTGATCTGGAAACGGTTCTTGGTTCGTGCGGCCATCGGTCGTCCAGAAGTAAACGTTATCTAACTCTGTTCCCGGCACAAGAACGGGGATTGGCTTGCTGTAGCGGCGTTTGAGGAACGGTGCAACGCTCTGGGGCTCCTTGGCTGGCGCCGGGTCCTGTAGCGGCGGCTCAAAGGTCACTGCCACGTTGCGGGCGATCGTTGGCCCGTAGTTTTTGATCAAGAGAAACTGGGTTCTGGGAACGTGGGGGCGTCGTTCCAGTTGGGCTGCCACCATTGGCCGAGTGCGGGCCTGGCTGTCGCGGTCGGCTCGCTTCAGTGTGCGGTTACCGTTCGTCGCCGACCAGATTGCCGCTCCAGAGCTGACGATGGCGGCTATTCCTGCGATCCAGGCGGGTTCCATTCGCTTCCTTCGTCGAAGTTCTAGGTCAACTATGCAGATGGTAAGTCGGCTCGTGCGGCCCGTTCGAAAGTCGACCTCAATGACTTTCGGCTGTCCCAGCTAAGTCCAATGCGGGAATCGCCCTTGCCGCGGAAGTCTTTCATTAGCGCCTTTGAGTATTCTTCGGCCGCGGCCGCGGCCTCGAGTGACCCTAGGAGATTAATTGCGGCTCGGGTTGTCCATAGTTCATGACGCGCCTTGTCGACCGCTTCTTGCGTGCTTTGATCGGATGGATCCCAAGACTCTGCGGCGTCACCCCAAGCGCTTGTTGCGCTCAGGAAGTTGACATACGCTTCTCGTTTGGGTTGTGCGTAAAGGGTTTCCCGTTCGAGCTTCTCTCGTTTCGCTGCTTCGGTCAGGGCGCGCCGATCTGCCCTGCGCTGAGTCCATAGGACACCGACAAGCGTCAGCACTGGCGAGAGTACGGCCAGGAAGATCGTCATCCAGAGCGGTGAAGTAGCTTGCATTATCGTAATCTACGTCATCTGGTCCCGATTCTCGGCGCCAGGTTTTCTGGCCAGACCGCGCTGTGTGCTGGCGGCCCTGCGGCGTCGTCCAGGTCGGTACGGAGTCGATGCCGTACCCCGTCCGGGGCTGATCCACTGCCGTCGGCGAGTACGGACAGGCCGGGGCCTTCGGCAGCGGGTCCGGGTCGGTGCGCCCGACCGCGGTGCTGGCTAGCGGGAGCAGTGTGGCTTGAGAGCTGCGGATCGGCCGGCCTGGGGCTTGAGTCCGATCAGGCTGCGTCGTTGAAAATCCTCTGCTGGACACCAAGGTAGCGACGCAGGTCCATGACGGGAGCGTCCGTCGAACTCGGGGTCGACTCCGGCAACTCATCCAGATCGATCGAGTTCGCCTGGGCCAGATGCCGCGTGTAGTCGATGACAACCTGGACCAGGGTCTCGGACTGCTCCGTAGAGAAGTCGACCGTGGTGTTGCCGTTCTCGGAGTACGCCTTAACCGCATTAAGATCGGCGATGAGGCGGCCGATGATCTCGGCCTCGAGGCTCCGGCTGCGGACCGCCTGGAGGTAGGCGCGAAGTGAGTCGTTGTAGTTCTCGACGCTCTCCGGTAGCGCCCTCTTCCGCTTGCGGGCGATCGCGATGGCCGTAGTGGCTGTCCCGACGACAGCCAGCGTGGCGAGCCCCGCTAGGACTACTGGCTTCTTGAGCATCCAGACTGCCGCTCCAACCGCATCCTCGTTCGGCTTGCGAGCGGAGATCTCGGTGAGGTGGACTACGAGGCGTCCAGCCTTGTTACGCACCACGCCGCCGTAGCGGATTAGGTCACCGGTGAGTAGACGCGCCTCAATCTCTGGCGGAATGTAGAAGGTGGGCTGAATTATCACTCGTGATCCTCGGCTGTGCTCGTCGCGGTCCTGCCGAGCCAGATGCTAGTGCTCGCCGGGCCTGCCGGACATCGGCGATACCGCGGCCGCGCCGAGTCGCTTCTAGCCAGGTCCGCTTGTCGCTGACCATGTGCGCCAGGTGTAACCCGACCGAGGTCGCCTACGGGCCCTCCAACGTCACCAGGCCGACCGCACAGCGCCTGGCAACGTCGATCGCGGTGGCGACGTACGGGCGGCCGATCAGCGGCGGCCCGTGCCGCTCGTCGACCACGATCATGCCGCGTGGCTGATCCGTTGGGCCGGAGTCACAGCAACACCCACGCCCCTCACTGGCCGATGACACCGGTGTCCAGTACCTGCTGCAGCACTCCGCTCGCCCACTCGCTGGCTGCGTGGTGCGTTCCTTCAGCGAGGCCCGTTCCGATCGGGGTGGCGATGCGGCCAAGGGTTTGGGCGAGGTAGCTCAGCCGGCGCTTGATCTTGCCGGGTTCGGGAGAATCTTCGGTGACTTCGTCGAGGGCGTCCTGAGCGGCGCCGTCGATGTCGTCGCGGTCGGCGTCGTCGAGGCCGTGCTGATCGGGCAGTTCGGCCAGGATCTTGCGCAGCAGCTCGGCCATCTCCTGGTGGCCGGTGTTGCTGTTGTGCTGTCGTTGCGTAACGCGGTTGCTGTGGGTGGCGAGCTGGCCGGTCACGTCGCCATGCACCGTCGTGTTCCCGGTGTTGGTCGTCGAGTTGGCGGTCGACGCGCCGGTCGCGACGGTGACCGGGCTCGAGCTGTTTGGGGCGGTCACGGCGGTTGCTCCGGGTGCGTTCTGAAGAATAGTGTGGAACTGGTGGCGGTCACCGGTGACGACGTAGACAACGGCGGCGTCGGCGGCCTCCTTGGTGGGCTGCTGGTCCTTCGGGGTGACTGCGATCAACTCGGCGACCGATTCGGTGAGCTTGGTGCGGATCTGTGCCAAGACGCCGTTGAGCTGCGATTTGGCTACTGACCAGTAGAATTGGCGGGCCCGGGTCGTCTCAGGATTGACGTAGTGCTCGTTGATGACCGACAACAGTGTGTCGGACCAGTACGGGCGCAACCGGTGCTCGGCCTTGCCTTCGGCCGCCATCGCCTCAATCTGTCCCACTGGTGCTCCCAGCGGAACCAGGTCGAGAGGGCGCCCGGTTGCTGCGATCATCTCTCGGATTTGGGGTGGCAGGTCTGCGGCTGAAAACGGGTCTACTCGGTGGTTGTAGCCTGCTGGGTTGCTGAAGACGATGTTGGTCTGGGCGCGGAGTTGTCGGTAGTCGGGGATGCTGTCGAGGGCTGAGTAACCGTCGAGCTCGGCGCGGGCCCAGTCGCGCATCTTCTCTGACCCGGCTCGGCCGCCCAGCAGGATGCACTTGTTCAGCAGGTCGATGAGCGGCAGTGTGCTCAGTCCGGCTTCGATCTCTGCTAGCAGGCTCCTAGACATGCACACCAGTTGCCCACGTGCCCCGATCAGGCGGCGGATGGTGCCACCTTGCGAGGTAACCTGGCTGGTCGCTCGAGCTCGCCTACCTTTTTCCCCGACGTGACCACTATGACCAGCAACAACAAGCCAAGCCCGCGAAGCGGCGATGACAGCTACGACCTGATCGACGACGTCCCGATCACCCAGGCAGCGCTCGGCGAGATCCGAGATCGCCGAGAATGAAGGGTGGCTCGGTTGCCTGGCCGGCACTGGCTCGCTCGCCACCGAAATCATGCGCAGTTGGATCAACCGCTGACACCAGCTGCCCCGGCACCCTCGAGCGCGGTCACTTCTCGCCGACATTGATCATGACGTCCACCCGCGAGTGCGGTCATAACCGACAAACATCTGCGGTCAACTCACGCAGTCAAAGCCACCGGGGCGTCGCCGTGCGCTCGGCTCGCGCGGGATGGTCCCTGGGTGGTTCAGGGACGGTTCGGGGGCAGAGTCTGCCCCCCGTGGGGTAGTTGTCTGCCCTCGGACCTGCGCTGCGTGCCCTATGTTTCCCCTCTGCGAATCTTCTCCAGGCAATTGGCGAGGTAGTTGTAGGTGGCGAGGGTGCCCGGGTGCTTGGGGCCCAGCACTGCGGATTGCGCGGGGAGCAGTGCGTTGAGTGTTTCCATGGCATGGGCGAGGTCACCGGCTTCTGCCCACGCAACGGCGAGGTCGTAGTGGGTGGCGAGGGTATCCGGGTGGAGGGGCCCGAGGGCCTTGATTTGCCGGGTGAGAAGTTCGGCGAACGCGTCGGCCGCGCCGGCGAGGTCACCGGCTTTTGCCCGCGCGATGGCGAGGTTGCTGCGGGTGGTGAGGGCGTCCGGGTCGTCGGGGCCTAGGGCCTTGATTTGCTGGGTGAGGAGTTCGGCGAACGCCGTGGCGGCGCCCGCGGGGTCACCGGCTTTTGCCCGCGTAACGGCGAGGTGGTTGCGGGTGGCGAGGGTGTCTGGGTGGTCGGGGCCGAGCACCCTGATCTGGTCGGTGAGGAGTTCGGCGAGCGCGGTGGCGGCGCCGGCGGGGTCACCGGCTTCTGCCCGGGCAAGGGCGAGATGTTTGCGGGCGGTGAGGGTGTTCGGGTGGTCGGGGCCGAGGGCCTTGATTTGCTGGATGAGCAGTTCGGCGAATGCCGTGGCGGCGCCTGCGGGGTCACCGGATTGTGCCTGCGAGATGGCGAGATTGCCTCGGGCGGCGAGGGTGTTCGGGTGGTCGGGGCCGAGCACCTCGATCTGCTGGGTGAGCAGTTCGGCGAGAGCGTCGGCAGCCCGGGCCGGTTGGCCGGCTGCCCTCCGCAAGACGGCAAGGTTGTTGCGGGTGGTTAGCGTGTCCGGGTGGTCCGGGCCGAGCACCCGGGTCTGGTCGGTGAGGAGTTCGGCGAGCGCGGTGGCGGCGCCGGCCGGGTCACCGGCCTCTGCCTGCGAGACCGCAAGGTGGTTGCGGACGGTGAAAGTGTGTGGATGGTCGTGGCCGAGCACTCTGTTCTGGTCGGTGAGAAGTTCGGCGAACGCGGTCGCGGCCCCGGCCGGGTCACCGGCTGCCCTGCGCGCAACGGCGAGGTTGGCGCGGGCGATGAGGGTGTCCGGGTGGTCCGGGCCGAGATGCGTGTGTGCGTCGGTGGCCAGCCGGCGGGAGTAGTTGACCGCGTCGTGAACCGGCCCGACGTCGTTCATGCTGCGGCCGGCGCGAAGCAGAACGTGGTACCCCGGGGATGCCCAGAGGACTGGTGCGGCGACATGCTCGAGAGCCTGGGTGTTGGACCGCAACGTGGCCGCCAGGTTGAGGTCGCGGTCCTCTGACGGCCAGATCTCCACCAGCGCAACTGCGGCAGCGCATGCGGTCGGTGCCAGCTTGTCGGCGTTGTGGATGTTGTCGCGCGTGGCCCGCTGGACGAGGGCGTGCACGCGCACCGCGCTGTGCGCGGTATCGAGGTCGACGGTGAGCAAGGACAGCCGGTGCAGCTTCCGCACCACCGACCACACCTCGCGTTCGGGCACGTCCCGCTCCAGCATGTGCTCCAAAAGCCACGTGACGGCCTTCGCGGTGAACGCCGCGCGGGGGATGCCGTTCGGGTCCAGCAGCGAGGCCAGCAACATCACCACCGGCACCAGCCCGCCGGGGGCGAGCCGCGCGGCCAGGTCCATCGAAATCTGCCAGGTCGTGGCCACGGTTCCCAGATACGGGTCCGGCGACTCGTCCAGGTGCGGAAACAGCGTGCTCAACGCGGTGCGGTTGTCCTGAAACCGGTCGCGATAGTCCTGGACCGACAGATCCTGCTCCAGCAGCAGGTACGCCGCGGCGTGCGCCAACGCCAGGGGCAACCAGCCCAGATCCGCGGCCAGCCCGTCGAGCAGTTCCACCGCCGGGGTCCGGCCGTCCGGGCCCGAGTAGAGGTGCGGCACGTCGGCGAGACGCCGTTGCAGGTAGTCACGGGCCTGCTCCGGGGTGTAGAGGCCGACCTCGACGATGCGCCGGCCGTGCCCGTTCAGGCCCTCGCCACGGTAGCGAGTGGTCACGATGACCTGCCCGGCCGCGGTCGGGTCGGGCCACCACTGTTGAACCTGGCTGGGGAGTTGCACGTCGTCCAGCACGATCAGCCACGACCACGTGGTGGTCGACAGCCAGGACATCAACCGCCCGGCGGCCTGCTCGGGTCGACGGGGATCGGCGCCCAGCACCCGCGCCGCGGCCTCGGCGTAGGCGGTGACGACCGCGGAGGCATCGCGCGCAGAGACCCAGATCGCCAGATCAAGGGACTCGTCGTCCCACACCTGGCGGGCGTAGTGGGCGGCCAGCTGGGACTTGCCCACCCCGCCCATGCCGGATAACACCCGCACGCCGGCAGACTGCTCTTTGCCCCCACCGCCCGGGTTCGCGCTTTTGGCGCCGTCGGCCTTGTTCGCTGTGCCGGGGTCAGGCGTCCGGGGCTGGTGGGGGGTGAGCACGACCGACTCGCCGGCGTCGACCGCGGCCGCCAGCTGCTCCACGTCCGGCCGGTCCACGAACACCACCGGCGCGGGTGGGAGCTCCTCGCGCCCGATCCGTACCAGCCCGGCTGCCGAGTCCCGGCCAACGGCATGGTCGTAGCGGGCCTTCCAGAACGGCACGGTCATCCGGTCTCCCGCCAGACGCGGGTTGCCGGACTGTTCGTACAGGCAAGCGTCGATGAAGTTCCGCACGGTCGAGTCTCGGATGGTGACCTTGGCGTTCAGCGCGTTGCTGATCGTCTGGTCCGAGAGCTTCACCTCGGCCAGTTTGCTTCGGCGCTCCAGATCCGCGAATTTGGCCACCCCGGCGCGCGTCATCAGATCTTTCAGCACCTTCGCGCCGCGCTCGCGGGCCGCCTGCCGGGCACGGTTCTGGTCGTCACCGTCTCGCACGTCTCTATACCCCTCGCTGGTGGCGAACCAAATTTCGCCAATTTTCCGAACGTGTCCCACGCCCCCCGCGTCCGCGGTGTCCTGGTTTACGTCAGCAGCAACAACCGCTACCAGGAGACCGCGCTATGGGCACCTGTATCGCCTTCGTCGTTACCGCACCCGACGTCATCACCACGATCACCCTGATGGAGCACACCGCGCGGGTGATCTGGACGCACCTGCCGGCCATCACCATCGGGTTGCGCGCCGCGAGCGCCGTGTTGAGTTGCCTCGCGGGCATCCGCGCCCTGATCCACCGCCACGACCACCCCCCGGCGCGCCACCAGACTGACAGTGACCACCGCCCTTAAGACCAGGTTCCGAAGACGTGAGGTAACTGGCGCGGTTCTGAGCGCCGTCCCGGTCGTCCGCGAACGGTCGGAGGTCGGCCGAGGAGCCTAGAGCTTCGGAGCGGTCGCCGAACCGCAGCCACGGCCACTGCGCCGAGGCCGCGAAGTCGCCCGCCAGTGTGCCGCTCGCCAGTCGACTTCGCATCTGGCCGAATAGGCGCAGGTCAAGGACCTTGCCCGGGTACTGTGCCCTTTCGCCGACAACGGTGGTAGGCCGGCTGGCGGCACAGACAACGATAGTCGAGGCTCCGGCTGCGCCAACTGAGGTTTGGCGATGCGGAACGAGCTGGTGGAGCAGGCCGGCCGGTTCGCAGCGACCGGCCTGCTTCCGGTGAGGGCTTGTCCGGACCAACGAACAACGACCTCGGCGAGGACGCACCAATCGGCGCTTCCTCGTGTACCAGTGTCGCGCCGAGGGGTCGCAATAACCAAGCAGTTGATGTTGCCCATTCAGTCGGCAACAACCCCTCCACTGGCTTGACCTGCGGCAATATGAGTTACGCCCACATCTTCGTCGCCAGGCGTGTCGGCGCCGTCAGTCTGAGGCGGCCTCGCCGGTGCGCCGGAAGTGGTCAGTTATTGCCGGCGTTCGGTGATCGGTGTAACGGGTGCGAGAGCAACGGCGGCTTGTTGCCTGTAGGAGATGGGCAAGTTGATGACCTCGCGATCACTGGCGTGCGGTAGTAGATCTGGTGGAGCACACAGCGTGAACCGGTGGGTGACGTCGCAGGCCACCTACCGCGGCAGTGAGAAGGATTCACTGTTCCGATGTTCAGGTCGTGTGCAGCAGACCCGCAGGCTTGTCCGGACCACACGAAGAAGGGGAAATCCCCATGCGACGCGCCCGTTCACCGATGTGCTCGAGACCACCAGCAAGGGAACCAATGTCCTCTCCGGCGCGCCGGGTCGGGGTGCTAGTGGTACTGGTTACCGCGATGCTGGTCCTGATCGCGTCCGGAGTGTCACCCCAGACGGCGGTGGCGGTCCTCGGTGCGATCGGCTTGCTTGCGGCCGAGGTGTCCACCCGGCTTCTCGGGCCCCTGCCGGCCGAGTCGGTGGCGCGGCGCGCTAAGGACCGCTCATGAGCCCCGCGCCGCAGAAGCCGATCCCGGCCGGCGGCGGCCCGGTGGCCGAGTTTGCGACGGCGCTGCGTGCGCTGCGCGACAGCGTCGTACTGCCTGACGGTGGGCGCTTGACCAACGCGCAGTTGGCCGAGCGCGCTCACGTCCACCCCTCCACTGTGAGCAAGGCCCTCGGCGGGGAGAAGTTGCCGTCCGCCAGCACTGTCAAGGCGCTGGCCAGCGCTTGCGGCGCCGACGTCGCCACCTGGGAACATCGCCGCGCAGAGGCAGAAGCTGCCCACAACACACCACCACTTTCCACGCAAGCAGCTCCTGAGGCCAGCGAGCTCACCGCTCAGGCATCACACACCGCCACAGCACCTGCGCCTGGCCCTGACGCTGAGCCTCTCCAGCGGAAGACCACCGGACCACCCCCGGACGCCTCCGTACCCCGCGGGCTGTGGCGCTATCGCGCCGCGGCGACTGCGCTCGCCGGAGCAGCGGCGATCACAACCGTGGTCCTCATCGCCACCAATGTCGCGAGCACTTCCGACAACGCGCAGCCGGGAACCGTGAGGATGGGGCCGAGCCTCACCGCGACAACGACGAGCTCGGTCGCGCCGAAGCCGTCGATGGAGTTGCGGTACAAGTCCGGTGACCAGCTCGTCCGCGTCCACAACGGCGACCGCCCTGGGGTGATCGTGCATGCCGCGCTCGTCGCGCCGCGGGGCTGGCCGCCTGTGCCACCGACGTCCTTGTCCTTTCCGACCACGCGACGAGGAGTGGGGATGGATGGTGTCAGCGACTACTGGGAGCTCGACTCCGAGCGCCGTCACACCAGCACCACCTTCGTCGCCTCCGCACCCGCGAACCCTTCCACACCCTTCGCGGTTAGCGGCCAACTCGCCTTCAACAGCAACGGCTCCTGCGGCAACATCACGCTTACTGCAACCATCGGAGGACGCAGCATCAGCGAGAGTGGCCGTCTCCAGTACGAAACGCTCTACCTGCCGGGGAGTCTTCCCACAATCACCGACGAGTCGACCTTGACCATCGAGCTCGCATTGAGCGAACCCAAGGCACGCTGCGCTGCTGCCGTCGAATGGCAGCTGCCTAAGCTTGTACCTGTCGGTTGACCTCGGCGTCTGCAACAGCTCCTGGTTACGTGCGGCTCGTTCGCCCGGGCTGGGGTCAAGCAACCGGTGGTGGTGACGCTGCGCGGCGACGCACGGCCGTTTCTGTCGGTGCTGGTCGCTACGATGCCGGGCGAGGACTTTGTCAGCCTCGAACGGACGCGGGTCGCTGCCTCAAGGGGCTTGGCAGCTCCCCCGCGTCCGGCCCAACCTCAGAAGACAGCAGGTTGTGGAGCTTGATCAGCCACCGAGGAGTCTTCCGTGGCCGCCGGGGAGGAGCATCATGGCGGTCACCGGCTTGAGGTAGTGCTGTCACGCGGGAACACCTGAACTGCGTCGTCCAACCCGCGCTGGCCGGGCATTTGCAGGGCGATCGAAGGCGGCAAACGGCCACGGGCGACCGCTGGCACAGCGACTGATCGACGATGGCAGCACCTTCCTGGACGTGCCGTCCAAGCTCAGCAGCGGGTGCGTCAACTGACCAGTGGGCACGGCCGCAAGACTGACCAGGTCGACGCCCCTGCCATCGGCCACGCTGGCGCCGGAAACACCAGCAGCATCCCAGCAGCCAGCGAAATGTTTGTCGGACACGCCCAATTGTCAGACACGACCTAGTTATGAGATTCGATCGTGCGGAGTAGGGCGGCCGTGCGGGCCGCTTCGGGGGCGTGGATCTGCTGGTGGATGGCGAGGGCCTGCCGGGCCAGGGTGATCGCGTGTGCGGTGTCTCCGGCGCGGTGGAGGCATTGGGCTTGGCCGGCGAGGGCGTTGGCTTCGTGGAGTTTGGTTTCGCAGGCGCGGGCGAGTGTGAATGCGGTGGTGAAGTGGGTGTTCGGGTCGCCGGCGTCGGGGTGGTCGAGGGTGAGGTCGCCGAGTGCGTTGTGGGTTTCGGCTCGGCCGTCGGTGTCGTCGACCTGGGTGAAGAGTGCCAGCGCGGCGGTGAGTCGTGTCGCAGCAAGGTCGTGTTCGCTGTTCTGGTGGTGGGCGATGCCGAGTTGCAGATGTGCGTTGGCCTGTCCCAGCCGGCTGCCGATGTCGGTGAACAGCTGCAGCGCTCGGGCCTGTGCGTCCATCGCCGCCCCCAGATCACCCCGCAGCCGGTACACGATGCCAAGGTTTTTGAGGGCGTAGCCCTGTCCCAGCTGGCTGCCGGTGTCGGTGTACAGCTGGAGCGCGCGGGTTTGCACGTCTACCGCCGCCTCTAGATCACCCTGCAGCTGATACGCGCCTCCAAGGTCGGTGAGGGCGTTGCCTTGGCCCAGCCGGTCGCCGGTGTCGGTGTACAGCTGCAGTGCGCGGGTTTGCACGTCCATCGCCGCCTCTAGATCACCCTGCAGCTGATACACGCCTCCAAGGTCGGTGAGGGCGATGCCTTGGCCCAGCCGGTCGCCGGTGTCGGTGTACAGCTGCAGTGCGCGGGTCTGCGCGTCCATCGCCGCCCCCAGATCACCCCGCATCCGACACACGAGCCCGAGCTCGTTGAGGGCGTTGCCTTGGCCCAGCCGGTCGCCGATGTCGGTGTACAGCTGCAGCGCACGGGTCTGCGCGTCCATCGCCGCCCCCAAATCACCCCGGAACCGATACAGGGCGCCGAGATCGTGGAGGGCGGTGGCTTGAGCAGGGGGATTGTTGGCGTGGGTGGCGGTGGTGAGTGCGGTGTGGTGGATGGTGTGGGCGTGGTGCCATTGCCCGGCGGTGCGGAGGTAGGGGTGCAGGGTGGTGGACAGCTGGAGGGTATGGGTGGGGTGAGTGGTGTGGGTGTGGTCGATGGCGGTGGCCAGGACCGGCAGTTCCGTGGTGAGCCAGGCCATGGCGTCATCGAAGCCCGTGATGAGCTGGGGATGGCGGGTCGAGACGGGGCTGGTGGGGCCGCTGGGGGTGCGGTCGACGGGGAGGTGGCTGGTGGCGCAGTGGGTGGTGTGCAGGTAGTAGTCGAGGACCCGGGTGGTGGCGTGCCGGCGGTGGCCGGGATTGAGGGTGTCGGCGTGGGTGCGGGCGTGAAGGCGGAGCAGGTCGTGGAGGCCGTAGCGGTCGGGGCCGGTTTCCTGGACAAGGTTGCGGATGTACAGAGCGCGCAGGAGGTGGCGGGCCTGGGTGGGGGTGGTGTCGGTGAGGGCGGCGGTGGCGTGGGGGTCGATGTCGGGGCCGTGGTGCACGCCCAATAGGACGAACAGGTCGCGTTGCTCGGCGGGCAGGTCGTGTAGCGAGGTGTCGAACACGGCGCGGACGGACCGTTCCCCGGCCTGCAGTTCGTCGAGGCGGTCGTAGGCGTTGGTGAGCAGGTCGGCGAGGTAGCGCACGCTCCAGGCGGGGTGGGTACGCAGCTGGGAACCGGCGACGGCAATGGCGATCGGCAGGTAGCCGCACAGTTCGACGATGCGGGCGACCTGCTCGGCGTTGGTGGTACCGGGGTCGCGACGGGCGCGCCGCAGCAGCAGTGCCGCGCCTTCATCGGGGCTGACGATGTCGAGGGAGATGGGGTGGATGTCGTCGAGTTCGGGAAGGCGGTTGCGGCTGGTGATGATGACGAGGCTGCCGGGTGTGCCGGGGAGCAGGGGTTCGACCTGGTCGTGGGTGGCGGCGTCGTCGAGGATCAGCAGCATCCGGCGTCCGGCCATGAGGCTGCGCCATAGCCGTGCCCGCTGTTCCATGTCCCGGTGGGCGCTCAGGACCTGGCCGTGCACGCCGAGGGCGGTGAGCAGGGAGTGCAGGGCGTCGAACGGGGCGGTGGGTTTCTGGTCGGGGGTGTGGCCGTGCAGGGGGAGCAGGCGCTGGCCGTCGGGGAAGCGGTGGGCGAGGCGGTGGGCGGCCTGGATGCCGAGGGTGGTTTTGCCGATGCCGGGCATTCCGTCGATGGCGTGGATGGCGATGGTGGTGGTGCCGGTGTCGGCGGCGTTGTCGACGGCGGCGGTGAGGGTGGCGAGTTCGGGTTCGCGGCCGGTGAAGTCGGTGATGTCGCGGGGCAGCGCCAACGCTTCGGGGCCTGCGGGGTGGCCGGTGGTGGGCCCGGGCGGGTCGGCGATCAGGTTCTGGAGGCCGAGGTAGGCAGTCGCGGAGCGGCCCGCGCCGAGTTCGTCGTGGGCACGCGCGTCGAGGCGGGCGGCCCAGGCACTGATCTCGGCGTGCCGCCCCGCCGCCGCCAGCGCCTTAGCCCCGAGCAGCAGAAGGTCTTCGTCGTGCACGAGGTCGTCTTCGCAGGGGCCGAGCATAGCGATGAGCTCGTCGCAGCGGTTGGTGTCGAGCAGGTGGGTGAAGAGGGATTTCAGTGCGGCCTGGCGGTGCAGACCGAGGGTGTAGCGGATGCCGTCGGCCCAGCGGCCGTTCACGGTGGACAATGGCCGCTCGCGGCAGGTGGTCAGGATGCGCTGAAGCCGGTCCCAGTCGGTGTCGGCGCGGGCGAGGGTGATCTCGTCAAAGAAGCGGTGGTAGTCCACCATCATGGGGCTGACCGCAAGGGTCCAGGACCGGGTTGACCGTTCCCAGCGGATGGCATTCCGGTCGCCGCCAGCGGCGGCGAACTCGGCGCGGAGCCAGCCGAGATTGCGCCGCAACCTTCTCTGGCTTCGTCCGGTTTCGTCGTCGGCGGGGTCCGCGCTTGATCCGGGTGGATCATCGTCGCCCCACACGCGCTGGATCAGAACGTCTCCGGTGACCGGTTTGCCGGCTTCGACGGCCAACAGTGCCAGCAGCCGTGCCACCGCCGACCGTTGCGGCCTGATCAACTCGCAGTCGCCAGTGCGGAATCCGACCGGTCCCAGCAGCTGAATCCCCACGCTCCCCGGCGCCATACACCCAGTGTGCCGCTCTCCACGCCCCGGCAGAGGAACTCCATCGACTCGTCACTCCGCCGTGACGGGCCGCCCCTCAATCCGCCGGATACGTCGTCACCGGATGCGACGTCCATTTCGTTTTCGTGTCATTCGGGTGACCTGCTCAGACGTCGTTCGGTTCGGATCCGGATTCACCTGGCTGGTGGACACGGTGTCGGTGCCGTGTCTGGGTGTGTGTCCGCTTCACTGTCCGCCCGGTTGCCTGATGCTCGGTGCGGCTCCTGGTCAGGCAAGGGAGCGGAGACGGAGACCGGCACCATGAGCGCGTCCACAATCACCACCCGCCACAACCTGATACTGCGGAGCACCAGCCTTGCCTGCGGCCTGTCACGGTGGCGGCCGGCAGTCGCAGCCGTACCATCTCCTCGATCTGGGCGGGGAGGTGGCGGCGGTGATCGAATTCGTCGGGCACAAGCAGCGGATGACGTTCTGTGACCCCGACGACGACGAGTCGTAACCAGATTCGAGCGTCGACGATCAATCGAGAAGGGTGTCGTGCATCGCCCGAAGATCAAAGTCAACCACCGCGAGGTCGTAGTCGGCGGCGACCCGGTACACGCTGGGGACGGATACGCCGAACTCGCACGCGATGGCGCGCTGTGTCGGGGTTGGGGGTCCGGCGGATCGCGTCGGCGACCGCGTCGCGGAACTCGGGGGAACGGGCCGGGCACCTCCCAACCGTGCCGCCTGCGAGTCACTACCTTCTGGCTTGAGGGCACACAGTTCACGCAAAGTTCGTCGCAGATGAAGGCCTTCCAGTTGCAGCAGGGGGCCGAGATTCACTTAACCGAGTGGAGGCGATTGCAAGCACCGACACACCACACGACCGGGTGAAATTCGGCGTGTCACGGCACGTCTTCGCCGACCTGCCGCCGTTCACGTGCTTCGCTGCTCTGCGTCCGGGAGCACGGTGCAGGACAGCGGTGTTGAACGACCGAATGGCGACGGGTCTCACCCCCGCGCCCGATAGGAAGAACGACCTCGGACTTAGTGCGCCGGGGTCGTTGGTTCGTATAGAAGGGGCGGTAAGTATTTACGTAGCGCGCAGATGAGTACTTACTCGCGCGCCGAAGAAAAAGGTGGCGCCTGAACTGTTGGAGCAGTCCAGGCGCCGAAGAATCAAAACCAACATGGCCTGCAGGAGTTGATTCATGAAGCAGCTTAACACTCGACGTGGCCCAGAGGATGACGTAGAGGGTCGCCGAGACGGGTGGCTTTGGGCACTCGGAGCCCTGCTGAGCGGGCCGAACCCGCCGCCGGGCTTGCAGAAGCTCGCCCTGATCGCGGCCGCTACGGTGGTGAGTGTCGCGGCCCTGGCCGCGACGGTCCTAATTGTGCACCCCGAGGTGCTGACGGCGTTCGCGAGCTCGGCGGCCGTCCGGTAGCGGGCGCGGGGCCGACGCGCCGAGGGGGAGGGGGCGCGTCGGCCCCGCGGGCTTGACCCTGCCGCGGTCGGTGCGCGGTTCGGGGCTGTCCACAGCAGCTCGGCGAGGAAGACACCGGCGGCCTTGTTCATGGTCGTGAGGTAGCAGGTCAGGTTTGGGCACGGCCGTCGAGCGGGTGCTTGACGGAGCCGAGGTTCGGAGTGCTGCCTCGGCTGCAGTACGGGGCACCACTCGAAGCCAAAGCTCAGAGTGCTGCCTCGACTGCAGTCGGGGCACAGGGCTAGCACCCTTAGTAGAGCGGTCGCAGTCCCTCGAAGGGGGCACCGACACGCGCTTCCTTCCCTCCTCTTAGTTGGGCAAGCAAGCGAGCTCGGCTGAGTCTCGGTCAAGCTTCTCCAGCCGCCGCTGCAGAACGCTCCCGACCTCTACCGCGCGGTCACCGCCGCCGGAACGAGCCGCGCTGAGATTCAGGCACCGGATCGCCGGCGGGTCTATTCGCTCGCCGTCACCGCCCCCGCGACGACATCGACGGACGGCGCGGCTTCTGCTTCCGCAGCGGGACAGCCGTCGTTCTGGTCGGCCAGCCTCGATGCGCTCGCCGCCGGTCGCAGTGTCCTCGCCGGCGAGGACGGGCTGGTGTTCCTCGACGATGCCGACCAGGACGCGAAGCGGTTGTTCGTCGTGTCGGCGGGCAACGTGCGGTCCTGGAATCCCGGTGACGAGCACCTGGACCGCAGCGACCTGGAACCGGTGGAGGACCCGGCCCAGGCGTGGAATGTCCTGGCTGTCGGCGCGTACACCGAACTGGACTCCATGACCGGCGCGGCCGCTGACTTCGCCGGCTGGACGCCGTGGGCGCCGCGCGGGGAGCTGTCACCGTTCAGTCGCACTTGGGTGGCGTTCAGCCGGACGCGGCCTGTCGACCGACAGTAAGGCTGGCCTGCTGCGACACGGCGAGCTGCGACAAGCCAGATAGTTTGACGCGAACTTCCGCCGGTCGCGTCAAACTATCTGGCCTTTTCATCGAGGTCCTCGCTGGGGGCCGGGCTGTCCTCGACGCCTCGTAGCCGCATGTAGATAGCCGTCAGCTGTTGGTCAAATAGTGGACAGTTCCTACCCGCCGAGGTTGCTCAGCGGCGTATGCATGTGTGGTAGGGCATCCTGATCGTCGGCAGCTGGCCAAGACAGGACAGGTACGGATGGGAGCCGCTGTGGGCGGGGTGTTCATCAACTACCGCGGCGACGACAGCCGCGCCATGGGCGAGCTGCTCGACCGCGATCTCGCTGCGACGTTCGGCCGGGAGCAGGTGTTCCTGGACTGCTACTCGATCCCGCCAGGTGCCGACTTCGTCCAAGAACTGATGACACGGGTCCGGTGCTGCCGGGTTTTGCTGGTCGTGATCGACCGCGACTGGCTAACCGTCACTACACCCGCCGGCGGTCGACGAATCGACGATCCTGCTGACTGGATCCGCGGCGAGATCGTCGAGGCATTCGCCGCCGGAGTTCGAGTGGTACCAGTTCTGGTCGACGACACGGACACGCCCACCGAGGGGCAGTTGCCCGCCGACCTGCAGGCACTCGCGCGCTGCCAGGCTGTGACCGTGCGCCGGCGTCATACCCGCTTCGACGTCAACGTCTTGATCCACCAGCTGTGTGAAGTCGAGCCGACACTCGCCCTGGCGGCCTCAAGCGCGCCGAGCGCCCCGGACACGACGATCACTGACGCTCCCGGGCCGCGCGGCGTGAACGTCACCGGCGGCGTGCACGGCACTGGAGCCGGAATCACGATCGGTGCGGCCACCGGCGACCACTTCACCATCGGCACACCACCGCCCCCTGCGCAGCAGGCGCACAACCCTCGCTAGCCGACGCGGACCACGGGCACACCACGTCGGCGGCCGACCCGCCCGACCCCGGCACTACCCCGGACGCCGGTACGGCGGTGACCGCGAGCATCCACGGTGACCTCGTCGCCACCGATCACGGTGCCGCCGTCGGTGTGGTGCACGGCAACCTGAACCTGCACCCGCCACCACCGCGACCCACACCGGCCATCCCGCAGCAGCTGCCCGCCGCACCGGGACTGTTCACCGGCCGGACCGCGGAACTGGCCCGCCTGGACCGCGCCCTGACCCCTGCACCGCAGGGGCAGCGGCAGGGGCAGGGCGCGACGGTGCTGGTCTCGGCGATCGGCGGCGCCGGAGGCATCGGCAAAACCTGGCTCGCCCTGGCCTGGGCACACCGCCACCTGGAGCGGTTTCCCGACGGGCAGCTGTTCGTCGACCTGCACGGCTTCAGCCCCACCGATAAACCGGTGCAGCCGACGGTGGCGGTGCGCGGGTTCCTCGACGCCCTGGGCGTCGAGGCGAACCGCATCCCCACCGACCTCGACGCCCAAGCCGCGCTCTACCGCAGCCGGGTGGCCCGGCGGCGGATGCTCATCGTGCTGGACAACGCCGCCACCAGCGACCAGGTCGCACCGCTGCTGCCCGGCTCGCCGTCCTGCACGGTGCTGGTCACCGGCCGGCACCGGCTGGACTCGCTGATCGACCGGCACGGCGCCCGCCACCTGCCCCTGGACGTCCTGTCCCCCGAGGAGGCCCGCGACCTGTCGGCCGCCCGCCTGGGCGCCGACCGCGTCGCCGCCGAACCCGAGGCGGTGGACGAGCTGATCGGGCTGTGCGGGGGCCACCCGCTGGCGTTGTCGATCACCGCGCGCACCGCCGGCACCCGCCCCGACACTGCGTTGGCCGAGGCCGCCGCCGAACTGCGCGACCTCGGCCTGGAGGCGCTCGATCACGACACCGACCCGGCCGCCAGCCTGCCCACCGTGCTGTCCTGGTCCCTGCGCTACCTCACCGACGAGCAACGACGCGTGTTCGCGTTGCTGGGCATCGCCCCCGGTCCCGACACCACCCCGCCCGCCACCGCCGCCCTCACCGGCCTGCCCGACCGCTCCGCCCGAAAGACGCTGAACGGGCTGGAGAACGCCTCCCTGCTGGAACGGCGGCCGGGCGGCCGCTACGCGATGCACGACCTGATCCGCCGCTACGCCACCGACACCGCCCACACCACCCTGCCCGAGCAGGTGCGGGCAGCGGCCTTAACCCGGGTGGGGGACTTCCACCTGCACAACGCCCACGCCGCCGACCGCCTCCTGGACCCCCACCGCCTGCTCCTGTCTCCCGAGCCGCCCGCGCCCGGCGTGCACCCGCACCCGCTGCCCGACACCGACGCGGCGATGGACTGGCTAGACGCCGAGCACGCCACCCTGCTGGCCACCCAGCGCACCGCCGCCACCCTCGGCCACCACCACACCGTCTGGCACCTGGCCTGGAACCTGAACACCTTCCACCTCCGACGGGGACACCGGCATGACGCGGTCACCACGTGGCAGGCCGCACTGGAGGCCGCCGACCACCTGCCCGACCCCGCTACCCGCAGCCGCACCCACCGGAACCTCGGCCGTGCCTACTCCCGGCTGGGCCTGCACGAACAGGCCACCACCCACCTGGAGCAGGCCCTGCACCTGGCCCTGCGCCACCACGACCCCACCGACCAGGCCCACACCCACCGGGCACTCGCGCTCGCCTGGGGACAGCGGGGGGACGACCGGCAGGCCCTGGAGCACGCCCGGCACGCCGTCGCCCTCTACCGCGCCCTCGACCTGCCAGTGTTAGAAGCCGGCGCGCTCAACCAGGTGGGCTGGTACGCCGCGCGCCTGGGCCGGTTCGACAGCGCCCGCGAGCACTGCCAGGCCGCCCTCACCCTGACTCGACACCACCACAACCTCCAGGGCGAGGCGGCCACCCTGGACAGCCTGGGCTACATCGCCCACCACACCGGCGACCACCACCAGGCCCTCGACCACTACCACCACGCCCTCACCCTGCGCCGCGGCCTCGGCAACACCTACGCGGTCGCGGGCACCCTCGACCGCGTGGGCCATCCCCACGCCGCGCTCGGCCGGCACGAGCAGGCCCGCGCGGTGTGGCGGGAGGCGCTGCAGCTGTACCGGGACCAAGGTCGCGACGCCGACGCGGAGCGCGTCCAACACCAACTCGACGACCTCGACCACACCTGAACCACGACGCTGCCTACCAGGCAGCTACCGGATAGCGGAGCATTATCGGCAGAGTGATCCACAGCGGCGGCACCACCGGCTGCGCTCGACGGACAGCGACGCACCCGCCCTTCCGCGTTGAGAGCTGGGCCTCGTGAGCGCTCGAAGGCCGCGGGTGAAAGCTGATATCGATGGGGACCGGACCAGGTCGTTTGACCGCCGGGCCACCTTCGTGCCAGTTCGAGTGACCCCGCGCCAGGTTCACTGCCCGCCGACAGTCATGTGTCCGACGGCGTGGGAGTTGGCCCGGCCGCGGGCGCTGACCAGCGGCCGGCCAGGTAAGGCGACCAGTTCAGCGTGCCGATGGTCGTTGTATCTGGCCCTTTTCACGCATGCCGGGGTAGTAGCCGGATTTGAGTTCGAGGTGGTTCGGGAACGGTGCCGACGTTGCTACCGCGTTTTGGCGAACTTGCCGGGATCGGCGTGGCCGACGCGATACCGCAGAAGCGCGATCGCGCGGGAAGACTGGCCGTGCCGGGCCCTCCCACACGATCGCGCTTCCTACCGTCAGAATCCGACCAGCGGTATACAAACCCGTAGTTGTGGCCGTCGGGGGCGTACAGCGCGATGTAAACGTTGTCCGCACCGCCCACCACGTCTGCCGGGACGGGGACGTCGATCGGCCAGTTTCCGTCGCAGCGCGGAGTCGAAGTCGCGCCGTCGCCGAGAGGGTTGTTCCCTGCGAAGGCGAGGCCGTACACATATCGGCCACATCCGACGGCGTGCAGGGTGCCCGTGAGGATCACCTGCCGGTTGGTGAAGGTGGCGGTGCCGTCGACGTAGCTTGCTCCGTAGGGGACGTGGAAGTGCCGGGCGACAGACGCCGGCGCAGCCGTGGCGGCGGGCGCGCTTGCGAGAACAAGCCCGAGAGCTGCTACGCCGGTTGCTGCGACGGTGCGGCGGCGTCGGGTGCGGCTAGTTGTCGGCCTGGTGTGTGGTGTGGACTTCAGCATGGCGAACAAGAAACCCCTCCTGTTAATTCAGCATCCGGAATTCCGGACCCGCAACACCACACGCCGACGTCGAAGGCCAGGTTGTCGCCTGCGCCTGCTTTCACCCGAATGCAGCTCCGCGAGGTCAGCCCGTTTGCGTGGACTCTTGGCGGCTGCGGTGGCGTCCGTTCTAACCGAATTTACGCGAGTTGCACTTCAGGACCCCACCTGTCGAGACCCACCCGTCCGCCTGCGGGTCACGCTGTCGTACTTCATCGAACCCAACCCCGGCCGGCGCGGCTGGCAACGTCGCTACAGCTACCCTTCCCACGGTCTCGTCGCAAGCAGCTTTTTGGTGCGCCGATGCAAGTAAACTAGTACGACCTGCGCTTCGCCCAGCTCGGCGAGCACATCGGTGGGCTACGGCAGACATGGTCACCGAAACCTCGATCGACGGCCTGCCCGCCATCGTCTACCACCAACGCGGCAGCACCGACGACTGCTCGGTCGCCGTCCAGGCCACCGACCAGCAGATGCTCACCTTCGAGATCACCGGAAAGGACCTGCCCCGCAACTACTGGGCCGATGACCGATGCGGCGGGGTCGCGAAAATGGCCGAAGCCGTCATCGGCAACCTCCGCCAAAACTAGACAGCAACTCGTCACGCGGTGTCGGCGAAGGCCGCGCTGATCGCTGGTCGGGTCTTGTTGGAAAACTCGCGAGCCGTCGTGACGAGGTGCGAGACGCCGGTGGGCATGCTGGGGTCAGCAACCGGTGGTGGTGACGCTGCGCGGCGACGCGCGGCCGTTTCTGTCGGTGCTGGTCGCTACGATGCCGGGCGAGGACTTTGTCAGCCTCGAACGGACGCGGGACGCTGCCTCAAGGGGCTTGGCAGCTCCCCCGCGTCCGGCCCCAACCTCAGAAGACCCCAGCTGGGTTGGCGGCTCGGGTGCGAGCCGGGCGTGGCCTGTCAGTTCGGTCGGTTGCGGTGGCGCCGGACGAGGTCCGTCAATTGCCGTGGGTGGACAGTCCGGGTCGGTACACGACGCTGAGCGACGACACCTGCCGTTCCCGCAAATACCGCCCGTTCCAGCTCCGCAAGCCGCCCCTCGTCTGCTAGCAGCTCAGCCAGGCGGAGGGCGGCGGACGTGTGACTGGTCAGGCGTGCCCGATCGGGGTGTGGTGGCTGAGGTGCCGGCGGAGGCGGGTGAGGCCGGCGGCGGCCATTTGCTCCCACCATTTGTCGCCGACTTCCTGGGCTAGGTTGATCGCCTGGCGGTAGTGGTTGATGGCCTCGTCGGGGTCGGTCAGGGTCATGCCCAGTCCGGTCAGTGCCATGGATTCACCCCAGCGGTCGCCGGTTGCGCGGGTCAGCCGCAGGGCGTGCTCCAAGTGCTGTCGGCTCTGCGGTGGCGGGTTGGTGAAGCCCAGTCCGATGGACGCCAGCCCTTCGCCCCAGCGGTCGCCCACCTCACGGGCGAGCCGAAGGGCCTCGCGGAACCGGGCGGCGCCTTCGGTGCCGCGGCCTGCGTGGTAGTGCAGGTCGCCGATTCCGACGAGTGCTCGCGCGGTGCCGCAGCGGTCGCCGGCCCGTTCGTACAGCTGCGCGGACAGCTGGTGGTGGGCGAGGCCCGTGGCGTGGTCGCCGTCCCGGGCGTGGATGAACCCGAGGTGGTTGAGGGTCTTGGCCTCGCCCCAGACGTCGTGGTCGGCGCGGTCCAGTTCGAGTGCGCGGTGGTGCTGATCGATCGCCTCGTCCGGACGTCCCAGCCGCCAGTAGCCCAGGCCGAGGCTCTTGCGGATCTCCGCCTCCGCCGGAGTGTCGCCTAATACCTGGGTGCAGTTCAGTGCGATGCGGTGGGTTTCGATCAGCAGGTGCAGATGCCCGCGAATGAAGAAGTACCGCCACAGTGTCTGCGCGAGCTGCCAACTCTGCTCGTGGTGCCCACGAGCGGCCGCGGCGGCCACGATCGCGGACAGATTGAGTCGTTCAGCTTCGAACCACTTCAGCGCGTCCGCAGCCGTGCTCATGGCAGGCAGCCGTGCGGGTCGGGCGGAGGTGATCGGGAACCGCTTCCGGGTCGGCTCCAACAGGTCCGCGGCCAGCGCGGCGGTGTGGATGTAGAATCCGTAGGTTCGGGCGGTCGCCGCCCTCCGCAGGTCGGTCGATTCGATCTTGGCGGTCTCACGGGCGTGATCCCGGACCAGGTCATGGAACCCGTACCGGTGAAGCGCCGGCTGGACCAACAGGTTCACGTCGACGAGGTCCTCCAAAACACGGGTGGTTTCCTCGGTCCCCGAGCCGGTGATCGCAGCAACGGCGCCCGGGGCGACGTCGATCCCGGGGAAGTCGCCGAGCAGCCGGAACAGCCGCTGTTGCGTGGGCGTGAGCTGCCGGTACGACAGCGTCAGCGCGGTGCCGACGCTGCGGTCGCCGGCGCTGAGCGCGGGCAGCCGGCGGTGCTCATCCCGCAGCAGCGACAACAGATGATTGATCGTCCACAAGGGACGGTCCCGGAGCCGGGCCGCGGCGATGCGGATCGCCAGTGGCAGGAACCCGCACAACCGGCAGACCTCGCGCACCTGCGCGTCCTGCCCGCCGACCCGCCGGGCGCCGGCCACCCGGGCGAACAGGTCAGCCGCCTCCGCGTCCGACAGCACGTCCACCGACAGAATGCCGACCGCGTCCAGGCTGGTCAGGTGGTTTCTGCTGGTGATGAGGAACTGGCAGTTGGTGCCGCCTCCAGGCAGCAGGGCACGGACTTGGTTGGCGTCGGCGACGTCGTCGAGTACCACAAGAACGGTTCGGCCGACCAGAAGTGAGCGCCACAGTGCCGCGCTGTCGTCGATCCCGTCCGGGATGCGGTGTCCGTTGACGCCGAGCTGCCGCAGCAGCGCGTCCAGCGCCGCTCGCGCGGTGAGCGGCGCGTGCCTGCCGCTGTGCGTGTGCAGGTCGACGAACAGCTGGCCGTCCGGAAACCCATCTGCGAGACGATGCCCGAGCCGCACGGCGAGCGCGGTCTTGCCGATCCCGGCCATCCCGCAGAGCACCTGCACCCCGGGGCCGCTCGCGGTACGCAGCGTGTCGGCCAGACGGTCGATCTCGCCCGCCCGGCCGACGAAATCGGGCACGTCGCGGGGCAGGAAGTTGCGGCCGGCCGTCCGGACCGGCGATACGGCGGGTATCTCCTGCCGCAATACCGTCAGTTGTGCGGCCCGGATCTCGGGACCGGGCTTCACACCCAGCTCTGCCGCCAAGCGGGCGGCCAGGTCGTCGAACAGCTCCAATGCGGCCGCCTGATGCCCGGAGCCCGTCAAGGCCGTCATGAGCCGCGCGTGCAAGCCTTCGTGCAGTGGTTCGTCGGCGCGGACGGCCTCGAGCTGGGTGATGCTCTGTTCGTGTCGGCCGAGCAGCTGCCCGACGTCGGCGAAAGCCAAGGTCGCCGAAAGGCGGCGGCGCGACACCGCCGCTGCGACGGGACCCCAGGCCATCTGGTCGTGCCCGGCGAGCACGGACCCACGCCAGCAGGCCAGGGCGCGCCCATAGCGGTCGTGCGCGACGTCCAGCTCGCCGGCGTCGTGGGCCGCTCGTGCCTGCGCCGTCAACTCGTCGAACTGCAAGAGGTCCAGTTGATTCGGGTCGAGGTCGAGTTGGTAGACGCCGCGGCGGACAGTGGCCAGGCGCACCGCGGGACCGAGTGCCTGGCGCAGCCGCCGTACATACCGGTTCACGAGCCCCATGTGCGACGCGGGAGGACGGCCGTCCCACAGCGCTTCGACGACGTCGGCAAGCGCCAGCGGCCGGTTCGCGGTCAACGCCAGCAGCCCGAGCAGACTCGCCTCCCGGGTGTCGCCCAGCGCCAGCGGCCGGCCGTCGCACTCGACGGTCAGCGGCCCGAGCACACCGATCCGCAGCGCGCGGGGTGCCGGCTCCGCCAGTGCGGCCAGCAGCTGGCGGACGGACGCCGTCCGTGGGTTGCGGACGATGCCCTGCTCGAGATCGCGCAAGGTGCGGACGCCGATCCCGGCTCGCCGTGCCAACTCGGACTGCGTGATGCCCAATTCGCCGCGCCGCCGTCGCACCTGTGCCGACAGCGCGGCCGGATCCACATCCATCCGGTCCCCCCGCGATCCCCCGGTCTCCTCCTGACAGTAATAGTGCCCTCACTCACCGTTTTTGTCCGAGCCACGGCCGGGAATCCGCCGATAGGCGTAACCGCTGCACGCTGCACGGTCTCGCTGTACCACCGGTAGCGGCAGAATTGCCGCTCTGATTCGGCTCAGCGGGTCCCGCTGGAGGCGTTGCGGCTGGTCTACGTGTTGACCACCGCCCTTCACCGCAGTCTTTCCAGCGGCCCTGCGGCGTTCCCGCCGATCGCTAACGTCGATGCGCAGGGGTGCGGCCAAGGGGGAGGCCAGAGTGGGGACAGTCTTTGCACGGCCCGAGATGGGTCGTCATCGCAGTGGTGGTGGTGATGATGGTCGTCGCCGTCTGTGGCGCCGCCGCGGTGACCAGTTGTGGGATCTGGTGACGGCCAAGGATGGCGTGCAGATCCGGAACCGAGCGACGAACCGGTGTCTGGGGCGACCGGTGGCGCGGCCGGTGCGGCCGCGGTGCAGTTGGACTGCGACGCCACTTCCCGTTCGTGTGACGACAAGTAGCTGGAGAAACCAATGAGGCGTCATATCAAATCGATTTTGCTCGTCACCGTGGTCGCCGCGGCGGCGACCGCCGGCTGTATCGCGACCGCCAGCGCCGATGGCGGCACCGACCAGCCGCCGTCGGTCGTGGAGGATTTCAGCTATCCCGGCGCGACTCAGATTCTGGGTGACACCGGCGTAAAGCTGGTCTCCGGTGACGGACACGTCCTGTTCGCCTCCTGCCCGAACGGGCCCGACACCGTCGGGCTGATCCAGGTTCGCTCCTCCGATCTGATCGGCACCAACCATGACGGCAAGATCTGCTTCCACGTTCTCGGCGGCACCGGCTGGCTCACCATGCAGATTCCCAACGTGTTCTCCATCCGCGGCGACGGCCTGCAGCCGGGCCAGGGCCACAGACTGAAGGCCAAGCTGACCACCAGTGCCGGTGCTGAGTCCACCGTGGACGTTAGCCCGAGCGGCACGACGCAGGTGGGCATCGCCACCACTCCGCCGGGTGACCCAACGACTCTGCTCCGCCTCGACGCGTCGTCCTGAGTCGACGGATCCGAGCGTTCTGGAACCACTGTTGTGTCAATTACGAGGGGGATGACTATGCGAAGGGTCACGGGCCGGCTGAGAACGGCTCTCGCGCTGGTTCTTACGGTGGCGGTCACCGCGGGACTGGTTCCGGCCGCACCTTCTGCGGTCGCCGGTCCGACGCAGCAGGCCGTGACTGCGACAACCGGCAGCCCGAGTGTCCAGGCGCGGACCAAGGCGCTCCTGCTGTGGCGCCTGGGCGGCCCTGCCACCAAACGAGACGCGGCCGCCGCATTGCTCGGCACGGACGCGGATGTCGCCGATTTCCTGAACCGGGTCAAAGCCACGGATCTCGTGATCGACCATGACATCGCAGTCAACCGACTGATGTCATCCGGCGGTCCGGCCACGCAGACGGCTGCTCAGCAGGCCCTTGACGCCGGCAGCGACGCCGCTCTCATCGCGTTCCTGGCCGACGGATGGGAGACCCCGCACGACAACGACCTGAGCCTGCGGGTCAACCGGGTGATGTCGGCCGGTGGCCAGCAGGTAAAGCAGGCCGGGCAGTACGCGCTGGACGCCGGCACTGAGGACGCGCTGCAGGCGTTCCTGGACAGCGGATGGCAGCGGCCGTTCGAGGTCGATCAGACGGTCAAGGTCAACCAGCTGATGTCGGCTGGCGGCCCGGAAGTGCGGCAGGCTGCGCAGCAGGCCCTTGACGCCGACACGGTCGAGGCGCTGAGCCAGTTCATTGCCATCGACCTGCCGGTAGCGCAAGCGCGGGACGCGGAAACGGCCAGCATCACTGACCTTGTGTCGACTGTGAAGGCCGCTGCGGACCAGGCCGCCGCCGAAACCCAGGCAGCGAAGCAGGAGTCCGATCGGGCAGTCGCGGCGGCGGCGGCCGCGCAACGTGCTGCGCAGGCGGCCAAGGACGCGGCGGCAGCCGCGCACGACCATGCGGATCAAGCCACGGATGCCGCGGCCAAGGCGGCGTATGCGGCGAACCAGGCCGCCACGACGGCCCAGCAAGCGATCGGTGCCGCGAATGCGGCGTCGAGTGCGGCGCACAACGCGGCCGCCGCAGCGACCCGCGCGGCTGGTGCTGCTTCACGTGCAGGACAGGCGGCCTCCCATGCCTATGATGCGGCCGCAGCCGCCGTCGGCGACAAGAACAAGGCCAGTGACGCGAAGCTGGCCGCGCAGACGGCCCGGGACGCGGCCATCAGCGCCAACTCGGCTGCCAACGCGGCCCGGTCGGCCCGCACGGCATCGCAGCAGGCGGAGACAGCCGGTGCGGCCGCCCTCGACGCGGCGGCGCAGTCGAATGCCGCGGCCGCGGCGGCGACCGACGCGGCCAACAACTCTGCCGCAGCGGGTGCTGACGCCAGTCAGGCACAGGCGGCGGCTGCGACCGCGCGTGCGCAGGCGGCACGCGCATCGGCCGCCGCGAACGCAAGCAAGTCGTGGGCCCATAAGGCCAGCGACGCGGCCGGGCAGGCAGCGGATGCCGCAGCGGCCGCGGCATCAGACGCGAATGCCGCGGCAGCGGCGGCTGATGACGCGGCAGCGCACGCCGGCGAGGCGGCCGATGCGGCCCAGAAGGCAACAGCTCACGCGAACGCCGCGACCGCTGCGGCCACCGCAGCAGCAACGGCCGCGACCCAGGCCGCGCAGATCGCGAAGGCCGCACGCGACGCCGACGATGCCAGAATCGGCCTCGCCGGGCAGCAGGCCGACGACGTTGCCAAGGCGGCGCTGGCACAGCATCCCGCCGCGCCGGGATCCCGGCGCACCGATCGGGACCAAGCCAGTACCTGGGACGCCGAGACGAATCGGCTGGTCGCCGAAGCGAACGCAGCCGGCGCACCGCGGGCCACACAGGTGGCGGATGCCCGCAAGGTGGCGCTCACCCTCGTGGCGTCCGCCGGACCATGGACGGCCGCCGCCGCGGACGCCGCCCTGACCGGTACCGACGATGAAGCCGTCGACTTCATCAAGACCGGTCTGACTGCCGCCGCCGGACAGGACGACCGCGTCGTCCTCGATCAGGTGAGCGGCAAGGGCACGCCAGCGTTGCAGCGGGCCGCGACGACCGCCCTGGCTGGTTCGGATGGCGCCGTCCGCGACTTCCTCCGCACCCGGACGTACCCGGAGGCGGAGCAGGACGACACCATCTCGGTAAACCAGATCATGTCCGCGGCACGTGGCGCCGGGCAGACCTTGGTGGTGCAGGCGGCACAGCGAGCCCTGGACGCCGGCACCGACCAGGCCTTGCGTGATTTCATCGCCTCCGGGCAGTACACCGCGCTGAGCATCGACGACGAGGTGAAGGTCAACCAGGTCCTGTCCGGGGCCCGTGCGTCCGGAGCGCGCGAGCTCGCCGCGGGTGCACAGGCAGCGCTGGACGGGCCGCCGCTGCTGCTGCACGAGTTCCTTACGGTCGGCCAGTTCAGTGCGGCGCGTCGAGACCAGAACACAGCCGCCCACAACGCTGCGGTAGACAGCTTGCTGTCCCGGGCCGCCAGCGCGGCGTCGTCCGCGCTGCACGACGCGGACGAGGCTCAGGCCGCCGCGGCGCGGGCGCGCAACGCCGCCGACGAAGCGGCCGGTTATGCGCGCCAGGCCGATATCGCCGCTGATGAGGCAGCCACCAGCGCCAACAAGGCCGCGGCTGCGGCGGCTGCTGCGGCTGCCTCGGCGCAGCAGGCCCGCGCCTCGGCTGACTCCGCTGCCCGGGCAGCCGCAGCGGCTGCCGGTTCAGCTGACCGGGCGACCAGGTCCGCGGCATCGGCCCAGTACTCGGCCGACCAGGCCGCGAGCTTCGCCCAGCAGGCCAGCCTGTCTGCCCATCAGGCGCACGAGGCGTCGGTACAGGCGGGCAAGGACGCTGCCGATGCCGCCGAGGCGGCGAAGCAGGCGTGGCTGAGCGTCACCGACAAGGCCAAGGCCGAGAAGCAGCACGCCGTCGAGAACCGTCAGAGGGCGTGCCAGAACGGCGTCCGTGGTGCCTGGGTCATCAACATCTACAGCACCGACGACTGCATCAAACTGTTCTCTGGCACTAAGGAAGAGCGCGATGCCGTGCTCGACCATCTCCAGAAGCTGTGCCGCGCCGCCAATCCCGAGGGTAGCGACGAGCTGGCGAAGTGCCTCGATCCGCGCAACCTGATGGACCCGAACTTCCACACCAGGGTGCCCGGGCCCATGCCGAAGTGGATCGAGGTCACGGTCGGTGCTTTGCTCGGCATCGGCATCGGTTTGGCCTGTCCCGAGTGTGAGTTGCTGGACATATTCCTGGGCGGCGAGGTTGAGATCGGGGCGGCAGAGACCGACGCCGCGCTCGCTGAGGAGGCGGCCGCTGCGGCCGCCGCGGCCAGCGCCGATGGCCTCACGTCGGCTGCGGCTGCCGCCGAGTTGGGTGAGGCGGAGACGCTGGCCGCCGAGGCTGACGCCGAGGCTGCGGAGCTCGCGGCGGACGCTGAGGAGGCGTCCTCGATACCGCAGTGCGTCGAGGGCGAAGAATGCATCAATGGCGGGCTGGGCAGGCTGATCAAGTCGAACGATCCGGATGCGCAGGCCGACAAACTGGCCGAGCGGATCGGCGGTGAGTCCCGGGTCCATTTCGAGAACGAAAAAGAGATGAACCTGGACGGCGAAGTCGATGCGGTTAGTGAGCGATATATCGCCGAAACTAAGCCTGCTGGCCAGAGCAAAGGTTCCAAGTTTCGAGCCCAGGCGCGGAAGACCTTCGAACGTGCTCGAATATCAGGGCGAACGCCGTACTTCCACTTCGAGGGACCACCGACCGAGGAAGTTTTTCAGCTCCTTCAGCGGTATGCTGACAGGTACGGGATTGAGCCGGTCATCGACCTTGAGCCGCTAGGGTGACAGTATGTACGAATTTCATGGCTGGTTCGGTATAGCGGAATCAACCGAAGAGATGGATGAAGGCACTCTGGCGGCAGGTATTGCGGAGCTGCGGGCCAGGGTGGCGAGGTCGGGGTGGGCGACCGGTGAGGTTCGCCTTGCCCTGTACAACGGCCAGCACTACCTGATGGCGAACGGGTTGGTGAAGCGTTGGCGCGATGAGGCAGAGGAGTTGGTCGCGCTCCTTGATCACGTCGCGGCGCGGTTTCCGGGTAGCTACGGCGTGCTGTACGAGCGCTCCGATGACCCCGCCGACTTCAATCCACCGGGTGACAACGCCTTTCGGGTCAAGGTCATGTCGAGGGGGCGAATCGAAGTCAGGTTGGATCCGTTCCTATCACCGTGCCGACCCGTGATCGAGGACTGACCTAATTCCGGTCGGGGTACTCCTTCAACGGTATGGTGCGGGCGGGTGTCCGCCCGCTCGCACCATACCGTCCAGTGTTGGTCGGCCATCGTTTGTCGTGCTGTTACTCCGACCAGTAGAAGGGCTGTCTTATGCCTTACAGAGGCGCGCGTGCGGTGTGGACATCTGGTCTGCTCGCCGCGACCGTGATATTGGCGACCGGTGCGCCGGCCGGTGCAGTCGCCGGAGCCCCGGTCACGGAGGATTCCCTGACGTTCGTAGCGAAGATCGAGACTGCTGGGCGGGCGTGCACGGGCGTGCTGGTCACGCCGCAGTGGGTGCTCACTGCCAGCAGTTGCTTCGCCGAGGCGGGCGGAACGGTCACGCCGGGTGCGCCGAAGCAGGTGACGACGGCGACAATTGGCCAGACCGTGTTGTCCAGCACCAAGGGGCGCGTGGTCAGTGTGGTGGAGCTGGTGCCGCACGAGAATCGGAACCTGGTGCTGGCCCGGCTGCAGACGCGGGTGGACATCGCACCCGTCGCCATCGGGACCACGGCCCCGGCAGCCGGTGACACGCTGCGGGTGGCGGGTTACGGGCGCACTGCCACCGAATGGGTCCCGAACCAGCTTCACGCGGCGGCGTTCACGGTGCAGGCCGTCGAGGCCTCGACCGTGTCCGTCACCGGCGCCACCAGCGACGCCGCGGTCTGCAAGGGCGACGCGGGTGGACCCGCGCTGCGGGAGGCGAACGGACGGGTCGAACTCGTCGCGATCTCCAGCACCTCCTGGCAGCACGGGTGTTTCGGCGAGGCCGAGACGCGCAACGGGGCGATCGAGACCCGGGTCGACGACCTGGCCGACTGGATCAAGCAGAAGGCCGTCCCGCGCTCCGCCGACGGCAGTGACATCAACGGCGACGGGCGCGACGACATCGTCGTCAGCTACGACCAGGGCGACGCCAACATGGCCCTGTTCAGCTGGCGCGGCGCGCCCGACCGGATCAGCGGCAACCCGGTCTCGTTGTGGAGCAGCGGCGCCGGCAACTGGGAGAACTACCGGGCCCGGTACGTCACCGGCGACTTCAACGGTGACGGCAAGACCGACGTCGCCGCGTTCTACGACTACGGGGGCTGGCGGACCGGGTTGTGGGTCTTCACGGCCACCTCGACCGGATTCAACCTCGACCTGAAATGGGACAGCGGGGTCGGCAACTGGGACAGTGGCCAGGCGAAGTACGTGGCCGGTGATTTCAACGGTGACGGCAAGACGGACATCGGCGCCTTCTACTACTACGGCGGCGGCCAGACCAGGCTGTTCCTGTTCACCTCCACCGGCGGCGGCTTCACCCGTAGCGACAACTGGCTCAGCGGTCCTGGCAACTGGGAGAACGACCTGGCGCGGTTCGTGGCCGGCGATTTCAACGGCGACGGGAAGACCGACGTCGCCGCGTTCTACGACTACGGCGGCAGTAAGACCGGACTGTGGGTTTTCACGTCCAACGGCACCGGGTTCGCCCTGGACCTAAAGTGGAACAGCGGCTTCGGGAACTGGGACAGCGGTCGGGCGAAGTATGTGGCCGGTGATTTCGACGGCGACGGGAAGACCGATATCGGCGCCTTCTACTACTACGACGGCGGTCAGACCGGATACTGGGCATTCACCTCCTCTGGCACCGGCTTCACCCTAGATCAGAAGTGGAGCAGCGGCGCCGGCAACTGGGAGAACAACCTGGCCACCTTCGTCGCCGGCGACGTCAACGGCGACGGCCGGACCGACATCGCCGCGTTCTACGACTACCCGGGCGGCGGCCTGACCAGGATCTTCGTGGCCAACGGCGGCCCCAACGGCATCGTCACGCCGCTGTTTTCCTACGTGGGCTGGGAAAACCCGCCCGGCACTTGGAGCGGTACCCGCGCCAAGGTGATCTCCACCTCGGCCAACTAGTCAGGGGAGGCGCGATGTCCGCGACCAGGATTCGCTCGTACCTTCCACGCCTGCTGGCGACAAGTACTGCTGGTGGCGGGCATCGTGACGGTCCGTCAGCAGGCTGCGTCGACCTCGACCGAGACGGTCGATGGGATCGTTCGGTCCAAGGCCGCTCTGCTGTGGTCGCTGGGCGGTCCGGTGACCAGGGCCGGTGCGACCGCGGGATTCCCGAAGTGCCGTATTCGGCGGGCGTTCACGGTCGAGACGGTCACGGGTCCGACGTTGCCAATGAGCGGCGACAACGGTGGCGACGCCTGCAAGGGTGACGCCGGCGGGCGGGTGGCGACGGCACCGGCAACCTCGTTGGTGTGGTGACCGCTTCGTAGCAGCACTCCTGTCCCGGGGTGACCGACACGCGGCGCGGCGCTGTGGTGACCCGAATCGACGATCTGCTTGGCATGACAGGACGTTGGCCCGGGCCTGCGTCCGGTTCGGCGGCTGTGCCTTGCGACCGGCTGCTGTCGGCGCAGCGGTCAGTCTCTGATCAGGTTCGCCGACACCGTCCAGAGGCGTTCTGCGGTGGCGGGGTCGAGAGCCCATTCCTTCACCCCGTGCGGGTGGTCGGCGAGTTCGGCGTCGTCCGACACTCGGTACGCCTCTTGCGCGTCGTCGAGGTAGTGGCCGCCGGTGTGGGCGAACTGCGGTGCGACTGCCGCGACGATGCTCGTGGCCGCTCCCTGTTCGACCGTCTTGTAGGTGAAGATGCCCGCGGCTTCGGCCGCGGCGAGGGATTCCCGCTGAGCCGGGGTGAAGTTCCGCTGCAGTCCGGTCGCGACTCCGCCGGGGTTGACGGCGTTGGCGTAAATTCCGTCGGTCGCCCAGCGGCGGGTTGCTTCCACCGCGAACAGTGCGTTCGCCGTTTTCGACTGGGCGTAGGCGATCTGGGGGTCGTATGCGCGGCGGGTGAAGTGCAGGTCGGCGAAGTCGACGCCGGAGCGCATGTGCGCGGTCGAGCTGACCGAGACGATCCGCGCTTCGCCGCGGTCGGCGGCGCCGCGGGCGAGGGCGCCGTGCAGACCGGTGGCCAGAGCGAAGTGGCCGAGGTGGTTCGTGGCGAACTGTAGTTCCCAGCCTTCCGCGGTGTAGGCCGGTCCGCCGGTGACGATGCCCGCGTTGTTCACCAGCGGGTGCAGGGGCCCGACCCACTCCCGCGTGAACCGGCGGACCGACTCCGGGTCGGCGAGGTCGAGCCGGGCGACCCGCGAACGGGGTCCTGCGGTCGCGGCGGCGGTGTTCCGGACGGCCAGGGTCACCTCGGCTCCGGAGGCGGCCAGCGCCCGCGCGGTTTCCGCGCCGATCCCGGATGAGGCGCCGGTGACGATCGCGGACGCCGGCGAGGTCGACACCGGCCAGGCACGTCTGGTTGAGACAGCAATACGCAGGTCCAGTGCCTCTTTCGAGAGGCGCTGGACCTGCTGTGCGTTCAGCCTGACCCCTGCTTCAGCTCTATTGGTGTAGGGATGAACGGGCGAATAGGAATGTCGGACAGTAACGATCATGCCGCGGCGAGGCACGCGTGGCGAGCGTTCACGGGCGTATGAGGACGCCGTCGGCGCAGGGCAGGGGACCCGGTCGGCGCTAACGCAGAGAACGAGATGCCAGCTACCGACAGTCGCCGCGCGAACTTGCATCCCGGGTGGCGCGCTGCCGTCGCGTGAGGGCGATCAGGCGTCGCGGGCGGCTCGGTCGGTGACGGCCCACAGCGTGCCGATGACATTTGGTTGCCGGCGAACGTTTCCATGCCACGCCGCGCCGACAACGCGAGTACGTCCGGTGACGTATTTCCTGCCGCCACAGTGTCGCTTCCCGACCGATGCGTGCGCTGCGTCCACACCCCGACACTTGGGCACCAAGCCGCTTCCAACAGCGAGGAGGACAGTCCGGTGTCCGCAGAAAGCCATCCGGCCCGTACCGCACTCGGCCGTGCCCGCGGCCGGCACCGGGCATACCTCGTCGCCACGTGCGTCGCGCTGCTGGTGGCGGCGATCGGGGACGAGGCCACCGGTTACGACGGACCGGGGCCGTTCATCTACCCGGCGTTCGCGCTGCTCGTGGCGCTCGTTCCCGGGCGGTTCACACCGTTGATCGCCACTGCCATGGGTGCGTTCTTCGTCATCGGCGGCGTCGCTTCTCCGGTGTTCGTGCACCGGCTGCTCGACCCGGGCCACCTCGGTGATTTCGTGGCCGGTTGGGGGCAAATGGCCGGTTTCGCCGTCGCCGCGATGTGCGCGGTGGCCGCGGTCGTCACCGCGCGCCCGTCCCGTCAACTTTCCGTGTGAAGGAGTCCGACATGCTCCGCAGTCTCAACCGCAACACCGTGCTCGCGTTCGCCGGCCTGCTGATCGGCATCGTCGGGCTGCTCGTGCAGTGGGCAGCCAACCCGGCGAAGTTCGCGGCAGCGCAAGGCTTCTTCGGGCTCGCGTTCCCGCCCGGCATCCTGTTCATCCTCGTAGCCGGCCTGCTGTCACTGGCCACAGCCCGCTGGTGGTGGCACCCGGTGTTCAGCGTGTTCATCGCCTTCTGGATCGTCGGGGTCGGAGGGATGTCCGGACAGCTCACCCCGAACCTCGTGTCCTCGAATACCGGTACCGTCGCGGGCAATGTCGTGATGTCCGTCGGCCTGATCCTGGCCTTCGTCGCCGGGATCATCAGCATGGTCGGTGGCCGCCGCACCCGGCGGCTCGTGCAGGGCTGATCCACCGGCGAAACGGCGCTCACACTCTTGCCCGAATCCGTCGCCTACCTGACACCCCGCCCGCATCAGGGACGTATCTACGCATTGTCGCCCGGCCCTTTCGGCTCTGGGGCGACGCGACCGTGACCAGCGCACACTGCCGAAAGATCATGCTGAGCATCGAGGGCGGGCCCGCCGGCGGCGCGACCACCGAGCTGCAGCTGGGATCGCGTCACGACGTCTCGGGATTCAGCGTGACCGGTCGGCTCAATGCGGCATTCCGTATCAGCGCGGCCGCGAGCGAGGGCCCGTGCGGCGACTTCCAGGTTCGTTTGATCAACCTCTCCGCGGCTGCAGAACCGGTAATCGGCTGATCGCGCCTCGCTGCGCGGGCTTGGTCGTGCGTCGGCCTGCCGGGGCTGTTGCACCGCGAGGCAAGCGATCCCGCATACGCGGCGGAGCGCCTGGAGCAAGCTAAGCAGCACCTGGACGAGGCCAGCGCGCGTACTGCAGCAGGAGCTCGGCGAGCACAGCATCGAGGAGCTCTTCGCTGACTACCGCAGCGTCGTCGACGAGGAGCTCGCCCGACGGCAGCGCCACCGCGAGGTCCGGGATTCCCTATCGGCGCTGCCGCAGCTGTTCATCGCCGTGTAGAGCCTTGAGGAGTCAGTTCAGCGCGCTCGGCTGGCGATCAGGATGAGCCGGGTCTGTCGGTGCGGGCTGTTGTTGCGTCGTCTCCGGGCGCAGTAGGGTGCCGGATGGGGCACGTTCCGTCACGTTGACGGGACCGGCAGTAGGGGGATGGATGCGTTGCTTCGTGATGCTGTCATGACCGCACCCAAGCGGGATCTGCGGCTGATGCAGCAGCAGGCGGGAGAGCTGGACGCCCGGCTCGCCGCCGCCCGGCACACGGCCGGTTCGGACGACCGATGGGTCACCGCCGTAGTCACGGGCCAGGGGAGGCTGCTCGACCTGCGGATCGACGACCGGGCGCTGCACGACGTCTTCACGTCCAAGGAAGTCGTCGACGCGGTCGTGGATGCGTTCGCCACCGTCACCACTGCCATCACCGGGTTGTTCGACCAGACGATCTCCACACTGGGCAGCTTCCGCGCGCAAGCCACCGCCATCGTGCAGGGCGACACCAACTTCCCCGACCTGCCCCCAATGCCCGCGAACTCCGGAATGGACAACGAGAAGCAATGGCGCATCGACCCGTCAGCGGCTCCCGCATGAGGACGCGAGTGCTCGGCTGTGCCGTGCTCGTGTCGACGGGTCTCCTCACCGGGTGCGGCCCGTCGAAACCCGAACGCGTGCTGGCCCAGCCGCCGGCCCCGGCCCAGACCGGTGCGCCACTGCCACTCGACCAGGTCGACAAACCCCTCGACCTGGCCAAGTCGACGCCGACCCGTGCAGCCTGCTGACAAGAGACCAGGTAGCCGCCGTCGTGGCCGATCCGCCCGGCGAAGTGAACGCGTTCAGGAAGGCCACCGCGCCTATCTACGGCTGCTCCTGGGTCGCACCACTCGGCGCGAACGCCACCGCTTCGAAACCGGCGAAGCGTCCGCAAACCCTCACCGAGCTGGCGGAGTCACCGGCGCGGAAAGCCGACATGTTCGAACCGTGGACCGAAACCTCGATCGACGGCCTGCCCGCCATCGTCTACCACCAACGCGGCAGCACCGACGACTGCTCGGTGGCCGTCCAAGCCACCGACCGGCAGATGCTCACCTTCGAGATCGTCGGGAAGGACCTGCCCGGCAACTACTGGGCCAACGACCGCTGCGGCGGGGTCGCGAAAATGGCCGAAGCCGTCATCGGCAACCTTCGCTGAACTGGAGTTATCCCTACTTGTGAGTGACAGGTTGAGCGCCCACCTCCAGCCGAAGCAGAGATCGGCGCTGACTCGCGGTGGCTGCTGAGCCGAGGTCTCGATGATCTTGATCTGAGTGTTCGGCTGGCCCCTCGGCGAGGCGGCGGCCGGTCAGGGACCCGGCGGCGGGCCTTCCTTGATCGGGACCTTCGCGCCGCGCTTGGAGAACGCCAGCCAGAGGACGAACGGCACGACCAGCGTCGCGACCCCCAGCCAGAGCCACACGAACGGCTCGTTCAACGGGAACTTGACCAGTACCGCGATGATGGCGCCCACGAAGATCACCGCGGTGCCCACGGCACTCCCCTTGGACAGTCTTTTCCGCTGCATCGGCATCACTCCCCAGTGAGAACTTTCCTGACTCTCTGCTACCCGGTGATCGATCCACCAAAACGCCGCCGGGACGGCGGGCGACCGTCCGGGACGCTGGTCACGGTCGCGCCCCTTTCGTGTGCGCTGCGTGACCAAGCCGGACCACTTCGGCGCCCGCGCCCAGCATTGGTCTTGACCACCAACCACGCTCCGTGGTGACCCTTCCGTAATTGGTCTGGACCACGTAACGTTTGCGCAAACGGCGCAAAACACCGCCCCTGGTCCCCGCCGGCGGTGTTGGTTTCCGCCGTCCTGCACCTGGCTCAAGGGAGAGCGATGTCCAGAAAGAGATGGCACCTCCTCGGTCTCTGCACCGCGGTCGGCGCGCTCGCGGTCGGCCTCGTCACCGTGCCGGCGAGCGCCGCCGGTGGCGTCGGCGCCGCCTTCACCAAGGGTTCCGACTGGGGCACCGGGTACGAGGGCAAGTACACGATCACCAACGGCTCCGGCTCGACGCTGCCGAGCTGGACCGTCGAGTTCGACCTGCCGAGCGGCGCGAAGATCGCCTCGCTCTGGGACGGCAGCTACACCGCGGCCGGCCAGCACGTCACCGTCAAGAACTCCTGGAACGGCAACGTCGGCAACGGCGGCAGCGCCAGTTTCGGGTTCAACGTCAGCTACTCCGGGACCTACTCGGCGCCGGCGAACTGCAAGCTGAACGGCGGCTCCTGTGACGCCGGCGGCGGCACCCCGACCACCACGCCGACGACGCCGACGACCCCGACGCAGCCGACGACCAACCCGACGACGCCGACCACGCCCACCACCCCGACGACCACGCCGCCTCCGCCGGGCGGCCTGAAGAACGTCGGCTACTTCGTGCAGTGGGGCGTCTACGGGCGCAACTACCACGTCAAGAACATCGAGACGTCGGGCTCGGCCAGCAAGCTGACGCACATCAACTACGCGTTCGGCAACGTCAAGAACGGCCAGTGCACCGCGAACGACGACCCGTACGCCGACTACCAGAAGACCTACGACGCCGCGGGCAGCGTCGACGGCGTCGCCGACACCTGGGACCAGCCGGTGGCCGGCAACTTCAACCAGCTGCGCAAGCTGAAGAAGCTGCACCCGGGCCTCAAGGTGATCTGGTCGTTCGGCGGCTGGACCTACTCGGGCGGCTTCGGGCAGGCGTCGCAGAACGCGGCCGCGTTCGCGCAGTCCTGCTACAACCTGCTCAAGGACCCGCGCTGGGCGGACATCTGGGACGGCATCGACATCGACTGGGAGTACCCCAACGCGTGCGGCCTTTCCTGTGACACCAGCGGTGCCGCGGCGTACAAGAACCTGATGTCGGCCCTGCGGGCGAAGTTCGGCTCGTCGTTCCTGATCACCGCGGCCATCTCCGCGGACGGCAGCAACGGCGGCAAGCTCGACGTCGCCGACTACGGCGGCGCGGCGCAGTACATCGACTGGTACAACGTGATGACGTACGACTACTTCGGTGCCTGGGCCGCGCAGGGCCCGACGGCCCCGCACTCGCCGCTCACCAGCTACAACGGCATCCCGACGCCGGGCTTCTACTCCGACGCGGCGATCCAGAAGCTCAAGAGCAAGGGTGTCCCGTCGAGCAAGCTGCTGCTGGGCATCGGGTTCTACGGCCGCGGCTGGACCGGCGTCACGCAGGACGCGCCGGGCGGCACCGCGACCGGCGCCGCGCCTGGCACGTACGAAGCGGGCATCGAGGACTACAAGGTCCTCAAGAACACCTGCCCGTCGACCGGCACCATCGCCGGCACCGCGTACGCCAAGTGCGGCAGCAACTGGTGGAGCTACGACACGCCGTCGACGATCAACGGCAAGATGTCCTACGCCAAGCAGCAGGGTCTCGGCGGCGCCTTCTTCTGGGAGCTGACCGGCGACACCACCAACGGTGAGCTCATCACCGCGATGAAGAACGGCCTGTCATGAGGCGCCGGTGGTTGCCCGCACTCGGGCTGGCGGCCGCGGCCGCGACGATCGGCGCGATGTTCGTGATCGCCCCGGCCAGCGCGGCCGGCGGGGTCTCGGCGACCTTCAGCAAGGGCTCCGACTGGGGCACCGGGTACGAGGGCAAGTACACGATCGCCAACGGCTCGGGCTCGACGCTCGCCGCTTGGACCGTCGAGTTCGACCTGCCGAGCGGCGCGAAGATCTCGTCGCTCTGGGACGGCAGCTACACGGCGTCCGGTCAGCACGTCACGGTGAAGAACACGTGGAACGGCAACGTCGCCAACGGCGGTAGCGCCAGCTTCGGGTTCAACGTGACGTACTCCGGTGCGTACGCCGCGCCGTCGAACTGCAAGCTGAACGGGGGTGCGTGCTCCGCCGGGGGCACACCCCCCACGACCACGACGCCGCCTACGACGACCACGCCACCGACCACCACGCCGCCGACCACCACGACCCCGCCCCCGCCGGGTGGCCGCGGCGCGCCGTACCTGTACATGGGCTGGGGCAGCCCGCCCAACCCGCAGACGGTGATGAACGCGACCGGGATCAAGTGGTTCACCATGGCGTTCGTCAACGCCTCCGGTGGCTGCAACCCGGCGTGGGACAGCAGCCGTCCGCTTTCGGGCAGCGCCGACGCCACCGCGATCGCGCAGATCAAGGCGGCGGGCGGTCAGGTCGTCCCGTCGTTCGGCGGCTGGAGCGGGAACAAGCTGGGCCCGAACTGCTCGACCCCGGAGGCGCTGGCCGGCGCGTACCAGCAGGTCATCAACGCGTACGGGCTCAAGGCGATCGACATCGACATCGAGAACTCCGACGAGTTCGAGAACGAGGCCGTGCAGGACCGCATCCTGAGCGCGCTGAAGATCGTCAAGCAGAACAACCCCGGGATCCAGACGATCCTGACCTTCGGCACGTCGACGACCGGCCCCAACTTCTACGGGAACCGGCTCATCGACCAGTCGAAGGCCCTGGGCGCGAACGTGGACGTGTACACGATCATGCCGTTCGACTTCGGCGGCGGCGCGAACATGTACAACAGCACGGTGAGCGCGGCGAACGGCCTGCGCGACAAGCTGAAGTCGACGTTCGGGTGGTCGGACGCCACGGCGTACGCCCACGTCGGGATCTCGGGCATGAACGGCCTGTCCGACCAGCAGGAGGTGACGGACCTGTCGACGTGGACCCAGATCACGAACTGGGCCAAGTCGAACAGGATCGCCCGCCTGGCGTTCTGGTCGGTCAACCGCGACCGGGGCTGCCCCGGCGGCGGCGTCCAGTCGACGTGCAGCGGCATCGCCCAGAACGACTGGGACTTCACGAAGGTGACGGCGGGCTTCTGACGCTGTCGTGAGTGGCCTCCTTGCCGGCTCCCCGGGCCGGCAAGGAGGCCTTCGCGCGTCAGGAGATCCTTGCTTCGGTCCAGGCCCGGTCGAGGATCTCGGCCACGGTTTCGTCCGGTGCCTGCTCCGAGGTGTCGAGCCACAGCCCCAGTCTCGGTGTCTCCTCGCGCAGTGCCTTGTCCAGCGGCTCGATCGTCCACTCGTCGTACGCGTTCTTCGAACGGGCCCGCTCCCGCTCGGCGACCACCTCCGGCCGGGGCGCGAGGACCACCACGAGCAGCGGCCGGTGCGCGATGAGGCCGGCGATCTCCGCGAGGTGTTCGCCGAGGATCACGTCCTGGGCCACCACGGTGAAGCCCTCGCGGGCGTACTCGTCGCACACGGTCGCGGTCAGGCGGTGGCGGAGCCGCAGCTGCCGGACCGCTTCCGGCGATGGTGACGGCGTCATCTCCGCGCGGCCACCGATCACCATGCGGCGGAAGACGTCCCCGCGGACGTGCACCGACCGTGGCAGCCGCTCGGCGAGCAGCCGGGCGATCGTCGACTTCCCGGCCGCCGGGACGCCCGTGACGAGCACGACCGCCGGCTCGGTCACCGCAGCTTCACCGCGTCGCCGATCGCCTGGTCCAAAATAGACAGACCCAGCGAAATCTCCTCTTCGGACGCCGTCAGCGGCGGCGCGATCCGGAACACCCCGCCCATCCCCGGCAGCTGCACGATGTTCATGTGCAGCCCCAGTTCCAGGCACCGCTGGGTGACCCGCGCCCCGAGCTCGTCCGAACTCCGCTTGGTTTCGCGGTCCACCACCAGCTCGAGCCCCGCCAGCAGGCCGCGGCCGCGGATGTCGCCGACCACTTCGTGGCGGGTGGCGAGGTCCTCGAGGCCCCGGCGCAGGAACGAACCCAGCGAACGCGCCCGCTCGTCGAGGCGGTCGCGGGTCAGCACGTCCAGCACCGTGTTGCCCACCGCCGCCGGGAGCGGGTCCGACACGTGCGTCGTGAAGAACAGGAACCCGCGGTCGTGCGCTTCCTGCTCGATGGCGGCGCTCGTCAGCACCGCGGCCAGCGGCAGCCCGGCGCCGAGCGTCTTCGACAGCGTCAGGATGTCCGGGACGACGCCGTCGCGCTCGAACGCGTACCAGTTCCCCGTGCGGCACAACCCCGTCTGGGCTTCGTCGAGGATCAGCAGCATTCCGCGTTCACGGCACTTTTCGGCCAGTGCGGCGAAGTAACCCGGCGGCGGCTCGATGATCCCGCCCGAGCTGAGGATCGGCTCCACCAGGCACGCGGCCAGGCTGCCGACCGACTGCGCGTCGATCAGCTCGAACCCGAAGTCCAGCTGGCGGCGCCAGTCCAGCGCGCCGGACGCGTCGGTGAAGTCCGGCCGGTACGCGTTCGGCGCCGGGATGGCGAAGTTGCCGGGCGCGGCCGGGCCGTAGCCGCGGCGGCCCGCGCTGTAGGTCGCGCTCGCCGCCGCCTGCGTCATCCCGTGCCACGACCGCGCGAACGAGACGATCTCGTGCTTGCCCGTGACCAGCTTCGCCATCCGGACGGCGGCCTCGTTCGACTCGGCACCCGTGGTCAGCAGCAGCGCCTTCTCCAGCGGCGCCGGCAGCGTCTCGGCCAGCCGCCGGGCCAGGTCGACGACCGGGCGGCTCAGCATGCCGCTGAAGAGGTGGTCGAGCTTGCCCACCTGCCGCCGGACGGTCTCGACGATCTCCGGGTGCGAGTGCCCGAGGATGGCGCTCATCTGGCCGGACGTGAAGTCGAGGATCCGGCGGCCGTCTTCGGTGAAGACGAAACTGCCTTCGGCGTGGTCGATGATCTCGCGGGTGAAGGCGCCGCCGTACCGCACGAGGTGCCGGTCGACGTCGGCCCAGAAGGAGTCAGCCATGGCTTCGACGGTAAATCCGCACCGAGCGACACGTCCATCTCACGATTCCGGCTTCCCTGTTCGGTTTTGCCGAACAACAATGGCGGGATGCTGAACCCGTGGCGCCTGCGGCTGCTGAGCCGGCTCGACACCCTGGGCACGGTCCGCGCGGTCGCGCAGGACGCCAACCTGAGCGCGTCGAGCGTGTCCCAGCAGCTCGCCGTGCTCGAAGCCGAAACGCACACCCAGCTGCTGGAACGCACCGGCCGCCGCGTCCGGCTCACCCCCGCCGGCCTGATGCTGGCCCGGCGGGCGCGGGGGATCCTCGACCACCTGGAGACGGTCGAGGCGGAGCTGCGCAGCCTCGGCGAGGAGCCGGCCGGCCTGGTCCGGCTCGGCGCGTTCCAGAGCGCGATCCACACCCTGGCCGTCCCGGCGGTGACCCGGCTGGCCCACCCGCACCTCGAGGTCCAGCTGCTGGAGCTCGAGCCGCACGAGAGCATCCCGGCCCTGCGCGGCGGCGACGCCGACGTCATCATCACCACGACCGACTTCGTCGAGCTGCCGCTGGGCCCCGACCTCGACATCGTCCCGCTGGCGACGGACCCGATCGTGCTCGTGACACCGCCGGACGCGCCCCGCGGCCCCGCGGTCCTGTCGGCTTACGCGGACGCGTCCTGGGCGCTCGACATGCCCCAGTCGTACATGGCGAACCTGACCCTGCGGCTGTGCCGCGAATCGGGCTTCGAGCCGCGGGTGGTGTGCCGCTTCAGCAACTACCTGATGACGCTGCAGCACGTCGAGGCCGGCCTGTCGATCGCCCTGCTGCCGGGGCTGGCGGTGGACCGCCGCTACCGCGTGGCGACGCGCGAGCTGGCGACCCCGGTGACGCGCACGATCGCGGCGGTCGTCCGCCGCGGTTCCCCTCCCCGGGCGGCGGTCAACGTGGTGCTCGACGCCCTCCGGCAGCTGCCGGACCTCGGGGAGTGGGTCAGACCTCGGTCTTCGCCTTGACCGGCAGCTCCGGGCTCGCGCCCCACGCCAGTTCGGTGACCACCCGCACCGCGGCCGGCACGGCGGCTCCGACCGCGGGGGACAACCCGATCCCGCCGTCGACGCACGCCGGTTCGCAGCCCAGCACCAGGACGCGGCCCGCGTCGCCGCCCAGGAGGCGCAGCAGGCGGACCACCGCTTCGCCCGGCAGGTCGTGCGCGTCCGTGGCCGAGGTCAGGGAGAGGGTGCCCGGCGGGGCGCCGTGCGGGGTGGCGTCGAGCAGGATCGTCGTGTCGTAGCCGCCGGTCAGGTCGTACGCCAGGTGGACCGTGGCGATGTCGTAGTCGGCGATCTGCACCCACGGGGGCAGGCCCGCCCGGTCCAGTTCCCGGAGCACTTCGACACCGAAGCCGTCGTCGTGCAGGAAGACGTTGCCGATGCTCGCGACCAGGACACGTGGCCTCATTGCGCAACCTCCTGGGGTGCGCTCTCAGGCTAGAACTGTGAACTAGATCACACAATAGCCGTAACGCTCGGGGCCTCGCCCCGAGCCGGGGCTCCGCCACCCGGACCCCGCAACACGGTCAGTGCTGGTACTCGCGTTCGTCCTGCACGGTCTCCGCCCGGGCCAGCCACAAATCGGCTTCGTGAGCGGCACCCCGCGCCCGCAGCATGCGCGCCAGGCTGAGCATCCCCTGGACGTCGCCCGTCTCGGCGGCCCGGCGGAACCACTGCTCGGCCTGCGCCAAGTCCTCGCGGTGTTCCGCGAGGTGACCGAGGTTGGTGAGCGCGGGGATGCTGCCGTGCTCAGCGGCCTTGCGGTACCAGGCGGCCGCCTCGCCCTCGTCGCCGCGGTTGCGGGCCAGCACGCCGAGGTTCGTCATCGCCGCCGGGTCGCCGTGCTCGGCCGCCTCCAGGTACCAGTTCTCGGCCTCTTCGACGTCGCCGCGGCGGTGCAGCAGCAGGCCGAGACGGGTGATCGCCTCGACGTGGCCGCCGCGCGCGCCCTGTCGGTACCACGATTCGGCGTCGGCCGGCCTGCCGAGCCGTTCGGCCTGCCTGCCGAGCTGGCAGGTGGCCGCGAGGTCGCCGGCCTGCACGGCGGACCGCCACCAGCGGGCCGCTTCGGCGGCCTGGCCGCGGTCGCGCAGCACGATCCCCAGGTCGATCATCGCGCCGGTGAACCCGGCCTCGGCGGCCTGTCTCAGCCACGACTCGGCCTCTTCGCGCTTCCCGTCTTCGCGCAGCAGACGTCCGAGCGCGGCCATCGAAGGCAGGTCGCCGGTGCGGGCCGCCTCGCCGTACCAGTGCCGGGCGTCGTCGCGCTTGCCACGCCGTTCGCAGGACTTGGCGAGGTACTGCATCCCGTGCGGCTCGCCGGCCAGCGCGGCCTCGTGGTACCAGCGGTCGGCCTCGTCCCGCGCGCCGCGCTCGGCGAGGAGGTGGGCGAGCGCCGTCATCGAGACGCGGTCGCCGCCCATGGCGGCCTTGCGGTACCACGACTCGGCCTCGGCCAGCTCGCCGCGCTCGCGCATGGCCAGCCCCATCCGGGCCATGGCGACGACGTTGCCGCCTTCCGCGGCTTTGCGCTGGAAGAACTCGTCGAACTTCTTGAGCCGGCCGGGCATCGGCTGCTCCCTCCGGAAGGGTCCTGCTCCGGTAGTCGCAGAAGATCGGCTCCGTGTGACAGCTCCGCCGTGGGTGGGCGAGGTCACATTCGCGCCAGGTCGTCGTGTCGGCGCGGTTGTCCCGTGCCGGCAGAGGTGACACTACGCCGCGCACCCGCGCAGGTGAGAGGAGAAAATCGTGGCGGCCCGCCGCTTTCGGCTGAGCGTGACGCAGCGAACCCTGCTGGTAATCGCGATTCTGGCCCTCGCGCTCTTCGGGTACTGGGCGACGCGGGGCGCGGGCGCGGCCCCGCCGACGTCCGGGGCACCGCTGCCGGTCAGCGCCGCCGACGCGCAGAAGCAGCTCGGCGAACTCTCCATCGCCACGCGGACGTCCATGGACGGCTACTCCCGTGAAAAGTTCCCGCACTGGGACAGCCAGGGGTCCAATTGCGACACCCGCGAAGTCGTCCTCAAGCGCGACGGCAAGGACGTCAAGACCGACAAGGACTGCAAGGCGATCTCCGGGACGTGGACCAGCGTCTACGACGACGAGACCTGGACCGAGCCGACCGACCTCGACATCGACCACATGGTCCCGCTCGGGCAGGCGTGGGTCAGCGGCGCGAAGTCGTGGACGACCGAGAAGCGCGAGCAGTTCGCCAACGACCTGACCCGCCCGCAGCTGTTCGCCGTGACCGACAACCTCAACCAGCAGAAGAGCGACAAGGCACCCGACCAGTGGAAGCCGCCGCTGGTGGCGTTCTGGTGCACCTACGCGACCGACTGGATCGTCGTGAAGCACTACTACGGGCTGACGATCACGCAGGCCGAGAAAACCGCCTTGACCGACATGCTGCGCCGCTGCTGAGCTGGTCGGCGTGACGACTTTCGCGCTGATCCACGGCGGTGGCGGCAGCGGCTGGGACTTCCACCTGCTCATCCCGGAGCTCGAGGCCCGCGGGCACGACGCCGTCGCCCCCGACCTGCCGATCACCGACCCCGCGGCCGGGCTGGCCGAGTTCGCCGAGACGGTGCTGGCCGCGCTCGGCGACCGCACGGACGTCGCCGTCGTCGGCCATTCGTACGGCGGGTTCACCGCGCCGCTGGTCGCGGCGAAGGTCCGGGCGCGGCTGCTGGTGTACCTGGCCGGGATGATCCCGGCGCCGGGGGAGCCGCCGGGGCAGTGGTGGGGCAACACGGGTTTCGCGGCGCCGAAGGGGCTGAGCGAGACCGAGCAGTTCTTCAACGGCGTCCCGGCGTCGCTCGCCGAGGAGTGCCAGGCGCGCGGGCGCGAGCAGGTCAGCAAGGAGTGGGACGAGCCGTGGCCGCTGCCCGCCCACCCGGACGTCCCGACCCGGGTGCTGCTGGCCCGCGACGACCGGTTCTTCGTCCCGGACTTCCAGCGGCGGGTGGCGCGCGAACGGCTCGGGATCGAGCCGGACGAGATCGACGGCCCGCACTGCGTGCCCCTCAGCCACCCGGCCGCGCTCGCCGAGCGCCTGGTGGGTTACCTCTGACTGCGCCGATCGGCGATTAAAGGTCTAGACCTATTGACTGAGTGGTCCAGGCCACTTACCGTTTTGTTCAGCGGCGAACCCGCTCGCGTCACCTCCACCCGGTCCCCACCACGGAGGTTTCCCCCGCCATGCGTCTTGCCCGCGTCCTCGCGCTGGCGGCCTTCGCGGCCGGCAGCGTGCTCGTCGCTCCGGCGGCCTCCGCCGCGGCTTTGCCCGCCTGTCAGCACTTCTACTCCGGTCCGATCCCCGACCGCCCGGTCACCGGCGGGCACGGGCCGGGCACGCTCGTCGGCGCCGTCGACGTGACCAACCGCCTGCCCGCTCCCGGCTCGGTCAGCGGGGGACTGGGCGCCGACGACAAGGTCACCTTCACGTTCGCCCGGGTCGCCGGCGCGAAGGCCTACCGCGCTTTCCGCAACGGTCAAGCGCTCCAGTGGATCAGCGACTGGGGTCAGCCGGTCCTCACCGTCACCGACGCGAGCCCCTGCCAGAACGCGAACTACCAGCTCTACGCGATGACGGCGGAGGACAACTCCCCGGGTTCGCTCGGCCAGATCTCGACCGCCTACCGCCTCGACGGCGCCAACCGGCTCGCGGCCTACCGCATCCCCGCGGGCACCACGCTGAACTACCGCGTCACGTCGTACAACGACGTCGCCCAGACGGCCCTGGGCTACCGCGCCGGGCCGGGGTTCTGCGCGGTCGACGCCCGGAACATCCCGTGGGGCACGCGGTTTTCCGTGCCCGGCTACGGCGAGTGCTACGCGGCCGACATCGGGAGCTGGATCAAAGACGACATCGTCGACGTCTGGCTGCCCGGAGCCCAGGCCGACGCTTGGGGCATCCAGCGGCTCACGCTCACCGTCCGCTAGACCACCTGGCCGCCGAAAGGCCGTGCGGGCCTCCTTGCCGACGTCCCCCAACTGCCCCGGCAAGGAGGCTTTCACGGGGGTCCGGGTGGCGGAGCCCCCGGCGCGGGGCGGAGCCCCGGATGGCGCGGGGCTTTCACGGGGGTCACCAGCGGTCGAGGTGCAGGACCTCTTCCAGGGGCTGCCGGGCCGCCGGCTTGAACGTCTCGCCCGTGTAGAACGCCGTCGGGATCAACGCCGCCTGGTGCACGTTCTTCGGCAGCTCCAGCACTTCCGCCGCCTCCTGCTCGTACTTCAGGTGCAGCGTCGTCCACGCCGTGCCCAGCGTCACCGAACGCGCCGCGAGCATGTAGCTCCACACCGCCGGCAGCAGCGAGGCCCACAGCCCGGCCTGGTTGCCCGCGGGCAACTCCGCCGACTCCGTCTCGAGGCAGGGGACGACGAGCACCGGCACGTCACCCATCCGGTCGGCCAGGTACGCGACGCTGTCGCCGACGCGCTGCTGCACCTTCGACCGCTCGGGGTCGTCGGCGAACAGCTTGCCCGCCGCCCGCGACGACTCGAGGTACTCGGAGCACGCCCGCCGGTAGATCCCGCCGAGCGCGGCGCGCTGCCCGGCGTCGGTGACGAGCAGCCACTGCCACCGTTGCGTGTTCGAACCGCTCGGCGCCTGGAGCGCGACCTGCACGCAGTGCTTGACCAGGTCGAGCGGCACCGGGCGTTCGAGGTCGAGGCGCTTGCGGACGGTCCTGGTCGTCGTCAGGAGCTCTTCGGGCGTCATCATCGGCCCATCATGCCGGGCCTACCAGCGGTCGTGCACCAGCGGCCGGATCAGCTCGTCGTAGGTTTCGCGGACACCCGCCAGCGCCTCTTCCGACAGCGGGGGCAGCGACGCCGCCTCGGTGTTCGCCGAAGCCTGCTCCGCGTTGCGGGCGCCCGGGATCACCGTGCTCACGCCCGGCTGGTCGATGATCCAGCGCAGCGCGAACTGCGCCAGCGTCTGCCCGGACGGCACCAGCCCGCGGAGCCGCTCGACGGCCTGCAGCCCGACCTCGTACGGCACGCCGGAGAAGGTCTCGCCGACGTCGAAGGCCTCGCCGTGGCGGTTGAAGTTGCGGTGGTCGTTCTCCGCGAACTTCGTGTCCTCGGTGTAGCGGCCGGACAGCAGGCCGGACGCCAGTGGCACCCGCGCGATGATCCCGGCGCCCGCCTGCACCGCCGCGGGCAGCACGCGCTCGAGCGGCTTGAGCCGCAGGCAGTTGAGGATGATCTGCACCGAGGCGACGTTCGGCCGCGCCAGCGCCGTCAGCGCCTCCTCGGCCGTCTCGACGCTCACGCCGTACGCCCTGATGCGGCCTTCGTCGACCATCGCGTCGAGGGCGTCGTACACCGCGTCGGAGGAGTACACCGGCGTCGGCGGGCAGTGCAGCTGGACGAGGTCGAGCGTGTCGACGCCGAGGTTGCGGCGCGACCGGTCGTTCCACTCGCGGAAGTTCGCCGCGACGTAGTTCTCCGGCACCTGCTCGACCCGGCGGCCCATCTTGGTCGCCACGAAGACGTTCCCGCGCTCGGCGAGGAACCGGCCGACCAGCCGCTCGCTGCGGCCGTCGCCGTAGACGTCGGCGGTGTCGAAGAAGGTGACACCGTTGTCGGCGGCCGCGTGCAGCACGCCCAGCGCGTCGTTCTCGTCGACCTCGCCCCAGTCCGCCCCGAGCTGCCAGCAGCCGAGCCCCACGACGGACACCTCACGGCCCAGCCGGGCGATCTTCCGGTTCTCCATGTCCCGATCCAAGCACACGACCGGCGCCTATGATCGGCCGTCATGGCCATGACTTCGGGTCCGGAGGGGCTGGGGACCCGGATGCGGCACGTCCTCGAGATCCTCGAGGGCGACGTCGCGGGGTTCCTCGCCGACATCGGCCTCGACGACTACCGGCCGCGGTACTCCCCGGTGGTGCGGGCGCTGCTCGCCCGCGGCCCGCTGGCCATCCGCGACCTCGCCGCGGAGATGCGCGTGACGCACTCGGCGGCCAGCCAGACCGTCGCGCAGATGAGCCGGGCCGGGTTCGTGAGCCTCGAGCCGGGCGCCGACGCCCGGCAGCGGATCGTGTCGCTCACCGCGAAGACCCGCGACCTGCTGCCGCTGATCGAGGCGGAGTGGACGGCGACGACCGAAGCGGCCGAAGCACTCGAGGCGGAGCTCCCGTACTCGCTGCGCGCTCTGCTGGACGCCATCGTCGAGGCCTTGGAGCGCAAGCCGTTCCGGCAGCGGATCGGGGAGACCGCGGCCGCGCGGGAACTGCGCTGATCAGGCCTCGGGCAGCTGGAAGACCGCCCAGACGTACTTGCCGCCCGGGCAGCGTTCGAAGCCCCAGTCCAGCGACAGCGCCTGGACCAGGACGAGCCCGCGGCTGCGTGCTTCCGCCGGGGACGGCGCCCGCAGCTCGGGCAGCATCCGGCCGGTGTCGTGCACCCGCAGCGTCAACCGGCCACCGGCGTACTCCAGCTCGAGCCGCTGGGGACGTTCGCCGTGCTCGAAGGCGTTGGTGACCAGCTCCGAGGTGGCCAGCAGGACGTCCTCGAGCTGCCGTTCCCCCACGCCGAGCCGCAGCAGCGCCGCGCGGACCTCGTGCCGGGCCCGCGCCGGCGCCGTGACGTCGGCCGGGAGGAGCACCCTCAGCGGGGCGGCGGCCGTGGTTGCGCGCTGCGGCGTCTGCCGTGTCTTCGGCGTCTGCGACGTCGTCATCCGGTCCCCCTCCCAGTGAGTTCGGTACCGCCCGGCAAGTACCCAGGCGGCGGATGGGCTAATCAGGTGCCGTCGGCCAGCTCGGATTCGTCCAGGCCGGACCGCAGTTTCTTCAGCGTCGCGGCCAGCAGCCGCGACACCTGCATCTGGGACACCCCGACGCGGCGGGCGATGTCCGACTGGCTCATCCCCGAACCGAACCGCAGCGCGACGATCTTGCGCTCCCGCTCCGGCAGGCTTTCCAGCATCGGGCGCAGCGCCTCGCGCAGCTCGGCCTGGCCCAGCTCGGCGTCCGGCGCCCCGAAGCGGGTGTGCGCCGCGTTCTCCAGCAGGTGGTCCAGCGAAGCGCCGTAGCGGCCTTGACCGGCGCGGAGTCCTTCGTAGACGTCTTCGATGGGCACCCCGAGCCGCGCAGCGATCTCACTCGGCTTCGGGGCCCGCGAGAGCTGCACGGTGAGCTCCTCGCGCGCGGCCGAGATGTTCGCGTTCAGCTCCTTGAGCCGCCGCGGCACCCGGACCGACCAGCTGTTGTCGCGGAAGTGGTGCCGCAGCTCGCCGGAGATGGTGGGCACGGCGAAGGCCAGGAAGTCCGTCCCCTGTTCGGGGTCGAACCGGTCGACGGCGTGGATGAGCCCGACCGTGGCGATCTGGACCAGGTCCTCCATCGCCTCGTCGCGGTTGCGGAACTTCCGGGCGAGGTTCCGCGCCAGCTCCAGGTGCGCGCGCACGAGGGTGTCACGGATGCGTTCGCGCTCGGGCGAGTTCGCCGGCAGGGCGGCGAGTTGGGTGAACAGCGCGCTGACGTCGAGGTCGCTCCCGCTGTTCCCGGCGGGATCGGTCACGAGTCCGCCGCCTGGCTCTCCCGGACGAGGTCCACCCGGGACAGGTAGCGGCCGTTCTCCGGGGTGATCGTGCGCTCGGCCGTCGTCGCGAGGGCGGTCAGCAGCTGCCAGGACAGGCCGGCGTCGTCCTCGTGCTCGGCGCTGTCGGCCAGCACCGAGACCGAGACCTCGATCCGCGGCCCGTTCCAGGAGAAGACGCAGGTGAGGCGGCCGTCCGAGCTGGCGGGCAGCAGCAGCGAGCAGGCTTCGTCCACCGCCATCCGGAGATCCTCGACGGCGTCGAGGTCGAAGTCCTGGCGCATCGCGATGTCGGCCACGATGGTCCGGAGCGTGGGCACGACGTGCGGGATCGCTGCGGTCCGCACCTCGATGACCTGCGCGCCTTCCGGGACGAGCGGGGCGTTGTCCTCCACGTTTGTTCCTTTCTCCGCACTCGCGCTGCAGGGGATCGGCGGTGTCTTCCACGCCCGGTCAGCGAGATGCCCGTGGGGTGAGCAAACCAAACCCGGGTTTGATCCCCTCCACCGGCGGGCATGTAGCGGTCGACACGGGTGATCCTGGGAAAGGCAGGGACGACATGGCTGACGTGAGCCGGCTGCCCAACGTGGTTGCTGAAGAGTGGGAATGGCAGCTGCGCGGCTCGTGCCGGGGTGCGGACAGCAGCCTTTTCTTCCACACGGACAACGAGCGGGGTTCGGCGCGGGAGCGGCGCGAGTCGCGGGCCAAGGCCATCTGCCAGACCTGTCCGGTCCTGGCCCAGTGCCGTCAGCACGCGATGACCGTACAGGAGCCGTACGGCATCTGGGGCGGCCTCGGCGAGATCGAGCGGCGGCAGCTGTTCCTGCGCCAGCGCAGGGCGGCCCGGAAGGCGATGAGTGCGCACTGAGCAGCGCGCTGAGCAGGCAGGATTTGATCGTCGTTGAGCAGTGCACGCGAAAGGGCGGCGGCCGTGGCGGGCGCGGCCGCATCCTGGGTTAGGGTTGGCCCCGGAGTTGCCTTGACCGTGCCCGGCGCAAGCTTGGAAAGGCACGGTGACACGGTTGCCGCTTGAGACAACAGGCGCGTACCCGGCGCAGGAGCAGCGCCTGACGAGGAGAAACTGCATGCCCGCAGCCGACCAGAACGCCACCCCGCCCGGGTTCGGCATCACGCTGGACACCGACGCGACGGAGCCCCGGGTGGTGGTCACCGGCGAGCTCGACCTGCTCACCAGTCCGCAGCTGCAGGAGGCCCTGGCCGGGCTGATCGCGGACAAGCGCGCGCAGCGGGTCGTGGCCGATCTGTCCGGGGTGACCTTCTTCGATTCCTCCGCGCTGAACGTGGTGCTCCGCGCACAACGCCAGGCCGGCGAGCAGGACGTCGAACTCGCGGTCGTCCCCAGTCCCGCCGTGAGCCGGGTGATCGAGCTCACCGGCGTGGCCGAACACCTGAGCGTGTCGGAAGACCCCCAAGCCTGACCGCCCGCTACGGTTCCGCGGACTGATTTCTGTTCGCGGACCTGGGGGGCGGCACGATGATGGGGCGCACGCATGCCCTGACCGGCTGGTGCGCGGGCTTGGCGCTGGCCCCGGCGGTCGGGGTGGGTTCGGTGCACCAGGCGGTCGTCTTCGCGGCGACCACGGCGGGCTTCGCCCTGCTGCCCGACCTGGACCACCCCGGCGCGAGCGCTTCCCGCCTCCTCGGCTGGCTGACGGGCGCGTTGTCCTGGGTGTTGCGCCGCGTCTCGGCGGGGTTCTACGCCCTGACGAAGGGCCCTCGCGACGAGAAGGTCTCCGGCAAGCACCGCCACCTGTCCCACACGGTCCTGTTCGCGGCCGGCCTCGGCCTGCTGACGTCGTGGGGGACGGCCGACGGCGGGCCGTGGGCGGTGGTCGGCGTGGTGGTGTTCGGCTTGATGCTGGCCGAGGGCGCACTGGGCGACTGGCTCCTCCCGGTGAGCGGAGCGGCGGTGGCCTGGTGGTTCTTCACGGCCCCGCCCGACCGCGCGGGCGAACTGGAGTCGATCTCGGGCTGGCTCGGCATCGCGGTCGCGGCCGGCTGCCTGACCCACTGCTTGGGCGACGCCCTGACCGAGGCCGGCTGCCCGTTCCTGTTCCCGATCCCGATCGCGGGCGAGACGTGGTACGAGATCCGGCCGCCGAAGGTGCTGCGCTTCCGGACGGGCAAGAAGGTGGAGAAGCGGCTGATCTTCCCGGTGTTCGCGCTGCTGGGGGTGCTGCTGGTGCCGGGGGTGTGGGACCACGCGGTGAGCACGTTCGAGCGGCTGTTCATCCCGCCGTCGAGCCAGCGCGCGACCACGCCTTGATCCGTTCGGCCGCCGCGGCGGTGTCGGTGTAGTCGCGGGAGTGGGCGATGCGGCCGTCTCGGACGGTCAGCACCATGACGTAGGAGACGGCGAACGCCTCGCCGCGTTCCTCCTGGTGCAGGTCGAACTCCGCCACCAGCACCGAAGGGTCGGTGGTTTCGTGGACGACGACGTTGCCGGCCTCGACGATTCGCCGCGAGCCCGCGGCCGCGCGGAAGCGGCGGCGGAGCTCTTCCCGGCCCTTCGTCACGCGGGGCACGCCCGGGAGGGTGAAGGGCATTTCGAGGGTGACGTCCTCCGCGTAGAGGTCGGCGAGGTCGTCCCAGCGGTTCTCCACCGAGGCGGCGAGGAACCGGTCGAACACGGCACGGGCCGGGGACACGGTGGTCGGCATCGGAATCTCCTGCCAGACTGGGCGTTCAATCGGAACGGTGGGCCCGCTTACGACGATACGGAGCAACCACTCCGGTTGTCAACGAGGAGACGTGATGGAGAAGATGCGCGCCGACGCGCGGCGCAACCGGGCCAAGGTGCTGGCCGCCGCCGAGGAGGCCTTCGCCCTCGACGGGCTCGCCGTGCCGCTCGATGACATCGCGCGGCTCGCCGGGGTCGGGGCCGGGACCGTCTATCGGCACTTCCCCAGCAAGGAAGCCCTGTTCCAGGCCGTCGTCCTCGACCGGCTCCAGCAGTTCGCCGAGGAGGCCAGGGCGCTCGCGACCGCCGACGACCCCGGGGCGGTCTTCGTCGACTACTTCGTCCGCGTCGTCAAGCAGGCGTCACTCAACCGGGCCATTTGCGACGCCCTCGCCGAGTCGAGCGGGCACGCCTTCAAGGCCGGTGCCGGTGAGGAGTTCCGCGCCGCGCTGGCCGAGCTGCTCGCCCGCGCGCAGGCCGCCGGGGCCGTCCGGCCCGACATCGACGGGGACGACCTGCGGGCGCTCATCGTCGGCTGCCTGGCCGTCGAGCGGTACGCGCCGGGCAGTGCGCACCTGGTCCGGGTCGTCATCGACGGTCTGCGGGCCTCAGGTCACGCAGCTTCCGCAGCGGCGACCACACCATGATCGCCGCCGAGGCCAGGACGCCGGCCGCCGCGATGTGCAGCGTGGCCCGCATGCCGAGCACGCCGGCCAGCGTGCCGCCGAGCAGGCTGCCCAGCGGCACGACGCCGTACACCAGCGTCTGGGAGATGGCATTGACCCGGCCCAGCAGCGCCGGTGGCGTGACGGCCTGCTGGAAACTCACGCCGAACACGCTCAGCACGATCACGCTGTAGCTGGTGAAGAACCCCGCGGCGACGTAGCACGCGAGCGCCCAGCCGCGGCCGGTGAACGGGTAGAGCTGGTACGCCAGGCCGAACAGCACCGCCGCACCCCACAGGGCCCGCGCCTGGCCGATCCGGTCGCCGAGCCACCGCGCCGTCAGCCCGGCGGTGAGGGCGCCGGTCAGCGACGCCGTGCCGAGCACCCCGATCACCCAGGGCGAGAGCCCGACGTCGCGGGCGAGGAAGGCGATCACGATCGCCAGGTGCGCCGACTGGAAGAAGCTCGACACCGCGCCGTGCGCGCTGATCGCCAGCAGGACGCGGTCGCCGCGGACCAGCCGCAGCCCCTCGCCGATCTCGCGCAGCAGCCGCCGCTCCCGCGCTTCCGGCCGCGTGTCGGGCGTTTCGATCCGGCGCAGCCAGAGGGCCGACCACAGGTAGCTGACGGCGTCGACGGCCAGTGCCGCCGCGGTGCCGAGCGCCTGGACGATCACCCCGGCGAGGCCGGGACCCGCGACCGCCGCCACCGACCGGTTCGTCTGCAGCCGGGTGTTGGCTTCCGGCAGCTGCTCGCGCCGGACCAGCTGCGGGACGTAGGTCTGGTGGGCGACGTCGAAGAAGACCCCGAGCACGCCGACGGCGAAGACCACGGCCAGCAGCTGGGCCATGCCGAGCACCCCGAACAGTGCCGCGACCGGGATCGAGGTGACCAGGACGGCCCGTCCGGCGTCGGCGGCGATGAGCACCGGGCGGTGGCGGATCCGGTCGCACCAGACGCCGACCTGCAGGCCGAGTACCAGGTACGGCAGCGTCGCCGCGGTCCGCAGCAGCGATACCTCGAAGACCGGCGCACCGAGTGTGGTGACCGCGAGCAACGGCACCGCCAGGACGTCGATCCGGCTGCCGAGCTGGCTCACGAGGTCGGCGACCCACAGCCGCCGGAAGTCCCGGTTCTGCAGTACCCCCATCTCTCCAAACTGGCACGTGCGCGGAACGGACGCAAGAAAGTTGAGTCATACAGACTCTATCTGCTCATCGGGTAACAAGACGTAAGATCAACGCGAGTCAGTCCTCGTACCTGCGCTGCGCGTGGCGAGGGGGTGCCCGATGAGTGGCCGACCTACCTGGGGCTCCGCCGCGGTCACCGGACTCGCGGGGTTCGCCGCCGGCTTGCTCCTGGCCGCGATGCTCGTCGCCGGGCGGACTCCGCCGCGCCCCGCCGAAACCCCCGAGCCGCCGCCGACCCGGACCGTGTCCGCGGTGCCCGTGACCGTCACCGAATCCGTGCCGCCGGGCACCGTCACCTCGGTCGACACTCCGCCGCCGACGACCACCACCAGCGTCGTCGCGGTCACCGTGCCGTCGACGACCTCGGTCACCCCGGTCACGCCGACCCCGACCTCGATCCCGTTGCCACTGACTTCGATCTGGCGCGACTGACGGTGCAACCCGGCGGCCGCCGGTCCCGTCCGGGCGGTATGCACCGCGTACTGGGGTTCGCGATCCTCGCCACCGTGACGGCCGGCTGTACCGGGCCGGAGGTCGCCTGCCCGGCGATCGGGTTCGCGGTCGGCATCGGCCTGTCCATCCAGTCACCGCAGGGCATCTCGCGGGCGACGCTCGAAGCCTGCTGGCGCGGCCAGTGCGTCACGCGCGACGTCGGCCTGTACCCGGAGACGTCGGCGGGTGCGACGACCTGCACGGGCACCGGCCCGGACAGCTCGTGCGGCACGTCGATGGTCCCGACCGGCGGGCTGCACGGCTTCGCGGACCTCCCGGGCCTGCCCGCCGAGCCGGTCCGGGTCACCGTCCGGTTCGACGACGGGAAACCGCACAGCGTCGAGGTGACGCCGTCCTTCACCGAGCCGAACGGCCCCGCGTGCGGCAAGGCGGGCCCGCAGGCGCAGCTCGTGGCCGGACCGGGCCACGAGCTGCGGGTGCGTTAGCCGACGTCCCGGCGCTGCCAGCCGGCCAGGCCGGCCACCAGGGCGACGACGGCGACGGCCAGCAGCCAGGCCAGCGGCGTCGCGGTGAACTCCTGACCCGGGAGCTTCGGCGGGTGCTGGAACGGCGAGACGTCCAGTACCGCCTGCGGCAGGTCGAGGACCGGGCCGAACAGGCTCAGCAGGAGCGCCAGCGCCCCGATCGCCCACGCCGCGGCCGAAAAGCCCGGTACCAGCCCGAAGATCGCCACCGCCAGCGCGACCACCACCCAGGCCGCGGGCAGCTGGACCAGCATCCCGGCGAGTGTGTCCGCGAGCGAGCCGCCGACGTCGCCGGTGCGCAGCCCGTTGGCCAGGCCCATGAACACCCCGCCGGACAGCAGCAGCGCCGCCGTGCCGAAGAAGGCGAACACCAGGTGGCTGCCCGCCCAGCGCAGCCTGCCCACGCTGGTGGCGAGCACCGGCTCGAGCCGGATCGCGGTCTCCTCGCCGCGCATCCGCAGCACCGCCTGGACGCCGTACAGCGACGCGACCATGGCGAACATCCCGGCCATCGCGGCGAGGAACGCCTGCGTCAGCGCGTGGCTCCCGCCCAGCCGCTCGAAGATCTGCTGGGCCTGCGGGCTCGACCCGACGAGGTCGCCGATCCCGCTGGCGATCGAGCCGAACACCGCGCCGACCACCGCCGTGCCGATCGTCCAGCCGAGGAGCGGGCCGCGGTGCAGCCGCCACGCCAGCGCGAGCGGCGACCGCAGGCTCGCCGCGGCCCGCGCCGGGCCCGGCCGCGGCGGCAGGATGCCGACGCCGACGTCCCGGCGGGGCAGCAGCCAGTACCCGACGGCGCCGGTGACCAGCGTGAAGACCGCCGGCAGGAGGAGCACCCACCAGCGTTCCCCGGCGAACGCGCGCACCTGCTGCATCCAGCCGATCGGCGACAGCCAGGACAGCCATCGGGCGTCCACAGTGGAGTCCCCGGCGCCGCGGAGCAGGAACGCGGCCCCGACCACGGCGGTCCCGATGCCGTTGGCCGTCCGGGAGTACTCGGCCAGCTGGACGGCCACCGCCGCGACGGCGGTGAAGACCAGTCCGGTCAGCGCTTCCGCCGCGCCGAAGGCGAGCGAACCGGCCGCGGGCAGGCCCGCGCCGACCAGCGTGACCGCCTGGACCAGCCCGGTCAGCACGCTCGCGCCGCCGGCGACCAGCAGCGCCGCCGTCAGCGCCGCGTACCGGCCGACCACCGCGGACGCGAGCAGCTCCGCGCGGCCGGTGTCCTCCTCGGCGCGGGTGTGCCGGGTGACGGCGAAGACGACCATCAGCCCGGTGAGCAGCGCCAGGAACCCGCACATGCGCCAGGCGATGAACCCGCCGGCCGTGGTGAGGTCGAACGGCGGGCCGTAGAGCAGCGCGTACGAGGGGTTGGCGTTCGCGCCCGCTTGCAGGGCGAGCCGGTCGGCGACGGTCGGGTAGAACTGCGTGAACGTGTTGACGGTGCTCGCCGGGACGACGCTGAGCAGCACGATCCAGATCGGCAGGATCACCCGGTCGCGGCGGAGCGCGAGCCGGGTGAGGTGCCAGGTGCCGGCCAGTTCGTGCGCGGGCGCCACGGCGGCTTCGGCGCGCGAGAGCGTCGCGGTCATTTCGCGCTCGCTTCGGTCGTGTAGTGGCGCAGGAACAGCTCCTCCAGCGTCGGCGGCTGGCTGACCAGGCTGCGGACGCCGACCTCGGTGAGCCGGCGCAGGGCTTCGTCGAGCGAGCGCGTCTCGACGTCGAACCGGACGCGGTGGCCCTCGACCTTCAGGTCGTGGACGTTGGCCAGGTTCGCCAGGCCGTTCGGCGGCCCGGCGAGTTCGGCGGTGATCGACGTCCGGGTCAGGTGGCGCAGCTCGGCGAGCGTGCCGGACTCGACCGTGCGGCCGTTCCGGATGATGCTGACCTTGTCGCAGAGCGCCTCGACCTCGGCGAGGATGTGGCTGGAGAGCAGCACGGTCCGGCCCTGCTCGCGTTCCTCCTGGATGGCGTACTGGAACGTCGCCTCCATCAGCGGATCGAGCCCGGACGTCGGCTCGTCGAGGATCAGCAGGTCGACGCGGGAGGCGAGGGCCGCGATGATGGCGACCTTCTGCCGGTTGCCCTTCGAGTACGTCCGCCCCTTCTTCTTCGGGTCGAGGTCGAACCGCTCGATCAGGTCGGCGCGGCGCTGCTCGTCCAGGCCACCGCGCAGCCGCCCGAGCAGGTCGATCACCTCGCCACCGGAGAGGTTGGGCCAGAGGTTGACGTCACCGGGCACGTAGGCGAGGCGGCGGTGCAGGGTCGCGGCGTCCTTCCAGGGGTCGCCGCCGAGCAGCCGGACGTCCCCCGAATCCGCGTGGAGCAGGCCGAGCAGGACCCGGACGGTGGTCGACTTCCCGGCGCCGTTCGGGCCCAGGAAACCGTGCACCTCCCCAGCGGGTACCTGCAGGTCCAGGCCGTCGAGGGCCTTGGTCCGGCCGAACGACTTGTGCAGGCCGGTGACCGAAATGGCGTTTTCCATGGTTCGGAAGCTACACTCGGTTCACGAAGTTGTGAAGTTAAGAAAATGTCTAGATCAAGTGATCGCCGGGGACGGGTACGGGAGGATGGACCGATGACGACGCCTGACACTAAGCGGGATGAAGACGCCGTCCGCCGGTACGTCGAGAACCTCGGGCTCGTGCTTTCGCAGATCGGCATGCAGCGCATGCCCGCGCGGGTGTTCGCCGCGCTGATGACCACCGACGAGGGCCGCCTGACCGCGGCGGACCTGGCCGCGCAGCTGTCGGTCAGCCCGGCGGCCGTGTCCGGTGCGGTGCGCTACCTCGAGCAGATCGGCCTGGTGACCAAGGAGCGCGAGCCCGGCGAGCGCCGCGACCACTACCGCCTCTACGACGATCTCTGGTACGCCACCTTCATGAAGCGCGACCGCATGATCATGATGTGGCGTGACGCGGCCGAGAACGGCATCGAAGCCCTCGGCGAAGACACCCCGTCGGGCAAGCGCCTCGCCGAGATGCGGGACTTCCTGTCGTTCATGCTCCAAGAGGTGAACAGCATGTACGAGCGCTGGCACAAGCTCCGCGAGGCGAAGAACGCCTAGAGGCCGGCGAGCAGGACGTCCGCGAGCCGCTCGGCGCGATCGGCCGGCTCCCGTTCCTCGAACGTGGCCAGGAACGCCTGCTGGAAACACGCGCCGAGGAGCAGGGACGCGGCCGCTTCGACGTCGGTGTCCTCTTTGAGCCGGCCCAGCGCCCGCTCGGCGCGCAGGTAGTCCGCAACCCCCTTTAGCGGCAGGTGGGGACCGTGCCCGCGCAGCCGCTCCCGGTGGGAGCGCAGCAGTTCCCGCGACGAGAACATCGAGACGGCGATCGGGAAGCTGTCGACGTAGAACGCCAGGCCGAGCCGGGCCACCTGGACGAGATTGTCCCGCAGCGGCGCCCGGCCGGGGTCCGCGGTCAGTTCGGCCAGGGTGGCACCCAGCGCGGGCAGTTCCTCGGCCAGCACGCTGCGGAACAGGTCGGTCTTGTCGCGGAAGTGCTTGTAGAGCATTGCTTCCGAGTACCCCGCCGTCTGCGCGATGACCTTGGTGGTCGCGTGGGCGTAGCCCTGTTCGCGCATCACCTTCGCGGCCGCGGCGATGATCTCTTCGCGGCTTCCCATGGCGGCTCCCTGAGTGCGTTCTCAGCTCGGTTAGTGAACACTCACCCTACCTGGTGAGTGTTCACTAACCACGAAGGAGACACCATGCGGATCACCGTGCTGGGAGCCACCGGCGGCGTCGGTGGCGAGGTCGTCAAGCAGGCCCTCGGCCGGGGCTGGCACGTCACCGCCGTCGTGCGCGACCCGGCCAAGCTGCGGTCGCCGGCCGAGGTCGTGGTCGCCGGGTTCACCGACCACGACAAGCTCGCGGCCGCGGTCGAGGGCCGCGACGCGGTCATTTCGGCGGTCGGCTCCCGCGACCGCGGGCCGACCACGGTCTGCGTCGACGGCGCCCGTGCGGCGATCGACGCCGGGGCGAAGCGCCTGCTCGTCGTCAGCGTGAGCGGCATGCACACCGAGGGGGACGGCTTCTTCACCCGGACGCTCGTCAAGCCGCTGCTCAACACCTTCCTCAAGCACGGCTGGGCGGACATGCTCGCCATGGAGGCGGTGGTCGCGGCCAGCGACGTGGACTGGACGATCGTCCGGCCGCCGATGCTGCTGAACGGGCCGCGCACGGGCAAGGTCGCGAGCCGGCTCGACGGCAACGTCCGCACGTTCACCATCCGGCGCGCCGACGTCGCCGCGTACCTGCTCGACGCCGTGGCGGATCCCACGCTGATCGGGGCCAAGGTCTCGATCGCCCACGGCTAACGTCGAGCCATGGTCCTCCTCGCTCAAGCTCTGTACGTCAAACGCAAGACCCCGCGGCTCCCGGGTGCGGCGGGACCGACGGAGGGACTGCTCCCGGGTGACGGCGACCCGTTCCGGCTCGCCGTGCTCGGCGAATCCACAGTGGACGGCGTCGGTGCGGCGGACCACGGGGAATCGCTCACCGGCTGTCTCGCCCGGGAACTGGCCCGCGACGGCCGGGCGGTCCGCTGGCAGGCGGTCGGCCGGACCGGCGCCAACGCCCGGGTGGCCCGCACCGAACTCGTTCCGCTGCTCCGCCCCGCCGACCTGGTCGTGATCGCGCTCGGCGTCAACGACACGATCGAGCTCCGCACGGGTCCGGCGTACCGCCGTGACCTCCTTCGGCTGGTGCTCGACGTGCGCCGTCGGCTGGGCCCGGTCGACGTCCTCCTGGCCGGGGTGCCGCCGATGTCCCGCTTCCCGGCCCTGCCGCGCCCCCTGCGTGACGTCCTTTCGGCTCGCTCGACCGCTCTGGACAACGCGGCCGCGTCGCTCGGCCGCCTTCCCGGCGTCCGGCACCTTCCGATGGACCCGGCGCTGCTCGACCCGGCCGCCTTCGCGAGCGACCGGTTCCACCCGGGGCCCGCCGGCTACGCCCGCTGGGCGGGGACGCTGGCACAGGCCGTGCTCGGTTAGCCGCGCTGCGTCGATCTCCGAATTTTTTCGCCGGTTCGTGTATCTGGCGGTGCCCCCACTGCGTCCTGTGGAGCAGCCAAGCACGGAGGAACACGACAGGGGGTGTCGGGTTCGGAGTGAACGCGGTGGCCGGGAGCCGAGGGGGCTGCCGGACACCGTCGGCCGGGTGCCCTTCGGGGGAGGGGACATCCGGCGGGGTCCGTTGGGGAGCGGGCCCTTGAGGGAGGGGAGTACCGGCCGGTGGGGGACCACCCGCCCGCGCCGGCCGGTACCTCGACGATTCGCCAGACGATTCGCCAGACGATTCGCCAGACGATTCGCCACTGTCCGGTAGTGCACGACCGACGAAGTAAGTGACCTTGATGCATCCGAGATCCACCTGCACGCTCCTTCCCCCCGAAGGACCCGCGATACTGCCAATGCCGACTCGAAGACTCTTCCGAAGAGGGGCAGATACGGTGACCGACGTGCAAACCACAGAGGTAGATCCGCCTTGGGAGGGCCTGACCGGCGCCGAGCTGCACGCTGCGTGCATGCAGGCCGCCAGAGACGGTGACCGCCGGGCGATGGCCCGCCTCGTCGAAGAACTGACCCCGCTCGTCTGGCACGTCGCCCGCGCCAACGGGCTGGACCGCTCGGTCGCCGAAGACGTCGTCCAGACCGTTTGGCTCGCGCTCTTCAGCCAGCTCGGCAAGCTCCGCGACCCGAAGGCCCTCGCCGCCTGGCTGATCACGACCACCCGCCGCGAGGCCACCCACCCGTTCGGCCGTCGCATGCAGCCGGTGCCGCTGAGCGACGAGGTCGCCGAGGCCATGCCGAGCACCCAGCCGGCACCCGAAGACGAAGCCGTCCGCGCCGACCGCGACCGCCGGGTCTGGCGCGCCTTCGTCCGGCTGCCCCACCGCTGTCAGGAACTGCTCCGGCTGACCGTGCTCGCGGGCCGCGCGGAGTACCAGCTCGTCGCCGAGGCGCTGCGCATGCCGCGCGGCAGTGTCGGCCCGACCAGGGGGCGCTGCCTCGACCAGATGCGCGATCTCCTCGCCAGTGAAGGGGGAAGCCGATGAACGACCTCGGAGCGCCGGGCGAGGCCTATTCCGATGACCTGATCCTGGCCGGCGTCGGCCGCTTCCTCGACGAACTGGACCCGCCACCGGGTGATCTGGTGCAGCGGGTCCAGTTCGCGCTCGCCCTCGAAGACCTCGACGTCGAGGTCGCCCGCTGGGAGCGGCTGGACAACCTCGCCGGGGTCCGCGGCGGCGGCACGGGCACGATCACGTTCACCGTCAGCGACCTGACGGTGATGATCAACCTGACCAAGATGGGCAAGCTCCACCGCATCGACGGCTGGCTGGTCCCGGCCGGCCAGTACGGCGTCGAGGTGCGGGTCGCCGAACACGGCACATCGTCGACGACGGCCGACGAAGGCGGCCGCTTCGTGCTGGACAACGTGCCGCGCGGGACGACGCAGATCCTCGTGCACCTGGGGGACGTGTCATGCCGCCGGACCATCGTGACGCCGACGGTCGTGCTTTAACCGACGAAGTCGGCCAGGGGGACGGGCGTGAGCCCGTCCTTCTTGGCCTGCTCGAGATGTGAGCTTGCGGAAGCCGCTCCGGCCGGATGGCCTTCGCGGCTCGCCGGGGTCTTCGCCGCGCGGAAGACGGGTCGCGGTTGTGGGCGGCCGAGTCGATCGGTGGCCTGCCGCCGCGGCCTCCTCCCGGTCAGTCGTCCCTGGCGGACGGGGTAAGCCCGCCCGCATCGGCCTGCTCGGGAAAGTGCCCTCCGGAAGCCCTCGCGGCTCGCCGGGTCATCGCCGCGCAGAAGACGGTGGCGGCCGAGCCGATCGGTGGCCCGCAGCCGCGGCCCCATCCGCCGACCGGCCAAGACGGTTGTGCTTTAACCGAGGAAGTCGGCCAGGGGGACGGGCGTGAGCCCGTCCTTCTTGGCCCGCTCCACGAACGCCGTGTAGTCCTCGGTGAACGTCTTGCGGAAGTGCATCAGCACGATGTCGCCCCGCTTGAGCTTGTCGCCGGACTGGAACTGGACGACCCCGTCGTTGACCGCGGCCGTCCACAGCACCGAGGCGCGCATGCCGCACGCCGCTGCCGCCTTCAGCGTGTTCTGGTCGTAGTTGCCGAACGGCGGGCGGAACAGCGACGGGCGGACGCCCAGCCCGCGTTGGAAGTCGTCGGCGTCGTCGCAGATCTCCTTGCGCTGGAACTCGTACGGCTTGCCCTTGAGGTTCGGGTGGTCGACCGTGTGGTCGCCGAGCGTGGCGCCGGTGGCGTCCAGGATCTGCTTGAAGTAGGCCTCGTGCCCCTTGACGTACTTCTGGTTCAGGAACAGCACCGGGTGCGTCGGGTTCTGCTGCATCAGCTTCAGCGCGCCCGGGTCCGGCACGGCGCCGTCGTCCATGGTGAGGAAGACGTACGGCTTGTCGGTGGTGATCCGGCGGATCAGCGGGACCTGGCCGTTCTCGATCGGCGGCACCTTCTGCTGGACCGTGCCGAAGGGGTACGGCGCCGACGTCTTCACGTCGGGGTTCGCGCCCTGGGGCGCCGGGTTCGGCTGGCTCGTGCCGGGCTCACGCTGGTCCGTGTCGGGGCCCGAACACGCGGTCAAGGTCAATGCCGCCGCGGCGATCACGGCTGTCAAGCGCTTCCTCACGCTTTCCCCCTTTCGTGTACTACCTGAAAGGGTGACGCGGCAGGGGGCGGAAACGTTGCGCGGGGCGATCTTGTGTGGCTCGGGCCACCCAGGTCAGCGCCCGGTTTCGGCCGCCTTGACCAGCTTCGCCGAGAACAGCCGGATCACGGTCCGGAGGGTGGCGGCCAGCAGGGGCCCGCTGCCGCGCACCGGTTCGGTGAACGAGCCGGTCCACCGCAGGTGTGTGCCGCCGCCGGGAGCCGGGGTGAAGAGCACTTCGGCGCGGTAGTCGCCGATCGGCTTGCCGCCGGCGAAGCCGTAGACGTGCTTGCGGCCGGGCTCGTACTCGAGGGTCTCCTCGCGGATCAGCACCGGCCACAGGCCGACCTCGCGGACCGCGCCGACGCCGTCGGGCTCTTCGGTGCCCCGCCGCGCCCAGCGGGCCTGCACGATGAGTGGCTTTCCCCACTCCGCCCAGCGCGGGCCGTCCGCTTCGAGCGCGAACAGCGCCTCCGGCGGGGCGGTGCTCGTGCGGTTGACCTCGTACGAGTACTTGCGGCCCACCGGAACCTCCCACGTTGTTGACAGACGGATAATTAATCGTCTCCGGCAGCGTAGGTCAAGATGAGGGCGTGAGCACGCCGCGCCCCGACCTCGCCGCACCGCACTGGCTGGTCCAGCTGCTGCGCAGCTCGCCGGTCCCGGTGCCGTGGAACATGGTCGCGCGGGCCGTGCTCGCGCTGGCCGTGCCGCTCGCGGTCGCGTACGCGGCGGGGGACATCGCCGTCGGCGCGCTCGTCTCGACCGGCGCGCTGCCCGCCGTGCTGTCCGAATCGGCCGGGCCCTACCGCTACCGCGCCCGGCGGCTCGGCGGAGCGACGCTCGCCGCGACCGCCGGCTACCTCGCCGGGCTGCTCACCGGCGGCACGCCGGCCCTGTCGGTGCCCGCGGTGGTCCTGGTCGCCGCGGTGTCCGCGGTGATCAGCGCGGCCGGCAGCAACGCCTCCGTCGCCGGGCTGCAGATGTTCGTGTTCTGCGTGCTCGCCACCGGGCAGCACGCGACCGGCGTCCGCGTCGAGGTGCTCTTCGGCTGCTTCTGCCTCGGGGCCGCGTGGAGCTACCTGGTCGCCCTCCTCACCTGGACGGTCCGGGCGACCAGCCCCGAGCGCACCGCCGTCGCGCACGTCTACGTCGAGCTGGCCGCGATGCTGTCCGCGACCGACGAAGCCGTTTCGCGGGTGGCCCGCCACCGGCTGACCACGGCGATGAACACCGCCTACGACCAGCTGCTGACCGCGCGGTCCTGGCTGTCCGGACGCGATGCCGCCTACCGGCAGCTGCTCAACCTGCTCTCGGCCACGACGCCCGCCGTCGAGGCGTCGGTGGCGATGGTCAACGCCGGCCGCCGCCCGGCCGCGGAGGTCATCGACCACTTCGTCGCGCTGTCGGCGGCCGTGCTGGCCGGCCAGCCGCTGCCGCCCCCGCCACCACCGCCGCCCGGCGACCCCGACCCGGTGCTCGCCGCGCTCTACGCGGGACTGGTCCGGATCGGCAAGGGCGACGACCGCAAGCGCCGTCAGCCGACGCCGTGGCACCGGCGCTTGCGGGGGTGGGCGGGCTCGCTCGCGTCCGGCCCGCTGACGTGGATCGCCGCCCTGCGGCTGACGTTGTGCGTCGCGATCGCCGAGGTCGTCGGCCTGCTCGTGCCGCTCGAGCGGTCGTACTGGATCACCTTGACCGTCGGGATCGTGCTCAAACCCGACTTCGGGTCCGTCTTCGGCCGCGCGGTGCTGCGCGGGATCGGCACGGTCATCGGCGTCGGGATCGGCGCCGCCGTGCTCGGCCTCGGCGCGAACGGCTGGGTGCTGGTGGTGCTCAGCGCGGTCTTCGCCGGCGGCATCGCGGTGGGGAAGGTGCGCAACTACGGCATCCAAAGCGCCTTCGTGACGCCGTTGATCATCCTGCAGATGGGGCTGGCGCACACCGGCAACTGGAGCGTGGTGCTCGCGCGGCTGGTCGACACCGTGCTGGGCTGCGTGATCGTGCTCGTCTTCGGCTACCTGCTGTGGCCGGGCAGCCGGCGGCCGCGGGTGGGCGGCCGGCTGGCCGACAGCCTGGACACGGTCGCGAAGTACGTCTCGCACGCGCTGGTCGAGGCGTCGTCGGGGGAGGCGCGGCTGACCCGGTCACGGGCGCGGCGCGGGGCCTACCGGGCCCTGGCCGACCTGCGGACCGCGTTCCAGCAGGCCGTGGTCGAGCCCTCGGCGCACGGCCGCCAGGCGGTGGCGTGGTGGCCGGTGATCGCCGCGCAGGAGCGCGTCGCGGACGCCGTCACCGAGGTCGGCGTGACGATCGGGCGAGGCGTGCCGCCGCCGGACCCGGCCGACGTCGAGCTGCTCACGGACGCGCTGGCGGAACTCGCCTCGGCCGTGCGGGAGCAGCGGGAGCCGCGGTCGATGCCGCTGCCGGACGCGCCGCAGCTGTCCGGGGTGGTCGACCAGCTGGAGTCGGCGTTCGACGCCGTCCGCGGCCCCGACCTGGCCGAACGCGCGCCCCTGGGGCTCGTCCGGCGGTTCCTGCCCTACCACCGGCGCACGTGACGCGCGTGCTGTTCAATGCACCCATGGGAATCGACTTCGAAGCGTTGAAGGGCAAGGCCGAAGAGGCCCTGCGCGAGCACAACGACAAGATCGAGGAAGGCCTCGACAAGGCCGCCGACTTCGCGAAGTCGAAGTTCGCCGGACACGACAGCCAGATCGACACCGGCGTCGAGAAGGCGAAGGACTTCCTCAACAAGTTCGACGACACGCCCGATCGGTGACTACTGGACCTCGCCGGTCGCGATCCCGTCGGACAGCCCGGTGATCCGGCCCCCGCGCTCGCCGAGCGCGATCAGGCCCTGCCGGGCGTCCGGCGCGGACAGGCTGATCCGGACCCCGGCCCGTTCGACGTCGAGACTGGCGGCAAGCGCTTGCGCGCCTTCGTATCCCGCGTTGATCGTGGCCGCGAGCCCGCCGGTCGACGCCAGTGAGCCGCGCGCGGCGCCGAGCCGGCCGAGAGCTTCGTCGACGATCGGCAGCAGCGCGTCCCGGTTGCCTTCGGTCATCGCCCGGACCAGCTGGGGGTTCGACCCGGCGACCCGCGTGCCGTCGCGGTAGGACCCGGCGGCCAGCGACATCGCCAGCGGGCCGCCCTCGGCGCCGATGGTGGCCAGGATCGCCGCCAGCAGGTGCGGCAGGTGCGAAATCCGGGCGACGGCCTCGTCGTGCGACTCCGCCGGCAGCGGGACGACGTGCGCCCCGACGTCCAGCACGAGCTTCGCCACTTCGGCCCAGGCTTCGAGGTCGGTGTCCTCCTCGACGGCGACCACCCACGCGGCGCCCTGGAACAGCGCGGCGTCCCCGGCCAGCCAGCCCGAGTTCGACGTCCCGGCCATCGGGTGCCCGCCGACGTACCGCGTGTACGGCACCCGGCGGCGGACCGCGTCCAGTACCGGCGCTTTCACGCTGGTCACGTCGGTGAGCAGGCAGTGCGACGCGTGCTGGTTGACCAGGCGCAGCAGGTCCTCGACCGCCGGCAGCGGCACGGCGAGCACGACCATCGCGTCCTGGGCCGAGGCCCGGTGCAGGGCCGCTTCGACGTCGGTCGTGACGTCGTAACCCGCTCTGCTGGCCGCGTCGGCGTCCACTTCGGATACCGCGGCACCCCACGTCGTGCGGCCGCTGGCGGCCGCCGCGCGCAGCAGCGACCCGCCGATCAGCCCGAGCCCGATCACGCATACGTCTCGCACGGGGCCCATCCTGCCAGTGCCGGACGCCTAGCGGGCTATAGCGCGGCCGCGAGCCGCGTCCCCTGGTCGATCGCGCGTTTCGCGTCGAGTTCCGCGGCCACGTCGGCCCCGCCGATCAGGTGCACGGGCAGGCCTTTCGCCCGCAGGTCGCCGGCGAGCTCCCGCACCGGTTCCTGACCGGCGCAGACGACGACCGTGTCGACTTCGAGAAGCCGCGGTGTGCCGTCGACGGTGATGTGCAGGCCGTCGTCGTCGATCCGCTCGTACGTGACGCCGGGAAGCTGCTCGACACCCTTGGCCTTGAGCGCGGCCCGGTGCACCCAGCCGGACGTCTTCCCGAGCCCGGCCCCGATCCCGGACTTCTTGCGCTGCAGGAGGTACACCTGCCGCGGCGACGGCGCGGGCCGCGGCGTGCCGAGCCCGCCCGCCGCCTGTTCCGGGTCCGTGACACCCCATTCGGCCAGCCACGCGTCGAGGTTGAAGGCCGGCGAGCCCGCGTGCGTGAGGAACTCGCTGACGTCGACGCCGATGCCGCCCGCGCCGATCACCGCGACCCGCGTGCCGACCGGCTTGCCGTGCTTGACGACGTCGACGTAGGAGAGCACCTTCGGGTGGTCGATCCCGGGCAGCGACGGCACCCGCGGCGCGACCCCGGTGGCCAGCACAACCTCGTCGAAGCCGGTCAGGTCGGCCGCCGTCACGCGCTTTCCGAGGTGCAGTTTCACCCCGGTCACTTCGAGCCGCCGCTGGTAGTAGCGGATGGTTTCGGCGAACTCCTCCTCGCCGGGGATCTTGCGCGCGATGCCGAACTGGCCGCCGATTTCGTCGTCGGCTTCGAAGAGCTCGACGCTGTGCCCGCGTTCGGCGAGCGCGGTCGCGGCCGACAGCCCGGCGGGCCCGGCACCGACGACCGCGACGTGCTTGGACCGCCGCGTCGGCGAAAGCGTCAGCGTGGTTTCGTGGCCGGCGCGCGGATTCACCATGCAGGACACGAGCTTGCGCTGGAAGGCGTGGTCCAGACAGGCCTGGTTGCACGCGATGCAGGTGTTGATCTCGTCCTCGCGGCCGCTCTCGGCCTTGCGGATCCACTCGGGGTCGGCGAGGAACGGCCGGGCCATCGACACGAGATCGGCGTCGCCGCTGCTCAAGGCCTCCTCGGCGACCTGCGGCATGTTGATCCGGTTCGAGGTGACGACCGGGATGCCCACGTGCGGCCTGAGCTTCCCGGTCACCCAGGTGAAGGCGGCGCGCGGCACCGACGTCACGATCGTCGGCACCCGGGCTTCGTGCCAGCCGATGCCGGTGTTGATGATCGTGGCGCCGGCGGCCTCGACCTCTTGGGCGAGCGCGACGACGTCCTCCCAGCGCTGGCCGCCCGGGACGAGGTCGAGCAGGGAAAGCCGGTAGACGATGATGAAGTCGTCGCCGGTCTTTTCCCTGGTGCGCTTGACGATCTCGACGGCGAACCGGCGGCGCTTCTCCGGTGTGCCGCCCCAGGCGTCGGTGCGCTTGTTGGTGCGCTCGGCGAGGAACTGGTTGATCAGGTAGCCCTCGGAGCCCATGATCTCGACGCCGTCGTAGCCCGCCTCGCGCGCGAGCGCGGCGCAGTTCGCGAAGGCGTCGATCTGCTTGCGGACGCCGTAGCCGGTCAGCGCGCGCGGCCGGAACGGGTTGATCGGCGCCTTGATGCTCGACGCCGACACGCTCAGCGGGTGGTAGGCGTACCGGCCCGCGTGCAGGATCTGCAGCGCGATCTTGCCCCCGGCTTCGTGCACCGGCGCGGTGAGCTGCCGGTGCTGTCGCGCTTCCGCGGACGTCGTCAGCTTCGACGCGAGCGGCAGCAGCCAGCCGGTGCGGTTCGGCGCGAACCCGCCGGTGACGATGAGCCCGACGCCGCCGCGAGCGCGTTCGGCGTAGTACTCGGCCAGCTCGGGGAAGTGTGACGCCTTGTCTTCCAGGCCGGTGTGCATCGACCCCATCAGGACGCGGTTGCGCAGCGTCGTGAAGCCGAGGTCCAACGGCGACAGCAGGTGCGGGTACGGGCTCATCGGGCGTCCTTGGGGTGGTGGAGGGCGGCCAGCACTTCGTCGAACCACTCGACCTGGCCTTCTTCGACGCGGATGCCGCCGCGCAGGACCAGGTACTGGTGCAGGTCCTGGCCGGTCAGCGCGGCGGGTGAGGCGAAGTCGCGCTTCTCGATCCGGCGGTAGACGTCGAGGCGTTCGGCGTGCCGCGCGCGGTGCCGGACGATCTCCTCCGCGACCTTCACCGGATCACCGAAGGTCGCGCCGCGAATCTTCACGGCCAGCTCCACCGGTCCGGCGGAGGGATCCGGTTCGGCGAGCCAGCGCACCAGCTCCGCGCGTCCGGCGTCGCTGACGGTGTAGACCTTCTTGTCCGGCCGCCCCGACTGCGCGACGACGTCGACGGCGACCCAGCCGGCCTCTTCCATCCGCTTCAGCACGCGGTAGATCTGCTGGTGGGTGGCGCTCCAGAAGAGCCCGATCGACTTCTCGAACCGGCGCGTGAGCTCGTAGCCCGAGCCGGCGCGCTCGGACAGCGAGACGAGGATCGCGTGCTCCAGTGCCATGGTGCGAGGGTGCTATGCAACGAGTTGCAGTGCAACGAGGCGCGCATCACGCCACCCGGGAGGCGGGATAAATCGGGTCGACTCCGCGCGGGAAACGACCAGGATGGGAGGAGTGCACCCGGTACTCGAACTCATCTCCGAACGGATGGCGGCGGGCAGCGTCCCGGGCGAACGCACCGACGGGCGGCGGCTCGCGCTCGCCATCGAAGGCGGCAGCAGCCGCGGCACGTACTCCAGCGGCATGGTCCTGGCGCTCGACGAACTCGGTGTCACACCGGCTTTCGACGCCGTCTACGGCTCTTCGGCCGGCGCGCTGAACGGCGCCTGGCTGCTCTGCGGCCGCTCGTCGACCGGCGTCCGGACCTGGTGGAACCCCGTCGTCATGCGCCGGATCATCAACCCGCTGCACACCCTGCGCGGCCGCGCGGTGATCGACCTCGAGTACCTCGTCCACCAGGTGTACTCGGTGCTGGAGCCGATGGACTTCCCGGCGATCCTGGCCAATCCGGTGACGTTCCACCCGCTGGCCACCGACGCCGACACGGGCGAGTCGACCGACTTGCACCCCTTCCTCGACGACGTCGCCGCGATCAAGGTCGCGCTCGCCGCGTCGTCGTGCATGCCGGTGCTGGCCGGGCCGCCGATCCCGATGGCCGGCCGCCGGTTCGTCGACGCCGGGGTGGCCGAGCCGATCCCGTATCGCACCGCGCTGGCCCAGGGCGCGACCGACGTCCTGGTGCTGCGCACCCGCCGCGCCGACGAACTACCGGTGCGGCCGCCGCGCGTGCACGACGTCGTCGTGCCGCGGTTCCTGCGCCGGCAGGCGCCCGGCGCCATCCCGGCCTGGCAGGACACCTACCGGCGGGACGTCGAAGACGAGGAGACCCTGGCGTCGGATCCGCGCGTCCTGAGCGTCCGCCCGCCGGGGGGCGCGCCGGACGTGGCCGTGCTGGAACGCGACCCCGAAGTGCTGCGCAAAGCCGTCGAACTCGGCAAAAGCGCGGTCTTGGAAGTGCTGGACAGCCTGCGCGAAGCGTCTTAGGGCTTGCGCGCGACGCCGCCGATCACCCGCGACTCCGACGGCGAACCGGCGAACACGGTGTGCTCGTCCGGGTGCCACGCCGGCGCGTAGACCAGCCCCGGCTCGAGCATCGGCCAGCCGCCGAAGAAGCGTTCGAACTCGGCCATCGTCCGCAGGAAACCCGGGTTCGTCGTCGTCTCGTAGTACTCGAGGAGGTCGAGCAGCGCCTGCCGCTCGTCTTCGTTGACCGGGTTCTCGTTGGTCATCTGCGAAAGCACGAGCAGTGAACCCGGCGCCACCCGCTCGCGGTAGAAGGCCAGCAGCGCGTCCGGGTTCTGCTCGTCCTTGACGAAGTGCATGACCGCGTTGATCACCAGCGCGACCGGCTCGCGCACGTTGATGATCGCCGAGGCCTTGACCCGCTCCCAGAGGTCGTCCGGCTGCAGGAAGTCCGCGGCGATCGCGTGGTGGCGCTCCGGATCGGCGGTGTCGGCGAGCAGCAACGTCGAGTGGGCGAGCGCGATCGGCTCGTTGTCGATGTAGAGCACCCGCGTGTCCAGTTCGGGCCGGGCCTCGTCGGCGACCTCGTGCACGTTGCCCGCGGTCGGGAGCCCGGATCCGACGTCGACGAACTGCCGGATGCCTTCGCGGACGCACTGCCGGATCGCGCGGCCCAGGAACTGCCGGCTGGTCAGGCAGTAGTCGCCGATGAGCGGCAGCCGCGCGCGGACCTTTTCGGCGAACTCGCGGTCGATGGCGTAGTGCGTGTCCCCGCCGATGAAGTAGTCGTAGATCCGCGCCGCCGACGGCCGGTCGAGACTGCTTTCGACGGCCTTGAGCGCGTCGTCGTGGTTGATCATGGCCACCCCTTCGGCGCCCATGCTGCCACGGCCGCGATCACGCCGGGGCCAACGCCTCCCGATAGGCGTTCACGGACTCCGTCAACCGGTCCAGCTCGGCGCGCATCCGGGCGAGCCCGGCTTCGTCCAGGTTCATCGCCGCCCCGATGACGTCGGGGATGCCCCGCGCCTTCTCGTGCAGCGCCGTCCCGGCTTCGGTCAGGCTGACGCGGACCGAGCGCTCGTCGTCGGCCTGCCGTTCCCGGACCACCAGCCCCGCGGTCTGCAGCCGCTTGAGCAGGGGCGAGAGCGTGCCCGAGTCGAGGTTCAGCTCGGTGCCGAGTTCCTTCACCAGCCGGTGGTCCTGCTCCCAGAGCGCGAGCATGACGAGGTACTGGGGATAGGTCAGATCGAGGTCGTCCAGGACGACCCGGTACAGCGACGTCACCGCGCGCGACGCCGAGTACAGCCCGAAGCAGAGCTGGTCGTCCAACCGCAGCGATGCCATGGCGCCTCCCTCTTCCCGTAACTCTCCATGGTCCCCGACTTGCCCCTGGCCAGCAACTTAAGTGCCCTGTATCTCATTGGGGTCAAATTAGTTGTGCACAACTGAGTTGCGAGCTACCTTCGAGACAGCAGCTTCCAGCCCCAGGAGGACGACATGACCGCCAACCCGCACAACCTGGCCCTCGAACCGGCCGCACAGGCCTTCGCGGAGGCCACCGACCAGCCGCCGTACCTGTTCCAGCTGGCCCCCGAGGAGGGGCGCAAGGCCGTCGACGGCGTCCAGGACGGCGAAGTCGCCATGGCCGCCGCCGAGATCGAGGTGCTCACCGTCCCCGGCGGCCCGAACGGCGACGTCGAGACGCGGATCGTCCGCCCGGCCGGGGTTTCCGGTCCGCTGCCGGTGATCGTGTACATCCACGGCGCCGGCTGGGTGTTCGGCGACTTCCACACCCACGAGCGGCTGGTGCGCGAACTGGCCGCGGGTGTCGGCGCGGCCGTCGTCTTCCCGGAGTACAGCCGTTCGCCCGAGGCGCGCTACCCGATCGCCATCGAGGAGAGCTACGCGGTGGCGAAGTGGGTCGCGCAGCACGGCGGGGAGAAGGGGCTCGACCCCTCGCGCATCGCGATCGCCGGCGACTCCGTCGGCGGGAACATGACCGCGGCGCTGACCATCCTGGCCAAGCAGCGCGGCGACGTCACCTTCAAGCAGCAGGTGCTCTTCTACCCGGTCACCGACGCGAACTTCGACACCGGGTCGTACCTGGAGTTCGCCGAGGGCTACTTCCTCGGCCGCGAAGGCATGAAGTGGTTCTGGGACCAGTACACGACCGACCCCGCCCAGCGCGCGGAGATCACGGCGTCGCCGCTGCGCGCGTCGCTCGACGAGCTCGCCGGGCTGCCGCCGGCCCTGGTCATCACCGGCGAAGCCGACGTGCTCCGCGACGAAGGTGAGGCGTACGCGGCGAAGCTGCGTCAGGCCGGTGTGCCCGTCACGGCCGTCCGCTACCAGGGGATCATCCACGACTTCGTGATGGTCAACGCGCTCCGCGAGACGCACGCCGCCGAGGCCGCGATCACCCAGGCGGTCACGGTGCTTTCCCGCGCGCTGGCGAAGTAGTTGAGAGAACGCTGAGTGCGCAACACGTTGCGGTCTTGAGACGGAGGTCACAGGGCCGCAACGTGCAAGGGGGCTCAAACGTGATATATACGCGAGTCCCGCGATCCGGGCGCGCACTTCTGCCCGCCCGGAAGGACCCTTGTCATGCACCTCAGCCGCATCCGGCTCGACTCGCCGATCACGATGGCCATCGTGATCGTCGTGACGCTGCTGGCGATCATCGCCATCCCGCTGTTCTGGGAGCGGTGGAAGCGGAAGCTGGTGTGGCGCACGGTGACCATCCTCTGCGCGGTCGTCTCGATCGTGGTCACCACGGGCCTGGCCGGCAACATGATCGGCGGGTTCTTCCCGACGCTCGGCTCGCTGCTCGGCACCGGCGTCTACGCGGCCGACAGCATCGACGCCGAGACGACCCAGAACGGCGAGAACCTGGAGGTCGTCCGGGACGTCGGCGCCGCGCACGCCAAGGACGGCAAGGGAACCGTCGTCCACCTGAAGGTGACCGGCCGGCGCACCAAGCTCACCCGCGACGTGACGGTGTACCTCCCGCCGCAGTACTTCGACGCGGCGTACCGGAGCCTGCGGTTCCCGGCCGTCGAGTGGATCCCGAACTACCCGTCCGGCCCCGAGGTCGTCACCGACGGGTACAAGCTCCCGGAACAGCTCGACGCGGCGATCGCCAAGCGCGTGCTGCCCCCGGTCGTCGTGATCATGCCGGACCCCACCGGCGTGCCGAAGATCGGCCACGACACCGAATGCGTGGACGAGGTCAACGGCACCGCGAACGACACGTACCTGACGGCGGACCTGCGGGAGTGGGCCCTGCAGAAGCTGGGCGTGGCGGCGGACCGGAAGGCCTGGACCTTCGCCGGCTGGTCGTCCGGCGGCTACTGCGCGCTGAACCTGGTGACCCGGCACCCGCAGTGGTACGGCCAGGCGGTCAGCGTCAGCGGCTACGACCGCGCCCAGGTGGACGCCGAGACGGAGAACCTCTACAAGGGCCGCCAGGACGTCGACGACGCCAACAACGTCGGCATCACGGTCCGCCTCCACCCGTCCCCGGTGGACATCCTGGCCATCTGGGGCGAGAAGGAGAAGTTCGAGGGCGCGGCCGCCGACCTGATCCGCGCCGCCGTCCGGCCGCCGGTCCGCTTCCAGTCGTGGCGCGTCCCGGACGCGGGCCACAACATGAACACCTTCAAGTCCCAGATCCCCGAGATCCTCGTCTGGATCGGGGCCCACACGGTTCCGCCCGCCCAGCCGGGGCGGCAGGTCGAGACCACCGGCGGGGTGCAGCCGTGGCCGCTGCCGCGCTCGGGCGCGCCGGGTGCGCTGGCGGACACCGACCAGTGACCGCGTTCACCCGAGCAGCGTGGTGACGACTTCCGTGACCCGCTTCGCCGCGGTGGTGTAGTCGACCGACGCGGGGTGCTCGGTCAGCACCACCACGATGTCCTCGTCGACCACGCCCGTGGTGTGCAGCGTGCGCGCCGGCCGGCAGCAGGACCAGCCCTGCTTCACCGCCCACGGCCGCCCGGCGGCGGCGTCCGGGATGCCGAAGTACTGCCGGAACCCGTCGGAGCCCCGCTCGGTCGCGTTGCGCAGCGCGGTCAGGATCGCGGTGGATTTGTGGTCCAGCAGGTGCTGGTAGACCTTCACGATGTCCGCCGCGGTGATGCGCGTGTCGCCCCAGCGGCCGGGATCCGCCGGCGGCCGGGTGCCGGTGAGGCCCAGCTTCCCGGCCCAGCGCGTGACGATCGCCGTTCCGCCGTAGGCCATCCAGAACCGGCTCGCGAGGTCGTCGTCGCTGCGGGACAGCATCCGCTGCACGTCCGCCACGGGACCGTCCTGCTCGAGCACGGAAAGCGCGATCAGCAGCTTCACGACCGACGCGGAGGTGTACCCGCGGTCCGCGCCCACGGAGACGGTCGCGACCCGGTGGACCCGGTCGAAGACGACGGCGCTGACTTTGCCGTCGCGCACGATCTCGGCCAGCGCGGCGGCGTCCACCTTGCGCTCGGGAGTCGTGGCCGGGCTCTTGCTCGGCGTCGGCGTGGCCTGCGTCACGGACACCGGCGCCGGGGTGGCCGACATCACCGCGATCCCGGTGACCGCGATGGGCTGGGGTGCCGCGGCGTTGCCGTGCGCCGCCGTCACCACCACCGCGCCGATTGCCCCCAGACACAGCCCCACCAGGAAGATCCCGCTCAGCTTGCGCATGACCTGGATTGCCGGGAAGGCGGTGCGCTGTTCGCCCGAACGGGCCGCTTTGTGGGATAGCTCTCGAAGGGGGCCCGAACCGGGAACGCGGAGGGGCGCTGCGGGCAAGCACCGTCGTTTCACTGCCCGTGGTCGCGGGGTACTCCAGCGCGGTGACGGTCGTCACCACCCGCTGGGAAGGACTGGAGTCATGGTTCACGCGAAAGGCGCCCGCATCCGGGTCCGAGGCCTGCAGCCGGCGCAGGTGCTGGCCGGACTGGCTGGGATCGCGTTCCTCGTCGTCGGCATCATCGGATTAACCAGGACCGGCTTCGGCAATTTCGCCGGGCACCACGACGCCGGGATCTGGCGGTTCTCCGCCAACCCGCTGATGAGCCTGGTCCGCGTCGTGACCGGGGTCGTCGGCCTGCTGCTGGCGTTCGGCTCGGGCCGCGCGCGGGCGTTCGGCTGGTTGCTGTTCATCGGCTACGGCCTGCTGTTCGTGTGGGGCCTGATGATCGACGGCCTCATTTCGACCAACCCCTTCGCCAACGCCGGCAACCCGATGGACCTCGGCCGCGCCGACACGTGGCTGCACCTCGGCGTCGCCGCGCTCGGCCTGCTGATCGCGGTCCTGCCGGCCCGCCGCACCATCCTGCTGCCCGAGGACGAGACGGCCGACGAGCCGGCGGTGGCCGAGCAGCGCACCGAGGTCATCGACCGCGGCGAGCGCACCGAGGTCATCGACCGCGGCCGCCGCACGGACCTCGGCCGCACCGACGTCGACCGCACGGATGTCGGCCGCACGGATGTCGGCCGCACCGACGTCCACCGCACCGACGAGGTGGTCGAGGAGCCGCGCCGCCGGTCGTTCCTGCGTCGTGACCACAAGGAGCGAGGCCCGGAGGTCACTCGCGAAGAGCGTCCGCCGGGCCTCGCCCACTAGCAGGAGTTCAGTAGGTGGTGCCGGTGCCACCCGAGTTGTCGTTGCTGCTCCCAGTACCGCTGTTGGCCGCCGGAGCCTGGCTGGCGGTGCTGGGAGTGGTGCCGACCTTGCAGCCGTTGGGCTCGATGACGAACCAGGTGCCGTTGACGCCCATGCCGTTCGCGTCGCCCGGCTTCAGGTCCTTGGAGAAGTTGTAGACGGGCCAGCCGCCGATGGTCACCTGCTCGGTGCCGTCCTGGCGCTTGATGCTGCCGAGCAGCTTCGAGTCGATGCCCTGCAGCTCCACCTTGCCGTTGCCCGACAGGACCGGCGGCCACGTCTTGGCGCAGTCACCGTTGCAGGCGGACGTCTTGGCCTTCTTGGTGTCCTTCTGGAACAGGTAGAGCGTCATGCCGTTCTGGTCGACGATCGCGTCGCCGAGGCCGTCGATCTTGCTGGCGCTGAGCTTGACGACACCGGCCTCGGAGCCGGCCGCAGCGGCCTGCCCGGCCTTCCCGCCCTTGGCGTTCGCCGCGTACCAGGCGCCGCCGACACCCTGGCCGGTCGCGTCGCCGGGCTTGGTGTCCTTGGCGTAGCGGTAGAGCGCCCACCCGCCGACGGTGATCTGCTCGGTCCCGTCGGAGCGCGTCACCTTCCCGACCATGTTCTTGTCGACACCTTGGACTTGGACGTCCCCGGTGGCCAGCATCGGCGGCCAGGCCTTCGCGCAGTCACCGTCGCAGTTGGACTTCGGCGGCTTCGCGGTGTCCTTGTCGAAGCGGTAGAGGGTCATGCCGTTCTGGTCGGTGAGCACCTGCCCGATGTCGGCCACGTCGGCGACGACGAGTTTGCCTTCGTTCGACGCCGGGGCAGCGTTCCCGACCTGGCCGTTGGCGGCCTGGCCGCCCCCGGTGCCCCCGGCCGCCGCAGGAGCGACAACCGGCTGGGCAGTCTCGGCACCCGAGCAAGCGGTGAGCACTGCCAGCCCGGCTGCCGCCGCGGCGACGGAGACGGCGATGCGCGTGCGAAGCATGGAAGTTCTCCTTGTGTCCGTTGGGTTTTCCCGCCGCTCGGTGCGGCTGCCTGATACCCACTACACGGACCCCCGCCGAGGGCGGTTCAAAAAACTTTCCCCGAGTTCGACGACCGGCTCGAGGGGCGCCGACAGCCAGCGCGGATGGCCTGGCTCGGGCTGGTGGAGCCGCGCCGACCGACGTGGCCGGCGCCGGCGGGCAGCGCCGATGGCCTGGCTCGTCCCGGCGGGGCCGCGCCAACCGGCGTGGCTGGCGCCGGCGGGCAGCGCCGATCGGGCCCGGTCGGCGCGGTGGGGAAGCGCCGACCGGAGGCGGCGTCGCTGGGCTGTGCCGTTCGGGCCCGGCTGGCGAGGTGGGCAGCCCCGACTGGAGGCGGCATCGGCCGGGCGGCAGTGTCGTCGCCGCCAGGCACGACCGAGCGCCGCCTCGACCGGTGCGCTTGAGCCGCAGGCGCCGGCCGCGCCCTGCCGGACTCCGCTACTCCGAGCCGCCGTTGCTCGTGGCCCTGCTGCTCGCGTCGCTGCTGCTCGCGTTGCTGCTGCGGCTCCCAACGGCGCCGCCCGTGCCGAGGGCGCGGTCGACCAGGGCGGCCGCCGCGCCGGTGTACGCGGCGGGGTCGAGCAGCTCGTCCAGCGCCGCCGGCGTCAGCGTGCCGGTGATGGCGGGCAGCTCGTCCAGCACCTCCCGGAGCGGCCTGTCCTCCTGCACCGCCCGTCGGGACGCCTCCCCCAGCAGCTCCTTCGCCTTCGCCTTGCCGAGCAGCGGCGCGAGCACGGCGGACAACCGCTCGGAGACGATCAGCCCGTGCGTCGACCCCAGGTTCGCCCGCATCCGCGCGGGCTCCGCGGTGAGCCCGCGCGCCAGCTCGGCGGCCGTGTGCGCGGCACCCCCGGTCAGCCGCAGGCACTCGCGCACCAGCTGCCACTCGGCGTGCCACACCCCGGCTGAGCGTTCGTCCTCGGCCAGCATCGACTGCGTGACCCCCGCGGCCAGCACGGGCACCTGCAGCGCCGCCGACCGGATCAGCGTCGCGAGCACCGGGTTCCGCTTGTGCGGCATCGCCGAGGAACCGCCCCGCCCGTCGGCGGCCGGTTCGGCGACCTCGCCCAGCTCGGTCCGGCTGAGCGTCTCGACGTCGACGGCCAGCTTCCCCAGCGCTCCCGCGGTGAACGCGAGCGCGCCGGCGAGGTCGGCCACCGGCGTCCGCACCGAGTGCCACGGCAGCACGGGTGCCGCCAGCCCGGTCTCCTCGGCGAACGCCGCGGTCAGCCGTTCCACGTAGCCGCCCACGTCCCGGCCCGCCGGCTCGTCCGAGAGGCGCGCGTACTCGACGTACGCCGCCAGCGTTCCGGCCGCGCCGCCCAGCGAGACCGGCAGCCCGCCGTCGAGCACGCGCCGGACACGCACGGCCGCGTCCAGCACCAACTGACGCCAGCCCGCGACCTTCAGCCCGAACGTCGTCGGCACCGCGTGTGCCGTCAGCGTCCGCCCGGCCATGGTCGTGTCCCGGTGCGCGCGGGCCAGCGCGGCCAGCGCCTCGGCGGTGGCGTCGAGGTCGTCGGCGAGCGGACGCAGCGTCCGGGCGGCGACCAGCATCATCGCGGTGTCGAAGATGTCCTGGCTGGTCGAGCCGCGGTGCACGTACTCGGCGGCGTCCGGCGCGAGCTCGCCGACGGCTGACGTCAGCGCCTTCACCAGGCCGACCACCGGGTTCGCGGTCGCCCGCGCCCCGCGCGCCAGCTCGACGACGTCGATCCGCACGCTGCCCGCGGCCTCCGTGATCGCGTCCGCGGCCTCCGGCGGCACCGTCCCGAGCTTCGCCTGCGCCCTCGCGAGCGCCGCCTCGGCGTCGAGCATCGCGCGCAGCCAGGCCTCGTCTCCGGTCGACGCTTCGGCCGGCGTACCGGCCCGCACCGGGGACAGCAGTCCGGAATCGGGGTCGACGGTCATGCCGTCAGCATCGCACGCACGCGACCTCGGCGACGGCCGCGCCGCCGCGTCTGGCACGCTCATCGGCCATGACCAGCGTCCCGTCCACGGAGGACACCGTCAGTGACGAACCCCGGGGTATCGCCGCCGAGCGGCTGACCTTCTTCTCGGACGCCGTCGTCGCCATCGCGATCACGCTGCTCGCGCTCGAGCTGCCGCTGCCGGAGGGCGCCACCAGCGCCGAACTGCTGCGGTCACTCGGTCATCACCGGCCCGAATACCTCTCCTTCCTGATCAGCTTCGTCGTCATCGGCAGCCACTGGCGCGCCCACCACCGCCTGTTCAACTACGTCACCACGCTCGGCGGCGGGCTCGCCCGGCTCACCTTCGGCTGGCTCCTGATGCAGGTGATCATGCCGTTCGCGACCAAGGTGATCGCCGAAGACGGAGCGTTCGAATTCCGCTTCGTCTTCTACGCCGCCGTGCAGCTCGTCGCGCTGACGCTGTTCCTCCTCATGGCCTGGCAGATCCAGCGGAACCACCTCCACCGCGCGGACACCCCGCCGGAGCTGTTCGGCGCGGTCTACCGCGGGATCAGCGTGATGATCGCCGCGTTCGCCGTCTCGATCCCGGTCGCCTTCTTGACGCGCTGGGCCTACGCGTGCTGGATCGTCGTCCCGCTCGTGGTGAACCTCCTTTCCCGTTTCCGCCGCCGGACGGCCGGCGCCTGAGCCGTCATTCGCCGGTCGCGCCGTCGATCCGCTCACGGATCAGGTCGGCCTGGCCGATGTGCCGCGCGTACTCGCCGATCATGCGCAACATCAGCCAGCGCAGGGTGAACGGTTCGCCGGTGCTGCGGCGGGTGCCGGTCTGCTCCAGCGAGCTGGCCTCGACGATCTCGCGTGAGCGCGCGCCTTCGGCGTGCCACAACGAGAACGCCTCCTCGACGTCGCCGCCCAGGTCCGTGAAGTCCTGCTCCGGGTCGTCGTCGGAGTAATAGAGGTTCGGAACGTCCTCGCCGGTGAACTGGATGCGGAACCACCAGCGTTCGCAGCCGGTGAGGTGCCGCAGCAGCCCGTGCAGGGTCAATGTGGACGGTGGTACCGAGCGTTCGGACAGCTGCGCCGGGTCCAAACCGGCGCACTTCAGCTCGAAGGTGCGCCGGTAGTACTCGAGGCTCTCGGTGAGCGCTCGGCGCTCGTCCGCGATCGGCGCCGGGTCGGTTCTGGGGCCGGTCAGGCGGAGCGGAGACACCACCGGCGTGCTGTGTTCGGTCATGCGCGGAGCGTCCCACAGGGGTCCGACAATTTCGGGTCGCTTCGGCGGTCAGTGACCGGGCAACCGCGGCAAAACCCCAGTTCAAGCACGGTTTGGCGAACCCGGTAACGAATCTTGGAGTGCGCCGATCTGATCTTCGTCACCCCTGCTGCGCACGCCAGTTTCACCGGTCGGAGCGGCACCCCTCGGTTCGGAACCAGGAGATCACGAACATGCAGCGAACCGGACGAAGAACCGCTGTTCTGGCCGCCCTGACGACGGCGGTCCTGTGCGCGGCCCCGGCCGTCGCTTCCGCGGCCCCGCCCGCGAGCGCGATCGACGTCAGCGCCACCACCGTGCGGGCGGGCGCCACGGTCACGGTCACCGAGCAGCTGAACAACCCGACTGACTTCACGGTCACGGGCGCGAAGGCGGCGCTCTACGTGAAGGAGAAGCCGATCGCCGACGTGGTGGACCTGGTCTCCTGCACCGGGGCGATCGCGCCGTGCACGCCGTACCTGAGCAGCTTCCGCGGCGGGGTGGGCGACCTGGGCGCGGGCGAGAGCCGGACGGTGACGTTCACCCTGCGCGTCAAGGACGACGTCGAGCCGGGCCGGTTCACGCTCCAGCACCAGTTCGCCGGCGACAACTACGCGTTCGGCGTGGAAGACGGCCCGGTCGTCACGATCGCGCCGCCGGACGAGGCCGACGTCAAGTTGGCGCTGACCGCCACTCCGCGCATCGGCCTGGTCGCCCGGGTCGACTACGTGGTCAAGGTGTCGAACACGGGCCCGGCCACCGCGACCGGCGTCCGCGTGACGGCGAACCCGGGCACGGGCCGCACGATCGTCTCGACGACCGGCTGCACCCGCTCGGGCGCGGTGTTGACGTGCGCGATCGGCACCCTGGCCCCGGGTGCGTCGGCCACGGCGAAGTTCTCCTCGGAGGGCGGTTTCTTCGCGTGGGGCGCGTTCACGGCCACGGCGGAGCGGGCGGCGAGCACGCCGGCCGACCCGGAAGCGGCCAACGACAAGGCGTCGAAGAAGTGCACGGCTTACACGGGCCTGGTCGTCCAGTGCTGACGACGTGACGCGCGGGGTCTCCGGGCCCCGCGCGTCCGTTCAGAGGGCGAAGGCCGCCGACCGCGCGCCCGGCGTACTGCGTCAACAGTCTGCGGCGTGCATCCACTTCAGTGGCTCGACGGCGGTGAGTTCCAACGCGTCGCACTGAGCGGCCCGTGAGGATCAGCAGGGATCCAGGCATGAGGCATCATGGCCGACCCGACCGGCGGAGGACCGGTCTTGACCTTCGCTTGCGCGTCAGCCGCACCCGGCGTGCGAGAGGCAGGCGGGGGCCTGGCTAGACTGATGGCGCGGGCCGTTAGCTCAATTGGTAGAGCTGCGGACTTTTAATCCGTAGGTTCTGGGTTCGAGCCCCAGGCGGCCCACCAAAAGCCCAGGTCAGCCTGTTCCGGTCGACCGGAACTGGCTGACGTCTGTCCTCAGTGGAGCAGAACTGCGGAAGGCTCGTCTCCGGGCACCCTGCCGGGTGGCGGGGGCCCCGCCACCCGGCACGTGGGTCAGTTGCCCTGGCTGGTGCCGCCGTCGGCGACCGTGCTGGAGGCGCAGTTGTACGGGCTTTCGCCCTCGGCCTCGTGCTCGCCCGGCGACAGGATCGGCACGCCGATGCCGTTGAGCGAGTCGTGGATCGGGACCTGGACGCCGAGGACGTTGATGTCGTTGCCGCAGACGCCCGGGGTGACGTTCACGTTGTGCAGGACGTCGGTGTTGCCGAGGTTGACCAGACCGACCTGGTTCTCGTGGCTGTCGCCGTCGTAGCCGGGGGTGTCGGCGGAGGCGATTCCGCCGGTGAGGAACGCGCCGGCGGCGAGGGCAGCAGTGATCAGACCGACCTTCTTGATCATGGAGATCTCCTCGGGTGAGAACGAAACAGGGAATCGACGATGGTGGTCGTCGGTGGGCAGGGTGCACACCGCGATCCCGGTTCACGCCTAAGACCCCCGATCGTGTAACCGAACGTTCGCGAAATCCGGTGGTGTTGTAGCTATATCGGGTGAATTGCCGACGCGGCATTCGGGGAAGTGCCCGCGCGATCTTGCGGCCGGGTTTCCGCTGGTCGACGGCTTCGTCGTCGCCGTCGAATCGGGCGGATTCGACCTGGATCGGGCCTGAGAGTGGGTATTGCGTGCTCGGGGAATGGGGGTGTGGTTATGGTGGAGCGGGCGAGTCGGGATGATCGCCGACGACGTAGAGAATCGATGAGCAGGCGGGATCGCGAGCGTGATGAATCGGACAGGGCGGGAAGACGGCATGATCCATGCCGGTCGAGCCCTGATTCGTGCGCTGGTCGTGATCGGCGGCGCTGCCGCTGTCTCCGCCGTCGCGTGGCTGATGGCTACGGCGTCAGCGAGCACTCTCACCGACGCCGCGGACGAGCCGATCGGGTCGGGCGTTCAGACGGTCGTGTCGGCCATCGGCGACCCGAAGCCTTCCTTGCTGCCGCAGCTGGGCGCGGCAGAGCGCGTCAACGACGTAGCAACGCCTGCCCTGGCGCGTGTGCGCGGCCTGTCTGAAGCGGTCACTCGCACGCCCCTCTTGCCCGATGTGTTGGATACCCGCGCAATCCGCAAGGTGACGGCAGTTCCGGCCACCGTTCTCACGCTCGGCCGCCTGACCGAACTGAAGGATTTCTTCGCGCCGCCCGAAAGTCCTCTCGCGTCCGTCGGAAGCGCGACCGTCGATTCCGTCACCGCGGAGCCGCACGACGCCCTGCCTGCACCGGCGAACACCGACTCGCGAGACACATCAGCCGACTCCGCCGCCGGTACTCAGCTTCGCAAAACCACGACTTCGATCGGCGGTCAGCCGGACGTCGACCTTGGTTCCGACCAGGGTGTGGGCGGGGCCGGCGGACGATCGGGCTTGCAGTCATGCGTGATCCCGGCCGGTGCCGGATTCGCCGGCGGGCACGATCGCGGCTGCGGTGATGTCGTGCAGCCTCGTCCTCAGGTGGCGCGTCTGCAGTCCTCGCGCCGTTGGACTCGCGTGCAATGCCACGCCGTGACAGCGGCGGAAATCCAGCCCGGCGTCACGCCGGACTGACGTCCTGCGGCCTTCTGGCCACGTCGGTATTTCGCCGACGCGCGCGGGAACCTGCCGGAGAAATCTCACCCGGCAAATCATCTTCCTTGCATTTCCGGCGGCACCGAATCGGTATCCGCAAACCATTCTATTGCCTTATTGATGTTGATCGAAGGAGTATTTGTCATGCGTATCCAGACGAAGCGAATCCTGCAGGTCGCGCTGGCCAGCGGTGGCCTGCTGGCGGTCGGCTCCGGCGTCGCCTCCGCCGAGTCCATCGTTCCCGGTGTCACCGACGCCGTCCTCGGGCAGCTCTCCACGAACCCCGGCATGCACAACTTCGCGGACACCGTCAACGGCGTCACCGCGGACCTCAAGACGGTGCACCCCCCGACGGCCGCGGACGTCCAGCAGCCGGGTCAGATCCTTTCGCCGGTCCTGCCCGCGGTGCAGCAGGCCACCACTGCCGGTGTCCTCGCGCCGGTCCTGCACGCGGTGCCGCTGCAGCTGCTGCAGCAGTACGTCGCACCCAGCGCCGAGGCTGACGGCGAGCAGCCCGAGTACAACCTCAACGCGCCGGTGGGCAGTGAGCTCGCGGCCACCGAACTGCCTGCGCTCCCGGCCGCTCTGCCGCTGACGCCGGCGGCCGACACGCAGCAAGGGCTGCCGACGGTCGCGCCGGTCGACGCCCGGACCATCTCCCCTGACCACGTCAACCCGGAGGCGGGCACCAGGGTCACCGGTCTGCAGGCCGTCCCCCAGGCGGCGCAGCTGGCTCAGCCCGTCGCGGCGCCGGTCCGTGGCCGCGGTACGGCCGCGCCGGCGGGGCTTCCGCTGGTGGGTGGGCTGTTGCCGAGCGCCAGCGGTCTCCTCCCGACGCACGCGCCGACGCTGAACGGCGTGCCCGACGTGACCCGGCTGCTTTCGCTGGGTGGGCTGACCGAGCTGATCGGAAGCACGCCGCTGGCCCAGGGTGCCGGAGGGCCGCTGGCCCAGCACGGGCCTGCGTCCCCCGCCGACGCGGCGACCGCACTCACGCGCGGGTAACAGCATTTCCACATTCGGGGCCGGAAGCACATCTGCTTCCGGCCCCGAGTCGTATCCGCAGCCATGTTCGGGCGTGCGTCCGGAAGGCCCTTCGCCGTTAAGGTGGCGGGCATGGACGCGACCAGGTGGCTCATCGTTGTCCGGCACGCGAAGTCGGACTGGTCGGACGACCTGCCCGACCACGAGCGGCCCCTCGCGCCACGCGGCCTTCGTGACGCGCCACGGCTCGGCCGGTGGCTCGCGGAGGAAGGGCACGTTCCCGAGCGGGTCGTCTGTTCCACCGCGCGTCGCACCCGGGAAACCTGGGCGCGCGTGAGCGGCGAACTTCCGTCCCCACCTTTGGTCGAGTACGACGACGACCTCTACGGCGCCGACGTCCCCGAGTTGCTGACCGCCGCCCGCCGGACGCCATCCGGAGTCACCACGCTCGCACTCGTCGCGCACGAGCCCGGGGTCAGCGACGTGACCCTGCACCTCGCCGGTCTCGGTGAAGAGACCCGGCAGGTCCAGACCAAGTTTCCGACGGGTGCCGCGGCCGTGCTCGCCACCACGGATCCGTGGGACGCACTCCGCAGCGCCAGGCTCATTGCCTTCTTCCGGCCGCGCGACTTCGCCGGTTGACGCCTGGATGTGTGAAGCAAGCATTGCTTCCGTCGTGTTCACGTGCGTACTCTCCATTCACTCACGGGTCTGTTGTTCATATTTGTGAATGGAGCGGACATGGTTTTCCGCCACACCGTCGTGGCTGCGCTCGCCGCCGTCGGCCTCGTCGCTTCCCTTGCCACCCCGGCCGAGGCTGCGTCGCGGCCCACCGGCTGCACCGTCCCGGTCATCGGGCCGGTCTGCGCGCCGCAGACCGCCGTCCTCGACGGCGATCAGCTGCTGCGTTCGAAGTTCGCCGCGCTCGTCGGCGAGAAGACGTCCCGTACCGCGTTGAACAACCTGCTGGCCGCCGCGAAAACCGACCTCACGGCGGGGCCGTGGAGCGTCACGTCGAAGAAACAGGTCCCGCCCAGCGGGGACAAGCACGACTACCTCAGCCTGGCGCCCTACTGGTGGCCGACCACGCAGCCGACCGCCGAAAACCCGTGGGGCTGCCCGTTCGTGCAGCGCGACGGCCAGCGCAACCCGATCGTCGACGAGATCACCGACCACGCCTACCGCGGCGAGGCGTTCGCGGCGATCTACCGGCTCGCGCTCGCCTGGTACTACACCGGCGACGCGCGGTACGCCCGGCGCGCGGCCCTCGACCTGCGTACGTGGTTCCTCGACGCGGACACGAAGATGAACCCGAACATGAACTTCGCCCAGGGCATCCCGTGCAAGGTGGACGGCCGCGGCATCGGCATCATCGAGTTCTCGTACACGCTGAGCCAGGTCGTCGATGCCACCGCGATCCTGGCCACCGGCGCGCCCGGGTGGACGAAGACCGACCAGGCCGGCATGACCGGCTGGTACACGCAGTTCCTCGACTGGCTGCGCACCAGCAAGAACGGGACCGACGAGGCCAAGGCCCAGAACAACCACGGCAGCTTCTACGACATGCTCGCCGCTTCGCTCGCGCTGGGCACGGGGCAGCGGGACCTGGCCGCGACCATCGCGCGCGCCGCCGGCCCGGGCCGGATCGCGCCGCAGATCCAGGCCGGCGGCCTGCAGCCGCAGGAGACGAGCCGGACCCGCAGCTGGCACTACTCGGCGTTCAACCTGGTCGCGCTGACCCGGCTCGCGCAGATCGGCCGGCACGTCGGCGTCGATTTGTGGCATTACACGGCGCCGAGCGGGGCGACGCTGTTCGCCGCGGTCGACTTCCTGATCCCGGGCGCGACGCAGGGGCCGTCCGCCTGGCCGTACCCCGAGCTGGACTTCCGGCCGTACGCGGCACTGGACGTCCTGCACGCGGCGGCGGACGCGGGTGACCGCGCCGCGCGGACGGCCTTGCCGCGGGTGCCGGTGGAGCCGGGCGGAGACCTCTACCCGGTGCGGCCCGCCGCCGAACAGCTCGACGACATTTCGACGTCCTGACGGAAAAGGGCCCGGCCTTTCGCGGCCGGGCCCTTTCCGGTCGGAATCAGACGCCCGCCACCTGCGAAATCCAGCTGCGATAACGCGTGATGTTCGTGTAGGCGGTGTTGTTCGAGCGGTCGCTGGTGGACGCGACGCCGACCTGGCGGCCGGAGGCGAACATCGGGCCGCCGGAGTCGCCGCCGGCGGTGATGCCGTTGACGCGGTTCGCGCACACGGCGACGCCACCGGTGTAGTCGCTGCAGCTGATCGAGTTCACCCGGACGGTCGCGACCTTCAGGTACCGCGACTGGCAGTTGATCTCGGAGCCGCACTGGCTGGTCGCGCCCCAGCCGTAGACGGAGACGTTCTGGCCGACCGAGACGTCACCGACGTTGCCGAGCGGCGAGTAGGTGGCGTTCACCGAGGTCGTGAGGCGGACGATCGCCAGGTCGGCGGAGCCGGGGTAGCGGGTGATGGTGGAGCCGGTGGCCGTCGTCCCGCCGCTCGACTGGTCGAGGCTGCCGATGCGGAAGGTGTAGGTGCCGGAGCTGCTGACGCAGTGCTTGGCGGTGAGGATGTACTGCGGGGCGATGATCGTCGCGGTGCAGTTCTGCTGACCGTTGACGAACAGCCGGGCGGCCCAGGGGCCGCTGGTGGCGGTGCTGCCGCCGATGATCGACGGCTGGGCCTGCGGGGTGCTGTCGGCGGCCGCCGGACCGCCGAGGCCGACGACGGCCAGTGCGGTGCTCGCGGCCAGCAGGACGAACTTGCCGAATTTCACGCTCACTCCTTTTCACGCGGCAGGAGAACCGCGTGGGGAAAGCCGGTGGGGACCGAACTCGAAGATTGTCCGAGTTCACGGCGAATGTCCGGAACCGACGAAAGTCGCCGGACGGTTCCGTATTTATTTCCCGGAGTGGGCTACGTGCAGTTCCCGTACTGTTCCCGCGGTGCGCGCGCCGGCTGTCCGTGGGGACCGGCGGTCAGGCGGCGATCTTCGCGGGCGCGGTCTTCCGCAGCCAGTACAGCCCGATGACCGGCAGCACCAGCGGGATGAAGAGGTAGCCCTCGCCGTAGACGGACCAGACGGTCGGGTGCCGGAACGCGGCGGAGTCGACGAGGCTCAGCGTGCCGATGGTCAGCACGCCCAGCAGCTCGATCGAGCAGGCGACGAGGGCCACGCGCCACCAGCCGTCACCGCGCCGGGCCAGCGCGATCGTCGCGACGATGTAGACGACGGCGGCGAACGCCGAGAGCAGGTAGGCGAGCGGGGCTTCGTGGAACTTCGTGCCGATCTGGACGCCGGCCCGCGACGTCGCGGCCAGCGCGAAGATCGCGTACACGGCGACGAGCACCCGTCCGGGGCCGCTGGCCGTCCTACGCTGTTGCTCCACTCCACACCTCGTTCAGTCGCAGCACCATCACCGGGATGGCCAGGCAGGCGATGCCGAGCACGGCGGTGCTCGACCGGCTCCGCTCGGCCAGCGCCCAGGCGGCGCCGACGGGCAGCACGACCAGGCAGCCGATCAGGTAGGCCAGGTAGGTGGCCAGGCTGCCGGGCCGGTCACCGCCGGCGAGCAGGACGATCCCGATCACCAGCTGCACGACTAACAGCAGCTCGATGACCGCGAGCGCGACGAGGAGCGGGTTGTCCGGAAGCCGGTTGCGAGCCGACTGGACGAAGCTCCAGAGCGCGACGACCGTGGCAGCCACGGCGACCGTCACGGCGAATCCGAAGATCACCCGTTCCTCCTTCCGGTCCGCCGGTCGTCAACTTACTCCGTGGTACCGCCGGGCCCGTCCGGCGAGGTGCCACGGGCGTGGCGCAGACCACCCAGGTGGTTCCAGGGGGTCAAAGCGACTCACGGAGATGGCGTCGATCATGAAAATTGATCACGAGCTGAGACTTGATGGCATTCTGCCAATTCGACGCGCTATCGTGCCAGGTTTGTCGGTGGACCTGCGGAAACGCGGGAAAGATCTTCATGTTACAACACTATGGTGTGGTGGTCGGACTGGACAAAATCACCCTGAGTTCGTCTACTGGGCGGTAGACGTCCTTTTTCCCTACCTCGGATAGCCCAGTTGAACCGCCGGGTTGGCGGATTGGCCCAGAGCTGTCCGGCGTGGGGGAATATTCTCGTCCGGGGCCGTGTGCCCTGGGTTCGCACGGAGGGGAATCTCGATGGACCTGCGCTACGAAGCGTTTTGCTTCGCCGACCCGTTGTTCTACGACGAACAGCAGGAGAATGCCGCGCCGGTCGAAGATTTTGCGACGGCGCTCCCGGCGCCGCCCGCGGACTGGAGTGCCACCGACCGCGGAGCCTGGCGCGCGATGTGCCCCGAAGGCCGTGTCGTTCCGGCTCAAGGCTGGCAGATCCACGTTTCCGCCGGTCTGGACAATGCGGGCCGGGTGCTCACGCACGTGAGTGAATGGTGTACCGAACACCAGATCGCTTATCGGTACGTGCGCTCGCGATCAGCGTTACTCACGTGGAACTCGAAATACTCGCCCGACATCGACGGGCTGCAGCCGGCGACCATTTACCCGGCCGACCACATCGAGCTCGAACGCGCACTCACAGCCCTGTCAGCGCGGCTCGAAGGTGAGCGCGGCTCTGGTATTCCGAGCGCCTTGCGCTACGGCGATGGACCCCTTCACGTGCGCTACGGCGGATTCGCCGAGCAGTGGGTCGAACACAACGGCCACCGAGTCCCGGCGATCCGCAAGCCGGACGGCAGACTGGTGCCCCAGAAGCGGGGGCCGTTGTTTTCGGTGCCCGACTGGGTACAGATCCCGACCTGTTTGCACAGCAGCCTTGCCGCGAGCAGGGGAGCCGCCCAGGCACAGTTCCCCTATCGGCTGGTGAAGCCACTGCACGTCTCGAACGGCGGTGGCAGCTACCTCGCCGACCCCAAAGCGGGAGGTGACCAGGTCGTCCTGAAGGAGGCCCGTCCGCACGCAGGTCTGGACGAGGCAGGGACCGACGCCGTCGAACGGCTCCGCCGTGAGCACGAGATTCTGGGTAAGCTCATCGGCGCCCCGGGAGTGCCGCGTGTCTTCGAGGAGTTCACCGTCGCGGAACGCCGCTACTTGGCCATGGAACGCATGCCAGGTATTCCGCTGGCTGACTGGCTGACCCGCAACCACCCGCTGACCAGGCGCAGCGCGACGGCCGCCGACCTCGCGGCGTATGCGCGACGAGCGCTAGACATCGTCGCGGGACTGGATAAGACGATCGCGGAAGTCCACGCTCGCGGCATCGTCGTGGGTGACCTGCAGCCGCTGAACATCGTGATCGACGAGGACAACCACGACCGGATTTCGCTGACCGACTTCGGGACGGCATTCGACGCCGAGTCCGGTGACCGCCCGGCACCGGGCACGCCCGGTTTCCGCGCGCCGGCCGACCGCATCGGCTTCGACATCGACGAGTACGCGATCGCCGCACTGCGACTGTGGATCTTCCTGCCGCTCACACCGCTCGCAGAACTCGTTTCAGCGAAGCTGCGTCCGATCGCCGACTTCGTCGAACGCCGGTTCCCGCTGCCCGAGGGGTACGCCGACGCCGCAGTCGCGGTGCTGGCTCCGCGTGATGACCCCGCGGAGCCGGCACCGGCCCACACGGACCTCGACCACGGCAAACCGGACTGGTCACTGGTCCGCAAGCAGATCACCGAGGCGATCCTCGCCAGCGCGACCCCCACACGCCAGGACCGGCTGTTCCCTGGCGACGTCGAGCAGTTTCAAGTTGGCGGCGCCTGTTTCGGGGTCGGTGCCGCGGGCGTCCTGCACGCCCTGGACGTCGCCGGCGCCGGTCGCTTTCCGGAGCACGAACGCTGGCTGATCGAAGCAGTCCGTCGTGACCCGCCGAACCGGCCGGGCTTCTACGACGGCAGCGCCGGTATCGCGTACGTGCTGGAGAACTTCGGGTACCGCGATGTGGCGGGCAGGCTGCTGACGTCGTCCGCGAGGCTCGTCGAGCAGACCACCGACCACTCCCTGGAGAGCGGTCTGGCCGGTATCGGGCTGACCTTGCTGCACTTTGCGACCGTCCGCCAGGACAACGAGTTCGGCCGCCAGGCGCTGACCACGGCCGTCCGGCTCGCCGAGGCGCTGGAGACCGCGGCGCCGCCGGGGAACTCCGCGCGCGCCGGCTTGCTGTCCGGCTGGTCCGGGCCGGCGCTGCTGTTCGTGCGGCTGTTCGAGCGCACTGGCGAGCCGGCCTGGCTTTCCTTTGCCGACCAGGCGCTGTGCCGTGACCTCGAAGAATGCGTCGAGGCCGACGACGGATCCCTGCAGGTACGCGACGGCGCCGCGCGCACGTTGCCCTACGCCGGTGTCGGCAGCGCCGGGATTCTGCTCGTCGCCGAACAGCTGGCGCGGCACCGCCCGGATGCGGAGGTCGGCGAGAGCCTCTCTGCGCTGCGCGAGTCGTGCCTGGGCGAGTTCGTCACGCACCCGGGGTTGCTCAACGGCCGGTGCGGAATCGCGGTCGCCCTGGCCGCGAATCCGGACGCGGTACAGCCCATCCGCGAGGCGATCGACGAGCACTTGGCGTGGCTCGCCTGGTACGCGGTGCCGTACAAGGGCGGCCTTGCGTTTCCGGGCCACGGGCTGCTGCGCCTCTCGATGGACGTCAAGACCGGTAGCGCGGGCATCCTCCTTTCTCTCGCTGCTCTGCTTGACGGCAAGGAGGCGCTGCCTTTCCTGGGCGGCGCGCCGTCTTCACCCGTTACCGGTCGCTGACCGGAAACCGCCACTTCAGCCGGTGTAAGCCACCGCCGCCCAGTATCGGGCGGCGGCTTCCTGTGGTGGGGGTGCGGGCCGTCGGCGGGACGCCTTCCGGCGGCGGGTCCGCAAACTCCACCTGTCCTGCTGTGGGCGGTGGTGCGATCGCCGGCGGAACGTCTTCCGACGGCGACCGCACTCTTCACCAGGGCGCATGCGGGCAGTGGCGCGTTCACCCCCGGGGCGTCTGCCGGGAGCGGACGCGCGACCACTGTTTCGGTCCACTTCGTGCTCGGGTGCCGTGACCGTCGCAGGGACGCCTGCCGGCTACGGTCCGGGACCGCTCTCGAGCTGTCGGCTCACCACTCTGCCGCCGCAACCGGACTGACGCCTAGGTCGCCATCCGTGTTACTGGCCGATCCGGCGAGGCAACAGCTCGTCCACTGTGGACCTCTCTCTGATGTGCCTTCAGCTTATCGCCGTCGAGGGGCGCGGAACCCCTCGAGACGAATCTGTGGACAACTCGCCGATGTGCGGGGTGCCTGTGGACAACTTCGGCCGGTCGGCCGAAGTTGTCGGTGGCGTCGTGCATCATCGGAGGTACAGGAGAAACACAGCACGGATCGGGCGCCGCCAGACAAGGAGGTGGTACGGCTGCGGTGCACGTCATCCAGGTTGCAGCGCCTCCAGCGCCTCGCGCAGCTTACCGGCGACCGGTGTCGGCCGGCGAGACTCGCGGTCCACGAAGACGTGCACGAAGTGTCCTTCCGCGACCAATGTCTCGTCGGCGGCATACATCCCGATCTCGTAGCGGACGCTGGACTTACCGAGGTGAGCCACCCGCAAGCCGACCTTCAACGAACCAGGAAAGGACACCGATGAGTGATACCCGCAATGCGACTCGACGCACAGCCCGATCACCGCCCCGGCTTCGATGTCGAGGCCGCCTTGCTCGATGAGCCACGTGTTGATCACGGTGTCCATCAGCGAGTAGTGGACGACGTTGTTGACGTGTCCGTAGACGTCGTTGTCCTTCCAGCGCAACGGAATCGTCTGCCAGTGGGGGTACCCGTTCACCACAGGGACACCGACTCGCGCAGGATGGCCGACAGGTCTTCCGTGGACGCCTCGCGCGGTGCGGTGGCCAGCAACCGCTGCTGCTTGAGGGTTCCCTCGACCAGGGTGTCCACATCGGACTCCGTGTAGCCGACGGCGCCGATGCCGTCCGGGATGCCGATCCGGCGCATCAGGTCGATCAGCACCGCGGGCAGGTGGTCGGCGAAGTCGCCGGGCCACTCGAAGTCGGGCGCCAGCAGGCGTGCGACGCGCAGGTGGCGGTCCGGTGCCGCGTCGAAGGTGAAGCGGAACGCGGCGGGCGCGGTCAGCGACACCGCCATGCCGTGCGGGACCATGGGTTCTTCGCCTGGGTAGCCGTCCGGGTGGAAATCTCTCACCTGGCCGGCGATCGGGTAGGCGTTCGCGTGCGGGATGTGCACGCCGGCGTTGCCGAAGCCGAGGCCGGCGAACGTGGCGGCCAGGGCCATGGCCTCGCGGGCCTTGAGGTCGGAACCGTCGCGCACGGCCGCCGGGAGGGCCCACGACAGCAGGCGCAGCGACTGCTCGGCGAACATGTCGGCCAGCGGGTTCGAGCCGCAGTACGGCACGCGCTGCTCCGGGCGCTTGCGCTCGAAGTCGGTGTACGGCTTGGCGGTGTAGCTCTCCGCGGCGTGGCAGAGGATGTCCATGCCGCTGGCGGCTGTCACGCCGGGCGGCTGGCTGACGGTGAGCCGCGGGTCGACGACGGCCAGAGTCGGGCGTAGCCGCAGGTGGCTGATCCCGCTCTTGACGCGCAGCGACAACACGTCCAGGACGCAGACGGTGGTGCTCTCGGAACCGGTGCCGGTGGTGGTGGGCACCGCGACCAGCGGCTTCAGCGGGCGGTCCGGGGCGCGGCCGCCGCCGACGGGCGCGTTGACGTAGTCCATCAGGTCGCCGTCGTTGCTCGTCAGGAGGTTCGCGGCCTTGGCGGTGTCGATGGCGGACCCGCCGCCGACGGCGACGAACGCGTCGTACGGACCCGTTCCGCGGGCGAAGTCAACCGCCTTCTGCATGCTGACATCGGTGGGCTCGACGTGTACGCCGTCGAAGATCTCGGTCTCGATGCCGTAGCCCGCGATGCCGTCGGCGATGCGGCGGGGCCAGCCCGTGGCGGCCACCTGCGGGTCCGTCACGACGAGCACGCGGTGGGCGCCGTACTGGGTGAGGTCGTAGCCGATCTCGTCGCTGGCGCCGGTGCCGTACTTCAACGCCGGTGCGCCGTAAGTAAAAACAGTTTCATGTTCGGTGGCGGCCAAGTTGGTGGTCCTCGCTCCCTTGATCGGCTCGCAGTCGGTCAAAGCGGACATTCGGCGTATCCTTGTCCGGTTTCGGTGAAGATCACTTGACTGCACTGAACGGTGCCCGCCTAAGCTCTCCTCATTAGATACCAACTGGGAGCGACCGTCGCCCAGACGGCCGTGCGGATCCTGACCGAGGCGCGTGTCCGCCGCGTGTACGCGGTGGTCGGTGAGTCGTTCCTGGAACTGCTCGACGCCCTGCAACGGGAGCGCGAGATCACCCTGGTCTCGGCGCGTCACGACGCCGGCGCGGCGTTCATGGCGGAGGCCGAGGGGAAGCTCACCGAACGTCCCGCCGTGCTGCTCGCCAGCCGGGGGCCGAGCGCGGCGAGCCTGGCCATCGGCGTCCAAACGGCGTACCAGGACGAGACGCCGATGGTCGTGCTGCTGGAGACGCCGCCGACCGAGCCGGTGCCGCTGTCCTCGGGCGAGCTGCCGACTTCCGACCTCACGGCCATGTTCGAGTCGATCGCCAAGTCGACATTGCGGGTGACCGACCCGGACGGGCTGCCGGGGTTGCTGGCGCACGCACTGACGACGTCGCAGGAAGGACGACCGGGGCCGGTCGTGCTCGGCGTGCCCTGCGACATCTGGGGGATGCCCTACGACGCGGCGAAACCGATGGCGCGGGTGCGGCCGCCGGCGTCCGGGACGCTGGGCCGTTCGGCGGATGCCGTGGCACAGCTGGTGGACGAGGCGAAGTACCCGGTGGTCATCGTCGGGGGCCGGGCGCGGTCGGCGCGGGACGAACTGATCGCCGTCGCCGACGAACTCGCGCTGCCCGTCTACAACGCCTTCCGGCGGCAGGACGCCTTCCCGGAAAACCACGCCCGCTACGCCGGTCACCTCGGGCTCGGCATCCCGGCCCGGCAGCTGGACGCCCTTGAGCGCGCGGACCTGGTGCTCGCGCTCGGCACCCAGCTGGACGAGGTGACCACCCAGGCCTACCGCTACCCGACCGCGCAGCAGACGCTGGTCATGGTCGGCACCGGCATCGATGTCAGCCCGAAGCGGCGGGGGCTCACCTTCCGCGTCGACTCCGAGGTCGAGCCGTTCCTGCGGGAGCTGCGGGAGGTGGCGGCGCCGCGGACGCGGCGGGCTTCGGCGGCGAACGCGGCCGTCCACACCTTCATGACCCCGCCCGACACCAGCGCGAACACGCGGGTGCACCCCGTCGACGTCGTCCGGGCGCTGCGGAAGCTGGCGCCCGAAGACACCATCGTGACCAGCGACGCGGGCAACTTCGCGCAGTTCATGCACCGCTACTGGTGCTTCACGGCCCCGCGCAGCCAGCTCGGCCCGAGCAACGCCGCGATGGGGTACGCCGTGCCGGCCGCCGTGGCGGCGAAACTGACCGAGCCGCGGCGGACCGTCGTGGCCATGGTCGGGGACGCCGGGACGCTCATGACCGGCCAGGAGATCGAAACAGCCGTCCGGTACCGGGCGCCCGTGATGGTGGTCGTCTTCCAGAACGGCGTCCACGGCGCGCTCGCGATGCACCAGGCCCGCACGTACGGCCGGCTCACCGGGGTCTCCATCCCGCTGACCGACTTCGCTTCGTGGGCGCGTGGACTGGGCGCGGCCGGGTACACCGTGGACGATCGTGAAGAGCTCGAGCCCATCATCGCGAGCGCTCTGGTGCGGCAGCGGCCGTGCGTCATCGACGTGCGCACGGATCCCGACGTCGTGACCCCGGACGTGCGGCTTTCCGCCCTGCTCGGCCAAGCGCGCCCGCAACCGCCCGCCCAGTAACGGTTTTGCTCTGTTTCGTTCCGGAAAAGCTGGGAATGTCGTGTGGTAGCAGGGCGTTGGCTCGGGTAGCCTGACGGTGTTCCGGTGGTGGTTCGCCGCTGAACCTTCCCGGCCGGCTCCCGGCGGGAGACAACCGGTTTCTGTCGGTGCCACCTGGCACCATCACGGTCATGACCCGCGCCGAAGCGGGCAGGGAACGAGGGGAGTTTCGACGTGACCGATCACCAGCGCGCATCCGAACCGGCGGGGAAGGCCTCTGGCGTCGTACCGGTGCTGTTCAGCGCCAGCGCAGAAGCTCACGACGACGCTGTGGTGGCTGCGGACCTGGACGCGACCTGGCGTTCGCCGTTCGCGAGCGAGGGACTGCGCCCGGCGAGTGGCGAATAGCTCACCCCGCCCGGGTGAAGACCGCTTGTCCACCCTGGTCGAGATGTGCTTTACTACTTAAGGTCTCGATTTTTGTGTTCGTGTTGAGTCACGCTCGCAAGATCCAGCGGGCGTAGTGTCTCCTCACCGAGGAAGCAAACCGTCCGGGTGCTGACCCGGGTCGCCGAAGTGGCTTCCTGTTTTTTTGGTGTTACACATGGAGATTTTTTTATGACTCAGGGCACTGTGAAGTGGTTCAACTCCGAGAAGGGGTTCGGCTTCATCACCCCCGACAACGGTGGCGGCGACGTCTTCGTTCACTACAGCGAGATCCAGGGTAACGGCTTCAAGAGCCTGGAAGAGAACGCTCGCGTCGAGTTCGAGATCGGCCAGGGCCAGAAGGGCCCGCAGGCCACGTCGGTCACCGTGATCTGACTTTGATCTTGGGAAAGGGCCGTCACCCGGTTGGGGTGGCGGCCCTTTTCGTACGCTGCGCACCATGATCGAGCACGGATACACCGTTTCCGGGATGAGCTGCGGGCACTGCGCCCAGTCGGTGACCGAAGAAATCGCGGCGCTGCCCGGAGTGGCCGAAGTGGACGTCGACGTCGCCGCCGGCCGGGTGGTCGTGCGGGCCGGGACCGCGCTGGTGGAAGGCGACGTCCGGGCCGCGGTCGCGGAAGCGGGCTTCACCTACGTGGGCGTCGCCGACCTGGTCCCGTAGGCGTTCGCCGGGATCGCGTCCCGGTGGGAACTGGCGCTTCCACGTTGGACAGTCCACTGAAGATCACATTGTGAGACGCAAGTTGTGATCTACGTCGCTTGGGCCGTTTCCGTGCCCACACTGCAACGCCCTGCAACCCTTCCCCTCCGCCCGATTGCGGAGTCTCCTGTTCTCCGGTGACAGAACGGGAGGTCAGGTGGGCGAAACGGTGGCGGGGATCGTCGCGAACCCCGCATCGGGGCGGGACATCCGCCGGCTGGTCGCGCAGGCGTCGGTGTTCCCCACCGCGGAAAAGGCGAACATGGTCCAGCGGCTCCTGGCCGCGTTCGCCGTCACCGGGCTCGACCGCGCCCTCGTCTCGACCGACCTCGGCGGGATCTCGGCCGCGGTCCTGCGCGCCCTCGGCCGGGGCGGCTCCTGGCCGAAAGTCGACTTCTGCGAGGACGATCCCCTCACCGGCACCGCGGCCGACACGACGAACGCGGTGCGGCGGATGGTCGAGGCCGGCGCCGGTGTCATCGTCGTCCTCGGCGGGGACGGGACCGCCCGGGTCGCCGCCGCGGCCTGCGAAGACGTGCCGCTGCTCGCTCTCTCCACCGGCACCAACAACGCGTTCCCGCAGGTGCGGGAGGCGACCGTGGCCGGACTCGCCGCCGGGCTGATCGCCACCGGGCAGATCGATCCCGACCTCGTCACGCACCGCGTCAACGTGCTCGAAGTCGTCACGAAAGCACGCCGCGAGATCGCGCTCGTGGACGTCTGCGTGTCGCTGAGCAGGCACATCGGGGCACGGGCGCTGTGGGACCCGTCGTCGCTCACCGAGCTGTACTGCACCTTCGCCGAACCGGACGGTATCGGCCTCTCGAGCGTTCCAGGCCAGCTTTGTCCCAGCCCGCGGTCGAGCCCGGACGGCGTCGCGCTGCAGCTCGGGCCGGTGGGGGAGACGCCGTACGTCGTGCACGCGCCGATCGCGCCCGGGCTCGTGCGCCCGGTCGGCGTGCGCGGCTGGGGGCTGCTGCGGCCCGGCGTGCGCGTCGAGCTGGCCGCAGCCGGCGGGGTCATCGCGCTCGACGGCGAGCGGGAACTGGAGCTGAAAACCGGGGAGAGCGCGTTCGTCGAGCTCAAGCCGGAAGGACCGTGGGTCGTCGACGTCCGGGCGGCGATGGCGGAGGCCGCGCGAAAAGGGCTCCTGCGCACGGAAACCGATCTCGGGAAGGAGCGCCGGAGATGACGGACGCCCTCCGGGGTGCGTACCGCGTGATGCGGACCATCCGGGCCGTCGAAGAGCGAGTACGCCCGACCGGCGACCACCCGTACGGCGGCGAGGAGGCCTTGGCCGCGGGCGTCTGCCTCCACCTCGACGGGCGCGACGCGATCGCCGGCACCCACCGCCGGCACGGTCAGCGCATCGCGAAGGGCGTCGACGTCCGGGCCGTCATCGCCGAGATCCGCGAACAGCGACTGGTCGCGACGGACACGCTCGGCGGCGTCCCGCTGCTCATCTGCGGAGCCGCGGTCGCCGCGAAACAGCAGGAAACCGGCGGGGTCGGCGTGGCCTTCCTCGGCGACGGCCCGGGGACGACGCTGGAGGCGCTGAACCTCGCGTCGGCCTGGCACCTGCCCGCCATCTTCGTCACGGAGAACGCCGGTTACGCCGATCGGGTGGCCGGGCTCGGCGTGCCGGGGATCGTCGTCGACGGATCCGACTTCTTCGCCGTGCACGAAGCAGCCGGGGAAGCGGTCGGCCGGGCGCGTCGCGGTGGCGGCCCGACGCTGATCGAGGCCGGCTTCCCGCGGTACGCCGACGACTGCCTCCAGCGGTTCCGCGCCCGCGTCACCGACAGCGGTGAGCTGCGCGAACACGTCCTCGACGCCATCGACGCCGAAGTCGCGGAGCTCGTCGAAATGTCGGTTTCCGCGCCGAAACCCGCCGCCGTCGAGCCGGAGACCGACGTCTACGTCTCTTACTGAGCGAACGAACCCAGGACGAACAGCACGACGACCCCAGGACGAACCGCGGCGAACCGCGACGTGCGCCACCTACCGATCATCCGGCCGAAACGGCAGACTCCCAGGAGGTACAGCACAAGGAGCGGCGGTTGGGGCAGCGAGACCTCGAGGCGGCGTTGCCGGCGGGGGTGGATCCCCGGCGGCACGCCCGTGTCCTCGCGCAGGTGCACGAAGCGGCCCTGAACGGCCAGGTGCTGCCCAGCCGGCTGCGGCCGGTCATCGGCGCGTCCTGGCAGCGCATGCGCCGCCTGGGCCTGGACCCGGACAGCCGGGCCGCCGCGCCCGTCCTGACCTTCGAACAGCTGGAAGCACGCCGCCGCGCCAGCGGGCTGGCCGAAGCGCTGCCGGTCCTGCGCGGCGGCCTGATCAGCCTCGCCGAGCAGGCCGCGCACATCATGGTCATCGCCGACGCCGGTGGCGCCGTCCTCTGGCGTGACGGCAGCGCCGCGGTCCGCCGCCGCGCCGACCGGCTCGGGTTCATCGAAGGCGTCGACTGGCAGGAAGAATCCGTCGGCACCAACGCGATCGGCACCGCGCTCGTAGCGCGCAGCCCGGTGCAGGTCTACTCCGCCGAGCACTACGTCCGCGCCCAGCACTCCTGGACGTGCGCGGCCGCGCCGCTGCACGACCCGCGCGACGGCAGGCTGCTCGGCGTCGTCGACCTCTCGGGGCCGGCCTCGACCGTCCACGCGACCACGTTGGCGCTGGTCGACGCCGTGACGCGGCTCGCCGAGGCGCAACTGCGCACCACCCACCTCGCCGAGCTCGAACGGCTGCGCGGCTTCGCCGTCCCGGTCCTCGCGAAGGTCGGCGAGCGCGCGATGGTGGTGGACGAACACGGCTGGGTCGCCGCGGCCGCCGGGCTCCCGCCGGTCGACCGGGTCGCGCTGCCCACCGGGCTCGGCCCCGGCCGGGTCCGCCTGCCGACGTACGGCGGCTGCACGGCCGAGCCCGTCCCCGGCGGCTGGCTGCTCCGGCTGACCGGCAACGAGGCCGCCCCGCCCACCCGCGTCGTGCTCGACGTCCGGTCGCCGCGCGAGCCCGAGCTCACCGTGGCCAGTGCGGCCGGGACCTGGACGCACCGGCTCAGCCCACGCCACGCCGAGGTGCTGTACGTCCTGGCCAGCCACCGTGACGGCCGGTCCGCGTCGGAGCTGTCGGCCGACCTGTTCGGCGACGCCGGCCGCACGGTCACCGTCCGCGCCGAGATGTCCCGGCTGCGCCGGCACTTCGGCGGCATCCTCGGCGCCAAGCCGTACCGCTTCGCCGACGACGTCGAGGTGGTGGTCCGGCGCCCGCCGGACCCCGGTGCCGTGCTCCCGCACTCGCTCGCCCCCGCCATCCGAGGCTGACGCTCGAGCTCACCGAGGGCCCTGCCGACCGAATGATCCAATGTGGACGGTCGGTGGCGCACCCGCCAGGCGTTCACCCGGTCAGGTGGACGGACGGCAGCTTCGCCCACGCTGAAGACGGCCACCGGCGCGCGCCGCCGGAGGTCCGGACCTGATCATGCGTGTGCCCAGGACCACATCCGCGCAGATCACGTGCTGATGACAGCGGGCGGTGTCGGTGGCTGCGCACGCGGCGACTCGGCTACCTTCTGCGGGTACGGCTCACAGCGATCTTTTCGGGGGCTCCGGGTGGTGATACCCCGGATGGCAGGGGGAGGAACTCGGGGATGACCAGCACTGCGACGGCCCCGGGGCCGGCGGCGCCCGCGCCCGGACCCCCACCGTCGCCACCGGACGGCCACGACCGCGCCGCGGGCCGCAGCGGCCTGCTGGGGCTGCTCGACCTGCCCGGACAGGGCGTCCGCGCGGTCGTCCGGTCCGCCGCGACCACGCCCGGCAGGCTCACCGTGATCGCCGTGGGGCTGGTGCTGCTTTCGCTGGTCTCCGGGCTGGCCGCGACGCTTTCGGTGCAGGACCGCGACGACACGATCAGCGGCGTCATCGACCACCGCGAGCCCCTCGCCGCCGCGGCGCAGCAGGTCTACCGCTCGCTCTCCGACGCCGACGCGACCGCCGCGAGCGCGTTCCTCTCCATCGGCACCGAGCCCCCCGAACTCCGCCAGCGCTACGAGCGGGACGTCGCCGAAGCCGGCGCCGCGCTCGCCAAGGCCGCGTCCGACGCCACGGACGTCGCCGACGCGGCCGGCCCGGTCGACGTCCTCAACCAGTCGCTGCCCGTCTACACCGGGCTCATCGAAACGGCACGGGCGAACAACCGGCTCGGCTACCCGGTCGGCGCGTCCTACCTGCGCGAGGCGTCCGAGCTGATGCGGGCGAAGATCCTCCCGGCCGCGCAGGACCTCTACCGCGTCGACACCGAGCGGCTGGTCGAGGAGCAGGACAGCGCCACCGGCTTTCCCTGGCTCGCCACGATCCTCGTGGTGGCCCTGCTGGCCGCGCTGATCGCGGCCCAGGTCTACCTGACCCGGCGCACCAACCGGCTGCTCAACGTCGGGCTCGTCGTCGCGACGGCCGCCGTCGTCGTCTCGCTGCTGTGGGGCGCGGTCGCGCTGATCGTGCAGGGCAGCCTGGTCGGCAGCGGCCAGGACGACGGCTCGCACCGCGTCGACGTGCTGGTCCGGGCGCGGATCGCCGCGCTGCAGGCCCGCGCGGACGAAACGCTGACGCTGGTCGCCCGCGGCGACGGCGCGGCGTACGAGAAGGACTTCGGCACGAACGCGGCCCGGCTCGTCGGCCCGGACGGCCAGGGCGGCCTGCTCGGCGAAGCCCGCGGGCTGATCAAGGACGGCGCCGGCGTCGCGAAGGTCGCCGACGCCGAGAAGGCCGCGAAGGACTGGCTCAAGGCGCACAAGGAAGTCCGCGCCCAGGACGACGCCGGCCAGTACCAGGAGGCCGTCGACTTCGCCGTGCTCGAAGACAAGGCCGACGGCTCCGCGCCGGCGTTCCGGCAGCTCGACGACAGCCTCCAGGCCGCCATCGACGTCGGCAGGCAGGAGTTCCTCGACGACACCCACAACGGCGACCGCGCGCTGACGCTCCTCGCGCCCGGCCTCGCCGTGCTGGCCCTCGTGGCCGCCGCGGGTGTCACCATGGGAATCCGGGAGCGACTGAGGGAGTACCGGTGAACAGGCGGGGCATCACGGTCCGGGCGGGCGTGCTGGCGGTCGTCGCGCTGCTGGCGGCGTCCTGCGGCAGCCCCGGGAAACCGGTCGACCCGGCCCCGGTCGGCGACGCGGCCTGGCCGCAGCCCGCGCACGTCGGCGGCCCGGACGCGGCCGCGGGCGGCGGCAGCGACACCAGCTGCAACCCGCTGGCGAGCCTGGCGCCGGACAAGGGCACCGCCATCCCCAGCGGCTCGACCATGGCCAAGATCAAGGAACGCGGCAAGCTCATCGCCGGCGTCGACCAGACGACCTACCTGTTCGGCTTCCGCAACCCCACCTCGGGCAACCTGGAGGGCTTCGACATCGATCTCGTCAACGAGATCGCCCGCTCGATCTTCGGCTCGCCCGAAGGCCGCGTCCAGTTCCGCGCGATCACCTCGTCGCAGCGCCAGGACGTGCTGGTGCAGCACCAGGTCGACATCGTGGTCCGGACCTACAGCATCACCTGCGCGCGCAAGAAGGACGTCCAGTTCTCCTCCGTGTACTACGTCGCCGGGCAGCGGTTGCTGGTCACGAAGGAGTCGAAGGCGACGAAGCTGGCCGACCTGAGCGGCAAGAAGGTGTGCGCGGCGAAGAAGTCGACGTCGCTGGCGAAGATCGCGACGGACCCGGCGAAGCCGGTGGCGGTTTCGGTGGACAACTGGTCGGACTGCCTGGTGATGCTCCAGCAGGGCCAGGTCCAGGCGGTGTCGACCGACGACACCATCCTCGCCGGGATGGCCGCGCAGGACCCGACGCTGCAGGTGGTCGGCGACCAGTTCACCCAGGAGAACTACGGCATCGGCGTGCCGAAGGACAACGAGGACATGGTCAAGTTCGTCAACGCCGTGCTGGACCAGATCCGCACCAGCGGGTCCTGGCAGAACAGCTACCACCACTGGGTGGAGCCGTCGCTGGGGCCGGCTTCGCCGCCGCAGCCGCAGTACCAGTGAGCCGGTCGCGACTAGGATCGATTCCCGTACGTCGTCGGGGATCTGGGAGGTAGCAGTGTCGGAGGAGCCGCGCCGTCCTCGGCACGCCGCGCCGGACGACGAGCCGAAGCCGGTGGCCACGCCGAGCTGGCAGCCGCCGCCACCGGTGCGGTGGGAGACGCCGGAGCCGTCGATCTCGGGCCGCCTCGACGACGGCGAGCTCTCCGGCCGGCCGGCCCCGCTGCGCCGCCCGCCGACACCGCCGCGCGGGCAGCCGTCCGCCGCCCGCCCGCCGATCGCGGGTGCCGAAGACCCGACCCGGCCGCCGGGCAGCATCACGCCCGTCGCGCCGCCGACGCAGGCCCTTCGCCCGGACCCCGGCGCACCGCAGCCGACGAGCGTCCTCGCCTCGCCGGCCCCGGAAACGCAGAGCATCATGCCACCGGCCCCGCGGCCGGACACCGGCCCCGGCGACCCGCTGCCGGACCCGGGCACCGAAAGCGTCCTGCCCGAGCGCACCAGCGAAGGACGGCAGACGGGCACCGGCACCGGAACGGGGACCGGCAGCGGCTCGGACTCCCGGTCCGGCGCGTTCCCCGGCACTTCGCGGCGGACGTCGTCGCGGACGTCCCGGTCCCGCCGCGGCCGCCTCGGCGCCGGTCTGGTCGAGGTTCCGCCCGTGCCGGCCCGCGACCCCGCGTCCGCGGTGCTGACGAACCCGGTGGTGTCGGAGGAAAAGCGGTTCTGCGGCACCTGCAACGCGAAGGTCGGCCGCGGCAAGGACGGCGAACCCGGTTCGCCGGAAGGGAAGTGCGAGAACTGCGGCGCGCCGTTCTCGTTCGTCCCGAAGCTGCAGCCGCACGAGCTCGTCGGCGGCCAGTACGAGGTCCTCGGCGCGATCGCCTACGGCGGCCTCGGCTGGATCTACCTGGCGCAGGACCACAACGTCAGCGACCGCTGGGTCGTCCTTAAAGGACTGATCGACACCGGGGACGCGACGGCGATGGCGGCCGCGGCCAACGAACAGCGGTTCCTCGCCGAGGTCGAGCACCCGAACATCGTCAAGATCCACAACTTCGTGCAGCACCCGGACGCGCACAGCGGCACGACCACCGGCTACATCGTCATGGAGTACGTCGGCGGCCAGTCGCTGCGGCAGCTCGCGCTGGCGCACCACCGGGAAAGCCGCCGTCCGGAGCCGCTGCCGATCGGCCAGGTCATCGCCTACGGGCTGGAGATCCTGCCCGCGCTCGGCTACCTGCACAGCCAGGGCCTGCTCTACTGCGACCTCAAGCCGGACAACGTCATCCAGACCAACGAGCAGCTGAAGCTGATCGACCTCGGCGCGGTCCGCCGGATCGACGACTACGAGAGCCCGTTGTTCTTCACCACCGGCTACAGCGCACCGGAACTGCCGACGCAGGGCGCGTCGGTGGCGTCGGATCTCTTCACCGTCGGCCGCACGCTCGCCGTGCTCAGCTTCGAGTTCACCGGCTACACCACCAAGTTCAAGACGACCCTGCCCGGCCCGGACGCGGTCCCGCTGTTCGCGCTCTTCGGTTCGTACTACCGGTTCCTGCGCCGCGCGACGCACACCGACCCGGACCGCCGCTTCCTCTCCGCCGAGGAGATGGCCGACCAGCTCACCGGCGTGCTGCGCGAAATCATGGCGCTCGGCACCGGCAAGCCGCGGCCCGGCGTGTCCACGGTGTTCGGCCCGGAGAGCCGCACGTTCGGCGTCCAGCTGGTCGTGCCCGAGGCCGGCGCCAGCGTGCCGCTGCCCGGCGCGGACGAGGTCGTCGCCGGCCTGCCGATCCCGCAGGTGGACACGGACGACCCGGCGGCGGGCGTGCTCGCCACCACGACCGCGCTCGACCCGCGGGCCGCCATCGAGGCGCTGGCCGGCGCGCCGCGGGAGTCGATCGAGGTCCGGCTGCGGATCGTGCGCGCGCGGATCGAGCTGGGCGAGTTCGCGGAGGCGCAGCGGCAGCTGCAGGCCGCGCAGTACCTGGCGATCAAGAACGGCTACCCGCACGACTGGCGGATCGACTGGTACCGCGGCCTGATCGAACTCGCGGGCGGCCGGTCGCGCGTGGCGCACGTGGCGTTCGAGGCGGTGTACGACGACCTGCCGGGCGAAATCGCCCCGAAGCTCGCACTGGGCGTCAGCGCCGAAGGCGTCGGCGACTACTTCGCCGCCGCGCGGTTCTACGAGCTGGTCTGGCGCACCGACCGCAACTACGTCAGCGCCGCGTTCGGCCTCGCCCGCGTGTACCTCGCGCAGGGCGCGCGCTCGAGCGCGGTCGAGGTGCTCGAAACCGTGCCGCCGTCCTCGACGCACTACGTCGACGCGCAGGTCGCCGCCATCAAGATCAAGACGACGGTCACCAAGGCCAACGGTCGTGAGACGCCGGTCACCGAACACGACCTGCTCGACGCGTCGGCCCGGCTCGAGCGGCTCCGGCTGGACGTCGAACGCCAGACGCGCCTGTCCGCGGGTGTCCTCGAAGCCGCGCACGAGTGGCTCAAGGAGGGCAAGCCGACGCCGGGCGCGCGCGTGCTCGGGTGCTCGCTCGAGGAACGTGAACTGCGGTTCGGCCTCGAGCGGTGCTACCGGGCCCTGGCGCGGCTGGCGGACACGCTCGAGCAGCGCATCGAGCTGGTCGACCGGGCCAACGCCATCCGCCCCCGCACCCTCACCTAAGCCCCAAAAGCGGGCACTTTCACGGGAAAGTGCCCGCTTCGGCGGTGGTCAGGGGTTGATCTCCCAGTCGCGTTCGCCGCGCTCCCGCTGGTTCTTCTCGTGCTGCGCGGCCAGCTTCTCCAGCGCCTGCGGATCGCCGTGCGTGCTGAAGTGCTCGAACCCGACGACGACGAACAACGCCCGCGCGCTGACCGCGATCGGGCCGTCCTCGGCGTCGAGGCGCCCGTCCGCGCTGACGTAGATCTTGCGGCCCGCAACGCCGTCCAGCCGGGCCTCGATGAACAGCGTCGAACCGACCGGCACCGGCCGCCGGAAGTCCGTTTCGAGCTTGCCGGTCACCGCCGGGCGGCGCATCAGGTTGCCGACCGCCGATCCCAGCGCCTCGTCGAACGCGCAGGCCAGCAGGCCGCCGTGGGCCAGCCCGGGCGCACCCTGGTGGGCCGCGGTGACGGTGAACCGCGAATGCACGACCTGGCCCGCACCGACGGTCGAGCGCAGGTGCAGCCCGGCGTCGGCCTCGTCGCCGCAGCCGAAGCACTCCGCGAAGTGCACGCCGAGCTCGGTGCCCGGCGCCGGCGCCTTCGGGTGCGGGACCGCGGGCTCCACCGCCACCGGCGGCCAGGGTTGAGAAACACGACTCATGCGCTGACGTTAACCGGCCGGTAGCCGGCGGCCGCGCGCGACCCGGGACGTTGCCGGACCGCCCACCTCTCTCGGTAGCCGGAAAGTTCCCCACCGTAGCCGATCCCCGGCTCAGCCTGCCGACCTGCGACGACCGGTCAACACTGGGCTGATGAGCTCGAACGGCCCGAAGGGCACTGCACGGAGGAGGTCGTCGCCGGCATGAGCGAAGCAGCTACGACGGGCAAGCCGTCCGCGGACGAGAGAACCGTGAAGCGCGCTGTGTGGGCGTCGGCCATGGGAAACGCCACCGAGTGGTACGACTACGGCGTCTTCACCTCGGGCGCGATCGCCACCAGCATCGGCACGCTGTTCTTCCCCGGTGAGGGCAACGCGGTCCTGAAGTCGCTGGCGCTGCTCGCGGTCGGGTTCATCGTCCGGCCGTTCGGCGGGGCGTTCTTCGGGCCGCTCGGCGACAAGCTCGGCCGCAAGCGGGTGCTCGCCATCACCATCCTGCTGATGTCCGGGTGCACCTTCCTGGTCGGCGTCCTGCCGACGTACTCCGGCAGCTACAGCATGGGCATCGCGGCGCCGATCGCGATCCTGCTGCTGCGGATCATCCAGGGCTTCTCCACCGGCGGCGAGTACGGCGGCGCGGCGACGTTCATCGCCGAGTACTCCCCGACGAAGCGCCGCGGCTTCTTCGGCAGCTTCCTCGAACTCGGCACGCTGGCCGGCTACGTGCTCGGCAACCTCGTGGTGCTGTCGGTGACGCTGTCGCTGTCGCCCGAGCAGGTCGACGCCTGGGGCTGGCGGATCCCGTTCTTCGTCGCGCTGCCGCTCGGCCTGATCGGGCTGTACCTGCGGAACAAGCTCGAGGACACCCCCGAGTTCCGCCGGATGGAGGCCGCCGGCGAAGCGCCGAAGAAGGCGCCGCTCAAGGAGATTTTCGTCCGCAACTGGCGGATGATCCTCAACCTGATCGGCATCGTGCTGCTGCTGAACGTCGCGGACTACCTGCTGCTGACCACGATGCCGACGTACTTCACCGACACGCTGAAGATCAACGACAACACCTCGACGCTGATCATCATCGCGGTCGAGGTCATCCAGATGGCGATCATCGTCCCGCTCGGCGCGCTGTCCGACCGGATCGGCCGGAAGCCGCTGCTGCTCACCGCGGCCATCGGGTTCCTGGTGCTGAGCTGGCCCTGCCTCAAGCTCATGCAGTCCGGCAGCATCCTGTGGCTGTTCGTCGGGTTCCTGGTCGTGGCGATCCTGCTCGTGTTCATGCTCGCGGTGATCGGCTCGACGTTCCCCGCGATGTTCCCCACGCGGGTGCGCTACGGCTCGTTCGCCATCGGCTACAACATCTCGACGTCGCTGTTCGGCGGGACCTGCGGGGTCATCGTGACGGCGTTGATCAAGAACACCGGCAACGAGGACTGGCCGGCGTACTACCTGATGGCGGCGGCGCTGATCGCGATCCTGCCCATCATCCGGATCCCGGAGACGGCGCGGGTGCCGATGGAGCAGATCGACACCGAGGACCGGCCCCTCGCGTCCGCTCGGCACTGAGCGGCTCGGAAAACGCGTGTGCCCCGTCCGGATCACCGGGCGGGGCACACGCGCGCGTGGAGCCGGTTCGTGGCGACGAGCAGTGCGTTGCGCACCAGGTGCTTCGTCGACGGGCCGCGCTAATGCGTGGTCGCCCCCCGCGTCGGCGCTCCCGGCCGGCTCGCGACCGGAGTCGAGGTGGGCGTGGTCATCGGCGTCGAGCGGGATGTCTCCCGGGGGCCTGCCGACGGCAGCTGGGGAGCCGACGTCCGCTGGGGACGTGACCGGGGCTGGTCCGGCTCGGCCGACGGCGGCGCCGGGGCGATCGACGTCGCCGGCACGCGCAGCTCCGTGGGTGAGGGGGATGTGGTGCCGATCGTGGACAGCCCTGGCCCGGCCGGCTGCACGGGTTCCGGCGGCCCGGCCCGGTGGCCGGCCAGGAAACCGGCCACCGCCAGGACGACCGCCGTCGCGGTCGAAGTGCCCGCGACGGCCAAGCGCTTGCGTCGTCGCCGTACCCGGCCGCCGCGCTCGATCACGTCGGTGGCTTCCAGGCGCATCGGCGGCTGCGGGCCACCGGCCGCGCCGGTCAGGAACGCGCGGACGTCGTCTTCGGGGTCCATGTTCGTCACCTCCTCTCCTCGGGGGCGCTGAAGCTCAGCGCACCGTAGTGCGGGCCGAGCCGCTTGCGCAGCGTGGCCAGGCCGCGGGAGGCCTGGCTCTTCACCGTGCCGGTGCTGCAGCCGAGGGCCCGCGCCGTGTCCTCGACGCTCAGGTCCTCGAAGTACCGCAGCACCAGCACGGCGCGCTGCTTCGGAGCCAGTACGGCCAGTGCCTGCCGGACCAGGGCGTCCTGGTCGCTCGCGGCGGGCTCCGCCGGGAGCTCCGGCGGAGCGTCGGTGAGCCGCTCCCGTTTCCACCTGCTGCGCCGGTGCTCGGCGAGGAACGTGCGCAGGACGACCTTGCGCGCGTAGGCGTCCAGCGCGTCGTGCCGCGACAGCCTCGGCCAGGCGAGGTAGAGCTTGAGCAGCGCGGCCTGCGTGAGGTCCTCGGCCTGGTGCCAGTCCCCGCAGAGCAGGAAGGCGGTCGACCGCAGGCTGTACGCGCGCTCGCCGAAGTACCGGGCGAACTCGCCGTCCCACGGCGAGCCCGGCCCGGTCGACGGACGGGAGCGGGAGATCACCGGGTTACCGGGTCTCCCACACGGCCGGCAGGTGCAGGTCACCGGTCGGCCCGGCCGGGACGGCCCGCGGGACGCGCGGGGCCGGCCCGGTGCGCGGCGCGGTCGTCTCGCGCGGCGCGAGGGTCGCGGACGGCCGCGCCGGCCGGCTGGTGGCCGGGACCGGCGCCACGGTCGGCTCGCCGGGCCGGGTGGCCTGGGTCGGGCTGGGGGCGGCCGGCGCCTGCGCTTCCGAAGCCAGCGCGATGCCACCGGTCAGGGCGCCACCGGCGAGCACGAGCGCGCCGAGGGTCAGGGCGATGCGGATACGCAAGACAGCTCCTCATTCTCGCGGGCGCGGCCGGGATCGCCGCGCCTCTGCCCGTACTCATGCGGCGGCCGAGCACCGGGGTTGCACCGGATCTCGCGGGTTTGCCGGAAGACGCGAACGGCCGGGAAGCCCGCAGTGGACTTCCCGGCCGCCCGGTGTTCGGTGATGGTCAGCCGGCGAGCGCCGACAGCTTCTGCCAGCTCGCCCAGTCGTAGGTCCAGTCGCTGTAGTCGCCGTCCTTCGCGGTCAGCGTCTGCGTGCTGCCGGTGATCTCGACCGGGTCGCCGGTGAGCACGCCGTCGTAGTACTCCTTGGCGCGGGCGGGCGAGAGGTTGAGGCAGCCGTGGGAGACGTTCTTCTTGCCCTGTGCCCAGACCGAGGCGGCCAGCCCGTGGATGAACTCGCCGTTGTTGGAGATCCGGACCGCCCACGGCACCACGACGTTCTCGTAGTGGTACTTCGGGTTGCTCATCGCGTACGTGGCCTGTTTGCCCATGACGACGTGCACGCCGCTGTGGGTGACGCGGCCCGGGTCGGCGTCGAGGCCGTAGCTCACCGGGTAGTCCGCGATCTGCTGGCCGTCGCGGATCACCTGCATGGTGTGCTGCTGGGTGTTGCCCTTGACGATCTGGGAGCGGCCGATGGCGAAGCTGGCCGAGACGTCCTGCTTGCCGTACACGCCGTCACCGATCTTGACGCCGTAGACCTTGGCGTTCACCTTCACCTGCGTGTTGGGCTTGAAGTACTCCTTCGGCCGCCAGTGCACGGTGGTGTCGCCGTTCAGCCAGGCCCACGACCCCTCGGTCTTCGGCGTGGTCTCGACCGACAGCGCCTTCTCGACGGAGGCCTTGTCGGTGACGCGGCTGGGGAAGGTGAGCGCGATCGGCATCGCGATGCCGTACGTCTGGCCGTCGCCGACGTTGAGGCTGGCCGACAGCTGGCGCCTCGGCTTGACGGTGGTGAACGAGCCGCCGACGGCGACGTTCTTGCCGTCGGCGCCCTGCACCTGGCCGGACCAGGTGTAGGTCTTGCCGTAGCCGAGCTGCTCGGTCGTGTTCCAGGTCTTCTTGTCCGCCGACGTCTGCCCCTGGACCTGCTTGCCGTCCGGGTTGGTCAGCGTGACGGCCATGATCGTGCCGTCGGTGACCTGGACGCCCACCGGTTCGCCGGGTGCGACGTCCTGGGCGCCGCCCGCCGGCGTCACCGTCAGCTTCGCGGGCTGCGCGGTGGGTGCCGGCGAGCTGGTCGGGCCCCCGCCGGACGAACCGCTCGCCGAGACCGTCGGTTCGCTGCTGCACGCCCCCAGCGTCAGCACGGCGACCAAGCCCAGTGCCACCGCAGCGCCCCGGCGCCGCGTGGAGATCCTCACCGTCACACCTATTCCCCTTTGCCCCATTTGGTGCCTCACCCTTCGAGACGCCCCGTAGACCGAGTACGTTGAGCAACCTTGGCGTGACGAGCGTCACACTACTCGGGCGGAGCTTTCACGGAGGGGGCACGGCCGACTCCGAGCCGTATCCGGTGATCACGGTGCCGCTGTGCTGCGCCAGACTAGCCGCGGGGTACGACAGAACGGGCCGCGAGCCCTACGACGTTCCGGTGACCTTGGTGCGCAGAGCCGGTTTTCGCCTCGATCACGGGGTTCAACTTTGGCCAGATCCCGGTAGTCTGCTCTCAGGCCGTCGTTTTGCGTGTTAGTGGCTTCACACTCGCGGAACTTCTGACGCGAGCCATGGAGCCGACCCGCTCTTGACTCGACTCGTTGGAACCGCCCGGGACGGTCGGGGTGCCGCTTCGGTGGCATTCGAAGCGGATCTGTGTAACGAGGAGTACAGCGGTGGCGCAAGGCACTGTGAAGTGGTTCAACGCGGAGAAGGGCTTCGGCTTCATCGCGCAGGACGGCGGCGAAGGCGACGTGTTCGTTCACTACTCGGAGATCGAGGGCCGCGGCTTCCGCACCCTCGAGGAGAACCAGCGAGTGGAGTTCGAGGTCGGCCAGGGCCAGAAGGGTCCGCAGGCCCAGAAGGTCCGCGCGATCTGAAACTGAGGCTGAAGAAGCCTCACAGGCCCTTTTGCGCGTCTTAAGGCCTGAGCGAAGGGCCCCCGGCGATCCCGCCGGGGGCCCTTTCTCGTGTGTCTTCGTAGTGCGAGACGCCGGGGGTGCGGCTCAGCGGTGCGCGACGGCCGGGGTGTCGAAGGCGTCGGCGGGGAAGTGGAACTCGTCGGTGAGGTCGGTGAGCCCGGCGGCGCCGGCCTGCTGCCGCTGGTCCTGCGCGGAGGAGGCCTGGCCCTCCCAGTTGAGCCGCTCGAGGATCCATTCCTGGGCGAGGGCCTGCGGAGAGATCTGCCGCTCGGCGGCGATGTCCTTGAGCTGCTGGCTGGCGACGAGGCTCATCCGCAGCTGGTAGACCTGCGCTTCGCCGAACCGCTTGCCGGATCCGGTGCTCTCGAGGTCGTTCTCGGGCGCCAGGGCGGCCAGGTACGACGTGAGCTCGCTGTCCTCGACAACACCGTCGTCCGCGGGCTTCGCGGCACCACGATGACGCCCGGAAGACGCGGCGGCTTTCAGGTTCGTGCGGCTGCTCAAGCGGCCAAGGGAGGGAAGAGGCACGAACGCCACGATAACGTTTGCATCTCGCCACACAAACCACTGTGAGCCACAACACGCCGCCAACCTTCCCCATTCAGCGCACTCCCCACCCATTCAGCCCAACCCCCCACAACCCAGAGCAACCCCCCACTAACAAAGAGAGTCGATCAAGCCCCGCCGCAAGCACGGACCGAAGGCACGGGTTCAAAGCCCCCCAGAGCGGCAAGGGCGAAGCCCTGACGCGCCGATGGCCGCAGAACCAAGCACGAGGAGCGCCGAGCGACGCAGGGCGAGGGAACGCCGGAGGCGAGGGAACTGGGCAACGAAGGCGTCCACGCCGCGGACACGCGCCCACTCGCCAGGGCGCGCAGCGCCCGAAGCGAAAACGGGACCACGCTGGGACCGCCGCAGAAGGCACCGTGGGGGGTCCGGGGGGCTCGGCCCCCCGGGTCAGCACGCCGAAATGAAGAGCCCGCGGAGGGCGAAGCCCGAGCAGGGCCAAGAAATGGAGGACCCCCGCGCCAGGGGGAGGAACGCGGGGGTCGGAGGGGATCTCCACAGGCGCTGACCGGGGGTGTGTCAGCACTTCGATTGTTGCACGAGTTGGGTGGTTGGGCGAGTGCGGAGCGGGAAATTTCCCCGTGTGGTGTCACTTTGCCGTGGGGGTGACGTTCGTTCGGGTGGGGTTCTTCTCCGTGGTTGCCGATTGCGCTGCGTTGAGCGGAGCGTGGCCTCAGGTTCACTCTCCGGGGGGCTGTGTGTGGTGGCCGGTGCTGGTTAGCCTCGCGGCCAAGTTGTTGTGAGCCGTGTGGAGGAGCTATGAGCGGGTCTGTTGAAGTGCGGCAGTTCCTCCTTCGGTACGAAGGTGCCGATGGGGGGAGTGCACCGTTCGCCGGGGCGTTGCCGGCGCAGCGGAGCGGGGCGGCGGATGCGCAGCGGGTGTCGGATGATCAGGTCCGGCGGGCTCGGCTGGCGGTGGCGAATGGTGCGCTGGGGGTCGAGGACTGTGTTCAGTTGCTGGAGATGCTGGGGCTGAACCTGGATGAGGACGGGCAGGCGCCGGTTCAGCGTTGAGCGGGCGGGCCCGGTGGGGTTCCACTGGGCCCGGCTCGTGATATTTCCGCAGGTTGTGCCGGGTTCCCGGCAATAGTTGGCAGTCGGTTGCCGTCGCCTTGACGCCTGTTTCGTAACAGTGTTACGGTTGCGGTGCCGAAAGGGGACCGACATGACGACGATCGAGGGTGCGGCCGGCCTGGCCCACCGGATCCGGCCGGTGGTGCAGGTGCTGGGCGGGAAGTTCATGACGTCGCCGGAGCTGGCCGCGGTCGAGGCCGAGGTGGGGCTGCCGCCGCGTTCGCTGTACGTGCGGGGGCGGTCGGCGGTGCTCGGGGACGTCCCGCCGAAGGTGGCCGCGGAGCTGTTCGGCATCTTCCCGCACTGGCTGTTCGAGTTCGTCCTGCCGCCGGCGACGGCGGCCCTCGACGCGCCGGCCGCGGTCCGTGCCTACGCCGAGTCATCGGCGCGGTGGTCGCGCGTCAGTCTTTCGGCCGTACCGGAGCCCGGCCGCTTGGCGGAGCTGCTGTTCCGCGTGGTGGACGCCGCGGACGCCAGCGGGCTGGCGCTGTTCGCGGGGTGGAAGAACGCCGAACGCCCGTCGGTGGACGTCGAACGCCTCGGATTCGCACTGATGGTCTTCCGCGAACTGCGCGGCGGACTCCACTTCGCGGCCCTGCGCGCGGTGGGCCTGCCGGTGCCGGAGGCGGTGATCGCGGACCCGGAGGGCGGCCGCGCGCGCCTGCTGCGCACGGCGTGGCCCGAGGACGCGGCCGACGAGCTGATCGCGGCGGCGGAGCGCAAGCCGGACCTGCGCGACCGGTGGCGGCGCGCCGAGGCGCTGACCGACGAGCGGATCGGCGAACTGCTGGCGTCGGCGCTGACGGAACCGGAGCAAGCCGAGCTCGATCGCCGTCTGGCGGATCTGGCGGAGTTTGCGCAGGTCTGAGCTTTGCCGGGGGCTTAAGGAACCCCCTGTGCAAAGCGGTGGCGGCGTGCCCTATGCTTGTAATCGCTCCCAGGGGAACCTGAGAGCGCGGTCGGTCGGTCACCCGAAACCGACCGGGCTCCCATCGTTCAGCGGCCTAGGACTCCGCCCTTTCAAGGCGGCAACGCGGGTTCGAATCCCGTTGGGAGTACGCAGTACTGTAGTAAAGCAAGGCCCTGTGGCGCAGTTGGTTAGCGCGTCGCCCTGTCACGGCGAAGGTCGCGGGTTCGAGTCCCGTCAGGGTCGCAAGATCGTTCGGCTCCTTGCCGGCGTTCCCGGCCAGGTAGCTCAGTTGGTACGAGCGTCCGCCTGAAAAGCGGAAGGTCGCCGGTTCGACCCCGGCCCTGGCCACGCACGAAGAAGCCGTCTTGACTCCGGTCGAGGCGGCTTTCTTGTGTGCGCGGAACTGTCGGTGGTCACCGGCACCATGGCTTTGTGACGAACATCTGGGACGCCGAAGCCGTCTCCTTCGACGAGCAGCCCGACCACGGCCTGCGGGACCCCGCCGTGCGGGCCGCCTGGGCGGATCTCCTGCTGCCGCTGCTGCCACCGCCTCCCGCGGCCGTCGTCGATCTCGGGTGTGGGACCGGGAGTCTCGCCGTGCTGCTCGCCGAGGCCGGCCATGTCGTGCACGGCGTGGATTCCTCGCGCGGGATGCTCGCCGTAGCGCAGGGAAAGGGTGCCGGCGTCGACTTCCGGGAAGCGGACGCCGCGGACCCGCCCTGTGAGCCGGGCGCCTACGACGTCGTCCTCGTGCGGCACGTGCTGTGGGCCATGGCCGATCCGGCCGCTGCGGTCGGGGCCTGGGTGCGGTTGCTGAAACCCGGTGGCCAGTTGGTGCTCGTCGAAGGCCGGTGGTTCACCGGCGCCGGGATCCCGGCCGCGGACTGCGAACAGCTCGTCCTGGCACACCGGGAAACCGCGACGGTGACCCGGCTCGACGACCCGGCCCTGTGGGGCGGCCCGATCGAGGACGAGCGGTACGTGCTCGTCAGCCGGAGTTGAGCCGGGCTAGGCCGAACGAGTGAACCGCGGGCGCCCGTGTCCGGTCGAGCGAGCCGGCGCCGACCACCCGGCGAAAGGCCGCCCATCCGGGGCTGCCGCGAACACGGGAGCCGGACCATGCGCTACCTCCTCACCCTCCACATGGACCCCACCCTCTGGGCCACCCTGACCGACGACCAGAAGACCGCCGTCTACGAAGGGCACGGGGACTTCATCAAGCTCGTCACGGAGTCCGGGGAAATGGTCGGGACCAAGGCGCTCGCCGAACCCGCCGAGACCACCGTCGTCCAGGTCCGAAACGGTGTCGCGCAGACGAAAACCGGCGCCTTCGTCGAGTCCGAGGCGTTCCTCTGCGGCTACTACGTCGTCGAGGTGGAGAGCGAAGCCCGGGCCGTCGAGCTGGCCGCGAAGATCCCCGATGCCCAGTACACCGCCGTCGAGGTGCGGAAGGTCGTCCACGAAGGTTGACCTCCAGCAAGGTCGAGGGTCCATCCTGGACCCCATGACCACACCTGGGGAATGGGGGATCGGCGCCGTCGACCTCGACGCCTACCTCGCGCGCGTCGGGCAACCCCGGCGGGCGCCGTCCGAAGCGGCGCTGAAGGAACTCATGCGGGCGCACGCCCGCGCCATCCCGTTCGAGAACGTCGACGTCGTTCTCGGGCAGCACCAAGGGATTTCGCTCGACGTCGTGCACGCCAAGCTCGTCGGACGGCGGCGGGGCGGCTACTGCTACGAACAGAGTGGCCTCTTCGCCGCCGTCCTCGAACAACTCGGCTACACCGTGCACCGGCTTTCCGCGCGCGTGCAGCCGCGGCGGCCCGGGCCCTACACGCACATGACCCTCGTCGTGGACGTCGACGGCGGAAGCTTCCTCGCCGACGTCGGGTTCGGGGCCGGGATCCTCGACCCGATGCCGCTCGTCGACGGCCACGAGACCGACCAGGCCGGCTGGCCGCACCGCGTCACCCGCACCGGCGACTGGTGGACGCTGCAGAAGGGCGACGAGGACATCCTCGAGTTCCGCCTCAACGAAATGCACCCCATCGACTACGAGGTCTACCACCACTACACGTCGACGCACCCGAAGTCGCCGTTCACCGGACGGCTGGTGATCATGACGATCGAGCCCGGCGTCAGCCGCAAGCTCCTCGGCCGCGAACTCACCGTCGAAATGCCCGACGGGAGCCGCGAAACCACCACCGTCGCGCCCGAGGAACTCGAAGCCACCCTCAAGGATCTCGGCGTCGAACTGACCGCGGACGAACTCGAGCGGCTGAAGCAGGTCTACTGACCGAACAGCTCGGCCGCCGGCACCGGACGGCCGAGGTGGTAGCCCTGCGCCTGGTCGCAGCCGAGCCGGCGGAGCAGCTCGACCTGGTCCGCCGACTCGACGCCCTCGGCGATCACCGTCAGGTCCACCGCGTGCGCCATCGCGATGATGCTCGTGACGATCGCCTCCGCGTCCCGGGACTCCGCGATCCCCGTGATGAACGAGCGGTCGATCTTCAGCGTGTCCAGCGTCAGCCGGCGCAGCTGGGCCAGCGACGAATACCCGGTGCCGAAGTCGTCGATCGCCAGCAGCACCCCCAAGGACCGCAGGGCCGCCAGCACTTCCCCGGCCGCCTCCTGGTCACGCATCAACGCGCTCTCGGTGACCTCCAGGCACAGCGCGCTCGCGGGCAGCCCGGTGCTCGCCAGCGCGTCCTGGACCGCGGGGACCAGGTGCGGGTCGTCGAGCTGGCGCGTCGAGAGGTTGACCTTCAGCGTCAGGTCCAGGCCCTGGCGAACGCGACGCCCGGCCAGCTCGCGGGTCGTCGCGCGCAGCATCTCCTTGCCGATCACGTTGATCAGGTCGCTCTCTTCGGCGAGCGGGATGAACTCCGCCGGTGAAATCGCGCCGTGCCGGGGGTGCGTCCACCGCAGCAGCGCCTCCACCGCCACCATCTCGCCGGTCCGCAGGTCGACGACCGGCTGGTAGGCGGGCCAGAGCTGGCCCTCGTGGACGGCGTCGCGCAGGTCCTGCTCCATCCGCAGCCGCCGCTGCATCCGCTCGCGCAGGCCGACGTCGAAGAAGTGGTGGCGCCCGCGGCCGAGCGCTTTCGCCTGGTACATCGCGACATCCGCGTCGCGCAGCAGGTCTTCGGCGCTGCGGCGGTCGTCGCGGCCGACGAGCACGACGCCGATGCTCGCGTCGAGGTGCAGCTGACGGCCCAGCACGCCGATCGGCTCGGCCAGCGCGGCCCGCAGGTGCTCGGCCAGCGCGCGGACCTCGGCCGGGTCGGTGACCTCGGCGGTGACGACGACGAACTCGTCGCCGCCCAGCCGGCCGACCAGGTCCTCCCGCCCGGACCCGCGGCGCAGGCGCTCCCCGACGATCCGCAGCACCTGGTCGCCGACCGAGTGCCCGAGCGAGTCGTTGATGACCTTGAACTTGTCGAGGTCGAGGAACAGCACGGTGACCGCGCCCCGCTCGCGGGCGTCGAGCCGGCCGAGCACCAGGGTCCGGTTCGCCAGCCGGGTCAGGGGATCGTGCGTGGCGTCGTACGCGAGCTGCGCGCTGATCGCGCGGGTCTCGGTGATGTCGGTGAACGACGTGACGACGGCCATCGCCGCCGGGTCGTCCGCGTCGAGCAGGCGCGAGGTCAGCGACACCCAGACGTCGCGGCCGTCCGGCCGGCGCAGGCGGACGACCAGGCCGTTGTGCGTGACACCGGTCCGCCGCGTCTGCACCGACGGCATCTCGTCGGGCGGGATCCACTGCCCGGACTCGGTGAACAGCGTGAGCGTGTGGCACGGGACGCCGATCAGGTCGGCTTCGGCGACGCCGAGGATCCGGCAGGCCGCCGGGTTCGCCGCTTCGATGAGCCCGGTGGCGCCCATCACGAGCACGCCTTCGTCGAGGGACGCGACGACCGTGCGGTAGTTCCGCTCGGCCCGCCGCCGCGCGGTTTCGTCGGCGCAGACGAGCACGTACCCGTCGTGCATCTCGGCGGCCGACACGCGGACCGCCAGGGGAGCGCCGTCGCGCCGCCGGTGCACGGCTTCCGCGACGCCGCCGCCGCGCCGGATGGCCGGCAGGTCGAGCGGCGCGCCGACGAGCTCGCTCGCCCGCCGCCCGACGGCCTCGGCCGCGGTCCAGCCGTACACCGCCTCCGCGGCCGGGTTCCAGCTGGTCACGACCCCTTCGCCGGTGGTCGCGATGAGCGCGTCGCTGACGTGCGACACGAGCGCGGCCTGGTAGCGGAGGGCGTCGGCGGCGGCCTTCTTCGCCGTGATGTCGCGCATGACGACCTGGTACGCAGCCCCGCCGAGCCGCACCAGCACCGTTTCGACGGCGAACTTGCTGCCGTCCAGCCGGGACATCAGCACCTCGACGGGCTCGCCGGCCTGCCCCGGGTTCGTCAGCTCCGCCAGCTTTCCGAGCAGCGCGGCCCGCGCGTCCTCGGCGACGAAGTCGGTGAACCGGCGGCCGACGACCTCGTCGGCCGAACGCGCGGCGAACGCCTCCAGGGCCGCGCGGTTGGCGTAGGTCAGCACGCCGTGCTCGTGCACGCAGATCGCGTCCGGACCCAGCTCGACCAGTTCGGCGAGCGAGTCGGCCTCCATGTGCGTCCCGTCCCCCGTGAAGTCGGCGTGTGGCCCGTCGATTACACCACCGACTCCGGCCCGTGCCTACCCGGCGAAATCCGCGCCCGGCCTGCGGATGCTTTCCCGCAGCCACGGCCCGCAGACCAGCAGCCCGAAGTGCGCGGCGAACGCGTGGCCGAGCAGCGTGACGACCGAGTCGAGGCTCGCCGGGTCGTCGCTCAGCCAGATCGCCGCGATGAACGCCTCCGTCACGGCCAGCGCGGCCAGGCGCGCGCGGGCGGGCAGGAGAAACACCAGCGCGCCGGCGGTGGTGAAGAAGCCGTAGCTGACGCCGATGTCGAGCCAGTGCCCGGCCGAGTTCGGCAGCACGTGGGCGCTGATCAGCGCCATCACCGGCAGTTCGGTGACGAGCGTGGCCACGATGTGGCCGGCGAAGAACACCAGCGCCGTGCGGCGGGCGCCGAACCGGCGCTCCAGCGGCGCGACGGCGACCGCGAAGATCAGGGCGTAGGGCAGCCAGCTTTCGCCGGGCAGCCAGATCGCGCTGCTCAGCAACGAGGTCAGGGGTCGTCGTCCCAGGTTGTGGGCGTCGGTGCTGGACAGCTGGAGCAGCCGGGCCGTCACCGCCGGGTCGGCGAAGACGAGCACCAGCGTCGTGCTCAGCAGGACGACCAGGTAGCCGAAGGTGAACGGCGTGGTCTTCGGGGTGGGGACGTACCGGAGCAACGACCGAGCGCTGCGGCGGCGCGCGACGGCGATCGGCGGGATCGGCCGTTCGGCTCTCAGCAGCATGGACTGAGCTTCGGTCGTCATGCTGGGAGTATCACCAGCGTCGGCTTAGAAAACGCTGTGGATGTCACTCACCGTCAGACTTTGCATTACGTGACGAATTTTTGCCGCCCCTTCACCCGTTCGGGGGCCCTTTACGGTAATAATACGGCCACGATGTCGGCCGAAAGGCCTCTCGGGAAGGTCTGTCGGGGTGAACGACGAGGTATCGGTTGCCGAGCTGCTCGTGCGCGAGGGCTGGGGCGACCGTCCGGGACCGGGCCAGTCACGCTGGCGCGTGGTCGCGGTGATGCTCGCCGTCATCGTGGGCTGCGGCGCCGCCGCGGCGCTGGTCGCCTTCAGCGGCAAGGAACGCCAGGACGCCTCCCCGGTCGATCAGATCCAGGTCATCCCGTTCCCCCAGCGCACCACCGGCCTGGGCGGCGCCGACCAGGCCACGGACTCCCCGCCCGACGGCGGGATCGGCGGCGGCACCGGCGGCGACGTCGTCACGGCGTCGAACGAACACCGCGGCACCGTCACCGAGGTGCCGGGCCGCGCCCCGGCCACCGGGAGCAGCACCCCCGCGACCACGACCCCGACGGCCCCGTCGTCCGGTTCCGTCCCCTCGACGACGGGCAATCCGACGACGACGCCGCCGGGGAACCCGGCACCGCCGTCCGCCGGTCACCCATCGGCCCCGGCCACCACGCGGGCGCCGCCCCGGCCGACGTCGTGCTTCCTGATCATCTGCTGGTGATCAGCCCAGCTGTTCGGTGAGGTCGCTGAAGTCCGAGGTGTTCCAGCGTTCCGGGCGCATCACGATGGCGATGTTGTTCCCGTGGGCTTCGTCGGTCGCGTCGGTGTAGGCCTCGCTCACGCCGGGCGGCAGATAGCGGGCCGCCATTTCGTGCCGCTCCGCCTTGGTCATCGGCCACGACTCCACGACCGGGCCCTCGACCGAGACGTACTTGTAGACACCCTCCTGCTGCTGGACGCACAGCGCGAGCCGGCCGGCCGCCTCGATCAGCCGGGCCTTCCGCGAGCCGGGTGACGTCATCACGACGACGTCGCCGCCCGGCTCGTAGCGGTACCAGATCGGCGTGGTCAGCGGCGCCCGCCCGGGCTCGGCCGCGACGCTGAGCACGCCGACCTGCGGCTGGGCGAGGAAAGCTTCGCGCTCGTCCCTGGTCATCTTGCGGGCCATCTCAGTCTCCCTAAAGCCATTCGATTTGCCTTAACGCTAGCCAGAGGACGGCCGCAAAGGCAAGTGCCTTCGCTTTAGGATGGGCGGATGACCCGACCCGGCGGCCGCAGCGCCCGTGTCCGCGACGCGGTGCACGACGCCGTCGTCGAGCTGCTCGCCGCCGGCGAGATCGACGCGGCGATCCCGAAGATCGCCGAGCGGGCCGGCGTCAACCCGACCAGCATCTACCGGCGCTGGGGCAGCCGGGACGCACTGCTGATCGACGCGGCCGTGACGCGCCTGCGGTCGACGTCCCCGATCCCGGACACCGGTTCGCTGCGGGGTGATCTGCTCGGCTGGGCCGAGGGGGTCGAACGCGCGATGCGCGACCGGTACGGCCAGATCCTCCTTCGCGCGCTCGTCGCCACCTTGCGCCCGGACGAGAAGCCGATCGAATACCTGCGGGCCCGCGGCGAAGACCTGCAGGCAAGCCTCGACAGGGCCGCGGCCCGCGGCGAACCGGTGCCGTCGGTCGACGAGGTGCTCGACTTCGTGCTGGCCCCGCTCTACCTGCGGGTGCTGTTCCGGCGCCCGATCGAGCCGGGCACGGCGGCCCAGCTCGTCGGCCGGTTGCTCAAGGAGCGCTGAGCAGGTCCGGCTCCGCCCGCCGGCCGGCGTGGTTGAACAGCAGGTTCAGCACGAACGCCAGCACCGCCGCCACCGTGATCGAGCTGCCGCAGATCGTCTGCAGCCAGGCCGGGAAGTGCTTGAAGAAGTCCGGCGCGAACGCCGGCAGCAGGCCGACGCCGAGGGCCACCGCGACGACGAACGTGTTGTGGTTCCCGGAGAACTCGACCGTCCGGAGGTTCTGCGCCCCGACGGCGGCGACCATCGCGAACATCACGACCGCGACCCCGCCGACCACCGGCTCCGGGATGGCGGCGATGAACGCGCCGACCTTCGGCACCAGGCCCATCAGCACGAGGATCCCGCCGGTCACCGCGACGACCCAGCGGCTGCGCACGCCGGTCATCCGCACCAGGCCGACGTTCTGCGCGAACGCCGTGTCGGGGAAGGAGTTCATCACGCCGCCGAGCACGGCCGAGACGCCGTCGGTCGCCAGGCCGCGCGCGAGGTCGGCGTCGGTCGGCGGGCGCCCGGTGATCTCGCCGACGGCGATCATGTCCGCCGTCGACTCGGTGAACGTCACCAGCATGACCACGCACATCGACAGGATCGCCGCGACCGGGAACGTCGGCGCGCCGAAGTGGAACGGCGACGCCAGCCCGAACCAGCCGGCCGCGCGCAGGCCGTCCCAGTGCACCAGCCCCATCGGGATCGCCACGACCAGCCCGATGGCCAGCGCGAGCAGCGGCCCGACCTGGCCGGCGAACCCGCGCAGCACCCGGGTGAAGAGCACGAGCAGCGCGAGCACCCCGAACGCCAGCCCGATGTGCGACGGCGCCGCGTAGTCCGGGGCCGTGCTGTCGTGGCCGGCGATCATCGCCGCGCCCGGGCCGAGCAGCGAGACGCCGATGACCAGCAGCAGCGTTCCGGTGACCAGCGGCGGGAAGAACCGGATCAGCTTCGCGAACGGCCGCGCGATGAGCAGCCCGAACACCCCGGACGCGATCATCGCGCCGTAGACCGCGGGCAGGCCGTACTGGGACGCGATCAGGATCATCGGGTTGACGACGGTGAACGTGGCGCCCGCGACCACCGGCAGCCGGATGCCCAGCAGCTTCCCGATCCCGACCGCCTGCACCAGCGTCGCGATGCCCGCGACCAGCAGATCCGCGTTGACGAGCAGCCCGATCGTCGCCGGGTCGAGCTTCAGCGCGCTGCCGACGATCAGCGGCACCGCGACCGAGCCCGCGTACATGATCGCCATGTGCTGGAGGCCGAGCAGGGCGAGCCGCCCGGCGGGCAGGCCCCGGTCGACCGGGTGGACCGCGGATTCCGTCATGAGTGCCCCCGTTCGTCGAACGCGCCGGTGCCACAGCCAACGCGGTAGCGGTGACGGTGGCAAGTCCCGGGCGTGATGATCAGGTTTCGAGGGGCGGCGCGAAGGCCGGGAATGTGTGACCATCGGTGCATGACTTCGGGTGGCATTTCCCAGGTGGGCCCGCCGTTCCGCGCCGATCACGTGGGGAGCCTGCTGCGGCCCCCGGTGCTGCGCGACGCACGGAGGCGGCACGAAAGCGGTGAGATCGGCGCGGAGCAGCTGCGCGCGGTCGAGGACGACGCGATCCGCGACGTGATCAAGATGCAGAAGGCGGCCGGGCTGAGCTCGGCGACCGACGGCGAGTTCCGCCGGGCGTCGTGGCACATGGACTTCATCTACGCGCTCGGCGGCATCTCCCAGAGCGACCAGCGGCTGCACGTCAAGTTCCACAACCTGGCGGGCGACCTCGAGTTCAGCCCGCCGGGCCTGCAGGTCGACGGCAAGGTGCGGCTCGAGGAGCCGATCTTCGCCGACCACTTCCGGTTCCTGCAGTCCCATGTGGACCCGGGCGTGACGCCGAAGCTGACCATCCCGTCGCCGAGCATGGTCTACTACCGCGGCGGCCGGGCGGCGGTCAGCGAGAGCGTCTACCCGGACCTCGAGGAGTTCTTCGCCGACCTCAGCGCCGCCTACCGGCAGCAGGTCAGCGCGGTGCACGGGCTCGGCTGCCGGTACCTGCAGCTCGACGACACGAGCCTCGCCTACCTCAACGACCCGGCGCAGCGGGAGCTCGTCGCACGGATGGGCGGCGACCCGGACACCCAGCACCTGCGCAACATCGCGACGATGAACGCGGCACTCGAGGGCCGTCCCGAGGACCTCGCGGTGACGACCCACCTGTGCCGCGGCAACTTCCGGTCCTCCTGGGCCGCCGAGGGCAGCTACGAGTTCGTCGCCGAGGCGCTCTTCGGCGAGCTCGCCGTCGACGGGTTCTTCCTGGAGTACGACGACGAACGCTCCGGCGGGTTCGAACCGCTGCGGTTCGTGCCGAAGGACAAGAAGGTCGTCCTCGGCCTGGTCACCACCAAGCGGCCGGAGCTGGAGGACCCGGACGTCCTGGTGCGGCGGATCGAAGAGGCTTCGCGCTATGTCGACATCGACCGCCTCTGCCTGTCCCCGCAGTGCGGGTTCTCCTCGACCGAGGAGGGCAACGACCTGACCCCCGACGACCAGCTGCGCAAACTGGAACTGATCGTCGCGACGGCCGACCGAGTCTGGGGCGGCCACTGATGATCACCTGCGTCGTCGACTACGTCATCGACCCGGCGAAGCTGCCCGACTTCGAACGTTTCGCCGCCGCGTGGATGCGCCTGGTACAGCGCGAAGGAGGCATCCACCACGGCTATTTCCTGCCGGCGGAGGGGGCGAGCGACGAAGCACGGGCCCTGTTCAGCTTCGAGAGCCTGGCCGCGTACGAGCGCTACCGGACGCTGTTCGGCGTCGACCCGGACTTCATCGAGGCCGACAAGATCCGCGACGAGAGCGGGTGCGTGGTGCGGTACCGGCGCACGTTCATGCGCCCGCTGCTGCCGGACGACGAACTCTGACGGGGCTCCTCGACGGTTTGCGCCTTCTGTGATCGGATGGCGGCCATGGGTGCACAGAACACGGCTCTCGTCGTCGGGGCGGGGCAGAGCGGGTTCCAGGCCGTCGCGTCGCTGCGGGACCGCGGGTTCGCCGGCCGGGTCGTGTTGATCGGGGACGAGCCCGGCGTGCCGTACCAGCGGCCGCCGTTGTCGAAGGCCTACCTGGCCGGCACGGCCGGGCTGGAGCAGCTGCACTTGCGCGGCGAGGACTTCTTCGCCGAGAAGGACATCGAACTGCTTGCCGGGCGGGTCGCGAAGATCGACCGCGCGAACTCCCGCGTCCGCCTCGAAGACGGCACCGAGCTCGCCTACGACCACCTCGTCCTGGCCACCGGCGCGCGCAACCGGACGCTGCCCGTGCCCGGTGCCGAGCTGCCGGGCGTGCTGACCCTGCGGACCCGCGACGACGCCGACCGGCTGCGCGAGGCCCTTCCGGAGGCGCGGGACGTCGTCGTGGCCGGCGGCGGGTTCATCGGGCTGGAGTTCGCCTCGCACGCCGGTCGTCCGGTGACGATCGTCGAGGCGCAGGACCGGCTCCTCAACCGGGTCGCGACACCCGAGATTTCCGCCTACTTCGCCGCGTTGCACCGCGAAGCCGGGCACACGGTAGTGCTCGGCCAGGGTGTCACGGCGTTCCACGGCGACTCGCGGGTGCGCGAGGCCGAACTGTCCGACGGCCGGCGGCTGCCCGCCGACCTGGTCGTCGTGGCCGTCGGTGTCGTGCCGGAGACGACGTTGGCCGAGGGAGCCGGGCTGCCGGTGGACAACGGCGTGGTCGTCGACGAGCACCTGAGGACGGCCGACCCGCGGATCTTCGCGATCGGCGACTGCGCGAACTTCCCGTGCGTGCAGGCGGGCGCGGCGACCCGGCTGGAGTCCGTGCAGAACGCCGTCGACCAGGCCCGGTGCGTGGCCGCGGCGATCACCGGCACCGAAGAGCCGTACGCGAGCCTGCCGTGGTTCTGGACCGACCAGGCGGGCGCGAAACTGCAGATCGCCGGAATCCTTTCGGGGGCCGACCGGACGGTGGTCGCGGGTGACCAGGCAGCGGGCAAGTTCTCGGTGCTGTCGTTCCGCGACGACGTCCTCATCGCGGTCGAGTCGGTGAACAAGCCGGCCGACCACATCGCCGCGCGCCGCCTGTTCACCGCCGAGCCGAAGCCCGCGTACGCCGACCTCGAAGCCAGCGAATTCGACCTCAAGGCACACCTGAAGTCTCGCGCCGCCTGATCGTCAACTCATGGTTGACGGCAGAAGATCGTCAACCTACAGTTGACGCATGACCTTACCGACCAACATCAAGCTCGACGACCTCATCAGCGCGATCAAGAGCAACCACGAGACGGACGCACTGGCCCAGCTGACCGACGCGGTCTACGTGGGCCAGCACCTCGGCGAAGTGGCCGACCACCTGATCGGCCACTTCGTCGACCAGGCCCGCCGGTCCGGGGCGTCCTGGACCGAGATCGGCGCCAGCATGGGCGTCACGAAACAGGCCGCCCAGAAGCGGTTCGTGCCGAAGGTCGATCCCGGCGGCGACCCGAGCGGCGCCATCGAGCGCGTCTACGGCCGCTACACCGACCGGGCGCGGCACGTCGTCGTCGAGGCGCAGAAGGCGGCCGTCGACCACGCCAGCCCGGAGATCGACACCGTGCACATCGTGCTGGGCCTGCTGACCGAGCCCGCGGCACTGGCGGCCGGGGCGATCCTCGCCCAGGGCGTGCAGCTGGACGCCGTCCGCGAAGCCGCCGAAGCGCGGCTGCCCGAGCCGGTGGACCCGGTGCCGAACGTGGTCCCGTTCTCCGCGGCGGGCAAGAAGGCCCTCGAGCTGACCATGCGCGAAGGCCTGCGGCTGGGCCACAACTACATCGGCACCGAGCACATCCTGCTGGCCCTGCTGGAACAGGGCGAAGGCACCGGCTTCGAGGTGCTCGACGGCCTCGGCGTCAGGAAGGACAAGGCCGAGGCGAAGATCCTGGAGGTGCTGGCGGAGATCCTCGCCGCCCGGGGGCAGTGAGACTCCTCGTGGCCGCCGTGCTTCTCGCGGTGCTGCTGGTGACGCTGCTCTGACCGGGCGGGACCAGGGGGTCTTCCCGATCAGAGCAGCACCGGCTCAGGCGTCGGACTCCGGGCGGCCGTCGGCGGCCCAGGCCGTGTGGAACGAGCCTTCGCGGTCCACGCGGCGGTAGGTGTGGGCGCCGAAGAAGTCCCGCTGACCCTGCACCAGCGCGGCCGGCAGGCGGTCGGCGCGGAGGCCGTCGTAGTAGGCCAGCGCCGTCGAGAAGCCCGGCGTGGGGATGCCGAGCTTGACCGCGGTCGAGATCACCGAACGCCACGAGTCCTGCGCGTCCTCGACCGCCTTGCGGAAGCCGCCCGACGTCAGCAGCGTCGGCAGCTCCGGCTCGTCGGCGTAGGCCGCGGTGATGTCGTTGAGGAACTTCGCCCGGATGATGCAGCCGCCGCGCCAGATCGAGGCGACCTTGCCCAGGTCGATGTCCCAGCCGTACTCGGTCGCGCCGGCCTGGATCTGGTTGAAGCCCTGCGCGTACGCGACCACCTTCGACGCGTACAGGGCCTGCTCCACGTCGTCGGCGAAGCGCTCCAGCGCCGAGCCGGACAGCGGCGCGGCCGACGGACCGCCGAGCCCGCGGGCCGCCGCGCGCAGCGACTTCGACCCGGACAGCGAACGCGCGAAGACGGCTTCGGCGATGCCCGAGATCGGCACACCCAGGTCGAGGCCGATCTGCACGGTCCAGCGGCCGGTGCCCTTCTGCTCGGCGGCGTCCTCGACGACGTCGACGAACGGCTTGCCCGAAGAAGCGTCGACGTGCGCCAGCACCTCGGCGGTGATTTCGATCAGGTAGGAGTCGAGCCGCCCGGTGTTCCAGGTGCGGAACACGTCGGCGATCTCGGCGGGGGAGTAGCCGCCCGCGTGCCGGAGCAGGTCGAACGACTCCGCGATCAGCTGCATGTCGGCGTACTCGATGCCGTTGTGCACCATCTTGACGAAGTGGCCGGCACCGTCCGCGCCGATGTGCGTGCAGCACGGTTCGCCGTCGACCTTCGCCGAGATGTCCTCGAACAGCGGGCCGAGCGACTCGTACGACTCCTTCGAGCCGCCGGGCATGATGCTCGGCCCGTGCAGCGCGCCCTCCTCGCCGCCGGAGACGCCGCTGCCGACGAAGTGCAACCCGCGCTCGCGCAGCGCCTTCTCGCGGCGGCGCGTGTCGGCGAAGTGCGCGTTGCCGGCGTCGATGATGACGTCGCCCTCTTCGAGCAGCGGCGCGAACTCCTCGATGACGGCGTCCGTCGGGCCGCCCGCCTTGACCATGATCACGACCTGCCGGGGCCGCTCCAGCGCGTCGACGAACTCCTGCGCGGAGTACGCCGGGATGAAGTCGCCCTCGTCGCCGAACTGCTCCACCAGCGCGCGGGTCCGCTCCTCGGACCGGTTGTGCAGGGCCACCGTGTGCCCGTGCCGGGCCAGGTTGCGGGCCAGGTTGCGGCCCATGACCGCCAGGCCGGTGACCCCGATGCTCGCCTTCTTGCTCATCCGCATCCTTCCAACGACTCTCTCGATTCAGAGACTAGTCCGATCGAGCCACTAAGGGAGGCCACGGAGGAGGAGCTCACCTAGTTCAGGAGAAGCAGCGGATCGGGCCCTTGTTGTAGGCGAGCATGTCGGTGATCGCCGCGACCAGGTCGATGTCGGCGCCCCACTCGGCGCCGTCGAGCTCGGCGTACGCGCGGTGCAGGTTGCCCGGCAGCCGCTCCTGCTCGGAGAGCGCCGAGAACTCGCCCAGGTCCGTCTCCTTCGCCACCTCCAGCGGCGACAGCCCGGCGGCCTTCCCGCGCTCGGCCGTCCGCTGGACGAAGGCCAGGTATTCGTCCACTTTGTCCACCACGTCCAGCCCACAGGGACCGCCGTGGCCAGGCAAGATGACCTCGGGAGACAGCTCCCGGATCACGTCCAGCGCCTTGCGCCACCCCGCGACCGAACCCATCAGCGCGAACGGGCTGCCGCCGTGGAACACCAGGTCACCGGCGTAGAGCACGCGCTGCTGCGGCAGCCAGACCAGGACGTCGTTGGTCGTGTGGGCCGCGTGGCCGGGGTGGATCAGCTGGATCTCTACCTCGCCCGCGTACAGCGTGAGCCGGTCGTCGAAGACGATCTCGGGCGGCCGCGGTCGCAACTCGCCCCAGTCGTTGCCGACGAAGACGCCCTCGTAGGTCTGGATGCCCTCGGCGGCGATCAGCTCGCGGGTCCTGCGGTGGCCGATGACCGTAGCGCCCTCGACCAGGTAGTTGCCGTTGGTGTGGTCACCGTGGTGGTGGGTGTTGACCAGCGTGGTCACCGGGCGGCCGGTGGCGCCCTCGACCGCCGCGAGCAGGGCGCGCGTGCGGCGCTCGGTCGCGCAGGTGTCGATCAGCACGGTGTGGTCGCCGGCGTCGACCAGCCCGCAGTTGTTGATGTACCAGGAGCCGTCCGGCTGGACGTAGCCGTGGGCGTGGTCGGCCAGCCGGGTGACGGCGGCGGCGGAGGGGGAACGATCGGTCACGGCGTCACTATGCCCGAGACGGGGCTCCGCCGGTTGGCGGAATAATTCCGAATTTCACTGGTCCAGCCGAGTGATAGCGCAGGTGACTGGCGTTCCGCGACGTTTCCTGGAACGCTGCGCGATGTCATCATCGAGATCCGCAAGGTGAAGCACTAGCCTGGGTGGGTTCGATAGTTCGCGTGCGACGGCGGCCGGTGGCCGCCGTTGCTTGGTAGTGGTCCGGGAGAGCAGGGCGATGGCCAGCACCGTCACCTCGCGCCGGAAGCAGCTCGGGAACGAGCTCCGGCATGCCCGCACCGCGGCGCGGATGACACAGCAGCAGGTCGCCGAGGTTCTCGGCTGCACCCAGGGCAAGGTCAACAAGATCGAGTCCGGTGCCGTCGGGGTGAAGCTCGGGGATGTGCGATCCATGCTGAACGCGTTCGGGATCAACGGCGAAGAAGCCGACACGCTGATGAACCTGGCGCGGGCCGCCGCCGGGCAACGCGGCCACTGGTCCGGCTACCGGTCGGTGGTACCGCACTGGTTTCGCACCTTCACCGACCTGGAGCCCGCGGCCGCGGAGATCCTCACCTGGCACGGTGAGCGCATCCCGGGGCCGCTGCAGTCCGAGCACTACATGCTCAAGCAGTTCACCGAGGCCGGCGCGACGGACGTGACGTCGCTGGTCCGCAACCGCCTCGACCGCAAGGCGGTGTTCGAGCAGCAGCAGCCGCCGTACTACCGGTTCATCATCAGCGAAGGCGCGCTGCGCCGGGCACCCGGCGGGTACGCGCCCGCGGTGATGCTCGACCAGGTCGAGCACCTGCTCTCGCTCGAGAAGCACCCGCGGGTCTACGTGCACGTACTGCCGTTCGGCGCGCGGCTGGCCGCGGTGCCCAACGATTTCACGATCATGCGGTTCCCGGACCGCACGCGGGACTTCGTCTACATCGAGCACTCGGCGGGCGGTCTCTACCTCGACGACGTCAAGGACTTCAACATCTTCGTCGACTCGTGGGACAGGCTGCGCGGAGCCGCCCTGGAGCGCCAGGAGACCCGGCAGTTCCTGAAGGAGCTCGCGGAGGGTTACCGCGCGCAGATGCAGCAGCTCCAATAGGGCGAATGGCCGCGTGAACTGTCCCGGCCGGTGAACAACTTTCGGTAGAGTCACTCCACTACGCCCGAATCCACCGGAAGTTGCCGCTCGAAGGGGACGTCGTGGACCCCGACTTCCTGCCCGATGTCATCGATCTGGACCGCCCGAACGTGGCGCGCATCTACGACTGGGCGCTGGGCGGCACCGCGAACTGGGCGATCGACCGGCAGTACGGCGAGCAGGCGCTCAAAGTGTTCCCGCTGGCGAAGACCCTGGCCCGCGCCAACCGCGACTTCCTCGGCCGGGCCGTCCGCTACTGCCTCGCCGAAGGCATCACGCAGTTCCTCGACCTCGGCTCCGGCATCCCGACCGCGGGCAACGTGCACGAGGTCGCCGACGACTACGCCGACGACAGCCGGTGCGTCTACGTCGACTGCGAGCCCGTCGCGGTCGCGCACGGGCGGATGCTGCTCGAAGAGGCGGGCGACCCCGAGCGGCACGCCGTGCTGCACGCCGACCTGCGGGACGCCGGCGAGGTGTGGGACGCCGCGCTGGCCACCGGCGTGCTCGACCCGGACCGGCCGATCTGCCTGCTCACCGTGGCGGTGCTGCACTTCCTGCCGGACGCCACCGGCGTCCGCGAAGCCATCCGCGACTACCGGACCCTCCTGGCGCCCGGTTCGGCGTACGTCCTTTCGCACGCGACCGAGTCCGGCGTCGAAGGCGAAGAGCTGGAGCAGATCCGGCGGCTCGTGAAGCTCTCGGAAAGCTCCAACTCGCCCGCGGTCTCCCGGTCTCTCGCCGAGATCGCCGCGTTCTTCGGTACCTTCGACGTCGTCGAGCCCGGGATCGTGCCTGTGGGAGAGTGGCGCCCCGAGCCCGGCGCCGCCACGGTCCCCCTCGCGAGCGTGGTCGGCGGTGTCGGCCGCAAGCCTGGAGGACGCAATGACGACGCAGGACCCCGAAGCCCCTGAAGGCGTGGACCTGGACCGGCCGAACGCGGCGCGCATCTACGACTGGTTCCTCGGCGGCGACGCCAACTGGGCCATCGACCGCCAGTTCGGCGAGCAGGCGGTCAAGACCTTCCCGATGATCAAGACCGTCGCGCGCGCCGGCCGCGACTTCCTCGGCCGCGGCGTCCGCTACCTGGCGCGCAACGGCGTCGACCAGTTCCTCGACCTCGGCTCCGGCGTCCCGACGGTCGGCAACGTCCACGAAGTCGCGACGGCGGTGAACCCGGACGCCCGGTGCGTGTACGTCGACAACGAACCGGTGGCCGTCGCCCACTCGCAGATCCTGCTGGAACGGGAAGGCGTCGCGGGGCGGCACGCGGTGCTGCAGGGCGACCTGCGCGACCCGGCCGACATCTGGAAGCGCGCGCTCGACACCGGCGTCCTCGACCCGAACCGCCCGATCGGCCTGATCATGGTGGGTGTCCTGTACTTCCTCGGCGCCGACGAGCCGGTGGCCCAGACCATCCGGAAGTACCTGTCGCTGCTGCCGTCCGGCTCGTACTTCCTGTCCTCGCACCTGACCAGCGACGGCCTGCAGGAGATGGCCGACGCGGACAGCCGCGAGACGATCATGAAGCAGTACAACCGGTCCAGCACGCCGATCCACCTGCGCACGCGGGCGGAGTTCACGTCGTTCTTCGAGGGGCTGGAACTCGTCGAGCCGGGCATCGTCTACCTGCCGGAGTGGCACCCCGAAGAAATCGAGTCCAAGGCGACGAAGAAGCTCGCGAACGACCCGTCGTTCGTCGGCCACCTCTGCGGCCTGGGCCGCAAGCCGTGACCGCCGCCGCCTACGACGCGATCGCCGTCCAGTACGCCGAATTCGCCGCCGAGGCCTGGGACAAGCACCCGCTGGAACGGGCGGTGTGGACGGCGTTCGCGGATTCCGTGCGCGGCCGCGGCCCGGTCGCCGACCTCGGCTGCGGGCCCGGGCACCTGACGGCGCACCTGCGGTCCCTCGGCCTCGACAGCTTCGGCGTCGACCTGTCCCCGGCGATGATCGCCCTCGCCCGGGCCGCGCACCCGGACCTGCGGTTCGAAGTGGGCTCGATGGCCGCGCTGGACCTGCCGGACGCGTCGCTCGCCGGGATCCTGTCGTGGTACTCGCTGATCCACACGCCGCCGGCGGAAATTCCGGGCTGCTTCGCCGAATTCGCCCGAACGTCGGCGTCCGGCGGTCACGTTCTGTTGGGGTGCTTCGAATCCGGCGGCGGCCCGCTGGTGCCGTTCGACCACAAGGTGACGACGGCCTACAGCTGGCCGCTGGACGAACTGGCCGGGCTCGCCGCCGCGGCGGGGTTCACCGAAGTGGGGCGCATGTATCGCGAGCCGGGCGCCGGGGAACGCCCGATGCGGCACGGCTGCCTGCTGCTGCGGAAACCGTAGCCCGGCAGGGCAAGAGCCCCGGTTCCGCAGGAAACCGGGGCTCTTTCGCGGTGGTACGACAGGTTCAGGCGCGCGAGCCGATGCGACCGCGCATCAGCGGCGCCAGGTCGATCGAAGCTTCCAGCGGGCGGGTGGTGCGGACCCCGTCGGCGTGGCGCCGCAGCGGGAGGTCCTGGTCCGTCGCCCACGTCGTCGTCTTGCGCAGCGGCGCCTGGATCAGGCTGAAGCCGAAGCGGTTCCGCAGCTCGTCGCCGATGCCCCGGCGGCCACGGTGGGCTTCGTCTTCGCGGCGGAAGAGCGAGTTCACCCGGACGGCCATTCGTCTACACCCCCTGCTCTCGTCGCGGTGACCGGACGGGTTCGCCGCCGGTCGCGTGCGTGCGGATCAGCCGGTGGTGGCCGTGGCGGCTGCCCGTCCGGAAGACGGGAGGCCGGTCCTCGACGATCACGCTGATCATCCCCCATGAGGTCGTGCGGCTCGGTTTGTCAACACCGGTTCCGGTCACTCCGGCACTTCGGCCCGCGCCGACGACCGTCTGCCGCGGGCAGGGAGTCGTTCACCGACACCAGCGCCCCGGCCGATGCGATTAATCCTACTCCTGGAATAATCTTCATGTCGAGGCCGGAACTAGTTGATCACCCGCTTGGCCCTGTGCGTTGGGCCATTGAGACACTGAGTAGCCGGGAGCAGGTGCCATCGGACCAGTTCGCGGCCGCGACCCCATCAATCCTCGGAGGTACGACCCATGGCGGATTATCCGTCGTTCGCGGATTACGATCCGAACACGGCCGTGACCCTGTTCGAAGAGGCCGCCTGGGAGAAGTCGTTCGCCAGTGAGCCCAACGGCGGCAACTGCGTGGAGGTCAACCTGGGCCGGGACGGCCTGATCGGCGTCCGCGACACCAAGCTCGCGACCAGCCCCGTCTTCGTGTTCGACACCGCCGAGTGGGAAGCGTTCCTGGTCGCCGTCAAGGCCGGGCAGTTCGACCTGCCCGCCTGATCCCCGTCCCGCGCCCGGTCGTGCCGCGGAAGCGCCGTGCCCCGGAAAGCGAATGGCGAAGGCCTCCTTCCCCGTCCTCTGTGGTGAAGGAGGCCTTCGCGACGGCCCGAGTACGTCCGGGTGCCGAATGTGAGGGGAATCTCACCCGGTTGCCGGAAGCTCGCCCCCGCGCAACCGGCCGCGGGTCCGGCGCCAGGCCACCACGACGAGCACCACGAGCCCGATCAGCGGCAGCGTGCTGATCGCCCAGCTCACGGCCATCGGCGGCCCCGGCTGCGGTAGGACCGGCAGGGCGCGCAGCTCGCCGGTGCCGGAGCCGGCGGGGCCGTTGACGGTGAAGCGGAACGTCCAGTCCCCGGCCCGGGGCATCGACCGGACGTCCAGGCCCCAGACCTCGCGCTTGCGCGGGTGCCGCACCAGCGGCTGGGCCCGCCGTTGCGCGCCGTCGGGGCCGAACATGGCGAGCGTGCCGGTCTTGTCGCCGATGCCGCCGTCGGGGATGAAGGTGAAGTCCAGCGACTGCATGGCTTTCAGCGGCCACGTGCTGAACCCGATGGTCAGCCCGTACGGCCCGGCCTGCACCCGCTCGGTGTGCACGATGTTGACCGGCTCGTAGGCGTTCGCCGGCGCCGCCGTCCCGAACAGCAGCCCGGCCACGGCGGCCAGGGCCAAGAGCGTCTTACGCATCAGCGGTTTCCCCCTTCTTCGCGGGCGCCAGCAGGCAGAGCATCCCGCCGAACCGCCAGCCGGCGAACCCGCCGAGCAGTCCGAGCAGGCCGCTGAGCACGGCCGTCGTCGCCAGGTACCAAGCCGGCGGCACGTGCGCGCCGGTGTAGAGCAGCGCCCGCTGCAGCGGCAGGCTGAGGCCGATCAGCAGCCCGGCGAGCCCGCCGACGACCACCGAAACGCGGCCCGCGCGCCACCCGCGGCGCCGGGCGGCCAGGTACCCCAGCTCCATCAGCGCGGCCACCGGGAGCAGGGCCATCGGCGTCAGCGACGGCATCGCCGGCACACCGGCGACCGCGTCGCGCAGCGGCAGGCCGACCAGGTCGGCGTAGGCCCTCGCCGCCCACGGCGAGAACCACCAGAACACCGCCTGCACCGCCGCGACCAGCGCGGCGGTACCGACCGCCCCGCCCGGGCGGCGCAGGAACCCGGCCCCGACGGCGACCAGCAGCACCGCCATCATCGACGTCCCGACCGCCACGGCGTCGGCGTAGTCGTCCGGCACCTGCTGCAGCCCGAGCGCCAGCACCGGCCCGAAGGTGAGCAGCACGGTCAGCGACGCCAGCGTCCCGAGCCGGCCCCAGCGGTGCTCGCGCGCCGCGGCGAACACCGCGGTCGTGCCGATCAGCGACACCGTGACCGACAGCAGCAGCCCGATGTGCGGCGGTGAGTCGATGACCGCGTCGAAGCCGTACAGCCCGTGCCACCACTGGTCCCACAGCCCGTAGAGCAGGAACATCGCGGCGCCGACGCCGGAGACCAGGTAGCCGAGCGGGGCCGCGAAGGTCCGGCCGAACACGTTGACCACGCGCCCGCCGACCCGCGGGTCGACCGGCCGTCCCGCGCGCCGCGCCGCCGTCGTCAGCAGCACGACGGCGAGGCTCGCCAGGCCGACGACCGCGCTGCCCGCGTACAGGAACAGGTGCGGCAGCGTGAAGAACGTGTCCGGCCCGACGTCGTCGTGCCACTGGATGTCCCAGGTCAGCCCGACCAGCGACAGCAGCGAACCGCCGAGCACGACGTTCGCCGGCAGCAACCCCGTGCGCGCCTGTTTCGCGACCGACGTGGTGCGCACGCCGGATGCGGTGAGGTCCATTCCCCCTCCTCCTACTTGACCAACAACGGAAAGACGACCTGCGCGGGCCCGCCGGGGCCGCGCAGTGACACGGTGATCTCCCACTGCCCGGCCATCGGCAGGGCGACGTCCGCGGCGCGGAAGCGGCCGGGCCCGTCCGGCCCGGCGGGCACCGGCGTGAGCGCGTGCCCCATCTGGGCCATGACCGGGGCGACCGTGACGGCTTCGGGCGCGGGCCCGGTCACCGCGACGGCGAACGTGTTGCCGCCGATGCGGGGCCGGTCCGCGGAGAACTGGACGGTGTACGGCCCGGAAACCGCCTGCTGCGTCGAGGGTTTCGCGGTGCCGCCGCCCCACAGCAGCCACGCGGCGCCGGCCGCGACGACCAGGGCGACCACGGCGATCAGCAACGTCGGGCGGTTCACCGGCCGGCTCCGGTCGTCGGGACGTCGACCACGGCGGGGACGGTGAGCACCCGATAGCCGCGTTCGGCCTGCAGCCAGATCCGGTACCGGCCCGGCGCGGCGAAGGTGTAGGTGAAGCCGACGGCCGGGCCGTAGGCGGCGACCGTCTCATCCGGACGGTCGAGCCGGCCCGCGACGGGCGGGAGCATCGCGTGGACGTGCGCCCACGTCGGTGCCTTCGCGGCGCTTTCGCCGACCGGCCCGGTGATCGGCCCGGCGATGATCAGATGGCCCAGCATGCCCAGCCACGGCTGGAGGTCGGCGGTGCGGAAGTGCGCGGTGATCGTCGACGGCGAGCCCGGGGTGATGGTCAGGTCCACCGGGGTGCCGTCGATCGTCCGCGGCCCGGCGCCGGCGGGCTCGGGTGCCGGCGCGGCGGTGCCGTGCAGGTCCACAGTGGACCGGGCCAGCTGGACCCCGCCGCCGCGCCGGGCGAGTTCCGCGGCGACGGCGTACGTGCCCGGCTCCGGGTCGGCCAGGTGCACCCGGTAGTCCCCCGGCCCGACGCGCACCGGGTGCAGGTGGCTCAGCCGGCCGGACGGCGAGACCAGCACCAGGTGCACCAGGGCGTTGTCGTGGACCAGCAGGTCGTCGACCGGGCGGCCGGTGGCGCCGTCGGTGAAGCCCAGCGCCAGGCCGTCGGTTGCCGGGCGGACCGCGAGGTTCACCGGCGGCCGCGAGTAATCCACTGTGGACAGCGGAGCGCTTCCGTACGGGTCGGTGACGTTGTCGAACGTCGGATCCAGTTGGCTGCCGGGCGCCGGTGGCGGGGGAGTGCTCGCCGACAGCAGTGCGCCGGTGACGGCGACGGCGATCGCCGCGACCGCACCACCCGCCGGGACCAGCGCGAACGCCGTCCGCTTGGCCCGGACCCCCACGACGAGGGCGATGAGCAGGAAGGCGCCCGCGGCGACGAACCCGCCGTAGGTCGCCCGCTCCCACGGCGGGACCACCCGCGCGGGCACGACGAACGGGATCGTCGCCGGTGCGCCGGTGCCGTCGCTCAGCGAGAGTTCCCACGGTCCCGGTTTGTCGACTTGGAGATTTCCCGCGTAGACCCCGGGTGCGGCGCCGAGGACCACGTCGGTGCGCGAACTCGGGACGCCGCCGGCGGCGACGGCCAAGTGCAGCGTGCCGGGCGCGGTGCCCTGGTGCGTCACGACGTCGACCCGCAGCGGCGACGGTGTCGTGTCCACGCGGCGGATGATCACGGTGAGCTCGCGCGCGCCGAGCGTCTGGGCGATCTGGATGTCGGTGCCGCTCGGTGCGCCGTCGGCGTGGGCGGTCCCGCCGCCGGCCGCGATCCCCAGTGCGACCAGCAGCATCAGCAGTGCCGCTTTCGGTTTGCTCCCCATTGTGGGCCGAACCTAACCGGTGCGGCCGGTGGCGGGCGTCACGGCGGCGAGGGAATTCCGGTCCCCAGTTCGGGGGACCGGAACCCCCGGGAGACTCAGGGATCGAGGAACTTCCCCAGGTGGGCGACCACTTCGCCGGGCTGCTCTTCGGGGAGGAAGTGGCCGCACTCGGCGAGGGCTACGCCGGTGACGTCGTCGGCGTACTCCCGCCAGATCTCGAGGGTGGGGAGCGTGCCGAGCAGGCCGTTCGCGCCCCAGAGGGCGAGCAGGGGCCGGGTGAGCCGCTTTCCGGCCGCGAAGTCGGCGTCGTCGAGTTCGGCGTCGTCCGGGAAGGAGGCGCGGTAGTCGTCGAAGCCGGCCCGGAGTGCGCCGGGCTGGGAGAAGGCGCGGACGTACTCGGCCTGCGCCTCGGCGTCGAGCGCGTGGCGCTGGTGGGTCCAGCGTTCGAAGAAGTAGCCGAGGTAGGCGGCGATGTCCCGGCCGGCCAGCAGTTCCGGCAGGTCGGGCTGGAGGTGGAAGAGCCAGTGCCAGTACGCCTTGGCGATGCCGGTGTCCATGCGCTGCCACATCGCGCGGGTGGGGGCGATGTCCAGCACGGCCAGGCGGTCGACCTGGTCCGGGCGGTCGAGGGCCCAGCGGTGGGCGACGCGGCCGCCGCGGTCGTGCCCGGCGACGGCGGTCTTCGCGAAGCCCAGGTGGTCGGCCAGTGCGGCGATGTCGGCGGCCATCGTGCGCTTGTCGTAGCCGTTCTTCGGTTTGTCGCTGCGGCCGTAGCCGCGCAGGTCGGGGGCGATCACGGTGTGCGTCTCGGCGAGCGGGGCGAGGACCTTGCGCCAGCAGTGCGACGTCTGCGGCCAGCCGTGCAGCAGGAACAGCGGCGGGCCGTCGCCGGCGCGGAGGTAGTGCAGGCGGATGCCGTTCACGGTGGCCATGTTCTCTAACCGGTTCATAGGGTTAGACGGTAGCGCTGCTTCTAACTGTCTTCAAGGGTTAGAATGACGAACATGGAGTGGGTCTTCGATGGCGGACGGCCGTGCCTCGACCTCGTCAACACGCTGCGCAGCCGGCACGACGAGGGAGTGGAGCTGCTGACGGGGCCGGACGCGCTGGCCGAGTGGCTTTCGCTGGCGGGGTTCACGACGGGCCCGGTGCCGGTGACGGCGGGGAACGTGCTGGCGGCGAAGGCGCTGCGGGAGGCGATCGACCGCGTGCTGCTGCCGCCGGAGGAGCTGTCGAAGATGGACGTCGACCTGGTCAACAACGCGGCCGCCTCGGCACCGGCGCCCCCGCCGCGGCTCGCGCTGGCGGACGGCGTGCTGCGGCGCGAGGTCCCGGCCCCGAAGGACCCGGTGGCGGCGGCGTTCGCGGCCCTGGCGGCGGACGCGATCGACCTGGCCACGAGCGACGCCGAGGTCCGCATCTGCGCGGCGGACGACTGCGGCCTCCGGTTCTGCGACGCCTCACCGCGGCGAAACCGCCAATGGTGCTCGATGTCCCGGTGCGGCAACCGCGCCAAGGCCCGCGCCCACTACGCCCGAACCCTCACCCGAGACTGACCCACCACCCGTGTCGACCCCCCAATCACCCGTGTCGACCCTCCAGTCACGCGTGTCGACCCTCCAGTCACGCGTGTCGACCCCCCAATCACACGTGATGACCCTCCAGTCACGCGAGATCCGCCTTCAGCCACGCGAGATCCGCTTCCAATCACGCGAGATGCCCCTCTGATCACGCGAGATGCCTCTCCAATCACGCGTGCGACCCCGCGAACTCGCTCAGGGGCTCGGCTTCGCGCCCGGGCCGTCGCCGCGGGTCAAAGCCCGGTACACCTTCGGGTGCGCGCGGAACCACACGTTGAGCCTTCCGACCCAGCGCATCGGGGCCGTCCGCAGCGCCGCCGGGATCGGTGTGCTCACCCATCTCACGCAAGTCGCGAACCGATCGAACTTCCGCTGGTCCGCGTCCGTCCACTCCAGACCCAGCGACTCCCGCAACGACGGCGGCAACGTGGCCCGCACCAAGAACATCTGCCCCCGGCCGAACCCCCGCCACCACGCATCCGGCAGCCACCGCCCCGGTTTCGCCACCGTCCGGATCGTCTCGAACAACGTCCCGATCGCCTGGTTCGGCCCGAAACCGGCCACCATCTCGGCGTAATACCGCTCGAACGCCGCCCAATCCCGCGGCAGATCCCGCTCCCGGACTCCGAGCAGACGCCCGACGTCGCACATCTGCGCGTAGTACTCCGCGAGCTCCACTTCGGACAACGGCACACCGAAAAACCGTTGCGCGTCAACCGGAGCCTTCACCAGCGTCGCGTGCACCCACGCGTACGCCGCCGGATCCAGGGCGCTGTAACGGCGTCCGTCCGCCACCCCCGTGAACGTCCGGTGCAGGGACCACAGCCGCGCCGCTTCCACCTGGGCTCCCGCCGCGCCGCCGTACACGTAGATCGACAGCGATCCCACCGTCCGCAGCAAGCGCGTCCACGGGTCCGACGTGTAGTCCGAATGGTCCCGCACGCCCGCCGCGACGACCGGGTGCGCCACCTGCAGCACCAGGACCTGCTCGGCCAGCAGCGCGTCGCGGAAGTCGCCGAAGTACTTCCACGCCGCCGTTCCGCGGACGATCGGGCGGGCCATCAAGCTCCGCGGATCAGCATCATCAACGGCTCGGCCACCGGCGTGTCCGTCTCGCCCGTCGCCAGCCGGCGCAGCTGCAGGCCGGCGATCAGCGCCACCACCGGTCCCGCCAGCCGCTGCGGGTCCGGGACGCCCAACGCGGTCAGGATCGTCACCGCCAGCTCGTCGTACGCCGCGAAGCAGCGGGACGAAGCTTCGTGCAGCTCCGGGTCGCGGGCGGACTGGAGGTACAGCTCGTGCGCGCCCAGCTCGTCGGCGCCGAACGGCAGCTGCGCGATCACGTGCTCCACGACCGACGCGGCCTGCTCCACGCTCAGCCCCGCCGCCCGGTAGCCGTCGACGATCGCGCCGAGCTTCGCCGTCTCCTCCTCGACGAACAGCAGCATCGCCTCGCGCAGCAACGCCGTCTGGCTCGGGAAGTGGTACGTCAGCGTGCCCAGCGAGACGCCGGCGGCGGCGACGATCCGGCGGTTGGTCAGCCCGCCCACGCCGTGCTCGCCGACGACGGTCAGCGCGCCGCGCAGGATGGCCTCCCGGGTGCTCACCAGCTTGCCGCGGGATGCCGCTCCGGCCACCGTTCGACCTCTTCCAGTTGCGCGGCAAGGGAAATCAGCCGCTCCTCGGCGTGCGACGGGCCGAGCAGCTGCGCCCCCAGCGGCAGTCCCTGCGCCGTCTGCCCGGCCGGGACGTTGACCCCCGGCCAGCCCAGCACGTTCCACGGCCAAGCGTACGGGCAGGCGGCGATCATGGCCTGGTCGGTCTCCCAGCCGGACAGCCCGTCGAACGTGCCGACCGGCGGCGGCGGGGTCGCGGTGGTCGGGGTCAGCAGGACGTCGACGCGGCCGAACACCGAGCCGATCCGCCGGTGCAGGCCCGGCTCCAGCGCGCGGGCCAGCCGCAGCGCCGGCCCGGCGAGCAGGCGGCCGTGGCCGGCGTTGCTGCGCGTGCGCGGGTCGAGCCCGGCCCGGTCGGGCACCCGCAGCGTCCAGTCGCGGACGCCGGTGAGCGACCGCGGCAGGAACGTCAGCCCGATCAGCCCGTAGTCCGGTTCGACCTCGACGATCTCGTGGCCCAGCCCGGCCAGCGACTCGGCGAGCCGCCGCACGTTCGCCTCGACGACCGGGTCGAGCCGGGTCCGGGTGGCGGTGAACGGGATCCGGGTGGACAGGCCGATCCGCAGCTTTCCCGGCTCGCGCGCGGCGGCCGCCCGGAACACACCGGACGCCCCCGCGGCCGCGTCGAGCAGGAGGGCGGCGTCGGTGACCGTGCGGGCCAGCGGGCCGAGCACGGTGAGGCCGTGGAACAGCTCGCCCTCGGTCGGGATCCGGCCGCGCTGGGGCTTGATGCCGACGAGCCCGGTCCACGCGGCCGGGATGCGCACCGAACCGGCGCCGTCGGACCCGAGCGCGGCCGCGATGACCCCCGACGCCACCGCGGCCGCGCTCCCGCCCGAAGAACCCCCGGGGGTGTGGCCGGGGTGCCACGGGTTGCGCGTCACGCCGAAGGCCGGGCCTTCGGTGAACGGCCACTGGCCCAGCTCGGGGGTGTTCGTCTTGCCGATGATCACCGCACCGGCCTCGCGCAGCAGCGCGACGGCGGGTGCGTCGGCCGTCGCGCACGGGAACTCGCCGGAGCAGCCGAACGCCGTGGGGAGGCCGGTGAGGTCGACGTCGTCCTTGATCGCGATCGGCACGCCGAGCAGCGGCGCGCGGTCGCCGGCGGCCAGGCGCCGGTCCGCTTCCGCGGCTTCGCCGAGGGCCGCGTCGTCGCGCAGGGAGCGGAAGGCGTTGAGCGTCGGCTGGCTCGCGTGCGCACGGCCGAGCGCGGCCGCGGTGAGCGCCGCGGAGGTGACCTCACCCGCGGCGAGCTGCGCGGCCTGCGCGGCGAGACCGGTGAAGTCCAGGCTCATGGCGGTCATGGCACCTCGCGGAGTTCTCGTTCGTTCGGACGAACGATACCGGATACCGGCGGTTTTCGGCGCTCCCGAGCGCTCCAAGGCCACCTCGGGGCGCTTTAGAGTGGGCCCATGACGTTCGACTTCGCCGGATTCCCCGACGCCGCGCTGGCCGCCATCCCCCGGGTCGACCTGGGCGGCTGGCCGACCCCGCTGCAGGCGGCCCCCCGGCTCGGCGAAGCCCTCGGCCTGCGCAACCTCTGGCTGAAGCGCGACGACGTCCACCCGCTCGGTGCCGGCGGCAACAAGCTCCGCAAGCTCGAATACCACCTCGGCGCGGCCGCGGCGGCCGGCGCCGACACCGTGATCACCTTCGGCGCGCTCCAGACCAACCACGGCCGCCAGACCGCCGCCGCGTGCGCGAAGCTCGGCCTGCGCTGCGAACTCGTGCTCACCGCGAAGGTCCCGCGCGACGGCGACGCCTACGAACGCGGCGGCAACGTCCCGCTGGACAAGCTCTTCGGCGCCACCGTCCACGTCTGCGCGGACGGCGAGGAGACCGGCCGCACCTACGACCGCCTCGTCGCCGAAGCACAAAAGGAAGGCCGGCAGGTCTTCACCGTCCCCGTCGGCGGCTCGAACGCCCTCGGCGCCCTCGGCTACGTCCGCGCCACCCGCGAACTCGCGCAGCAGCTGGAAGAACGCGGTATCGAGCGCGCCCACCTCGTCGTCCCGCACGCCAGCGGCGGCACCGCGGCCGGGGTGGTCCTGGCCTCCGCGCTGCTGGGGAACCTCGGGGTCGGCATCGCCTGCGTCAGCCACCCGCTCGACGAGGCCACGGAGAACCTCCGCGACCTCGTCGGCGGTGCGGCCGGGCTCCTCGGCGTCGAACCGCCGTCGCTCGCCCACACGAAGCTGGGCGATTCGACGCTCGGTCCCGGCTACGGCATCCCGACCGACGCCGTCTGGAACGCCCTACGGCTCTTCGGCCGCACCGAGGGGGTGGTGCTCGATCCGGTCTACACCGGCAAAGTGGCCGCCGCGCTGGTCGAATGGGCCGGTCACTTCGCCCCGGACGACCACGTGGTGTTCCTGCACACCGGCGGGCTGCCCGGCCTGTACGGCTACGCGCCCGAATTCGCCGCGGCCGTCGAAGGCTGACTCCAGCCGGCTCGCGAGCCACAGCAGCGTGCCCAGCAACGCGATGTCGGCGAGCAGCAGCAGCCGCTGCATGACGCCGATCGGGAACGCGTCGGAGACCTCGCGGAACGGCTCGATCCCGGCCTCGCTCAGCCGAACGAACACGAAGCTCAGGGCGAACAGCGCGAACGCCCCCGCGGACAGCCGGATCGCGCGGACCAGCGCGACGCGCTCCGGACGGCCTCGCAGCGGCTCCAGCAGCGAGATCGCCGCGCCGGGGAGGCTGCAGAACGCGACCAGGCACGCGTAGAGGTGGATTTCGCCGCTCACCGGGTCCGGCGCCTCGGGGTAGCTCGCCGGGAAGACCGCCGCCGCGGCCAGCCCGAGCGCCCACAACGCGAGCAGCAGCCGGGTCGTCCGCGACAGCGGCACCCCGGCGACCTGCAGCGCGCCGAGCACCGCCAGCGACCCGATGGCCAGCGACAGCACGCTCGCCGCGAGCATCCCTTCGCCGCGGTCGGTCACCGTGTAGCTCGACAGCGTGTCGTACACCGGGTTCCGCGAACTGATCACGTGCAGCACCACGGCGGTGAACAGGCCCCACCCGATCGCCCCCAGCGCGACGAGCCGCCACGGTCTCGTGCGCTTCCCCGTTTCCGTCCCCATTGGACCAGGGTGTCGGCAAACGCGACCGGAGTGATCAGGGAAGACCCTGAACAATCCCCGATTCGAAGTCCACGAGGACCAGGGCCTGGTCGTCGTGCCGCTTCGGCCGTGGCCAGCGTTCGCCGTCCGGATCCTGCTTCTCCGCGGTGCGGACGGCGGCCAGGACGGCGTCGGGTCCGTCGGCCCGGGTGATCGCCAGCACCTCGCGCCAGTCGAAGAGTTCGTACTGGTCGACACCGATCGACACACCGTCGCTGGCGAGCAGCACGGCCTCGACGCCGGACCGCGGCCAGCTGCGCCGGACCGAGTGCGCGGCGGCGCCCGGGTCGGCTTCGGCGACCCAGAAGCCGTCGTGGGCATTGCGCCGGCGCCGGACGTCGGCGCCGGTCTGGAGCAGCCCGCGCCGCCGCAGCCGCGCGAGCCGGTCGTCCGAGACGACGTCGACGCCGAAGTCACCGAAGCCGACCACCGGGCTGTCGGCCAGGACGAGGGCGTCAACGCGGTCGTCGAGCCAGCGCACGGCCGCGACCGTGCTCGACGGCGAACGCTGCGGCCGCAGGCGGTGTTCGGCCGTGACGGCGGCGATGGCGCTGGTCAGGACCGCGGCCAGGTCGGCTTCGGGAGCCGCGCGGAGGTCGTCGGCGAGGCGCCGGGCCAGCCGTTCCGCGTACCAGCCGCCCGGGGGCTGCGCGGGGTCCGACGAGGTGGCGCCGTCCAGGACGAGCACCGCGTTGTCCAGCACGACGACGTGGTCCTCGGTGGGGCGTGGGTGGCCGTCGGCGCCCACCCCGGCCCGTTCGGCGATGGCGATCTCGGGCATCACCCGACTGTACGTCGCCCGTCCGGGGTGTTCGCGCTGAGCGTGTCAACCCGAGTTGACACCGGCGAGACGTCAACGTAGGTTGACAAGCATGACGGAAGCAACGGATCTGGCCGCCCGGGCGGGTGATCGCGATCCCCGGGTGGGGCTGCGCGCGGTCGCTGCGCTCCGGCAGCTGCTGGAACAACTGGAGGCCGTGCAGGTCCGCAGCGCGCGGGTGCACGGCTGGTCGTGGCAGGAAATCGCCGCCGAGCTGGGGGTCAGCCGGCAGGCCGTGCACAAGAAGTACGGGAGGCACTGATGTTCGAGAAGTTCACCCAGGACGCCCGGATGGCCGTCGTCGAGGCCCAGATCCGGGCCCGCGCCACCAACGCCGACGAGATCGACACCCCGCACCTGCTGGCCGGGATCGCCAACGTCGCGCCCGGCGAGGGCGCCCGCTTGCTGACCGAACTCGGGGTCACGCTCGCCGACATCGACGCCGACATCGACCGGATCCGGCGCCGCGGCGGCGTCAGCGACGCGGACGCGGCCGCGCTGACCGAGTTCGGGATCGACGTCGACCGGATCGTCGAACGCATCGAGGAAACCCACGGCCAGGGGGCGCTCGCCGTCGGCCGGGCGCGCCCCCGGCGTGGGCACATCCCCTTCTCCGACCGGGCGAAGAAGACCTTGGAGCTGAGCCTCGGGGAAGCCAAGGGGCTGGGGGACGACTTCCTGGGGGCGGAGCACATCCTGCTCGCGCTGGCCCGGCAGCAAGGCACGGACGAGCTGCTCGCCCGGCGCGGCGTCGACTACGAAACGCTGCGCCGCACGGTGGTGCAGCGCAAGGCGGGTTAGTGACCCTCCTGCGGCTGCTGCTTTTCCCGCCAGGTCGTCAGGGGGAGCAGCGCCTGGGTGAGCGGCCCGATGGCCAGGGCGTAGAGCACGGTGCCGACCCCGACGGTCCCGCCGAGCAGGAACCCGGCCGCGACCACGGTCACCTCGATGGCGGTGCGCACCAGCCGGACCGACCGGCCGGTGCGCCCGGCGAGGCCGGTCATCAGGCCGTCGCGGGGGCCGGGGCCCAAGCGGGCGCCGACGTAGGTGGCGGTGGCGACGCCGTTGAGCGCCACCCCGCCGACCAGCAGGAGGATCTGCCAGCCCAGGTCGTGCTGATCGGGGAGGAACGCCCGGACGACATCGACCATGACCGAGATGACCACGACGTTCGCGATGGTGCCGATGCCGGGCCGCTGGCGCAACGGGATCCACAGCAGCAGCACGACCACCGAAATCAGGCCGGTGACCGTGCCGAACGTCAGGCCGGTGTGCTTCAGCACGCCTTCGGCGAGCACGCTCCACGGCTCGAGGCCGAGGCCGGCGCGGGTGACGAGGGCGACGCTGGTGCCGTAGAGGGCGAGGCCCGCGAGCAACTGGACGCTGCGCCGGGCGGGGTCACGGGTGATCCGGACGGGCCGGAGATCGATCTGAGCCACGTCTCCACTATCGACGCAAAGTGGCCTTGTAAACCATAGCCAATTCCAGGATATTGGCCTTATGGACGCCGGACTCCCAGTAGGTGGACGCATCTCAGGACCGCGATTGGCCGTCATGCTGGGTTCGTGGCGGCAAGGCGGCTCCCGGCAGGGCGCGGCCGACCTGGCCGCGGCCATCGAACTGCAGGTGCTGGACGGCCAGCTCCCGCTCGGCACCCGGCTGCCCGCCGAGCGCGAGCTGGCCGACGCGCTCGGCGCCAGCCGGACGCTGATCGGCGCGGCGCTGGACCGCTTGCGGGAGAACGGGTTCGTCGCGAGCCGCCGCGGCGCGGGCTCGTGGATCGCCGCGCCGGGGCGGCGGCGCCGCGGGCCGCTGGCGCCGGCGAGTGAGGGCTCGATCGACTTCACCCACGCGTCCTCGCCGGCGGTGCCCGGTACGGCCGCGGCGGTCGACGCGGCCCGTGTCCGCCTCGCCGCGCACCTCGGTGACCACGGCTACCAGGAGCGCGGCCTGCTCGCGCTGCGGGAGCAGATCGCGCAGCGCTACACCGAGCGCGGGCTGCCGACGACACCGGCGCAGATCATGGTCACCAACGGCGCACACCACGCGTTCGTGCTGGTCCTGCGGATGCTCGCCGGTCCCGGCGACCGCGTGCTCGTGGAGCAGCCGACGTACCCGAACGCCCTGGAGGCGATCCGGGCCGCGCACGCCATCCCGGTGCCGGTGGCGCTCGACCCCAGCGGGGCGCGCGGCTGGGACATCGCCGGCGTCGACGCGGCACTGCGCCAGGCGTCCCCGCGGCTCGCCTACCTCGTCGTCGACTTCCAGAACCCGACCGGCCTGCGCCTGGACGCCGAAGGCCGCGCCCGGCTCGGGACCGTCCTCGCCCGCGCCCGGACGCCGGTCGTGGTGGACGAGACGCTCGTCGAGCTGGACCTGGCGGGCGATCCGCGGCACGGGCCGCCACCGCTGGCCGCGTTCGCCGGTGACCTGGTCATCTGCGTCGGCTCGGCGTCGAAGACGCACTGGGGCGGGCTGCGGCTCGGCTGGATCCGCGCGTCGGAGGACCTGCTCGGCCGGCTGGTCTCGGCCCGCTACGCCGTCGACCTCGGGTCGCCGGTGTTCGAGCAGCTCGTGCTCACCGAGCTGATGGCCGACGAAACCGTGCTGGACCGGCGGCGCGCGGAACTGCGGGGCTACCGGGACGCGCTGGCCGGCGCGGTGCACCGGTACCTGCCGGACTGGACGTTCACGCTGCCGGACGGCGGGCTGTCGCTGTGGTGCCGGATGCCGGAGCCGGTGAGCTCGCGGCTGGCGGTGGCGGCGGCGAGCCACGGCGTCCAGGTGGCCCCGGGCTCGCGCTTCGGCGTCCACGGCGGGCTGGAGCGCTGGATCCGGCTGCCGTTTTCCCTGCCGCCGGACCGGATCGACGAAGCCGTGCGGCGGCTGAGCGCGGCCGAAGCGTCGGTGCGCGGCACCCCGGCTTCCCTGGACGCGCCGATCGCCTAGAAAGAACGGACCGGTGCGCTGGATGCGAGCCTGCTCCCAGGGATGGGCGGCGTTCATGTGCATCCAGCGCACCGGTCCGTCGTTCCACACACCCGTTCACGGACGTGACCCCGTTCACGGGTGCCGCGGCTTCCCGGCACAGCCCCTCGACGTGCCGGGAAGCCGGCGGCTCAGGTGCGCTCGCGGTACTGCGAGTCCTCGCTCGGCGCGGTGAGCGAGGGCTCCCGGAGGGCACCCGGTGTGGGTCCCGGCGCCGCGGGGGCAGCGCGGCGCCGGGACCGGGATCCGACCCGGCCGGGCGCGGTCGGCCGGTCGGAAAGTTCGTGGGTTCGCATGGTTTCGCCCCTGGGGTACGCCGGACGCGCGCAAGCGGCGTCACGAGACGTGAAAGAGCCACGGATTTGCAGCTGGAGCAGGGGATTCGTCACGCATCAACGGCGTGCGGGTGCGCTCGGACGAGCTGGAAACGGGCGCACTTGTCCCCGGCGGCCCGGTCCGGGGTCAGTCTGGGGAGGTGGTGGGCAGGGCGGCTTCCCTGCCTGCGCCGTCGGCATCGTGGCCGCGGCTGGTGCCGATCAGCTTGAGCTGCGTGGTGGTGACGTCGTCGGTGTGGACGGCGAACGCGTGGCGGGCGCCGCCGGAGCCGTCGTGGCCCGGGGCCGCGGTGGGGGCCGGCGCGCTCGGCGCGGTGGTGCCACCGGGGAGGCCGGGCGGGGAATCGCCGCCGCCGCCGTTCGTGGCGTGGGCGCCGGAGTCGCGGGGCTGCTCTTGGACCGCCGGCAGCGTCTCCGCGTGCCGGAAGACCGGGCGCGCGACGGCGACCCGGGTGCTCTGCTGGTCCGCCGTCGTGGGCTCCGCGGCCGGGGCGGCCTCGAGAACCGTGGCCGGGGCCTGGGTGACGACGGCCGCCGCCGCGGGGACCGTGGTGATGCCGCCGCCGGCGTTCGAGCTGCCGCCGAGCACGGGGCTCAGGACGTCGTCGAGGGGCAGCAGCGCCGGCGCACCGGGGTTGCCCGAGAGCGGTTGGGTCAGGGGCGCCAGCACGGTGTGGGACAGCGTGCCCGTGACCGTGCCCAGCGTGCCCGTGACCGTCGAGAGCGTCCCGCCGACCACGTCGAGAACGCCACCGACGAGGCCGCCGATCAGGCCGCCGCCGGCCGAGGTCGTCTTGGCCGGCGCCGCGGCGGTGTCCTTTGTGGTCGCTCCGGTGACGGCTCCGAGCGTGCCGCCGACGAGGTTGCCCAGCAGGTTCCCGCCGGCGGAGGTGGCTTTCGGCGCTTCGGCGGACGAGCTCGCCGCGAAGGAGGTGGCCTTCGTGGTGGCCTTCGTGGTGGCCTTCGTGGTGGCCACGGGCTCGTCGGCGGCCGGGCTGTCCGGCGTGGCTTCGGTGGCCGGGCTGTCCGGCGTGGTCGCGGCCTGCTCCCCGGCGGCCGAGGTGTCCTTTGTGGTCTCGGCCACCGCAGGCACGTCCGCCTGCGTGTCCTCCGCCTGCGGCGCTTCGGCGCTGTCGGTCTTCGGCTGCACCGCGCACGCGGCGGCGCCGGTCTCGTGGTGGCTCTTGCGGTGCCTGGCGTGCCAGAGCGGCTTCGCGGCACGGTTTGCAGCGGCATGGTCCACAGCGGCATGGTCCACAGTGGAAACCACGGGCGCTCCGGGGCACGCCGGCGCCTCGGCCGCTGCCGCGGTGCTGCCCGACAGCGCGCCGCTGAGCAGCCAGCCCGCCAGGGTCAGGCCGCCGGCGACGAGGATCTTGGCGGCGGGACGCTGCAGCGATGCCGTCCACGGGCGCGGCGCGCGGCCGCGCGCGTACGAGGCAACCGGGTCACCCGCGGCGAGCGCGGGACGCACGGGAGCGTCCGCCGTGCTGCTCACCGCCACCACCACCGTCCGCGCCTGAGGCTTCCGCGACTGCCGCTCGAGCCTGATTCTTGCTGGGTCTTTCTCCGGCCAGGTCGCAGTTCCCCCGGGGCTGCACTCTTTCTAGCACCGCTCGCGAGTCTTTCATCTCTCCCGCGTTCGATCCAGCCCGCAAGGCCCAGCGGCCCTACCGGGCCAGGGATCTGCGGCCAACGAGTTGATCACTCTCAGTGCCGTTCGGGTGTCGCCTTACGGCCATTCGGACGATTATTGCAAATTGCACGTCCGCGGCTGACCTGATGTTTCCGGGCGGCCGATGGCGGTCCGTGCCGAGACGGTTCCGCTCGGTGTGCGTTCTGCGGATCGGCCCGGCCGCCGGAAATCGGCCCGGGATGGGGGAAGCCGATTGGGCCGAACGGGTTGAGTGCGCGGCTTCGCTTGCCCTGCGCGGAAACCACGCGGCGCGGACCGGATCGCCATCCGGCTGCGGTCCGTGATCACGAACGGCGTGGCCGCGGCGCTCCGGGAGCCGGCCGCCGCGGCGCGCGCCCGGCAGGCGGAGCACCGCGCCGGAGCCCCCGGCGCCCGCCGTGGCCGTCGCGGGATGCAGTCGCCGCTGTTGCGGAGAGTGACGAATCGGCGCGGCAAGTGGTGGACGCGCCTCTTCACCCGCGCGGGCTGCGGCGCCCCGGCCGGGCCGTCTCCCGCGCCCGGTGCGGCGCTGGAACGACCGCGGCCGCCGTCTACTCAGCCCGACCGCGGTGATCAGACCAGTTTGCGCAACCGGGTGATGGCCTCGTCGATGACCTCGTTGCGCTTGCAGAACGCGAAACGCAGCAGGTGTTTCCACTCGTCCGGGTGATCGGTGAAGACCTTCACCGGCACCGCGGCGACACCCACCCGGCCCGGCAGCTCCCAGGCCAGGTCGGCGGCGTCGGTGAAGCCGAGCGGCCGCACGTCGACGCAGACGAAGTACGTGCCCGCCGTCCGCCGCACGGCGAACCCGGCGTCCGCGAGGCCGGCCGAAAGCCGGTCGCGCTTCTCCTGCAGCGACGCGCGGAGGCCGTCGACCCACGGCAGCTCGTGGTCGAGCGCGTGGGCGACGGCCGGCTGCAGCGGGCCGCCCGACACGAAGGTGATGAACTGCTTCGCCGCCTTCACCGCGGCGACGAGCTCCGGGGTCGAGCAGACCCAGCCGATCTTCCAGCCGGTGCAGTTGAACGACTTGCCCGCGCTGGAGATGCTCACCGTCCGCGGCCGCATCCCGGGCAGCGTGACCAGCGGGATGTGCTCGTTGCCGTCGAAGACCAGGTGCTCGTAGACCTCGTCGCAGATCGCGATGAGGTCGTGTTCGACGCACAACGCGGCCAGGGCCTCCAGCTCGGCGCGGGTGAACACGGTGCCGGTCGGGTTGTGCGGGGAGTTGACCAGGATCGCCCTGGTCCGCGGCGTGACGGCGGCACGCAGGCCGTCGACGTCGAGGCCGAAGCGGCCGTCCGGGCCTTCGACCAGGCCGACCACCCGCCGCTCGGCGCCGGCCATGGCGACCGCGGCGGCGTAGGAGTCGTAGTACGGCTCGATGACGAGCACTTCGTCGCCGGGCTCGGTCAGGGCCAGCAACGCTGCCGCGATGGCCTCGGTGGCGCCCGCCGTGACCAGGATCTCCGTGTCCGGGTCGTACTCGGTGCCGTAGCGCCGCCGGTGCCGCGCGATGGCGGCCCGCAGCTCGGGCCGCCCGGGCCCCGGCGGGTACTGGTTGGCCCCGCCGAACAGGGCGTTCTTCGCCGCGTTGAGCATGCCGTCCGGGCCGTCGGTGTCCGGGAAGCCCTGGCCGAGGTTGACGGCGTCGTGCCGCACGGCCAGCGCGGTCATCTCGGCGAAGATGGTCGAGGTGAACGGCCGGAGGCGGGGGACGAGAGCAGGTTCGCGCACGATCAGCCATCCTCACGGACAATGGCGATGTGGAGCAACTGACCCCCGCGAAGGTGACGCCCGCCGACCCACCGGGCGGCGCGGCCGGTGAAGAGGAAAAGCGGCGTGCGCTGCGCAAGATGAAGCTCGTCGCGCTGTCGTTCCTGCTCGGCGCGACGCTGGTGTTCCTGCTGGCCGGCTGGGCGCAGTCGGCCGGCTGGCCGGCCTGGGTGGGGTACGTGCGCGCCGCGGCCGAGGCCGGCATGGTCGGCGCGCTGGCCGACTGGTTCGCCGTCACGGCGCTGTTCCGGCACCCGCTCGGGCTGAAGATCCCGCACACGGCGATCATCCCGAACAAGAAGGACGCGCTGGGCAACAGCCTCGGCGACTTCGTCGGCTCGAACTTCCTCTCCGAGGAGGTCGTGCGCGACAAGCTCAAGCGGGTCGAGCTCGCGCGGCGCCTCGGCGCGTGGCTGGCGCAGGAGGACAACGCCGAGCGCGTGACGTCGGAGTTGTCGACGGCGGTCCGCGCCGCCGTCCGCGTCCTTCGCGACGAGGACGTCCAGGCGATCATGGAGCAGGCCGTCGCGCGCCGGATCATCGACAAGCCGTGGGGCCCGCCGCTGGGCAAGATCCTCCAGGGCGTGTTCGCCGACGGTGCCCACCACAAGCTGGTGGACCTGATGTGCGACCGCGCGTACGAGTGGGTCCGCGACAACCACACGACGATGCTGCGCGTGGTGTCGGACCGGGCGCCGAGCTGGTCGCCGAAGTTCGTCGACGAGATGCTCGCGGACAAGGTCTACGGCGAGGTGCTGTCCTTCGCGTGGGCGGTGAAGACCGACGTCAACCACCCGATGCGGCTGGCGCTCGACAAGTTCCTCGGCGAGTTCGCCCAGGACCTGCAGACCGATCCCGACGTGATGGCCCGCGCCGAGCAGGTCAAGGGCCAGATCGTGCACCACGAGGAGGTCCAGCGCCTGATCGGTTCGGCGTGGAGCACGGCGAAGGAGATGCTGCTGACGGCGGCCGAGGACCCGTCGAGCGAGCTGCGCCGGCGCGTCCGGCTGGGGCTGGTGTCACTGGGTGCGCGGCTGGTGTCGGACGACCAGCTGCGCGCGAAGGCCGACGGCTGGGTCGAGGGCGCCGCGGCGTACCTCGTGAAGAACTACTCGCGCGAGATCACCACGATCATCACGGACACGGTCGAGCGGTGGGACGCGGAGGAGACGTCCCGCAAGATCGAGCTCCAGGTGGGCCGCGACCTGCAGTTCATCCGGATCAACGGCACGGTGGTGGGCGCGCTCGCCGGCCTGGTCATCTACGCCGTGGCGGAGCTGCTGTTCTGATGGCCAGGTCATATACCACAGCTGGAGGACCTTCAAACCAGTTGTCCACAGGAAGCTGAGTTATCCCCCGGGTTATCCACAACTTTTCACGGTGATGGCCTAACGGCTGTCCACAATGTGTGGGGTTGCGGCGGGCCGGGGCGTGGATATGTGGTGCTTCGTCCGCAAGTTGTCCACAGCCGTTCGAGGGTCCGCCGCTCGGATGAGGCCTTCAGCCCGCGGCGGCGGTGCGGGCACGCCAGCCGCGCGCCTTCTCCCGGTTCCCGCACACGCGCATCGAGCACCACGTCCGCGACCGGTTGCGCGACTCGTCGTAGAACGCCCACAGGCACGTGTCCGCGGGGCAGATCTTCAGCCGGATCCAGTCGCCGCGGACCACCAGGCGCGCGCACGCGACGAACACCGCGCCGACGACGTCCTCCGCGACCAGGGACGGGCCGTCGGCCGTCAGGCAGATGCGGGTGCCCACCTCGGCGTGGGCGGCCGGGAGGCGCGGGTCGCCGATCGCGGCGCGCAGGGCGTCGCGGGCCGCGCGGGCCTCGGCGGGCGGGTTGGCCGCCAGTGCGTGGCCGGCCGCCCACTCGTGCCACTGCCCGGGGTCTTCGAGCAGGTCGGTGCGCTCTTCGACGTTGACCGTGTTGAGGAAGTCCACCACGAGGGAGGCGTCGGTGTGCACTTGCCGATTGTACGGCGGTTGCCTTTGCGTGGGCTAACCCACATAATCGCTTCACTGGTTACTCAGGATCGAAGGGAGCGACGATGAGTGCGGTACCGACGCTGGGTGTGGTGGCCCTCGACTGCCCGGACCCGGTCGCGTTGGCGGAGTTCTACCGCTCGGTGCTGGAGTGGGACGCGCCCGAAGTGGTGGCGGACGGGCACTGGGCGACGCTGAGGAACCCCGCCGGCGGAGCGGGGATCGCCTTCCAGCGCGTGTCCGGCTACCGGCCGCCGGCGTGGCCCTCGGCGGAGAACCCGCAGCAGCTGCACCTGGACCTGAACGTCACGGACCTGGAAGCGGCGCACGAGCGCGTGCTCGGCCTGGGGGCGAAGCTGCTGGATGACAAGCCCGAGACGTTCCGCGTCTACGCCGATCCGGTCGGGCACCCGTTCTGCCTCTGCGCCTGCTGAGGAGTTTTTGCGTAGGCTCGGTGGCGTGATTTGTCCGAAGTGTCAGAACCTGATGCGGACCGTCGACAAGAACGGCATCCACATCGACCAGTGCGACGGCTGCCGGGGGATCTTCCTGGACCGCGGTGAGCTCGAGGCGATCGCCGGGGCGGAGAGCTCGTTCTACGGCCACCAGCCACCGCCTTACCGGGGGCGTCCCGACTCGCCGCGGCCCTACCGCGGCGGCTACCCGGACTCGCCGCGGCCGCACCGCGGGTACTCGGATTCACCCCGGCCGTACCGCGAATACGCGGATTCACCCCGGCCGTACCGCGGGGGCTACGCGGACTCGCCGAAGCCCTACGGGCACGGGCACCGCAAGCGCGGCTTCCTCGAGAACCTGTTCGACTGAAATGGGGCTCGACCTGCGGATCTGCCCGGCGTGCGGCGAGCTGGCCGAGCGCCCGGTCGTCGCGGGCTCGGTCATCACGTGCCCGAAGTGCGGGCACGAGCGGCCGTTCCGGAAGCTGCCCCTGTTCGCGCTGACCGGCCCGAGCGGCGCCGGGAAGTCGACGATGGGGCCGCTGCTGGCCGAGCGGTTCGCCGGTGACGTCGTCCTGCTGGAGCAGGACATCCTCTGGATCGACGCCCTGCGCGACGACGTCGGGACGTTCCGCTCGGTCTGGCTGCGGATGGCGGCGATGGTGCAGCAGAACGGGCGCCCGGTCGTGCTGTGCGGGACGGTCGCGCCGCCGGAGTTCGAGCCGTTGCCGGAGCGCGCGTTCTTCAGCGAGATCCACTACCTGGCGCTGGTCGGGTCGCCGGAGTCGTTGCGCGCCCGGCTGCGCGCGCGGCCGGCGTGGCGTGAGTGGGACGAGCCGCGGATCGAGGAGATGCTGGAGTTCAACGACTGGCTCCGGACGTCGGCGCCGGGCCTCGGCGTCGAGCTCTTCGACACCACGGAGGCGTCCCCGGAGGCGACCGCCGACCACGTGGCGCGGTGGATCCGCGCGCGGCTTCCCTAGGGCAACGGCCAGGTGCGGCCGCCGGGGGAGTCGAGCCAGAACTCCTGGCGCTCGCCGGCCACCGTCACCCCGAAGCGGTCGCGGTCCGGTTTGCCCAGCTCGCACCACTCGACGAACGCCGCCTCCGCGATCTCCCACAGCGCCCGCGGGCCGCCTTGGGCGACTTCGTCGGCGCCGCCGCGCTTGCGGTGGCGGACCCACGAGCCGTCCGGGTGGACCAGCGCGACGCTCGCCGCGTCGCCGGTGCCTTCGCGCACCGGCCGGACGCCGGGCAGCGCCAGCCCGGCGAAGAACTCGAACTGCCTGCGGGGCTGGAGCACCGCCGACATCGGCAGCCTCGTCTGCTCCCAGTCGCTCCGCGCGGGCATCGGCAGCGGGCCGGTCTCCGGCAGCCGGTGCGCGCGCAGCGGCATGAACCGGCCGTCGCGCGCGAGGACGCGGCCCTGCGCGGTGCCGTCCTCGCCCACCACGAGCCGGACCAGTCCGGCGCCGATCGGGCGGTTGAGCGTCGTCACGACCAGCCCGCCCGGCGCGGTCTGCGCGAGCCACGCGGGCGGGATCGAGGAAACCGACGCCGTGCACAGCACCCGGTCGAAGACCGTGCCGCCCGGGAAGCCGAGCGCGCCGTCGCCCACCGCGCACGCCGGGTGGTGGCCCGCCGCGGCCAGCCGCTCGCGCGCCGCCGCGACGAGCGCCGGGTCGATGTCCACTGTGGACACCCGGCCGCTGCCGCAGCGGTGGCTCAGCAGTGCGGCGTTGTACCCGGTGCCGGTGCCGATCTCGAGCACGCACTGCCCGTCGCGCACGCGCAGCTCCTCGAGCATGATCGCCATGATCGACGGCATGCTCGACGAGCTCGTCGGCGTGCCCGCGACCGGGCCGGTGCGCCGGGCGAGCTCCCAGCGGGCCGGGTCGTCGTCGAGCTGCGTCACCAGCACGTCGCGGGAGTAGACGGTCTCGAGCCAGCCCGGATCGCCGCGGTCGACGGCGGCCCACAGCCCGCCCGCCGGCACGAAGAACCGCGGGAGGAAGACGTGCCGGGGGACCGCGCGGAAGGCGGCGACCCACTCCGGGGCGTGCAGGACGTCCTCGTCGAGCAGGTGCTCGACGAGGCGCCGCCGCAGCCGGGCCGAGCGCGTCATGGGACCACGGTAGCGGTGCGCGTCACACCCGATGGTTGCAAGCAGAGTGCTTGCAATAGCTAGCACTCGCGCGTACCGTCGGAAGTGTCGCGAGGAGGTGACCGGATGGCGGAAACCGGTGGGACGGCAGGATCCGGCGGTCCCATGGAGAAGGTCGCGGACATCGCTTCCGACATCGGCGAGTACATCCGCCAGCAGCGCAACACCGCGAAGATCTCGTTGCGCCAGCTGTCGAAGCTCGCCGGCGTGTCCAACCCCTACCTGAGCCAGATCGAGCGCGGGGTGCGCAAGCCCAGCGCGGAGATCCTGCAGCAGATCGCCAAGGGCCTGCGCATTTCGGCGGAAGCGCTGTACGTGCAGGCCGGGATCCTCGACCTGCCGACGGGCGGGCCGGTGGGCGACGCGATCCGCGCCGACGCCGAGCTGACCGAGCGGCAGAAGCAGGTCCTGCTCGACGTCTACGAATCCTTCCGCCGGGAGAACGCCGCGGCACGGCCGGCCGCCGCTCCCGCTCCGGAAACCCCAGACACATCTTCAGCCGCGAAACCCGAGGAGTCAGCATGACCACCCCCAAGACCGAAGACGTCAAGAAGGCCGTCACCACCGCCCTCGACCAGGTCCGCACGCCGCTGCTCGCCGCGCTCGGCGCCGGCAACCTGGCCACCCACGCCGTCACCGACGCCGTGGCGAAGGCCAAGGAGAACGTGACCAAGAGCGGCGAAGTGGCCCGCAAGAACCTGCAGGAGCTGCCGACCGACGTCGAGAGCCTCCGCGAGAAGCTGGACCCGGCCGAGCTGCGCAAGGTCATCGACGAATACACCGAGGCCGCGCTCAAGCTGTACAACAAGCTGGCCGAGTCGGGCGAGCAGGCGTGGGACAAGATCGCCACGCAGCCGCAGGTCAAGAAGGCCGTCGAGCAGCTCGAAGAGGCCCTGGCCACCGCGCAGGGCCAAGTCGAGGGCGTCACCACCGAGGTGCGCGAGCGCGTCGACGGCGTGCTGGCCAAGGTGACCAAGCGCACCCGCTCGGCCGGCGAGAAGACCGCCCGCAAGGTGACCGAGGTCGCCGGCGAGACCGCGGACGCGATCGAGGAGCTGGGTGACGACGTCGCCCACGAGACCCGCTCGGCCGCCCGCAAGGCCGCGAACAAGACGGCCCCGAAGACGGCCGCCCCGGCCCGCCGCACGACCACGACGAGCACCACCAGCGCCGCCGCGAAGAAGCCGGCCGCGCCGAAGACCGACAAGTGAAGACGCCGTGAACACCCGGCCCCGCCACCGCACCCCCGGTGGCGGGGCCGGGGTCGTTCGGGTGGTTTGCCGTAAGCTGTCGCTGTGCTAGTCGCCATCTGGATCCTCAACGTCATCCACTGGGGCAGCGCGCTGGTCGGGCTCTTCGCCTTCGTGCACGCGCTGCTCCAGCGCGCCGACGCCTACTCCGCAGCCGACCGCAAGACCAAGCCCATCTGGATGCTGATCACCGGCGGCGCGACGCTCGCCATGGTGCTGTTCCCGGTGATGGGCCCGGGAATGATCTTCTACGTACCCGCCATGGCCGCGGCCCTGGTCTACATCGTGGACGTTCGGCCGAAGCTGATCGAGGTCCAGCGCGGCGGCTCCAGCTGGTGATTATTCTGGCGGGGTGACCTGGACCATTGCCGGGAGCCTCACCGTCGTTCCCGCCCCCACGCGTACTGATCTGCTCGCCGAGCCGGTGGCCAAGGCCCTCGCCGCGCTCGCCGACCCGGATGCCGTCGGCGTCGCGGAGATCGATCCCTCGCTCGCCGACACCGCCGCCTTCTGCGAGGCCTACGGCTCGCCGCTCGAGGCGTCCGCGAACTGCGTTGTCGTCGCAGGCAAGCGCGCGGGTGAGGTCCGCTTCGCGGCCGCGCTCGTGCTCGCGACCACCCGCGCCGACGTCAACGGCGTGATCAAGCGCCGCCTCGACGTCCGCAAGGCGTCGTTCGCGCCGATGGACGAAGCCGTTTCGCTGACCGGGATGGAGTACGGCGGCATCACGCCGGTCGGCCTGCCCGCCGACTGGCCCGTCCTGCTCGACAAGCGCGTCGCCGACGCACCTGAGCTCGTCATCGGCAGCGGGATCCGCGGCAGCAAGCTGCTGATCTCCGGCGCCGCGCTGGCCGCCCTGCCCGGCGCCGAGGTCATCGAGGACCTCGCCCGGTGACGTCCGTGTGGCTCCGGTACCTGACCGGCGCCGACATCGACGCCCTCGGCATCACCGAGGCGGACATCGTCGGCGCGGTCGAGGACGTGCTCGCCGACCACGGCCGGGGCCAGGTCGTCTTCGAACCGCGGACGCACCTCGTGCCGGACAACGGCGGCAAAGGCCACTTCAACATCCTTCGCGGCCACCTGTCGGCGAAGCAGGTCAGCGGCGTGAAGGTCGTCGGTGACTTCGTGGGGAACTTCGAGCGGGGCCTCCCGTCCGAGATGGCGTTGATCCTGCTGCTCGACCCGGACACCGGCATGCCGCGGGCGATCGTCGACGGCACGATGATCACCGAAGCCCGCACCGGTGCGATGACCGCCGTCGGCGCGAAGCACCTCGCCCGTCCGGGCTCGCGGGTGCTCGGGCACATCGGCGCCCGCGGGACCGCCTGGTGGAACGTCGTGCTCCTGGACTCCCTGTTCGACTTCGCCGAAATCCGGGTGACCAGCAAGCGCCCGGAGTCCCGCGAAGACTTCGGCCGCCGGCTGTCCGAGCGGCTCGGCAAGGACGTCCGCGTCTGCGCCACGGCCGCGGAGACGCTGGACGGCGCGGACATCCAGGTCGAGGCCTCCCGGCTCGTCGAGCCCGAGGCGCTGGTGCGCCGCGAGTTCCTCCGGCCGGGCACCTTCCTGGTGCCCTACGGCACGATCAGCGCGCTCGAGCTCACGCTGCTCGACGACGTCGACAAGGTCGTCGTCGACGACTGGCGCGAATCGCGGTCCGGCGACCCGCGGTTCGGTGCCCTGCGCCCGCAGCTCAACGCCGGCCTCCTCACCGAGGACAACGTCCACGCCGAGATCGGCGCCATCGTGGCGGGCCGGCGGCCCGGCCGCGAGCACGACGCCGAACGGATCCTGTTCTGGCACCGCGGACTGTCCACAACGGACATTGCCGTGGCGGACATGATCCTCGCCCGTGCCGAGGCGTCCGGCGTCGGCACCATGCTGCCCTACCGATGATCGTCTCCGACAGCGAGTTCGCCGACGGCGCACGGTTGATCCTGGACAACGCGCTGGTGGAAGCCCTGGCGCGGCGCCGGAACGCGCTCCTGGCGGCCCTTGCGGAACCGGGAAAGCCGGTCTACGGCGTCACCACGGGGATGGGCCGGCTCGCGGGGGTCGCGCTGGACGCCCGGCAGCAGGCCGAACACCAGCGGAACCTCCTGATCGGGCGGGCGGTCGGCGGGCCGCCGTGGCTGCCGCCCGAAGACGTCCGCGCGCTGCTCGTCGTCCGGCTGCGCGACTTCCTGCAGCCGTGGTCGGGGGTGAGCCCCGAGCTGGTGCGGTTCCTGGTGGACCGCCTGAACGACGGGTTCACGCCCGCGGTCCCGCGCTCCGGGCTCGGCAGTTCGGGCGAGATCATTGCGCTGGCCCACGCCTTCCAGACCTTCCTCGGCGTCGGCACGGTGCTGGAGGACGGCGTCGAAGTGCCGGCCGCTGCGGCGCTCGCCGCGCGGGGCGCGACACCTTATGTGCTGGGGCCGAAAGAAGGCGCTTCGCTGCTTCAGGGCTCTCCGCTGGCGGTGGTGCACGCTCAGCGCGGCGAGACCGAAACCCGGCGGCTCATCGGCCTGCAGACGCTCACGGCCGCGATGGCGATCGACGTCCTCGGCGCGCCGCGCGAGGTGTTTTCCCCGGTCATGGCGGGCGGCGACGACCACCTGCGGACACTGCTGCAGGAGCTGACCGGGCTGGTGGGCGCCGGCCCGGGGCGACCGGGGGTGGTGCAGGCGCCCCTTTCGGTGCGGGTGGCGCCGCGGGCGCTGGCGCACGCTGCCCGCGTCCACGGCGAGCTGCGCGAGACGCGGCGGCGGTGGCTGACGATGCCGGGTGATTCGCCTTCCTTCGTCGACGGCTCGTTCCTGCCGGGGACCGCCTACCACCCGGTGGACCTGGGGTTGCGCATGGACGCGGTGACGGCCGCGCTCGTGCACCTCGGCGAAATCTCGGTGCAGCGGACGCACCGGCTGCTGGACGAGCGGTTCAGCGGACTGCCGCCGCAGCTGACGGCCGATCCGGGGCCGCGGGCGGGCCTGGTGCCCCTGCACAAGCGAGCGGTCGGCGAACTGCACGCGCTGCGCCGGCTCGCGGCGCCGGCGACGCTCGGTTCGATCGACACGTCGGCCGGCCAGGAAGACGTGCAGGCGTTCGCGGTCGCGGCCGGCGAGCAGGTGCGCACGGCGGCCGCGCACCTGTTCGCGATCACGGCGTGCGAGCTGGTCACGGCGTCGCAGGCGCGGTACCTGGCGGGCGGGCCGGGGGCGCCGGGACTGCGTGCGGCGTATTCGCGGGTGCGGTCGGTGGTGCCGCCACTGGACGAAGACCGCCCGCTGGGGCCGGAAGTGGACCGCCTGATCGCGGCTTGCCGGGCGGCGCTCTTCGACGACCTGACGACGCTCACCTGAGCCCCGCGGAGGTGGGTGTGGACGCCGGACTGCTCGGCCGCGCGGCCGCGATGTTCGCGGTGACCAACGTCGACGACCTGGTGCTGCTGGCGGTGTTCTTCGGCCGGGCGGCCGGGCGGCCGGGCGAAGAACACCGCGGTGCGCTCGAGGTGGTGGCCGGGCAGTTCCTGGGCTTCGCGGCGATCTTGGCCGTGTCGGTGGCGGGTGCGCTGGGCGCGGGCCTGCTGCCGGACGGGGCGGTCCGCTGGCTGGGCGTGCTGCCGGTGCTGCTCGGCATCCGGGCGGCGTGGCAGGCGCGGAACCGGGACGACGACGAGCCGGCCCCGGCGACCGGGGTGCTCGGGATCGCCCTGGTGTGCTTCGCGAACGGTGGGGACAACGTCGGTGTGTACGTCCCGGCGTTCGCCGCGACCGGCCCCGCGGGTCTCGTGGGGTACGTGGTGGTGTTCCTGCTGGGTGTGGCGGTGTGGTGCGTCGCGGGCCGGTTCCTGGCCACCCGGCCGGGCATCGCGCGGGTGCTCGCGCGGTGGGGTCACGTCGTGTTGCCGGTGGTGCTGATCGCGCTCGGCGTGCTGATCCTCGTCGGCGCCTTCTGACCCCGAGGTTGCTCCGCTGTGGCCTATCCGACTCCGCCGCAGCGGACCGGCGGGGCAAGGCGTGGGGTCACCATGAGACTGAGAACGAAAGCAGTGGCCCTCATCACGTTCGCGTTGTCCGCCGTCCTGGCCGGAGGTGGGCCGGCGTCGGCCGCCGCGGACCGGACCCTGGAAGTCCCCGCGCCGGCGGGGAGCGGGCTGGCGCCCTACGTCGCCGTCATCAAGCCCGTCACCGCCGAGCGGCTCGGGAACAGCTGGCACGAAGGCTGCCCGGTCGGGTCCGATCAGCTGCGGCTGGTCAACCTGAGCTTCCTCGGCTTCGACGGTGAGGTGCACCGCGGCGAACTGGTCGTCAACGCCGACCGCGCCATCGAGGTCGCCCGCGTCTTCGCCGACCTGTACTTCGGGCGGTTCCCCATCGAGCGGATGGAAACCGTGGAGAAGTACGACTCCGACGACGACGCCTCGATGGCGGCGAACAACACCTCGGCGTTCAACTGCCGCGCGATCACCGGCGGCACCGCCTGGTCCAACCACTCCTACGGGCGGGCCATCGACGTCGACACCGTGCAGAACCCCTACGTCTCCGGCAGCGGCGCGGTGTACCCGCCGAACGGCGCACCGTACGTCGACCGCACCCAGCACCTGCCGGGCATGATCCACGCCGGCGACGGCACCGAGCACGCGTTCACCACCCGCGGCTGGACCTGGGGCGGCTCGTGGGACACCCCGATCGACTACCAGCACTTCGAGAAGCCCTGACACGGCCGGGAAACCACTGGGGTGAACCAGGGGAAGGCCGAGCCCGGGACCGTCGCCGAGCGGCGGTCCCGGGCGGGCTGACCGGCCGGTCAGCCGGCGGTGGTGGCCTGGGAGGCGATCTGGTCCAGCTCGGCCACATCGCCGTCGGACAGGACGATGCCCGCACCCTCGAGGTTTTCGGTGAGGTGCGCGACCGACGAGGTACCCGGGATGAGCAGGATGTTCGGCGATCGCCGCAGCAGCCACGCCAAGGCGACCGACATCGGTGCCGCGTTCAGCCGCGAGGCGACGGCCGACAGCGCCGAGGACTGCAGGGGGCTGAAGCCGCCGAGCGGGAAGAAGGGAACGTAGGCGATGCCGGCGCCGGCGAGTTCGTCGATCAGCGGGTCGTCGTGGCGGTGGGCCAGGTTGTACATGTTCTGCACGCAGGCGATCGGCGCGATCGACCGGGCTTCGGCGACCTGCTCGGCGGTTGCGTTGGAGACGCCGAGGTGCCGGATCAGGCCCTGCTGCTGCAGCTCGACCAGCGTTTCGAAGGCCTCGGCGAGCGAGCCGGGCTGGGGCCCGCGGGCGTCGCCGAGCCGGAGGTTGACCAGGTCGAGCCGTTCCAGGCCGAGGGTTTCCAGGTCCTCCTCGACGGCCTGGCGCAGGTCCGCGGGCCGGCGGGCGGGCGGCCAGCCACCGTCCGCGTCGCGGCGCGCGCCGACTTTGGTGACGATGTGCAGCGATTCCGGATAGGGGTGCAGCGCTTCGCGGATCAGCTCGTTGGCGACGCGCGGGCCGTAGACGCCGGCGGTGTCGATGTGGGTGATCCCGAGGTCGACGGCCGTGCGCAGGACGGCGAGCGCGCCGGCGCGGTCGGCCGGCGGTCCCATGACCCCGGGGCCGGTCAGCTGCATGGCGCCGTAACCGAACCGGGTGATGGTCAGGTCGCCGAGGGTCCAGGTCCCGCCGGGCAGGGAGACGGTGTTCGTGCTCATGCCGTCGATGATCCGGCGCGGCCGAGCGTGGTCGCCAACACCGATCCGGTGCGCTGTGATACTCGGGAGGTATCAGCGCGGGGTACGCTGTGGCATGGACACCGTGGAGAACCGGGAGCTGCGCTACTTCGTCGCGGTGGCCGAGGAACTGCACTTCGGGCGGGCCGCCGAGCGGCTCGGCATCGCCCAGCCCCCGCTGTCCCGGGCGATCCAGCAGCTCGAGCGGCGCCTCGGCGTCACCCTGCTGGAGCGCAACCGCCGTGGTGTCCTGCTCACCGGCGCCGGGGAGATCCTGCTGCAGGAGGGCCGCGCGGCACTCGACGCGGCCGCCGCCGCCGTGCGCCGGACCCGCCGCGCCGGCGATCGCGGTGCCGGTCGCGACCGGCTGGTGCTGGCGGTGAAGGCCGGCGCGTTCCACGAGCTGTTGCACAAGCTGCTCGACGCCTACGCGGCCGAGCCCGGGGCCGCCGAGATCGAGGTGCTGCCGAGCGGCACGTGCGAGCAGGAGGAGATGTTGCGCGACGGCCGCGCGGACGTGGCGCTGATGCACACGCCGTTCAACTCCCTCGCCGGGTTCGACAGCGTCGAGCTGGTGACGGAGGGGCAGGTGGCCATCCTGCCCGCGAAACATCCCTTGGCCACGCGCAGATCACTGTCCATGGCGGAGATCGCGGACGTCCCGGACCTTCCCCTCGCCCGCTGGCCCCGCAAGGACTTCTCCCCGCCGGGCCCCGGACCCGACGTGCACGACCAGACGCAACTGGCGCAGCTGATCGCGCTCGGCCGGACCATGACGGTGTTCCCCGAGTCCGCTCGCACGTGGCTGTGGGAGGAACACGCCGCCGTCCCCCTGAGTGACGCGCCACTGGTCACCACGCACATCGTCTGGCCGGCGCACAGCCGGTCCCGCGTCCTGGCCGGCCTGGTCCGGACGGCGTCCCGGCTCTGATCAGCCGTTCGCCGCTTCCCTTGCGGAGGGGGCGGCGACGCCGGTCGCCGTGACCGGCCCGCGCGGTGGCCTCGCGGTCGAGCAGCACGGTCGCCTCGTCGAGGGGCGGCTGGTGCCGGCCGCCACCCTCAGCCGCGGCGGGCGTTCTGCAGCGCCAGGCCGCGGGGCGTCGCCAGGCGGGTCAGCAACGCGAACGCGCCGTCGCACGCCAGCGCCAGCACCACCGCCGCGAGGCCGCCCGCGAAAATCGCGCCGTAGCCCTGCGCTCCCAGCGCGAAGCCGTCGACGATGTAGCGGCCGAGTCCGCCGCCGTCGTTGACGATCGCTCCGATCGCCACCGTCGCGATCAGCTGGAGGAACGCCACCCGGGCGCCCGCCAGGAGCACCGGGGACGCCAGCGGGAGCTCGAGGCGCAGCATGGTCTGCCACTCGCGGTAGCCCGTTCCGCGGGCCGCGTCGATCGTCTCCTGCTCCAGCGTCACCACGCCCGCGTACGTGTTCGTGAACAACGGCGGCATCGCCAGCGCGACCAGGGCCAGGAGCAACGGCCAGAACGTCGTGTCCAGCTCCCAGCGGCTCGCCAGGAACCAGAACAGGATGATCAGCCCGAAGCTCGGGATCGCGCGGCCGATGTTCACCGCGCTGCTCGCGAGGAACGCGCCGCGGCGGTAGTGGGCCAGCCACAGCGCCGCCGGGATCGTCAGCACCGCCGCGATCAGCAGGGCCAGCAGGGAAAACCGGAGGTGCTCCAGCGTGCGGTACGGGACGCCGGCCTTGTCGGTCCAGCTCCAGCGGTTCGGGTCCGCGAGCCACGCGTTCAGCTGGTCGAGGAAGTTCATCGCGCCCGCACCTTCCGCGACCACGGCGCCAGCACGCGCTCGCCGAGCCAGAGCAGCAGGTCGACCGCCACCGCCAGGACCACCGACAGGGCCATGCCGACGATGATCTCCGTCGGGTTGGGGGTCGCCGTCTGGATGCCCGCGCGGATGAAGTAGCCCAGGCCGCCGAGGCCGAGCATCGAGGTGACCGTCACCAGGCCGATCGTCGTCACCGCCGCGACGCGCAGGCCGGCGATCACCACCGGCAGGGCGAGGGGCAGCTCGATCTGCCACAGCAGCCTGCCGCGCGTGTACCCCATGCCGACCGCGGCCTCCCGGACCTCGTTCGGCACCTGGTCGACGCCGGTGACGATGTTGCGGACCAGGATGAGCAGCGTGTACGTCGCGAGCGGGATCATCGCGGTGAGGAACGTCAGCCCGAAGAACGGCACCAGCACCGCGAACGCGCCCAGGCTCGGGATCACGTACAACGCGCCCGCCGTGCCGAGGATCACCGGGTACGACCAGCGGTAGCGCAGGGAAAGCACGGCGAGCCCGATGGAGACCACCAGGCCGACGCCGAGGGCGGCACCGGTCAGCGAGATGTGCTCGACGAAGCGCTGGGCGATGGCGTCGGCGTTGCGGTCGACCCACCGCCACTGGAAGATCGGCGGCCCGACGTCGACACCGTCGGCGGCCAGCGGCGTCACCGCGGTCACGTGCACGGCCTGACCCTACCCCGATCGGGCCCAATTATTCCGCGGAGTGGGAATTCCGGGGCCTATCTCCCACGATGTGGATTTCTGTCGGAGGGCGGGGCTAGGGTCCTTTCGTCTGTTCGAGTGACGAGGGAGTGGGGATTCGTGCGCTGGTTCCGGAACGCGTCCGTGGTGGCGGTGGCCGTCGCGGCGACGCTCGGCTTGGCCGCCTGTGGTGGCGGCAGCGACGGCGGTGACAAGCCCGCCGCGCAGAGCAAGGGTGGGGCGCCGATCGTCGTCGCGTCCTTCAACTTCACCGACAGCCAGATCCTCGCCGAGATCTACGCGCAGGCGCTGGAGGCCAAGGGCTACCCGGTGACGCGGAAGCTGAACCTGGGGTCGCGGGAGCTGATCTACCCGTCGCTGAAGTCCGGTGAGCTGCAGTTCGTCCCGGAGTACCAGGGTGCGGCGATCACCACCGGCTTCGGCAAGGAGGCCGGCAAGACCGCGCAGGAGGAGCACGAGCAGCTGGCGAAGCTGTTCGAGCCCACCGGCGTCGGCCTGCTGAACTTCGCGCCCGCCGAGGACAAGAACACCTACATCATCAAGTCCGACCTGGCCAAGGAAAAGGGCATCGCGTCGATCAGCGACCTGAAGAAGCTCGACAAGGTCGTGATGGCGGGGCCGCCGGAGTGCGAGAAGCGCCTCCCGTGCTTCAAGGGCTTCACGGACGTCTACAAGCTGACCAACATCACCTTCCAAACGATCCAGGAGGCCGGGCCGCGGGTCCAGCAGCTCAAGTCCGGGGCCGTCACGGTCATCCCGGTCGACTCGGTCAGCCCGCTGACCGGCGACTCGAACTACACCGTGCTCAAGGACGACCTGAACATCGTGCCGACCGAGAACGTCGTGCCCGCGGTGAACAAGAAGGTGCTCGACGAGCGCGGAGCCGACTTCGCGAACGCCGTGAACGCCGTCAGCGCGAAGCTGACCACCGACGTCATGCGCGGCCTGAACAAGCGCGTGGACTCCGACGGCGAACGGGCCGAGGACGTCGCCAAGGACTGGCTGGGCCAGGCCGGGCTCTGAGTCAGGCGGTCCCGCTGACGACCCAGGCCCGGGCCGTCAGCGGGATCGAGCCGTCCGGGTTCGTCGGCAGGCGGCGGCGCAGCAGCTCGCGGATCCGGTCCCGCCGGGCCTCGGGCAGGGTCGCCAGGTACGTCGGTGCCGGGCCCTGCGCGCCGAGGAACGGCTGCCAGTAGTCGTCGAAGTCGGCGAACACCGTCGGGATCGTGATCTCGCCGACCGACACCGCCGTGAAGCCCGCTTCCGTCCACAACCGGCCCAGCGGCTCCGGGCGGCACAGCGTGAACTTGCGGCCCTCGTCCAGCTCGGCGACCGGCTCCGGGTCGAGCTCGGCGGCCGCGTCCCAGAACCGGCGGATCAGCTCCATGCCTTCGGCGAGGTCCCAGAAGTAGGCCGCGGCCAGTCCACCCGGCGTGGCGACCCGCGCGATCTCCGCCGCCGCGCGGGCCGGCTCGGGGACGAAGTTCAGCACCAGGCCCGACACGACCACGTCGAACCGGGCGGCCGGGAACGGCAGCGAGCGCGCGTCGGCGAGCGTGAACGTCGCCCGCGGATCGGTCACGCGCGCGCGAGCCGTCTTCAAGAATCCCTCGGACGGGTCGGCGCCGACGACTTCGGCGGGGTCGGCCGCCGCCAGCACCGCCGACGTCAGCGCGCCCGTGCCGCAGCCGACGTCGAGCCAGCGGCGGCTCGCCGGGGCCCCGAGCTGCCGGACGAACGTCTCCGCGATCCGGCGGCTCCACCGTCCGATGTAGGCCTCGTAAGCGTCGCCCGACTGCCACATGACACGCAGTACAGCACAAAAACCCGCTGGTCAGCCGTTTGCGAGATCGCCGGTCGCGGTGTGACCCGCTGACGTGGCCCGGCGCAGGAACCCGGCGATCAGCTCGAGCTCGTCCTCGCGGTAGCCGGCGCAGAGCTCGTCCATCGCGGTGTTCATCCCCGCGTACAGCCGGAACAGCTCCGCGTTGCGGCCGCGGACCGCCCGCACGGCGACCGAGCGCCGGTCGGCCGCCTCGGGGTCGCGTTCCCGGACGATCCAGCCGCCCTTCTGCAGCCGGTCGAGGATGCCGGTCATCGTCGCCGGGTGCAGCCCGGCCCGGCGGGCGAGCGCGCTCGGGCCGAGCGGGCCGTGCCGGGCGATCAGCTCCAGGCAGTCGAGGTCGACGTCCTTGAGCGCCAGCTGGGCGCTGACCTGGTGGTTCAGCAGCGAAAGCTGGTTGCGCAGCTCGCGCAGCGCGTCCTTCACCGCCACGGTCGACCGGCGGTGCGCTCCCGAACCCATGCCGGGCAGCCTAACCGCCGGGCGAGGGCGCCCGCCGGGGGTGGACCGCGCGGTGGAATCGTGGACCCTGATTGGTACACCGGGAAAAGGAGTGAAATGGGAAAGGTCACGGCCACCGCGGAGCGCACCATCGACGCCCCCGCCGACAAGGTCCGCGCGCTCGTCGCCGACTACGCCGATACGCGGCCGAAGCTGCTCACCGAGCACTACCGCGACTACCAGGTGACCGAGGGCGGCGTCGGTGCGGGGACGAAGGCGAGCTGGAAGCTGCAGGCGACGTCGAAGCGCGTGCGTGACGTGGCGGCGACGGTCACCGAGCCGAAGCCGGGTGTCCTGGTCGAGACGGACGCCAACTCCAGCATGGTCACCACGTGGACGGTCACCGACGCGGGTGAACGCAGTGTGGTGAAGATCGAGACGACGTGGGACGGTGCCGGTGGCATCGGTGGCTTCTTCGAGAAGACCTTCGCGCCGGGTGGGCTCAAGAAGATCTACGACGGCGTGCTCGGAAAGCTCGCCGAGATCGTGTAGCTCGTCACAATCGGAATCTGCGCCCCGGTTAGCTGGTTACACCAGGTGGAATCCGGGGCGCATGCCCCGCTTCGAGACTTGAGAGGATCCACGATGAGCACGGCGACCGAGATCCGGCTGGCTTCGCGCCCGGAAGGCGTTCCGACGCACGACAACTTCGAGATCGTCGACACCGAGGTGCCGTCGCCGGGCGAGAACCAGATCCTGGTCCGCAACCTGATCATGAGCGTCGACCCGGCGATGCGCGGCCGCATGCGGGACGTCAAGTCCTACGCGCCGCCGTTCCAGGTCGGCGAGGTCATGTCCGGCGGGGCGGTCGGCGAGGTCGTCGAGTCCCATGTGGACGACGTGAAGCCGGGTGACCACGTGCTGCACCAGGCCGGCTGGCGCACCCACGCCGTGCTCGACGCGGGCCGGTACGTCAAGGTCGACGGGACCGCCGCCCCGCTGTCGACGTACCTGGGTGTGCTCGGCATGCCGGGCCTGACCGCGTACTCGGGCCTGCTGGAGTCGGCCGAGTTCAAGCCGGGCGACACGGTGTTCGTCTCGGGCGCGGCCGGCGCGGTCGGCTCGCTGGTCGGGCAGCTCGCGAAGCTGAAGGGCGCCAAGCGCGTCATCGGCTCGGCGGGTTCGCCGGAGAAGGTCCGGCACCTGATCGACGACCTCGGCTTCGACGCCGCGTTCAACTACAAGGACGGCCCGGTCGCTTCGCAGCTCCACGAAGCAGCGCCGGAAGGCATCGACGTCTACTTCGACAACGTCGGCGGCGAGCACCTGGAAGCCGCGATCGACGCGATCACCGTGCACGGCCGGATCGCCGTCTGCGGGATGATCTCCCAGTACAACGCGACCGAGCCGACGCCGGCGCCGCGCAACCTCGCGCAGGTCATCGCCAAGCGGCTCACCATCCGCGGCCTGCTGGTGATCGACCACTGGCACCTGCAGCAGCAGTTCGTCAGCGAGGTGGCGCCGCTGGTGAACTCCGGGGAGATCAAGTACTCGGAGACCTTCGTCGACGGCATCCGCAACGCGCCCGAGGCGTTCCTCGGCCTGCTGTCGGGCGCCAACACCGGCAAGATGCTGGTCCGGATCGCGGACTAGAGCCGTCCGGCGAGCTCCGTCAGGGCCGTGATCGTGCAGGTCGGCTCGGGGGCGCCGGGCAGCGGGCGGACGCCGGGGCGGGCGAGCAACGCCGTCCGCAGCCCGGCCGCCTGCGCGCCCGCGATGTCCCAGTCGTGCGCGGCGATCATCACGGCCGGTTCGCCGGGGTAGGCGGCGGTCACTTGCCGGTAGGGCTCCGGCGCGGGCTTGAGCCTGCCCACCTGCTCGGCCGAGAAGATCCGGTCGAGCAGTGCGGCCAGCCCGGCGTTCTGCAGCTGCGCCTCGGCCGTCGCGAGCGGCGAGTTCGTCAGCGCGACGACGGTGTGCCCGGCCTCCCGCAGCTTCGTCAGCCCTGCTTCGACGTCGGGGTGGGCGGGGAGGTGCCGCAGCCCTTCGCCGAGCGCCGCGAGATCGAGTTCCCGCCCGTGCCGGGCGGCGACCTCGAGCGCGGCGTCGCCGGCGATGCCCGCGAAGTCGCGGTAGCTGCCGGTGGCCGTGACGGTCAGGACCGTGTGGATGGCGAGGCCGAACCACTCGCGCCGCAGCTCGGGACCGCCGATGACCGGGTCCATGGCGGTGAGGTCGAGCAGGGTCTCGTTGACGTCGAAGACGCAGAGCACGGAAGACCTCCGCAGGTTCGATGGTGTTCGTACCTCGCCGAAGGTACGACGATTGTCGTACCATGTCCAGCATGGCTGGTGAGTTCCCCGTTCCCGAGCTGACCGAGGTCGACCTGGGCACGGTGCTGTCCGCCCTGGCCGACGCGCACCGCCGCGAAGTGGTGGTGGAGCTCTTCCGCGGCGACGGCACCGAGCGGGCGTGCTCGTCGTTCCCGCTGCCGATCGCCAAGTCGACCCGCACGCACCACTGGAAGGTGCTGCGGCAGGCCGGTCTGGTGCGCCAGCGCGACGCGGGCAACGGCACGTTCGTGCGCCTGCGCCGCGACGAATTCGACGCCCGGTTCCCGGGACTGCTCGACGTGGTCGCCGGGATCAGCTAACCGGCCACCCGGCCCACGATGGCCGCGCGGGCGGCCTCCGAGGACTTCCGCACCACGAGGTCCGCCGAGTAGCCGTGCTTGCCGAAGACGCCGTCGATGTGGAACGTGCCGTAGCCGTGGGCCTGGGTGAACAGCTGCTCCATCAGCTCCAGGGCGGTCGCCGGGTCGGGGGCGACCACCAGGCAGCGCAGCAGGAACTCGTCGGTCAGCCGGCGGGTCTGGTCGTGCAGGTCCGTGTGCTCCGGGCCGTGGAGACCGTCGGCGTAGATCACGTTCATCCCGGCCCGGCGCTCGATGAGGTAGCGCGTGTACGCGCCCGCCGCCGCGGCCAGGGCGTCCATCGGGTCTTCGTGCTCGGCCGCCGCCGCGGTGACGCGCTCGGCGAGCTGGCAGGCGATGTTGGCCGCCACCTCGGCCAGCAGGCTCTCCCGGGAGGCGAAGTGCCGGTACGGCGCACCAGGACTGACCTTCGCCCGCCGCGCGACCTCCGCGACCGAGAAGCCTTCGAGGCCGTGCTCGGCGATCAGGTCCAGTGACACGCGCACGAGCTCGCCGCGGAGGTCGCCGTGGTGGTACTTGCCGCCCATGAGCTGGTTCACATCTTTCGTCCGGAATATGTAAGAGACCTCTTACGTCAAACATGTATGAGACCTCTTACGAGGGCCAACGGTACTTGAACCTGGAGGGTTCCATGAGCACGACCACGCACGCCATCGCCGTTCCGGCGCCGGGCGCGCCGCTGGCGCCGACCACGATCGAGCGCCGTGACCTGCGTCCCGACGACGTGCTGATCGACATCGCCTACGCCGGTATCTGCCACAGCGACATCCACCAGGCCAAGGAGGACTGGGGCCAGGCGATCTTCCCGATGGTCCCGGGCCACGAGATCGCCGGTGTCGTCGCCGCGGTGGGCTCGGACGTCACGAAGTACCAGGTCGGCGACCGCGTCGGCGTCGGCTGCATGGTGGACTCCTGCGGCGAGTGCGAATACTGCCGGGCCGGCACCGAGCAGTTCTGCGTCAAGGGCAACATCCAGACGTACAACGGCGTCGGCTTCGACGGTGAGAACACCTACGGCGGCTACAGCAACCAGATCGTCGTGAAGGACGCCTTCGTCTGCCGCATCCCCGAAGGCATCGACCTCGACGTCGCCGCGCCGCTGCTGTGCGCGGGCATCACCACCTACTCGCCGCTGCACCACTGGGGCGCCGGCCCCGGCAAGAAGGTCGCCGTGATCGGCCTCGGCGGGCTCGGGCACATGGCCGTCAAGATCGCCGCCGCGATGGGCGCCGAGGTGACCGTGCTGAGCCAGAGCCTCAAGAAGCAGGAAGACGGCCTCAAGCTCGGCGCGTCCGAGTACTACGCCACCAGCGACGAGTCGACGTTCGACGTCCTGCGCGGGAAGTTCGACATCATCCTCAACACCGTGTCGGCCAAGCTGCCGGTGGACGCCTACCTCGGCCTGCTGCGGGTCGGCGGCGCCATGGTGAACGTCGGCGCGCCCGGCGAGCCGCTGGCCTACAATGCCTTCTCGCTGCTCGGCGGCAACAAGGTGCTGGCCGGCTCGATGATCGGCGGCATCGCCGAGACCCAGGAGATGCTGGACTTCTGCGCGGAGCACGGCATCGGCGCGGAGATCGAGACGATCTCGGCCGACCAGGTCAACGAGGCCTACGAGCGCGTCGAGAACTCCGACGTGCGCTACCGCTTCGTCATCGACGCCAAGACCATCGGCGCCTGACGAACCGCACGGCAACCGGTCAGAACACCACTGTCCGGTTGCCGTGCACCAGCACCCGGTTCTCCAGGTGCCAGCGGAGCCCGCGGGCCAGCGTCACCTTCTCGATGTCCCGGCCCTTGCGGACCATGTCCTCGACCGAGTCGCCGTGGCCGACGCGGATGACGTCCTGCTCGATGATCGGGCCCGCGTCGAGGTCCGCCGTCACGTAGTGGCAGGTCGCGCCGACCAGTTTGACCCCGCGCGTGTGGGCCTGGTGGTAGGGCTTCGCGCCGATGAACGACGGCAGGAAGCTGTGGTGGATGTTGATCGCCCGCCCGGCCCACTCGCGGCACAGGTCCGCGGGCAGGATCTGCATGAACCGGGCCAGCACCACCGCGTGCGGGTCGTGCTCGTCGACCAGTTTGCGCACCCGCTCGAACGCCGCTTCCTTGCCGTGGGCCGGGAACGGCACGTGGTGGAACGGGATGCCGTGCGCGCGAGTGATGTCGGCCAGCGAGTCGTGGTTGCCGATCACCGCGGCGACGTCGACGTCGAGCTCTCCGGAGGCGACGCGGCCGAGCAGGTCGTACAGGCAGTGCCCGGCCTTGGAGACGAGGATCACCGCGCGGCGCCGCTCGCCGGTGTCGCTGACCTGCCAGCTCGACTCGGCCGACAGCTCGGCGGCCACCTCGCCGAAGCGGGCGCGCAGCTCGTCGGCGTCGAAGGGCAGCGAGTCGGCCCGGACCACCTGGCGGGTGAAGAACCAGCCCGTGTCCGGGTCGGTGTGGTAGGCCGCTTCGACGATCCAGCCGCCGTGCTCGGCGAGGAACCCGGAGATCCGGGCGATGATGCCGGTGCGGTCGGGGCAGCCGAAGGTGATGACGTAGCGGCGTTCGGGAGCGGTCACGCGGGACATTCTCCCCGCGCTGGTCAGAGGGCCGGGAGCCGGTCCCCGGTCACGGCCGCGCGGTTCGGGCGGCCGTACAGCGCCCGGTAGACGTCGTCGGCGTCACCGGACACCTCGGTGCCCGGCGTGCCGACCGTCCACGTCCGCTCCGGCGTCGTGACCCGCACGCCAACGGCGAAGCCCCGGTGCGGCAGGAGGAAGGTCAGGAACTCGTCGATGCCGTCGTTCGCGAACTCGGGGGAGAAGCGCGTGTGCACCGGCTGCGCGAGGGCGGATTCGGCGTCGAGGCGGTGGATCGCCGTTTCGTGGGCCATCCGGCGGGTCCACGGAGCGTCCGGGTTCCGCGACAGCGCTTCCCGCAGGGCCAGGCGCTGCCCGTCCCACCACCCGAGGACGTCTTCCCACGCCGCCGGGGGTTCGGGCTTCGCGGGCCGGTCCACCGCCAGCCCGATGACGGAGCAGTGCACGAACGCGATGTGCGTCACCAGGTCATGGACAGTCCATTTCGGACAGTTCGGCACCGGCGCCGCCGGCCCGGCCGCCAGCGCCGCCCGCTTGAGCCCGTCGGCGTGGACGTCGATCGCTTCGAGCATGGGCCGACCGTAGCCGCCGTCCGGCTTCGATGGCGAACACCAAACCCAGGCCCAGGCCGAACGACAGCAGCAGGCCCTTCCCCGGCTCGTCGGCGAACGCGGCCCCGCCGGCGAGGCCGATCAGGACGCTGTACACCGCCCAGATCGCCGCACCGGCGGCGTCGAGGGCGGCGAACTTCGGCAGCGGGTAGCCGAGACTGCCGGTGGCGAGCGCGCTGGCGACCCGCCCGCCCGGCAGGTAGCGGGCCGCGATGATCAGCAGCCCGCCGTGGCGCCGCACCTGATCCCGCGCCCATTCGTAGCGCCGCCGTCCGTCCGGGCCGCGCTGCAGCCGCGCGATGGCCTGCGGCCCGGCGGCCCGGCCGACGGCGTACCCGAGGCAGTCGCCCGCCCACGCGCCGGCGGCCGCCACCGCGGCGAGCAGGAGCAGCTGCTCGGGGTCGGGCCCGAACAGCACGGCGACGGTGACGACCGTGGTCTCGCTGGGCATGAACGGCAGCAGCGCGTCCAAACCGGACACGGCGAAGACGAACACCCACAGCCACGGCGACCCGAGCGCACCGCGCAGCAGCTCGGTGACCTGCCCCAGGAGTTCCACGGCTCAATGGTGATCACCGCAGGTCACTTCGGGGTGACGCAGCGGGGGTGCCCCGGTGAACACAGCGCCCCAATGTGGCCTTCGGTGCGTGAGACGCACCCAAGGCGGCCTTCGGTGCGTGAGACGCAACCAAGGCCGCCTTGGGGCGCTTGAGGCCGGGGCGCTCAGGCCGGGGCGCGCTTCAGGCCGGGGCGACCGACGCCCACGGGACCGTCAGCTCGCCGAGGCGGATGCGGGACGGCGGGCCCAGCACCGGCCAGCCGCGCGCGGCCAGCAGCCGGGCCGTCTCCAGCCAGCGGGAGCGCACGCCGAACGCCTGGTGCGGTGCCGCCGTGGCCCAGCAGGTGTCCAACGCCGCCAGCAGCGCGTGGACGCGCTCGCCGGGCACGTTCCGGTGGATCAGCGCCTTCGGCAGCCGCTCGGCCACGGTCGACGGGCGGTCCAGCCCGGCCAGCCGCATCGAGAGCGTCAGCGAGACCGGGCCGGACCGAGCCACCAGGACCCAGGAAGACAGCCGGCCGATCTCGTCGCACGTGCCCTCGACCAGCAGGCCTTCGGCGGGCATCGAGTCCAGCATCAGGCCCCACGCGCCCGCGACCTCGTCCTCCGCGTACTGCCGCAGCACGTTGAACGCCCGCACCAGCACCGGCCGCGTCCCGGCCAGCTCGAACCCGCCGCGGCGGAAGTCCAGCGACGGCGGCGACGCGGCGGGCAACGCGGCAGCGACCCGCACCGGGTCCAGCTCCAGGCCCAGCACGCGGACGTCCGGGCGGACCCGGCGCAGCCACCGCGCCAGCTCGACCGTCGTCACCGGCGACGCGCCGTACCCGAGGTCGACGACCAACGGCGAATCGGCCGCGCGAAGCAGCCGCGAAGTACGCGGCGAAAACGCGATCCAGCGGTCGACCCGGCGCAGGCGGTTCGGGTTGGTGGTGCCGCGGGTCGGCGCGCCGACCGGGGTCAGTTTGCTTGCGCGAGCCATTTCGCGGTGAATTCGGCTTCGCGCTCCAGCAGCTTCGTGACCTGCTCGGCGATCACGCTCTCCAGCTTCCCGCCGAACAGCGGGATCCGGACGGTGACCTCGCCGCTGGTCCGGTGCACCGTGCGGTCGCCGTCGGCCAGCAGGGCCGTCCGCGCGGCGATCTCGCCCGGGACGCCGCCGACCTCGACGGTCGCGTTGCCCTGCCGCCCGGTGCCGTCGTTGCTCACGCGCCACGTCTGCGTGCGGGTCACCACCAGGTCGCCCTTGTGCAGCGTGCGGACCGCCTGCGGCAGCTTGTCCGCGCTGATCCCCTGCCGCAGCGAGTACCGCAGGTCCGTGCCCGACTCCTCGTACGACAGCAGGGCGGCGTCGTGCCCGCCGAGCTCCGCCAGGCGTGCCCGCAGCGCCTCTTCGCCGGCGACGGCCGCGTACGTGGCCGCGACGTCGGCGGCGAACTCAGCGCGGTGCTCGATCCGGGATCCCATGGACCGAACAGTACCGTCAGGCGGGTGGACACCCGTACTTCCGAACTCCCGAAGCTCTCCGCGTACACCACGCTGCGCCTCGGCGGCCCCGCCCGCCGCTTCGTCAGCGCCGTGACCAGCGAAGACCTCGTCGCGGCGGTCCGCGAAGCGGACGCGGCGGGCGAGCCGGTGCTGCTGCTCGGCGGCGGCTCCAACCTGGTGGTCGGCGACGCGGGGTTCGACGGCACGCTCGTCGAGGTGGCGAACACCGGCTGGCGACGCGCCGGCGACCGTGCCGGGCACGTCGACGTCGAGGCCGGCCAGAACTGGGACGCGTTCGTCGCCGGCCTGGTCGACGCCGGGCTCGGCGGGCTGGAATGTCTCTCCGGCATCCCCGGCAGCGTCGGGGCGACGCCGATCCAGAACGTCGGCGCGTACGGCTGCGAGGTCGCCGAGTCGATCGTCTCCGTCGAGCTGTACGACCGCGGGACGCGCGAAGTGCGGACGCTCAAGGCCGACGAGCTCGGCTTCGCCTACCGCACGAGCGTCCTGAAGGGCACCGACACCGGCGTCGTCCTCTCGGTCCGGTTCGAGGTCCGCGAAGACGGCCTCTCCGCGCCCATCCGCTACGCCGAGCTGGCCCGCACGCTCGGCGTCGAGATCGGCGCCCGCGTCCCGGCCGCCGAAGCGCGGGAAGCGGTCCTGAAGCTGCGGCGCGGGAAGGGCATGGTGCTCGACCCGGCCGATCACGACACGTGGAGCGCCGGCTCGTTCTTCACCAACCCGATCGTGCCCAGCACCGAAGCCGAAGCGGTTCTCGCGCGGATCACCGGCGTCGTCGGGGCGGAGGTGCCGCAGTACCCGGCCGACGGCGGCGTCAAGCTGTCCGCGGCCTGGCTGATCGAGCGCGCCGGCTTCGGCAAGGGGTACCCCGGTCCAGGGAACCGCGTTTCGCTGTCGACGAAGCACACCTTGGCGCTGACCAACCGCGGCGACGCGACGACCGAGGACCTGCTGGCCCTGGCCCGGGAGGTTCGCGACGGCGTCGAGCAGCGGTTCGGCGTCCGGCTGCACCCCGAGCCGCTGCTGATCAACTGCGTGATCTGAGCCAAACCGGGCAACCCGTACGTGTGACGGACGTCTTTGTCGACAAAGAGGTCGGCCACCTGAACGGTTGGTTTCTGCCTTCCCGCGGGTAACGTCGGCTGGGTGACCAGCGCTAAAGGCGTGTGCCCGCTGGTCGGCGGGGGATTCTCCCGCTTCGGGGGGTCCGGGGGCGGAGCCCCCCGCGGCGGGGGTGCGGGGGCTCGGCCCCCGCAAGACACAGGAGGTTTGCGGTGATCGAACGGCGTACGGTCTTCAAGGCTGCCCTGGCGGCTGGAGCCGCACTGGTCGCCGCCGCGTGTTCGAGTGAGAACGGGGGCAACGCGCTGCCCACCGGTGCGGCCGGTGCCGACGGCGAGGGTAGCGCCCGGTCGGTGGCGAAGATCACAGCCGAGCCCGCCGCCGACGCCAAGGACGTTCCGGTGCTCAAGCCCGCCGTGCTGAAGGTCGCCGACGGCAAGCTCACCGAGTGCACGCTCAGCGCCGAGGGCGGCAAGGCCGTCAAGGGCGACCTCGCGCCCGACGGCCTCACCTGGACCAGCTCCGAGCCGCTCGGCTACGGCAAGACCTACACCTACTCGGCCAAGGCCACCGGCTCCGACGGCAAGCCGGTCGAGTTCACCGGCCGCTTCACCACGGTCAACCCGGCCAAGCAGGTCCGCGCCACGCTGAACCCGGCCGACAACCAGACCGTAGGCGTCGCCATGCCGATCAGCGTCAAGTTCGCGTCGCCGGTGAAGAACCGTGCCGCGGTGGAGAAGGCCCTGTCCGTGAAGACGGACAAGGACGTCGAGGGTGCCTGGGGCTGGCTGTCCGACAGCCAGGTCGACTACCGGCCGAAGGAGTACTGGCCGCAGAACATCACCGTGAGCGTCGAGGCGAAGCTGTACGGCGTCGAGCTGGGCGGCGGCGCGTACGGCAAGGCCGACGTCACGACGAAGTTCAAGATCGGCCGCAACCAGGTGGTCAAGGTCAACACCCCGGACCACCAGATGCGCGTCTACCGCAACGGGTCGCAGGTCAAGAGCTACCCCTGCGCGAACGGGCTGGACGCCGAGGTCGACCGCAACACCCCGAACGGCACCTACATCATCATGACCAGGGAGCCGACGGCCGTCTTCGACAACGCCCGCTACGGCTACACGAACGTCAACAAGAAGTGGGCCTGCCGGTTCTCCAACCACGGCGAATACATCCACGAGAACCAGGACAACGCGGCCAACATCGGCAAGAACAACAACTCCCACGGCTGCGTCAACCTGCTCGAAGCCGACGCCAAGGACTACTTCGACTCGGCGCTGATCGGCGACCCGGTCGAGATCACCGGCTCGAAGCTGTCCCCGCCGATGGCCTCGGACGTCAAGGACTGGAACTTCAGCTGGGCGGCCTGGCAAGGGCTGGGTGCGAAGTAACCCGTGCGCACCGAAGTCGTCGGGCACGGCGGGGTCCGGCTCGGCCTGCGGGTCGAGGGCACCGAGAACAGCAGGCCGATCGTGTTCGTGCACGGCTGGGCGCAGTCGGGCGGCTGCTGGGCCGCGCAGCTCGCCGACCCGGCCCTGACCGAGCGGTTCCGCCTGGTCGCGATGGACCTGCGCGGCCACGGCGCCTCGGACGTGCCGGTCACCGGCTACGACAACCCCCAGGCCTGGGCGGACGACCTCGCCGCGGTGCTCGACTTCGCCGGTCCGGACGCGGTCGTCGTCGCCTGGTCCTACGGCGGCTTGGTGGTCACCGACCACATCCGGGTGCACGGCACCGCACGGCTGCGCGGGCTCGTGCTCGTCGGCGCGATCACCGAGATCGGCCGCGACCGGCCGGGCGGGCGCGTCGGGCCCCTGATGCGCGAGCACATGCGGGCGATGCTTTCGGACGATCCGGACATCGCGGTGCCCGCGCTCACCGCGTTCAGCCGCGAAATGGCCAGCGGGCCGGTGCCCGGCGCGCAGGCGCAGGCCCTGCTCGGTGCTTCTCTCAGCGTGCCCCCTTCGGTCCGCTCGGCGCTCTTCCGCCGGGACGTCGGCAGCGAAGAAGTGCTGGTCGGGATCGACAAACCGGTCCTCGTCGCGCACGGCACGGCGGACCGCGTGATCGAGCCCTCGGCCGCCGAACACGCCGTCGGGAAGATTCCGGGTGCCACCGCGCGTTGGTTCGTTGACGGGGGGCACGCGCCCTTCGCCGAGTCCGCGGCCGAGTTCGACGCGGTGCTCCGGCGATTCGCCGAGGAATGCTGACGTACGCAGGAGACGTGACCAGGTGACCAGCAACATCCGAAGGTTCCGCGCTGCGCTGTCCGGGGCCGAGTCCCAGACCCCAGCCGGGGGGCAAGCCCCTCTGGAGCTCCCGAAAGCGGGGGGTCCGCGCCGGATCGCGGTGCTGTCCGTGCACACATCCCCGCTCGAGCAGCCCGGGACAGGCGACGCCGGCGGGCTGAACGTCTACGTCAGGCAGACCGCGACCGAGATGGCCCGCCGCGGCGTCGAGGTCGAGGTCTTCACCCGCGCGACCGCCTCCGGCCAGCCGCCGGTGGCCGAGCTGGCGCCCGGGGTGACCGTGCGGCACGTCCAGGCCGGCCCGTTCGAGCCGCTGGGCCGCGACGAGCTGCCCGCCCAGCTGTGCGCGTTCACCTCCGGCGTGCTGCGGACCGAGGCGTTCCACGAGCCCGGCCACTACGACCTCATCCACTCGCACTACTGGCTGTCCGGCCAGGTCGGCTGGCTCGCCCGGGACCGCTGGTCCGTGCCGCTCGTGCACACCGCGCACACACTGGCGAAGGTGAAGAACGCCGCGCTTGCCGAGGGCGACAAGCCCGAACCGCGCACCCGCGTGATCGGCGAGGAGCAGGTGGTGGCCGAGGCCGACCGGCTGGTCGCCAACACCGCGGTCGAGGCGCGCCAGCTCATCGAGCTCTACGACGCCGAGCCGCACGCGGTGCACGCCGTGCCGCCGGGGGTCGACCTCGAACGGTTCACGCCGGGCTCCAAGGCCGTCGCGCGCGCCGAGCTGGGGCTGGCCGGCGACGACGTCGTGCTGGCCTTCGCCGGGCGGATCCAGCCGCTGAAGGCGCCGGACGTGCTGCTGCACGCCGCGGCCGCGATGCTGCGCCGCCGTCCCGAGCTGGCCGCGCGGCTGGTCGTGCTCATCGTCGGCGGGCCGTCGGGGACCGGGCTGGAGCAGCCGCAGGCCCTGCGCGAACTGGCCGTTTCGCTCGGCATCGAGCGGCAGGTCCGGTTCCTGCCGCCGCAGCCGGGCGAGCGCCTCGCCCGCGTCTTCCGCGCCGCCGACGTCGTGGCGGTGCCGAGCTACAACGAGTCGTTCGGCCTGGTGGCGCTGGAGGCGCAGGCCTGCGGCACACCGGTGGTCGCGGCCGAGGTCGGCGGGCTGCCGGTGGCCGTGCCGCACGGCGTTTCGGGACTGCTGGTGCCCGGCCACGGCGCCGACGAGTGGGCGGACGCGCTGGCCGCGGTCGCGCTCCGCCCGGACCGGCGGGCCGAACTCGGCGCGAACGCCGTCGTGCACGCGCGCCGGTTCTCCTGGCGCCGGACGACGGACGCGCTCCTGGACATCTATGCTCAGGCCACGAGCGCGTTCTCCCGCGCGCTGGACCTGCGCGCGGAGGTGGCGGTGTGAGCCTGGACGAGCTGATCCAGTCTACTTTGGACTCGGCGGAGCTGAAGTACGACAAGCGCGGGCCGGGCAAGTACTTCGTCACGCTGCCGGGGACGAAGAAGCTGCAGACCAACGCGTGGCTGGTCGACGGCGACCACGCCTTCTCGGTCGAGGCCTTCGTCTGCCGCCGTCCCGATGAGTCCCATGAGGACGTTTACCGATTCCTGCTGCAGCGCAACGCGAAGCTGTACGGCGTGCACTACACAGTGGACAGTCTGGGGGACATCTACCTGGTCGGCCGGTTCGGCAAGGAGACCATGTCCGCCGACGAGCTCGACAAGGTGCTCGGCCAGGTGCTGGAAGCGGCCGACGGCGACTTCAACACGCTGCTCGAAATCGGCTTCGCGACGTCCATCAAGCGCGAGTGGGACTGGCGGGTCTCCCGCGGTGAATCCCTGGCCAACCTCCAGGCGTTCAAGCACCTCGTCACACCCGGAAAGCCGCACGAACCCGGCTTGACCGAGTCGTGACCCGGGCCGTGCAACGGCCCTGAACCGGACGTCCGTCTCCTCGCCAGTCGAAACTGGAGGGAGACCCACGATGCGGACTCGATGGAGAGCCGGGCTCGCCCTGGCCGCGGTGGCGTTCGTGCTGGCCGGCTGCTCGGCAGCGGAAAACGGGGCGTCCACTGCGGACAGCGCCGGATCCGGGCCGGCGCCGGCCGCGCCGCAGCAGGGCAGCGGCAAGACGGGGCAGGAGAAGGTGACCGCGCCGCAGCCGGGAGCCACCGATCGCAAGCTTTCGCGCAGTGCCCGGCTCGAACTGACCGCCACCAAGGTCACCGACGTCGTCGCGCAGGCCCGCGGGATCGCCCAGGGCGCCGGCGGCTACACCGGCCAGGAGAGCACCGGCGAGGAGTCGGCGACGCTCAGCCTCGCCGTGCCCGCCGACAAGCTCGACGGCGTGCTCGACCAGCTCTCCCACCTGGGCACGAGCCTGGTGAAGCGGGAGCTGAACACCCAGGACGTGACCGAGCAGGTCGTCGATGTCGAAGCACGGCTGGCGACGCAGCGGGCGTCGGTGGAGCGGATCCGCGCGCTGCTCGCGAAGGCGACTTCGGTGGCCGAGATCACGTCGGTCGAAAGCGAGCTGACGAGCCGCGAAGCGACGCTCGAATCGCTCGAACGGCAGCGCAGCTCCCTGGCGGGCAGCGTGGCCATGGCGACCGTGGCGATGACCGTGCGCAGCGTCGCCGTCCCGCCGCCGCCCGGCGAAGACCACAGCGGGTTCCTCGGCGGGCTGGCCGGCGGCTGGCACGCGTTCGTAGTCTTCGGCGGCGGCCTGCTGACCGTGCTGGGCGCGATCGCGCCGTTCCTGCTGTTCCTGGTGCCGCTGGGCTGGCTCGGCTGGTGGCTGCACCGGCGTCGCCGCGTCCCGGCGGCGGAGCCGGGCGAGGGCTGAGCGGAACAGGCGGGACGGCTCGAGGGAGGGGGAGTCGCGATCTCGAGCCGCCCCGCTGAAGTTCCCGCCGATCAGGACCCGGTGACGAGGGGGGTGCCAACGGGGCCGGCGGGCCGCGGCTCGGCAGGGGGGAGACGAGCCGCGGTCAACGCCCGAATCCGGCCGGGGAGTGCGTGGAATCCGGCCGCTCGGGACGTAGTCAACCTGTCAGATCCCGGCCGGTAATCACAAGACTACTGGCTAGCCCGTTCGAGTGAATTTTCGAAATGTCGATAACGGTGTGCAGTCTTCGCCCGGATTTTTGCGCGTTGTTGGCAGGTGGCCTTGTCGAAGAGTGAGGTGTTACTCCGGGGTAACACACTCTGGGTAGGACACGTGGTGCGGTGAAGGTCACCCGTCGGTCGCGGAGCGCGTTCTGGCAGGCTGTGGGCCATGGGTGCGATTGGGACGTTGGTGCTGCTGCGGCACGGGCAGAGCACGTGGAACGCGGAAAACCTGTTCACCGGCTGGGTGGACGTACCGCTTTCGGAGCAGGGCGAGGGCGAAGCCCGCCAGGGCGGCCGGCTGCTGGCCGACGCCGGCCTGCTCCCGGACGTGGTGCACACCTCGCTGCTGCGCCGCGCGATCTCCACCGCGAACATCGCGCTGGACGCCGCCGACCGGCACTGGATCCCGGTGAAGCGCGACTGGCGCCTCAACGAGCGCCACTACGGCGCGCTGCAGGGCAAGAACAAGAAGCAGACGCTCGACGAGTTCGGCGAGGAGCAGTTCATGCTCTGGCGCCGCTCGTACGACACCCCGCCGCCGGCGATCGACCCCAAGGACGAGTGGAGCCAGGCGGGCGACGCCCGCTACGCGAACCTCGGTGACCGGGCGCCGCTGACCGAGTGCCTGAAGGACGTCGTCGAGCGGCTGCTGCCGTACTGGGAGTCCGAGATCGTGCCGGACCTGCGCGCGGGCAAGACGGTGCTGGTCGCCGCGCACGGCAACTCGCTGCGCGCCTTGGTCAAGCACCTCGACGGCATCTCCGACGCCGACATCGCGGGCCTGAACATCCCGACGGGCATCCCGCTGCGCTACGACCTCACGGAGGGCCTGCAGCCGGTGAAGCCGGGCGGCGAGTACCTCGACCCCGACGCCGCCAAGGAAGCCGCCGCCGCGGTGGCGAACCAGGGGCGCTGAAGCCGGAGCCGGTGAAGGCCACGTCGCGGACCGACTCCGCGGCGTGGCCTTCGTGGTTTCCGGGGTGCCCGAGCCGCCCGCGGACGAGCGAGCCGCCCGGCCCGGAAGAGCGGCGCACGATCGACCGCCGTACCCGTTCGGGGAACTCCCGGCCCGCTGTCCCGGGGTATTCCCACCGGCCGTTCGCCGTCGGCCGAACTCCGCCCGTCCGGGCCGTAATTGTTGGCCTGCAACAACTTCCGGCCCGCACCGGCTCCGCCGAAGGGGTGAACCTCAGCTCGCGGCCCGAGAATCGTGGTCGCATGTCCGATTCTGCGATATGTTTCTTCCTTGGGAGGGCTTTCTGGTTGCGGGGGTTTCCGGGGGAGCAGCAGTAAACCACGCGGCGGTGCCGCGTAATTCGTAGTGCGTTCCCCGGGTTCGCTGAACATTCCGCGGTACTTCCGGTGAGCCCTCCGGTTCAGGCGTCGAGCCGCGAACCAGAGGGGGTGAATGACGCTCGACGGCGCGATGGAAGTCGAAGGGCGGTGAGGCGCGTCCGCGCTCTGCCGCGTAACGATTGCATTCGAGATGGGGTTATCGAACCATGCGCAAAACCATTGTCACGGTGGGCGCGGCGGCGGCCGCGTTCCTGATGGTCGGCACGGGGGTCGCCTCGGCGGGCTGGCACGGCGACTACCTCGGCAGCGGCATCCGCATCCGCAGTGCCCCGGTCAGCGGGGGCGTCAACGGCCTCGGCTATCCGGGCCAGGGCGAGTGCACCACGGTCGCCCAGCTGGCGAGCGACGGGTACTACTGGGGTTACCACCGCAACGACACCACGCACGTGATCGGCTGGAGCCGCGGTGACTACCTCAGCGTCGACGGCGGCGGCTGCAGCTTCTGACCTTTTCGCCGGTGATTCCCGGAGGGAATCGCGCTGACCGATAACGGTTCCCGGGGCGGTGCGCGCCTGCCCCGGGAACCGTCGACGATTCGTTCCCGTCCCTTTCCAAGAGTGGTAGCGTGAAGCCGCATGAAGCGATTTTCGGTTCTCTTTCCGGTCCTGGGGGCGCTTCTGGTCCTGGGTGCCGCGTGCTCGGATCCGCCTGCCGGTGATCCGGGTGCCGCCGCGGCGCTGCCCGAACCCGTCATCCCGGCGAACCCCCCGCCGGCCCCGGCCACCGCCGCCGAGGTGCACCTGCCGCTCGACCCGTACGTCGGGCTGGCCAAGGGGCATCGGGAAACCCTCGAGAAGGCGAACGCCATCCTCATCACGAAGTGCATGCGGGACAAGGGATTCGCCTACCAGCCCGCGGACGGCGGTGGCGGTCGCGCCACCGAGGCGAACGCCCCGCTGCCCGACTACGGGCTCAACGACCTGAAGGCCGCCCGCGAGTCGGGCTACTCACCGCCCGGCGGCGGCAGCATCCAGGCGGCCGCGGAACAGGGCCGGATCCCGACGCTCGACAAGCTGGTGCAGGAGCACGGCGCCGCGTACGTCAAGGCGCTCTACGGCTTCCTGCCGCCGGACACCTCGGGCTCGGACGGCTGCCTGAGCACCGCCGTGGTGAGCGCACCCGAATACGACCGGCTCGACCGGGAGCTGCCCGGGCGGCTCGTCGGCCAGGCGAGCGAGCGGACCCAGGGTGACGGCCGGGTCGTGGCCGCCACGGGCGCGTGGAGCGCGTGCATGGCGGAGTCCGGGTTCTCCTACAAGAGCCCGGTCGAGCCGCGGCGGCAGAAGTGGCCGTCACCGCCGTCCCCGGCGGAGCTCGCGACCGCGGCCGCCGACGTGAACTGCAAGGCCCGGACGAACCTCCCGGGCATCTGGCTCGCCGTCCAGACCGGCTACCAGCAGACGCTGCTCGAACAGAACGCGCCCGCGCTGAAGCAGCTCCAGGACGCCTGGCAGGCCGTGCTGAAGAACGCCGAGCAGATCGTCGCGACCGGTGGCTGACGAGCCGGTGCCCGGCGGCAGCGTGCTGCGCCGCCGCCGCCGCGTCCTGCTCCTGGCCGTCGGCGGCCTCCTGCTGCTGACCGTCGGCGGGGTGCTCGGCGCCGCGTTCGTCAAGTCGCCGGCCCAGGTCGCCGCGGAGCAGGCGCCGGTGACCCCGTCGGTGCTGACCGCCCCGGTGACCCGGCAGGTCGTCGGCGCCACCGTGGTGCTGCGCGGCACGGTGGCCGGCGCGCAGGACGTCGAGGTGACACCCGCGCCGTCGGCGACCGGCGAGTCCGCGGCCGGGGCCAAGCCGGTCGTCACCGCCGTGCGGAAGCAGGCGGGCGAGCTCGTCGGCGCCGGGAACGTGCTCGCCGAGGTGGCCGGCCGCCCGCTCGTCGCCCTGCACGGCGCCGAGCCCGCCTACCGCGACCTGCGGCCGGGGGACACCGGCAAGGACGTCACCCAGCTGCGGCAGGCCCTGCGGGAGCTCGGCTTCCCGTCGGCGGGCGACGCCGAAGGCGTCTTCGGCGCGGCGACGAAGAAGGCCGTCACCGCCTACTACCGTTCGCTCGGCTTCAGCGCCCCGTCGACCGGCGGGGCCACCGGCCAGGACGAGACGGCGCTGCAGGCCGCCGAGGACGCCGTCACCCAGGCCGAACGCCGGGTGCGGGACGCCAAGGCGGGCGGGCCGCCGACCGCGGTCGCCGACGCCGAAGCCGACCTCGCCACGGCCCGCGACCGGCTGACCGGGCTGCGGGCCCGCACCGGGCCGATGGTCCCGCTGGCCGAAATCGTGTTCCTGCCCTCGTTCCCGGCGCGGGTGACGAAGTTCGGCGGGAAGGTCGGCGCCCCGGTCGAAGCCCCGCTGGTGACGCTGTCGTCCGGACAGCTCGAAGTGGCGGGCCGGCTGGACCCGGCGGACCGCACGTTGGTGCGGCCCGGCGCGGCGGCCGACATCGACGCCGAGGTCACCGGGTTCCACGGCACCGGCAAGGTGACCGAGGTCGGGCAGCCCCAGGAGGGCGCGAAGGCGGGCGCGCAGCAGAACCAGACCCAGGGGCAGGCGTCCGGCCAGTCCTTCGTGCCGGTGACGATCACCCCGGACAAGCCGCTCGACGCCGGCCTGATCGGCCAGGACGTCCGGTTGACGCTCAAGTTCGCCCAGACCGCCGGGCCGGTGCTCGCCGTGCCGTCGGCCGCCATCACGTCGTCCGCGGACGGCCGCACGCACGTCGTGGTGGCCGCGCCGGACGGGACCCAGCGGACCGTCGAGGTGCGCGCGGGCAAGTCCGGCGCCGGGCTGGTCGAGGTCGAGCCGGTCACCGGCGGCCTGGCGGAGGGCGACCGGGTGGTGGTCGGGCGATGACGGCGCCGGTGATCGCCCTGCGCGGGGTGCGGCGGACCTACCCGGGAACGCCGCCGGTGCACGCGCTGCACCCGGCCGACTTCGTCGTGCACGGCGGGGAGTACGTCGCGGTGGTCGGGCCGTCGGGGTCGGGGAAGTCGACCCTGCTGCACCTGCTCGGGCTGCTCGACGCCCCGACCGAGGGCGTCTACGAACTCGACGGCCGGGACGTCGCCGCCCTCCCGGACGCCGACCGCACCACGCTGCGCGGCACCGCGATCGGGTTCGTCTTCCAGGCCTTCCACCTCCTCGCGCACCGGACCGCCACGGAGAACGTGGAGCTCGCCATGCTCTACAACCGCACCCCGCGGGCCCGCCGGGCCGGGCTGGCCCGGGAAGCACTGGCGCGGGTCGGCCTCGCGCACCGGCTCGACGCGCTGCCGACGACCATGTCCGGCGGCGAGCGGCAGCGGGTGGCCGTGGCGCGGGCGCTGGTGAACCGGCCCCGGCTGCTGCTGTGCGACGAACCCACCGGCAACCTCGACACCGCGACCACGCAGACGGTGCTGGACCTGTTCGGCGCCCTGCACGCCGACGGGCTCACCATCGTGATGATCACGCACGACCCGGTGGTCGCGGCCCGGGCCGGGCGGGTCGTCGAGATCTCCGACGGCCGGCTCCGCGAGCGTGTGCCGTGAAGCGCTCCGCGCTCGCCGTCAAGGACCTCGCCGCGGAGGCGCTGGCCGGGCTGCTCCAGCGGCCGGCCCGGTCGCTGCTGACCATGCTCGGCACGGTCGTCGGCACGGCGTCGCTGGTGGCGATCCTCGGCTTCACGGCGACCTCGGCCGGGCAGATCAGCGCCCGCTTCACGGTGCTGTCGGCCACCGAGGTCACCGTCACCGACGCCGGCGCGAAGACCCGCACGGTCGAGCCGGTGCTGGACTTCCCGGCCGACGCCGACCAGCGGGCGGGGGCGCTCAACGGCGTCGTCGACGCGGGCCGGTACTGGAAGGTGCCGGTGCCGCCGGGGACGCAGGTGAGCGCCCGGGCCCTGCCGGCGGCCCGGGACGCGCGCGGGCTGGACGTCTACGCGGTCTCGCCGGGCGCACTGCGGGCGGCGCACACACCGGTGACCACGGGTGCGCTGTTCGACGCGTTCCACGAGCGGCGGGCCGAGCGCGTGGCGCTCCTCGGCGCGGCCGCCGCCGCCCAGCTGGGCATCAGCAGGCTCGATTCGCAACCGGCGGTGTTCGTCGGCGACGACGCCTACACCGTGATCGGCATCGTCGGCAGCCCGCAGCGGCTGCCGCAGGCCGGGCTCGGGGTGCTGATCCCCGCGGGCACGGCGCTGGCGCGGTACGGCGTGCCGTCCCCGGACGACCCGGCGAAGATGCTGGTCGAGACGCGGCTGGGCAGTGCCCAGCTGGTGGCGGGCCAGCTGCCGCTCGCGCTGCGCCCGGACGCCCCGCAGCTGCTGTCGGCCGCGGCCCCGCCGGACCCGCGGACGCTGCGCGACAGCGTCACCGCGGACGTCGACAGCCTGTTCCTGCTGCTCGCCGGCCTGGCGCTGGTGATCGGCGCGGTCGGGATCGCGAACACGACCCTGGTCTCGGTGATGGAGCGGGCGGCGGAGATTGGCCTGCGCCGGGCGCTCGGGGCCCGCCGGCGGCACATCGCCGTCCAGTTCGTGGCGGAGTCCGGCGTCCTGGGCCTGCTGGGCGGGCTGGCCGGGGCCAGCATCGGGGTGCTCACGGTGGTCTTCGTGGCGCTGGCCCGCGGCTGGACGGCGGTGCTCGATCCGCTGGCGGTGTTCCCGGCGCCCCTGGTGGGAGCGGTGGTCGGGTTGCTGGCCGGGGCTTACCCGGCGATGCGGGCGGCGTCGATCGAGCCGGTGGACGCGCTGCGCGGGTGAGTCAGAGCAGCCCGGCCTCCCGGGCCCGGGCTCCGGCCTGGAACCGGGAGGACGCGCCGAGCAGCTCCATCAGCTCGGCCACCCGCCGCCGGTAGGTGCGCAGACTGACGCCGAGGGCGCGGGCCGCCGTCTCGTCCTTGCAGCCGGACGCCAGCTGCCCGAGGATCTCGCGTGCGCCCAGCTCGGTGAACCGCGCCTGGTAGGACGCCAGGTCGGTCGCGCCGTGCCAGGCCGCCTCGAACAGCGACTGGATGCCCTGGACCAGGGGCGGACTGCTGAGCACGGTGTAGCCGCGGACGCCGCCGACGTGGTCGCCGGCCACGATCGCGATCCGGCGGTCGAGCAGGATCGTCTCGTTGATCTCGCGCTCGGTGATCCGGATCCGGGCGCCGTTCGCGGCCATCGCCCGCAGGTGGTCGGCCAGCGCGGGGTCGATCAGCACGCCGGGCTGGTAGATCTTGCGCACGGTCATGCCCCGCACCGACTGTTCGCGCTCGGGCGCGGCCGGGTGCGCCACCGACCAGGTGTGCAGGTCGCGGGCCGCGCAGGAGACCTCCGTCGCGGCCTCGAACAGGTGCGCCGTGCGCTCGAACAGCTCCGCCTCGCCGCGCACCATGACGACGTCAGTCACCTTCTCCACGCCCTCCAGTGTGGCAGCAAACTGCCAAACCGGGAGGTCACCCGGGCTCCGGCGGAAGGCTGGAGCCATGACCACGAACACGCTCCCCGCCGCCGCGGCGGGCACCTGGAAGCTCGGCTCCTTCGAAGTCAACCGCCTCGGGTTCGGCGCGATGCGCCTGATGTCCACCACCGACGGCGGCATCCGCGCCCGGGAGACGTCGCTCGCCGTGCTCCGGCGCGCCGTCGAGCTCGGCGTCAACCACTTCGACACCGCCGCCTTCTACTTCGCCGGACCGCGCTCGGCCAACGAACTGCTCAACAGCGCCCTCGCGCCCTACGACGACCTGGTGCTCACCACCAAGATCGGCCCGGGGCGCGACTTCGAGGGGAACTTCTACACGGCCCGGCCGGACCAGCTGCGCGCCCAGGTCGAGGAGAACCTGCGCGAGCTGGGCCTCGACCACCTCGACGTCGTCAACTACCGGATCGGCCAGAACCTCGACCGCGGCACCGGCTCGCTCGCCGAGGGCTTCGGCGTCCTGGCCGAGCTGCGCGAAGCCGGGCTGATCCGCGAGCTGGGCATCTCCAACGTCGGGCCGGAGCACCTGACCGAGGCCCTGGAGATCGCCCCCGTCGTCTGCGTCCAGAACCAGTACGGCCTCACCGCCCGCCGCGAGGACGACGAGCTCGTCCGGATGTGCGCCGAGCGCGGGATCGCGTTCGTGCCCTTCTTCGCCGTCGCGAGCGGGACGGGGGAGGACGAGCGGGTGGCCGAGGTCGCCCGCCGCCACGACGCCACCCCGGCGCAGGTGCGGCTCGCGTGGACGCTGCACCAGGGCCCGCACGTGCTCGCCATCCCGGGCACCGGCGACGTCGGGCACCTCGAGCAGAACGTCGCCGCGGCGGCGCTCGAGCTGACCGGCGAGGACCTGGCGGCGCTCGGGTGAATTCGCCCGGAATGTCTCGCCGCGGAATCGATCGGGTGAACGCGGCCTGAAGCCCCGGCGAACATGTCCTCCGCAGGTGTCGCGGTGCTCACGACAAGGCGGACAACGCTAGGCCGCAAGCCCACTTCTCAGCTTACGATCGGCCCGTGACCACGCCTGTTTCACTCGCACTGGCCATCGGCGCACTGGTGGCCGGTGCGGTGGCCGGCTACTTCCTGGCGCGGGCGCGCACCCGCCGGGAAGACGCCCGCCCGCCGGGCCCGACCGTCGCGGAGCTCCTCGAGCGGCTGGTCCGCTCCTCGAACAACGGCATCGTCGTGCTCAACAAGTTCGGCGACATGGTGCTGCACAACCCGCGGGCCTACGAGCTGGGCCTGGTGAAGGTCAACCAGGCCGACCCGCGGGCCCGCCAGGCCGCCGAGCAGGTCGTCGAGACCGACGAACCGCTCGAAATCGACCTTTCCCCGCTCGAAGCGCGCGGCCGCCAGCCGGAGGCGGTCCTCGGCCAGGTCCGGCCGCTCGGCGACGGCTTCACCGTCGTCGAGGCCGTCGACCACTCCGAGGCCATCCGGCTGGAGGCCGTGCGCCGCGACTTCGTCGCCAACGTCAGCCACGAGCTCAAGACCCCGGTCGGCGCGATCGCCCTGCTCACCGAGGCCGTGCTCGACGCCGCCGAGGACGTGGCGGAGGTCCGGCGCTTCGGCGGCAAGATCCTGCGCGAGTCCACGCGCCTGGGCCAGCTCGTCACCGAGCTGATCGCGCTGTCCCGGCTGCAGGGTGCCGAACGGCTGCCCGACCTCAACGTCGTCGAGGTCGACGCGGTCGTCCGCGAAGCCCTCGGCCGCACGACGCTCTCGGCCGAGTCCGCCGACATCCGGATCACCACCGACCACCCCAGCGGCCTGCTCATCGAAGGCGACCGCACGCTGCTGGTCACCGCGCTGTCGAACCTGCTGGAGAACGCGGTCAACTACTCGCCGGCCGGCAGCCCGGTCTCGATCTCCCGGCGGCTCGCCGACGGCATGGTCGAGATCGCCGTCACCGACCGCGGCATCGGCATAGCCGAAGAAGAGCAGCAGCGCGTCTTCGAGCGCTTCTACCGCGCCGACAAGGCCCGCTCACGCGCCACCGGCGGCACCGGCCTCGGCCTGGCGATCGTCAAGCACGTCGCGGCCAACCACGGCGGCTCGGTCGGGCTGTGGAGCCGTCCGGGCACGGGCTCGACGTTCACCCTGCGCATCCCCGCGCACGTCAGCCCCGAACCGGCCCCCGAGCCGGCGCGGGCCGCCAAGACCTCGCCGGCACCGCGGCAGGAGAAGACCCCCGAGCGCACCCCGAGGCTCGTGGTTACCGGGCAGGACAGCCCAGATCATGGAGGAAACCTGTGACCAGGGTTCTCATCGTCGAGGACGAGGAGTCGTTCGCCGACCCCCTCGCCTTCCTGCTGCGCAAGGAAGGGTTCACCGCGGCCGTCGCCGGGACCGGCCAGGCCGCGCTGGAGGAGTTCGACCGCAACGGCGCCGACATCGTGCTGCTCGACCTGATGCTGCCCGGGATGAGCGGCACCGACGTCTGCAAGCAGCTGCGCCAGCGCTCGGCCGTGCCGGTCATCATGGTGACCGCCCGCGACAGCGAGATCGACAAGGTCGTGGGCCTGGAGCTGGGCGCGGACGACTACGTCACCAAGCCGTACTCGGCCCGCGAGCTCATCGCCCGCGTCCGCGCGGTCCTGCGTCGCGGCGGCGAGCCGGGCTCCGAAGGCGAGCTGGCTCCGCTGGTGCTGTCCGCGGGCCCGGTCCGGATGGACGTCGAGCGGCACGTCGTGACCGTGGACGGCGCCGAGGTGTCGCTCCCGCTCAAGGAGTTCGACCTGCTGGAGTACCTGCTGCGCAACGTCGGCCGGGTGCTCACGCGCGGGCAGCTGATCGACCGGGTGTGGGGCGCGGACTACGTGGGCGACACGAAGACCCTCGACGTCCACGTGAAGCGCCTGCGCTCGAAGATCGAGCCGGACCCGGGCTCGCCGCGGCACCTGGTGACCGTCCGCGGCCTTGGCTACAAGTTCGAGACGTAAGTCCTGTTCGGGCGGTACCGCTCCCGCGTGGAGGCGCGCCGGGGCGGTACCGCACCGAGTGTTTTCGGTTACATGTTCGAGACCTGGCGCCGGGGCCGGTACCCTGGACCCCCGTGCGCCTAGGGGTACTCGACGTCGGTTCCAACACCGTCCACCTGCTCGTGGTCGACGCCCACCGTGGCGCCCACCCGACGCCGATGCATTCCGAGAAGTCCGTGCTGCGGCTGGCCGAGCAGATCACTCCCGGTGGGGAGCTCTCCAAGGCCGGCGCCGACGACCTCGTCACCGCCGTGGAATCCGCAAAGGACGCCGCCGCGCGGCTCGGGTGCCAGGAAGTCATGGCGTTCGCTACCTCCGCGGTCCGCGAAGCCAAGAACTCCGCCAAGGTGCTCGCCCGCGTGGCCGAGAAGACCGGCGTCGACCTGCAGGTCCTTTCGGGCACCGACGAAGCCCGCCTGACCTTCCTGGCCGTCCGCCGCTGGTACGGCTGGTCGGCAGGCCAGCTGCTCGTGCTCGACATCGGCGGCGGCTCCCTGGAGGTCGCGATGGGCCGCGACGAGGAACCCGTCCTGGCCGAATCGCTGCCGCTGGGGGCGGGCCGCACCACGCGCACCCGGTTCAAGCACGATCCGCCGACGCGCTCGGAACTCGTCGCGACGTCCGCGTGGCTGGACGACCAGCTCACCGACCTCGCGCGCAAAGTCACCAAATGGGGTGAACCCGATCGGGTCGTGGCGACGTCGAAGACGTTCCGCTCGCTCGCCCGGCTGACCGGCGCCGCCCCCTCGGCGGCGGGCCCGCGCGTGCGACGTACGCTCTCCGACACCGCATTGCGCCAGCTCCTCGCCTTCATTTCGCGGATGCCCTCGGCCGATCTCGCGCAGCTCGAGGGCGTCAGCTCCAGCCGGTCGCACCAGCTGGTGGCGGGTGCGCTCGTCGCGCAGGCCGCGATGCGGGCGCTCGGCGTGCCGGAACTGGAGATCTGTCCGTGGGCTCTGCGAGAGGGCGTCATCCTGCGGCGGCTGGACCATTCGAACGGCGCGGATGAGACTGGAGCCGCCCTCGTGGGGCGCTTCGGCGCACAGGAGGACCGGTGAAAGCACACGGCTGGACTTCGCACGCGGAAGATGGGCACGGTGGAGGAGTGACGGACATGCAGAGGACGGCGTACAGCGCGCGCTGCGCCACCGAGCCGCCGTCGGGTACCTCCCCGCGAGGTGCCGAGGACCCGGAGCGCGCAGGGGATCACCAGGTATGACGGACCAGACCGGAGGCGACCAGCCGCCGCAGAAGACCGTGGCTGAGCTGCTCGCCCAGCACGGTGCCCAGGTCGACGGCGGACGCCGTCGCCGTCGGCGCGCGGCCGATGACGACGACGAACCCGGCACCCCCGAGGCCCCGCCCGGCGCCACCGGCTCGCACCGGCGCCCCGGCGTGAGCGACACCGGCCCGCAGGCGATCATCGACCGCGTGGCCGCCGAGGGCAGCCCGCCCCCGCCGGCCCCGCCCGCGCGGCCCGCCGGACGGCGCCGCGCCGAGCCGCCGTCCCCGCCGCCGCCCGCGCCCCGCGCGGTCCCGCAGGAGTCCCAGCCGCCGCCCCGGCCGGTGCCGCCGCCCCCGGCGCGGCCCGCCCCCGGCGCCGCCGAGTCCGGCCAGTACGCGCGCCCGGTCCCGCAGGAGTCCGGCCAGTTCGCCCGGCCGCCGCAGGAGTCGGGCAAGTTCGCGCGCCCGGTCCCGCCCGAGCCCGTGCCGCCGCGCCCCCAGGAGTCGGCGCAGCTGCCGGTGCCGCCGCGGGCCGCACCGCGCCGCCAGCCCCCGCCGCCGCAGCAGCCGCAGCCGTCCCAGCAGCTGCCGGTGCCGCCGCAGCCGTCGCAGCAGCTGCCGACCCCGTCGTCGGCCGAGGACACCCGGGCCGTTCCGCCGGTCCGGCGCCGTCCCGGCCCGCCGCAGCCGTCCCAGCAGCTGCCGGTGCCGCCCCAGCCGTCGCAGCAGCTGCCGGTGCCCCCGCCGCCGCCCGGCGGTCCGCTGTCGGCCCGGCTCGACGGCCTCAACGGCACCCCGGACGCCGAAATCGACGTCCCGCCGCCCCCGATGGCCAGCGGCACGTTCGCGACCCCGCCCGCGGCCCCCGGCCGTCCGCGCCGGGCGCCGTCCCGCCGTCCGGAGCCGAAGCGCGAGGACTACACCGAGCAGTTCTCGGCGGTCCCCGACGACGAGCCGCCCGCCCCGCCGGTGCCCCCGAAGGGCAAGAAGCCCGAACCGCCGGAGCCGTCCTCGCCCGCCGGCCTGGCGAACTGGCGCAAGCGCCGCCAGAAGGAGCAGATGGAGGACACCGAGATCGGCGTCATGCCGGCGGTGCCCTCCGACGCCCCGGACGACGGGTACCCCCAGGACGACTTCGAGCCGGACGGCTTCGAGCCGGAGGGCAGCGGCTACCAGGCCGCCTACGACGCGGGCCCGCCGACCGGCGCGTACCCGCCGCCGATGCCGTTCGCGCCCGGCGACCGCGCCTCGCGGGCGCCGATCCCGGACGACCTCGAGCCCTACGAGCGCGAGTTCGCCGACGACTACCCGGCCGACGGCCCGGACTTCGAGCACGACGACTACGCCTACGAGCAGGGCGAAGGCTACGAAGACGACGAGTACGACGACGTGCCCGAGCCGGTCGCGGAGCCGGAAACCGCGGCCTCGCCCGGCAAGCAGTGGCTGGCCCTGGCCGGCCAGCTGGCGATGGGCGTGGTCGGCGGGGCCGCCGTCTGGCTCGGCTTCAACTGGCTGTGGGTGAACATCCCGGCCGCCGCGCTGGTCGCCGCCCTGCTGGTGGTCGTGGCGCTGGTCTGGATCGTGCGGAAGATCCGCCGCGCCGAGGACCTGCAGACCACGGTGCTCGCGGTGCTGGTGGGCCTGGTGGTGACGGTCTCCCCGGCCGCGTTGCTGCTGGTCGGCCGCTGACCCCGTGATCCGCGTCGCGTTGGCGGCCCGGCGCCGTCGCGCACCGTCGGTCACGAGGCAGGATGGCGCGCGTGGCAGACGAGCAGCCGGTCCCCGTCGGACTCAGCACGGCGTCCGTGTGGCCCCTGAAGGCGGGGACCGCCTTCGAGCTGGCCGCCGAGCTCGGCTACGACGGCGTCGAGGTGATGGTCTGGGCCGACCCGGTCAGCCAGGACGTCACGGCCCTGCGGCGGTGGTCGCGGCGCACCGGCGTGCCGGTGCTGTCGGTGCACTCGCCGTCGCTGCTGATCACCCAGCGGGTCTGGTCGCCGGACCCGGCCGTGCGGCTGCGGATGTCGGTCGACGCCGCCGTCGAACTCGGCGCGCGCACCGTGGTGGTGCACCCACCGTTCCGGTGGCAGCGCCGGTACGGGGACGCGTTCGGCGATCTGGTCGGTGAACTGGAGGAGTCGAGCGGCGTCGAAATCGCCGTCGAAAACATGTTCAAGGTGCGCCCGCCCGGCGGTTCGAAGAATTCGCGGGTGTCCGCGTTCCGGCCGTCGATCGATCCGACCGACGTCGGGTTCCGCCACTACACGCTCGACCTGTCCCACACAGCGGCAGCCGAGATGGACGCACTGGCGCTGGCGCAGCGGATGGGCGAGGGCCTCTCGCACGTCCACCTGGCCGACGGAACCGGCGTCCCGAAGGACGAACACCTGGTACCCGGCCGTGGCGGCCAGCCCTGCGCCGAACTGCTCGAGAAGCTGGTCAGCAACGGTTTCGCCGGGCAGATCGTGCTGGAGATCAACACCCGGCACGCCGTCACCGCGGCCCAGCGGGTCCGCGACCTGGCCGAGGCGCTGTTGTTCGCGCGGTTCCACCTCGGGCAATAACGGTGCGATCTCGTGCCGACACCACTGCTCCCGAGTGCATTTCCGCCGGTCCAACCCGTAAAGTTCGGACCGTGAACCCGTCGCTCTCGTTTCTTGTCACCTATCCGGATTCTCGAATCGGCGAGGACCGTTCGTGAGCGGAATCGACGGCACCGCCGTGTCCTTCGACACGGCGAGTGCGGCGCGGTCGCTGGGGGACGGCACCTTCACCGCGGTGCTGCGTGCGGAATGGGCCATCGGCTCGCACCCGCACGGGGGTTTCCTGCTCGCCCTGCTGGCCCGGGCGGCGGTCTCCGCACTGCACGAGCGCGGGGAGCCGCACGCGGAGCCGCTGGTCGTCAGCGCGGAGTTCCTGCACGCGCCCGCGCTCGGCCCGGTGCTGCTGCGCACGGACGTCCGCAAGGTCGGCCGCCGCGCGACGGTGGTCGAGGTCCGGCTCGAGCAGCGCGGCCGCAGCTGCGTCGAGGCGAGAGTGACCACGGGCCGGCTGCCGATGCGGCGCCCGGAGTGGACCGACGTGCCGTCGATGCCCGCCGAGCCGCCGCCGGGCGCGCTGGCCATGGCCGAGAGCACCGAGGGGCCGTTCAACCTGGCCAAGGGCTGTGAAGTCCGGCTGGACCCGGCGACGGCGGGGTACCTGACCGGCCGCACGGGCGAGCCACCCCGGATGCGGCTGTGGGTCCGCCCCCGGCACAGCCTGGTGGACCCGTACTTTTCGCTCCTGGCGTCGGACGTGAACCCGCCGGTGGTGATGAACCTCGGCCGCATCGGCTGGGCCCCGACGGTCCAGCTGACGGCGCTGCTGCGGACGCGCCCGGCGCCCGGGTGGCTGCGGGTGGTGGTGGAGTCCCGGTCGGTGCACGAGTCCTGGTTCGACTCGGACGCGACGGTGGTGGACGCCCAGGGACGGCTGGTGTGCCAGGCCCGCCAGCTCGGTCTCGCCCCGGCCCCGGGCGGCTGAGGGCGGACTGCGGCGATCCCCGGCTAGCGCCACCTCGCCCCGGCACCCGGCGGCCGCGGCGGGTTTGGCACGCTCTACCGCATGACGGTCATCGCGGTGCTGGGTGCGGGCAAGATCGGCGAGGCGTTGCTGTCGGGGCTGCTGCACGGCGGCCACGACGCCGGCGACCTCCTTTTCACCGAGCGGTACCCGGCGCGCGTCGAAGAGCTGACCAGCCGCTACGGCATCCGCGGCGTCGAGGTCGAGGACGCCGCCAAGCGGGCGGACATCCTGGTCGTCGCCGTCAAGCCGCAGGACATCGAGCCGGTGCTCGACGAGCTCGCGCCGCTGCTCGGGCCCTCGTCCCTCGTCGTTTCGCTGTGCGCCGGGCTGCCCACGTCGCTGTACGAGCGCCGGCTCGCCGAGGGCGTGCCCGTCGTGCGGGTCATGCCGAACACGCCGATGCTGGTCAACGAGGCCATGAGCGCCATCTCCGCCGGCCGGTACGCCACCGCGGAGCACCTCGCCGTGGTGCGCGACCTGCTTTCGCACGTCGGCCGGGTCGTCGAGGTGCCGGAGGCCCAGCAGGACGCCGTCACGGCGCTGTCCGGGTCCGGTCCCGCCTACTTCTTCTACCTGGTCGAGGCCATGATCGACGCCGGCATCCTGCTGGGCCTGCCGCGGGCGCTGGCCGGGCAGCTGATCATCCAGTCGGCCGTCGGCGCGGCGAAGATGCTCGCCGAATCCGACGAGCACCCCGTGCTGCTGCGCGAGGCCGTGACGTCCCCGGCGGGCACGACCATCAACGCCATCCGCGAGCTCGAGAAGCACGGCGTCCGGGCGGCGCTGCTGGCCGCCATCGAGGCAGCAAAGGACCGTTCGGTCGAGCTCGGCAAGGCGCACGAAGAGAACTGATTTCGCCGGAAAGGGCGATCGCCCGGGTCTTGCACGCGCGGGTGCCTGTGCGTTAGCGCAGGTAGGAGCCCATCTCGGTGACAGGCGTCGCATTAGTCCCACCAGTCCCGCTACTCTCGATAGAGCACGTGCGTGTCGATACCACAGGTGGGGAAGCCTCGTGGCGCGACACGTGTCGAAGGACGCGGTAAACATGTCGCCGAACAAGAAGGAGGATTTGCCCGCTGTCGGGCAGGTCCAGTTCCTGACGGTCGCCGAAGTGGCCACGCTGATGCGGGTCTCCAAGATGACCGTCTACCGTCTCGTGCACTCGGGTGAGCTGCCCGCCGTCAGGGTCGGGAAGTCCTTCCGGGTGCCGGAGAAAGCAGTGCACGAGTACCTGCAGGGCGCGTACTACGACGTGGGTTGATCCGGTCGCCGGGCACGGGTGCACAGCGCTACACCGTGCCCGCTGACCGGCCCGCGCCGGGTGACGGGTAACCTGGAAAACCGCTCGTGCCTGTGCGCTCCACCCGTTGGACGCTGCGCCGGGCAGCGTGACCGACGTCGACCTAAGGAGCGCCCATGGGCTCTGTGATCAAGAAGCGCCGTAAGCGCATGTCGAAGAAGAAGCACCGCAAGCTGCTTCGCCGTACGCGCGTCCAGCGTCGTAAGGCCGGTAAGTAAGCCTGCTGAGCGTGATCGTGGCCCGTCCAGTCTCTGGACGGGCCACGTCCATGTGGTGGGCACGTCCGCCCGTTCGAGTGAGGCGTTCGTCGCTTTCCCGGGGTACGGGCGGCAATAGCACGTGCGACGGCCCGGAGCTACCACTGAAGAGCGGTAACATCTCAACGGCGTCCGCGCGATGCTGCCAGTGAGTGCAGGTTCGCGCGCCTCGGGTGATCGTCCACCCCCCACACGCCCTACGCGCCGCAGGGAGTCGCATGCCGTCGAACATCGTGCTCGTCACCGGGGTCGCCGGGGAACTGGGCGGGAAACTGCTCGCCCGGCTGGGCAACAACCCCGACTTCGAACGGGTCATCGGTGTCGACACGGTCCCGCCGGACAAGACGGTCCTGCAGCGCATGGGGCACGCCGAGTTCGTCCGCGCGGACATCCGGAACCCGCTGATCGCCAAGGTGATCAGCACGGCCGCGGTCGACACCGTCGTGCACGCCTCCTGCACCGCGCACCCGGCCGGCCCGGGCCGCCGCACGGCGATCAAGGAAGTCAACGTCATCGGCACCATGCGGCTGCTCGCCGCCTGCCAGCGGTCGCCGCTGGTCCGGAAACTGGTGGTCAAGTCGACGGCGGCGGTCTACGGCGCGAGCGCCCGCTCGCAGGCGGTGTTCACCGAGGACTCCGAGCTGATCCCGACGTCGGCCAGCGGGTACGCGAAGGACGCCGTCGAGATGGAGGGGTACGTGCGCGGCCTGGTGCGCCGCCGCCCGGACATCACCACGACGCTGTTCCGCTTCGCCAACATCATCGGCCCGGAGACCGACACCGTCCTGGCGCGCTACTTCGCGCTGCCGGTGGTGCCGACGGTCTTCGGCTACGACGCGCGCATCCAGCTGCTGCACTCCTCGGACGCGCTGGCCGTGCTGGAGCGGGCGACCTTGACCGACAGGCCCGGCGTGTTCAACGTCGGCGCGGAGGGGGTACTCACCCTTTCGCAGGCGATCCGGCGAGCCGGCCGGGTCGAGCTGCCGATGCCGCGGAGTGTGGTGCCGTCGGTCGGCAAGGTGTTGCGCGGCGCCCGCGTCGTGGACTTCTCCGCCGACCAGGTCCGGTTGCTGAACTTCGGCCGGGTCGTCGACATCGCCAAGCTGAAGCAGGAGTTCGGGTACACCCCGCGGTGGACGACGCGGGAGGCGTTCGACGACTACATCGCCGGGCGCGGGCTCCGCCCGGTGCTGGACGGCGGCAAGCTGGCGGGCCTGGCGAGCAAGGTGCTCGTCGCCGCGGCGACGGGGCAGAGCCGGTGAGCATGTCCTTCGGGGGTCCGGGGCGAGGCCCCGGTGGTCACAGGCCGCAGGACTACTTCGGAAGCGAGGCGGAGACGGTGGGCGGTGCCGAGGCGCAGATCATCCCCCTGCACGGACCGGGCCGGGAGAAGCCGGAGGCGCGGGAAGCCGACGTCCGCGGGCAGGAGGGCGCGCCGGTCGTCGCGTTCCCCGGCGCGGACCGGCCCACCCCCGAGCCGCTTTCGGACGCCGCGCGCTCGGCGCTCGGCTTCCTCCGCGACCGGCTGACGGGCGACTACACCGTCGACGAGTTCGGCTTCGACGCCGAGCTGACCGAGGCGGTGTTCCTGCCGCCGCTGCGCGCGCTGTACAGGAAGTGGTTCCGCGTCGACACGTACGGCGTCGAGAACCTCCCGGCGTCGGGCGGCGCGCTGCTGGTGTCGAACCACTCGGGCACGATCCCGCTCGATTCGTTGATGACGGCGGTGGCGGTCCACGACGAAACGGGCGGCCGTCACCTGCGCGGCCTCGGTGCGGACCTGGTGTTCCAGGTGCCGCTGGTGGGCTCGTTCGCGCGCAAGTCGGGCCAGACGCTGGCCTGCCACGCGGACGCCGAGCGCCTGCTGCGCCAGGGCGAGCTGGTCGGGGTGTGGCCGGAGGGCTTCAAGGGGATCGGGAAGCCGTTCGCATCCCGCTACAAGCTGCAGCGCTTCGGCCGCGGCGGGTTCGTCTCGGCGGCGCTACGGGCGGGCGTCCCGATCATCCCGGTGTCGGTGATCGGCGCGGAGGAGATCTACCCGAAGCTGGGCGACATCAAGGTGCTGGCGCGCATGCTGGGCCTGCCCTACTTCCCGGTGACGCCGTTCTTCCCGATGCTGGGCCTGCTGGGCGCGGTCCCGCTGCCGACGAAGTGGAGCATCGAGTTCGGCACACCGATCCCGACGGATTCGTTCGGCCCGGACGCGGTGGACGACCCGATGCTGGTGTTCCAGCTGACGGACCAGGTGCGCGAGTCGATCCAGCAGACGTTGTACCGGCGGCTTTCGCGGCGGAAGTCGGTTTTCCGCGGCTGAGCCTCGCTCGCGCTTAGCGGCGAGCCATTCCGGTCGCCGCCGCGCCCGCGTCCAGGACCGAAGCCACGGCGGTCTTCGCCGCCTTCCGGCTGGTCCGGAAGTCGCGGACCTTCCAGCGACCGGCCCGGCTCCACGTCACGCAGCCCGCCGTCCGATTCCTGGCCCACTCCGGCGAGCAGCGGAAGTCGGTTTTCCGCGGCTGAGTTGTCCACATCGGCCTCGGTTGTCCACAGATTTCGGCTGCGCCGGTTTTTGGGCCGGGGTGGCGATAGACTGGACCAGGGGACGCCCCCCGGGATAGGGCGGGGGCTGCTCTTTGGGGCCGGGGGGCAGGCACAGCCGACCCACCACGGCGGGTATCCGGATCGCCACACATCGCCCGCGCCCAGCGAGACCCACCTCGGCGAGCATCAGGCTCAGGACCGCCCCGACACGTGATCGAGAAGTCGACACGCGTGATTGGACGGACGACACGAGCCGGCGCCAGACTGAGAACGCGCTCAGCGGCGGCGGTAGGCCATCCCCGCCGCCACAGCGCCCGCCAAAGCCCCGGCCCCCAGCACCGAAGGCACGCCGATCTTCGCCGCCTTGCGACCCGTCCGGAAGTCGCGGATCTCCCAGCCGCGGGCCCGGGCCACGTCACGCAGGCCGCCGTCGGGGTTGACCGCCACCGCCGTTCCCACCGCCGACAGCATCGGGATGTCGTTCGCCGAGTCCGAGTACGCCGTGCAGCGCTTGAGGTTCAGGCCCTCGCGGGAAGCCAGTGCGCGGACCGCGTGGGCCTTCGCCCGGCCGTGCAGGAGGTCGCCGACCAGGCGGCCCGTGTACACGCCGTCGCGGGTCTCCGCCACCGTGCCCAGTGCGCCCGTCAGGCCCAGGCGGCGGGAAATGATCGCCGCCAGCTCGATCGGTGTCGCCGTCACCAGCCAGACCCGCTGGCCCGCGTCCAGGTGCATCTGGGCCAGCGCGCGCGTGCCCGACCAGATCTTGTCCGCCATCAGCTCGTCGTAGATCTCTTCGCTGATCGACGTCAGCTCGGCCACCGTGCGGCCGGCCACAAAGGACAGTGCGCGCTCGCGGTGGGTCCTGATGTCCTCTTTGTTCTCGCGGCCGCCGAGGCGGAACTTGATCTGGCCCCACACGAACCCGGCCAGGTCCGCCGACGTGAAGAACTTGCGCGCCGCCAGCCCGCGGGCGAAGTAGAAGATGGACGCGCCCATCATCATCGTGTTGTCGACGTCGAAGAACGCGGCCGCGGTCAGGTCCGGCGGGGCCGGCGGGGCGGGTTCGGAGACCACCCGCGCGTGGGCGGCCTCGGCCGACGCCTCACCCGCGAGCGCGGCGAGCCGCTCCAGCTCCTGACTCTTGTCCCTGCCACGCCAAGCTGACACGCACACCGCCTCCACGTCACTTCCCGGCGGCCGGGAAAATCCGGGTCCTTTGCACAGCGTAGCGAGCCGCCCACCGCCCCGTCGCAGGTGACCTCAGCCGATCACGATCGGCGGCAGGCCCGGCAGCAGCGGCGGGAGCGAAATCAGCGGCGGCTGGGTCGTCGTGGTCGTCGGCGCCGGCGGCCGGGACGTCGTCGACGGCTGGCCGAACACCGGCGGCGGCGTCACCCCGCCGGTCGGCGCCGGGATACCCGGGGTCGCCGCGGCGTCCGACGGCGGCAGCCGCGTGCCCGTCGGTGCCGGCGAAGTGCTGTCCGCCGGCGGGGGCGCGACCGACGCCGAAGCCGACGTCGGGTGGTCACCGGCCGCCGGGACGGGCCGCTGCGTGCACTCGCCGGTCGCCGGGAGCGGGCCGAGCTCGTCCGACGTGCCGGTGGTGATCCGGTAGCAGTTCATCCGCGCCACCAGGCCGCTCGCGCGCTCCTGGACCTTGCCCAGCAGGTCGCGGACGTCGCCGAACACCGGCGCGGCGTCCGCCGGGAGCGGCTGCGCGAACAGCCTCGTCGCCTGGTTGCGCGCCCACAGCCGGACGTCGGACAGCGCCTGCGCACCGCCGCCGTCGCTGGTCGCCGCGGCCGACGTCTCGGCGACGCCGGCCCGCAGATCGGTGGTGAAGTCGTCGTACGCGGTCCGGTAGTCGGCCGCGCTCGCGCCTTCGGCGGCCAGCTCGCCCAGCTCGGTGATCCGGTTGGTCGCGAACTCGAGGTGCTTGCGCGCCTTCTCCTGGTCACCGAACGTCAGGCCCAGCGCGGTCGACTCGCCGGCGCGCTTGACGCCGTACAGCGGGTCGCCGGGCAACGCGGTGCGCGAGAGCACCAGCGTGAGCCCCGCGAGGGCGAGGAAGAGGAACAGCGCGGCGGCCACCAGGTCGGCGGTCCGCGGCCGCCACCTCCGACGTGGGGTGGTGGCCGCCGCCGTCTCCAGGCGGCCCGCGATCTCGGCGCGGATCCGCTGCCGCGTCTCCAGGTCCGGGGCCCCGGCCGCGCCGAGCTCGCGCAGGGCGCCGACGAGCGCGAGTTCGGCGGCGAACTCGTCGTCGCGGCGGACCGGCGACGGTTCCAGGGCACGCGCGAACCGCTCGCTCTCGGCTCGCTCACGCGCAAACCTCACGGCGCTGCTCTCCATCCCGGGCTCCGGCCGGTACTGACACCGGTCTGCGTGGGGTAACGATCCAGCAGCCGCCGGGGTTACCGGTTTCGGCCGACGAACGGAAAAGTTCGCGGGTTCAGCGCAATCCGGTGGGCAGGAGTTGTGCCAATCGGCGTACGGCGCGGTGCTGCAGCGCCTTGATCGCCCCTTCGTTGCGGTTCATGATCTCGGCCGTCTCGGCCACGGACAGGCCCTGCAGGAACCGCAGGACAATGCATTCCCGCTGGTCATCGCCCAGTTCCGCGACGCAGCGCAGCAGCTCGGCGCGGGTGGCGCGGCTGATCGCCTCCTGCTCCGGGCCGACCTGGGTGGCCGCACCGACACTGAACGGCGCCGAACCGGGCTCGGTCACCTCGTCGGTGACCACCTCGAGCTTGAACCGGCTCGACTTGACGTGGTCGAGCACGAGGTTGCGGGCGATGGTGACGAACCAGGCGCCGACGTCACGCCCCTGGTAGCTCACCGACGTGATCCGGCGCAGCGCGCGCAGGAACGTCTCGCTGGTGACGTCCTCGGCGAGGTCGCGGTCGCCCAGCCGGAACAGCACGTACCGGTAGACGACGTCGACGTACCGGTCGTAGAGGCGGCCGAAGGCGGACGAGTCGCCGTCCTGCGCGGCCCGCACCAGGTCCCACGCCTCGGCCTTCGCCGCCTCGGCGCGCTCGTCGTCGGCCGCCTGCCTGCTCAGCGGCACGGCGGACGTCCGGCCGAAGACGCGCTCGGCGAACATGAAGACGGGCCCGCGGCTCGCGGCGGTCGGCAGGGTCATCGGGCGGCACCTCCGGCGGCGGCTTCGGCCCGGCAGCGGGCCACGGAACCCCCGGAACCCGGATGAGCAGGGGCCGGCCGGCTCGCATGCCCCACGGCCTCGTGGGCAGGCAAGTTCCTCACGGCGACTCCCTCTCTCCGGTCGCGGCGGTGATCAACGACACCGGCGCGACGCAGTGCAGCATACGTGTAGTTACCGCTAAGTAGGTAGTGGTTCCGGGGTTGCGCAGACGCGACGCTCGCGGCCGGCACCCATGACGTCGCTTCAGATGACAGACTTGCAACGGTTCACGCCGGGCGAGGAAAGGCAGGTCGCGGGTGAGTGCTCCAGAGGGGACGCAGCCGGGGGTCGGCGGGCTGCTCACACGGGCCGCGGCGACGTGGCCGGAGCACCCGGCCGTGCTCGAAACCGGCACCGGACGCGGCCTGACCTACGCCCAGGTCGACGCGGCCGCCCAGGCCCAGGCCCGCAAGCTGGCCGACGCCGGGGTCGGGCCCGGCGACCGGGTCGGGCTGCGGCTGCCGACGTCGGTGGACTTCGTGGTCGCCTTCTTCGGCGCGCTGCGGGCGGGCGCGATCGTCGTGCCGCTGTCGCCGCAGGTGCCCGGGCCGGAGCTCGCGAAGCTGCTCGCGCACAGCGGAGCGAAGGTCGTCGTCCAACGCGACCCCGAAGACGAGCTCCCGGACGGCGTGAGCGGGCTCACTCCCGCGTGTGACCCGGACGGAGTAGTCGAATTCGTCGATGCCGGCCGCTCGGGAGAGGACATCGCGGTCGTCTCGTACACGTCCGGCACCACCGGGCCGCCCCGCGGCGTGATGTTGTCGCACCGCGCGCTGCTGGCGAACCTCGAGCAGATCAGCGGGGTCGAGGGCGTCCTCGAACACGACGACCGCGTGCTGATCACCATCCCGCTCTTCCACGTCTACGGCCTCGGCCCCGGCCTCCTGCAGGCCACCGCCGTCGGCGCGACCGCGGTCCTCTCGGAGCGCTTCGAGGCGCAGCGCACGCTGGACGACTGCGCCGAACACCGCGTCACGTCGATCACCGGCGTCCCGACCATGTACGGGGAGTTCGCCGCGTTCGGCGCCGAGGAGCTCCGCCGCGGCCTGGCCACCGTGCGCCGGATGACCTCGGGCGCCGCGCCGCTGCACCCGAAGGTGCTGACCGCGATCCGCGAGGCCACCGGCCTCGACGTCTACGAGGGTTACGGCCTCACCGAATGCGCGCCGGTGGTGACGTCGACGCTGGTCACCGGCTACCCGAAGCCCGGTTCGGTCGGTCGCCCGCTGCCCGGGATCGAGCTGCGGCTGGTGGACAGCGACGGCACCGACCAGGCCGTGCCGCTCGACCCCGACGACGTCGACGACGTCTTCGAGGCCGAGGGCGAGACCGGCCTGGTGTCGATCCGCGGGGCCAACCTGTTCTCCGGCTACTGGCCCGACGGTGACCACGGGCCCGACGACGAAGGCTGGTTCCGCACCGGCGACGTCGGCTACCTCGACGTCGACGGCGACCTGCACCTGGTCGACCGGGCCAACGACCTGATCATCGTCAACGGCTTCAACGTCTTCCCGCGCGAAGTGGAGGCCGTGATCGACGAGCTGCCCGAGGTCGCCGAGGCCGCGGTCGTCGGCGTGGTCGACGAGCGCAGCGGGGAGGCGGTCAAGGCCGTCGTCGTGCCGGCGGCCGGGGCGGCGCTGTCCGAGCAGCAGGTCGTGGACCACTGCGCGGCCCACCTGGCCGGGTACAAGGTGCCGCACCTGGTCGAGTTCGCCGAGTCGCTGCCGCATTCGGCCACCGGCAAGCTGCGCCGCCTGCGGTTGCGGTAGTAAGGACGCCATGGCGCACGAAGTGACGGTGATGGGCCGGGACGGTTGCCACCTCTGCGAGGTCGCGGAGGCCGACGTCGCCCGGATCTGCGGCGAGCTCGGCGTCGCCTGGACGGCCGAGGACGTCGACACCGACCCGGAGTGGCGGGCGGAGTACGGCGACCGCGTCCCGGTGATCCTGGTCGACGGCGCCGAGCACGGGTACTGGCGCGTCGAGGAGGACCGGCTGCGGCGCGCGCTGCAGCCGTAACACGTCCGTAAGCGGGATCGGGCCGCCGCCGGGCGCGCCGGCTGTCGATGATGGAGGCGTGAGCACTCTGCAGGACGCCCCGCCCGAGGCGCGCCGCCTGTCCCTGCCGGTCGCGACGCTGATCGGGCTCCTCGCCCTGGCCGCGGCCCTCGGTGTCGGGCACCTGGTCGCGGGCTTCGTCGGGTACACGGCGTCGCCCTTCATCGCGGTGGCGAACTACGTCATCGACCACAGCCCGACCGCGATCGTGAAGTGGGCCGAGCGGACGCTGGGCACCTGGGACAAGCCGGTGCTCAAGCTCGGCCTCGCCGTGGTGCTCGTGCTGTTCGCGCTGCTCGCCGGGCAGCTCTCGCGCCGGACGCCGCGGGCCGGGCAGGTGCTCGTCTTCGCGCTCGGCGCCGCCGGCGTCGCGGCCGTGTACGTCCGCAGCGACCTCGGGCAGGTCTCGCTGCTGGCGCCGGTCGCCGCCCTGGTGGCCGGGCTGATGGTGTTCACCTGGCTGCACCGGATCGCGCTGCCGGTGGACGTCGTCGACGAGCGCGGTTTCGACCGGCGGAAGTTCCTGCGGGCCGGGGTCGGCGTCGCCGCGGGCTCGGGGATCGCGGCCGTCGTCGGCCAGGTCGCCGGGACCAGCTCGGACGCCGAGGACTCGCGGGCCGCCGTCGGGCCGCTCGTGCCCGCGCGCACCGCGCCGCCGCTGCCCGCGGACGCCGACTTCGCCAAGCTGGGCTCGCCGCCGTTCATCACCCCGAACGCGGACTTCTACCGCATCGACACCGCGCTGGTCGTGCCGCAGCTGCGCACCGAGGACTGGCGCCTGAAGATCCACGGGATGGTCGACCGCGAGGTCACCTTCTCCTACGCCGACATCCGCAGCCGGCCGCTGGTGGAGCGCCGGGTGACGCTGACGTGCGTGTCGAACGAGGTCGGCGGCCCGCTGATCTCGAACGCGGCCTGGATCGGCGTCGACCTCGCCGACCTGCTCGACGAGGCGGGCGTGCAGCCGGGCGCGCAGCAGATGTTCGCCACCAGCGTCGACGGCTGGACGTGCGGCACCCCGGCGAACGTGGCCCTCGACCGGACCCGCGGCGCGATGCTGGCGATCGGGATGAACGGCGAACCGCTGCCGGTCGAGCACGGCTTCCCGGCGCGGATCGTCATCCCCGGCCTGTACGGCTACGTGTCGGCGACGAAGTGGGTCGAATCGCTCGAATTCACCCGGTGGGACGCCCGGCAGGCGTACTGGCTGAGCCGCGGGTGGGCCGAGCAGGCGCCGATCAAGACCGAATCGCGGATCGACACACCGAAGGGGTTCGCGGGCGTCACGGCGGGCAAGGTCCGGCTGACCGGCACGGCGTGGGCGCAGTACACCGGGATCGCGAAGGTCGAGGTCCGGCTGGACCAGGGCGAGTGGCGGGAAGCCACGCTGTCGGCCGAGGTGAGCAAGGACACCTGGCGGATGTGGTGGATCGAGCTCGACGTCCCGAAGGGCACGCACCAGGCGTCCGTGCGGGCGACCGACCAGGACGGCTACACGCAGACGGAGAACCGCGCGGACCCCGTCCCGGACGGCGCCACGGGCTGGCACTCGGTCACCCTCGACGCCCGCTGAGGGCGCGAACTGCCTTGCCGGACAAGGATTCTGACGCGGTGTCGTGATCTCCGGCCCGCGCCGGCGGCCCCGGAACCGCCTCCGACCTGTGACTTTGTGCCTGCGTTCACAAGTGGTCTACCGTAGGGCCATCGCCCCCGGGCGTCCGGCATCGAACCGGACTCCGAGACCGGGGTCAAGACACAGTTCGGTACGGCCGTGGCGATGGCCGCCGGATGCACAGCGGGCGGGAGACGACGGCGTGGTGACACAGCGGGGGAGGCGCGACGCGGCGGACTCCCCGGGCCGGGCGCCCCGGCGGCCCCGCCGTCCGGCCGGCCCGGACGCCGACAACGCCCCGACCGCCGAAATGCCCGCGGTCCCCGCCGGTGAGCCGGGCCGCAACGGGGATGCCCCCGAGGCCGTCCGGGCGAAGTCCATTCCCGAGGCCGCGGTCGCCCGGCTCGCCGTCTACCTCCGCGTGCTGTCCGGAATGTCCGAACAGGGCGCCACGACGGTTTCCAGCGAAGAGCTGTCGCAGGCCGCCGGCGTCAATTCCGCGAAACTGCGCAAGGACCTCTCCTACCTGGGCTCCTACGGCACCCGCGGCGTCGGCTACGAGGTCGGCGTCCTGGTCAGCCAGATCGAGCGCATCCTCGGGCTGACCCGGCAGCACAAGGTCGCCGTGGTCGGGATCGGCAACCTGGGCCACGCGCTGGCCAACTACGGCGGCTTCCCGGGCCGCGGCTTCCCGGTGGAAGCGCTGTTCGACCTGGACCCGGACCTGATCGGCGTGCCGGTCGGTGGCCTGCCGGTGTCGCACATGGACGACATCCCGCGGATCTGCGCCGAGCGCGGCATCTCCATCGGCGTGATCGCCACCCCGCCCACCGCGGCGCAGTCGGTGTGCGACCGGCTGGTCGCCGGCGGTGTCCAGTGCATCCTCAACTTCGCGCCGGTCGTGCTGCAGGTTCCTGCTCACATCGAGGTCCGCAAAGTGGATTTGGCCGTCGAGCTGCAGATACTCTCGTTCCATGTGGCCCGCCGCGCGGATGACGCCGCCGGGAATCAGGGCAATCCCGGACTACCCGGTGCGGTTCTCCCAGCCGAGAATGGGAACGGCAGGCGGAACGGCTCGGGTCCGGACGGCGGACGGGAAATGGTGGTGCGCTCATGAGCGAGCTTGCGAGTGAATCATTCAACACAGCGCTTGCCGCTCAGGCCGCACCGAGCGTCAGCGAGGTGTGCGCATGAGCGTCTTGGCAGTCGGCCTCTCGCATCGGAGTGCGGAGCTGAGCACGCTCGAACGCGTCGCGATCCCCGCGCCCGAGATCGGCAAGGTGCTAGACGAGCTGCAGCAGGCCGAGCACGTCAGTGAGGTCATGCTCGTCTCGACCTGCAACCGGATCGAGGTCTACGCGGTCGTCGAGACGTTCCACGGCGGCCTCAACGACGTCTCCGCGGTGCTGGCCCGCCAGGCCGGGATGGCGCCGGCGGAGCTCTACGACAGCCTGTACGTGCACTACGCCGGCGCCGCGGTCGAGCACCTGTTCTCGGTCACCTCGGGCCTGGACTCGATGGTCGTCGGCGAGACGCAGATCCTCGGCCAGATCCGCTCGGCCTACGCCACCGCCCGCGAAGCCGGCACGGTCGGCCGCACGCTGCACGAGCTGATCCAGACGACCCTGCGCGTCGGCAAGCGCGTCCACACCGAGACCGGGCTCGACCAGCTCGGCGCGTCGGTCGTGTCCGAAGCGCTCGCCGCGGCCGGGGACGTCACCGGCAAGCACGCCGTCATCGTCGGGGCCGGTTCGATGGGTGCGCTGAGCGCGTCACAGCTGCGCAAGGCCGGGATCGGCGAGATCACCGTGGCCAACCGCACCGACGCCCGCGCCCGCCGCCTCGCCGCCAACGTCAGCGAGCAGGGCGTGCCGGCCCGGGCGGTCCCGCTGTCCGGGGTCGCCGACGCGGTCCGCGACGCCGACATCGTGATCTGCTGCACCGGAGCGCAGGACGCCGTCTTCACCCCGGAGCACGTGCTGCCCCGCGGCGGCCGCGCGCTCGTCGTCTGCGACCTGGGCCTGCCCCGGGACGTCGACCCGGAGGTCGGCGAGCTGGCGGACGTCCGGGTCGTCGACCTGGCCACCATCCAGCGCCGGATGCGCGAGGCGGGGACCCCGACCACCGAGCGCCAGACCGCCAAGGCGACCGGGATCGTCCTCGACGAGGTGCGTAACTACCTCGCCGGGCAGCGCAGCGCCGAGGTGACCCCCACTGTGACGGCGTTGCGCCGCCGCGCCGCCGAGGTCGTCGACGCCGAGCTGCTGCGCCTGGACAACCGCCTGCCGGGCCTGGACGGCGCCGTCCGCGAGGAGGTCGGCCGCACGGTCCGCCGGGTGGTCGACAAGCTGCTGCACGCGCCGACGGTGCGGGTCAAGCAGCTGGCCGCCGAGACGGCCGAAACCGACTACGCGAACGCGTTGCGCGAACTGTTCTGCCTCGACCCGCAGGCACCCGCCGCGGTGGCGAGCCCGAAGCCCCCTTCAGAGAAGAAGTAGCAGTGACCAGAGTCATTCGCATGGGTACGCGCGGTTCGAAGCTCGCGCTGGCCCAGACCGGGACCGTCGCCGACGCCTTGCGCGCCACCGGCGCCGAGGTCGAAATCGTCAAGGTGACCACGCCCGGTGACCAGTCCTCCGCCCCGATTCCCACGATCGGGGTCGGCGTCTTCACGTCCGCGTTGCGGGAAGCGTTGCTGCGCAACGAGGTCGACGTCATCGTCCACTCGTACAAGGACCTGCCGACCGCGCCGGAACCGGGCATCACGCTGGCCGCCGTGCCGTCGCGCGAGGATCCGCGGGACGCGCTGGTCGCCCGCGACGGGCTGACGCTGGGTGAGCTGCTGCCGGGCTCGAAGGTGGGTACGGGCTCCCCGCGGCGCACCGCGCAGCTGCGCGCGCTGGGCCTCGGTTTGGAAATCGTGCCGATTCGCGGCAATATCGACACCCGCATGCGCAAGGTGTCCGACGGCGAGCTCGATGCCGTGGTGCTGGCGCGTGCCGGACTGGCCAGGATCGGCCGGGCCGAGGCGATCACCGAGACCCTCGACTCGATCCAGATGCTGCCCGCGCCCGCGCAGGGTGCGCTGGCGGTGGAGTGCCGGGCGGGAGACGTGGACCTCGAGCAGCTGCTCCGGTCCACTTTGGACGACGAGGGCACGCGGGCCGCGGTGACGGCCGAGCGTTCCCTGCTGGCCGCGCTCGAGGCGGGGTGCAGCGCGCCGGTGGGCGCGCTCGCCGAGATCGTCGAAGATCTCGACGCCGAGGGCAAGGTCGTGGAACGGATCTCGCTGCGCGGCACCGCCGCCGCGGAAGGCGAGAACGGCGCGGTGGACATGGTCCGGGCCTCCGCGCTGGCCGACAAGGACCAGGCTGCCCAGCTGGGCAAGGACCTGGCCGCCGAGCTGCTGGACCTGGGAGCCGGAGCCCTCTCCGGCCCTGCCCGATAGCGCTCTCGCGAGCGCTTTTCCCAGACGTAGGAGATCTGCGGCCGCGCGATCGTGCACGGTCGCCGCAAGAGGAGAAACGCACAGATGACCCCCGCGCGAAAGACCACCGGGCGCGTAGCGTTCGTGGGCTCCGGCCCCGGCGACGCCGGCCTGCTCACGGTCCGTGCCCAGGAGCTGCTGACCAAGGCCGAGGTCGTGGTGACCGACCCCGACGTGCCGCAGGCCGTGCTGGCCATGGCCGCCGAGGGCGCCGAGGTCCGGCCGGCCGTCGGCGAGGCCGCCGAGGTCGCCAAGGACCTGACCACCGAGGCCAAGGCCGGCCGGCTGGTGCTGCGCCTGGTCGCGGGCGACCCGCTGACCACCCCGGCCGTGGTGGCCGAGGTCCAGGCGGTCGCGCGCACGAGCGCCGTGTTCGACGTCATCCCGGGGGTCTCCCCGGCCGCGGCCGTCCCGGCGTACGCGGGCGTCGCGCTGGGCGGCACGCACACCGAGGTCGACGTCCGCGGCGACGTCGACTGGGCGGCCCTGGCCGCCGCGCCCGGCCCGCTGGTGCTGCACGCGACGTCGGCGCACCTGGCCGAGGCCGCGTCGGCGCTCACCGGCAACGGCGTGCCGGCGACCACCCCGGTCGCGGTCACCGCGAACGGCACCATCAACACCCAGCGCACCCTGGACACGACGCTCGAGAAGCTGGCCAACGACGCCGGCGAGCTCGTCGGGCCGCTGATCGTCACGATCGGCCAGGCCGCCGGGCAGCGCTCGAAGCTGTCGTGGTGGGAGTCGCGGGCGCTCTACGGCTGGAAGGTCCTGGTGCCGCGCACCAAGGAGCAGGCCGGCGAGATGGCCGAGCGCCTGCGCGGCCACGGCGCGACGTCGCACGAGGTGCCGACCATCTCGGTCGAGCCGCCCCGCAGCCCGGCGCAGATGGAACGCTCGGTCAAGGGCCTGGTCGACGGCCGCTACCAGTGGATCGTCTTCACCTCGACCAACGCGGTCCGCGCGGTGTGGGAGAAGTTCGAGGAGTTCGGGCTCGACGCCCGGGCGTTCTCCGGCGTGAAGATCGCCTGCGTCGGCGAATCGACCGCGGCGAAGGTGCGCTCGTTCGGCATCATCCCCGAGCTGGTCCCGTCGGGCGAGCAGTCGTCCGAGGGCCTGCTGGCCGAGTTCCCGCCGTACGACGACGTGCTGGACCCGGTCGACCGCGTGCTGCTGCCGCGGGCGGACATCGCCACCGAGACGCTGTCGGCCGGCCTGCGCGAGCGCGGCTGGGAGATCGACGACGTGACGGCGTACCGCACGGTCCGGGCCGCCCCGCCGCCCGCCGAGACCCGCGAGATGATCAAGACCGGCGGGTTCGACGCGGTCTGCTTCACCTCGTCCTCGACCGTGCGGAACCTCGTCGGCATCGCCGGCAAGCCGCACACCCGCACGCTGGTCGCGTGCATCGGCCCGAAGACGGCCGAAACGGCGGTGGAGTTCGGTCTCCGGGTCGACGTCCAGCCGGAGAAGGCGGACGTCCCGCACCTGGTGGACGCGCTCGCCGAGCACGCCGCTCGCCTGCGCGCGGAAGGTGCCCTTCCGCCGCCGCGCAAGGCGAAGCGGGCCCGCCGCTCCTAAAGTCTCGAGCGCCCCAAGGCGGCCTTGGTTGCGTCTGACGCACCGAAGGTCGCCTTGGGTGCGTCTGACGCACCGAAGGCCACATTGGGGCGCTTTGGTCCGGGCGGCCTGGTGGGCACCCTTGCGGAACCCGGGCGATCAGCGCGGGAGTAACTTGGTAGGGGTGTTCCCCGAGCATCGTCCCCGCAGGCTTCGCACCACCCCGGCCATGCGCAGGCTGGTGGGCGAAACGACGCTGCGGCCACGCCAGCTGATCCTTCCCATGTTCGTCGCCGAAGGGCTCGACGCGCCGCGGCCGATTTCGAGCATGCCCGGCGTCGTCCAGCACACCCGCGACACGCTGCGGAAGGCCGCCGTCGACGCGGTCAACGCCGGGGTCGGCGGGCTCATGCTGTTCGGCATCCCGGCCACCCGGGACGCCGAGGGCTCCGGGGCCGTCGACGAGAAGGGCATCCTCAACGTCGCCCTGCGCGACCTGCGGCACGAGCTCGGTGACGCCACCGTGCTGATGGCCGACACGTGCCTCGACGAGTTCACCGACCACGGCCACTGCGGCGTCCTCGACGCCGACGGCGTGGTCGACAACGACGCCACCCTGAGCATCTACGCGCAGATGGCGATCGCGCAGGTCGAAGCCGGGGCGCACGTACTCGGGCCGTCCGGGATGATGGACGGCCAGATCGGCGTGATCCGCCGCGCGCTGGACGAGGTCGGGCACAAGGACGCGGCGATCCTCGCGTACTCGGCGAAGTACGCCAGCGCGTTCTACGGCCCCTTCCGCGAGGCCGTCGACTCGCAGCTCAAGGGCGACCGCAAGACCTACCAGCAGGACACGGGCAACGGCCGCGAGGCGCTGCGCGAGATCGAGCTGGACCTCGCCGAGGGCGCGGACATGATCATGGTCAAGCCCGCGCTGTCCTACCTCGACGTCATCAAGGCGGCGGCGGACATCTCGCCGGTCCCGGTGGCGGCGTACAACATCTCGGGCGAGTACGCGATGGTCGAGGCCGCCGCGGCGAACGGCTGGCTCGACCGCGAGCGGACCGTCCTCGAGGTGCTGACGTCGATCCGCCGCGCGGGCGCCGACCTGATCCTCACGTACTGGGCCGCGGAGGCCGCTGCCTGGCTGGACTGACCCGTTAGAGTCCACGCGTGGAAGACAAAGAGGACCTCACCGGTCTGACCGACGACGAACGGCGCAAGCTCGGCCGCTCACCCGACCCGGTGCTCCCCGGCGCGAAGGCCCCGAAGGCCAAGCCGCCGCGCCCGGTGGCGGTGTCGTTCTGGCTGTGGCTCGCCGGCGGGGTGCTGCTGGTCCTCGGGTACGTCCAGCTGATGGCGGGCAAGTCCGCGGTCATCGACCGGTACGTCAAGGGGACGACCGACCCGAAGATCTCGCCGCAGATGATCGCGGACGGCGTCACGGCGATGCTGTGGTTCCTCCTCGCCGGCTCGGTCGTGTTCACGCTGCTGTTCCTGCTGTTCGCGTACAAGGCCCGCGAAGGCACCCGCTCGGCCCGGACGGTGCTCACCGTGCTGCCGGTCGTGATGGTGCTGCTGATCTTCACCTTCGCGCCGGTGCTCACGTACCTGACGCTGGTCGCGGTGCTGCTGTTCGTCATCGCGCTGGTGCTGCTGTACCTGCCGTCGGTGAGCGGCTACTTCCCCAAGGTCGGCAAGAAGCTGTGAGGCTCTACGCCGAGTCCGGCGTGAGCTGGGGCGCGATCGGCTGGGGCCCGGTGTTCGCCCTGGTGGGCGCGCTCGCGGAGCTCGTCACCGGCGGCCCGGTGCACGTGGTGGGCTGGCTGCTGGTCGGGCTCGGGCTGTGCGTGCTCACGATGCCGTGGGTGTACGCGCGACGCCGGTTCCTGTCGCTGGAAGTGACTTCCGAGCAGCTGCGGCAGGGCCGGGAGAAGGTACCGGCGGCGCAGATCGCGTCGGTGACGGACGTCGGGGCACCGGTGGGAGCGCGGGTGCTCGGCGGTGGCTGGTCGGTGCCGCGGAAGTACGACGAGCTACCGGTCCGGCTGGCGGACGGCACGGTGGTGCTGGCGTGGGCGAAGGACGTCGAGGCCCTGCGGGACGCGCTCGACCGGCTCGTCCGGGCGTCGCCGCGGGAAGCATGAGAAAATCGCCGGTGTGATCGACCTTCCGCAGCCCACCGGGACCGAGCTCTGGCCGCCGGAAGAACCCGGGTCGCCCGCGCGGCTGCACAAACCGTGGCGGGGGCTCGTTGCCGTCGTGGAAGTGCTGCTCGCCGTGCTTGCCGGGTGGGCCGCCTACGCCTGCTGGCACAGCAGCGTCGCCACCGTCGTCACCCGGACCGATGACGGTGCCGTGCTCGAGTCGCAGCGGTACTTCGGCGGGCTGCTCGCCGCCGCCATCGGCCTCGGTACCGTGGCCGCGTTGCTGCTGGTCGACGCGGTGCGTCAGCTGGCGCTCGCCATCCGCGCACGGAGCCCGAAGCCGAAGGCCTGATACACAGCTCGCGCACAGGCAACGAACAGTCAATTGCTAAGCGCCGGTACTTGAGTTGCCGCATGACGCGCGTGCGTGCCTCGAAGGCATGGCTGATCAACGGAGCTCTGGTCGTACTGCTGGCCGGGGCGGGATTCGGGATATACCAGGCATTCACCCCGGCACCGAGTTCGGCGCAGGCCCAGAGCCGCACGACCCCGGTCCGCCGGGCCACGGTCACCGAGACCGTCTCCGCCGCCGGGACGCTGGCCAGCAGCTACACCGGCGTCGCGAACTTCGCGACGGCCGGCAAGGTCACCTCGATCGACGTCAAGGTCGGGGACGTCGTCAGCGCCGGGCAGAAGCTCGCCACCGTCGACGGCACCCAGGCGTCGAAACAGCTGCAGGTCGCGAAGGCCAACCTCGCCGTCGCCCAGGACGCCCTCGACACGGCCGAGACGGCCGAGAACACCCCGGCCACCGGGCCGAACGCCCAGAACGCCCAGACCGGCGCGGCGAACAGCGTCACCTCGGCGCAGGCGAAGCTCGACCAGGCCCAGCTCGACGTCCAGACCGCGCAGCAGGCCCTCGACAACACGGTGCTGTACGCGCCCGGCGCCGGGACGGTCACCGCGATCAACGGCACCGTCGGCCAGCAGTCTTCCAGCGGCTCTTCGGCGACGGCGCAGTCGTCGAGCAGCGGCAGCGGCCAAGGCGGCCAAGGGGCGAACTCCGGCGCCGCTGCCGTGAGCAGCAGCAGTAGCAGCAGCAGCTCCGGGTTCATCACCATCACGAACCTGACCGGCCTGGTCGTCAACACCTCGGTCGCGGAGATCGACGTCAGCAAGGTCAAGGCGGGCCAGAAAGCCACGGTGACGCTGAACGCCCTGCCGGACAAGCCGATCCAGGCGACCGTGTCGAGCGTCAACCTGACCCCGACCACCAGCGGCAGCGTCGTCTCCTACGGCGCGCAGCTGGCCCTGACGAGCCCGCCGGACGGGCTGCGGCCGGGCCAGTCGGCCAGCGTCGTGATCACCGTCGCCGAGGCGGACAACGCGCTGAGCGTGCCGGCCGCGGCGGTGCAGACCGCCGGTGGCACCAACCTGGTCACCGTGCAGGAGAACGGCCAGAACGTCACGCGGCAGGTGCAGGTCGGGCTGCGCGGCGAGTCGACCGTCCAGATCACCTCGGGCCTGACCGAAGGCGACAACGTCGTGCTCACCGGAACGGCCACGACCGGCACCGGCACCGGCCGCCCGGGCGGCACCGGGGGCACCGGCGGGTTCCCCGGCGGCGGGACCGGCGGGTTCCCGGGCGGCGGCCAGCGCGGCACCGGCACCGGCGGCGGTTTCGGCGGGCGCGGATGAACCCGGTGATCGCGGTCTCCGGACTGCGCAAGACCTACGGGGCCGGGGAGACGGCGGTGCACGCGCTGCGCGGCGTCGACCTCACCGTGTGGCCCGGCGAGTACGTCGCGATCATGGGCGCGTCCGGCTCGGGGAAGTCGACGCTGCTGAACATGCTGGGCTGCCTGGACGTCCCGACGTCCGGCCGGTACCTCCTCGACGGGTTCGGGGTCGGGAAGCTGAACGAGCGGCAACTGGCGTTGCTGCGCAACCGGAAGATCGGGTTCATCTTCCAGTCGTTCAACCTGGTGCCCCGGACGTCGGCCTTGTCCAATGTGGAGCTACCGCTGGTCTACAGTGGACTGCGCCGGGCCGAGCGCCGCCGCCGCGCGCTCGCGGCGCTGGAAATGGTCGGGCTGTCCGACCGGGCCAAGCACCTGCCCAGCGAGCTCTCCGGCGGGCAGATCCAGCGCGTCGCGGTGGCGAGGGCGCTGGTCACCGGCCCGGCGATGCTGCTGGCCGACGAACCGACCGGCAACCTCGACCGGCGCAGCACCGAGGACGTCCTCGGCGTCTTCGACCGGCTCAACGCCCTCGGCCGCACCATCGTCGTCATCACGCACGAAGACGAGGTGGCCGAGCACGCCCACCGCGTCGTCCGGGTCGACGACGGGCTGATCGTGTCGGACGAAGTGACGCGCACGACCGGCACCGTCGGAGCCGTCTCGTGAACCTCCTCGAAGTCCTGCGGTTCGCCGTCCGCGGCCTCACGGCGAACAAACTGCGCTCGGCGCTCACCACGCTCGGCATCACCATCGGCGTCGCCGCGGTGATCCTGCTCGTCGCGGTGGGCAACGGCGCGTCGGCGGCCATCGCGGCCAGCATCCAGGGCCTCGGCACCAACGTCGTCAACGTCTCCCCGGCGCGCGGCGGCGGCCAGGGCGCGGCCGCGCGGCCGCTGACCGTGCAGGACGCGCACGCGCTCGTCGACCCCGTCGGCGCCCCGGACGTCAAGGCCGCCTCGCCGGTGGTCAACACGACGGCGACCGCGACCTACGGGCAGACGTCCTACGACATCTCCAGCGTCGCCGGCACCGAACCCGCGTACTTCACCACGACCAACCGCGAGCTCGCCCAAGGGCAGCTGTTCACCACCGAGGACGTCACCACCGCGCGCAAGGTCGTCGTCCTGGGCCCGACCACGGCGGAGTCGATCTTCGGCACCGCCGACCCGGTCGGCAGGAACGTCCTGCTCAACAGCATCCAGTTCACCGTGATCGGGGTGCTGCAGGCCAAGGGCAGCACCGGCCTCCAGAACGCCGACGACGTCGCCATCGCGCCGATTTCGGCGGTCCAGAACTCCCTCGCCGGGTACGGCAGCCTCAACCAGATCGCCGTCCAGGCCACCAGCGCCGACTCCGTCTCGCTGGCCCAGTCCGAGATCACCGCGATCCTCAACGCCCGCCACGGCATCCGGCTCGGCGGGAACCCGGACTACCAGGTCCAGAACTCCGAGCAGCTGCTGGCGACCCGGACCTCGGCGACCGAGACGTTCACCGTGCTGCTGGCCGCCGTCGCGGCGATCTCCCTGCTGGTCGGCGGGATCGGCGTCACGAACATCATGCTCGTCACGGTGACCGAGCGGATCCGCGAAATCGGCATCCGCAAGGCCATCGGCGCCCCGCGCTCGGCCATCCTCGGGCAGTTCCTCGCCGAAGCGACCATGCTCAGCCTGTTCGGCGGCCTGCTCGGCGTGGCGATCGGGCTGGTCGGCAGCCGGTTCACCATCTCCGGGATCAAGCCCGTCGTGGTGCCCTCCTCGATCCTGCTCGCCTTCGCGGTGTCCGCCCTGATCGGGCTGTTCTTCGGCAGCTTCCCGGCGAACCGGGCCGCCAAGCTGAGGCCCATCGACGCCCTGCGTCACGAATAAGGAGTTCCCGCATGTCCACCCACACGACGACCCCGCCGGGGGACGAGCCGACGGCGATCCTGCCCGCCGTGGAGCCGACCGCGGAACAGATCGTCGCCAGCCCGGCCGTCGACGGCGACCTCAACGCCGAGATGCGCCGCGCCGCCAAGCCCTTCTCCCGCACCACGCTGGTGCTGGCCGGGCTCGTCGTCCTCGCGATCGCGTTCGGCGGCGGCGCCTGGACGCACGCGGCGTTCGGCTCCTCGACCCCGTCGGCACCCGCCCGGCAGGGCGGCCAAGGCAACGCCCAAGCCGGCGCCGGCCAGCAGGGCGGCGGGTTCCGCGGGGGCCGCGGCACCACCGGCACGGTCGACCACGTCGACGGCACCACGGTGTACGTGAAGACCGCGCAGGGCACCGACGTCAAGGTGTCCACATCGGACTCCACCACGATCGGCGTCACCCAGCCGGGCAAGCTGGCGGACCTCAAGCCGGGCGCGACGGTCGTCGTCCAGGGCCAGCCGGGCAGCGACGGCACGGTGACCGCGCAGGCCATCACCCAGCAGGCCGGCCGCTAGTTGAGGACGATGATCGCGGTGTTGAGCGCCGTCGCGTAGAGGATCCAGCCGAGGTAGGGCACCAGGAGCGCGGCGGCGGCCTTCGACCGGCGGCCGAACAGGGCGATCGTCACGACCACCACGACGTCGAGCAGCACGATGTCGGCCAGTGCGACCCTGGCCGCGCCGCCTTCGAAGAACAGCGGTGTCCAGAGCAGGTTGAACAGCAGGCCGATGCCGTAGGCGGCGAACCCGCGCGTTTCGCCGTCGGTCCGCCAGTACAGCCAGCCGGCCACCGCGATGGTGAGGTAGAGCACCGTCCACACGGGACCGAACAGCGACGCGGGCGGCGCCCAGGACGGCTGCTCGAGCCGCGCGTAGACCTCCTTCGCCGACGTCGCGGCCAGTGCGCCGACCACGGCCACCACGGCGACCACGCCCACGAAGCCGGCCAGCATGAGCCACTGGTTGCGGTGCGGGGCGCGTTCGGTCACCGGTTGTTCCCCTCCCGGGCGGCTGCCCGCCATCTTAGGCGGGTTCGGGGCACTGAACCTTATTTCGGTCAGGCCGACGCTACGGTCGCGACTGGCTCGCATATGGTGACCTCTCGCGTCGGCCGACGGCGGAATAAGGTTCACTGGACCGGTGAGCACTGGAACCGAGCAGTCCAAGGCATGGTTCGACCGCGCGAAGACGGCCATTCCGGGCGGGGTGAACTCGCCGGTGCGGGCGTTCAACTCGGTCGGCGGCACCCCGCGGTTCATGGTCCGCGGCGAGGGCCCGCACCTGTGGGACGCCGACGGCAACCGCTACGTCGACCTGGTGTCGTCCTGGGGCCCGATGATTCTGGGCCACGCGCACCCGGCGGTCGTCGAGGCGGCGCGGACGGCGGCGACGGCCGGGCTGTCGTTCGGCACGCCGACGATCGGCGAGGTCGAGCTGGCCGAGGAGATCATCGGCCGGGTCGAGCCGGTCGAGCAGGTCCGCCTGGTCAACTCGGGCACCGAGGCCACGATGAGCGCCATCCGGCTGGCCCGGGGGTTCACCGGCCGGACGAAGATCGTCAAGTTCGCCGGGTGTTACCACGGTCACGTCGACGCGCTCCTCGCCCAGGCCGGCTCCGGCGTCGCGACGCTCGGGCTGCCGACGTCGCCGGGCGTCACCGGCGCCCAGGCCGCGGACACGCTGGTGCTGCCCTACAACGACCTCGACGCCGTCCGGAAATCCTTTGTGGACAACCCGGGGGAGATCGCCGCGGTGATCACCGAGGCGGCGGCCGGGAACATGGGCGCGGTGGCCCCCGACGGCGGCTTCAACGCGGGGCTGCGTGAGCTGGCCCACGAGCACGGCGCGCTGCTGATCATGGACGAGGTGATGACCGGGTTCCGCGTCTCGCACGCGGGCTGGTTCGGCCTCGAGGGCGTGGCCGGCGACCTCTACACGTTCGGCAAGGTGATGTCCGGCGGGCTACCGGCGGCGGCCTTCGGCGGCCGCGCCGACGTGATGGCCAAGCTCGCCCCGGGCGGGCCGGTCTACCAGGCCGGGACGCTGTCCGGGAACCCGGTCGCGGTGGCCACGGGCCTCGCGACGCTGCGCGCGGCCGACCACGCCGTGTACGCGGCGCTCGACGCCAACGCGAAGCGCCTCGGCAACCTCTTCCGCGCGGCTCTGAGCGAAGCGGGGGTCGCGCACAACGTCCAGTACGCGGGCAACCTGGTGAGCGTGTTCTTCGGCGAAGAGCCGGTCCGCGACTACGCCGGCGCGCAGGCGTCCGAGACGTGGCGCTACCCGGCGTTCTTCCACGCGTTGCTAGACGAAGGGGTGTACGGGCCGCCCAGCGCGTACGAGGCTTGGTTCGTCAACGCGGCGATGGACGACGAAGCGTTCTCGGTGATCGAAGCGGCTCTGCCCGCGGCGGCGCGCGCGGCGGCGGGGGCCGTCCAGTGACCACCGTCGTCCACATGCTGCGTCACGGCGAAGTGCACAACCCGTCGAAGATCCTCTACGGCCGTCTGCCCGGCTACCGGCTCTCCGAGCGCGGGCAGCGGCAGGCGCTGACGGTCGCCGAGGCCGTCGCCGGGCACGACCTGGTCCACGTCGTCGCGTCGCCGCTGCAGCGGGCGCAGGAGACGGCGGCCCCGATCGCGGCGGCCCACCGGCTCGACATCGCGACCGACGAAGGCCTGATCGAGGCGGGCAACCAGTTCGAGGGCCTGCACGTGGCGGTCGGCGACGGCGCGCTGCGGGAGCCGCAGCACTGGCCGAAGCTGGTGAACCCGTTCAAGCCGTCGTGGGGCGAGCCCTACATCGAGATCGCCCACCGCATGCTCGGCGCGGTCCACCGGGCCCGCGAGGCGGCGCTCGGCCACGAAGCGCTCTGCGTGTCGCACCAGCTGCCGATCTGGACGCTGCGGCGGTTCCTCGAGGGCAAGCGCCTCTGGCACGACCCGCGGCGCCGCCAGTGCTCCCTGGCGTCGCTGACGTCGCTGGTGTTCGAGGGCGACGAACTGCGGGAGATCGTCTACAGCGAGCCGGCGGGCGCCACCGACCCGAAGGTGACCGGGGCATGAAACGGCTGGTCGCCGGCTTGGTCGCGGCGCTGGCCCTGGCCGGGTGCAGCGCGGGCAAGGACGCGGTGGTGCAGGGGAGCAGCTTCAGCTTCGTCTCCCCGGGCGGCCGGATCGACATCACGTATGACGTGGCCGACCGCCAGACGGCCCCGGTCCTGGCCGGCGACGACCTGATGAACGAGGGCAAGCAGCTGTCGCTGGCCGACTACGCGGGCCAGGCCGTGGTGCTCAACCTCTGGGGCCAGTGGTGCGGGCCGTGCCGGACCGAGGCGCCGGAGATGGAGTCGCTGGTGAAGCAGGGCGTGCAGGTGGTGGGCATCGACGTCCGCGACCCGGCGCGCGAGGTGGCCCAGGACTTCGTCCGCGACCGCGGGCTGACGTACCCGTCGATCTACGACCCGGACGGCCGGGTGCTGCTCAAGCTGAGCGGCTACCCGCGCAACATCATCCCGTCGACGATCGTGCTGGACAAGCAGCACCGCGTGGCGGCGGTGTTCCTGCGGCCGGTGCTGGCGCAGGACGTGCTGCCGGTGACCCGGCGCCTGGCCGCGGAGGGCTGATCGGGACTTTGCCGGTGGCCCGGCGCCTGGCCGCGGAGGGCTGATCGGCGCTTTGCCGGTGAGGTGCGCCCCGGCCGGTCTCGGACGCCGGTCTGCCGCGGCACCGCACGGACGCACGCGTCGTCCCGCGCCCGGCAACCGCCCGAAAGCGGCCGGCACCCGCGGGACCTAGGTCCTGAAGTGCTGTGACCGAGGTCCTGTGAGGCGGCCCCGGCGTTCTCACCAGGACCTCACTGCCTACCCTCAACGGAGTGAACTCCGTGACCGAGCTGGCGATCTCCGGACCGCTGCTGCTCGCGGCCGGGGTTGCGCTGCTGGCCGGGGCCATCTCCTTCGCCTCGCCGTGCGTCGTGCCGCTCGTTCCCGGCTACCTCGCCTACCTCGCCGCGCTCGTCGGGGCCGATGCTCCCGCCGTGCGGGCCGGCGAAGAGCGCAAAAAGGGCCGGTGGGCCGTCGTCGGGGCCGCGCTCCTCTTCGTTCTGGGGTTCACCGTCGTCTTCGTCGCCACGCTCGGGACCCTCGTCTGGCTGACCGCGACCCTCACCCTCAACCAGGACCTCCTCCAGCGCATCGGCGGCGTCCTCACCATCGCCATGGCGCTCGTCTTCCTCGGCTGGATCCCCGGCCTGCAGCGCGAGGTCCGCTCGCACCACGTCCCGCGCGGCGGGATCTGGGGCGCCCCGCTGCTCGGGGCCGTCTTCGGCCTCGGCTGGACGCCGTGCATCGGCCCGACGCTGTCGGCCGTCACCACCCTGGCCAGCGCCACCGGCGGGGCCGCGGCCCGCGGGTACCTGCTGATCGCCGTCTACTGCCTCGGCCTCGGGCTGCCGTTCCTGCTCATCGCGCTCGGCGCCCGGTGGGCCGTGCGCGCCACCGACTGGGTGCGCCGGCACGGCCGCCAGGTGCAGATCTTCGGCGGTGTGCTGCTGATGATCGTCGGCATCCTGCTGGTCACCGGCGTCTGGGGCGACCTGATGGGCTGGCTCCGCAACGAACTCGCCGTCGACCTGAGGCTGCCGCTGTGACGACCACGGAAGCACCGCCCAAGACCCCGCGGCCCCCGACGCCCGCGAGGCGCACCTTCGCCTTCCTGCGCAACACCTGGCGCGGCCTGACGTCGATGCGCACCGCGCTCGTCCTGCTCTTCCTGCTCGCGCTGGCCGCCCTGCCGGGCGCGCTGCTGCCGCAGCGGAAGCTGAACGCCCCCAAGGTTGACGAGTACATCACCTCCCACGGCTGGTGGGGGACGCTGCTCGACAAGCTCGAGTTCTACGACGTCTACTCCAGCATCTGGTTCTCGGCCATCTACCTGCTGCTGATGGTCTCGCTCGTCGGCTGCCTCACCCCGCGCAGCTTCGAGTACGCCAAGGCGATGCGCGCCAAGCCGGTGCTGACCCCGCGCAACCTCGCCCGGATGCCGCACTACCGGCTCGGCCGGGGCAAGGCCGACGTGTCGGACGCTGCCGCCGAGATCGCCGCCGCCCACAAGCAGCTCTCCGGCTGGCGCCGCGTCGAGCGCGAAGAAGCCGGCGGCGTCCGCACGATCTCGGCCGAACGCGGGTTCCTGCGCGAGACCGGCAACCTGCTCTTCCACTTCAGCATGCTCGGCCTGATCGTGTTCTTCGCCCTCGGCAAGCTCTACGGCTACGAAGGCCAGGTCATCGTCCAGGCCGACGGCAGCACCTTCTGCAACGCCGGCATCTACAACTACGACTCCTTCAACGCGGGCCTGCGCGTCGACGGCACCGACCTCGACCCGTTCTGCGTGAAGGTCAACGACTTCACCGCGCGCTACACCGAGTCCGGCCAGCCGGACTACTACCACTCGAACATCGAGTACCAGTCGGGCGCGGACCTGGACACGAACACCTGGCGCCCGTACGGCCTCGAGGTCAACTCGCCGCTGCGCACCGCCGGCGACCGCGTCTACCTGCTCGGGCACGGCTACTCGCCGAAGTTCACGGTGACCTTCCCGGACGGTTCGCAGCGCACCCAGGACACCCAGTGGCGCACGGTCGACCCGGCCACGATGCTCGCCGAGGGCGCGACCAAGTTCGACCAGCCCGGCATCACCGACGAGGTCCGGCGGCGGACCCGGCAGCTGGCCGTCACCGGCCTGTTCGCGCCGACCGCGTTCCTGCACGGCAGCGTCCTGACGTCGTCGGCGCCGGAGGCGAAGGACCCCGCGGTGGCCGTCGACGTCCTGCGCGGTGACCTCGGCCTCGACGCCGGACGCGGCCAGTCCGTGTTCCAGGTCGACCAGTCGCTCGTCGACGACGGCAGGCTGAAGAAGGTCGCCCGCCAGAACCTGAAGGTCGGCCAGGAGCTCAAGCTCGACGACGGCACGAAGATCCGCTTCGACGGCGTCGGGCAGTGGGTCTCGCTGCAGGTTTCCCACGACCCCACCCAGGGGTTCGTGCTCGGTTTCGCCATCGCGATGTTCCTCGGCCTCGGCGCGTCTCTGCTGGTCAAGCGCCGCCGGCTGTGGGTGCGGGTGAAACCGGGGACCGCGGACGACCCGGGTACCGTCATCGAGGTCGCCGGGCTGGCCCGCACGGACCAGGCCGGGTACGGCGAAGAGTTCCACCGGGTCAGCGAACGCCTGATCAGTGGGCAGAAGGGCTGAGGCATGCCGATCAACGAGACGCTGTCCACCTACAGCGACTGGCTGTACACCACCGCCGCGGCGATCTACGTCGTCGCGCTGATGTTCACCCTGATCGAGCAGGGCTTCGGCGCCAAGGGCCGGCTCGCCACCGAGCGCGCCAAGCTGCGGGCCCGCGAGCTCGTCGGCGCCGGCGGCCCGCCGGTCGAGGACGTCCCGGCCGCGCAGCGCGAGGTCGGCCGCCCCGAGCGGATCGGCCGGATGGGCGCGGCCCTGCTCGTGCTCGGTGCGCTGCTGCAGCTGTCGGCGATCGTGCTGCGCGGGCTCGCCGTGCACCGCGCGCCCTGGGGCAACATGTACGAGTACGGCATGGCCGTCACCTTCATCACGGTGGTGACCTGGCTGATCGTCATGAAGAAGTTCCCGGTCCGGCACCTCACCGGCTTCCTGCTGCTGCCCGTCGTCATCCTGATGTTCGTCAACGGCACGCTGCTGTACACGACCGCGGCGCCGGTGCAGCCCGCGCTGCAGTCGTACTGGCTGGTCATCCACGTCTCGGCGGCCATCATCGGGTCCGGCGTCTTCCTGGTGCCGGGCGTCGCGAGCGTGCTCTACCTGTTCCGCGCGGCCCACGAGAAGGACGCCACGAAGTTCGCCGGCTTCGCCTCGAAGCTGCCTTCGGCCGACGTCCTCGACCGGATCGCCTACCGGACGACCATCTTCGCCTTCCCGGTGTTCACCTTCGGCGTCCTCTGCGGCGCGGTGTGGGCCGAGTCGGCGTGGGGCCGGTTCTGGGGCTGGGACCCCAAGGAGACCGTCGCGTTCATCGCCTGGGTGGTCTACGCGGCCTACCTGCACTCGCGGGCGACCGCGGGCTGGCGGGGCGCCCGGGCCGCGGCCATCAACATCGTCGGGTTCGCCGCGATCGTCTTCAACCTGTTCTTCGTGAACCTCGTCACCGCGGGCCTGCACTCCTACGCCGGGGTGGGCTGAGCATCCCGCGCGAACGCCGACTACCGTCGACACCGGGGGACCGAGTGTCAGGCGGAGCGCGTGGAGGTTTTCACCGGTGACCGGACCCAGCGAAGAATCGGCTCCTGGCCACCGCGAACAGGCTGACCCGGCCGTCGCTGCGCCGCAGCCGGGCCTGTTCGCCGACGATCGGACGGACTCGCACCCGCACCCCGAGACGTCGGGGGCGTACGACGTGCAGCCGACGCAGGCCGTGGCGCCGCCGCCCAACCCGGCGGTGTCGGGCCCGCACCAGGTGCCGAACCCGGCCGTGTCCGGGCCCCATCAGGTGCCCAACCCGGCGGTGTCCGGCCCGCACCAGGTGCCGAACCCGGCGGTGTCCGGGCCGCACCAGGTGCCGAACCCGGCGGTGTCCGGGCCCCATCAGGTGCCGAACGCGGCCGCGCCGGGCCCGCACCAAGCGCCCTACGGGTACGACCAGAACCTGCCGCCGCTGCAGCCGCAGTACGGCGACCCGGCGCAGCAGTACCAGGCGCACGCCCAGTACCCACAGCAGCCGTCCGGGCTGCCGCAGCCCCAGGGCGGGCGGCACGCGGCGCCGCAGCCGGGCCACGGTCACGACCTTTCGACCGCGCACCTGGTCAAGCAAACCCGGCGGCCTCCGCAGTCCGGCTGGCGCAAGGCGCTCTACGTCGGCACCGGGAAGCTGGTCAACCCGGGGGAGAGCCCGGCGGACACCCGCCGCCGCGAGCTCATCGCGCGGGTCAACCAGCCGCTGCGCGGGTGCTACAAGATCGCGATGCTGTCGCTCAAGGGCGGCGTCGGCAAGACCACGGTGACGACGACGCTGGGCTCGACGTTCGCGTCCCTGCGCGGTGACCGCGTCGTCGCCGTCGACGCCAACCCGGACCGCGGCACGCTGTCGCAGAAGATCCCGCTGGAGACCACCGCGACCGTGCGTCACCTGCTGCGTGATGCCGCGCGCATCACGCGCTACAGCGACGTCCGGTCGTACACGTCCCAGGGCTCGAGCCGGCTGGAAATCCTGGCCAGCGAGCAGGACCCGGCCGTGTCGGAGGCGTTCTCGGAGGACGACTACCGGCGCACGGTCAACCTGCTGGAGCACTTCTACAACATCGTGCTCACCGACTGCGGGACCGGCCTGATGCACTCGGCGATGAAGGGCGTCCTGGACGTCGCGGACGCGCTGGTCGTGGTCTCCTCCGGCTCGGTCGACGGCGCCCGCAGCGCCTCGGCGACGCTGGACTGGCTCGAAGCCCACGGCTACGGCGAGCTGGTCAAGCGCTCGGTCGCGGTGATCAACTCGGTCCGGCCCAAGGGCGGCTCGGTCGACCTCGACAAGCTCTCGGCGCACTTCGGCGCGAAGGTCCGGGCGGTCTGCAAGGTGCCGTTCGACCCGCACCTGGAGGAAGGCGCGGAGATCGAGCTGGACCGCCTGTCCGGCGACACCCGCCTGGCCCTGCTGGACCTGGCGGCCACGGTCGCGGACGGTTTCGCCACCCCGCTTTCGCAGGGCTACCGCTGACCCGCACCCGCGTGATCAGCGGCGGAACTCGCGGGATCGGAGCCGGAACTCGCGAGTTCCGGCCTCAATCACGCGAGTTCCGGGCCCGGTCACGGCGGTGACGGGCCGGCTCACGCGGGTTCGGGTTCGGTGAAAGTAAAGGGCGGCCTACGAGTCTTCGTCCCGGCGTTTGCGCTGCTGTTCGGCCAGCTGGCGCAGGAAGTCGGGGTCGTCGTCCGGGGCGAGCGGGGCCCGCCGTGGTGCCGACGTCACCCCGATCCGCTGACCGGCGAACGACCGCCACAGGAGCAGGGCGACGACCAGCGCGCCGACCGCCGCGAGCAGAGCGAGCATGCCGGATCCTTCCGTATGGCTGCCTGTCCCCCGAGGTTAACCGCTCCGGCCGTGTGGTGGGCTTGAAGCCGGGCCGGAAAAAGACGAGGGCCGTGCGGGGACGGGGTGGTTCCCGTTACCTCGACACGGCCCTGGCGTCCGGATGGTTCAGGCGTTGCGCGCCGGTTCGCTGGCGTCGGTGGTCAGCTCGGCGAGGAGCTCGTTCACCTCGGACTCCCGGAACCGCCGGTGCCCGCCCGGGGTGCGGATCGAGCCGATCCGGCCCGCGGTCGCCCACCGCGTCACCGTCTTCGGGTCGACCCGGAAGAGCGCTGCCACCTCGCCAGGGGTGAGCAGGCGTCCGCCCATCGTCGCGGTCATTTTCCGCCTCCTTAACGAACTCACTGCTATACCGGAGGCGTCCGGGCCCTTCTGCCCGTCGCGCCGGGGTAGCCAACAAGGCAATCGTTGCACTTCACCCGTCGGGTACTCGAACGGTTGTCCGCGAGTAAAGAGCCCTTAAAGGTCAAAACGGACAGTTTGCCGACCACCGGTAACTACCGTCCGGTGACGTGACGTGCGGCGACGCCGGTCCGGCGGCCGTCGGCGGCCAGGCGTGGTGCCAATGGGGGATTGTCCAACCGCATAGAGTGATCCCGTGGATCAGTTGGACCGGAAGATCATCGCAGCGTTGCGCATCAACGGACGGGCCACTTACGCCGACCTCGGGCGAGCCGTCGGGCTCTCCGCGTCGTCGGTGCACGAGCGCGTGGGCAAGCTGGAAGCCGCCGGCGTGATCACCGGCTACCACGCGGTCGTCGACCCGAGCTCGGTCGGCCTCGGCGTCACCGCCCTCGTCAGCATCCACCCGACCGACACCGCGACGGAGGACGACGTCGCCGACGCGCTCGCCGAGCTCGACGAGGTCGAGAGCTGCTACGCGGTGGCGGGTGACGAAGCTTTCGTCGTGAAGGTGCGCGTGCCGACCGTGGACGAGCTGGAGCGGACCCTCGGCCGGCTCCGGCGCATCCCCGGCGTCGGGCGGACGAACACGACCGTCGTGCTCTCGACGCGGTTCGAGGGCCGCCCGAACAACGCGGGCCTGCAGAAGGACCGGCCGGCCGGGGCGTAGCCTGCGTTGATGTGAGCGACGTGAAGGCCGGCCACCTGCCCCGTGACCTGACGCTGTACCTGCTGGCGCGGTTCGTGCTGGTCGGGGTGATCGCCTGGGTGCTGACCCTGGTCGGCGTGCCCCTGCTGGTCGCGCTGCTCGTCGGCCTGGTCGTCGGCCTGCCGCTGGGCCTGCTGCTGTTCCGTCCGCTCAACGCCCGCGTCACGGCGGGCTTGGCGAAGCGCAACGAGAAGCGCGCCCGGGCCCGTGCCGACCTGCGCGCGCAGCTGCGCGGGGACACGCCGGGCCACGCCGAATGAGCCGCCCGCACGCCCGCAGCTGGGTCCGCGAGGCCGTCCGGATCATCGAGGCCGACGCCAACCGCAGCGCCGACACGCACCTGCACGTCTTCCCGCTGCCCCCGGAGTGGGGCATCGACCTCTACCTCAAGGACGAGTCGGTCCACCCGACCGGCTCGCTGAAGCACCGGCTGGCCCGGTCGCTGTTCCTCTACGGGCTGGTCAACGGCCAGATCGGGCCGGACACCGTGCTCGTCGAGGCCTCCAGCGGGTCGACCGCGGTGTCCGAGGCCTACTTCGCCCGGATGCTGGGGCTGCGGTTCATCACCGTGGTGCCGCGGCGCACGTCGAAGGAGAAGATCGCGCTCATCGAGTTCTACGGCGGCGAGTGCCACTACGTCGACGAGGCCCCGGCGATGTACCCCGAGGCCGAGCGGCTCGCGGCCGAGTCCGGCGGGCACTACCTCGACCAGTTCACCTACGCCGAGCGCGCGACGGACTGGCGCGGCAACAACAACATCGCCGAGTCGGTGTTCGCGCAGATGCGCTCGGAACGCCACCCGATCCCCACCTGGATCGTCGTCGGCGCGGGCACGGGCGGCACGAGCGCGACGTTCGGCCGGTACGTCCGCTACAAGCGCCACACGACGAAGGTCTGCGTCGTCGACCCGGAGAACTCGTCGTTCTACGGCGCCTGGGAGACCGGGGCGCTGGACTACGGCACCGGCATGCCGTCGCGGATCGAGGGCATCGGGCGGCCGCGCTGCGAGCCGTCGTTCGTCCCCGGCGTCATCGACGAGATGTTCCGGATCCCCGACGCGGGGTCCCTGGCGGCCATCCGGCTGCTGCGCGAGCGCACCGGGCACTGGGCGGGCGGCTCGACCGGCACGAACCTCTACGGCGCGTTCCGGCTCATCTCGCGGATGGTCGAGGACGGGCAGGCGGGCAGCGTCGTGACGCTGCTGTGCGACGGCGGCGAGCGGTACGCGCACACCTACTACAACGACGAGTGGCTGGCCCAGCAGGGCCTGGACCTCGCGCCGCACGCGGCGTTGTTCGAGGAGTTCCTGGCGACGGGCAAGTTCGTTCCGGAAAGCTGACTACGCTCGACCGGGTGACGGGATCCGGGTTCGTCGAGGTGCAGGGCGCCGGCCGCGGCCGCAACATCGGCCGGCGCCTGCTCAGCGTGTCGCTCGTCGTGGCCGGTCCGGTCGTGGCGGCCGCCGCCGGGGGAATGGACCAGCCAGTGCTCGGCGGAGTGCTGGCGGCCGTGCTGATGCCCATGGGGGTCAGCCTGTGGCGCGGCACGACCCGGGCGAAGCGGCGGCTGCTCCGGCTGGACGAGGTCGGCCTGCTGGCGAAAGCCGAGATCCTCGCGGCCGCAGCAGGCGGTGGTGACGACAACCCGCTTCGCCTGACCCTGCGCGTCAGCGGCCCCGAGGTCCCGGCGTTCGAAGCGGTCGTCACCACCGGGTACCGCCCGGACCTGGTGCCGGGCCGGGAGCTGACGGCCGTGGTCGACCCGGCGGACCGGACGTTCCTGGTCCGCGAGCTGGACGACGCGAACTGGCCCTAGAGGTTCAGGCCGACCGCGGCCAGCACCGCCCAGGCGAGCATCGCGAGCCCGGTGTCGCGCAGGGCGGGGATGAGGTCGCGGCCGGTCGCGTCGTGGCGGATCGCGCTGACCGACACGAACAGCAGCGACGAGCTCAGGATGGGCAGCGCGGCCAGCGAGTGGATGAAGAACCCCATGAGCAGGGCGATCACGTACGGCACCCCGACCAGCGCCAGGTAGAGCCGCCGCGTGCCCTTGTCACCCAGGCGGGTGGCCAGGGTGCGCTTGCCCGACTCGATGTCGGTCGGGATGTCACGCAGGTTGTTGGCCGTCAGGACCGCCGCCGAGAAGCAGCCGACCGCGACCGCGCAGCCCAGCGCGGCCCAGCTCACCCGGCCCGCCTGGACGTAGACCGTGCCCAGCACGCCGGCCAGGCCGAAGAACACGAACACGGCGATCTCGCCGAAGCCGTAGTAGCCGTAGGGCTTCTTGCCGCCGGTGTAGAACCACGCGCCGAGGATGCACAGCGCGCCCATCGCCAGCAGCCACCAGTGCCCGCTGACGGTCACCAGGACCAAGCCCAGCACCCCGGCCAGGCCGAGGCAGACGAGCGCCGCCGTCAGCACGGCCTTAGGAGCGGCGATACCCGAGCCGACGAGCCGCAGCGGGCCGACGCGGTGCTCGTCCGTGCCGCGGATGCCGTCGGAGTAGTCGTTGGCGAAGTTCACGCCGATGATCAGCGAGAGGGAGACGAGCAGCGCCAGCACCGACCGCCACCACGAGAAGCCGTCCAGCGCGATCGCCACGCCGGCCCCCGCCACGACCGGCGCCACCGCGTTGGGCAGCGTCCGCGGCCGGGCCCCTTCGATCCACTCGCTCACACTCGCCATGGCGCCATTCAACGCCATGGTGATCACGCCTGAGCGGGAACCCGGGAACTCAGTCGGACGTCGGCAGCTGCCAGACGAGCGACCCGCTGTTGGGGTCGACGCTGTCGGCGAGAGCCGCGCTCGCGGGCAGGAGGACACCCAGCGCGACGACCGTGCCGATAAGTGCAGTTCTGAGCCAGCGCGTCATGGTGAGTAGCCAAGCGGGCGCGCCCCGTGCGTGTCAACGCCAAGCCGTCATTCAGTCGCGCGAACGCTGCCGAAGACGAGCTTTGACCGCCGCCCGGTCGATCTTCCCGGGACCCCGGAGGGGCAGTTCCGCGGCGAATTCGATGCGCTTGGGGGTCGCCGCCGCGCCCAGTTCCGCCCGGACCGCCGCCCGCAGGTCACCGTGCTCGCCGTCCGGGACGACCAGCGCCACGACGGCCTCGCCCCACTCCGGGTCCGGCACGCCGACTACGCACGCGTCCCGTACCCCCGGCTGCGCGCTCAGGCACCGCTCGACCGCGTTCGCCGACACCTTCACCCCACCGGTGTTGATCATGTCGTCGGCCCGGCCGAGGACCTCGATGCGGCCGTCGGCGTGCCGGACCCCGCGGTCGGACGTGGTGAACCAGCCGTCCGAGAACGACTCCGCGGTGAGGTCCGGCCGGAGCCGGTAGCCGTGCGCGAGGACGTCTCCGCCGATCCGGATGCGGTCGCCGTCGAGGTCGACGCGGACGCCGTCGAGGGGGAAGCCGTCGTAGACGCAGCCGCTGGCCGTCTCGCTCATGCCGTACGCCGGCACGATCCGCACCCCGGCGTCCGCGGCCCGCTCCCGCAGGGACGGCGGGGTCGCCGCCGCGCCGACCACGATCGCGTCGAACGTCTTCGCCGCGGCCAGCCCCGCGCCGCCGTCGTCGAGCAGGCGGACCAGCTGGGTCGGCACCAGCGCGGTGTAGCGCGGGCTGCCGGCCAGCCGGGCCGCCGCGGCCGCGAAGTCGTCCGGGCGGAAGCCGGTGCCGGTCAGCAGCGCCGGGGTCGTCCCGGCGAGCAGGGACCGGACCAGCACCTGCAGGCCGCCGATGTACTGCGCCGGGGTGGCCAGCAGCCAGTGGCCCGGCCCGCCGAGGCGGGCGTGCGTGGCCTCGGCGGACGCGGTCAGGGCGCGGGCCGACAGCAGGACGCCCTTGGGCTCGCCGGTCGAGCCCGACGTGGCGATGACCACGGCGGTGCCCGGTTCGGCCGGCTCGGCCGGCGCCATGGCGTCACGCAGCACGGGGTCGGCGAACGGCAGGACCGCCGGGCCACCGCCCAGCGCGGCCGCGACGGCCGCCTTCAGCGTCTCGAGCGCTTCGGGCGAGCCGTCGAGGTGGACCGGGAGCAGCTCAGTAGTAATAGGGGACGTCCTCGAAGTCGGGGTCGCGCTTCTGCAGGAAGGCGTCACGGCCTTCGACGGCCTCGTCCTGCATGTAGGCGAGCCGGGTGGTCTCGCCGGCGAACAGCTGCTGGCCGACCAGCCCGTCGTCGGTGAGGTTGAACGCGTACTTGAGCATCCGCTGCGCCGTCGGCGACTTGCGGGTGATCTCCCACGCCCAGGTCAGCGCCTCTTTTTCCAGGTCGGCGTGCGGGACGACGGCGTTCACCGCGCCCATCGCGTGCATCTGCTCGGCGGAGTACTCGCGGCCGAGGAAGAAGATCTCGCGGGCGAACTTCTGCCCGACCATCTTGGCCAGGTAGGCCGAGCCGTAGCCGCCGTCGAACGAGCCGACGTCGGCGTCGGTCTGCTTGAACTTCGCGTGCTCGGCCGAAGCGAGGGTGAGATCGCACACGACGTGCAGGGAGTGCCCGCCGCCCGCGGCCCAGCCCGGCACGACCGCGATCACGGGTTTCGGCAGGAACCGGATCAGCCGCTGGACCTCGAGGATGTGCAGCCGGCCGGCCCGCGCCGGGTCCACCGTGTCGGAGGTCTCCCCGCTCGCGTACTGATACCCGGAGCGTCCGCGAATACGCTGGTCACCACCGGAGCAGAACGCCCAGCCGCCGTCCTTGGGCGACGGGCCGTTCCCGGTGAGCAGGACACAGCCGACGTCGGCGCTCATCCGGGCGTGGTCCAGGGCCCGGTAGAGCTCGTCGACGGTGTGCGGCCGGAAGGCGTTGCGGACCTCCGGGCGGTCGAACGCGATCCGCACGACGCGTTTGCCACCGCGGCTCTCAGCGGAGCGGTGGTAGGTGATGTCGGTGAAGGCGAAACCTTCGACCTCGGTCCACGCGGCCGGATCGAACAGCTCGGAAACTCGGGCGTCATCCACGTTTGGGAGAATAGGACCTGTGGACCCATCTACCGCCGACGTACTCCCTCCCGCGGAGGCGGCATTGCACACAGTCGACGCACCTGGAGCCCGCCGGTGAACCCTTCCACCGCGCAGGCCAGGGTCATCGTCGACGAACTCGTCCGCAACACCGTTTCGCACGTCGTCCTCTGCCCGGGCTCCCGCAACGCGCCCCTGTCGATCGCGCTGTACGACGCGGCGGCGGCCGGGAAGCTCCGGCTGCACGTCCGCATCGACGAGCGCGGGGCCGCGTTCCTCGCCCTCGGCATCGCCGCGCGCACCGGCCGCCCGGTGGCCGTACTCTGCACGTCCGGCACCGCGGCCGCGAACTTCCACCCGGCGGTCCTGGAGGCCGACCGGGCCGGCGTCCCGCTGATCGTCATGACCGCCGACCGGCCGCCCGAGCTGCGGGCCGCGGGGGCGTCGCAGGTCATCGACCAGCACCAGCTCTACGGCGACGCCGTCCGCTACTTCGACGAGCTGGCCGTGGCCGAGCGGCGGGCCGGGCAGAACTCGTACTGGCGCAGCCAGATCTGCCGGGCTTGGAACGCCGCCTACGGCGAGTGGCGGTGCGGGCCGGTGCACCTGAACGTCCCGTTCCGCGAGCCGCTCGTGCCCGATTTGGACGATGACGGTGAGTGGTACGAATCCCTCGACGGCCGCGCGGACGGGTCCCGCTGGACCGAGCTGCCGGACTTCGGGGCGCTCCCGTCGTTCGTGGTGCCGTCGGCGCGGCACGGCCTGGTGATCGCGTGCGACACCGGCGTCCAGGCGGCCAGCGAGTGGGCCGAGCAGCACGGCTGGCCGGTGATCTCCGAGACCGGCGGGATCGGGCTGTCCGGCGGCACGGCGATCTCGTCCGGCGCGTGGCTGCTGGGTGTCGAGGAGTTCATCTCGAAGCACAAGCCGGAGCAGGTGCTCTGCCTGGGCCGGCCGACGGTGTTCCGGCAGATCCAGCAGGTGATCTCCGACCCCGGCGTCGAGGTGCTGCTGGTGCGGCCGGACTCGGACTGGCCGGCGCCCGCGCACAACGTCCGGCAGGTCGGGCAGTGGTTCGACGAGCCGACCAAACCCGCCGACCCGGAGTGGCTGGCGAGCTGGCGCCGGGCCGACGCGGCGGCCGCCGCCGCGGTGGCGGCGACGCTGGCCGAGGAGCCGTGGCCGAGCGGGCTGCGGGTGGCGACCGAGCTGGTGGACGCGTTGCCGCCGGAGTCACTGCTGGTCGTCGGCTCGTCCAACCCGACCCGGGACGTCGCCTTGGCCGGCCGGCTGCGCCCGGACGTCCTGGTGCACCGCAACCGCGGTGTCGCGGGCATCGACGGCACGGTCTCCACGGCCATCGGGGCCGCGTATGTGCACCGGGGACCGTCGTACGCGCTGCTGGGCGACCTGACGTTCCTGCACGACGCCTCGGGGCTGCTGACCGGGCCCGCGGAGCAGCGGCCCGACCTGACGATCGTGGTGCTCAACGACGACGGCGGGGGCATCTTCTCGCTGCTCGAACAGGGGGCGCCGGAGCACTCGGCGAGCTTCGAGCGGGTCTTCGGCACCCCGCACGGCGCCGACCTGGGCGCGCTGTGCGCGGGGTACCGCGTCCCGCACGTCGTCGCGGAGACGCTGACGGAGTTCCGGGCGGCGCTGGCGCCGGCGCCGGGGCTGCGGGTCGTCGAGGTGCGGGTGGACCGGGCGCGGCACCGCGAACTGCACGCCCGCCTGCGGGCGGCCGTGTCCGCCGCCGTGTCCGCGGGCTGACGTCAACCGCTTTCCGGGTGCAATCCCAGCAGGCAAGAAACCTCCCTTCGGCTGTTCCTGGGTGCTTCCCGGCTGGCTACGTTCGAGCGCGCTGATCCTCACTCCATCTGGAGGAAATCGAATGCGTGCAAGAACGCGGACCGGTCTCGGTGCGCTCGCGGCCGGCGTCGTCTCGGTGCTGCTCGCCGGCACCGCGAGCGCGGCGCCCGCGCCCGGCGCTCCCGGCGTCGGCGACCCGTACTACCCGAACGCCGGCAACGGCGGCACCGACGTGCTGCACTACGACATCCGGCTGACCTACCAGCCCGCGACCGACCTGCTGTCGGGCACCACGACGCTGCTGCTCACCGCCACGCAGGACCTCTCGCGGTTCGACCTGGACTTCGCGCTGAAGGCGTCGAGCGTGCGGGTGAACAACCGGCCGGCGCAGTTCACGAACCAGACCGGCAACGGCGAGTTCGTCGTCACCCCGGCGCAGCCGCTGCTCAAGGGCCAGACCGCGACCGTCGTCGTCGCGTACTCGGACACGCCCTCGACCGAGACGGTGGACGGCATCAACGCCTGGAAGAAGGGTGCCTTCGGCGCGCTCGGCATCGACGAGCCGCAGAGCTCGGCGTGGTGGTTCCCGGCCAACGACCACCCGACCGACAAGGCCACCTACGACGTCTCGATCGAGGCGCCGGACGACAACGCGGCCATCTCCAACGGCACCCTGGTCCGCAAGACGAAGCAGCGCGCGGGCTGGACCCGCTGGCAGTGGCGCAGCGCGAAACCGCAGGCCACGTACCTGACGTCGTTCATCGTGGGCAAGTACGAGGTCATCGAATCGACCACGCCGGACGGCAAGCCGTTCATCACGGCCTACGGCGCCGACCTCGGCGACTCGCTGTACGCGGCGAAGGCCAGCGTCGAGCGGACGCCGGAGATCGACGAGTTCCTGGCGACGCAGTTCGGGCCGTACCCGTTCGAGGCCGAGGGCGGCGTCGTGACCAGCGGCATCGGCTTCTCGCTGGAGAACCAGACCCGGCCGACGTACGGCGTCCGGAACTTCCGCGCGGGCTCGAACACGACGTTGATCGCGCACGAGAACGCCCACCAGTGGTTCGGCGACAACGTCTCGCTCGGCCGCTGGAGCGACATCTGGCTGAACGAGGGCTTCGCGTCCTACGCGGAGTGGCTGTGGTCGGAGCACGAGGGCGAGGGCACGGTCGCGGAGCTGGCCCAGTACACGTACGACTCGAACCCGGCCGACGGTGACCTGTGGAAGCTCGTGCCGGCCGACCCGGGCGCGGACAACCAGTTCGACAACGCCGTGTACGACCGGGGCGCACTGACGCTCCAGGCGCTGCGGACCGCCGTGGGTGACGACGCGTTCTTCGCCATCCTCAAGGCGTGGCAGGCGGCCAAGGGCGGCAAGGACGGGCGGATCCTCGAGTTCATCGCGCTGGCGGAGAAGATCTCGGGCAAGCCGCTGCACGACCTGTTCCAGACCTGGCTGTACACGGCGGGCAAGCCCGCGGTGGGCCCGAACGGGGCTTCGCCTGCGGCTTCGACCGCTCGCGCGGCTGCGGCTTCCGCCGCGGTTCCGGCTGCGGTTTCGGGTCCGGTGAAGCCGAAGTCGTACGACCAGATCCAGGCGAACCACCGGTTCCTCGCCGCCGAGCACGCGGGCTGATCGAGAGCGATACGCTCGCGGCGTGAGCACGAGAGGTGAGCGGGCGAGGCGCGTCGGGTGGTGGGCCACCCTCGGCGTCGCCTCGCTCCTCACCGTGATGTGCGTGTGCCTGCTGTTCGCGGCGATCCGCAACGACGGCGCGATCTCCGCCCAGCTCGGCACGGCCACGGCCACGGTCGATTCGGTGGCGTTCGACCGGACGATCATCCACTTCGAGACGCCGGACGGGATCGTGCACAGCCCGGCGAACGGGGTGCTGTACCCGGACGGCCTGGCGGCCGGGCAGCTGGTGCGGATCGAGTACGACGCGTCCGACCCGGAGCTGGCGCGGGTGGCTGGGCGGTCGGCGACGCTGACGTTGCTGCCGCTGGGGAGTTTCGTGTTCTTCACGTGGCTGGTGGCGGGGCCGGCGCTGTGGTGGATCCGGCGGCAGAAGAAGCGGGCTGCGGTCGCTGCGGCTTCCTGAGCGGGGCTGCCGACAGGTGTAGGGCGGGGGTGGTTCCGGTTGCGGCTCAGCTAGCCGTTTCGAGCCAGCGGCTCCGCGTTATTTCGTACTCGACCTCGCCTTGGTCGGCACCTTCGGCCGGGTCTTCGTACTCCGCGGCCGAAACGAACGCCCGCGCGAACGTCATGCCCACCGAAGCCATCGTTGCCCGGGATGGCTTGTTGACCGCCATCGTCTGGGCGAAGATCCGGTCCAGGCCCAGCTTCTCGAACCCGTACCGGAGCAGCTCGAGCGAGCCCTCCCGGGCGTACCCCTGCCGCCAGTGGCGGCGCAGCAGGCGGTAGCCCAGCTCCGCCTCCCCCTCGACATCCGGCTGGTCCGGGCCGTTCGGCGGCCGCAGGAGCCACCACCCCACGAAGTCCTCGCCCGCGAATCCCATCCAGAAGCCGAACCCGGCCGCGGTCGCCATCCGCCGCGAATGCGCCTGCGTGACCTCGGCGCGGGTGGCGGCCCGGCCGGTGAGGTAGCGCATCACCTCGGGGTCGGAGTCCAGCTCGTACTCCAGCTCGAAGTGCTCGTCGGCCAAGGGCACGAGCGTGAGCCGCGGGGTGCGGAGGGTCGGCATGTTCCGATCTTCACCCCGCGCGCAACTCGATTAGCCCGCCGTCTCCTGCCACCAGCCCAGGACCTCGTCCGCCACCCCGGGGGCCGCCACCAGCAGGCCGTCCGTCGGCAGCGCCGTGTCCTCGCCGTGCTTGTCCAGCACCACCGCGCCCGCCTCGATGGCCATGGCCACCGAGCCCGCCACGTCCCACTCGTGGTAGCTGTGCAGCACCGCCGCCGCCGCGTGGCCCAGTGCCACCTGCGCGATCGACAACGCCGCCGAGCCGAGTACCCGGACTCCCGCGTGGGCCGCCGCCGCGCGCTCGATGAAGCCGCCCATGCCCGGCCACGGCCCGGTGCGGGCCAGCTCCGTGCACACCAGCGCTCCCGCCGTCACGCAGCGGTCCGCCAGGTGGATCGGCTTGCCGTTCGCGCGGGCCCCCCGGCCGCGCGCCGCGGCGTAGATCTGGGCGCGGTACGGGTCCGCCACCACGCCCACCACCGGGCCCGCCGCGTCCACCAGCGCCAGGCTGTACGCGCACCACGGCACCCCGGCCACGTAGTTCGCCGTGCCGTCCACCGAATCGACCACCCAGCGGTACTCCGCGACGTCCGCGCCGTGGTCGGCGCCGAACTCGTGGCCCACCACCGGGATGCCCGGGAACTCCGCGGTCAGCACGCGCCGCGTGTGGCGCTCCAGAATCCGGTCGGTGTCGGTGACCCAGTCGAACGGCGAATCCAACGTCGATGGGTGGGCGCCGCGGCCGGCGGTCGCGGTGATCACGTCGGTGGCGTCGTTGGCCAGCCGCCCGGCCACTTCGAGCGCCCTCGACAGCAGGCCGGGCTCGACGGGCCGCGGCGGCCGTGAGGACAAGAGGGTCATGCCTGCTTAGTCTGGGCCCCGCGGGTTTCCGGGACACGACCTTGAGATGACATGTCGTAGCCGATCTGTTCCGGCCCCGTTGGCTCACACGTCACACCAGCGCCAGGATCGGGTGCGATCGTCCAGACGTGCGAGTCGCCATAGTCACCGAAAGTTTCCTGCCCCAGGTGAACGGCGTGACCAACTCCGTCCTGCGGGTCGTCGAGCACCTGCGCGAACGCCGGCACGACGTGCTGATCATCGCCCCCGGCCCGGGCCCGGACTCCTACCGCGGCGCCCCGGTGGTGCGGATCCCCGCGCTCGACGTCCCCGGCGTCAGCTCCCTGCCGATCGGCCTGCCGACGCGCACGGTGCTGACCGCGCTCACCGCGTTCGGCCCGGACGTCGTGCACCTGGCGTCGCCGTTCGTCGTCGGCGCGCGCGGGCTGGCCGCGGCGAGACGGCTGCGGGTGCCCTCGATCGCCGTCTACCAGACCGACATCGCCGGGTTCGCCGCCGCGTACGGCTTCGGGATCGCCGCCCGCGCCGCGTGGCGCTGGGTGCGGCGGCTGCACTCGCGGGCCGACCGGACGCTCGCGCCGTCGAGCGACTCCGTCGAGCAGCTGGAGCTGCACGGCGTCCCGCGCGTGCACCGGTGGGCCCGCGGAGTCGACGTCGACCGGTTCTCCCCGGAGCACGCCGACGCCGCGCTGCGGGCCGAGCTGGCCCCGGACGGCGAGCTGCTCGTCGGGTTCGTCGGCCGGCTCGCGCCCGAGAAGGAAGTCGACCGGCTGGCCGCGCTGGCCCGCGTGCCGGGCATCCGCGTGGTCGTCGTCGGCGACGGGCCGGAACTGGAAAACCTCCGGGAACAGCTGCCCGGCGCGGCGTTCCTCGGTGCCAAGTACGGCGAAGACCTCTCGAAGGCGTACGCGAGTTTCGACGTCTTCGTCCACACCGGACCGCACGAGACGTTCTGCCAGGCGGTGCAGGAGGCCATGGCGTCCGGCCTGCCCGTGCTCGCGCCGGACGCCGGCGGCCCGAAGGACCTCGTCCTGCCCGGCCGCACCGGCTACCTGCTGCCCGCGGACCGCGAGCGGTTCGGGCCGGCGCTCGTCGAAAAGGTCGACGCCCTCCGCGACGCCGCGTTGCGCGCGAGGCTCGGCGAGAAGGCCCGCAAGGTCGTGCTGGGCCGCACGTGGCCCGCCGTCTGCCACGAGCTGGTCGGGCACTACGAAGCGGTGCAGGGCCGGGCCGCCCGCGCGGCCTGACATGCACATCGTCCAGCTCGCCAACTTCTACGGCCCGCGCTCGGGCGGCCTGCGCACGGCACTGCACCACCTCGGCGCCGGCTACGTCGCCAACGGGCACGAAGTGACGCTCGTCGTGCCCGGCCGCCGGTACGCCGACGAGGTCCTGCCGACCGGGGTCCGCCGGTTTTCCCTGCCCGCGCCGAAGATCCCGGGCACCGGCGGCTACCGGGCCGTCGACCCGCACCGGGTCCGCGCGGTGCTGCGGCGGCTCGAACCGGACCGCCTGGAGGTGTCCGACCGGCTGACGCTGCGGGGGATGGGCGGCTGGGCGAGCCGCCACGGCGTGCCCAGCACGGTGATCTCCCACGAACGCCTCGACCGCCTGCTGGAACAGTTCCTGCTGCCCGCGCCGGTGGCCCGCCGGGTGGCGGACGTCGCGAACCGGCGGATGGCGGCGAGCTACGACACGGTCGTCTGCACGACGGCGTTCGCGCGCGCGGAGTTCGACCGGATCGCCGCGCCGAACGTCCGCCGGGTGCCGCTCGGTGTCGACCTCACGACGTTCCGGCCCGCCATGCGCGACGACGGCTGGCGCACCGACCTGGCCTCCGGCGCGGACGCCCTGCTGGTCCACTGTGGCCGGCTGTCGCCGGAGAAGCACGTGGAGCGCAGCGTGGACACCGTCGCTTCGCTGACCGAGGCGGGCGCGAAGGTCCGGTTGGTGGTGGCGGGCGACGGGCCGCGGCGGCGGGCGCTGGAGCGCCGGGCGCGCGGGCTGCCGGTGACGTTCCTGGGGTTCCTGCCGGGTCGTCGCGACGTCGCCCGGCTGCTGGCCAGCGCGGACGTGTCGCTGGCGCCGGGGCCGCACGAGACGTTCGGGCTGGCCGCGCTGGAGGCCCTGGCGTCCGGGACGCCGGTGGTGGTGTCGGCGTCGTCGGCCCTGCGGGAGATCGTGCGGCCGGGCTGCGGCGCGGCGGTGGACGACCACGCGCCCGCGTTCGCGGAAGCGGTGACCGGGCTCCTGGACCGGCCGGAGGACTTGCGCAGGGCGGCGGCGCGGGCGAGGGCGGAGGAGTTCACCTGGCCCGCGGCGGTGGCCGGGATGCTGGCCACATTCGGCTGACGGCCCGGCGGCTGGTTACGCGCGACCTTGGTACTGCGCGTCAGTCGCCGCTGATCCAGCGACTAATCTCGACGTATGTCACGCGCAAGCCTGGACAAGAACCCGCACGAAGTCGCCGCGATGTTCGACGGCGTCGCGTCCGGGTACGACCGGGCGAACTCGTTCATGACCTTCGGCTTCGACCGGCGCTGGCGCACCACCACCGCCCGCGTGCTCGACGCCCGCCGTGGCGAAAAGGTCCTCGACCTCGCCGCCGGCACCGGGGTCTCCACCGTCGAGTACGCCCGCGGGGGCGCCTGGTGCCTGGCCGCGGACTTCTCCTTCGGAATGCTGCGCGCGGGCCTGCACCGGAACGTGCCGATGGTTGCCGCCGACGCGCTCAACCTGCCGTTCGCGGACGAGAGCTTCGACGCCGTGACGATCTCCCTCGCGCTGCGCAACTTCGTCGACCCGAAGGCCGCGCTCAGCGAGATCGCCCGGGTGGTCAAGCCGGGCGGCCGGCTGGTCGTCTGCGAGGTCTCGACGCCGCCGTTCGCGCCCATCCGGTTCGTCCACCGGCGGTTCGTCCTCAAGCTGCTGACCTGGGTGGGCAGCCGGACGTCGTCGAACCCCGAGGCGTACTCCTACCTGGCCGAATCGATGCTCACCTGGCCCGACCAGCGGACGCTCGGCGAGATCATCGCGAGCGCGGGCTGGACCGACGTCGAGTGGTTGAACCTCACATTCGGGGTCGTGGCGATCCACCGCGCGCGAAAGCCTGCCTAAACTCGCGCATATGACGCGACGCACCGCAGACCAGGACGCCGAAGTCATCGTCGTCGGCGCCGGACCCGCCGGGTCCACCGTGGCCACCTACCTGGCCCGCGCGGGCGTCGACGTCCTCCTGCTGGAAAAGACCGAGTTCCCGCGCGAGAAGGTCTGCGGCGACGGCCTGACCCCCCGCGGCGTCAAGCAGCTCATCGACCTGGGCATCGACACGAGCGAGGACGCGGGCTGGGTGCACAGCCGCGGCCTGCGCATCCTCACCGGCGACCTGACGCTGGAGCTCGACTGGCCGGACCTGACGAGCTACCCGCCGTACGGCGTTTCCCGCACCCGCCACGACTTCGACGACCTCCTCGCGAAGCTCGCCGTGAAGGCGGGCGCGCGGCTGTACGAGCGCACCACCGTCACCAGCGCGATCACGAACGCGAGCGGGCGCGTGGTCGGCGTCGAGGCGAAGGTCGGGCCGGAGAAGACGCCGGTGCACTACCGCGCGCCGCTGGTGCTGGCCTGCGACGGCGTGTCCGCACGGCTCGCGCTCAGCGTCGGCATCCAGAAGAACGAGAAGCGCCCGATGGGCGTGGCCGTGCGCCAGTACTACAAGAGCCCGCGGCACGACGACCCGTTCATTGAGGGCCACCTCGAGCTGTGGGACCGCTCCGACCCGCGGAACCCGAAGCTGCTGCCGGGCTACGGCTGGGCGTTCCCGCTCGGCGACGGCACGGTCAACGTCGGCCTCGGCATGCTGTCGACGTCGGCTTCCTTCCGGAACACGGACTACCGCGCGCTGCTGCGCCAGTGGCTCGACGGGACGCCGGAGGAGTGGGGCTACCGCGAGGAGAACGCGATCGGCAAGGTCGGCGGCGCGGGGTTGCCGATGGGCTTCAACCGCACCCCGCACTACCGCGACGGCCTGCTGCTGCTCGGCGACGCGGGCGGCATGGTGAGCCCGTTCAACGGCGAAGGCATCTCGGCGGCGATGGAGTCCGCGCAGATCGCGGCGGAGGTCGTCGTGCAGGCCCTGGCGCGGCGCGAAGGGCCTTCGCGGGAGCGGGCGCTGGAGGCGTACCCGCGGGCGGTCGGCGAGCTGATGGGCGGCTACTACGCCCTGGGCAACGTCTTCGCGAAGATCATCGGCAAGCCGAAGATCATGCACGCGTGCACGAAGTACGGGCTGCGCATCAACAAGCTCCTCCCGCTGGTCTACAAGGGCCTCTCGGGCTGCTACGACGCCAAGGGCGGCGACGGCGTCGACCGCCTCATCGCGGCCCTCGCGAAGGTGACTCCGAGCCCGCGCTGACCCCGGCTTTCAAGCGCCCCAAGGCGGCCTTGGTTGCGTCTCACGCACCGAAGGCCGCCTTGGGTGCGTGAGACGCACCGAAGGCCAAATTGGGGCGCTTTCTCGCGCGCGGACACACGAGTGGCCCAGCAAGTTGGCCGTGCGGTCAGTGGGATAGATCACAGGTCAACGCCCGTTTTGTCCGCCCGGTACGCGATCTCCGACGCCCTTCGCGCAGGTCGCACGCGCGGTGTTGCCGACCCGTGACAACGATGGCGCCGCAACTTAGGCGACCCTGATAAGCCGGGGTACTAGGGACAAGAGTGTGAGTCGCGTCCTAGACTCCCCCCATGCTTTGTGAATCCCTTCACATCCACGACGAGTGGCTTGTGAACTATTTCACAAGCGCTGCGTACCCTCCCACCCGGTCCAGCCACGGGCCGTAAGGAGACCCTGACCCTCGGCGGTGTGACCCAGGTCCCTTAGGGTGCCGACGAGGCCACGCGGTTCCCACCACAAGCACAACCGCATCGGCGCGGAAAGGATGGCGAAGACCCCGTGCTGACGTTGCTGACCCGGACCGACACGGTGCAGCTGGCGCAAGAGGCCCCGAGCCTGAAGCCCTACCTGCCCCTGGTCCTGTTGTTCGTGCTGGCATTGGCGTTCGCCGTGCTGTCGGTCCTGCTCGGGCCGCTCGTCGGCCCCAGCCGGTACAACAAAGCCAAGCTGTCCGCCTACGAGTGCGGCATCGAGCCGTCCCCGCAGCCGCTCGTCGGCGCCGGGCGGATGCCGGTCGCGTACTACATCACCGCGATGCTGTTCATCCTGTTCGACATCGAGATGGTCTTCCTCTACCCGTTCGCCGTGCAGGCGGACGCGCTGGGCACGTTCGGCCTGGTGGAGATCCTGCTGTTCATCGCGACGGTCGGCTTCGCGTACGCCTACGTGTGGCGGCGCGGCGGCCTGGATTGGAACTAGACCCATGGGCCTGGAAGAAAAACTCCCCAACGGCATCCTGCTGGCCAGCCTCGAAGGCCTCGTCAACTGGGCGCGCAAGAACTCGCTCTGGCCCGCCACCTTCGGCCTCGCCTGCTGCGCGATCGAGATGATGACGGTCGGCGGTTCCCGCTACGACATCGCCCGCTTCGGCATGGAGCGCTTCAGCGCGACGCCGCGGCAGGCCGACCTGATGATCGTCGCCGGCCGCGTCACGCAGAAGATGGCCCCGGTCCTGCGCCAGATCTACGACCAGATGGCCGAGCCGCGCTGGGTCCTCGCGATGGGCGTCTGCGCCTCCTCCGGCGGCATGTTCAACAACTACGCGGTGGTCCAGGGCGTCGACCACATCGTGCCGGTCGACATGTACCTGCCCGGCTGCCCGCCGCGGCCGGAGATGCTGCTGGACGCGATCCTCAAGCTGCACGCCAAGATCCAGGACGAGCCGATCAACGCCCGCCGCGCCGCCATCCGCGCCGCGAGCGGGGCCCGGACCGAGCTCGTCGCGTCGTCGATCAAGTACGCGAAGAAGTAGAGCGATGACTGAGAACCCCCAACCCGGCGAAGAGCAGTCCAGCGCCGAGCGTTCCGAAACCGGCCTGACGGCGAAGGGCCCGGGCTCGGCCGAAGCGGTCGTCACCGGTCGCGAACGCCAGGGCATGTTCGGCGTCCGCGGCACCGGCGACACCTCCGGCTACGGCGGCGTCCGGCTCCCGGCCTACACCCCCGCGCCGGCCGAGCGCCCGTACGGCGGCTGGTTCGACCAGTTCGCCGACGAGTTCTACGCCGCCCTGTCCGACCGGAAGATCCCCGCCGAGGCGATCCTGCAGACGACGGTCGACCGCGGCGAGATCACCTTCTACGTCGCCCGCGAGCACCTGCCCGCGATCGCGAAGGCGCTGCGCGACGACGGCGGCCTCCGGTTCGAGCTGCTGTCCTCGGTGTCCGGGGTGGACTACGGCGTCGACGTCCCGCAGCGGCTGCACGCGGTGTACCACTTCACGTCGCTGACCTACCGGCGCCGGATCCGGCTCGAGGTCACCCTCGACGTCGACGACGCGCACGTGCCGTCGCTGGTGGAGCTCTACCCGACCGCCGACTGGCAGGAGCGGGAGACCTGGGACATGTTCGGGATCGTCTTCGACGGCCACCCGGCGCTGACCCGGATCCTGATGCCGGACGACTGGGACGGCCACCCCCAGCGCAAGGACTACCCGCTCGGCGGGATCCCGGTCGAATACAAGGGCGCGGAGATCCCGCCGCCGGACCAGCGGAGGTCGTACTCGTGAGCAGCACCGAGAACCTTTCCGACGTCACCACGGGCACCTCGACCACGGCCGAAGGCAGCGACAGCACCGACGACAAGGCGGGCACCGACAACGTCGGCTACGCCGACTCCCGCGACACCACCGAAGGCCGCGTCTACACGGTCTCCGGCGGCGACTGGGACGACGTCATCGCCGACGCTGCGCACGACGAGCGCATGGTCATCAACATGGGCCCGCAGCACCCGTCGACGCACGGCGTGCTCCGGCTCGTGCTGGAGATGGAGGGCGAGACCGTCACGCAGCTGCGGTCGGTCATCGGCTACCTCCACACCGGCATCGAGAAGAACTGCGAGTACCGGACCTGGACCCAGGGCGTCACGTTCGTGACGCGGATGGACTACCTGGCCCCGCTGTCGACGGAGATGGCGTACTGCCTCGGCGTCGAGAAGCTGCTCCGGATCGAAGCCCCGCGGCGCGCGCAGCTGCTGCGCGTGCTGCTGCTGGAGATCAACCGGATCGGCTCGCACCTGGTCTACATCGCCACCGGCGGCATGGAGCTCGGCGCCACCACCGCGATGACGCTCGGCTTCCGCGAGCGCGAAGAGGTGCTGCACCTGCTGGAGCACCTGACCGGCCTGCGGATGAACCACGCGTTCATCCGGCCCGGCGGCCTCGCGCAGGACATGCCGGCCGACTACCGCGAGAAGGTCACTGAATTCGTCAAGACGATGAAGCAGCGCCTTCCGCTGTACGACAAGCTCTTCACCGGGCAGCCGATCTGGCGCAACCGGCTCAAGGGCGTGGGCTACCTGCCGGTCGACGCGTGCCTCGCGCTCGGCGTCACCGGCCCGGTGCTCCGGTCCGCCGGCCTGCCGTGGGACCTGCGCAAGACCGAGCCGTACTCCTGCTACGACGAGTTCGACTTCGACGTGCCCGTGGACAACGGCGCCGACTGCTGGTCGCGCTACCTGATCCGCGTGCACGAGATGCACGAGAGCCTCAAGATCATCGAGCAGTGCCTCGAGAAGCTCGAGCCGGGCCCGGTGATGGTCGAGGACAAGAAGATCGCGTGGCCGGCGCAGCTGTCCATCGGCAGCGACGGCATGGGCAACTCGCTCGAGCACGTCAAGAAGATCATGGGCCAGTCGATGGAGTCCCTGATCCACCACTTCAAGCTGGTCACCGAGGGCTTCAAGGTGCCGCCGGGCCAGGTCTTCGCCTCGGTGGAGTCGCCGCGCGGCGAGCTGGGCGTGCACCTGGTGTCCGACGGCGGCACGCGGCCCGTCCGCGTCCACGTGCGGGACCCGAGCTTCGTGAACCTGCAGTCGATGCCCGCAATGGCCGAAGGCGGCCTGGTGGCGGACGTGATCGCCGCCATCGCCTCGATCGACCCCGTCATGGGGGGAGTGGACCGATGACCTCAACGTTCCCCGAGCCGGGGCCGAAGGACGCGGCGACGACGTACGCGGCGGCGTCGGCGGACACCGACGTCGTCGCCATCGCGCCGGACCCCGCGGTGGCCGCCGGGATCATCACCGAGACGCCGCTGGAAGACATCTTCGACGCGGACATCCACGCGAAGGCGCAGGAGCTGATCGCGCGCTACCCGATGTCGCGTTCGGCGCTGCTGCCGATGCTGCACCTCGTGCAGTCGGTGCAGGGGTACGTCAGCCAGGAGGGCATCGCGTTCTGCGCGCAGCAGCTCGACCTGTCCGACGCCGAGGTCAGCGCGGTCGCGACGTTCTACACGATGTACAAGCGCCGCCCGTGCGGCGAGCATCTCGTGAGCGTCTGCACCAACACCCTGTGCGCGGCCATGGGCGGCGACGCGATCTACAAGAGGCTCCGGACGCACCTCGGCTCCGAGGAGAACCCCCTGGGGCACAACGAGACCGCGGGCACGCCGAACGAGCCGGGCTCGATCACGCTCGAGCACGCCGAGTGCCTCGCGGCCTGCGACCTCGCGCCGGTCATCCAGGTCAACTACGAGTACTTCGACAACCAGACCGAGGAAAAGGCCGTCGCGCTGGTCGACGCCCTGCAGGCGGGCAAGAAGCCGGCGCCGACGCGCGGGGCCCCGCTGACGAACTTCAAGGGCGCCGAACTCCAGCTCGCCGGGTTCTTCCCGGAGGACGAAGCGACCTACCGCGCGGACGTCGACGGCCCGTCGCAGGCCGTCGAGACGCTGCGGGGCGCGCAGCTCGCGCAGGACCGCGGCTGGGTCGCCCCGGCAGCGTCCGACGTCCCCCTGCCGGAAGTGGAGAAGAAGTAATGGCCGACCCCATTACCCCCGTCCTCACGAAGCGCTGGCTGTCGCCGAACTCCTGGCAGATCGGCCAGTACGAGGCCCTCGAGGGCTACACCGCCATCCGCAAGGCCCTGGCCGGAACGCCGGAGCAGCTCGTCCAGCTGATCAAGGACTCCGGCCTGCGCGGCCGCGGCGGCGCGGGCTTCCCGGCCGGCATCAAGTGGTCGTTCATGCCGCCGAACTTCGACAAGCCGCACTACCTGGTGATCAACGCCGACGAGGGCGAGCCGGGCACCTGCAAGGACATCCCGCTGATGATGGCGGACCCGCACTCGCTCATCGAGGGCTGCATCATCGCCTCGTACGCGATGCGGTCCAACCACTGCTTCATCTACGTCCGCGGCGAGGCCCTGCACTGCATCCGCCGCCTCAACGCGGCCGTGCGCGAGGCCGAAGCGGCGGGTTACCTCGGCGAGAACATCCTCGGCTCCGGCTTTGACCTCAAGATCACCGTCCACGCGGGCGCGGGCGCGTACATCTGCGGCGAAGAGACGGCCCTGCTCGACTCCCTCGAAGGCCGTCGCGGCCAGCCCCGGCTCAAGCCGCCGTTCCCGGCCGCCGCGGGTCTGTACGCCGCGCCGACCACGGTCAACAACGTCGAGACCATCGCCAGCGCGCCCTACATCGTCAACGCCGGTTCCAGCTGGTTCCGCGAGATGGGCCGCGAGAAGTCGCCCGGCCCGAAGATCTACTCGATCTCCGGCCACGTCGAGAAGCCCGGCCAGTACGAGTGCCCGCTCGGCACCACGCTGCGCGAGCTGCTGGACATGGCGGGCGGCATGAAGGACGGCATCCCGCTCAAGTTCTGGACCCCGGGCGGCTCCTCGACGCCGATGTTCACCGCCGAGCACCTCGACGTCCCGCTGGACTTCGAAGGCGCGGCGGAAGCCGGGTCGATGCTCGGCACCACCGCCGTCCAGGTCTTCAACGAGACCGTGTCGGTGCCGTGGGCCGTGATGAAGTGGACGCAGTTCTACGAGCACGAGTCCTGCGGCAAGTGCACGCCGTGCCGCGAAGGCACGTACTGGCTGGTGCAGATCCTCGAGCGGATGGTCGAGGGCCACGGCACCGAAGAGGACATCGACACCCTCCTCGACGTCTGCGACAACATCCTCGGCCGGTCGTTCTGCGCACTCGGCGACGGCGCGGTGTCGCCGATCACCAGCGGCATCAAGTACTTCCGCGAAGAGTTCCTCGCGCTGTGCGAAGCGAACCGGCACGAACAGACCAAGCCCGAACTCGTGGGAGCGCAGGCATCATGACGATCGCGCCCGACAAGCCCGAAACCACCGAGACGCCGGTCCCCGAAGGCCACGTCAAGCTGGTCATCGACGGCGAAGAGGTCATCGCCCCCAAGGGCGAGCTGATCATCCGCACGGCCGAGCGCCTCGGCACGGTCATCCCGCGGTTCTGCGACCACCCGCTCCTCGACCCGGCGGGCGCCTGCCGCCAGTGCCTGGTCGAGGTCGAGATGGGCGGCCGGCCGATGCCGAAGCCGCAGGCGTCCTGCACGATGACCGTCGCCGACGGCATGGTCGTCAAGACGCAGCTGACGTCGCCGGTCGCGGACAAGGCCCAGCAGGGCGTGATGGAGCTCCTGCTCATCAACCACCCGCTGGACTGCCCGGTCTGCGACAAGGGCGGCGAGTGCCCGCTGCAGAACCAGGCCCTGGCCCACGGCCGCACCGAGTCCCGGTTCGTCGACACCAAGCGGACGTTCCCGAAGCCGCTCCCGATCTCGACGCAGGTGCTGCTGGACCGCGAACGCTGCGTGCTCTGCCAGCGCTGCACCCGGTTCTCCCGCGAGATCGCCGGCGACCCGTTCATCGAGCTCCTCGAACGCGGCGCCCACCAGCAGATCGGCACCGCGGAGACGGCGGACGTGCTGGACCTGGCTTCGCGGACGACGTCCGGGCAGCCGTTCCAGAGCTACTTCTCCGGCAACGTCATCCAGATCTGCCCGGTCGGCGCGCTGACCAGCGCGGCCTACCGGTTCCGCTCCCGCCCGTTCGACCTGGTGTCCGCGCCGAGCGTGTGCGAGCACTGCTCGTCCGGCTGCGCCGAGCGGACCGACTTCCGGCGCGGCAAGGTCCAGCGCAAGCTGGCCGGCGACGACCCCGAGGTCAACGAGGAGTGGATCTGCGACAAGGGCCGGTTCGCCTTCCGCTACACCGGTGCCGAGGACCGCATCCGGCGTCCGCTGGTCCGCAACCGCGAGACCGGTGAGCTGGAAGAAGCGTCCTGGACCGACGCGCTGCGCGCCGCGGCCGCCGGGCTCGTCGAAGCCCGGGCCAACGGCGGGGTCGGCGTGCTGCCCGGTGGCCGGCTGACCGTCGAGGACGCCTACGCGTACTCGAAGTTCGCCCGCGTCGCCCTGCGGACCAACGACGTCGACTTCCGCGCCCGCCCGCACTCCGCCGAGGAACTCGCGTTCCTCACCTCGCACGTCGTGGGCGTGACGCCGGAGTCCGGCGTCACCTTCGGCGAGATCGAGCGGGCCCGCACGGTCCTGTGCGTCGCCTTCGAGCCCGAGGACGAGGCCCCGATCGTGTTCCTGCGGCTGCGCAAGGCGGCCCGCCGGAACAGGACCCGGGTCGTCCACTTGGGACAGTGGACGACGTCGTCGGTGCGCAAGACGTTCGGTGAGCTGCTCGCCTGCGTCCCCGGCCAGGAAGCCGCGGCCGTCGAGGGCATCGCCAAGCACGCGCCGGACCTCGACGAGGCCCTGCGGGGCGAAGGTGCCGTCGTCCTGGTCGGCGAGCGCGCCGCCGCGATCCCCGGCCTGTTCGCCGCCCTCCACGACCTGGTCGAGCGCACCGGCGTCCGGCTCGCGTGGATCCCGCGCCGCGCCGGTGACCGGGGCGCGCTGGAGACCGGGTGCGTCCCGTCGCTGCTGCCCGGCGGCCGCCGGGTCGGCGACGACGCCGCCCGCGTCGCCGTCGAAAACGCCTGGGGCGTGCCGCTCCCGGCCACTCCGGGCCGCGACACGACCGACATCCTGCTGGCCACTTCGGCCGGCGAGCTCGGCGGCCTGGTCGTCGGCGGTGTCGATCCGTACGACCTGCCGGACCCGGACCTCGCGCTGCGCGCGTTGGGTGCCGCCGGGTTCGTGGTCAGCCTCGAACTGCGGCACAGCGCGGTGACCGAGCGCGCGGACGTCGTCCTCCCGGTGGCCGCGTCGGACGAGAAGTCCGGCAGCTACCTCAACTGGGAGGGCCGCACCCGCCCGTTCGACACGACCATCGAAGGCACCGGCGCCCTGCCGGACTGCCGGGTGCTCGACACGCTCGCCGTCGAGATGGACGCGGACCTGTTCACGCAGACGCCGGCCGCCGCCCGCGGGGACTTCGAGAAGCTGGGCCAGGCTTCGGCGCTGCGCTGGAGCTACGTCGCCGCCGAGGTCGCGCCGCCCGCGACGCCGGCGGCCGGCCAGGCGATCCTGTCGACCTGGCGCCAGCTGATCGACAACGGTTCGCTGCAGGACGGCGAGCCGCACCTCAAGGGCACCCAGCGCACGCCGGTCGCGCGGCTGTCCGCGACGACCGCGGCCGGGCTCGGCACCACCGTGCGGGTCAGTACCGAACGCGGCGCGATCACGCTGCCGGTGGAGATCGCCGACCTGCCCGACGGCGTCGTGTGGCTGCCGGGCAACTCGGACGGCTCCGCCGTGTTCAAGACGCTCGGTGCCGGCCACGGCGCCGTCGTGAACCTCGCTGGAGGTGGGCAATGACCCCGCTGCTGACCGAAGCTGCTGTCGGGAGTGTTCCCGACGCGGCGACGCGGGCGGCGCTGCTGGCCGACGACCCGTTGTGGCTGATCCTGCTCAAGTGCGTGGTCATCCTGCTGATCGGGCCGATCATGACGATCTTCCTGATCGTCTGGGAGCGCAAGGCGGTCGGCCGGATGCAGAACCGGCCCGGCCCCAACCGGGTCGGCCCGGGCGGCTACCTGCAGTCGCTGGCGGACGCGATCAAGCTGCCGTTCAAGGAACAGATCATCCCGGACACCGCCGACCGCAAGGTGTACTTCCTCGCCCCGGTCGTCTGCGTGGTGCCGTCGCTGATCGCGCTGTCGGCCATCCCGTTCGGCCCGGTCGTGTCGATCTTCGGCGAACGGACCGTGCTGCAGCTGCTCGACCTGCCGGTCAGCGCGCTGGTGATCCTGGCCTGCTCCTCGATCGGCGTCTACGGCATCGTGCTCGCCGGCTGGTCGTCCGGCTCGCCGTACCCGCTGCTCGGCGGCATGCGTAGCGCGGCGCAGGTGATCTCCTACGAAATCGCGATGGGCCTGTCGATCGTCGCGGTGATCCTGCAGGCCGGGTCGCTGAACCTGGCCGACATCGTCGGCAAGCAGCAGCCGGCGTGGTTCCTCTACCTGGTCCCCAGCTTCGTGATCTACCTGATCTCGATGGTCGGCGAGACCAACCGGGCGCCGTTCGACCTCCCGGAGGCCGAGTCGGAGCTGGTCGGCGGGTTCCACACCGAGTACAGCTCGATGAAGTTCGCGATGTTCTTTCTCGCCGAGTACGTCAACATGGTGATCGTCTCGGCGTTCGCGACCACGCTGTTCCTCGGCGGCTGGATGGCCCCGTGGCCGCTGTCGCTGATCGGGAACAACGTCCTCAACACCGGCTGGTGGCCGGTGCTGTGGTTCTTCGCGAAGATGTTCGTCCTGCTGTTCGGGTTCATCTGGCTGCGCGGCACGCTGCCCCGCCTGCGCTACGACCAGTTCATGCGGCTGGGCTGGAAGGTCCTGGTCCCGCTGAACCTGGTGTGGATCGTCATGGTGACCTTCGCGAAGGTGATCACCTGGAACGTCACGACGATCATCATCGCCGCGGTCGCCATCTTCATCGTCCTCGCGCTGTTCTTCTACGTCCGCGCCGCGGGCCGCGAGGAAGAGAGCGAGTCGATCCCGGTGACCGGCGGCGGTTTCCCGGTCCCGCCGCTGGACCTCAAGGTCCCGCAGACCACCCCGCGTCAGAGGGCTTTGGCCAAGGCCGAGGCGAAGGCGGCCCGCCGCAAGCCGGCGGCCGTCGGTACCGCACAGGAAGGAGCGCAAGATGGGGTTTCTTGATCCCGTCAAGGGCTTCGGCGTCACTTTCGGGATGATGTTCAAGAAGGTCGCCACCGAGGAGTACCCGGAGGCCGGCGCGCCGGCCGCGCCGCGGTACCACGGACGGCACCAGCTGAACCGCCACCCGGACGGCCTCGAGAAGTGCGTCGGCTGCGAGCTGTGCGCGTGGGCGTGCCCGGCGGACGCGATCTTCGTCGAGGGCGGTGACAACACCGAGGAGGCCCGGTTCTCGCCGGGCGAGCGGTACGGCAAGGACTACCAGATCAACTACCTGCGCTGCATCGGCTGTGGCCTGTGCATCGAGGCGTGCCCGACCCGGTCGCTCACGATGATCAACTTCTACGAGCTGGCCGACGACGACCGCCAGCGGCTGATCTACACGAAGGAGGACCTGCTCGCCCCGCTGCTGCCCGGCATGGAGCAGCCGCCGCACCCGATGCGGCTCGGCGAGAACGAGCAGGACTACTACGTGAATGGCCCCGAACTGGCTCGCGGGGAGGGCGTCAAGTGATCTCCGCAGTCTTGGCCGCCGCGCCGAACGCGTCGGCCGGTGTCTCCACCGGCGAGGCCGTGGCGTTCTGGATCCTCGGCCCGCTCTCGCTGCTCGGCGCGCTCGGCATGATCTTCTCCCGCAACGCCGTCCACTCGGCGCTGTGGCTGGTCCTGACGATGCTGAGCCTGGGTGCGCTGTACATGATCCAGTCGGCGCCGTTCCTCGGGTTCACCCAGATCATCGTCTACACCGGCGCGATCATGATGCTGTTCCTGTTCGTGCTGATGCTGGTCGGCCGGGAGAGCTCCGACTCGGTCGTCGAAGTCCTCCGCGGCCAGCGGCTGGCCGCGACCGTGCTCGGCATCGGGATCGCCGCGCTGCTGGCCACCGGCATCTACCGGGCGCTGGCCAACGTCACCCCGGCCATCCCGCTCGACTCCGCCACCCCGGCGGGCGGCGGGCCGAAGGGCCTGGGCCGGCTGATCTTCACCGACTACCTGTTCCCGTTCGAGCTGACGTCGGCGCTGCTCATCACCGCCGCCATCGGCGCGATGGTGCTGGCCTTCACCGACCGGCACGGCAAGGGCGGCAAGCTCTCGCAGCGCGAACTGGTGCTGCTGCGCTTCCGCGGTGAGCACGACCGGCCGTCGCCGCTGCCTGGCCCGGGTGTCTTCGCGACCGCCAACTCGGTCGCGACGCCGGCGCTGCTGCCGGACGGCTCGATCGCGCCGGAGTCGCTCTCGGCGATCATCGAGTCCACCTCGGCGATCGAGCTGGCGAAGGAACGCAAGCTCGTCGCCGACGAGGGCCCGCACGCGGACGCGCACGCGCTGGTCGGCTCGGAAGCCGCGCCGGAAGGTGCTTCGGAAGGGGAGAAGGCATGACCCCGACGTACTACCTGCTGCTGTCGGCGCTGCTGTTCTCGCTCGGCGCGGTCGGCGTGCTGGTGCGGCGCAACGCGATCGTCGTGTTCATGTGCATCGAGCTGATGCTCAACGCGGTGAACCTGTCGCTGGTCACCTTCGCCCGGATCAACGGCGGGCTCGACGGCCAGATCATGGCGTTCTTCGTCATGGTCGTCGCGGCCGCCGAGGTCGTGGTCGGCCTGGCGATCATCATGGCCATCTTCCGCACCCGGCGCTCGGCCTCGGTCGACGACACCAACCTGCTGAAGTACTAGGAGACCCCCGAGTGACCGCATCATCGTGGCTGCTGGTGGCCCTCCCCGCCCTCGGCGCCCTGATCCTCTTGCTGGCGGGGAAGCGCGCCAAGGCCTGGGGGCATCTGCTCGGCTGTGCCACCGTCACCCTGGCTTTCATCTACGGGCTGATTCTGTTCTTCAGCGCGAACACGAGCACGACGTCCGACGTCAAGCTCTACTCGTGGATCCCGGTCGGCCAGCTGCAGGTGGACTTCGGGCTGCGGATCGACGCGCTGTCGCTGACGTTCGTCCTGCTCATCACCGGCGTCGGCATGCTGATCCACTACTACTCGATCGGCTACATGGCCGACGACGAGGGCCGGTACCGCTTCTTCGCGTACCTCAACCTCTTCGTCGCGTCGATGCTGATCCTGGTGCTGGGCAACAGCTTCGTGACGCTCTACCTCGGCTGGGAAGGCGTGGGTCTCGCGTCCTACCTGCTGATCGGCTGGTACCAGGGCCGCCCGTCCGCCGCCACCGCGGCGAAGAAGGCGTTCCTGATGAACCGCGTCGGGGACGTCGGCCTCGCGCTGGCGATCTTCATCATGTTCAAGTACGCGGGTTCGACCGGCTACGCGCAGGTCTTCCAGGCGGTCGGCGACGGCAAGTTCTCGCCGGGCGCGATCACCGCGATGGCGATCCTGCTCCTGCTGGGTGCCTGCGGTAAGTCCGGCCAGTTCCCGCTGCAGGCCTGGCTCCCGGACGCGATGGAGGGCCCGACCCCGGTGTCGGCCCTGATCCACGCGGCGACGATGGTGACCGCGGGGGTCTACCTGGTGGCCCGCTCGAAGGACATCTTCAACGCCACCGAGGACGGCCGCCTCATCGTCACGCTGGTCGGCACGGTGACCCTGCTGCTCGGGTGCATCATCGGCTGCGCGTACGACGACATCAAGAAGGTCCTCGCGTACTCGACGGTCAGCCAGATCGGCTACATGATGCTGGCCGTCGGCCTCGGGCCGATCGCCTACGCGCTGGGCATCATGCACCTCGTCGCGCACGGCTTCTTCAAGGCCGGGCTGTTCCTCGGGGCCGGGTCGGTCATGCACGCCATGAACGACGAAGTCGACATGCGGAAGTTCGGCGGGCTGCGCAAGCACATGCCGATCACCTTCATCACCTTCGGCCTCGGCTACCTGGCCCTGATCGGCATCCCGCCGCTGTCGGGCTTCTTCACCAAGGACGCGATCATCGAAGCGGCGTTCGGCCAGGGTGGCTGGCGCGGCTGGGTGATGGGCGGCGCCGCTCTGCTGGGCGCCGGGCTCACCGCCTTCTACATGACCCGCCTGATGGTGATGACGTTCTTCGGCAAGGAACGCTGGAAGGACCTCAAGAGCGCGGACGGCCACGACTTCCACCCGCACGAGTCGAAGTCGGTCATGTGGATCCCGATGGCGGTCCTGGCGATCGGCTCGGTCGGCGCCGGCGCGTTCTTCGCCCTCGGCCACCGCTTCAGCGACTGGCTGACTCCGTCGGTCGGTGAGCTGGAGGAGGCGCACCACCTGCCGGTGGACGCCTGGGTGATCTCGGTGGCGGCGGTCGTGCTCTCGCTGCTCGGCGTCGCCCTCGCGTACCTGATCTTCCGCCGTGACGTCCCGGTCGAGCAGCCCCAGCGGGTCTCGTTCGTCACCCGGGCCGCGCGCAAGGACCTCTACGGCAACGCCCTCAACGAGACGCTGGTCGCCCGCCCGGGCACCTGGCTCTCGCGGGCGCTGGTGTACGTCGACAACCGCGGCGTCGACGGCGCGGTCAACGGCCTGGCCGCCGGGCTCGGCGGCGGGTCCGGCCGGCTGCGGCGGCTGCAGACCGGGTTCGTCCGGTCGTACGCGCTGTCGATGCTGGGCGGCACGTTCCTGCTTCTGGCGGCTCTCCTGCTGGTGAGGTTCTCCTGATGACCTGGTTGCTCATCCTCATCCTGGTGCCGCTCGCCGGCGCCGGCGTGCTGGCGTTCCTCAAGGGGAACGACCGCGCCGCGGTGCTGGCCGCGCTGGGCTTCTCCATCCTCGAGCTGGTGCTGATCATCCCGTTCTGGCTCAGCTACTCGCCCTCGGGCGCGCGGCTGCAGATGACGTCGAGCTTCGACTGGATCCCGAGCTTCGGGGTGCACATCGCGTTCGGCACCGACGGCATCTCGCTGATCATGATCGCGGTGATCGCGCTGCTGGTGCCGATCGTCGTGGGCGGGCTCGGCACGCTGGACAAGCTCCCGGCGGACCGCAGCGCGGGCGGGTTCCTCTCGCTGATCCTGCTGCAGGAAGCGCTCACGATCGGCGTGTTCGCCGCGACCGACGTCTTCCTGTTCTACGTGCTGTTCGAGATCATGCTGATCCCGATGTACTTCCTGATCGGCGGCTACGGCGGCGCGAACCGGCAGTACGCGGCGGTGAAGTTCTTCCTGTACTCGTTCCTCGGCGGCCTGATCATGCTGGCGTCGGCGATCGGGGCGTACTCGCTGGCGAAGGACAAGATCGGGCACGGCACCTTCGACTGGGCCACGCTGGTCACGGTCGTCCGCGACGCGCCGCTGTCCACGCAGATCTGGCTGTTCCTCGGGTTCTTCCTGGCCTTCGCGATCAAGGCGCCGCTGGTGCCGTTCCACACCTGGCTGCCCGACGCGGCGGGGGAGGCGCCGATCGGCGTCGCCGTCCTGCTGGTGGGCGTGCTGGACAAGGTCGGCACGTTCGGGTTCCTGCGCTACTGCCTGCCGATGTTCCCCCAGGCGAGCAAGACCCTCGCCCCGCTGGTGCTGGTGCTCTCGGTGATCGGCGTCCTGTACGGCTCGATCCTCGCCGCGGGGCAGCGGGACATGAAGCGGTTCATCGCCTACGTGTCCATCGCCCACTTCGGCTTCATCTCGCTGGGCATCTTCGCGTTCAACGAGCAGGCGATGGTCGGCTCGGCGACGTACATGCTGAACCACAGCCTGGCGACCGGCATGCTGATCGTGGTGATCGGCCTGGTGATCGCGCGCGGCGGGTCGTCGCGCATCTCGGACTACGGCGGCATGGCGAAGGTGACTCCGCTGCTCGCGGGCCTGTTCCTCCTGGCGGGTCTGTCCACGCTTTCGCTGCCGGGCACGAACTCGTTCGTCTCGGAGTTCCTGGTGCTCATCGGGTCCTTTGTGGACCATCCGGTGTACACGATCCTCGCCACGGTGGGCATGGTCCTGGCCGCGGCGTACGTCCTGTGGCTCTACCAGCGGGTCTTCCAGGGCCCGGTCCGCGGTGACGCGCTCGTGGGCGTCGGCGGGGGCCCGGGCACCGCGATCGCGCCGGAGCTGGGTGCGAAGAAGGCGATCCGCGATCTGAACGGCCGTGAGATCGCGATCCTCGCGCCGCTGGTCGTGCTGATCATCGTTCTCGGCTTCTACCCGAAGCCGGTGCTCGACACAGTCACCCCGACGGTGCAGCAGACGCTGTCCGCGGTCCAGGGAGGCAGGTAAAAGTGCTCGACATCCTCCTGACCCAGGCGCCGGCGCCGATCGCGACGCCGTCGATCGACTATCCGGCGGTGCTGCCGGTGCTGATCGTCCTCGGTGCGGCGTGCGTCAGCGTGCTGGTCGAGGCGTTCGCGGCGAAGCGGTCGCGGTTCGGCATCCAGGTGGGCCTGAGCCTGGCGGCGATCGTGGCTTCCGGTGTCAGCCTGATCATCTACGCGACGGGCAGCGCGCCCGCGGGTGGCGTGACGACGTTCAGCGGCGCGATCTCGATCGACCGGCCGGCGCTGTTCCTCTGGGGCACGCTGCTGGCGCTGGCGATCGGCGCGGTGCTGCTGATCTCCGACCGCGTGGTCGAGCCGGGCGGCGCGCTCGTCGCCCAGGCGGGCATCCGCCCGGGCACGGTCCAGGACCGCGCGCAGACGGCGACGGTGATGCAGACCGAGGTGTTCCCGCTGACGCTGTTCGCGCTCGGCGGCATGATGGCGTTCACCGCGGCGAACGACCTGCTGACGATGTTCATCGCGCTGGAAGTGCTTTCGCTGCCGCTGTACCTGATGTGCGGCCTCGCGCGGCGCCGCCGGCTGCTGTCGCAGGAAGCAGCGGTCAAGTACTTCCTGCTGGGCGCGTTCTCCTCGGCGTTCTTCCTGTACGGGCTGGCGCTGCTGTACGGCTACGCGAACTCGGTGAAGCTGGGCGACATCGCGGCCGCGGCGGCCGGTTCGGACCGGTCGGACACGCTGCTGTTCGCCGGCCTGGGTCTGCTGGTGGTCGGCCTGCTGTTCAAGGGTTCGGTCGGCCCGTTCCACACCTGGACCCCGGACGTGTACCAGGGCGCGCCGACGCCGGTGACGGCGTTCATGGCGGCGTGCACGAAGGTCGCGGCGTTCGGCGGGATCCTGCGGGTGCTGTCGGTGGCGTTCTCGTCGACTTCGTGGGAGTGGCGCGGAGTTCTCTGGGGCGTGGCGATCATCTCGATGGTGATCGGCGCGGTGCTGGGCCTGACCCAGACGGACGTCAAGCGCATGGTGGCGTACTCGTCGATCGCGCACGCGGGCTTCCTGCTGGTGGGCGCGATCGCGATGACTCGCGACGGGTTGTCGAGCACGCTGTTCTACCTGCTGGCGTACGGCTTCACGACGCTGGCGGCGTTCGGGGTGATCAGCCTGGTCCGGGACTCCTCGGGCGAGGCGACGCACCTGTCGGCGTGGGCGGGTCTCGCCAAGCGCTCACCGCTGGTGGCGGGCGTGTTCACGTTCTTGCTGTTGGCGCTGGCCGGTATTCCGTTGACGTCCGGTTTCGTCGGCAAGTTCGTGGTGTTCTCGGCGGCGCTGTCGGACGGAATGGCCCCGCTGGTGGTGGTGGCCCTGGTGTTCAGCGCGGTGGCCGCGTTCTTCTACCTGCGCGTGATCGTCCTGATGTACTTCTCGGAGCCGGCGGCGGACGGCCCGTCGGTATCGGTCCCGGGCTTCGGCACCGGAACGGCGATCTTCCTGGGCACGGCGGTGACGCTAGTGCTGGGCCTGGTCCCGGCGTTCGCGCTCGGCTGGGCGGGTTCGGGCGGGTTCGCTTTCTGAGGTTTGGTTCTTGGGGCCGCCACTCTCTTCGGGGAGTGGCGGCCCTATTTCAGTTTTCGGCTCAGTTGGTGCGGCTCGCCGGGCAGCACGCTGATGTAGCCGTCAGCGAGCGCGATGCCGATACGGCCTTCGCGCAGGTCGAGGTAGCTGACGGTTTTGTCGTTCGTCTGGAGTTGCCCGACGCCGTAGTGGGGTTGCTGGAAGAGAGCGTCGAGTTCCTGGGCTTCCCGGCTGCGCGCGGGAGCGTCGTCGAAGATGTCGCTTTCGTTTTGTGGCTGAAAGTCGGCCTGCGGAAGCGAAAAGGGCCTGATGTCCGCGGGCCGGTAGCCGGGCAGCTGCGCGACGAGGGCATCGGCGGGGTGGGTGTCGACATCGGTGAGTTCGACCTGATCGCCCCGGCAGACAACGCAGACCTTGCTCCGGCCTTTGACGGCGACGAGCACCCCGATCTGCCCGGTGGTGTCCCGGGCGTGGGCGACGTACTCCTGGGCCGGGTGGTCGATGAGGTGCAGGACGTCTTCGAATTCGGGCGTGAAGCCGTTTCCTCGGGTGAAACCGTAGGGGCCGAGTTCTTCCACGGCCCTTCGGGTGATCTGGTCCTTGGCTGCCGGTGGGATGTACCGGAGCCCTTTCGCGAAAACGGGGTGCGGATCACCGCAGCCGACGTGCCGCATGGCGGTCAGGAGGCTGTTCAGCGAGAAGACAGCGGTCATCGGTTCTTGTTCCGGTTTTCGCCGATGACCGGTGGCATGGGTTTCTCGATGAAGCCGCCGAAGGTTTCGTCGGGATCGGGGTTGCGCAGGTAGGGCGCGGTCTTCTTTTCGCGGTCTTCTTCTTTGCCCCCGCGCCCATTGGCGGGGGCGCCCATGGGGAGCCCGTTGGCGCCGCGGGGGCCGGCGGAGCCGCGGGCGGGGGAGGTGCCGGGGAAGCGTTCTTCGGGAAGGCGGGCGCCGCTGCTGCCGCCTGGGGTGCCTGGGGACCGCATGCCGGGGCGGTTCCCTGTGCCGGTGTTGGTTCCTGGTGTGCCCGGCGTTCCCGGTCCGGTGCCAGTGCCCGTGCCGGTTTGGTACCCGCCGTAGGTTCCGGTGCCGGGGCCGAACCCGTCGGGCCAGTTGGTACCGGTGAGGTTGCTGACGGGCTGCCCGGTGGGCCCGAACTCATACCCACCCTGAGCGGCGGGGAGGACGGGCCGGGGGACGTAGCTGTTGGCGTGGGTGGCGTCGGAGGGGGTCGTTCCGGGCGGCCGGACCTGGTTCTGCGGGATGGGCCGGTTCTGCTGGACTTGTTGGTTCGGCTGATTCGGCTGGTTCGGTATCTGGTTCGGGTCGAGGTTCCCACCGGTGACGTGGTCCTGCCCGGGCCGAGCGCTCTGCCGATCCTGGGCGGGAACGCGGGTTTGCCGCGGATTCAGCGGCCAGTCCCCGGTGTCGGTGGGGCCGGGGGTGCGGGCGGAGGTCGTCATGGAGACGGGGGCGCCGGAATCGGTGAGCTGGGCGTACTGGGAGGGCATCTGGCCGCCGTTGGCGGTGCTGGCGGAGTGGTAGGCACTGAAGGCGTCGATGTTGGCCTGGCTGTCGGCCTGCCACCCGGCCACTTTGGTGTTGTAGGAATCCCACCCTTGCCCGGTGAGCACATGCAGAACATCATCAGCCCCCAATTCCGGCGGCTGAGCAGCAACGGGCTTCACGGAATGCTTGGCGGTCCCGAAGGCATCCATCTGAGCCGCGACGGCGGTCTGGGCATTCCGCAGGCGAACGGCATCATCAGCAGCGGCCTGAACAAGAGGCCGAGTGGCATCGGCGGCAGCATCCCCACCATCACCCCGCCAGCCGGCCATGGTCTTGGCCCGGAGAGCACTGATCCGCTGGGCGCGTTCCACCATCCGATCGGTCAACTGGGCGGCCCCATCCTGGGCATCAGCCAGCGAGTCGACGCCCTCGCCTCCGGTGATCTGCTCGTAGATCTCCGCCGCTGTCAGCGGCCCCTCGGTCGCCATCAGTTCCCCCCGCGGAGGTTGCCCAGAACCTGTGCGGCGATGTCGTGGGCCGCCCCACAGGGATCCTTCTTGCCGATGTTCTTCTCGGACTGTGCGATGTGCAGGTCGACGGCCTGGGTATCGCTCACTCCGATCGCCACCGCGCACCGCCCACGAGTCGCTCGTTCGTCGCTCACGCCATAGGCGACGAGCGGGAAGCCGTCGACCGATTCCATGGGCTGGAAGAAATGATACTTCGTATCCTTCGCCTGATAGACGCTCGTCAGCCCGAGGTGATCGGCGTTTACGAAGATGACTCCGATCCCCGCTTGGGAAACTTCGGCTGAATCCCATGAGCAAGTCGGCCCAGCGGGTGCGTGTAGGTCCGGCTTGCCTGACACGCCGGACCCGAGAAGCGCGGCAACTTGACTGCCGGTCAGTGCGCCACACGGCTCCTGTTTGAAGCGCGCTACGTCAATCGGATGCGTCACCTTGGGAACACCTGGCCCCGGAACCGCGCTGGTGCTTTCGGACGGTGAGACCGTGCCTGAGGCAGAGCTGACAGCCGACGGAGTGCCCGGATTGGTGGTGGAGCACCCTGCCGCCACGAGCAGCAACGCGCTGAACATCAAGACAGTACGGCGCATCAGAGACTGCCTCCGGTTTGCGTGATTCCCGTGGTGTGAGCATCCTCGGCGCGCGCGTACTTACCCAAGGCGGCTTCGAACCTGGCGGCCATGTTGCGGCAGTATTCTTCCCGAGCGGCAAGTGTCGACAGCAGAGCTTCGCCGGATTGATGAATTTTTTCCGCGTTGCCGCCACTCGCGTACTCGAGCCCTGGGCCTTTTACGCGGGTGAGCGTCAGTGCTTGATCCTGGTCGTGTTTGAACTCGTTCGCCAGGTCGTTCCATTCGTGCATCAGCTCACGAAGCGTCGCCTCGTCGTACTCGAACCCGCCGGAGCCGGAACCCGACCCCGACCCCGCCGCCCCATACGACCCAGCGAGGGGGACACCCTTCGGCCCCGGCAGTTCCCAATCCCCACCCGGGTCGTAAACCGGACCCTCAGACACAACCCACGACCGTCGTCATCAGCTCTCCCCTAGCTTGCAGTGTGCTCCACCCCGAGCACCCTGCGTATCCGACGCATCGCACCCTACCAGGGTTCCCGCACCCCAAACCCAGGTCACGAGCGCCGCGGCCATCCCTCCAGGCCGCGGCCCTCGTGACGTTCATGCGGCCGGGCTAACAGCCCGCCCGAGGTCCTCCGGCTACGGGCAACAGGACCGTTCCCCGCCTCGATGTCCGCCCGCCGGGGAGGTCGGTTGCGCCTGGAAGCTGCGGTCACCCTTTCGAGGAGCGGGAACCACCCGGGGCGGTGTCATGTTCGTCACCGTTTCCGCTGGACAGCGGGTAAACGACCGCGCGGTGCAGCCACTACGCTCAAGGGGAACCGACCGGTGCACGAGTAGAGCGGAGCCGACGTGTCTGTGCCTTCCCCAGCCCCCGGGGCGGGATCCCTCCCCGCTGCGCCGGGCGGCGCCCTCGACGACCTGCGGGCGTCGGTCGGGCTGCAGATCGCCGACGAAACCCTGCTGCGCTCCATCGCCGGCGGGCTCACCGAGGTCGAGAAGCTGCTGCGCGAGGTCGTCCGCAGCGACGTCCAGGCCGTCAACGACGCCGCGCTGCACCTGGTCGAGGCCGGGGGCAAACGCTTCCGTCCGCTGTTCACCCTGCTCTCCGCGCAGTTCGGGCCGAAGCAGGACGACCACGTCATCATCGCCGCCGCCGCGGTCGAGCTGGTGCACCTCGCGACGCTCTACCACGACGACGTCATGGACGAGGCCGACATGCGCCGCGGTGCCGAGAGCGTCAACGCGCGCTGGGACAACACCATCGCCATCCTCACCGGCGACTTCCTCTTCGCGCACGCTTCGCGCCTGGTCGCCGACCTGGGCACGGACGCCGCGCGGATCATCGCCGAGACCTTCGGGGAGCTGGTCACCGGCCAGATGCGCGAGACCGTCGGCCCCGGCCCGGGTGACGACGCCGTCGCGCACTACCTCACCGTGATCGCCCAGAAGACCGGCTCGCTGATCGCCACCTCGGGCCGGTTCGGCGGCATGATGTCCGGCGCCGCCGAGGAGCACGTCGAGGCGCTGCGCCGGTTCGGCGACATCATCGGCACCGCGTTCCAGATCTCCGACGACATCATCGACATCGCCTCGCCGTCCGACGAGCTCGGCAAGGCGCAGGGCACCGACCTGCGCGAAGGCGTCCGGACGCTGCCCATGCTGTACGCGCTGGCCGACCCCGGGACCGACCCGCGGCTCCTCGAGCTGCTGTCCGGCCCGCTCGCCGACGACGCCCTCGTGCAGGAGGCGCTCGAGCTGCTGCGGGTCAGTAGCGGACTCGATCGAGCACGCGCCACCCTTTCCGACTACGCTCAGCGCGCGCGAACCGAGCTCACCGCGCTGCCCGCGTCACCCGCCCGGGACGCGTGCGAGTCGGTCGCCGACTACCTGGTCGCGCGCACGCGCTAAGCACTTAACAGGGGCAGGGAAAGATGTCCATATTCGGACAGGTGTGGCTGTGGAGCCTGGCCGCGTTCTTCGTCGGGGTCCTCCTGACCTGGCTGGTGCTCGTGCTGCCGCTCCGCAAGAGCGTCCGCCGGCTGGAGAGCTCGCTGGCGCAGGCCCACGCCGACGCCGCGCGCACCCCCGCCAATGCGGCCGCGGTCGGCGGCGGTGACGCGTTCCGCCGGCCCGAGCCCGAGCCGGAGCCGTCGCGCCAGGAGACCTCCTACCCCGGCACGCTGGTCGCCGCGCCGCCGATCCACCGCGACGACGTCCACGACGACATCGACGAGGACTTCGCCGAGCTGGACGCCCAGGTGCCGTCGCGGATGCCGCCGGAGCCGGAACCCGTCCGGGCGCCGGAGCCGGAGCCCGAGGAAGACGGCCCGTACCGGAGCGCGGCGGCCCAGTTCCTGACGCCGGAAGACGAGCCGGACCGTGCGGCCACGACGCAGTACCTGGCCCCGGTCGGGGACTCCTTCGACGAAGACGCGGAGCTCGAGTCGCTGCCGCGGCACCAGGAGAAGCCCGACGTCGATGCGGCGGGTTCGCTCTTCCAGCCGCCGTCCGCCGAGGCGGCGCCCCCGCCGGACTGGTTCGACGACGAGTTGCCGTCCGAGCGGTCGGCGTTCGAAGAGCCGGTGGAGCGCACGCGCTTCATCAGCGCCCACCCCGGTTCCGTGCGCGACGACGAGCCGGACCAGGACGACGACGAGGACGACGACGAGGCGCCGCAGTACGCGTTCGGCGGCGACATCGCCGAAAGCGAGCTGGACGTGCCCCCGGAGACCCCCGCCGAAGCGACGCAGGTGCTGCCGAAGCGGCAGCCGCGGGAGGCGGTGCGCGGCGGTTTCGACGCGCCCCAGCCGATCCAGCCGTCGATGCGCACGGTCGAGCGCCGCGAACCCGAACTGTCCGGCGCGCACAGCGGTTCGCTGTTCGAGCCGTCGGTGCAGCCGCACCAGGCGGCCACCGGCATCGCGGCGCCGGAACCGCCCCCGGCTCGCCAGGCCGCGGGCGACTCGGTGCCGCCGGGTCCGTTCGGCCCCGGTTCGGCGATGCCGCGCCCGGGCGGCGGGGCGCCCAGCGACAGCTTCGCCGTGAAGGCCAGCGTCACGGCTTTGCGGTACTGCACCGAGGAATCCGCCCAGTTCCCGAAGATGGTGGCCGAGGTGTGGTTCCGGACGGCCGAGGACGCCGAGCGCGTCGGGTTCCGCCCGCTCAGCTGAATTTCCCGCCACGAGGGGCACCTTCACGACGGTGAAGGTGCCCCTCGTGGCATTCAGGCGGCCTGGAACAGCACCAGGGCCGCGCCGCCGGGGTCGGTCACCACGACCAGCGAGCCGAACGGCAGATCGGTGCGCTCGCGCACCAGCGTTCCGCCCAGCTCCAGGGCTTTCGCCGCGGCGGCGTCCACATCGGACACCGGCGCGTAGGGGAGCCACTGCGGTGTCCGGTCGTCGCCCGGGGCGAGCTCGGTGAGGCCGCCCCAGGGCGCGCCGCCGCTCGTCAGGAGCGTGCCGGTCGCCTCCCAGCCCAGCAGCTCGGCGAAGAACCGCCTGCTGCCGGCGGCGTCGGCGGTGCGGACGTCGAAGAACACGAAAGGTGTTTCAGGTCGCATGACCTGAAACTTAGGACATGTGTCCCAACGAAGGCAACCCCGGAACGCCGAAGGCCGCCATGCACGGGGCGTGGCGGCCTTCGGGAAGAACCAGCGGTTACGCGACCGTCCAGGTGTCCTTGCCGCGCAGTAGGGCCTGCAGGTCCGGCTTGCGGGCCGCGCGGGCCTCCTCGACCTGGGCGCGGGCGCCGTCGTCGTACGTCGGGCGCTCGACCTGGCGGAGGATGCCCGTCGGGACGTGGTTGAGGTTCTGGTCGCCCAGGCGCGACAGCGCGAACGCGTACGACGTGTCCGCGATCGACGGGTCGTGCACGACGATGTTGTCTTCACCGATGTCCGCGACCTTGGCGACGTCCAGGCCGCCCCAGTCGCCGCGCTTGACGCCGAACTCCTGGTTCGGGCCGAACCGGATCGGCTCGCCCGCGCGCAGCGGGATCAAGCGCGTCGCGGCCTCGTCGGCGTCCTTCAGCACTTCGAAGGCGCCGTCGTTGAAGATCGGGCAGTTCTGGTAGATCTCCACCAGCGCCGAACCGCGGTGCTGCGCGGCCGCCTGCAGGACCTCGGTCAGCCCCTTGCGGTCGGAGTCCAGCGCCCGGCCCACGAACGACGCCTCGGCGCCGATGGCCAGCGACAGCGGGTTGAACGGCGTGTCCACCGAACCCATCGGCGTCGACTTGGTGACCATGCCCTGCCCGGACGTCGGGGAGTACTGGCCCTTGGTCAGCCCGTAGATCCGGTTGTTGAACAGCAGGATCTTGATGTTCACGTTGCGGCGCAGCGCGTGGATCAGGTGGTTGCCGCCGATGGACAGCGCGTCGCCGTCGCCGGTGACGACCCACACCGACAGGTCCGGGCGGGTGGTGGCCAGGCCGGTCGCGATCGACGGCGCGCGGCCGTGGATCGAGTGCATGCCGTAGGTGTTGAGGTAGTACGGGAACCGCGACGAGCAGCCGATGCCCGAGATGAACACGATGTTCTCGCGCTTGAGGCCGAGCGTCGGCAGGAACGACTGCACCGCGTTCAGCACGACGTAGTCGCCGCAGCCGGGGCACCAGCGGACTTCCTGGTCGGACTTGTAGTCCTTGGCCTTCTGCGGCTCGTCGGTCGTCGGCACGAGGTCCAGGCCGCCGGCGGTGGGGAGCCCGATGTCGATTGCGGTCACTTCGCCGCCTCCGTAGCAACGCTGGTGATGATCTCCGAGAACAGGTTCTGCAGCTCTTCGGCCTTGAACGCCATCCCGGCGACCTTGGTGTGCGAGTGGACGTCCACCAGGTACTTCGCCCGCAGCAGCAGTGCCAGCTGGCCCAGGTTCATCTCCGGCACCACGACCTTGTCGTAGCTGCGCAGGATGTCGCCGAGGTTGGCCGGCAGCGGGTTGAGGTGCCGCAGGTGCGCCTGCGCGATCGGCAGGCCGAGCTTGCGCACCCGGCGGCAGGCCGCGCCGATCGGGCCGAACGAGCTGCCCCAGCCGAGCGCGAGCACGCGGGCCTTGCCGCCGCTCGGGTCGTCGACGACGAGGTCCGGGACGTCGATGCCGTCGATCTTCGCCTGCCGCAGCCGGACCATCTTGTCGTGGTTGGCCGGGTCGTAGGAGATGTGGCCGGTCTTGTCGGCCTTCTCCAGCCCGCCGATGCGGTGCTGCAGCCCCGGGGTGCCGGGGATCGCCCACGCGCGGGCGAGGGTCTCGGGGTCGCGGACGTACGGCCAGAACTCGCCGGAGTCGTTGTCCGCGTTGGGCTCGGTCGCGAACTCGACCCGCAGGTCGGGCAGCGTTTCGACGTCCGGGACCAGCCACGGCTCGGAGCCGTTCGCGATCGCGCCGTCCGAGAGCAGCAGCACCGGCGTGCGGTACTTCAGCGCGATCCGGGTGGCCTCGACGGCCGCGTCGAAGCAGTCCGCCGGCGACAGCGGCGCGACGATCGGGACCGGCGATTCGCCGTTGCGGCCGAACATCGCCTGCAGCAGGTCGGCCTGCTCGGTCTTGGTCGGCAGGCCGGTGGACGGGCCGCCGCGCTGGACGTCGATGACGACCAGCGGCAGCTCCACCATCACGCCGAGGCCGACGGCTTCGGACTTCAGCGCGACACCCGGCCCGGACGTCGACGTGACACCGAGCGCGCCGCCGTAGGAGGCGCCGAGCGCGGCGCCGATGCCGGCGATCTCGTCCTCGGCCTGGAAGGTGATGATGCCGAAGTGCTTGTGCTTGGACAGCTCGTGGAGGATGTCCGACGCCGGGGTGATCGGGTACGTGCCGAGCAGGATCTGCAGGCCCGAGCGCTGCCCGGCGGCGACGATCCCGTACGCCAGCGCGGTGTTGCCGGTGATCTGCCGGTAGGTGCCCCGGGCCAGCTTCGCCGGCGCGACCTGGAACGTCGTCGCGAACGACTCGGTCGTCTCGCCGTAGTTCCAGCCCGCGCGGAAGGCCAGGATGTTCGCCTCGGCGATGTCCGGCTTCTTCGCGAACTTCTCCCGCAGGAACCGCTCGGTGCCCTCGGTCGGCCGGTGGTACATCCACGACAGCAGGCCGAGCGCGAACATGTTCTTGCAGCGCTCGGCGTCCTTCTTGCCGAGGCCGGTGTCGGCGAGCGCGCCCTGGGTCAGCGTCGACATGGCGACCCGGTGCACCTGGTACGGCGCGAGCGTGTCGTCGTCCAGCGGGTCCGTCGCGTAGCCGACCTTGGTCAGGTTGCGCTTGATGAACTCGTCGGTGTTGAGGATGATCGTGCCGCCGTGCGGGACGTCACCGAGGTTCGCCTTGAGCGCGGCCGGGTTCATCGCGACCAGCACGTCCGGCCGGTCGCCGGGGGTGAGGATGTCGTAGTCGGCGAAGTGCACCTGGAAGCTCGAGACGCCGGGGATGGTGCCCTGCGGCGCACGGATCTCAGCGGGGAAGTTCGGCATCGTCGACAGGTCGTTGCCGAACGCGGCGGCTTCGGACGTGAAGCGGTCGCCGGTCAGCTGCATGCCGTCACCCGAGTCGCCCGCGAACCGGATGACCACCCGGTCCAGCTTGCTGACCTCGGTCGGCCTGGTTGCGGCGAGCGAGCCGTGACCAGCGCCGTTGCCGTTCGCACTCGTGCTCATGGGTCAGGGATTCCCTCTCTCCCGACGGTACGGCTTCCGTTCGCCTGCCGGTGCCGCGGCTGCGCTCACCAGGTCTACTCCCGAGGTTAGCTCGCCCTCAACACCGATGTTGGTAGTGTCCCGGGTGCTGGGCGACTTCATCGGTGCTCTTGTTCGGTTCTCCGCAGGTACGCCGGATATGTGTTACTGATGGTAACGGGTAGCCGTCGAACCGCGTTGTGATGCGTGTCTCCCGGAGGGTAGGGCCGTCCGCTTGAGTCACGGCTGAGAACGAATTCGGTCCCGCATCAAGGAAAGCCGCTCGGCGAATTCCGGGGACGCCAGCGAGGCCAGCTGCGGGGTGATCTCGACGTCGACGGCGTCCCGGTGTTCGGCCAGGCCCGCGGTGGTGCGAAGGCTGCGTTTGGTGGCGATCAGCGCCTCGCGCGGCGCGCCGACGGCGGGGTGAGCGAGCTCACGCGCGGCGGTCAGCAGTTCGTCATGGCCGCCGTCGACCACACGCAGGGCGAGCCCGGCGCGCACGGCCGCCTCGGCGTCGAGGGGTTGGCCGAACAACGTCATCGCGGCGGCCTGCTGCGGGCCGGCCAGCCGCTGCGTCATCCACGTCATCCCGCCGCCCGGGTGCAGCCCGAGTTCGAGGAACCGCGCGACGAACTTCGCCCGCGGCCCGGCCAGCCGGACATCGGCGGCGAGCGCGAGGTTCAGCCCCGCCCCGACGGCCGCCCCGCCGACGGCCGCGATGGTCGGCAGCGCGCACCGCGCCACGGCGAGGAAGCCCGCGTAGATGGCCCGCAGGCCGGCTTCGTCGGCCTCGGCGAGGGCCGAAAGGTCGGCCCCGGCGCAGAAAGCGGGCGGCGTCCCGGTGACGACGACGGCGTGCACGGACTCGTCCCGTTCCGCGGCGTCGACGGCGGCCGCGAGCTGCGCGGAGAGGTCGAGGGTCAGCGCGTTCCGGCTGCCGGGCGCGTCGACGGTGAGGACGGCGATGCCGCCGTCGTGCTCGCTGACGATGCTGTCGGTCATGCGGCTCAGGGTGGCACGCTGCGGTAGGAGTGGGGACATGGGGGAACTGGTCGGGATCGTGGTCAAGGGCATCGTCGTGGTGGTGGGCAACCTCCTGACGATGATCGACACGGCCGAACTGCTCGGCGCCCGCCGCCGGCGGGCCCGCGCGGCGGCCTCGGCTCGCGGCGAGCGCGTGGAGTACCCGTGCGTGCTGCGGGACGCCGAGCTTACGGCGGGCCGCGAGCGGCGCGGCCGGCTGGTGGTCGGCGACGGCCCGGTGCGGTGGCGGTCGCTGCGCGAGGAGCCGGCGCTGTTCGACCCGGGCGAGCTGACGATGCAGGCGGTGGATCGCCAGGCGGTGACGTTCCACGCGGCGGGCGGCCGGACGGAGCTGCGCCTGCACCCGGACGAGGCCCCGGCGGTGCTGCGCGCCCTCGGCGGCTGAGGCCGCCGGCCCCCTGCGACCCCCGCCTACCGGGCCGCGCGGCGGAACAGCCGGTTCGCCCAGTGCGCAGCCCGTTTCGACCCGGCCAGCACGCTGTCCAGCCAGTCGCCGTCGAGGTCGTGGGGGAGCTCCGTGCGGGCCTGCAGCCAGCCGTCGCGGCGGGCCTCGCCGCCGTCGCTCGAATACACCCTCGTGGCGCCCGCCTGCCGCAGCCGGGCCAGCACCCGCCGGTCGTACGCGCCGAACGGCAGTGAATACCGGCGGACCGGCCGGCCGCACAGGTCGCCGAGCAGCTGCGGGGCGTCCCGGAGCTCGCGGTCGGCGTGCAGGTCGTCGAGCCGCCGCCAGTCGCGCGGCTCCCAGCCGTGGGAGCCGATCTCCATGCCCGCGCGCACGAGCTCGCGCAGCCCGTCGCGGTCGAGGTAGCCGCGCTGGCCGAGGCGGCCGGCCAGCGGGAAGAACTCCGCCGTCAAGCCGCGGTCGGCCAGCCGGGGCAGCACGATCTCGACGTCGGAGTCGTTGCCGTCGTCGAAGGTGAGGCGGACGTCTTCGTGCTCCGCGGCGACGTCGAGGACGCGCTCGAACTGCTCGACGGTCAGCCAACGCTCGTCTTCACCGGGGTCGAGCTGGCGCGCCGGTCGGCCGACCCCGTGCATGGCGAGGATCACCGTCACCACTCCCACCGCCTGCCACCGCGAGTAGTCGATTTGTTACTTCGATTAATCGCGGTGGCAAACGGGTGAGTTACACGATTTTGCCGTCAGTTAGCCTTTGCGGATTTCCAGCGTGCAGCACTTCGGGCCGCCGCCGGCTTTGCGCAGCTCAGAGACGTCGACGTAGACCGGCTCGTACCCCCGGGCGGCAACAAGTTCACCCAGTCGGGTGGCCTCGACGGGCAGGACGACGTTGCGGCCGTCGGAAACGCCGTTGAGGCCGAAACATTCGGCGTCTTCCTTCGTCGCGAGCACCGCGTCCGGGAAAATCCGCTCCAGCACGCGGCGCGAACCGGCCGAAAACGCTTCCGGGTAGTAGACGATCTGCGCCCGCGTCGAGTCCGTCGCCTCGGCGAGGACGAACAGGGCCGTATCGAGGTGGTAGTAGCGCGGGTCGACCAGCTGCAGCGAGACGACCGGAACGCCGAGGACCTCCTGGGCCTCGGCGTGCGCGGCCGGATCGGTGCGGAACCCGGTGCCGGCCAGCAGCAGGGAGCCGGTCCAGGCGAAGTCGCCCTCGGCCTCGTTGATCTTCTCCGGCATGGTGATGTCGCGGTAGCCGTGCTCGACGAACCAGCGGCGGAAGTGCTCGGCCTCGGCGGCGCGCTGCGGGGCGCGGAACCGCGAGCCGAGCACGCGGCCGTCGACGACGGTGCCGGAGTTGGCGGCGAAGACCATGTCGGGCAGGCCGGGCTGGGGCTCGATTTCCTCGACGGTGTGGCCGAGGCGGCGGTAGGTGTCGCGCAGCTCGGTCCACTGCGCGACGGCGACGTCCGCGCTGACCGGCTGGGTCGGGTCCATCCAGGGGTTGATCACGTAGTCCACCGCGAAGAAGCGCGGGGGGCACATGAGGTATCGACGGGTGGTCGGTACGCGCATCGCCTGCATGAGAGCAGGGTAAGGGGCGCCTAATTCCGCAATCAATCGCTGTTCGCTGCGCGTATCTGTGCTAAATGTTGCGTGTGAACACCATCGACCAGCGAATCGTTTCGTGTCTCGTGGCTAACGCACGAGCGAGCTACGCGGAGATCGGCAAGGTCGTCGGCCTGTCCGCGCCGGCGGTGAAGCGGCGGGTCGACCGGCTGCTCGAAACGGGCATCCTCCGCGGCTTCACGGCGGTGGTCGACCCGGAGGCCCTCGGCTGGGGAACGGAGGCGTTCGTCGAGGTCACGTGCCAGGGCAACATCACGCCGGCTCGCATCCGCGCCCGGCTCGAGCCGCTGCCGGAGGTGGTGGCCGCGTACACGGTCTCGGGTGCGGCCGACGCGATCGTCCACCTCCGGGCGGCGGACATCCACCACCTCGAGACGGCGCTGGAGCGGCTGCGCGGGCTGGAGATCGTGGACCGGACGGTGTCGACCGTGGTGCTCTCGCGGTTGCTGGAGCGGCCGCCTACCCCGGAGCAGTGAGCGTCCCGGCGAACGGGACACCGCCCGAACCGGTTTCGGGCCGCCCGGACCGGTGAGCAGCCTTTTCGTCAACTCCGGCCGGCTGATGGGAAATTCCCCGACCCGGGGTCTTGAACGCGCCCGGGCCCGGGTGCATCCTGGTGCCCCGCCGCCGTAAGGAAAGTTTCCTAACTAAAGGGAGCACCAGGAATGCGGAAACTGATCCTGCTCGCGACGCTCGCGCTGGCCGCGGCCGTGATGCCGTCGGCCCTCGCGTCGGCTTCGCCCGCCCCGGCCACACCGGCCACCGTCGAAGCCGCCCCGACCGCGGCCCAGTTGCTCGCGAAGACGTCGAGCTGCCAGCAGATCTCGAACGGCAAGTACAAGACCGACGAAGACGTTTCGAGCAAAACGGTCGCGATCTGCGACGCCAACGGCGCGGTGTTCTGGAAGGCCGACATGGACATCGACTGCGACGGCCAGCGCAGCACGCAGTGCAACGAGAACACCGACTGCTGCTACCAGGACGACACCGCGTTCCACCAGTCCGACGGCAAGCCCCTCAACGCCGCGAAGCTGCCCTACATCGTCGTGCCGAGCTCCAGCAGCATCTGGAAGTACTCCTCGTCCGGCCTCAAGGGCGGCGGCTCCTGCGCGGTGATCTACAACGGCAAGGTCGAGTACGCGGTCATCGGGGACACCGGGCCGTCGCAGATCATCGGCGAAGCCTCCTACGCGACGGCGAAGGACCTCGGCATCAACCCCGACCCGTCCAACGGCGGCACGGACTCCGGCGTCACGTACATCTGCTTCAAGAACTCGACCGTTTCGCCGATCGAGAACCACGCCAACGCGGTGAGCAAGGGGGAAAGCCTCGCCAGCACGTTCGTGAACAACAACTGACACCTTTTTTCGACCCGGCGGCGGACCGTGGTTCTCGTCCACGGCCCGCCGCCGGATCGAGACGCGATTTTCACCAGGATCCCTTGCGTCTCACGGCCGTTTCACGCTGTCCCCCGTTCGCCAGGCCCGCGGTAACGATCCAGGGGCGCCCGCCGACCAACTTGAGGGTCGCGCGGAATAGCGGAGGTTTTGGCGTGGAGATCAGTGTCTTCGGGCTCGGTTACGTCGGCTGTGTCTCCGCCGCGTGCCTGGCGGGGCAGGGGCACCGGGTGGTCGGCGTGGACGTCAACCCGGTGAAGATCGACCTCATCACCCAGGGCAAGGCCCCGGTGGTGGAGGAGCGGATCGGCGAGCTGACCGCCGAGGTCGTCGCGAGCGGCGCGCTGAGAGCCACGACCGACGTCGCCGAAGCCGTCGCCGACAGTGAGATCTCGCTGGTCTGCGTCGGGACGCCGTCGGCGCCGAACGGCAGCCTCTCCACCGTCTACCTCGAGCGCGTGGCCGAGGAAATCGGCGAGGCGCTCGCGAAGAAGAGCGAGCGGCACACCGTCGTCTTCCGCAGCACCATGCTGCCCGGCACGTGCCTCGACCTGCTGGTCCCGATCCTGGAGAAGTCCTCGGGCCGCACCGCCGGGGTCGACTTCGGCGTCGCGGTGAACCCCGAGTTCCTGCGCGAGGGCACCAGCGTCCGCGACTTCTTCGACCCGCCGAAGACGGTGATCGGCGAGATCGACACCGCGAGCGGGGACGCCGTCGCCGGGCTGTACGAGGGGCTGCCCGGCCCGGTGTTCCGCGTGCCGATCCCGGTCGCGGAGATGACGAAGTACGCCGACAACTCCTTCCACGGCCTGAAGATCGGGTTCGCCAACGAGCTCGGCGCGATCTGCCGGGCGCTCGGCCTGGACTCGCACGAGGTGATCGACGTCTTCCTCGCCGACACGAAGCTCAACATCAGCCCCGCCTACCTCAAGCCCGGCTTCGCCTTCGGCGGCTCGTGCCTGCCGAAGGACCTGCGCGGGCTGGTCTACGCCGCGCACCGCGCCGACGTGAGCGTGCCGATCCTGTCGCACGTGCTCGCGTCGAACGACGACCACCTGCAGCGGGCGTTCGACCTGGTCGCGCGCACCGGCAAGCGCAAGGTCGGGCTGTTCGGGCTGTCGTTCAAGCCGGGCACCGACGACCTGCGCGAGTCCCCGCTGGTCGAGCTGGCCGAGAAGCTGCTCGGCAAGGGCTACGACCTCAAGATCCACGACGCCAACGTCAGCCTCTCCCGGCTGATGGGCGCCAACCGCGAGTACATCGAGAGCCGGCTGCCGCACCTGGGCCAGCTGCTCGCCGGGTCCGTCGAAGAAGTCGTGAACCACGCCGACGTCCTGCTCGTGGGCACCAAAGACCCGGACGTGCTGGCGGCCCTGCCGCACGGCGGCGACCGGGTGATCGTCGACCTCGTCCGCCTGCCCGACGCCGCCGAGCGTCGCCTTGAAGAGGGATACGCCGGTCTTGCCTGGTAAAGCGCTCATCCTCGTCGAGAACCTCTCCGTTCCCTTCGACCGGCGGGTCTGGCAGGAGTCCACGACCCTGCGCGACGCCGGGTGGGAAGTCCACGTGATCTGCCCGCAGGGCACGAAACGCGACACCGAGGCCGAAGCGGTCGTCGACGGTGTCCACATCCACCGCTACCCGCTCAAGGCGGCGACCGGCGGGCCCGCCGGCTACCTGCAGGAGTACGGCAGCGCGCTGTGGCACACGCTCCGGCTGGCCCGGAAGGTCGGGCCGGTCGACGTCGTGCACGCCTGTAACCCCCCGGACCTGCTGTACCTGGTCGCGAAGTACCTGAAGCGCCAGGGCGCGAAGTTCGTCTTCGACCAGCACGACCTGTGCCCCGAGCTGTACCTCTCGCGGTTCGACCGCGGGCAGGACCTGCTTTACCGCGGGGTCTGCGCGCTCGAACGCGCCACCTACCGCGCCGCCGACGTCGTGATCTCGACGAACGAGAGCTACAAGCAGGTCGCCCGGATCCGCGGCGGCAAGCGGCCCGAAGACGTCTTCGTGGTGCGCAGCGCCCCCGTCGTCGAGCGGTTCCACGAGGTGCCGGCCGAGCCCGAACTGAAGAAGGGCAAGCCGTACCTGCTCGCCTACCTCGGCGTGATGGGTCCGCAGGACGGCGTCGACTACGCCCTGCGCGCGCTCGCGAAGCTGCGTGACGAGGTCGGCCGCACCGACTGGCACGCGGTGTTCGTCGGCTCCGGCGACGCGTTCGACGACATGGTGGCGCTGTCGGCGAAGCTCGGGCTGGCCAACCAGGTCGAGTTCACCGGCCGGATCTCCGACGAGGACCTGGTCCGCTACCTGTCCACCGCCGACGTCTGCCTGTCGCCGGACCCGCTCAACCCGCTCAACGACGTCTCCACGATGAACAAGGTCATGGAGTACATGGCGATGAGCAAGCCGATCGTCTCGTTCGAGCTGCGGGAGGCCCGGGTCTCCGCCGGTGACGCGGCCGTCTACGCCCCGGCGAACGACGAATCGGCGTTCGCGAAGCTCGTCGCGCAGCTGCTCGACGACCCCGAAGAGCGGATCCGGATGGGCAAGCTCGGCCAAGCCCGGGTCGCCGGACCGCTCTCGTGGGAGAACTCGGCGAAGGCTCTGCTCGCTGCTTATGAGCACGCTGTGAAGTCATGATCGCCGTTCGGTCAAAAACGCACCGAACGTGTAACCAATGCTCCCGGTCTTACGACGGTTGGGGTAACCGGCCGATCAACTGAACCCGTTCGGCGTACCCGGCTCAGGAATGGAGACCCGCCGTTGACTGACGACACGGTGCGCCTGGCCCTGGTCGGGCAGGTCCTGCGAAGGCGATGGCGGCTGCTGGCCGCCCTCGCCGTCCTGGGTGCGCTGGTCGGCGCCGGAGCGTCGATCCTGTTCTCGCCCGGCTACAAGACGACCTCCGGTGTCCTGCTCCAGGGCCCGCGCCAGGCCGACGAACTGCTGACCCAGGCCGAGATCGCGACCGCGTCGGTCGTCCTCGACCGCGCCGCGGCCGTGCTGCCGTGGCACCCCAGCGGCGCCGACCTGAAGAAGCAGGTCAGCGCGTCGGTGGCGCAGAGCAACGTCGTGACGATCACCGTCTCCGCCGACACCGCCGAACACGCCCAGCAGCTCGCCGACCAGGTCGCGCAGCAGTACGTCAAGTACTCCACGCAGCTGGCGAGCAACTCCGCCGACGCGTCCGTGCAGCTCGCCCAGGAACAGCGCGAGTCGCTGCGCCAGCAGGTCAAGCTGACCACGGACAAGATCAGTGACCTCGCCAAGAACGTCGGCGGCGGCCTGACCGTGGAGAGCGTGCAGGTCCGGACCCAGCTCGAAGGCCTGAAGACGTCGCTGGAGCAGGCGATCAACGACCTGAACCAGGCCGACCTGGCCACCGGCGTCGGCAACACCGTGGTGCTCGGGCCGTCCCCGCGCCCGACGTCGCCGGCCGCGCCGACGATGACGCACTTCGTCGCCGGGGGCGCGGTGCTGTTCTTCCTCGCCGGCGTGTTCGGCCACCTGTTCAGCGCCCGCACCGACCGGCGGCTGCGGGGCGAGCCGGAGATCGCCTCCGCGCTCGGCGCGCCGATCCTCGCCGGCGTCGACGTCACCAGCCCGCAGGGCGACCGCGCCCCGGCCACCGGCTTCCTCGGCAAGGTGCGGCGCCTGCTCGGCGGCGACCGGCCGTGGGTGCTGCCGCCGATCGCGACCTCGGCCGACGCGGTCAACCGCGACATCCGCTACCGCCGGGTGCTGGCCCGGCTGGCCACCGGCCCCGCCGACGTGCTGCTGCTGGTGGCCGACGACGACGAGACCGGCCGCCTGGCCGCCGGCCAGCTCGCCGAGCTGGCCGACCGGCTGTCCGTGCCGCTGCGGATCTTCGAGTACTCGGCCGACCGGCCGACGGTGCCGGACGCCACGGCGAGCTCCGGCGTCCTGGTCGTGCTCGGCGCCGGCACGCGCACCGCGTGGCAGCTCGTCCGGCTGGCCGAAGCCTGCGCCGACGGCAAGCAGGAGATCGTCGGCGCGGTGCTCACCCACCCCGTCCGGCCGGCGCCGGAGAAACCCGGACCCGCGGCGGAAGCCCCCGAGAAAGCCCTGGCAGGTTCGGCGTGACGACTTCCCCCGAAACCCCGGCCGCGCCCCTCGTCGACCTGCACCGGCTGTTCGTCGCGATCCGCCGCCGCAAGCGCGTCTGGCTGGCCACCGGCCTGCTCGGGCTCATCGTGGGTGCGGCGCTCGCGTTCGTGCTGCCGGCCCCGCCGACCGCCGTCGCGAAGGTCATCGTGGTCCACCAGGACGACTCGCCGACCGACAGCGGCACGCTGATGCGCACCGACGTCGCCGTGCTGCAGACGACGCAGATCGCCGAAGCCGCGCTGAAGAAGGTGGGCAGCACCGACTCGCCCGAAGACTTCATGAAGAACTACGCGGGGCTCGGGCTGACGAACAACGTCCTGCAGATCACCGTCAAGGCCAAGACCGACCAGGACGCCGTGGCGCGGGCGCAGGCGCTGGCCGAGACGTTCATCGCCGACCACGTCAAGCGCAGCCAGGCGGCCGCGGCCGCCCAGTCGCAGGCCATCCTCGACCAGCGCAAGAACGCCCAGGACGAACTGAGCAAGGTCGAGCAGCAGATCGTCGACGAGGAAGGCAAGGGCCGCCAGGCCAGCCAGCCCGCGCTGGAGAACCTCTACAGCCGCCGGGCCGCGCTCACCGCGCAGATCTCCGACTTCACCTCGCGCGCCCAGCAGGCCGGCATCGGCAGCCCGCAGGTCGCCGCGGGAACCCAGGTCGTCGACGCGGCCCGCGTGCTGCCCAGGGCGGTCCTCAAGACCGCCGCGACCAACGCCGGCATCGGGTTCGCGCTCGGCCTGGCCCTCGGGCTCGCGTTCGTCGCCGTCGGCGCGGTCTCGCGGGACCGGCCGGTGCTGCGCCGCGAGATCTCGACGCACCTCGGCGCGTCCGTCATCGCCCAGCTGCCGTCGAAGCTGCGCGGCCCCGCGCGGCTGTGGCGGCGCTCCCGCGCGGTGTCCGAACGCCGGCGCGTCGCCACGACGCTGGTCCGCCTGATCAAGCAGGATCCGCGCGGGGTTTCCCTGCTGGAGCTCGGCGCCGCGGACGTCGCCGCCGCCCTCGTCCTGGACATCGCCGAAGAGCTGGGCGCCGCGAGCGTCCTCGACGACCTGCCGGGCGAGAACGTCCGCAGGCTGGCGCAGGAAACCCAGAGCGACGTCCCCGTGGCCGGTGCCGGCGATCCGCCCGCGAAGGCCGGGGAACGCCGGGTCGGCGTCGGCACGGTGTCGCCGGGGACGGCGTGGACCGATCTGGAGCACCTCGGCAAGGAGACCGTGCTGGTCGTGAAGGCCGGGCACGCGAACACGCTGTGGCTGCACACGGTTGCGCGGCAGCTGGCCGAGCAGGAGATCCCGGTCATCGGCATCGTGGTGGTCGACCCGGACCCGCGGGACAAGTCCGACGGCACGCTGTGGGACGGCCTGCACACGGCGTTGCGCGGCCGCCCGGCGCCGCCGGCCCCGGCCGAGCGCGAAGACCACCTGGACGAGCTGGTCGCCCGCGTCGCCGAGCGCGTCGCCACCGAGCAGCCGACGCGCCGGTTCACCCCGGTCCGGCCGGTGCTCCCGCCCGCGCTCGCCACTCCGCGGCCCCCGGCGTCACCCCTCCCGCCACCCGGCAGCGTGAGCGTTCCGGACCACCTCAACGCACCGACGAAGAAATTCGCCCCGGTCAAGGCGCCGAAGCGGCCGACGCCGTTCAAGCGCGACCACGCCGAACCGAGCCACCAGGGCGAACTCGACGCCGACCTCAAGCCCGACAAGAGCACTGTGACAACCGGGGCTTTGCCCCGAGCCGGGGGCTCCGCCACCCAGACCCCCGAAAAGAGTGCTGTGACAACCGGGGCTTTGCCCCGAACCGGGGGCTCCGCCACCCAGACCCCCGAAAAGAGTGCGTGAGTCTCCTGACCCGCGCCGCGACCGAAGGGGAACGCACTCCATGTGCGGCATCGCAGGCACCTACCTCTGGCCGGACGGCGGGCCGCTCACCGACCGGCTGACCAAGACGCTGGCCCACCGCGGCCCGGACGGCTCCGGCCGGTACGAGCACCGCGCCGGTTCCGGTGAAGTCCACCTGGGGCACCGGCGGCTTTCGATCATCGACCTGTCCGAGACCGGCGCCCAGCCGATGGCCCTCGACGGGCTCGCGCTGAGCTACAACGGCGAGCTCTACAACGCGCCCGAGCTGCGGGCCGAGCTCTCCGCGGCCGGCGTGCGCTTCCGCGGCACGTCCGACACCGAGGTGCTGCTGCAGGCCTGGCGGCGCTGGGGCACCGACTGCCTGCCGAAGCTGCGCGGGATGTTCGCCTTCGCGCTGTTCGAGGAGGGCACCGGCGAGCTGTTCCTGGTCCGCGACCAGCTGGGCATCAAGCCGCTGTTCTTCGTCCAGCGGAACGGCGGGGTCGCGTTCGCCTCCGAACTCAAGGCGCTCGCCGGTGAGCTCGGCGGATCGCTGGAGGTCGACAACGCGGCCCTGATCGCGTCGCTGCTCTACTACTGGGTGCCGGACAGCCGGTGCGCCTATCAGGGCGCGGAGAAGCTGCAGCCGGGTACGTGGCTGCGCTGCCGTCCGGACGGCCGGGTCGACCGCGGCCGGTTCTGGTCGCTGCGGGAGGTGGCCGAGGAGGGCGCGGCCTTCGACGGCGAGGTCGACCTGCACTCCGTCATCGCGGAGTCGACGGCCAAGCACCTGCTCTCGGACGTCCCGGTGGCGACGTTCCTTTCGGGCGGGCTGGACTCCAGCTACCTGACGGCGCTGGCCGCGCGGTCCCAGCCCGGGATTTCGGCCTACACCATCGGGTTCCGGGCCGAGGACGCCAAGTTCGAGGCCATGCCGGACGACCTGCGCTACGCCCGGATCGTCGCGCAGCAGTTCGGCGTCGACCTGCACGAGATCGAGATCGCGCCGCAGGTGCTCGACCTGCTGCCGAAGATGACCTACCACCTCGACGAGCCGATCGGCGACCCGGCGGCGATCAACTCGTTCCTCATCTGCTCGGCCGCGCGCGAGGCCGGCGTCAAGGTGATGCTGTCCGGGATGGGCGCCGACGAGCTGTTCGCCGGGTACCGCAAGCACCTCGCGAACCTGATCGCGGTGCGCTACCACAAGGTGCCGGGCGCGGTCCGCCGCCCGGTCGAGGCCATTGTGGACCGGCTGCCGGTGGCGTCGGCCAAGCGCGGGTACCGGTCGGTGCGGTTCGCGAAGCGGTTCCTGTCCTTCGCGGGCCTGCCCGAGGAGACGGCGTTCCGGCGCAGCTACACGATGTACGACCGCGCGGAGCTGCTGGGTTTGGTGAACCCGGACCTGGCGGCTGACGTGGATTCGGTTTTGACCGAGCACGCGGACACCTACCACGACCAGGCGCTCGACGACTTCGTCAACCGCATGTGCCTGGCCGATTCGCGGATGTTCCTGCCGGGGCTGAACCTGACCTACACCGACCGCTCGACGATGGCGGCGTCCACCGAGGTGCGGACGCCGTTCGTCGACGTCGAGGTCGTGCGGGCGGCGTTCAAGATCCCGGGTGACAAGAAGATCGTCGGCCGCGCCGGGAAGATGGCGCTGAAGAACGCGGCGCTGAACATCCTGCCCAGCGAGATCGTGCACCGGCCGAAGGGCCTGTTCAGCGCGCCGCTGCGGGCCTGGATGAGCCGCGACCTGGCGCCGCTGGTGCGCGAAGTCGTCAACGAAGGGGTGCTCGTTTCGTCCGGCTTCCTGCAGCGTGAGGCGTTGCAGCGGATGGTCGCCGAGGACGCGGCCGGCCAGGAAGACCGCGGCAAGCACCTCTGGCACGTCCTGACCCTCGAATACTGGTACCGGAACGCGATGTCTGGAGCGGGAGCGAAGTGAAGCAGGTAGTCCAGAACTACAAGAGCGGTGAGCTGGCGCTCCTCGACGTGCCCGAGCCGGCCTGCAAGCCCGGCGGTGTGCTGGTGCGGACGGTGTACTCGCTGATCTCGACCGGCACCGAGATGATGAAGGTGTCCGAGGCCAGCCTGTCGCTGGTGGGCAAGGCGAAGGCCCGGCCCGACCAGGTCGCGAAGGTCATGCAGAGCGTGGCCACCAACGGCCTGTCGGCCACCTACCGCAAGGTGACGTCCAAACTGGACTCCTACACCCCGCTGGGCTACTCGCTGTGCGGCGTCGTCGAGCAGGTCGGCGAGGGCATCACCGACGTGGCGGTGGGCGACCTCGTGGCCTGCGCGGGCAACGAGCACGCGCTGCACGCCGAGCTGAACTGGGTGCCGAAGAACCTCTACTCGCCGGTGCCCGCCGGCGTCGACCCGCGGCACGCGGCGTTCGGCACCGTCGGGTCGATCGCGATGCAGGGCGTCCGCCGCGGCGAACCGCAGATCGGCGACGTCGCCCTGGTCATCGGCCTCGGCCTGATCGGCCAGCTGGTCGTGCAGCTGCTGACGTCGTCCGGCGTGCGCGTCGTCGGTGTGGACCCGGACCCCGAGCGTTGCAAGCTCGCCGAGAGCCTCGGTGCGCTTACCTGCGCGCACCCGGCGTCCGGCATCGTCGACACGGCCGTGGACGAACTGACGCACGGCGCCGGCGTCGACCAGACGTACCTCGCCGCCGGCGGCAACACAAACGACCCGGTGGAGCTGGCCGCGAAGCTCTCGCGCGACCGCGGCCGCGTGATCGACATCGGCAAGTGCAAGCTCGACCTGCCGTGGAACGCCTACTACGAGAAGGAACTGGACGTCCGGTTCTCGCGGTCGTACGGGCCGGGCCGCTACGACCCGTCGTACGAGCTCGAAGGCCGCGACTACCCGATCGGCCAGGTCCGCTGGACCGAGCGCCGCAACCTCGAGTGCGTCCTCGACCTGATCGCGCGTGACCGCCTGGACGTCGAGCCGCTGATCACGCACGTCTCGGACTTCTCTTCCGCGGTCGACACGTACAAGTCACTGAACGAGGGGTCGCTCAAGGCGGTGGCGGTGCTGTTCCGCTACCCGGACGCGGTCGCCCGGACCGAGCCGGTCGTGACGTCGGCGCGGGTCTCGGTGGCGTCTGCTCCGGCCGCGGCGCTGCCCGCGGGACAGCCGGTGCGCCTGGGCTTCATCGGGGCGGGCAACTACGCGTCGTCGATGCTGCTGCCGCACCTGGTGGAGCGCGCGGACGTACAGCTCAAGCACGTTGCGACGACGTCGGCGCTGTCCGGCGCGAACGCGAAGCGCAAGTTCGGCTTCGCGGCGGCGTCGACGGACATCGACGACGTCCTCGGCGACTCGGCGATCGACGCGGTGTTCGTCGTGACGCGGCACAGCTCGCACGCCGAGCTGACCCGCCAGGCGCTGCTGGCGGGCAAGACGGTGTTCGTCGAGAAGCCCCTGGCGCTGTCCGAGTCGGAACTGCAGAAGGTCCTGGACGCGATCGAAGAGTCCGGCAACGACCGGCTGCAGGTCGGCTTCAACCGCCGGTTCGCCCCGCTGCTGCACGAGGCCCGCGAGCAGTTCGGCCCGCGCGTCGGCCCGGCGAGCGTGCGGTACCTGGTCAACGCCGGCCGGCTCGACCACGGCAGCTGGTACAACCAGACCGCTTCCGAGGGGTCCCGGTTCGTCGGCGAGGGCGGGCACTTCATCGACACGGTGAGCTGGCTGCTCGACGCGGACCCGGTGTCGGTGTTCGCGACCGGCGACCTCCAGGCGACCCTGGGCTACGCGGACGGCTCGACGGCGGTGATCACCTACACCGAGACGGGCTCGTCCGGCTTCCCGAAGGAAACCCTGGACCTCGTGGCCGACGGCAAGGTCCTGAAGTTCGACGACTTCGTCCGGGCGTCGGTGTACTCCCGCAAGAAGTGGGCGAGTTCGCGCATCCCGAAGGGCCGCGACAAGGGCCAGGCGGCGGAGGTCGACGCGTTCCTGTCGGCGGTGCGGACGGGCTCGCCGATGCCGATCTCGATCGCCTCGCTGGCCGCGACGACGCTGGCCACGCTGGCCGCGCAGGCGAGTGTCGCGAACGCGGCCCCGGTGCGGATCGAGCTGCCGCAGAAGGCGGGTTCCCCGGCATGACGAGCGTGCTTGCGCCGGGGGTCCCGGCGTTGCTGCGGCGCTCGGCGGTGCCGAGCGCCGCCCCCAGTCGGCCGCAGCTGCTGTCGTCGGCAGGAGGCCGGCCGTGATGGGGCCCGGCTGGTACCTGCGCCGGCTGTCCCGGATGGGGCCGGCGGAGGTCGTCGGGCGTGCGCGGCACGCCGTCGTGCAGCGGCAGTGGCGGTCCGCGCTGCCGACGCCGCCGGACTGGCCCGCGCACCCGCGCTTCACCGCGACGCTGCCCGCCGGCGTGCTGGGCAAGGTGTCCGGCGAGGCGGTTTCGCGGCTCCTCGCCACGGCCGACGAGCTGCTGGCCGGCCGCGCGGAGTTCTTCGGGGTCGAGCGCACGGATTTCGCGGCGCCCGACTGGTTCCTCGACCCGAAGACCGGGCGCCGGGCGCCCTCGGACGTGTACGCGTTCGACGTCCCGTACCGGTCGGAGGACACGGTCGGCGACATCAAGCAGATCTGGGAGCCGTCGCGCCACCAGCACCTCACCGTGCTGGCGGCGGCCTACGCGGTGACCGGCTCTTCGGCCTACGCCGAGCGCGTCGCCGAGCACCTGCGGTCGTGGTGGGCGGCGAACCCGCCGTTGCGCGGGCCGCACTGGGTGAGCGGCATCGAGCTGGGCATCCGGCTCCTGTCGTGGGTCTGGACGCGCCGGCTGCTCGACGGCTGGCCGGGTGCGGCGGAGCTGTTCGAGGAAAACCCGGACTTCCAGCTCCAGCTGTGGCACCACCAGAACTGGCTCGCGACCCTGCGCAGCCACGGTTCGTCGGCGAACAACCACGTGATCGCCGAGGACGCCGGGCTGCTGGCTGCGGCGTGCGCGTTCGGCTGGTTCCCGGAGTCGGCGGGCTGGCGAGCGGCGGCGACGCGTTCGCTGGACGTCCAGCTCGGACGCAACACGTTCGCGAGCGGCCTCAACGCGGAACTGGCGTCCGAGTACCACGGCCTGGTGCTGGAACTCGGCCTGGCGGCGGCGATCGAGGCCGACGCGGCCGGCACGCCGGTGCCGGACACGACGTGGGACGTCCTGCTCCGGATGACCGACGCGTTGGCGTCCATTGTGGACCACCGGCTGCGCCCGCCCCGCCAGGGCGACGCCGACGACGGCTTCGGCCTGATCGTCGACGGCACTTCGACCGACCGCTGGGCGTCCCTGCTGGCGTCGGGCGAGGCGCTGTTCGGCCGCCTGGACTGGTGGCCGCCGGTCCCCGGCGACGACGTGCGGACCCCGCTGCTGGCGGCCTTGGTGTCGCGCACCCCGCGTTCGTCGGGCGTCCGCCCCGGCCGCCGCCCGGCACACCTGCGTGACGCGGGCATGACGATCCTGCGTTCGGGCCCGGTGTGGGTCCGCTGCGACGGGGGTCCCCACGGGTTCCTGTCGATCGCGGCGCACGCCCACGCGGACGCGCTTTCGCTGGAGGTCCGCCACGACGGCGTCGACGTGCTGGCCGACCCGGGCACGTTCTGCTACCACGGCGAGCCGCAGTGGCGGTCGTACTTCCGCTCGACGCGGGGGCACAACACGCTCGAGCTGGCCGGCCGCGACCAGTCGGTGTCGGGTGGCCCGTTCCTGTGGACCCGCCACGCGGTGACGAAGGTCCTGGAGGTGCACACCCCGGAAGAAGGCCCCGCGCGCTGGTCGGCCGCCCACGACGGCTACGCCCCGGCGGTCCACCGCCGCACGGTCGAGCTGGACGGCGCGGTGCTGAAGATCGTCGACGAGGTGCTGGGCGAGGAGACGTCGGGCGAGGCCCGCTTGGCGTTCCACTTCGGCCCGGCGGTGACGGTGATGCTCGACGGAACGACGGCCCGCCTCCGCTGGCCGGCCGCTCTCGAACCGCCGGCCGTCGGCGACAGTCCCGCCGTCGCGGCGGAGGGCTCCGCTGTTGCGGAGGGGGCGGGTCGGCCCGGTCTCACGGCCGACGGTGAGCATATGGCTGGTTTCCCTGGCGTCGATGGGGCGGGACGCGCCGGTTCCGCTGGCGTCGATGGGGCTGGTCACGCGAATCTCGCCGCCGCGGCTGGTTCCGCCGGCGCCGGAGGGGCGGCCCTCTCCGATCTCGCCGCCGGCAGCGGGCGTGCGGGCGGTTCCGCCGCCGATCCGCTCGTCGGGCGCGTTTCCGGTTCGCTGGCCGGTGCCGTGCGCACCGCCGTCATGGAGTTGCCGGCCGGGCTCTCGTGGAGCGTGCACCGCGGTGAAACCGAGCCGCCGCTGGGCTGGTACTCCGCGGGATTCGGGCGCAAGGAACCCGCCACCACCCTCGTCGGCTCCGGGACGCCCGGACACCTCACCACCCTGCTCCGCTTCAGTTAGGACCCGCCAGTGACAGCCCGCCGCTTCCGACTTCGCCGATCCGTTCCGTTGCTCGGCGTCCTCCTCACGGTCGCGGCGTGCTCGACCGGGCCGGACACCGGCGGCGGGGCCGCCCAGGCGACCCCGGCCGCCAGCGGGTCGGTCGCCGCCGTGTGCGACAAGCAGCCCGCCGGCCCCGCCGCCGCGCCGGCGGGGGCCGTCGTCGTCGACCCCGCCGTGCCGGGGGACCTGGCGGCGAAGACGCGTTCGGCGGGCCCCGGCACCACGTTCTGGCTCAAGCCCGGCAAGCACATCCTCGGCGACGACAAGTACGACCAGGTCTCGCCCAAGGACGGCGACGTCTACATCGGCGCACCCGGCGCGGTCGTCGACGGCCGGAAGATCAACCAGTACGCCTTCACCGGCCACGCCACCAACGTCAAGCTCACCTACCTGACCGTCCAGGGCTTCGCGGCTCCGCACGACGAAGGCGTGGTCAACCACGACTCCGGCGACGGCTGGGTGATCGAGCACTCGACCGTCCAGGACAACGACGGCGCCGGCCTCATGGCGGGCGCGCGCCAGCAGGTGCGCGGCAACTGCCTGCGCCGCAACGGCCAGTACGGGATGAACGCCTACTCCGGCGCCACGCCGATCACCGCGCTCGTCGTCGAGGGCAACGAGATCGCCGGCAACAACACCGGCAACTGGGAAGCGAAGATCGAAGGCTGCGGCTGCAGCGGCGGCGTCAAGTTCTGGGCCGTCAACGGCGCCGACATCCGCGGCAACTGGGTGCACGACAACCACGGCACCGGGCTGTGGGCCGACACGAACAACAACGACTTCCTCATCGAGGGCAACCTCATCGAGAACAACGACAGCGCCGCGCTGATCTACGAGATCAGCTACAACGCCGTCATCCGCGACAACACGATCCGCAAGAACAACTGGGCCGACGGCCGCCGGTACGCCGACAAGAGCGACAACTTCCCGACGTCGGCGGTCTACATCTCCGAGTCCGGTGGCGAGCCCCGAATCAAGGCCCGCACCGCGAAGATCGAAATCTCCCGCAACTACCTGGAGAACAACTGGTCCGGGATCACGCTCTGGGAAAACGCCGACCGGTTCTGCAACAGCCCCGCCAACACCTCCTCGGGCGACTGCACCCGGCTGGTGCCGGGCGTCAAGCAGTGCTCGGCTCCGGCGATCACCAGCGGCGCGCTCCTGTCCGACTGCCGGTGGAAGACCCAGCACGTCGACATCCACGACAACAAGTTCGTCCTCGACGCCGCGGTCGTGGGCTGCCAGGCCTCGTGCGGCCGGATGGGCCTGCTGTCGAACTTCGGCAGCTACCCGGAGTGGTCGCCCTACCGCGGCGACGACGTCCAGGAAGCGATCACGTTCAAGCAGGACAACCGCTGGCACGACAACAGCTACGCCGGTCCGTGGACGTTCATCGCGTACTCGGCCGACCGCGTCCTCGAAATCGGCGAGTGGGAAGGTGCGCCGTACTCGCAGGACAGCGGGAGCACCTTCACCGCCCAGGGCGGCGGCTGACATGGCCGCGCACACCGGACCGGCCGGCATCCGCGGCGACGCCGCCCCCGAACCCGCCTCCTCGACGCCGAAGTGGGCGGGCGTGGCGTGGGCGCTGCTGATCCTCAACACGCTCGGCTCGACCGGCGCGAAGACGGTCATCCCCCTGCCGAGGTCGGTCAGCCAGCTGGTCACCATGGGCTCGCTGATGACGGCGTTCGTGATCGCGTTGGCGCTGAACAAGCACCTGCGGATCCGCCCGAGCGCGTACCTGGTGCTGCTGACGGCGCTGCTCGGCGCCAGCATCCTCGCCAGCGCCGACCTGCAAGAGGGCTTCGGCGCGTTGTTCCGGTGCTTCCGGCTCACGGTGTTCGTCTCCACGCTCTGGTTGCTGACCCGCTGGTGGGACGGCGGCTTCAGCTTCGTCCGGTACCACATCCGCACGTACGCGGTCGTGCTCGCGTCGGTCGCGATCGGCCTGGTGATCTCGCCTGGCAACGCGATGCCGGACATCTACGGCGGACGGCTGTCGGGCGTGGTCTGGCCGCTGACCCCGCCGCAGATCGGCCAGTACGCGGCTGTCATCGCCGGGCTCACGCTTCTCCTCTGGTTCGGGCGCCGCACGACCTGGCGCAGCGCACTGGCGATCGTGGTGCCGGTGGTGGGGCTGCTGATGCTCACGCACACCCGCACGGCCACGCTCGGGCTCGTCGCCGGCCTGGCGGTGGCCTTCCTGTCGATGGTGCTGACCAGCGCCCGCGCGCGGCGGGTGTTCGCGTGGACGGTCGGCGTCGGCGGGGTCGCCGGCGTGGTCCTCGCCGGTGCACTGCAGACCTGGTTCCTCCGCGGGCAGAGCGCGGACAACTTCTCCAGCCTGACCGGCCGCGCAAAAGTGTGGGACGCGCTGCTGGAGGCGCCGCGCACGACGTTGGAGTACATCTTCGGAGTCGGGCTGACGGACAAGTCCTACAACGGCCTCCCGATCGACAACAGCTGGCTCGCGATCTACCACGAGCAGGGTTTCGTGGGGATTACGCTGGTCGCCGCGTTCCTTCTGACGCTGATCGTGGTCGCCCTGCTGCGGCCGCCTTCGCTGGCGAGGGCGTGCGCGATCTTCCTGATCACCTACTGCGTTTCGGCGTCCTACACCGAAGCGGGGCTCGGCGACGCGTCGCCGTACCTGCTGCACCTGGCGGTCGCCGCGTCGCTGTTGGCCCGCGGAGTGCCGCAGTCCGACGAACAAGCATTCATCCCGGCGAAGGGAGCAGACGTGCGAGGTGCAGGCGCGTGAAGGTGCTCGTGGTGCACAACCGCTACCGGTCCGAGCAGCCGAGCGGCGAGAACAACGTCGTCGACGCCGAGGTGACGCTGCTCGCTGAAGGCGGTCACCAGGTGTCGTTGTTCGAACGCCGCAGCGACGACATCGCGGCGATGCCGCTGGCCCGCAAGGCCGCGGTGCCGCTGATGGTGCCGTGGAACCCGGTGGTGCGGAAGGAACTCGCCGCCCGGCTGCGCACATGGCGTCCGGACGTCGTGCACCTCCACAACACGTTTCCGCTGCTGTCGCCGTCGGTGGTCGCCGCGTGCGCGGACGCGGGCGTGCCCGCCGTCGCGACGCTGCACAACTACACGATGGTCTGCCCACCCGGCACGCTCCACCGCGACGGCCGCATCTGCACCGAGTGCGTCGGCGGCTCACCGCTGCCGGCGGTGCAGCACGGCTGCTACCGCGGTTCGCGCGCGGCCACGCTCCCGATGGCGGCGAGCATGGTCGCGAACCGGCGCCGGTGGTGGACGGGCGTTTCCCGGTTCTTCTGCATTTCGGCGGCCCAACGTGACCTCCTCGTGTCGGCCGGCATGCCCGGCGAGCGGATGGCGGTGAAGCACAACTTCGTCACGGACCCCGGTGTCCGGCGGACCGGCGACGGCAAGCACGTGCTGTTCCTCGGCCGCGTCACCGAGGAGAAGGGCGTCGGCCTGCTGATGCGGGCGTGGGAGCGTCTCGACGGCGCCCTCGGTGTCCCGCTGGTCATCGCGGGCACCGGCCCGATGCAGGACGAGGTCGCGGCCTGGGCCGCGGGCCGTCCCGACGTCTCGTACGTGGGTCTCCAGAACAAGGCGGAGTGCCGGGCGCTGACCTCCGACGCGGTCGCGGTGGTCGCGCCGTCGACGTGGCTGGAGGCCTTCGGCCTGGTGGTGGTCGAGGCGATGGCCGCCGGGGTGCCGACGGTCGCCGCCGCGCACGGGGCGTTCCCCGAGCTGGTCGACGACGGGGTCACCGGCCTCCTGCACGTGCCGAACGACGAGGCTTCGCTTGCCGACCGCCTCCGCGCGGTCGTCGGCGACCGCAACCGCGACATGGGCGAGGCGGCCCGCGTCCGGTACGAGAAGGACTTCACCCCGGCCGTCGGCCTGGACCGGTTGATCGCCGGGTACGAGGCGGCGATCGGGGCGTGAGGCAGCTGGTCCGGACGGCGCCCCCGGCCCTGCCGGCCGTGGTGCGCTCGCCGCTGGCGATGACGGCTGCCCTGGCGACGGCGGTGCTGATCGCGCTCGGCATCCTGCACTTCCGTGACGCGAGCCTGACCGGCATCGACGCGGCACTCCTCCCTTCGCTCGACGGGGTCCGGCCGCCGTGGCGGTCCGTCGCCCTGGTCTTCGACTTCGGCGGCGAGCCGGTGGGGTCGGTGACCCTGATCGCCCTCCTTTCGGGGGTGTGCTGGTTGCTCCGCCGCGTCCGGACGGCCGTGCTGACGGTGCTGGGCGTCGTCGTGACGGTGGCGGTGACGACGGGGTTGAAGCCGCTGGTCGGCCGCACCATCCACGGCGAGTTCCTGTCGTACCCGAGCGGTCACACCGCTATGGCGACGGCGCTCGCGCTGGTCATCGCCTTCCTGCTCACCGAGCGGCTGGCGCTGGGGCGCGCGGCCGCGGTTTCGCTTGCGCTGGGGTTGGCGTTGGTGGCCGGAGTGGCGATGGGGTGGGCGGAGGTCGCGTTGGGCGCGCACTACCCGACGGACGCTGTCGGGGGGTTCTGCGCCGCGCTGGCCGCGGTTCCGGCGACCGCCTGGACGCTGGACCGGGTGGCCGACCGGCTCTGAGCGGGCGGGTGGCCCGCTCTCTTTCGGCGGGGTTGCTCGCTACGGTGGCCGAGGCGCCGACCCAGCCGTGAGGGCGCCGGCGTCGCGGCGGCGACTGACCTGGGGTCCCCGCTGAGCCGGTCCGGACCAGGGAACGCCGACCGCTCGGAGGCTGGGGCTCGCTGCTGATCCGGTCCGGCTGAGGGATTGCTTCCGGGGCGGTGTCGGTGCGGGTCGGTTCCGTTCGTCGGTGGGGGACCTACCTGTGAAGGAGATCCCCATGATCCAGGAGCTGATCGCCGCCGAGCGGCGAGAGCTGGCCGTGGTGCTCGATGACCTGCCGCCCGCCGCGTGGACCGCGCCGACCCTGTGCGCCGGCTGGCGGGTGGCCGAAGTCGTGGCCCACATGACCATGCCGTTCCGGTTCTCCACCGGGCGGTTCGTGCGGGAACTGGCGAAGTCGGGCGGGCGCTTCAACGCCATGGCCGACCGCGTCGCCCGGCGTGAGACTGCCGAGCTCTCCCGCGAGGCGCTCATCGCCTCGCTGCGCGACAACGCCGACCACCCGTGGCGGCCGCCGGGTGGCGGTGCCGAGGGCGCGCTGAGCCACGACGTGATCCACGGTCTCGACATCACGACCGCCCTGGAGCTGGATCGCCGGGTGCCGCTCGAACGCCTGGAAGTCGTCTTCGCCGCGATGAAGCCGAAACAGGTCAAGTACTTCGGGACCGAGCTGAGCGGTGTGGCGCTGCGTGCCGATGATCTCGACTGGTCGTACGGCACCGGTACGCCGCTCACCGGGGCGGCCCAGGACCTCCTTCTCGTCCTGTGCAATCGGCGGTTGCCCGCCGGGCGTCTCCGAGGTGCGCCGAGCACGCGGTTCACCATGGCCTGAGCAATTCGTCCGATGTGGACGGCGAGGTTCGTCGAAGCGATCATGTCTTCGACGGTACCGAACATGTGTGCGAGCGCCATCGCTGAACCGGGTGATCCGGTCCTCGTCCGAAATTCTCCGTTCGCGACTTTTCCCTTGTGATACAGGGGAAATCGCGGACCGCGGTGCGGAGTGCGCCGAAAACTGTCGGACCCCGTCGGCAAGCTCGTGATCAGCAGCCGGCGGGCCCACCGCCGAACGAAGAACACTCGTCCTGCGAGTACGGCTTTGCCCGCCAGCCCGCAGCGTCGACCGTCTGGGAGGTGTCGTGCACCACGAAAGTCCACGGTCCGGAGTAGGAGTTGTCGTGCCACCGGTTCGACTGGCGGAAGGTGATGGCCTCTTCGATCACCGTTCCCTTGTAGGGCGACCAGTCGGGGAACGTCCCGAAGTTGGACAGCAGGGCCATCCGCCCGCACGAGTTCTGGCAGCCGACGCGGCCGGCGTCGAACCGGAAGGTGTTCCCGTGGATCTCCACCCGCTGCGTCTTCCACCGGCAGTCGTCGTACGCCGGGGCCTTCTCGATCGTGCCCGCGGCGCACGAAGACTTGGCCGCCGCCTTGGTGCAGTAGCCCGTCGACGTGTTCGCCGGGCTGTTGCAGAAGCGGTCCGCGTTCTCCCACAACGTGATCCCGGCCCAGTTGTCTTCGAAGGTGTTGCCGCTGATGTCGACGGCCGACGTCCGGGCGTGCACGCGCGGATCGCCGCCCGACTCCGACAGGTACACCGTCGCCACCGGGAAGTTGTCGCCGCGCGCCGCGAACGCGCGGCCCTGCACCAGCGTGTTGCGGCGGAACGTGTTGCCGCGCAGCACGAGGTTGTAGCTGGTCTCGTAGAACAGCGCCTCCGCGTCGTTGGCCTCGAACAGGTTGTCTTCGACCAGGAAGTCGTTGTTGTTCGTGTCGGCCCACAGCCCGGCGCCGTGGTTGCCGTGGACCCAGTTGCCGCGGATGTCGGCGCCGTCGACGGCCCAGAACTTGGCGCCGCCGCTGCACCCGCAGCCCGGCACCTTGGTCTCCCAGTCACCGGTGTTGTTGCCGGTGATCTCGTTGTCCTCGAGCACGAGCCCGGTGATGGCGTCGCCCGCCTGGTAGGCGTTGAGCCCGTACTGGCCGTTGTCGCGCAGGCAGCTGTGCCGCACGACCTGGCCCGCGCCGGCCATCAGCCCCGCGCCGGCGTTGTCCTCGATGGTGGTGTTCTCGATGAGCCAGCCGTTGCCCGAGTCGTGGTTGACCACGCCCTGGTCCTGCAGCGCGGCGAACCCGCGGATGGTGAGTCCGCGGATCTCGACCTTGCTCGCCTGCTGGGTGAAGGCCGCGCGGTTGACGCCGCGGCCGTCGACGACCGCGCCCGGCGCGCCGAGGTAGACGTCGCCGTCCTTGGGGACGACCTGGCCGTACTCGTCTTTGCCGAGCGTGTGGGTGCCGGGACCGAGCCAGAACGTCGTGCCGGCCGGGTTCGCGGCCGTCTTGGCCGAGAGGTCGCCGTCGACGGCCGGATCGACGGCGACGGCTCCGGACGGCGGGGACTCGTACCCCGCGGGTTGGTGGTCGCACACCGGCCCCGGCCCGTCCGCGCCGCGCGCGAGCCCGGGGCACGCCACGGCGATGAGGAGCGAGCAAGCAGCGACCACTACCACACGAGATCTGCCCATGGCAGGAAGTTACGCACGAACGGGCCGGAAAACAGTCACCCTCAAGTGTCCTCGTCGGACCTAACGGGTGAATCCGGCCCGACTGCGGAGGGATCAGGCGTGTTTGCGGAACACGGGCTGCACCGGGCGCCCGCCCATCCACGGCGTCGGGTCGTTGGCGTCGAGGGCCTTGCGGTACACCGTGCAGGCCTGGGCGACGACGTCGATCGTCTTGTCGATGTCCGCTTCGGTGAGCGCCGCGCTGACCACGAAGGACGGTCCGAGCACGCCGCCGCTGATCAGTTCGCGCAGGAACAGCGTCCGGTACGGCTGCGACGGGCGGCCCTGCTCGTCGAGCGTGCCGAACACCAGGTTGCTGGCCCGGCCGCGGACCACCACGTGGTCCGCGACGCCGATCCCGGCCGCCACCTCGCGGACGCCGGCGGCGAGCCGGTCGCCGAGGGCGTGCAGGCGGCCGATGACGTCCTCGTCGCGGTAGACGTCCATCACCGCCATCGCGGCGGCCAGCGAGTGGGTCTCCGCGCCGTGCGTGGTCGAGAGCAGGAACACCCGCTCCCGGTCGGTGCGCAGGCCGCCGATCTCCATCAGCGCCCGCTTGCCCGCCAGCGCCGAGACGGCGAAGCCGTTGCCGAGCGCCTTGCCGAACGTCGAAAGGTCGGGGGTGACGCCGTAGAGGCCCTGCGCGCCGTGGGCGGACCACCGGAAGCCGGTGATCATCTCGTCGAAAACGAGAACGACGCCGTGGCGGGTGGTGAGCTCGCGCAGGCCCTCCAGGTACCCCGGCGGCGGTTCCACCGCCGCGGCCGCCTCCAGGATCATGCACGCGATCTCGCCCTCGTGGCGCTGCAGCAGCTCCTCCGCGGCCGGCAGGTCGCCGTACGGGAAGGACACCGTCGCTTCCGTCGTCTCGTCCGGGATGCCCGCGTTCATCGGCGTGGTGCCGATGAACCAGTCGTCGGTCGAGAAGAAGGCGTGGTCGGCGCACTTGGCGACGAGCTTGCGGCCGGTGGCGGCGCGGGCCAGCCGCACCGCGGCGGTCGTCGCGTCCGAGCCGTTCTTGGTGAACTTCACCATGTCGGCCGTCGGCACGTTCTCGAGGAACCGCTCGGCGGCCTCCGCCTCGATGATCGACGGGCGGATGAAGTTGCTGCCCTTCTCCAGCTCGCCGCGCACCGCTTCGAGGACACGCGGGTGGGCGTGGCCGAGGCTGACCGCTCTCAGCCCGGCGCCGTACTCGACGTACTCGTTGCCGTCCACGTCCCAGACGTGCCCGCCGCGGCCGTGGGAGATGACCGGGGCCATCCCTTCGGGATACTGGTCCGAGCCTTTGGCGTAGGTGTGCGCACCGCCGGGGATGGCCCGGTGCAGCCGCTCGTCCGCCTGCGTGGAGCGGGGCAGGTTGGTTCCCATGTCCTGGCTCACCTCGTTGGTTTCAACGCCTCTCGGAGAGACGGCGCCCGTTCGTCTCGGTCACTGACCATTGTGACCGACAGTGGCCACGGAATGTCCAATTCAGGGTCTTTGTACGAGATCGTAATGTCTTCTTCAGGATCGTGCGGCCGATCGATACGGTACGAAACGTCCGAGGGATCGGTGAGTGACTGGAAGCCGTGCGCGCACCCCGCGGGGATGTACACGGAAACCTGGGTATCACCGGAGAGTTCGAAGGTTTTCACATTCCGGTATGTCGGCGAATCCGGTCGGAGATCCACGACGACGTCGAAGATCGCGCCGTGCGAACACCGCACCAGCTTGGCCTCGCCGGCCCCGCCGCGCAGGTGCATGCCGCGGACGACTCCCTTGCGGGAGCGGGAAAGGCTGTCCTGGGCGAAGCCGTCCGGGTCGATGCCCACCGACGCGACGACGTCGCGGTCGAACGTGCGGCTGAAGAAACCGCGCTGGTCCGCGTGCGGAGTGGGTTCGAACAAATACGCGCCGTCGATCTCGGGCACCGGAAGGGCCTTCATCGCCCACCCCCGAAGAGGGCCGCCGAAAGGGCGGCGAACTGGTCCTTGAGACGTTGCGTGTTCATCCGGTTCCGTTCCAGGAGCGTTTGGCGAAGTTCTGCCGAACGGTTCTCGAGTTCGGTGAATTGTTCGACGAGCCGGTCGAAGGCGACGGTCTTCGCCCGCTGGGTGAAGCCCTCGAGGCCCATCTCCGCCATCAGCACGTCGTTCTTCGGCGCGTACCCGATCGCGACGGTCGGTTTCGCGACCTTCAGGGCGCAGAGCACGTTGTGGTAGCGCGTGGCCACCACGCTGTCCACCGCGGCCATCTCGTGCATCAGCTCGTCCAGGGTCTCCGCCGAAGCCGCCGTGACCAGCGGGGAAGCGGTTTTCTCGATGATTTCGCCGACGACCTGCCGGTCGATCCGGTCGCCGATGAACAGCCGGACGGGTCTGCCCTGGTCAACGAGCCAAGCGACGAACCGGTTCATCGTGTCCACGTAGTGGCGGTAGATGCGGTCGGCGTCGGCCCGGTCGTCGTTGCCGCCGTAGTAGGCCATCACGCCGACCCCGACGGTGCCCGGCACACCGTCGGCGTCCGGGGTGGGAAGGGAGAACGCCAGGTCGGGGTAGACCTGGTCGGCACTCGTGTCGACGCCCATGGCGCGCATGGCGTCGCGCGAGATGTCGTCGCGGTAGGAGCGGTAGGTGGCGAGCCGGCCGGACCAGCGGACCAAAGTCCGCGTGGCCCGGGCGCTGATCTCGTTGGCGCCGACGCAGACGAGCGCCACCTTGGTGCCGAAGAGGCGCCCGGTGGCGGAGAGGAGGAAGAGCGAATACGGGAAACCCCAGGGACGCAGCGGAAGCGTCGCTTCGAGCACGCCCATGCCGGGCACGATGACGACGTCCTGCTGGCGGACCCAGGCCGCGGTGCGGGCGATGTCGACGAGCTTGCCGAAGCCCTTGAGGGCGACCGAGCGCAGGCCGGAGGCCGTCTCGTACTCGGACTGGTTCCAGTGCAGCGGCGTCGCGTCGAGGCCGTAGCGTTCGCGGACGATCTCCGGGCCGCCGACCAGGGCGCTCAGCTTCGCGTCCGGGTACTCGGTGCGCAGGTAGCCGAGCACGGCTTCGAGGGAACCGTCGTTGCCGAGGTTCCCCGAGCCGAGCAGGCCGAAGACGCCGACGCGTGGCGCACGCTTCACGCGAGCCTGCCTTCCCGGCCGGCCACGATCTCGTTGACCGTGGCGACGTCCGAGGCGGTCGGCGCGCGGTCCTCGACGCGCTCGCCGTGGCCGGAGCGGGCCCGGTTGGTCAGCCACGCGCCGAGGTGGCCGAAGCACTCGCGCTTGTCGGCGGCCGAGATCGGCGCGCGGCGGATCAGGTCCGCGAACCCGTAGACGTACTCGCCGAGCAGGCGGACGGTGGGGTTCCGGAGCCGGTTCGCGCGCCGCGGGTCAAGATTCGCGCACCGGCTCCGGATGGTCGGGTTGGCCCGCTCCGCGCGGCCCGGGTGGTCGCGGCGGAAGTAGAGCAGCTCGGGCACCTGGTAGAACGGGCCGTGCAGGGCCATCTCGGCCGAGTACGTCCGGTCGGCGTGGTGGTAGCTGTCGAGCGGCTTCACGCGGCGGAGGACGTCGGCGCGGATGACGCCGTAGAAGTCGTCGCCGCCCGGCTCGAACAGGATGCTGCGGAACCGGTCCGGCGCGTGCCGGGAGCCGGTGTCCAGCGTGTACTCGAGCGGCTGGACGATGCGGCCGTCGCCGTCGATGATCGCCTGGTCGCAGTGGGCGAGGATGATGTCCGGGCGCTCGTCGAGGGCCTCGACACAGCGCTTGAGCAGGTCGCGGGCGTACAGGTCGTCGTGGGAGACCCACTTGAAGAGCTCGGTGCGGGACACGTCGAACACGAAGTTGTGGTTCGGCGTCGCGCCGATGTTCCTCGGCTGGCGGACGTAGCGGATCCGCGAGTCCTTGTCGGCGTAGCGCCGGCAGATCTCGTCGGTGCCGTCGGTCGAGGCGTTGTCCGAGATGATGAGCTCGAAGTCCTCGAAGGTCTGGCCGAGCAGGGCGTCCAGCGACTCGGCGAGGTACTCCTCGCCGTTGTACACCGGGAGGCCGAGGCTCAGCCGCGGGACGGTGGTCATGGAGTCCTCATTCCTTGATCGGCTCTTTGATCGGCTCGAACACCACGGTGGGCTCGTCGGCACCCGGCGGCACGTAGTCGCGCAGCCCGAGCCGCAGCTGGAGCCACCAGACGACGGAACCGCTGAGGGTCGCCGTCGCGACACCCCACGCGGACCCGGCGGCGCCGTCGAGGAACGCGCCGGCGATGCCGAAGGTGACGTAGAACAGGGAGGCGATCAGCTGCGAACGCAGGCTGCGCGGTGCGGCACCGAGCGCACGGAGGCCGGCGGCCGCGCCGGTCGCGAAGCTGGCGCCGACCACGGCGAGGGTCACCGGCAGGATCAGCGGGGACGCCGAGTCCCACACCGAGCCCATCACCCACCGGCCGGCGCGGTCGGGCACCAGGAGCAGCAGGCCGAGGCCCCAGCACAGGGCGGCGCCCGCCTGGCCGCCGCCGAGGATGATGCAGAAGTGCTTCAGCCGGTGCGGCGCCCGTTGGAGCACCCGCGCGCCCTCGGCGACGGTGACCAGGGACAGCCCCATGAGCAGGGCCAGGAACGGGCCGAGGAGCTGCTCGGCCCCGCGGACCGCGCCGACGGCGGTGATCCCGGTGATGGCGCCGAGGCCGTAGGCCCGCAGCTGGGACGCGCCGCTGTTGCTGACGTTCTCGACGAGGTACCGGACGCTGAGATCGCGCTGGGAGCGCAGCCAGCCGGCCAGTTCGCGCGGGTGGGGCAGGATCCCGGTCTGGAACCAGCCGTAGACCGCGGCGAGCGCGGCCGCGACGCCCCAGGCGAGCACGAACGCGACGACCGTGCCGACGCGGCCGGCGACGAACAGGGCCGGGACCAGCGCGATGCCGCACACGAGGTCGTTGAGGAACGCCTTCTTCCCCTGACCGCGCGCGAAGAACGCGAAGCGCCAGGCGTCCTGCAGCAGCAGGCCCGGCAGGACGACGGCGAGGGCGACGAAGGCGTTGCCGAGCGGGCCGCCCGCGGCCAGGCCCGCCACGAGACTGATCAGCCCGGTCGCGCAGCCGACGCCGATCGCGGTGCCGGACGCGCTCGCCACGCCCGTGCGCCACCGGTCTTCCGGCACGGCGCTGAACCGGACCATCAGCGGGTCGGTGGCGAGGCCGCGCGAGACGTTGAGCACCACCCCGTAGGTGACCCAGGCGAGGCTGAAGATGCCGAACGCGAACGTGCCGAGCGAGCGGGCCACGTACAGTCCGACGGCGAAGTTGGTCAGGCTGGACACGGCCTGGTCGCCGAGGCCCCAGCTCAGCCGTCCGGCCATCGCGCGAACCGCGCCCGACCGGAGGATCGAGCGCGGTGCACGGCGATGTTCGGCCACGTCGCTCACTCCTTGACCAGACCGGCGTCGAGGAGCGCCCGGGCCGCGACGTCGACGATGTCGAACGGGAGCTCCGCGCGCTCGGCGATGTCGAGCAGGCTGTGCGAGCCGTCGGAGAGGTTGAGCACCCAGAGCATCGCCATCTGGGCCTGCTTGGCGTCGCTGCGGCCGCCGAGCGAGTCGTACAGCCCGCGCTTGCCGAGCTGTGGCTCGCCGTACGGGCTCAGGTTGACGTACCGGCGGTTGCGGTCCAGGACGCCGAAGGCGTCGAGAAGCGTCCCGAGCGTGTCCTCCATGGCCGCGGGCGACACGAAACCGGGGTTGTCGGCGGAGGTGTGGTACTCGGGGTAGCCCGCGTACGGCGTCCGCGTCAGGGAGCCGACGCCGAGGTTGAAGCCCGGCGAGCAGAACTGGCGCTCGTCGTAGCCGTACGGCGAGAAGTCGACGACTCGATGTTCCCGCGAGCGCAGCACGTGCTGCATCACGCGGTCGATCTCGGCGTCGTCCCGGCGGGACTTCTTGTACGTCAACGCGCCCGTGTCGCCCGCGCACGCCAGCACCAGGCCGTGCCGCACCTTCCCGATCCGGGAAGCGTTGCGGGCCAGCCAGGTGATCGAGCCGATCGTCCCCGGCATGAACAGGAACCGGTACGTGTAGTGCGGCTGCGTCTGGGCCAGCTGCTGGGCCAGCGAGACGGCCACCGCGATGCCGGCCAGGTTGTCGTTCGCCAGCGACGGGTGGCACACGTGGCAGGACACGATGACCTCGTCGGTGACGCGGCCGGGCACGACGTGCTCGGCGTAGGTCAGCGAACCGTCGGCCAGGGTCGAGTCGATGACGACGTCGTAGTCGCCGTCGGGCAGCGCGTCGAGCTTCTCCTGCGCGAGGCAGAACCCCCAGGCCGGGGCGTAGTAGCTGGTCCGGTAGGGCACCCACGACGGCTGGTCGGGCAGCGTGTGCAGGTGCTCCCGCAGCTCGCTAAGCGGCATCCGCCGCGACACCGGGACGCTGTACCCGACGACGTGCAGGTTCAGCTCCTGGAAGTCGATCACGCGCTCACCGGACGGCGAGGCGACGTAGGCGTCCCGGATGTTCCACTCCTGCGGGATGGTCCAGTCCAGCACCGCCGTCCCGGTCGGGACCTCGTGCCGCTCGAGCGCGATGTGCTCGCCGATGATGTCCAGGGTCTGCCGCACGCCGTCGCCGGTGATGCTGCGGCAGATCGGGTACAGCCGCTCGACCAGGGCGTGCAGTTCCGCCCCGGTCCGCAGCTGCGGGGCCGCCACTACCGCCGCCGCAGGGTGTCGTCGACGCGGCCGGCTTCGCCCTCGCTCTTCAGCCAGGCCAGCCGGGTGAACAGCTGCTGGAACGACTCCCGGGTGAGCCCGAACCTGCGGTAGGCCTCGATGAGCTCGACGGCACCGTCCTTGACCGACCACTCGCAGGCGAAGCCCGGGACGGCCTCGCGGAAGCGCGAGAAGTCGACGCGGTAGGAGCGCGGGTCGGCGCCCGCTTCGCCGGTGATGTTCAGCGTCGAGCCCGGCACGGCCTCGACGACCTCCTGGGCGATCTCGGCCACGGTGACGTTGTTGTCCTCGGTGCCGATGTTGAACGCCTTGTTGTGCACGGCTTCCTTCGGCGCCGTCAGGGCCGCCGTGAACGCGCGCGCGATGTCCTGGGCGTGCACCAGCGGCCGCCACGGCGTGCCGTCCGACAGCACCAGCACCTCGCCGGACAGGTGGGCGTGCGCGGTCAGGTTGTTCAGCACGATGTCGCCGCGCAGGCGGGGCGAGTAGCCGAACGCCGTCGCGTTGCGCATGTACACCGGCGTGAAGTCGTCGTCGGCGAGCTCGTGGACGTCGGCCTCGACACGCACCTTCGACTCCGCGTACGGCGTCACCGGCCGCAGGGGGGCGTCCTCGTCGACGAGGTTGTCGCCGCCCGCGCCGTACACCGAGCAGGTCGACGCGTAGAGGTACCGCTGCACGCCGGCGTCCTTCGCCAGCTTCGCGAGCTTCACCGACGCGTGGTGGTTGATGTCGTAGGTCAGCTCCGGCGCGAGCGAGCCCAGGGGGTCGTTCGACAGCGCGGCCAGGTGGATCACCGCGTCGAAGCCTTCGACGTGGGAGGCGGTGACGTCCCGCAGGTCGACGGCGTGCCCGGCCGGGTCGGCGGGGGCGGGCCCGAGCAGGCAGTCCTCGAACAGCCCGGAGTCCAGGCCGGTGACTTCGTGGCCGGCGGCGGCGAGCACCGGGGCCATCACCGTCCCCAGGTAGCCCTTGTGCCCCGTCAGCAACACCCGCATCGGATTCAGCCCTTCAGATCGAGAGTGAGTTTCTTGACGAAAAACGCTTCGGCGTACTTCGCGGCGGCTTCGATCCCGCGGATGCGGGCCAGCCCGAGGAAGGCCTCGCGGTCGTACCAGGGCCGGTGCCGCTGCGAGGCGTAGTGCTCCTGCAGCAGCCGGACCTTCGCTTCCGCGATCTCGTCGGACAGCGGCTGGTACACCGCCGGGCTGCCGAGGTCGCCGTCCCACTTGACGATCTCGTAGCCGAGCGCCAGGTGGTCGCGGAACGCCGTCGGGACCAGCTTCGCGAGGCCGCGGTGGTCCTGGTGCGCGTCGTCGGTGCGCGGGGCCAGGATGACGTCCGGGTCGGTCCGCCGCCGCAGCTCTTCCAGGGCGTTCTTGGCCTCTTCCCAGTGGGCTGGGAAGCGCCCGTCCGGCAGCTTCAGCACCGTGACGTCGACCTCGGCGCCCGGGCAGAACGCGGCCAGCGCCGCCCGCTCCTCGTCCTCGCGGGGCGTGCCGCCGCCGGAGAGGACCAGGGCGTCGACCCGCAGGCCCGGCCGCGACTCGCACAGCGTCAGCAGGGTGCCGCCGGCGCCGATCGCGATGTCGTCGCAGTGCGCGCCGAGGGCGACGACGCTGCCGAGCCGGCCCGGTCGGAGCCCGATCACGCGATGCTCGCCGCGGGCTGCTTCTCCCACAGCGCCCACGGCCGCTCGCCGTGGCTGTAGGCGTAGTCCAGTGCCGCCCGCTCCTTGACCGTGTCGGTCGGCTTCCAGAAGCCGCGGTACGGGTAGGCCAGCAGCCGGCCGCGCTTGGCCAGCTCGCCGCAGCCGTCGGCGACCAGGTCACCGTTCTCGGGGATGTGGTCGAAGACTTCCTGGCGCAGCACGAAGTAGCCGCCGTTCTCCCACAGCGGCATCTCGCTCACCGCGGTGATCGAGCCGACCTTGCCGCCCTCGTCCATTTCCACGCAGTGGAACGACGACTGCGGCGGCACGACCATCATCGACGCGCCCGTGTCCGAGTTCGAGAACCGCTCGATCATGTCGGGCAGCGGGACGTCGGACAGGACGTCGGCGTAGTTCGCGAGGAACATTTCCTCGCCCTCGAGGTACGGGCGCACGCGGCGCAGCCGCTCGCCGATCGGCGACTCGATGCCGGTCTGCACGAAGGTGATCGTCCAGTCCGCGATGTCGGTGGACAGCAGCTCCGCCTGCCCGTTGCGCAGGATGAAATCGTTGGAAATGGTTTCCTGGTAGTTCAGGAAGAAGTTCTTGATGTGCGCCGCGCCGTAGCCGAGGCACAGGATGAACTCGGTGTGGCCGAAATGCGCGTAGTAGCGCATCACGTGCCAGATGAGCGGTCTCGGACCGACCATCGCCATCGGCTTCGGGACGTCGTCGGCCGCGCCGTTGCGCATCCGCATCCCGTAGCCACCGCAGAAGAGAACGACCTTCACGTCACTGCACCTCGACGATTTCCAAGTGGGGAATCGGGAACACGAGCTTGCCGCCCCACGACCCGATGTGGGAGAGCTGCCCGGTCAGTTCCTCCCGGAGGTTCCACGGGAGGACGAGCACGTAGTCGGGCCGGTCCGCTTCGATCCGTTCCGGCGGCAGCACCGGGATGCGCGTGCCCGGCGTGTACCGGCCGTGCTTGTACGGATTGCGGTCGACCGTGTACTGCAGCAGGTCCGTCCGGATGCCGCAGTGGTTCAGCAGGGTGTTGCCCTTGCCCGGGGCGCCGTAGCCGACGACGGTCTTGCCTTCGCCCCGCGCCTCGATCAGGAACTTCAGCAGGTCCAGCCGCACGCGGGTGACGCGCTCGGCGAACTCGGTGTAGCCGGACAGCTCGTGCAGCCCGGCGGCCTTTTCGCGCTCCAGCACGTCGGTCATCCGCTCGCTGGGCTCGCCCGCCACCTCCGCGGGCCGCGCCCACAGCCGGATCGATCCGCCGTGCGTCGGCAGCAGCTCGACGTCGACCACGGTCAGCCCGCCGGTCGCCAGCGCGCGGCGGGCGGATTCGACCGTGTAGTACTGGAAGTGCTCGTGGTAGATCGTGTCGTACTGGTTCTTCTCGATCAGCGTGAGCAGGTGCTGGACCTCGATGGACACCCAGCCGTCGTCGGCGACCAGGGCACGCAGGCCCTTGGTGAAGCCGAGGACGTCCGGGATGTGCGCGTAGACGTTGTTCGCGGCCACGAGGTCGGCCGGCCCGTGCTCCTCGCGCACCTTCAGGCCGGTTTCCTCGGAGAGGAAGGCCGTCAGGGTGGGCACCCCGGCGTCGCGCGCCGCCTGCCCGACGTTCACCGAAGGTTCCACGCCCAGACACCGGATGCCGTGCCCGACGACGTGCTTGAGCAGGTACCCGTCGTTGCTCGCGACCTCGACCACGAAGGACTTCTCGCCGAGCCCCAGCCGCTCGACGGCGCCGTCGACGAAGCGCTTCGCGTGCTCCACCCACGACGTCGAGAAGGACGAGAAGTACGCGTACTCGGTGAAGGTGTCGTCGGGGTCGATCAGCGGCGGGATCTGGGCGAGCCAGCAGTCGGTGCACACCTTCAGGTGGAGCGGGAAGGTGGCCTCCGGTTCGTCGAGCTGCTCCGCCGTCAAAAATCGCTCACACGGGGGAGTCGCGCCGAGGTCCACGACACTGGCCGTGTTTGTCGAACCGCAGAGTCGACATGTGGTCATCTACCAGGCTCCTTGGCTCGCGGTCGCGATGTGCACCTGACACGTCGACCGGCGCCGGGAGGTCGTTACAGCGACGCGGGAGCGGGTAGTGGACCGATTCGGAACCGCAACCTGAACGGAGCAACTGTGGCGGGGATCACCAACCGTACCCGGCCGAACCCGTAACGTCCACAGTGGACCTCCTCCTAGGCTGGCGGGATGACTCCGGATCCGGCTCCCCGCCTGGGCGGGTTCGCGGGCGTGGTGCTGACCGTCCGCTTCCTGACCGAGCTGGCGCTGCTCGGCGGCCTGGCCCTGGCGGGCACCCAGCTCGGCAGCGGCGTCGCGCTGGCGGTGGTGGACGCGGTGCTGCTGCCGGTGGCGGCCGCCGCGCTCTGGGGCCTGTTCATCGCGCCCCGAGCCCGCCGTCGCCTCCCGGAACCGGCCCGCTTCCTGCTGGAGTTCGCGCTCTTCGCGGTTGCGGGCGCGGTGCTGGCGCTGCTGGGCTGGTTGGTCGCGGGCATCGCGCTCGCCGTCGTGGGAATCGGCGTAGCGGCCCTGACCCGGGTGGTCGCGAAGGACGGCTGAACGCACGGGAGCCCTCCCCGCCGGACAGCGGAGAGGGCTCCTTCCGAAGGGGGTTCAGCCGATCTTCTCCGCCGCCGGGATGACCTCGGTGGCGAACTTCTCCAGCACCGCGGGCCGGTGGACGTGCGGCACCATCCCGAGCGCGACCTGGATGCCGAGCCCGTTCAGCCGTTCCAGTTCGGCCACCAGCTCGCCGGCCTTTTCGCCGTTCTCGCCGACGTCCAGGATGTGGTAGACGGTCTTGACGATCGAGTCGTAGTCGCGGCCCTCGTTCTCGCAGTGCTGCCGCAGCACGTCGAGCTTGCGCTCCAGGTCCGGCCCGTTGAAGAGGTTGCACGCGTCGGCGTACTTCGCGACGAGCTTCAGCGTCTTCTTCTCGCCGCCGCCCCCGATCATGATGAGCGGACGCGGCTTCTGCAGCGCTTGGGGCACGTTCAGCAGCCGTTCGGCGTCGAAGTGCTTGCTCTTGAACGGCGCGTCGCCCTCGGCCCACATCTGCAGCACGTACTGGAGGTTTTCCTCCAGCAGTTCGAACCGCTCGGCCACGGACGGGAACGGGAAGCCGAGCCCGCGCGACTCCTCCTCGTTCCAGCCCGCGCCGATGCCGAGGACCGCACGGCCGCCGGACAGCACGTCCAGCGTCGTGATCGCCTTGGCCAGCAGGCCGGGGTGCCGGTAGAGGACACCGGTGACGACGGTGAGCAGCTTGGCGCGCTCGGTGTGCGCGGCGATGAAGCCGAGGGTGGTGTACGCCTCGAGCATGTCGTTTTCGGTCGGGCCGACGGCGCCGATCTGGAAGAAGTGGTCCATCACGGCGATGGAGTCGAAGCCCGCCTGGTCGCCCGCGCGGACGACGGCGGCGAGGTCGGCGCCGAGCGCGGAAGCGCCGTTCGGCCAGGTGAAGTCCGGGATCTGCAGTCCGAGTTTCATGCTTCCCGACCGTATACCTGGAGTGACACCGGGTCAGAAATCGCGGACGAAGAAGACCCGGCCGTGGAGGGGGTCGGTGACCCACACCGTGCGCGCTCGCTGGTCGACGGCGACATCGCCGGGGTTCACGCCGAGCGACAGCTCGCCGCTCAGCGTGCCCGCCGTCCCGTCGACGCGGGTGAGCCCGTTCTGGCCGCCGTTGGTGTAAACCGTGTTGCTGCCCTGGTGCACCGCCAGCGCGGAGGATTCGCTGCGCAGCAGCACGGTCTTGCGCTCGGTGCGCGTCGCGGAGTCCACAATGGACATGTGGTGGATGCCGGAGTTCGCGACGTACACCGTTCCGCTCGCGTGGTGCACCGCGACGTCGGTGGGACTGCGCCCGACCTTCACCGAAGCGACGAACGTCCCGCTGTCGGCCGAGAACACCTCGACCGAATCGGTGGCCGGGCTCGCGCAGTAGGCCAGCTTGCGGCCGGGGTCGACGCCGATCCCGGCGAACCCCGGCTTCGGGCCCGGGACGAGCGCGGCGAGCGTGCAGCTCACGCCGTCGAGCACGGCGAGCGTGCCGGTGGTGCCGCTGGCCGCGTAGACGCGGTCGGCCGATTCGTCGACCGCGAGCGCCGAGGCGCCGGCCCCCGCGCCGATCACGCTCACCAGGTCGTGGGTCCGCGTGTCGAGCACCACCACCGTGCCCGCCGGCGGGTTGGCGACGTAGACCCGGCCGGCCTTCGGGTCGATCGCGACGTCGCCGGGTTCGCCCCCGACGTCGATCACGTCGGCGACCGACGCGCTGCGCGGATCCACCACGGCCACCGTCCCGGCCTCGGCGTCGGTGACGTACGCGAGGCCCGTGACCGGGTTCACCGCGATCCCGCCCGGGCTGCCGCCGACGTCGATCGAGCGGACGCCCTCCGCCCGCGCCGCGCCGGGCAGGACGAGGGTGCCGAAACCCGCCGTGACCAGCGCGAACAGGGTGCGTCGACGTAGCCGGCGAGCTCCCATCGGCGCCTCCGCTCGTGATCGTTTCGCCGTTCGAGCGTAACCGTCGCCCGCCCCACGTGAAGGAACTTCGCGTCGCCCGATCGCGTTGTTTCCACTGGGTAAACCCACTCGGGACAGCGGACGGAGGCGAGCGCACGTGCACGGGCACCAGAACGGACTCAAGACGGCATTGCTGCTCGGCCTGCTGTCGGCGATCATCGTCGCGATCAGCGGGCTGTTCGGCCGCGGCGCACTGGTCATCGGGCTGGTCGTCGCCCTCGGGATGAACGCGTTCGCCTATTTCAACTCCGACAAGCTGGCGCTGCGCGCGATGCGGGCGCGGCCGGTGTCGGAGGTCGAGCAGCCCGCGATGTACCGGATCGTGCGCGAGCTCGCGCAGGTGGCGCGGCAGCCGATGCCGCAGCTGTACATCAGCCCGACCGTCGCCCCCAACGCGTTCGCGACCGGCCGCAGCCCCCGGCACGCGGCGGTGTGCTGCACCACCGGCATCCTCGACCTGCTCGACGAGCGGGAGCTGCGGGCCGTGCTCGGCCACGAGCTGTCGCACGTCTACAACCGCGACATCCTGATCTCGTGCGTGGCCGGCGCATTGGCCAGCCTGATCAGCGTGCTCGCGAACATCGCGCTGTTCTTCGGCGGCAACAACCGCGACGGGAACCCCCTGCTCAGCCTGCTGCTGGTGTTCGTCGGGCCGATCGCGGCGGCCGTCATCCGGATGGGCGTGAGCCGGTCGCGGGAGTACCAGGCCGACGCGTCCGGGGCCGAGCTGACCGGCGACCCCCTGGGCCTGGCCTCGGCGCTGCGGAAGCTGGACGCCGGGACGCGGGCGCGGCCGCTGGTCGCCGAGCCCCAGCTGGTGTCGCAGTCGCACCTGATGATCGCGAACCCGTTCCGCCCCGGCGAGGGCCTGAGCAGGCTGTTCTCGACCCACCCGCCGATCTCCGACCGCATCGCGCGGCTCGAGGAGATGGCCCGGCGCCCGTTCTAGGCCGACGCGCCCGCCGCCACGGCGACGGCCTTCACGTAGTCGCCGTAGCCGGACTTCGCCAGCTTCGCGCCCAGCGCGTAGCACTCGTCGGCGTCGATGAAGTTCATCCGCAGGGCGATCTCCTCGAGACAGGCGATGCGCACGCCGGTGCGGTGCTCCAGCACCTGCACGAACTGGCCGGCTTCGAGCAGCGAGTCGTGCGTGCCGGTGTCGAGCCAGGCGAACCCGCGGCTGAGCTCGACGAGCGTGGCGCGGTCCCGGCGCAGGTAGGTCAGGTTTACGTCGGTGATCTCGAGCTCACCGCGCGCCGACGGCTTCAGCGCGCGGGCGATGTCGACGACCTCGTTGTCGTAGAAGTACAGCCCGGTGATCGCCTTGTTCGAGCGCGGCTTCAGCGGCTTTTCCTCGATGGTGAGCAGCTTGCCCGCCGCGTCGACCTCGCCGACGCCGTAGCGCTCGGGGTCCTTGACCGGGTAGCCGAACAGGACGCAGCCGTCGAGTTCGCGCACGGCCTGCTGCAGGCGGCCGGAGAAGCCCTGGCCGTAGAAGATGTTGTCGCCGAGGACGAGCGCCACGTCGTCGTCGCCGATGAAGTCCGCGCCGATCACGAAGGCCTCGGCCAGCCCGTTCGGGCTCGGCTGCTCGGCGTAGGAGAAGGAGACGCCGAACTGGTCGCCGTTGCCCAGCAGCCTGCGGAACATCGGCAGGTCGGTGGGGGTGGAGATGACGAGGATCTCGCGGATCCCGGCCAGCATCAGCACCGAGATCGGGTAGTAGACCATCGGTTTGTCGTAGACCGGCAGCAGCTGTTTGGACACCGCCTGGGTGATCGGGTGCAGGCGTGTCCCGCTGCCTCCGGCCAGCACGATGCCCTTCATGGACGGCCTCCCTTTTCGGCGTGGCTTGAGACCTCCTCACCCTACGGGCCGCCCCTAGAGGACGGATCCCTTACCGAAGTAGGCCTTGCAGCCGGAGTCGTCCTCGGTGGCGATCTCGAGCACGTTCCGGCCGTCGTCGACCGGCAGCAGCGTCGAGGAGTAGTTGGGGCAGAAGTAGTTGGCGACGCCGCTGATGTGGACGGGAGCGGGCAGTTCGTACCAGTGGCCGCTGCCGAAGTCGTCGTTGGCCAGCAGCACCTGGCCGTTCCCGGGCTGCGGCACCCCCTTCGCGTCGGTGTAGATCTGCCCGACCATGACGATCCGCACCCCGTTCGGGCCGCCGGGGAACAGGGTGATCGTCTGCGCGTGCTGGAAGTAGTTGCCGGTGGCGGTTTCGACCCGGGTGCCGGGGTCGGCGGGGTCGCCCCAGTTGGCGCCGTCGTCGGAGATCTTGAAGTACGGGTCGCAGTAGCGGTCGCGGAAGTTGCAGATCTCGTAGGCGAAGTAGTACCGGCCGTCCGGCAGCCGCCGGATGATCGGCATGCCCGGGCGGACGCGGTCCGGCGGGATCGCCACGGTGAGCTGCTTGGTGCCCCACGTGACGCCGTCGGTCGAGGCGACCCGGTTGAGCACCTGCGCGTACTTCGGCGCCTGCGTCTCGTCGGCGAAGTGGAGCCAGAGGGTGCCGCCGGCGTCCACGGTGAACTCGGGTTCCCACATGCCGTCGAAGTTGTGCGACCGCGCGGCCTCGGACAGGAAGCTCCAGGAGTGGCCGCCGTCCTTGCTGGCCCAGACGCGGATCCCGATGCGGCGCTGCGGGCCGGCGTCCTGCCGGTAGGAGGCGGCCCACAGCAGCGTGCCCGCGCGGAGCCTGCCGACGCGCTCCGGCAGTTCGTAGACGGTGCCGCAGCACATGCCGGTCCGGCCCTCGGGGTCGCGGATCGCGCCGATCCGGTGGAACGACTCGCCCTCGTCGGTGCTCTCCAGGACGGGGGTGAACTTGCCGTCGGCGTCTTCGCTGGTCAGGGTGGCAATGATCCGCCCGCGGCCGTGTTCGAGGCGGATCAGCCGCGGGTACGCGCCGAAACCGGGGACGAGTTGCTTGCGCTCGGCGGCGCGCGCCGGCGTCAGCAGCGAAGCGACGGCGGTGAGCGTCAGCACGAAGACCAGCCAGCGGCGCAACCAGACCCCCTCCACGCGGTGACCGCGCGATTACAACACGGCCGGACGGAGGGCACGGGACGCATTCACGCGTTCGGGTAACGAAGCCGCTGTCGGGGCCGAAAGTCACCGGAGGGACCGTCGAGGGGGAACAGTGAAGATGCGGCTGGGGTTGCTGCTGGTCTTGGTGTGGGCGTCGGCGTGCGCGCCGGCGACGGGCTACGGGACGATCGTCGCGGATCCGACGTCCCCTGCGGCGGCGGCTCCCCCGACGGCGCCCGCGGCCCCTCGCGACGTGCCGTCCGAGACGCACACGGGCACGGAAAGCGGCGAGTTCGCGACGACGTGGCCGGCGGACCAGCTGGGCTTCTTCACGTTCGAGTGCCCGAAGTGCACGTCCAACGTGATCATCGACACCGACGGCGGCGACCACGGCCTGGTGAACGCGATCGGCGCGTACCAGGGCACGAAGTGGTTCAACACGGACCCCCGCCGCCCGGTGACGCGGGTGACGGTCCACGCGAACGCCCCCTGGACGGCGACGATCGCGGACCACCGAAGCGTCCCGACGGCGGCGAGCGGCCAGGAGGCGCCGGGCAAGGGGGACGCGGTCCTGAAGCTCCCGGCGGGGGTGACGCGGGTGAAGTTCACGGCCAGGACGCGCGGCAACGTGGGGCTGTGGGTGCTGTCGCCGGAGACCCGCGACCTGATCGTCAACCAGATCGGCGACCTGGCGGTGGAGCGGGACGTCCACGGACCGGCGTTGCTGCAGGTGGCGGGCTACGAGGCGAGCTGGACGCTGACCCCGTCCTGAGCGGGCACCCGGCGACCGGGTGCCCGCGGCGGCGTCACCGGTAGTTGGTGAACTGCAGCGCGATCTCGAAGTCCTTGCCCTTCAGCAGGGCGATGACCTCCTGCAGCTGGTCCTTCTTCTTGCCCGACACCCGCAGCTGGTCGCCCTGGATCTGGGCCTGGACGCCCTTGGGGCCTTCGTCGCGGATGAACTTGGCGATCTGCTTCGCCTTGTCCGAGGCGATGCCCTGGAGGATCTTGCCGGAGATCTTGTAGATCTTGCCCGACAGGGCCGGCTCGCCCGCTTCGAACGCCTTCAGGGAGATGCTGCGCTTGATCAGCTTCTCCTTGAACACCTCGACCGCCGCGAGCGCGCGCTCCTCGGTCTCGGACTCGATCGTGAGCGCTTCCTCGCCGGCCCAGTTGATCGTCGTGCCGGTGCCGCGGAAGTCGAACCGCGTGCCCAGCTCCTTGCTCGCCTGGTTGAGCGCGTTGTCCACCTCCTGGCGGTCGACCTTGCTCACGACGTCGAAAGAGGGATCCGCCACGTGTCCTCACACCTCGTACTCGCTTGTCAGGGGCCTCCCAGCCTAGCCCCTGCCGGGGGACGGGTATCCCGGTTGACCCCTGCTCGGGGGTGTTGGGTAAGCTTCTCCCCGGCCGGGACGACCGGCCTGGGCGGGTTACCCGAGTGGCCAAAGGGGACTGGCTGTAAACCAGTTGGCATTGCCTACGGGGGTTCGAATCCCTCACCCGCCACGTTCGTTCGGGAGAGAGCCTCGACTGCGAAAAGCGCAGTCGAGGCTCTCTCCCGTTATGCCTTTTGGGGGTCGAACCCCCAAACCCCCGCCAAGGGGCTCCGCCCCCTGGACCCCCGGCCGTGGTCACTTCTGCCTTGCCGCGCCTTTCTGGGTCGAAGAGAATTGGTTCCAGAAATCTGGACGGCCGAATAAGGCCTGGTGGTCGGCTATGTGCCGGATGGGCGTTATCGCCGGGTCATCCCGGCAAAGCCGCACGTCGGAGGTCCCTGCTCGCCGGTTCGGGGCAACGGACGCTGCGCCTTTCGATCGGTTTCCGGAATCACTCGTAACGCATTTCTTGAGCGACTCGACCCCAGTCTCGGGGTGCAGGGCTGCCGGGGATTCCACCGAGTCGTTGGAGGCACAACCATGTCCATTCCCGTGACGACGCGGCCCGTCCGCGAGGAGCTGGTGCGGGTGCAGTACGCCGAGCCCGCGCTCGTTGCCGGCTACGCGGACGACCACGCCGGATGGGGACCCACCGCGCGGTACCACCATTCGCGGCGCTACGCCATCGACCAGGTGCTCGCCGGGTGTGCCGGCGGCGACCTGCTCGACGTCGGGTGCGGGCCGGGCATGATGGTGCGCCACCTGCTCGACAGCCGGCCCGGCGACTTCCGGATCACCGCGTGCGACCAGTCGCCCGCCATGATCGAGGCCGTTGCCGCGCGTGCGGGCGACGGGGTCACGCTGGCCGTGGGCGACATCCAGGAGATGCCGTTCGGCGACCGGCAGTTCGACGTCGTCCTCGCCATGGGCGTCCTCGAGTACGCCGATGCCGCCCAAGCCCTGCACGAAGTCGCCCGCGTCACGCGGCCCGGCGGCCTCGTCGTGACGACCATGCTCAACCCGCGCAGCCCGTACCGGCTCTTCGAATGGGGCGTTTTCTGGCCCGCGCGCCGTACCCTCGGCGCGCTGGAACGCCTCGTCGGCGTTCCGCCGTCCGGACGGCACGGTGCCCGGCGCACCGGGATCGTCGCGCTCACCCCGCGGCGCCTGCGGGAACTGCTGTGGCGCGCCGGCCTGCAGCCGGGGGAGGTCGTCGCCTACGACGTCACCGCGTCCGTGCCGCCGGTCGACCGGCTGGTCCGGCGCCGGGACCGCTCGTGGCGGGAGCGTCCGGAGTCGACGGTCGCGCGCGGGGCGAAGCGGTGGCTGGGCACCGGCTACCTCATCGCCTCCCGGCGGCTCGACGCATAGGGGAACGGCCGGTTTCCCTTGGGGGAGAGGGAAACCGGCCGTCCATGGCGGCGCTCGGGGTTACGCCGCCTGGGAAACCGGCGTCGAAGCCGGGGTCAGGGCGAGGTCGAGGACCTCGCGGACGTTCGCCACCGCGTGCACGTCGAGCTGCGAAAGCACCTCGGCCGGGACGTCGTCGAGGTCCGGCTCGTTGCGCTGCGGGATGATCACCGTCTTCATCCCCGCCCGGTGCGCGGCCAGCAGCTTCTGCTTCACGCCGCCGATCGGCAGGACGCGCCCGGTCAGGGACACCTCGCCGGTCATCGCGACGTCCGCCTTGACCACGCGGCCGGAGAGCAGCGACGCCAGCGCCGTCGTCATCGTGACGCCCGCCGACGGCCCGTCCTTCGGGACCGCGCCCGCCGGGACGTGCACGTGGATACCGCGCTTGCGCAGGTCGCCCACCGGCAGCTCCAGCTCCGCGCCGTGCGAGCGCAGGTAGGACAGCGCGATCTGCACCGACTCCTTCATCACGTCGCCGAGCTGGCCGGTCAGCTGCAGTCCGGACGCGCCGGACTCCTCGTCGGCCAGCGACGCCTCGATGTAGAGGACGTCACCGCCGGCGCCGGTCACCGCCAGGCCCGTCGCCACGCCCGGGGTCGCCGTGCGCTGCGTCGACGCCGGGAGCGACGACTCCGGGATGTGCCGCGGGCGGCCCAGGTAGGTCTCGAGGTCCGCAGCGTCGATCGCGAGCGGCAGCGACACCTCGTCGAGCGCCACCTTGGTCGCGACCTTCCGCAGCACCTTGGCGATCGTGCGGTTCGCGTCGCGCACGCCCGCCTCGCGGGTGTACTCGGCGGCGATCCGGCTGAAAGCGGCGTCCGTCAGCACGACGTCCGAAGCGCCAAGGCCGGCGCGCTCCAGCTCGCGGGGGAGCAGGTGGTCGCGGGCGATGGTCACCTTCTCGTGCTCGGTGTAGCCGTCCAGCGTGACGAGCTCCATGCGGTCCAGCAGCGGGCCGGGGATGGTCTCCAGCGCGTTGGCCGTGGCCAGGAACACGACGTCGGACAGGTCGAGCTCGACCTCGAGGTAGTGGTCGCGGAACGTGTGGTTCTGCTCCGGGTCCAGCACTTCGAGCAGTGCCGCGGTCGGGTCGCCGCGGTAGTCGGCACCCACCTTGTCGATCTCGTCGAGCAGCACGACCGGGTTCATCGAGCCGGCTTCCTTGATGGCGCGGACGATCCGGCCGGGCAGCGCGCCGACGTAGGTGCGGCGGTGCCCGCGGATCTCCGCCTCGTCGCGGATGCCGCCCAGCGCGACCCGGACGAACTTGCGGCCCATGGCCTTCGCGACGGACTCACCCAGCGACGTCTTGCCGACCCCGGGAGGGCCCGCGAGGGCGAGCACGGCGCCCGAACGACGGCCGCCGACCGGGCCCATGCCCGATTCCGCGCGGCGCTTGCGCACGGCCAGGTACTCGATGATGCGTTCCTTGACGTCGTCCAGACCCGCGTGGTCGGCGTCCAAAACGGCCCGCGCGGCCGCGATGTCGTAGACGTCCTCGGTGCGCTCGTTCCAGGGCAGCTCCAGGACGGTGTCCAGCCAGGTGCGGATCCAGCCGCCCTCGGGGGACTGCTCGGACGTGCGGTCCAGCTTGTCCACTTCGGCCAGTGCGGCCTTCTTGACGGCGTCGGGCAGTTCGGCGGCCTCGACGCGGGCGCGGTAGTCCGTCTCGTCGGCGGTGCCGTCGAGCTCGCCGAGCTCCTTGCGGATGGCCTCGAGCTGGCGGCGCAGCAGGAACTCCTTCTGCTGCTTCTCCATGCCCTCGGCGACGTCCTTGCGGATCGTGTCGGTGACCTCGAGCTCGGCCAGGTGCTCCTTGCTCCACTCGAGCGCCTTCTCCAGGCGCGCGGTGACGTCCAAAGTGGACAGCAGTTCGAGCTTCTGGTCGGTGGACAGGTACGGCGCGTTGCCGGAGAGGTCGGCGACCGCGGAGGCGTCCTCGACCTGCTGGACGGCGTCGATCAGCTGCCAGCCGCCGCGCTGCTGGAGGATCGAGATGACGACGGCCTTGTACTCGGCCGCGAGCTTGGCGGTCTGGTCGTTCGTGGTCTCGGGGGCGTCCTCGGCGTGCACCCAGCGGGCGGCGCCGGGGCCGTCGGCGATCCGGCCGACGACCGCGCGGGCGGTGCCGCGCAGCAGGACGGCGGCCTTGCCGCCGGGCACGCGGCCGATGCGCTCGACCGTGGCGACGGTGCCGTGCTCGGCGTACTCGCCGTGGACGCGGGGGACGATGAGGACTTCGGCCTTCGGGGCCGCGGAAGAGCGGATTCCGGGGAAGGACGCCGGGGTGGGCGTCTTGGCCTGGGCGGACTCCACCGCTGCCCGCGTCTCGGTGTCGGTCAGGTCGAGCGGGACGACCATGCCCGGCAGCACGACGTCGTCATCGAGCGGGAGCACGGGCAGGAGGCGGGTGTCGGACATGTGCACTCCTCGTGTAGTTGAGTCTGCCTAGCTCAACTCTCCGATGGGTGCGTTTGTTTCCGATGGTGCGTTCGCCCACAGCGATCGGCAAAGGTGCAGGTCAGGCGGGTTTTTCCGCGACGGCGCACCACGCGAAGGGACGCGCCTCCGCCTCGAGGGCGTTGATTTTCCGGTCCGGCCGCCAGTCCGGCAGGTGCACGATCCCGGGCTCGAGGAGCCGCCAGTCCCCGAAGAGCGGCTCGATCTCCTCGCGGTTGCGGAGCCAGACCGGGTTGCTCGTCTTCCGGTACTGCTCGACGAACCAGCGCAGCCCCTCCAGGTAGGGACCGTCGCCGTCGCCTTCGCTCATCTGCGAGATCGCCAGCCAGCTGCCCGGGGCGAGCGCGTCGCGGTACGCCGCCAGCAGCCCCTCCGGGTCGTCGTCCGGGCCGACGAAGTGCAGCACCGCCGCCATGATCAGGCAGACCGGCTGCGAGAAGTCGATCAGCCGCCGCGTCTCTTCGGCGCGCAGCACGGACTTCGCGTCCCGCATGTCGGCCTGGACGATGCCGGCCCAGTCGGTCGCCACGCTCTCTTCGAGGATGAGCGTCGCGTGGGCGACGGCGACCGGCTCGTAATCGACGTAGACCACCTTCGCGTCGTGGTCCTCCGGCAGCTCCGCCTCGACGACTTCGTGCACGTTGCCGGCCGTCGGCACGCCGGAACCGAGGTCGATGAACTGCCGGATGCCGGCCCGCAGCGCCGCCCGGACCGCGCGGTTCATGAACTCGCGGTTCTGCTTGGACCCCGGGCGCACCAGCGGCCACTGCTGCTCCATGCGCCGGCCGAACTCGCGGTCCACGGCCCAGTTCTGGGTACCGCCCAGGTACCAGTCGTAGATCCGGGCCGCGGACGGCTTCTCGGTGTCGACACCCTCGGGCGCTCTCGGCGCGGAATCCCGCTGGTCGGTCACTTCAGGGCTCCCCTCACTGGCGGCGGGGGCCAGCCTATAAGCCGGGCCCGGCCCGGGTAATCCACCAGTAGTTCACCGAACAGCCGGTCGACGCTGCCAGTACGTCCACAGCGGGCGGTAGCCCTGCGCGTACCAGAACGGCGTCGACAGCGGGTTCGCCGCCGCGTGGTGCAGCAGGACGACGTCGGCGCCTTCCTCGTCGAGGACCTGGTGGGCGTGCGTCGCCAGCGCCGTGCCGACGCCGGACGACCGGGCGGCCTCGGCCACGGCCAGTGACGACAGGTACCCGACGCGCGCGGCGGCGACGCGGCTGCTGATCCAGCCGGTCTCGCCCGGGTGCTGGACGCTCACCATGCCGAGCGGACGGCCGTACAGCTCGGCGATCCACAGCGGCGGCTCCGGCCGCTTCAGCTGCTCGGCGAGGTCCTTGGCCAGGATGTCCTCGACGCCGGTGCGCCAGTTCACCGTGCCGTACTGGGCGTCGTAGGAGTGCAGCTCCATGCCGAGCGCCACCGCCGTCTCCAGGTCGCCGGGCTCGGCGCGGCGGATCTTGACGCCCGGGGTGCCGAGCGGGGTCGCCGGGACCAGCCGCTGGGCGGGCCGGACCGCGATCACCCGCAGCGGCGCGAAGCCGTGGTGCAGCATTTCGCGGCCGCCGGCCGCGTCGCGGCTCGCGCGCGGCACGATCGCCGCCGTCTCCGTGTCACCCGGTTCAGCGACCGCGCGCAGATGTTCATCCCATCGGGTGAGGAGGGCGTCGAGGACGGCCGCCGGCTGCGGCCCGGCCAGCTGGAGGTCGAGCCGGTGCTCGGTCAGCGCCCGCCACGGCGCGTTGGGGGCGTCGCGGTCGACCTGGACGCGGGACGCGAGCCCGGACGCGGCCGAGTCGCCCGTCGCCACCTCCAGGACCACGGCGTTTTCCGCCGCCTCGAAGGGAGTCGAACCGGGGAGCAGGGGATCCACCGCCGCGAGCCGTGCCGCGTGTTCGGTGGCAATCACGTCGCTGTGCATGGGGCCCATTGAAGCGCTACCCGCGTCGCTGTGTGCAGGGAACCGGGCTAGTTACGACACCTCCCCTTTCGGGGGGTCCGGGTGGCGGAGCCCCCGGCTCGGGGCGGAGCCCCGGGTGTCACGGTTTCACCCCTTGGTCCACGCAGGTCAGCGCGTTCGAGGCATTGTTAACCCTGGGGTGATCTCCTACTGTCTCGAAAGGGACGCGGGTACGCCCTACGGGGTACGGTATGGCCCCTGTCCACACCCGAAGTCACGGATCAGCACCGGTGGACAAGCCGGGAGGGAAGGTCGGATGCCGGACACCAACGCCCACGGTGACGCCGTCGCGCAGGCGCAGCCCGGGCCGGGAGCCGCTTCCGGGACACCGCCCGTCTCCGCTGAAGCCCGCACCGACGAACGCCGGTTCCGGGTCTACACCTTCGCCGTCCTGAGCCTCGGGCTCGTCGCCGCGTTCGCGGTCGGCTCGTGGCTGCCGTTCGAGTGGAACGACCGGCTGCTGTGGATCGGGCCCGTGCTCGCGGTGGCCTTCCTGCTCGCCGAACAGCTCGGCATCAACGTCGACGTCCGCAGCGGCATCTCGTGGACGATCTCCTTCACCGAGATCCCGCTCGTCATCGGGTTCTTCATCGCGCCGTTCGAGGTGGTGCTGGCCGCGCACCTGGTCGCCGGCATCGGCACGCTGCTCGCGCGCAAGGTCGCCGGCCGCGTCCTCTACAACGCGGGCGCGTTCCTGCTCGAGATCACCGGCGCCTTCGCGGTCGCCGGGCTGGTGAAGCACCTGGTCGGCACGGGCGACAAGATCCCGTGGGTCGCGGCGCTGGCGGGCACCCTGACCGCGCCGCTGGTGAGCACGCTGCTCGCACTGGCCGCGGTCCGGGTGCTGCGCCGCCGCATGCGGGTCAGCACCGCCGTCCGGCTGACCGGGCGGATCCTGGTCGTCGGCTTCGTCAACGCGTCGGTCGGTCTCTCCGGCTACCTCGTCATCTCCAGCACGCCCAAGGCGTGGCCGCTGGTGCTCGCCGTCTTCCTCGGCCTCACCGCGCTGTACTGGGCGTACTCCGACCTGCTGCGCGAGCAGCGGGACATGGAGGCGCTCTCGGACGTCAGCCTGATGGTGGCCCGCTCGGGCCAGCAGGCCGCGGCCCGCCCGGCCAGCCGTGCCGACGAGCTCGTCGGCGGCGTCGACGTCCGCGAATGGGCCACGATCGCCGAGCGCATCAAGGACCAGCTCGCGGCCGGCCGCGTCGTGCTGAGACTCCGGCTGGAACCGAAGGACACCATGCGGGTCGTGGTCGCCGGCGACGACCTGCCGGTCGCGGATCCCGCCGCCGACGACCCGCTGCTGCGGCTGCCCGGCGCGCACGTCCGGCACTTCCGGATCACCGAGGCCAACCCCGACGTCCGCGCGGCGCTGCTCGACCGCGGCGCGCAGGAGGCGCTCGTCGTGCCGCTGCGCAGCGCGAACCGGCTGCTCGGCGTCGTCGAGGCGCACGACCGGCTGTCCCGCTGGCGCGGCTTCGGCAAGTACGACGTCCAGCTGCTCGGCACGATGGCCAGCCACCTCGCGACGTCACTGGACAACCGGCGCCTGCTGGCCACTCTGCGCCACGACGCCTACCACGACCCGCTCACCGGGCACCTCAACCGGCCGGGCTTCCGGCAGGTGGCGAAGGAGCCGCTGCGGGACTTCGCCAACGCGGTGGTGCTGCGGATCGACCTCGACGTCTTCTCGACGGTCAGCGACGCGCTCGGCTACGCCTGGGCCGACCGGATGGTCGTCGCCGCCGGCCGCCGCATCCGCGACGCGCTCGGCCCCGACGTCCCGCTCGCCCGGCTCGAAGGCGCGTCCTTCGCGGCGCTGCT